>CAVWTI010000035.1:0-44786 GCA_963757855.1 uncultured Gemmatimonadales bacterium
CGCCGATGCAACCATGTCAATCCACTCTGATACGAATACCCTACCCCGCCCTCGCGGGTGCCGTCGCCGGACTGCGGGATGTGGTTGAGGCGGAAGCCCAAATCCGTGCCCGGCACGGTGTAGGTCCTTTTGGGGATCCCAATGTCTCCTGAATGCAGGCCGCCGCGACAGCGAACGCGGTTTGCCGAGCGTATACACGTTGTTGATGCAGCGGCGTACTCGTGGCTGACGCTATTGCCTTCGACCCGGCGGTGCCTGAGAGCGGGCGGTCGGACGCGATCGGCACCAGGTTGGTGATGACGTTGACAAGCCCGCCGATCGTATTGGGGCCGTACAGATGGTCGCGGGTCCGCGTACCGCGTGGATCTGCGGAAACTCAGCGCGTCGATGGTGTCGCGTGCGCCCGGTCGTAGGTAGCGATGTCGCCTATGCGGAGGCCGTCCTCCAGCACCAGCACTTCATTGTCGCCTAACCCTGAAGGATGGGCCGCGACGGTGTCGATCCATTCGAGCGGGCGGTGACCCCTGGGAGGTCGGTCATTTTCTCCGCGAAGCTCATCCCTGGGCTATTGTCAATTCGACCTCGGACTTCGATTCGACCGACTGGTACTGCTCGTCCGCCGGGCGGGCGGCCGGCGATCCGGAGACGACGATCTCCTTGAGCGGGATGGCGGACGGCGTCAGGTCGAAGAGGCCGACACCACGCCTCCGGTGGGCGCACGGTGTCGGTGGGGGCGAGGTAGGAGGACACCGGCGTAAACCCGATAGGTGCCGTGGGGACGTCGGTGAACCGCAACGACCCTCGCGTCCGTGCGCTCCATCCGATGAGCTCGAGAAGGCGGACCGTCGCACCGACGAGGGGGCACCGCCGCCGCGGACGGTGCCCTGCACGACCTGCGCACGCGCCGCGGCCGCCGAGCATAGCGTGCCACGAGCGCGGAATCACCACGCCTGAGCGGCGCTGAATCCTCACCACGACAAAGGCTACGGTTGCTAGATCCGGAAATCTTAGCATGCGCGACCGCGCGCGCGAGCATCCTGTGCTCGGGCGGGCGGATCGTTGAATTCCCCATTCCTCGCACAGAAGGATCACATATGCTGTCCGGACAGGATTGCGCCCGCCCGTTGCTGGTCCGCTTCTCCGGCACCGTGTGCTGATGGCCGCCGCTGCCGCCGCCTCGGCCCCCGCCGCCGCGCAATCGCCTCCCCCTCCCGTTTACTCCGCGATGCATTGGCGGATGATCGGCCCAACGCGCGGCGGTCGTGCGCGCGCGCTGTCCGGAGTGCCGAGCCAGCCCAACGTCTTCTATATCGGTTTCGATGACGGCGGTGTGTGGCGCTCGACCGATTACGGGTCGACGTGGGTCCCCTTGTTCGACAAGGAGCCGACGGGCGCCATCGGCGCGATCGCCGTCGCGCCCTCCGATCCGAACGTGATCTACGTCGGGACCGGTGCGGGCATCATCCGGCCCGACCTCGCGATCGGCGACGGCGTCTATAAATCGACTGACGCAGGCAAGACCTGGGTCCACCTCGGCCTCCGCGACACGCAGATGATCGCGAATATCGAGGTCGATCCGACGAATCCCAACCGGTTCTTCGTGGCCGCGCTCGGGCACCCCTATGGTCCGAACGCCGAGCGTGGGATCTTCCGCTCAACGGACGGCGGGCAGACGTTCGAGAAGGTCCTATACAAGGATGACTACACCAGCGGCAACGACGTTCGCCTGGATCCGAGCTAATCCGAACATCGGGATGCTGCGTTGTGGGTGCAGCAGCAGGCGTTCGTGGAGGGCGGCGCGTTCGATCGGCCGGGCGGCGGCATCTTCAAGTCGGTGGACGGCGGGACGACGTGGAAGCCGCTGACTGACGGACTGCCGGCGTCGATCGTCGAAGCCAACTTGGCTGTCGCGCCAAGCAATCCGAGCGTGTTGTATGCGGCGATCGCGGCGCCTCCGCCGGGAGGGAGTGCTCCGGCGGGTGGGCCGCCGGCGAGTGGAGTCGCCCGTTCCAGCCCGACGGTCGTCGGCTTCTATAAGACCACGGACGGAGGGGAGCACTGGGAGCCCGCTGGCACCGCCGCGAACGCCGTCGATAGCGCGCGGTCTCCGCACCATGACGGCCGTCCGCTGCTGCGGATCGGGGGCGGCGACCTCCCCACCCTCGCCGTTGACCCGAAGAACGCCGACGTCGTCTACAGCTCGTCCATCGTGTTCTGGCGGACGGAAGACGGTGGCGCGACGTGGTCGGCCGTGCGCGGGTCGCCAGGTGGCGACGACTATCAGAAGACGTGGATCAATCCCAACAACCCGGACATCATCCTCGAGGTTTCTGACCAGGGCGGTGTCGTCTCCGCGAATCGCGGCGTATCGTGGAGCAACTGGTACACACAGCCGACGGCGGCGATGTACCACGTCTCGACCGACAACGCGTTTCCGTATCGGGTGTGTGGCGGGCAACAGGACGCCGGGTCCGCCTGCGTGGACAGCCGATCGAATGACGGCGAGATCACGTTCCACGATTGGCATCCCGTCAATATCCAGGAATACGGCATTGCGGCGCCCGATCCCGCGGACCCCGACCAGGTGTTCGCCAGCGCGCGGACCAACGTGTCGCTCTACAATAGAAAGACTGGCCAGACGACGTTGGTGGGGCCTGATATGAGCACACCCGCGGTGCGGGGCGGCCCGGCGACGGTTGTTGCGGCGTTCAACCGGAACGTGCGCACGATGCCGATCAACTGGTCGCCGCTGGACCCGACGACCCTCTTTTACGTCTCGAACGCCGTCTGGAAAACGGGCGACCGTGGACATTGCTGGACCCGCATCAGCCCGGATCTCGCGCGGCAGAATTGGCCAGTGCCGGCGAGTGCAGGCCGGTACGCCGGAGGCGTCACCGCAGGCCCGCAGGGCGCGATTACCGCGCTGTCCCCTTCCCCGCTTCGCGCCACCGTGCTGTGGGCCGGCACGGATGACGGGAACATCCAGGTGACGACGGACGGGGGTGCGACGTGGGCCAACGTCACGCCGCCGGGATCAAGCCATGGACCCGCATCTTCAATCTGGATGCGGGGCATTTCAATGCGCGCACGGCCTATGCGGCCGCCAACACAATGCGGATCGACGATCTCAATCCACATTTCTGGCGCACGCACGACGGCGGCAAGACGTGGACCGAGATCGACAACGGCATCGCGCCGGGCGCCCCGGCCAACTCGATCCGTGAGGATCCCCGGGTCAAGGGCCTGCTGTACGCTGCGACGGAGACGCAGGTGTGGGTCTCGTTCGACGACGGGGATCACTGGGAGTCGCTCCGGCTCGACATGCCGGCGATCTCCGTGCGCGACCTGCAGGTGAAGGATGACATCGACCTGTCACTGTTCCGATCTCGTTGCGGCCACGCACGGCCGCGGGTACTGGATCCTCGACGACGTGACGCCGCTCCGACAGGCGGGCGCCGCCCGTGCAGCGACCACGGCATATCTGTTCAAGCCGGAGCCGGCGCTGCGCGTTCGCTTCGGCACCAACGATCCGACGCCCTGGCCGCCCGAGCTCCCGGCCGGCGAGAATCCACCCACGGGCGCGATCATCGACTACTACCTCCCGACCGCGGCGCAGGGCGACGTCACACTCGACATCCTCGACGCATCCGGAGAGATCATCCGCTCCTATTCCAGCGACGACCCGATTCGTCACCCCGATCCCGCGCTCGACTCGGCGGCATACAACCGCCTGTGCCAGAAGACGCCGGACGCGCCGGACTGCGCGCTGCCGCTCTACTGGCCGGCGCCCCCGAACGTGATCTCGACGGAGGCGGGTATGCATCGCGTCAGTTGGGATCTCCGCTACGCGCCGATCGCCATTGATGGCGGGCGGCCAGCTGGCGGTGGAGCCGATGTGGGAGCAGTTCCCCACCGGACTGCTCCGGTGACCGACGCGCCCTGGGCACCACCGGGAGCTTACACGGTGCGTCTCACGGCCGGCGGCAAGACATTTTCGCAACCACTGGCCCTTCGGCTCGACCCTCGGGTAAAGACATTGGCAGCAGGGCTCGCACAGCTGGCTGCGCTCACCCACCGAATGTACGAAGGCGCCGACAAAGCGGACCTGGCGTACTTGACCGCGCGCGCGCTCGTGGAGCGGCTGGACAGCCTGAAAGGCAGCGAGGTCGATGCCTTCAAGGCGCAGGTTGAATCACTGCGCCCGCGAGCCCGCGCACGGTGCGCCAGCCGGACCGCCAGGTCGCGCGGAACCAGCCGGGCCTCCGACGCTCGAGAGCGTGAGAGGGGTCCTGCTAGCCGCGGCGATGGCGATGCAGGGCGCGGATGTCGCGCCGACGACGAGAGAGGTCGCGGCGTGCGATCGTGCGGAGGCGCAGTCACGGGAAGTGCTCAGGCGCTGGGCCGCACTGAGGACGACGGGACTCGCGGCGTTGAATGCAAAGCGCCAGGCGGCTGGCCAGTCACCCGTCGAGTTACCTCGTGTTCATCGGGCCCGATCGTCCGTCGAGGGCAGCGATCCGGGGAATGACGACGACGGGTAAGGCGCGACGGTCAGCGGGGACCTGCGCCACCACCGCGGACCACGGCTCGCCGCCTTTTCACCGCGCTGTGCACGTCGATTTCCGGCACCTCGGCGTTGAGCCCCCCCGGGACGCTCCCGCCAACGAATGGTAATGATGGCGGGAGGACCAACGCGTTGCAGTGGTCGCGGCCGCGAGTGGGTTCGTCCATGACAGCACCGAGGCAGTCGCGAATCGCCGTGGCTTCATGATCACCGATCACCTTGCGACGTCACGAGACCAAAGCAACTGCACCGCCCAACGCATTTAAGGCTAAATGGCAATCCTTGGAAGTTCCTACTCATGGTAAGTAGTAGCTATAAAGTCTCCTCGCAGACGCTCAGCCACACGCGGTCCAATGTGTTGGACAATGAGATCTTTGACAAAGCAAGCCGATACATAGCAGCAAAATCGTCTAAAGGGCCCATCGCCCGATTCGTCGGCATAATCGGGACACGCATTTAGCAATAATCGATCGCAGCCGCCCATAGCCCTCGTGAAATACCGCTTTAGCCACGCCATATGCCTCCACGTCTAACCCCAGTACGCTCCGCGCATTGCGCTTGATTTCCTCAAGGGCCGCAGACGTGACCTTGCTGGCCCCGGTGGCGAGCTGGTCACCAATCCGCGCCGTGATCCCATACGCCGGTCGCTCCCCATCGCTCCAGCGGTCGGCGATACGGGATAGCAACATCGGGTCTTGGAACATCGCTTGCACTGCATTCTTGTCCGCGGGTTCCATCGGCACAAATGGGAAGTCAGGCTGGAATCCATCGCGCGTCCGTTTACCAACACGGATAGTCGAAGACATCGCAGCCCCACAATCAGATCACCGATCCTAACAAGATCTCCAACGCCAGCACAAATACCCGCCATAACCATAACTCGGGCGCAGTGCTTTGATCGCTTTTGTCGTCACGATCGCGGCGGGTACCATACCCATCTCCCCGACGCAGGTCGCCGCGACGCTGACCGTAGTTTCGCCAGCCTGCACAACGCCCACCGCAAAAAAGATGCTGTCGCGCACTTTAGAGACGAGATATCCAAGGTGTATTTGCGTACCGCGTCGTCTTCACTTTTAAGCGCTGTGATCACGACAACATCCACCGGCGCGTGCCCGCGGTCGCGCGCGGTTCCAGCGCGCTGAGGGTACATAGGAGCGATGCAAAAGTAGGACGGCCGTGGCAAGCCGGAAACTGCCGGCAACTGTGGCCGCACATCCCACCGCTGGAACAATGCGACCATTGACAGCCTGCCGTCGCCGGTAATTGTTCGTTACTCACGTGGCCACGCTCATGGCACCACAAGACATGCTCACGGGTTGAAGGTGGCGAGCTCAAAGAGATGCCACTCAAGGATCTCTGTGCGCTCGGCGGCTGAAAGATTCCGGCGGCCATCCTGACCTGTTATCAAGCCCCGGACGCCGCAATCCGGCGCGCTGCGCTCCCTCAGCGCAAATCACTTCGGCGTCGGCGGGCTGACAAGCGCGAATTAGAACCACGAAATGAAACCACCTGATTGAGAGAAAACGCCCGCTCGCCGAATCGATCCGGCAAACGGGCGTGAGAAACGAGTTAAAGCACGGACGGGGCGAGATTCCAACTCGCGAGAGGCTTTCACCCCCAACACGCTTTCCAGGCGCGTGGTTCCCTGCCCTATTTCCGGCAATTTGACGGTTTCCCTCTAGACGGTGCCGCCATCCGCCTGATCGCGCCCCCGAGAATCCGCTTCAATCCTGGTCCGATTGTCCCCAGAAATGTCCCCAAACAACCACCACTGTGGCCCGGAGCCATGGCCCGAGGGGCCACAGGCCGTATCGTGAGCCTCGATCGGAAGTGTGCCGCAGGCTCCTCGAAGTCGCGCCGACTTCAGGCGGCGGAAACCGCCCGTTCGACGGTTTGGCAGTAGGGGGTTGTCGGGCGGCCGATCAACGCACTCAGTTGGCGGGAATTTTCTTCCAGTCCACCCTTCGAGGCGCCGATGTCCGAGTCCGCAATGAGTTCGGCCACGTCCTCGGGAAGCCCCATACCGATAAGCGCGCCTTTAAAGTCCGCCTTGGGCATGTCCCTGTAGGCGACTGGCTTGCCGGAGGCCGCCGCGATCGCGGCGGCCAAGTCGGCAAGCGTGTAGCTCTCGTCGCCAGCCAGTTCATAGACGCGTCCCGCATGACCATCGTCGGTCGTAAGCACGAAAGCGGCGGCCTCGGCAAAGTCCGCGCGCGTGGCGGACAGACGCCCTTCCCCGCGCTGCCGAGCACTGCCTCCGTATTTGAGTGCGGGCGGGATCGAGGCAACGTGGTTCTCCGTATACCACCCATGCCGGAGAAGCGCGAACGGAAGGCCGGAAGCCTTCAGAAGCGCTTCGGTCTGCCGGTGTTCCTCACCCATGGCGAGGGGCGACGTGTCGGCATGAAGCAGGCTGTATAGGCGAGCAGCCCAACACCTGCGGCCTTCGCGGCGTCGATGACATTCTCGTGCTGGGCACGGCGTTCGCCCATGGCGCTCGACGAGATCACCAGCAGCCGATCGATGCCCTCGAAGGCTGCCGACAGGGTGTCGGGCCGCGTATAGTCGGCGACGCGGACCTCGACGCCTTGCGCGGCGAACTGCGTGGCGACGTCGTGATCAGTCGACCGGACGCCCGCCACAATGTTACTCGCCGGAACCCGCTTCAGGAGTTCGTGGATCACGAGGCTCCCGAGCTGGCCGGTCGCGCCGGTAACGAACAGTCGGGGCTGGCTGGAACTCGCCATGTATATTTCCTTTCAGGTTGCGGAGAGGTCACTGGGTGAGACTGCGGCGGCCGGTAAGGAGCGATTTACACGACAGCCGCCGCGGATCACCCAAGCTCAGGAATGCGCGACCGTATGGGGTGTAATCGTGTAGCCAAACGGGTCGCGGAACGCGAAGTAACGGCCAAACGGCCCGTCTTTCGGCGCGAAGACGATTGCCGTCCCGTGCTCGACAAGATGGTCATGCAGCGCGTCGGCGTCATCGCAGCCGAACCAAATAGCGACGCCCTCGCCTAAGCCTGTCCGTTCCCTTTAGTTCGACCAAGGGAGTGCGAACGGCGAACGGGACCGGCTTAGTATCGAACACTACGGCGCCCGGAGGGCTTTTGGCGGCGACCTTCAGCCCGACGACTTCGGTGTAGAAGGTCCGCGCTGCATCCAGATCTTCGGTTTGAATGCCAATGAAATCGGGTCCGATCAGATGGGGCATGCTGGGTGTTTCCTTTCGCTGGACAAGCCTTATAGTATCAGTGGGCTGATATAAATATAAGGGCCCTGATATGTCAAGTCACGAAGGCTAACCCGTCGATGGGCGATCCGTACGCGACGATCGGCTTTGCGTTGAAGCTGGCTCAGCAGGCGCTGCGCACCCGCTTGGACTCCGGACTACGGGAGATTGGGCTAACCACGCCCCAGTATGCGGTCCTCACCTTTCTGAAGGTCGAGGCGGGTGCTTCGAACGCCACGCTCGCGCGCCGCGCTTTTGTGACTCCACAAACGATGCAGGCAATCTTGGTCGCACTTGAGCGTGCAGGCTTCATCTCGCGGACTGCCCATCCCGAACACGGGCGCGTCCAAAAAACCGAGCTGACGGCGAGAGGTCGTGATGCACTGGAAGCGGCCTCTGGGATCGTGGCCGATGCGGAAGTCGCGTCTGAGGGACGCTTCGGCCCCTCTTGATCCGCAGGCAGTCACTGCGATGCTACTACGGCTCGCAGAGGCGCTCCGTTGAGCGACGGTTCCGCAACGCTTGAAACACTGGATTCTGCCCGGCCTTCTTCCGACGAGAATGCCCGCCAATGGCCCGAGGCAGATCGATCCGGTCCGCTCTGCATTCAGGTGAACCGATCCGAAGACCGGCGAGGCGCACAGCCGGGCAGGAATCCAAGGCCTGCCGGATCAAGGCCGGCAAGCTCGCGGCCACGCACCGTAGTTTCAAAGAAGGAAAAGGAGAAACGAGAGTGGCAAACGGCAAGATGTCGTGGTAACCGGGGTGTCCACCGGAATTGGTTTGGGAACCACAAAGGTGCTTGTTTCAAAGGGATTTCGCGTGTTCGGCTCCGTGCGCAAGCAGGCTGACGCCGATCGTTTGCAGAGAGAGTTCGGTCAGGGTTTCGTGCCCCTGCTGATGGACATCGCGGACGCCGACGGCGTGCATGAGGCTGCCCCGGAAAGTCAGCCTCCATTCAAGCCGACTGAGTATTGGGCGGCGGTGCACAACTTCCAGAAGTTCATCGTCACCGAAGCCCGGACGAACGGCTTATCCCCAAGCGTCCCGGCGAAGCTGTCTTCGTCGCAGTCAGCAAGGCGAGACCCAAGGCGCGCTACGCAGTGGTTCCGCAGCGTTTCAAGAACTGGACTTTGCCCAGACTCCTTCCTGCGAGGATGCTCGACGCCTATCTCGCAAAGCAAATGGGACTCAAAAAGCCGTAGCCTCCGCCGCGAACGCTTCACTTTCGGCAAATCGCGCCGCTTTGCTCAGGCGTAAGGCGTGCCAGCCATTTCGCAGATCTTAGACCAATGATTGCCCTATCAACAATACCGAGACAGGCGGCTTTCGCTTCCCCTGAATCTCGACCTCTGTCGAAAGGTCCGGCGAGCCTGGAGGAAGGCCACCGTCCACGTACTTAGCTTTGGCAAGACCCCCCTACTTGACTGACTGGGCGCTCTTTTATATAATTGGGTCATGGCTAGGCCGAAAAGTGAAGACAAACGGAATGCGCTAAATGCTGGCAGCGGCGACGAGTATGATCGTTACCCAGGGATTGGGCGCGCCGACAGCGATGATTGCTTGAGAGGCCGCCGTTTCCAACGGCTCGTTTTTCACGTACTTCGAGACCAAGGCGGACCTGTTTAACCAACTCTATCTTGAACTCAAAGCCGGTATGGCCTCGGCTGCCTTGGAGGGGCTTCCGCAAAGGCTGACTCCGCAAGCAGTTCTTTCACATCTGGTCCAATTGGATGCGCTGGGCGGTATCCAATCCCGAAAGGCGACGCGTGCTGGCGCAGCTTGGGGTTTCCGACGAAATCACGCCTGCAACCCGTGCGGCTGGCCATAAGACCATGACAAAGATCGCCGCGCTGATGGAACGCTGTCGCTCGAATGGTCCAATGCGCGACGCTCCGAATGGGCTTTGTCTCCGCGATCATGAACTCGCTTGCGGAGGCGACGATGGACTACATGGTTCAGGACCCGGCCAACGCGACAAGGCACTGCAAGGCAGGGTTCGATGCACTCTGGCGGGTAATATCCTGATTTTTTTTGACCAAATAGCTGACTGACTAGCCACCCATTCACATGGGGTGCAGCATGTCAAAAAAGACAGTTCCTACAGATCGAAAGGCCTACATCATCACCGGCCCAATCTCCGGCATCGGTCGCCGTACGGCATTTGAGCTGGCCAAGCACGGCACCGTCGTGCTGGTCGGTCGTGATCGCCGAAAGCTCGACGAGGTGGAGACGATCATCGAAAGAAAACGCCGGCATGCGGTGTCGGTCGTTTGCGATCTGGCTGATCCCATGTCCGTGGAGCGCGCGGCTGCGGAGATCGTCGCGCTACACCTCCCCATTCTTGGCCTTCTCAACAATGCGGGCACCATGCCGATGCGTCCGACCACAAACGCGGTGGGCTGGGACATGACGTTCGCAACGAACCATCTCGGCCCGTTTTTGCTCACCGAGGCGCTTGCGCCAAGTCTCCCCAACGGTGCAAATGTCGTCTTCGTCGTCTCGGCCGTAGAAGACCCCGAACGCAAGCCATCCGCGGCTGCGGGATTTCGGGGTGGTCGCTACGTCTCCGCCGAGGCGAGTGCGCGGGGTGGATGGACCCCTGGACCCCTGGCGGCGCCAAACGACCGGGCTTCGATGCTTACGCAACTTCCAAACAAGCCATCCTCGCTGCGGCGATGGCATTCGCCCGTGAGACTCCACGGCTGCATTTCAACGCGATCGAGCCCGGCCTGAATCCGACCACCGGTCTCGGAGGTGCCAATGTCGGCCCGGCGTGCGCCTTTCTGCAGAAATACATCATTCCGCTACTCGTGCCGCTTCTCTTGCCGTTCGTAAAGATCTTGAGCACCCCAAAGCGAGCCGCGCGCGTGATCACCCAATCCTGATCGATGCCTCCGGTCAGACCGGTATCTACTACAACGAGCGCGGACATCCAATGCTGGTTCGCCGCTCGTGCGCGACCCGAAGTTTCAGGATCGTGTCGTTGCCGAGACACGCGCCTTGCTTGCATCGAGCTCACAACTAACGGGGGGTGCAATGATCTCGTTCATCCCTGCGACTTCGTCAGGCCCCACTTGACGAAGCACGCGTTCAGGAGACCGCCGATTAACCAACTAATGAGCAAGGACAACTAACAGGAGACCGAACATGACGAACGACCGCACAACTTCAACACCTAAAATCGCACTGGTCACAGGAGGCAGCCGCGGTATCGGCCGCAATACAATCGAGAGCCTCGCAAAGCGCGGAGTTCACACGATCTTGACCTATCACAGCCACAGCGCCAATGCGGAAGCAGTCGTTGCCGCAGTGAGGAACGCAGGAGCGCAAGGCATTGCGCTGCAATTGGACGCTGGCAATGTGGCTTCGTTCGACGCTTTTGTCGAAAGCGTGAAGGGCGCACTCGCCAAGCTCGGAGCGACCCGGCTCGACTTTCTAGTCAACAACGCTGGCAACAATCACCGCAATCTGCCGTTTGAGAAGGCCACCGAGGAAGAGTTTGACAGTGTTTTAAGCGTCCATTTCAAAGGCGTCTTTTTTTTGACGCAGAAGCTTCTCCCCCTGATCAAGGATGGCGGGCGCATCGTCAACATCTCGACAGCGAGGACTCGCACTGCCTCGACCGGAGGGGCGGTATACGCGTCAATGAAGGGCGCGGTCGAAGTGCTGTCGAGGCATCTGGCAAAGGAGTTGGGTCCGCGCCGGATCGCCGTCAATGTGGTTGCACCAGGCCCCGTTGAAACCGATTTCAGCGGCGGCATCGTGCGCGACAATCCTGCTGTCAACAAGGTGATTGCCGACAATACGGCACTAGGCCGGGCAGGTGTCCCAGAAGATCTCGGCCCCATGATCGCGTCGCTTCTCTCGGAAGAGAATCATTGGGTCAATGCGCAGCGTATCGAGGTCGCAGGCGGGATCGCCATTTAGCCCTCCGCTTCAGAAGCGAGACGGTTGAGGCGACCCTCCATGGAGTGGTACGAGAAGGGCGAAACGAGGATTCACCCACGAGAGATGAGTGCGAGGCCGCTGGAGGCGCTCAGGTCCAGGACCCCGCCGTGTCAAATCGCAAGACAACTCAAAGAGGAGAGCAACATGCCAAGCGGACAATTGATGACGCACCTGCTTTTGCCTTTGTTGGGTTTTGGCATGATAGCGGCGGCGACCGCCGCGTCAGCGCAAACCGCCCCGCCAGATTTGTTTCTGCTATCGGCGACAACACCAACGTCGTCTTTGTCGAAAACCATATAGTTATTGACCGGCCTGCGAATGAGATATTTGATTTCGTCTCAACCCCAGAGAACGTCTACAAATGGTTTACTAAGTCGAGCGACGCAAAGCCGCTTATCAGCGGGGCGGTCGACCACCCCAACCGCGTCGGCGATCAAGTATTCGAAACCATTGACTTTCCGGATGGAGAAAGCTGAGATTGGTGCAGACAACAGTCGTCTGTATTCCCGGCTTCGAGTGGGTGGTCACGGGGCAGCCCATTGGCGGCGACGGCAAGCCCCTGCCGCAGGTGCTTTCACTTGCGGTCTGGACCGTACCGTCCCTTCCCGGTGGCAAGAGTATGTTCAGCAGGTTCTTCTCCCTTGTCCGGTCAGAAGGAGGCGTGACCGTGTCACGTTCGCAGAATGGCGCCTTGGACCCGGTGGAGAGCCAGGCCGCGCTGGAACGACTCAAGACATTCCTTGAGGGCTCGCAGAAGAAGAACTGAGCAATAGTGATCGTCCCAGACGCCCCGGCGAGGCGTCCGGGGATTCTGCCGCGACAGAAGGCTAGTAAATAAGTTCTTCAACCTTGATGGAGCTTCGAAGTGGCACTCGGAAAGGTGACACACAGAAGCCATTGGGTTGGGGTCGCAAGCCACGACCATGTGCTCGACGCCGTTCAAGGCGGCTTCTGCCAACTGGGCCACGGTAAGGAGGCTTTGGTGCGCCGATTGAAGGCCGGCGACCTCATCGTCTTCTACTCACCACGCGAGTTGATGAGAAGCGAGCCTGTCCTGCAGGCTTTCACCGCTGCCGGACGCATCCTTGACGAATACCCCTACGAAGCTGAACAGTCCGCGGGCTTTCGTCCATATCGCCGCCGGACGCAGTTTTTCAAGAGTCGACAAGCGCCCGTCCGGCCGTTGCTGCAAGAACTGACATTTACCCAAGGGAACAAGAGTTGGGGCTTAGCGTTTCGCAGAGGAGCTTTCCGGATCACTGCTGGCGACTTCAAGAGAATTGCAAAGGCCATGTCCATTAGATCCGAATATCTATCGTGAACAGCCGCCCCGACTAATAGACCGATTGTTGAGCGCTCGCAACGCGGCGCGTGGGCTCATCGCAAGACGCTTAGGGCCGCTGGGCTGTCCACCTGAATTGTCCCCAGGAATTGTCCCCACGTCCGCAGACAGCAGAACGCCCGCTCATCGGGGCCATTCGACAAGCGGGCGCGCAGTAAGCGGCTCTACACCCCAATCTCGGACCAGCAGGACGGTTAGGAAATCTGCGCGATTGGCTCTGGGGCTCTACACCCCAATCTCGGACCAGCAGGACGGTTAGGAAATCTGCGCGATTGGCTCTGGGGTGAAGCTGGCTTGGGCTCGGAAGTGAGCCGGCGCCAGATCGTGCAAGCTGCTGTGCGGCCGCTCGTTGTTGTACTCGGCCTGCCAAGTATCCAAGATCTGCTGCGCGTCCTCGATCGAGTAAAAGTGGTGTTGCGATAGGCACTCCCGTCTGAGCGAGCCGTTGAAGGCTTCGTTCACTGCATTGTCGCCCGGGGTGCCCGCCGGCTCAAGTCGAGCGGAATGTGCTGCCAGTACGCCCAGGCGTCCATGGCCATCGATGTGAACTCGGTTCCTTGATCGCATTGCAGGACCGCCGGCCGCCCGCGCTGGCCGAGCAACGTGGTCAGCACTGCCGCGACATCCTCGCCGCGGAAGCGCGGACGCGCGACGAGGGCCAAGCACTCGCGCGAATAGACATCGATCACTGTCAGCACGCGGAACGTCGCGCCCGTCGCCGTTTGATCGTGCACGAAGTCCATCGCCCAGCGCATGTTCGGTCGCTCGACCGGCGCCCGCACCGGCCGCGTACTCACGTGCTTCCGCCGCTTGGGGCCGCGCCGACGCCCGAGCTGCAAGCCCTCCTCCCGATAGAGCCGCCGCGTCCGCTTGTGATTGATGGCCCAGCCCTCGCGCCGCAGCAACACATGCAGCCGCTTCTGGCCGTAGCTCACGCGCACGCTCGCCAGCTCGCGCAGGCGGCGACGGAGCGGCTCCTGACTGGGCCGACGGCTCTGGTACAACACCCCGGAGCGCCACACGCCCGTCGCGTGGCACGCTCGGCGCATCGACACCTGGAACGCCTCCTGGATCCACCGCATCCAGAGGCGTCGGGCCGCCGGCGTCAGAATTTTTTTCGGAGCGACTCCTGCAAGATCGTCCGGTCGAGCACGAGATCGGCGACGGCCTGCTTGAGCTTCCGGTTCTCTTCCCGAAGACTCCGCATCTCGCGGAGCTCACTCACCCCCATCCCGGCGTACTGCCGCTTCCAGCGATAGAACGTGGTCTCCGTCACCTCGAGCTTCCGACAGAGCTCCGCGACGGCCACGCCGCTCTCCGCCTGCCGCAGCGCGGCCACGATCTGCGCTTCCGTGAACCGACTCTTCCGCATCTGGGTGATCCTCCCCGGGCCGCGATCCGGCCCGCTTTGATCAGACCCAATCTGCGCTTATTCCGGTGGTCCTGCTGGTCCGAAGATCGGGACGAAGGGCCAGTGTCACGGGCAGCGAATGTCAGCTCCATGGCTGGCGCTGCGAGTTACGCCGCACATTTTACGACCTGCCGATATTCGAAGAGCCAGTGGTATTCGGCAAGTACGGCTTCGGAAGACAAACTGAGGCGTAATAAGCCATGCCGGACAGCGATGCCCTTACCAATCTGCGAGAAATCATTCTCGCACTCCAACCAACCGGCGAGAATGGATTCGAGGGCTTGGTCGCTGTCTGCTTAAGCAACCTTTCTCACCTCGACTTCCGCCTAGCGAAAGCTGGGTCCCAATTTGGCAGGGACGCCACATCCGCTCCAGATCGCTTTGCAATCGCGATTGAGACGAAGCGGTACAGGGACAATCCTAGATTAGAAGAACTCGCTGGAAAGGCCGCGGTAGCCGCACACGCGCTTGGCGGTCTGGTCGACGCTTGGGTTCTGGGATGCGCTAGTTCGGTCGCTGAGAGCACTGTTATACACCTCGCAGCCATTCTCGAACAACAAGGAATTGCACTCGTGGTGCTCGACTGGGCCATGCCGCAGCCCCAGCTTGCGGTGCTCTTGGCAGCGGAACCGCGCATCACGGAAGATTGGTTTCGAGGTCACTTTCCTGATCGCGATTGCGGTCCATTGGTGACCATACTCAACACAGTGCGAGACCAGCTCGGTTTTGGGCATGCGCTTCAGCGACTGCGCGAACAAGTGAGTGCCGCTACGGTGGGATTGGACGCTCTTCGCGCTGAAGACACCGGCTGGAATGCGGGAGCGGTTGGTCAATCCGGTCAAGTCTCGCGAAACGTTCAATCAATACATTGCGGTCGGCAATCCGTCGGAGCCAGCACAGCCCCGGCCCACGCTAGTCTCAGCGTTAGCCAATGGGTGTAGCTCCCGCGAAGGGCGCGAAGGTGTTGTCGCCGTTGTCGGGGACGAAGGAATTGGTAAGACCTGGCTGGTGGCTCAATGGTGGGCCGCTTTACCGGATCAGCCGGTGGTGCTGTTTGTAGCAGGGCGTCGAGTCGAGCACCTGGTAACGACCGATCCAAAGACAAGCATCGCCCGACTTCTGAGTGAGCAGGACGGGCGAAGCGATCCAGACCAAATACAGAGGAATGGTATCGACGACTGACCCGCTGGGAGGGCTGCAAACCGACAGTCGACCCAAGGTTCGTCCTAGTTCTGGACGGTCTCAATGAGAGGGCCCACTATCCGTGGGCTGACATAGTCTTGTCTCACGCTCGTTTTATACAGAGCCTTGGCGGGATCCTCGTCGTAACGTCACGGCCAGAATACTGGCGCCGTGACGTAGAACCGCGACTCGCTTTGCCAGTTGCGAAAGTGCTCGTCACGGGATACACGGATCAAGAGCTCGCATTTGCCCTCGCGCGCGTGTCCGCAACGCCCGCGGAGTTGACCGTCAAAGTCCGCGATTTCATGCGCAATCCTCAAGTGTGCGCCATCGGTGTCAAGCTTTGGCGTCGAGTCGGTTTGCAGGCAGACGATCTGACGATAGAACGCCTGCTGATCGAATATCTTCGAGCGCGATTTGAAGAGCGCAGCGACTTAATGATTCATAATCTCGACGATTTCGCCAAGTTGCTTCGCTCGCACGCGGCTGATTGGCTTCAACGGTCAAGACGGCAGTTCGATCGTGACGAATGGCCAACCCATTCTGGTGTCGCTAAACGCCGGGGTCCGGAGGCGGCACAAAATGACTTGACCGAGATCGAGGAAGGAAGATTTCTGCAAATTAACGCCCAGAGGCCGGGCTTTTATTCGTTTCGCGAATCGGCGTTGCCTTACGCACTCGGTCTGCTGATCAACGCAGAGCTTTCGACTGCTCTTGGTGAGATCGGATCTGTCGCTCAGCTCGACAGTCGACTGAATGCGATCCTCGACCCCATCAGGGGTTTCGATTCGATCGCCGATATGCTAGCGGCAGCTACAGGCCTATCATGTCTTGACCCGGGCTGTCCAGTTGAAATCTGCGAAGCGCTGATCCGTGCCTGGTGTGGATTGCAAAACGTAGGCGTGACAGCTCTCGAGTCAATGGCCGCCTATGTACCGATTAGGGCAGAAGCCTTCCTCCGGGTCGCCGGAAGTGGCGAAGACGCGATAAAGGCAGATGGAGCCACCCTGATCGTGTCTCAGCGGTATTGTTGGCGCGACGAAAGCATGCCGCCGTATCCCGAGCAGATCAAGCACCACCTGGTGAGATGGCTCGGGTGGTGGTCACGGCGTCGGTTTGAGGTTGTGGGCGATACGAGGAGAGTAAGGCGAGGCGTCGAGCCGATCGCGGAGACAGAATCGATAAAAGCTGTCGCGTCTCTCAACGACTACGAACGATCGTTGTTCTATAAACTTACCATCGAACATCAAGAATCGTCCCGCGCTAAATCTTGTCGAACTTACCGCCCGTCTGACCCCGCAGGTGGCCGATTAATGTCGTGCGCCGAGGGATTCGTCGCATGGTCCTCGTTTCAAGGTCATTCGCGCCTGATACCCTCGCAGGTGGCGACGACCTGGATGGTTTGTTCCGTTGAACCGAGTAGATCCACGGGAAACGACCGATGCTGTTCCGTTTCGGCTTATCGCCCCGATCAATGAAGAGCTCTAAGTGAAAGGTGGCTCGTTGCGCGGCGGCTGAGTTTTGCCGACTCTTGGGGGACCAGGAGCTGTCGGAACCATCGCCGATACTCTCTCGCCATTCGCGAGTCGCGCTGGCGACGAAGTTGAGACTTTCTGTGGTACTGATCCCCCACGACCGAATGCTCCGGAATGTGCGAGCTTGCGAATGCGGAACGCGGATATCGCAGCTAGTTCCGAGCGATCTTTGAAACGCATGAGTGGGACTGTAGACGACCTGATCCTGAGGCCATAGGGTCCGGCAGTTGGCACGCTCCGGAGCACCCCGTTGATCGCGGGGTCACATGCTGAAAATCGTCAGGAGCGAGCGCCGATTCGTCGCGAAATGTCTCTACGCCAACTATCCTGGCATCTGCAGCGGCTCAGCCCACTCTTTGGGGAAACTCGAAGTTGGGCGCCCTGCAGGCCGCCCTTAATGTCGTCGTTGCAGACGACCAGCGCCTTAGCGGCATCGACGTCCCTGGGTTGTCAATGCGCTCGTCGCTGCAATGATGCCTCATCTGGACCTAAAGGCACAGTTGAATCTCCTCCTGTCCCTTCCGCCCGGTACCGCGTTATACACCGACATTTTGCGTGGTGCTAGACCCCTCAATGGTCGCCAGTTTGACGAGATACTGCCGGACGTGAATGGAAGCCGAGATTGTGAGTCGGCTGCTGTACTTCGCGTCGGCGAATAGACCACGTTGACGGATCTATCGCGGGCTACGATCGCTGCCGGGTTCGTCAACACCGACGATCAGGTCGCATATGGGGCCGCGCATGTAGCGTACGCAGCGAAGGACAACAAATTGAACAGGATACTGCTTGAGGAAATGGCGAAGGACGGAAAGATCGTGGGTGGCTCACACTGGCATGACAGAGCAGTTGCGGCAGCGGTTTGTCAAGAAAGCGGCTTGACCTATTGCATCTCATCGCTCCGCGCTTTTTAGGCATGGCAACCCAACAGTTTCGCCAACGAGCGACAAAAAAGTACGAGACGCTGGCCACGACGCCTAGATCGCCTTACGGCGCCGATGTAGCGACTCCGCCCGCAGGGAGTGTGCCAATCCTAGAACAACAGCCGATGGTCTTGAGATACGATTCAACGCGGAGGAAATAGTTCCGGATAAGGGGGTACTTGACAATGCGACTCTGAGCGCAATGTCCGACCCTGAAAAACACGCACGAGGCGTCGAACGGCGATATCGTGAAGCTATCACCTCGATTGTGGCGTATGAACGGCTCTAGCCGACGAAGGAGCGGGCGCTCTGGCTCTGGCAGGCCACATCGATTCTTTGCGATTAGTCGTTGAGCAACAGCCCGAAACTGCCGATAAGTGGCTGAGCCGAATTGAATCAGTGACCAATGAGACCATTCGTGGCCAGATTCGTGCCTGGAGCCTGACAATCGCGGCGGCGTGCGCCACGACTGACCCGAGCAGAGCCGAGCATCTTTCGCTCTTTCCGGAGTATACGGCCCACATGGTCTGTTACGATTGATGATCTGATATTTACGATTACACCCTGCTTAGGGCAGCTGACAGCGACGCGATAAATGAACTGCGTTGCGGCTTATTCGCGCACGCGGCAAACGACAGACTCTTGGAGCGACTCACAATAGCTGCTGAAGTCTGCGGCGCAGGCCAGTGGCTGACTGACTTTGTGGACACGCTGGCAGCATCCGACTGTCCAGGAGATCTGGCGAGGGCGCTAACCATTCGCAGGTCTGAGGACCGCGAATCAACACTCGGAGTCGATTCTAGACGACACCTGACAGCCCTGGATTCTTAGGGGACGTTGCGGTCGATGCGAGGAAGAACTATGCGTGGAACGAATGGGCCCGGCACTGGCTGGCGAAGGCTTTGTCGTCAGCTGACGGCACCGACTTCTGGCGAAATTCAATTCTCACTCTTGGCGTGGGTTGACCATCGGTATCGCCTTTGGGTGGGATCACTTCCAACGAGCGGGTCCGCCAGGTTCACTGGTGAGTTGATGTATCGTGTCAAGAAAGCCGCAGACTCACGTTCGAGATGAGCGTCACAAGATCCTGTTGGCCTAAGGATGCCTGATCGTGAGTTAACTGGACTCCTCGACCTAACGGCTGATTGACGCGAACGGGCACGCCCTGTGCGGCCCCGGCGCACTCCAAACGCGGAACGATTGGCCCAAAGCGCGCGTCGCGGGCCCCGGCGTCAAGCTGGGCTGCCCCGGCGAAGTTCGGTGTCGACTGGCGCCATCTGGCAGATTCTGACCGACTTGTCAGGTCCGGGAATCCAGGCGCGGTGCTGTATGTTGGTTACGGCGCTGCGCCGAAACGCTCGCGCATCATCGCTCGCAGGTCGATCGGGACAATCGGCGGGGCGGGCGGGTAGAGGATTGGCTGTTGGTCGGGGGTGCCGACGACCACGCGCTCCATCTTGTCGCGGACGCCGCGGTCCAGGAAGCGCGAGAGCTGGTCCATGCTATAGTCTGCGCCGCGGCGGTTGCCGTAGACCTGTAGCGGGTAGCTCACTGCCAGGTGGTGCCGGGCGCGGGTGAGCGCCACGTACATCAGGCGTCGCTCCTCCTCAATGCCCGCGTCATCGTTCATGGAGCGCGTCGTCGGGAACCAGCCGTCCACCGCCCAGATCAGGAACACCGCATCCCACTCCTTGCCCTTCGCGGAGTGGGCCGTGCTCAACACCAATACATCCTCGTCCTCGTGGTCGCCCACCGCGAGGTCGTGCGTGTTCTGCGGCGGTTCGAGGGCAAGCGCCGAAAGGAACGCAGAGCGGCTCGGGTAACTGCCCGCGATCGTCTCCAACTGATCCAGATCCGCGAGGCGCGGCTCGGCCTGGTCGTAGCGCTCGCGCAGGATGTCGTCGTACAACTTCCGCACCCGAGCAATGTCGGCGCTCACGGTCTGCGTCGTCTCGCCGGAGCGGAGCGTGTCCAGCAGCGTGATGAGTGACTCGTGCGCCGCACGGGCGCGGGCGGGGCGCGATACTTCGCGAACGACGCCGACTCCCACGCAGCCTGCGCCATCGCGGCGATCGCGGCGCGCGCGGTCAGGTCGCCGATGCCCGGGCAGGAACAAAAGGATCCGGTACCAGCTCACTTCGTCGCGCGGATTCTCCAGCACCCGCAGGAACGCCAGCACGTCCTTGACGTGCGCGGCTTCCAGGAACCGGAGGCCGCCCCACTTCTCGAATGGGATCTTCCGGTTCGTGAGCTCGATCTCGATCGCTGCCGACATGTAGCCCGCGCGGAAGAGTACCGCCATCTCCCGAAGCGGCGTACCGCTCTCGTACAGCTCCAGGATCCGGTCCACCACGAACCGCGTCTGCTCCTCCTCGTCCCGCGCGGTCACGAGCCACGGCTTATCGCCACCCGTCCGCGTCGTGAACAGGACCTTCGTGAAGCGCTCCTTTGCCCGTGAGATCAGCAGGTTGGTGGTGTCGAGGATCGGCTGCGTCGAGCGGTAGTTCTGCTCCAGGGTGACGATGTTCGTCCCCTCGAACTGCTGCGGGAAGTCGAGGATGTTGCGGAAACTCGCGCCGCGGAACGAATACACGCTTTGCGCGTCGTCGCCGACCACCGTCACGTTCTTATGGTTGCGGCACAAGCCGCGCAGGATGCGCGCCTGCAGCAGGTTCGTGTCCTGGTACTCGTCCACCAGTATGTGGTCGTAGAGCGACGCGACCTTGTGCGCGACCTCCGGCGAGTGCTCCAGCATCCCCGCCCAGAACAAGAGCAGGTCGTCGTAGTCCACCAGATTGCGGTTGCCCTTTCGCGCGGTGTAGTCCGCGAAGATCTTCACGAAATCCGGCAGGAACCCCGCGAACTGCGGGTACTCCTCGGCCAATATCGTCCCCACCGGGATCTCAGTGTTCACGTGGCGGGAGTAGACCCGCTGCAGCGTCTCCTTCTTGGGGAATCGCTTGGTCTTGTCGCCATAGCCCAACTGCACGCGGGCCATGTGCATCAAGTCCGCCGAATCCTCCTGATCCATGATCGTGAAATCGTTCGCGATCCCGGCGGCCGCGCCGTAGCGGCGGAGGAGACGGTGCGCGGTCGCGTGGAACGTGCCGCCCTGCACCTTGTGGCACGCCGCACCCACCAACCGCTCGACGCGGCCCAGCATCTCCTGCGCGGCGCGGCGGGTGAACGTCAGCAACAAAATCCGCTCGGGCTTTACGCCGCGCTCGATCAGGTGGGCGACGCGGTGCACCAATGTGCGCGTCTTGCCCGTTCCCGCGCCCGCAATGATCAGGAGCGGGCCGTCACCGTGCGTCGCCGCCGCGAGTTGCGCAGGGTTGAGATCGGACATTCGGGAAGAATAGCCCCGGGGCACCGGCGGGAAATCATGCGAGGACGTTGTCAGCGGAGCGCGGTGCGACGTCGTGGGTGGCATGACGGGATGGCGACGGTGCGACCGATCCATCAATGGGCGGGTCATGACCCGCCCCTACCGGGACGATACCGGTGTCAGACCGAAGCGATTTGCCAAGGCGTTGACCACCGCGTCGCGGACTACCGCCGCGTCCGGGGTCGTGCCCAACTCGCGGGCGACCGACGTCATCTCGACGTCAGGGATACCGCAGGGGACCATCAGGTCGAAGTACGAGAGATCCGTCGTCACGTTCAGCGCAAACCCATGCCACGTAACCCAATCGCGCGCGTGCACGCCGATCGACGCGATCTTGCGCAGCAGGGGGTTCGCCAACGGAGGATCACATTTCTTCTCTGTCCACACGCCCGTGAGTCCCGCGTTCGTGCGGGCCGGGATCCCGAACGTGCTGAGGGCGTCGATCAACGAGCCCTCCAACTGGCGAAGGTACCAATGCAGGTCCTGCTTGTGCCGCTTGAGGTCGATCACCGGGTAGCCCACGAGCTGGCCCGGGCCGTGGAAGGTCACGTCGCCGCCACGCTCCACCTCGAAGACCTCGACACCGCGGGCGGCCAGCAGGGCGGGGGACGCAGTCAGGTGTCCCGCCTTGGACGAGCGGCCCAAGGTCACGACCGGCGGGTGCTCGACCAGCAACAACACGTCCTCGGTGATCACGCCCGCGATCCGGTCGCGGGCGACGTTCCGCTGGATCTCCAATGCCTCGGCGTAGGGGACGCGGCCGAGGTCGGAGATCAGGATAGGCACGGATCAGGGCGGTACGACGGCCTAAGAGG
Organism: uncultured Gemmatimonadales bacterium; assembly: GCA_963757855.1. Lineage (GTDB taxonomy): Bacteria > Gemmatimonadota > Gemmatimonadetes > Gemmatimonadales > Gemmatimonadaceae > Palsa-1248. Next base: position 22,343 of record CAVWTI010000035.1, read on the forward strand.
GACGGCGATTGGGGTTTAGATCAGAAACTGGGGACACTGCCGGGTGGACGCAGAACACCGGCTCAGAAACTGATCACACGGCCCATCGAATCGAGGGCCGCCTCCGCGATCGCTTCCGACATCGTCGGGTGGGCGTGGATCGCCAACTCGATCTCCTCCACCGTGAACTCGTTCTCGCGCGCGACCGCCAACTCGTGGATCATCTCCGTCGCGTGCGCGCCGATCAGGTGGGCGCCCAGAATCTCGCCGTACTTGGCGTCGCGAATGATCTTCACGAAACCCTCGGTCTCGCCCGACGTCCGGGCACGCCCGTTGGCCGAGAAGGGAAACTTCCCGACCTTGTACTCGAGCTTCTTCTCTTTGCATTGCGCTTCGGTCAGTCCGATCGATGCGACTTCCGGGTGGCAGTACGTCGCGTTGGGAATGTTGCCGTAATTCACGAGGATGCGGATGCTTGCCCGCAATGAACTCGGCACACACGATCCCCTCCCGCTCGCCCTTGTGCGCCAGCATCGGCGGACCCGCGACGTCGCCGATCGCGTAGATGCCCTTCACCGACGTCTCCATCTTCTCGTTGATCTCAATGAAGCCCTGCTTGGTCTTCTTCACGCCCAGCGCTTCGAGACCGACGTTGTCGATATTGGGCTGGCGGCCGGTCGCGACGAGGACTTTCTCGACGGTGATCTGGCGCGCGTTGCCGCCGGCGTCGATCGTGAGCGTGACGCTGTCCGCGCCGATCTTCACGTCCTTGACCGACGCGCCGGTCACGACGTCGATCTTCCGCTTCTTGAAGGCGCGCGCAAGCTCCGCCGAGACGTCGGCGTCTTCGAGCGGCAGGACCACCGGCGCGATGTCGATGAGCGTGACTTCGGTACCGAAGGCGTTGTAGACGTCGGCAAACTCGCAGCCGACCGCCCCGGCGCCGACGATCAGCATCGTCTTCGGGGGCCTTCTCGAGAATCAGCACTTCATCGGACGACAGCACTGTCTTCTTGTTGAGCGCGAGGCCCGCCTGCGGCAAGCCGCGTACGCGCGAGCCGGTGGAGATCACGACGGCCTTCTTCGCCTGGAGCGTCTCGCTCTTGCCGTCGGCGGTCTTGACCGAGACCGTGGTGGGATTCACGACGGTCCCTTCGCCCTTGATCCAGGTGATCTTGTTCTTCTTGAAGAGGAATTCGACACCCTTGGAGTTCTGGAGGCTCACCGCGCGCGAACGCTTCATCGCCGGGTTGAGGTCGAACTTCAACTCGCCGGTCGTGATCCCGTGATCGCCTGCGTGCCGCACTTTGTTGGCGAGCGACGCGCTCTCGAGCAGCGACTTGGCCGGGATGCAGCCCCATAGAACACAGGTGCCGCCCAGGCCTTCGCGCTCGACGACGCCGACGGTCATGCCGAGCTGCGCAGCGCGGATCGCACCGACGTATCCGGCGGGGCCGCCGCCGATGAAGATCACATCATATGAAGCCATGGATTCCTTGCCTGTAGTCGTCTCAGCAGGTGGTGCGCTCTCGGCACCAGCGATCAATGCATCGGCCCACAAAACACCAGCCGTGCACCCGTAATCAATACACCATCATAAGCGGGTTTTCGACGAGACGCCGGAGCGTCTGCAGGAAGCGGGCGCCGGTGGCGCCGTCGATCACCCGGTGGTCACAGCTCATCGTCACACGCATGCGCCGCCGGATGACCACCGCGCCGTCCACGACGACCGGGCGCGCCTCGACCGCTCCAGCCGCCAGGATCCCCGCCTCAGGCGGGTTGATGATCGCGGTGAACTGCTCGATCCCGAACATGCCGAGGTTCGACACGGAGAACGTAGAGCCGGTGTACTCGTTGGGCCCGAGCTTCCGGGCGCGGGCACGAGCCGCCAACGCACGCGTCTCCTCGGCGATCTGCTTGAGGCTCTTGGTCTCGGCGTTGAACAACACCGGCGTGATGAGCCCATCGTCGATCGCGACCGCGATCCCGATGTGGACGCGATTGAAGTACCGGATATGGTCGCCGAGCCAGTGCGCGTTGACCTCGGGGTGCTGGGCGAGCGCCGTTGCGACGGCTTTGACCAGGATGTCGTTGACCGACACCTTGAACTCGTCACCTTCTGCAGCCATCGCGGTCCGCATCTCCGCCATACGCTCGACGTCGTAGTCGGCGGTGAGGTAGAACGTCGGCACCGGGCCAATCGATTCGGCGAGGCGCTTCGCGATCGTCTTCCGGATCTGCGTCAGCGCCACGTCGTGGTAGTCACCCTCAGCGGGGACAACACGCGGCCGCTCCGGCGCGGGCGCCCCCTGGCGCTTGCCAGCCGGCGGCGCGGCGACCGCGCCCTCGACATCGCGCTTGACGATGCGGCCATTCGGACCGCTGCCGGCAATCGCCCCCAGCTCCACTCCGCGTTCGGAAGCAAGACGGCGCGCCAGCGGCGAGGAGCGAACGCGCCCACCGTTCTGGACGGGGCCGGGCGCGGCTTTCGGAGGCGGGGTGGGCGCAGCGGCAGCAGCGGGCGCGGGAGCTGGCGGCGCGGCCGGTGGCGGAGGAGGTGGGGGAGGCGGAGGCGATGCGGCGGCAGCCGGAGCGGCGGTGGATGCCGTCGCCCCTGCAGCTACAGCCGGCGCCGCCGCGAGGAGTGCCGCAATGTCTTCCGCCGGCTCGGCGATGACGCCGACGAGTGTTCCGACGGGTGCGGTCGCGCCTTCAGCGAGCAGCCGCGCGCGAAGCACGCCATCGCCGCGCGCGACCAGCTCCATCACAGCCTTGTCCGTCTCGACCTCGGCAATCACGTCGCCGCTCTTTACGGGATCACCTTCGGCTTTGTGCCACGACACAAGGCGTCCCTCCTCCATCGTCGGGGAGAGCGCCTCCATGTAGACCTTGGTCGCCATCGCTGCCGAGCCCTTAGGAGCGGTACATCACGCGCTTGACCGCGGCGATGGTCTTGGCCGCGTCTGGCTTGGCAGCACGCTCGAGATTTTTCGCGTAGGGCATCGGCGTGTCGGCCTGATGGACGCGCAGCACCGGCGCGTCGAGGTCGTCGAAGCACTCGCGCTGGATGAGATCCGCCACGTGGCCGCCAATCCCGGCCGCGCTCCAGCCCTCCTCGAGCACGACGGCGCGGTTCGTCTTGCGGACGGTCGCCTTGATCGCGTCCTCGTCCATCGGGCGCACCGTCCGCAGGTCGAGGACGTCCACCTGGATGCCTTCCTTGGCCAGCTGGTCGGCGGCCTGGAGGGCGACGAGCACCATCTTCCCGTTCGTGATGATCGAGCAGTGCTCGCCCTCACGCTTCAGATCCGCGACCCCAAGCGGGACGAGATGCTCGCCGTCCGGCACGTCGCCCTTGGTGTTGTAGAGCATCTCGCCCTCGAGGACGAGCACCGGGTTGTCGTCGCGGATCGCGCTCTTGAGGAGACCCTTGGCATCGGCCGGCGTGCCGGGCGTGACGACCTTGAGCCCGGGTACGTGCATCAGCCACGATTCCCAGGCCTGCGAGTGCTGCGCGCCGAGCTGGAGCGCGGCGCCGTTCGGGCCGCGGAAGACCATCGGGACGGGGAACTGGCCGCCCGACATGTACAGCATCTTGGCTGCGCTGTTGACGACCTGGTCGAGGGCAAGGAGCGCAAAGTTCCAGGTCATGAACTCGATCACCGGGCGCAACCCGGTGACGGCGGCACCGACGCCGACGCCCGCGAACCCCAACTCGGTGATCGGCGTGTCCACCACGCGGCGCTCACCGAACTCCTGCAGCAGTCCCTTGGAGACCTTGTAGGCGCCCTGGTAGACGGCGACTTCCTCTCCCATGAGGAACACGCGGTCGTCGCGCTGCATCTCTTCACGCAGCGCCTGGTTGAGGGCGTCGCGGTACGTGATCGTCGCCATCGATCAGTCCCCGGATCCGTCAGGCGTCACGTCACCTGCACCCGTGCCGGTGCCGTTGTCCGCGGCGTGGTCATCGCTGGTACTCGCCGTCACATCCTCGAGCAGCGCACCGAGCTCGGGCTCCGGGCTCTGATCGGCGAACTGCCAGGCGTCCTCGCACTCCGCGCGCACCGCCGCATCCAGCTCGGCAACCTCGGTCTCCGAGATCTCGTTGCGCTCGTGCATGTACGCGCGGAGGAGGGCGATCGGGTCGCGCTTCAACTGCTCATCGAGCTCGGCACGCGAGCGATAGGTACCCGCTACGGCGTCCGACATGGAGTGGCCCATGAACCGGTAGGTCCGCGACTCGATCAGCGTGGGGAGGCGCTCGGTCCGGGCGCGCTGCACCGCTTCACCGACGACGCGCCGCACCGCAAGCACGTCCTGGCCATCGACCACGGCGCGGTGCATGTCGTAAGCGCGGGCGCGCTCGGCGATGTCGTTCACGGCGGACGCGCGCTCGAGAGCGGTGCCCATGCCGTAGCGGTTGTTCTCAATGACGTAGATCACCGGCAGCTTCCAGAGTCCGGCCATATTCAGCGCCTCGTGGAACGCGCCGTTGTTGACCGCCGCTTCGCCAAAGAAGCAGAGGCAGACCTGGTCGCCGCCGCGGTACTTGATGCCGAACGCGACGCCGGTGGCAATCGGGATGTTGGCGCCAACGATGCCGTGGCCGCCCAGAAAATTGTGTTCGCGGCTGAACAGGTGCATCGAGCCGCCTTTTCCGTGCGAGCATCCGGCGGCCTTGCCGAAGAGCTCCGCCATGACGGCGCGCGGCGTGATACCGCGCGCGAGCGCCTGCGCGTGGTCGCGGTACGTGGTGATCACGTAGTCATCAGGGCGCAGCACGGACATCGCACCGGTGCCGGTCCCTTCCTGGCCGATGTACAAGTGGCAGAAGCCGCCGATCTTGCCGAGCGCGTACGCCTCGGCACACCGCTCTTCAAAGCGCCGCTGGAGCAGCATGACCCGCAGCAGCTCGCGGTGCAGCTCTTTGGTCTCGGTGGGGGGCGGGGGCGCGGGCGGCGCGGCGGCGGGGGCGGGGGCGGGGGCAGGCGGATTCGGCGCAGCGTTTACTGGACGAGTCGCCACGGTGCCGGACGGTGGCGTCGACGTGGACGATGGCGCCTTGCTCATGCGCCGTGCGCCGCCGCTTTGGTGACCTGTTCCCAGGCGTGGTAGCTGGAGCGGACGAGCGGGCCACTTTCGACGTGGCGGAATCCCATGGCCATGCCGGCGTCGTAGAGCTCGCGAAACTCCTCGGGCGTGACGTAGCGATCGAGCGCGATGTGCGCGTCGGAGGGGCGGAGGTACTGGCCGAGCGTCAGGATGTCGACATCGACCGTGCGCAGCTCCTGCATCGTGGCAAGCACTTCTTCGATGGTCTCGCCCATGCCGAGGATCATGCCGGTCTTCGTGGGGATGCCGGGTGCAATGCGCTTGGCCATCCGGAAGATCTCGAGCACGCGCGCATAGCGGCCGCCGGGGCGAGCGCGCTTGTAGAGGCGCGGCACCGTCTCGGTGTTGTGATTGTAGATCTGCGGGCGGGCGTCCAGCACGGCGCGGATCGATGCTTCAGTGCCCTGGAAGTCCGGCACCAGCACCTCGACGGAGCAATCGGGCAACAACTCGTGAATCTTCTGCACGGTCGCGGCGAAGATTGATGCGCCGAAGTCCGGGAGATCGTCGCGGTCAACCGACGTGATGACCGCGTGGCGGAGCCCGAGCTGGGCGACGGCGGCGGCGACGCGGCCTGGTTCGGCGATGTCGTACTTGGGCGGGCGTCCGTGGGCGACCGCGCAGTAGGCGCAATTCCGGGTGCAGACATCACCCAGGATCATGAACGTCGCGGTGCCGTGCTCCCAGCATTCGCCCACGTTGGGGCAGTGGGCTTCCTCGCACACCGAGTGGAGCCCGTGCTCGCGTAGCAGCGATTTCAGCCGCAGAAAGTTCGGCCCGCCCGGAGCCCGGACCTTGAGCCATGAGGGCTTTCGCTCCGGCACCTCGGAGACCCGATGCCGGCCCATTATCTGATACAGCGAATCTGCCATCGAATTGACCAGCCTGAGTTACATGCGCCCGTCAGGGAAATATATCGGTCGCCAGGGCTGCTCAAAAGACGACCAAGTCACAAGTTGCGCACTTCCTAGGACTGCTGGTCCGCCACGGCGAATCGCTCCACGCGGAATGCACTGAGATCGGATCGGGACGGCGGAGCCGGTGACGAGCGCCGCGACACAGTCGCCGGTGAGCGGCGCCATGAGGATCCCATTTCGCGAGTGTCCGCACGCGTAGATGAGCGCCGGGTGGCTGGGGTCGGGGCCCAGGATCGGCAGCAAATCGGGCGTGACCGGGCGGAGACCGGCCCACGACGCCGTGGCCGGCACCGAGGCGACGATGGGCCAATACGCCGCCACTTTGGCGCGCACGGATGCGAGCGCGGCGTCGGTGGTGTTCGAGTCGAATCCAACGCGTTCCATCGTCGCGCCAATGAGGATGCGGTCGCCACGCGGCACAATGTACGTGTCGGGACCGTACACGACGTGGCTGAGCGTCGCCGCACCGGACGCCGCGACCGCGAACATCTGCCCTCGGTACGGCTCGACCGCGAGCGGGCGCGGCAGACCCGTGATCTGCGTAGTCCACGCGCCGGCGGCGAGCACGACGTGCGACGAGCGCACCGTCGCGCCGGTTCCGGCGATCGTGCAACTGACGTGCGTCGTGTTGAAGGCGATCGCGCGCACGTCGCTTCGGATGCGGTGGATTTCGCGTGACTGGTCGACGGCGACAGTGAGCGCGTGGAGAAGGGCGACATTGTCGACCGCGCCGTCGGTCGAGTAGAACATCGCGCCCGCGGCAGTCGTGAGGCCCGGTTCGAGGGTGCGCACGGCGGCCGCATTGAGCCATTGGCCGTGGGTTCCCGCGCGATCGCGCAGCCAGCTCGCGGACGCCTCGCCGAGGGCGACCCGGAGGATGCCGCGGCGGTTGAGGGGGACGTTGATGCCGGTCCGGCCGGCCAGCCAGGCGAGGTATCCGGGGTAGCGTTCGAGCGACGCGACGGCGAAGGCATGGGCGGGGCCGGGTCTGGTCGTCGGGTGGTCGTCCTCGACGGACGGGGCGAGCATCCCAGCCCCCGCGGGCGAGGCCGCGCCAGCGTGGGTATCCCCTATCAGGACGACCTCGAGGCCCTGCTCGGCCAGGGCCAGGGCGCACGCGAGGCCGATCAGGCCCGTCCCTATGACGGCGACGCCCGCGACGGAGGGGATGGCCTTGGAGGCGGAGGGCATGCCTAGCGGTCCACCGTGGCGCCGGGGGTGGCGGACTGAAACCGCGTCCCCTGGTTTTTCGTATGATTATCAGACCCTGTAACCGAGTACTGCCCCATGCTTCGCACCGTCTTCGTCATTGGCGCATTTGTCGTTCTAGGATTTTTCGTGCTGGGCTCCGTGTTCAGCATCTTCGGGGCCGTCATCGGCCTCGCGATCACGTTACTCATGTTCGCATTGAAGGCGCTGATCATCGGTGCCGTGGTGTATTTCGTGATCCGGATCGTGAGTCCGGAGACAGCGCGCCGCTTACGGGACCGGTTTTCCGGATCCGCGTTCTAACGGCTGGTCCGGGCCTCGGTCGAGCGCGCCGGCGACCGCCCAGACGAGCAGTGGCAGCATGATCTCGTGGTGGCCGGTGATTTCATAGCCGGCCCCGCCGTCCCGAGTGGGCCGCTCGACGACATTGACCCGCGGGCGGTAGTGGCGCTGCATATCCAGATCGCACGTCAGAAATCCAGTGGGGCGTCCGTCGTGCAGGTTGCGGGCGATCGTGAGCGCCTTCAGGAACACCTCCGGCATGATGACCGCGCTGCCGGTGTTGATGACCACACCACCGCCATCCAGCCCATCGAGCGCCGCTGACAGCCGGCGAAAATCGCGGTGGCTGGTATCGCCGATCGCGGCGCCGTCGGCGGCGGGATGCTGGTGAATGATCTCGGCGCCGATCGCGGCGTGCACGGTGACCGGGATGCCGAGGCGGCGGCCGGCCAACAGCAGGGACAACTCGGGGTGGGCGAGGGCGGGCTCCTGCTCGAGCGCGCGGCCGAGTGCTTCGCCCAGGCCGTATCCGTGCGTGTGACCGGCGGTGATGGCTTCGTTCATGCCGCGGCCGGTTTCCTCCGCCATCCCGAAGGTGCCATCGCGTAAGCCGGCGGCGACATCCTCGGACGTGGCGCCGAATCGCGCCATCTCATAGTCGTGGATGGCGGTCGATCCGTTGGTGGCGACGTGCGTGATCACGCCGCGTTCCATGAGATCGATCAGGAGCGGAGTGAGGCCCGTCTTGACGACATGGCCGCCGAGCATGAACACGACTGTGCGGTGCGCGCGGTGGGCGGCGACGATGCCATGGACGACCCGCCGGAAATCGCGCGCGACGAGGATGTCGGGGAGGGAGTCAATAAAGGCACCGAACGAGGGCCCGGCGGGCCGCGCGTTGGTCGCTCGCTCGGGTGGCTTCGCGAACTCCTCGGCGCGCACCTTGTTGGGACGACGGCCGATCGGCACGGTCCGGACCGCGGAGAGGTCGGCTTCCGGCGGCCCTTTTTCCGACGACGCCGGGGGCGTTGGATCCGCGCTCAGCGGCGGCTCTGCGGAAGGGATGGCGGCATTGCTTGCGGGTACATGTTCGGAGCAGAGGTCGCGACCGTGTCGCCGACGACATCCTTGATCGGTGCCTGGGGCGCACCCGTCGGGACACTCGCGGCGGCGCCGCGCCCGGGGTGATACTCCTTGAGATAGAGGTCGAGCGATCCGAAGCTCAACTTCGATTTCATCTGCAGGACGATGCGCGCCGAATCGTCGGAAAACCAGACCTGCGCTTCGCCGCGGTCGGAGAAGATGCCGGCCGTCTTGATGATGGGCTGGACGACGATCGCGTCAAACTTGCCGGCGGGGACCGAGATGCGCTCGCGGCGCAGGACCTTGATCGTGACCGGGTTGCTCTTGGGGTTGAAGTAGCGGTCGAACGTGTACGTCTCGCCCACCACCAAGGGCAGCGTGCGCACGAAGTAGAGAAACGAGCCGTCGTCGAGCGGGTCGGACACCGACGGCTGCTCGGGCTTGTCGTTCAACTGGAAGACAGAACGTTCCGGGTAGATCTGATAGTCGCGGTTCCGGACCTTGCCGCCTTCCTCGAGGTGCTGGGCAAACCGGAGAGACGCCATCGAGTCCTGGTCGAACCAACTCTCGAACACGTCATTGACGTGATAGAAGATGGTGCCGCCCTTGAAACGGAAGATGGTGTGCCAGACGTCGTGGCCGCGCATCGACTGCACGTCGGACACCTCCATCGATCCGCCGCCGACATGGATGATGCCGAACTTCACGTCATAGTCCGCGCGCTCCCCGACCGAGAACGGCGGCGGGCTGATCGGATGTACGACAGAGGACTGCGGTCCGGGCGCGGCCGGAGACGCACTCAGGGCCGGCGCCGGCGTGGTGGCGCGCGGGGCGGAATCCGTGCTCTGTGCCTGCGCGGCGGACGCGGCGACGAGCACCACGGTCGCCCGCCGTGCGGCGCGGGCGAGTGCGGCCATCATCCGGTGCGTGCCGCCTGCAGCGCGCGGACGGCGCGGCCGAATCGATACAGACGGAGCGCATCGGCGAACGGCCGCACGCGGCTCGCGCGCTGGCGGATGTCGTAGCGCGGTGCGAGGGGCACGGTCTCGACGCGGCGCGCGAGCGGTGCGGTCCGGAGCAGCAGCTCGGCGTTCGCGGCCCAGCCGTCCCGCGTCACCAGCGGCGTGTCCGGTCCGACGGCCTTGATCGCATCGCGGAGCACGGAGATGCGATAGAGCCGGAAGGCGCTGAAGGGGTCGCCGACGCCGGGCACGCGCACGAAGGCGCGCACGATCCAGGGGACCGCGAGGCGGAGCCGCCGAATCGGCACCGGCACATTCCGGGCGGTGGGTAGCGCACCAACCGCCGTCCCTGATGCCGCGGCGGTCGCGGCGGCGGTGACCGCTGCCGGCGAGGATTGCTCGACCACGATCAGGTCCGCACCGCCCTCGAACCGCTTGATGAGGTCCGGGAGGTGCTCGGGCTGGTCGGTGAAGTCGCCCTGCATGGTGACCAGCGCGTCCCGGCGGGCATAGCGCGTCCGCTGGGCGGCGGTGCGGCACAGGACGTCGAGCGCGGCCGCATTGCCCAGGTGCCGTTCCCCGCGGATCACGGTGAGCGGAAGGACATCTGTATACGGCCGCAGGACCGCGGCGGTCTCGTCGGTGCTGGCGTCGTCATAGACCAGCAGCTCGTACTCTCGCGGGAACTGCTGGAAGACCTTGCGGATCCGCCACAACAGCACGCCGATCGTCTGGGCCTCGTTGTGGGCCGGAATGCCGATATAAATCATCTACACTGTAGTTTGCCGTCGCCACGTGTGAATCGCTACCCTGCGGGTCTGATACCCCGCAACATTGTACACGGTTGGGTCTCTTGCCGGACGAGCTGGGGCGGGCCAGTCACCCCAGGGTTGCTTCGGGGGTTCGTCGTCCGTCGAGTGCGTGATGCGAGCGCTAACGATCCCGCGACGGCCCCTCATTAGTCTGTTCACATCTGCGATATGGGGACTGGCCGCGTTGGCCGCGGGGTGCGCCCACCCGGCAGCGGTGCCGGTCGCGACGCCGGTTGCCGGACCACTCATCGTCCCGCCGGCGGCCGCGGAGCTGCGGCGCGATCTCACGGTGTTCGCGTCCGATTCCTTTCGCGGACGCGAGACGGGCACGGCCGATGAGCGCCGCGCGGCCGCGTTTCTCGTCGAGCGGCTGACGCGGATCGGCGCCGCACCGGCCGGCGACAGCGGCTATCTGCAGCGCGTGCCGCTGGTGCGGGTCCGCCTTGGTGCCGGCACGCAATTCACGGTGCAGCGGGGATCGCTGGCATCGTCGTCGCGATACGTCACGGGTCTCGTCCCGCTCATCGCGCCGAACGGAGTGGGGCCGTCGCCGGCACTTCACGCAGAAGGGGATCTGGTGTTCGCGGGATACGCCGTCTCGCGGCCCGACGCCGGGGACGATCTCTCCAGGATCCCGATCGAGGGCCGAGTGGTGGTGGTGATCAACGGGGCGCCACCGGGGGCGGACGCGGCGTGGCGGTCCGAGCTCGAGTCGCCGAACGCGATCGGCCCGCGACTCGACCGAATCCTGGCGCGCCGGCCCGCGGCGGTCATCGTTCTGGTGACGGGCGCGTCGGCGGACCTGTACGATCCAATGCGGCGGGCCGTGGAGCATGGGTTCCTGCAACTCGCCTCAGCTCCGCAGGCTGACAGCGGTGCGACGCGCACGCTGCCGGCCCACGGGCCCGCGGCGCCGATGCTCCTGCTCGGGGAACCGGCGGCGGGGTCGCCGTTGCTGCCGCGGCGGTGGCCGCGCGACGATCGGGCGCAGGTGTTGACGGGGCTCCGATTCATCGCGAACGCCGGCATCGAGCGCACGCTGGTCCAGTCCTATAACGTCGTCGCCGCGCTCCCGGGCCAGGATTCGGCCATGGCGCGGAGCTGGGTCGAGTACAGCGCGCACTACGATCACTTAGGGATCGTCCCGGCGTCGGACGGCGATTCCGTCGCACACGGGGCGGACGATGATGGGTCAGGCAGCGTCGCCTTGCTGGCGATCGCGCGCGCGATGCGGCAGTCGCCGGCGCCGCGGCGGTCGGTCCTGTTTGTGTGGCACACCGGCGAAGAGGAGGGGTTGCTGGGGTCGCGTTATTTCGCCAGCCATCCCGTCGTTCCCTTGGATTCGATCGTCGCGCTGATCAACGCCGACATGATTGGACGGAACGCGCCCGAGTCGCTCTACGTCGTGGGTCCGGGTGCGGCGCCGCGGGGTCTCAGCCTGCCGCTCGGAAAACTGGTCGACTCCGTGAATGCGTCGATGGCGGCGCCGTTCGCGTTTGGCCGCGTGTGGGACAGTCCCACGAATGCGCAGCGTGTGTATTTCCGCGGTGATGCGTTCCCCTATGGGGAGCGTGGAGTGCCCGTCGCGTTTTTCACGACCGGGCTGCACCCGGATTATCAGCAGGTGAGCGATGAGGCGGCCCGCATCGATTACGCGAAGCTCGCGCATGTGAGCCAGCTGTTGTATCAGCTCGGAGAGGCGCTCGCGAATCGGGAGGGGAGGCCGCGGTAGCGAGGACACTGCGTGTGCCAAGAGTGGTACATGTGTTGTCAGCACTCGACGAGGGAGAGTGCTACGCGCGGCGCGCAGTGCGCGGATTGGCGTCGTATCTCTGTTGGCGAGCGATCGTCGCACTGTAGGTGCTTGCGCGCAGGTGGCACGGAAGGTGAATTGACTCACCTGTGCGACTAGTACGTGGTCCGGCTTCATCGCGGGAGCATCGATGATAGTGGCCGACGTCCGTGGGCAGTTGCGGCGCGATGATGCTCAACTCGCGCTCCGGCTCATTTCGCGCGGGTCGTCCAGCGAGTACGAATGTGCGGAGGCGACGCTGCGGGATCATGGGATCGACGAGGTGCTCGACGATCCGCGGCTGTTGAGCGCTCTCGTCGAGGCGCGGCAAGGCGGCTGTGCGTCGTATACGCTCTTCTCCTATGTCATCGTGCGGCACGCGCTCATGGGTGTGGGGGAGCAGGACCGGGTGCTTGCGGATTATGTCGCGAGCATCCTGCTGCATTTCGGGTTGCAGGATCGTGCCCGCCGCGTCGCCAGCACGGACGACGAGTGGTATACGACGCTCGCGGAGCTCTCGGGCGCCGCGGACGGACCGGATCCGCGCCGCACGTTTCTCGTTCGGGCGCACCTCGGCAACTACGCGTTGTGGTTAAGCGGGTTATTCCCGGAGTACATCGCGAACCGCCACTGGCGGCGTGGCGCGCCTGACATCGACTATTTCGAAGCGATGGGGCGGCGAGGGTTCATGCTGGCGGCCGAGCATCAGCTGGCGGGGCAGCATGGCGTGCGGTCGCTCTACGAAACGGCGGCGGAGCGATTTGCGCTCTTACGCCTCGCGCTCAACCATGTGAGCGACACGTATCTCTTCCCGAAGCATCAATCCGCCGACCGGTTGATGCGGGATGTGAGCAACGCCGCGCGATGGAAGCTCGTGAGCTGACCATTCGCGCGGCGTTGCGTTACCACGACAGTGCGTCGGCTGGTCGTGTGCGTTCGCCGATCGTGTGTACGGGCGGGACGCAGGGCCGGTCACGACCGGCCCCTACCAAGGACGAAATGTCCCGTTCGACCTATGGTTTCGGCATCTGGATCATTGGGATTGCGCTTCCGGATACCTGGGGCATTTGGCCGTTCCATTTCTTCGCCATCTCGTACGTCACCAGCGTCGGCGTGATGCTTTCTGACAGCAGGTGATTGGCCTTGGCCTGGGCTTCAGCTTCGGCGAGGATCGCCTTGGCGTGGCCCGCGGCCTTGATCGAATCGCCCTGCGACTGGAACTCGTTCTTCTGCAGCTCGTTCTGTGACGTGAGTGCAGCCTGCTGCATCACGTTCTTGGCGTTGATCGCATCGATCACAGTCTGTGGCGCGCGGATCTCGTTGATCGTGAACTGTTTCACGAGAAAGCCGTACGGTGACAGGCGCTTATCGAGGAGCGTCTGCGTCCGATTGACCACCTCGGCTTCTTGGGGCCGAGGATGTCGGCGATCGCTTCGCCGCCGATGACCTCCTGCAGCGCCTGGCGGATCGTCTGTTTCACGTAGTTGTGCTGGATGAAGTCGATGTTGTTGCGGAACGTGGAGTACAACTCCGGCACCTTCATCGCATCCAGCTCGAACGACATTGCGACGTCGAGCGAGATCGGTTGTCCCTCGACGCTGTTGACGTTGATCTCCTCATTATCGGCACTGCCCTCGTTAGTGGCCTTCGCGAGCACGAGGGTCTGCATGTAGATCGGGTATTCCTCGATCCCCGTCGTGAGCGGGTTACGCGTGTGGAGGCCGGCGTCGAGCGGAATGCGCTCGACCCCGCCGCCGGTGCGGCTGATCACGATCCCGACATGCCCGGGATGGATGTACGTCACCGTCGTGGGGAGCAGGAGCAGCAGCACGACCAATCCCACGACGACCGCGCCCAGCTTGAGAGCAGCGGCGCCCAGTGGGCCACCGGCGCCCCCACCGCGCATTTGGGCGAAACGGTCACTTACAGCGCTAGCCATTTACAACCTCCTGAAAGCACTCAGGGCAGATCCGTTCGCCATTGGGAAGGAGTACCAGGTCGGCGGCTGCGTGTGGCCCGTGAATCGGGCATGCACGATTGGCTGCGGCCTCGATCAGACGGCGGTTTCGGGACTGCCGGATCCGGAGCCCGAGCGGGGTGAACTGCATGAGGACAAAAGCCAGAAGGGCGACCGCCGTCGCGACCAGCACGACGAAGAGCGCCCCTTCGAGAACGATTTCAACCATACCTCAACAATACGATGCGGCGCGGGAGGGTGTTTCGGGGGGTCGAGACCCTCCCCTGGCGTGCCGGGCTGATCCGTACTAGAGTGCCGCGGCGTGCCCTCTATTATCGGATCACTTCGCTACCGGACTGGTGACGCCGAGCACTTTGGCGAAGGCCGCAAAGAGCCCGTGATCGGGCGCGGTGGCCTCGTCGGCGAACTCTTCGGGGTGCCATTGGACGCCCAGTACCCACCACGGGTCGCGACGGCCCGTCTCAACGGCTTCGATGACACCATCAGCCGCCTTCGCGGTAACAACCAAGCTGTCGGCCAGGCGTCCGATCGCCTGGTGGTGGACCGAGTTCACGTCGAGGGACGTGGCGCCGATGGCGTCGAACACCCGTGTGTCGGGGGTGATGTCGATGCGGTGTGTCCGCGACGTGCGGGGTTGATCGGGATCATGCGCGATAGCACTGGGCTGCTCGGACGGGAGATCCTGGACCAGGGTGCCGCCCAAGCCGACGTTCAGCACCTGAATGCCGCGGCAGATCGCGAGCGTGGGAACGCGCTGGTCGCGCGCGGCGCGCACCGCCGCGAGCTCGGTCATATCTCGTTCGGGATTGATGCGTCCGAGATGCTGGCTGGCTGCCGCGCCGTACTCCGAGGGCCCGACATCTTCGCCGCCCGTGAGGACGAGGCCCGCGACCGCGCTGAGCACGGGATCGAGCGCCGCTTCCACATCCGCGAGGTCTCCCGCGAACGGTGCGATGATCACCGGCGTGAGGCCGGCGTGCTCGAGGATGCGAAGGTACGACGCCGCCAGCCGAATCCGAGGTACCCCATCATCGGGACGTATCGTCGCAGTGACCGCGACGAGCGGACCGCCTGCGGGTGGTGCGTTGGGGTGTCGAGCCATTGTGCGAGGAATATATCGTAATCGCGAATGGCCCGACACGGTCGGGGCGAGTGGCACGCGTCGTCCGCCATGCGACCGATCAGGCCATGGTGTGTCTCGTCCTGCTTCTCGGCGCCGTGCGGGCCGTGGCACAGGACACGAGCACAGTCGCGAGTCCCGATACCGATGTCGTGCACACCGGAGTGAGGGCGGACCGCACCGTGCCGATGTTGTCCGCAACACAGGACACCGCGCTGGTTGTAACTCCGTGTAACGGCAGACTTGTCAGCGCGGTTACTATCCGGCCCCAAGTGCCCTACTACGCGGGCTATGGGGGGCAATGGCGGCCGCTCGCAAGGATGGCTGCATCCGTCCACGCGACCACGCACGAGAATGTCATCCGGAGCTTCCTCGAGCTTCGCCCGGGCGACATCTGTACGGAAGAGCGCAGAACGGAGTCGGAGCGCATTCTGCTGGCGCAGCCGTACCTGTCGGAGGCGAAAGTCACCGCCTACGACGACCACCTCGGTGGGGTGCGGATCGATGTGTTCACCGCCGACGAAGTCTCGCTGCTCGGTGCGTTGGCGGCGCGCAGCCAGGCGCCGCATTTCCTCGGCGTGCGCGCCGGCGACGCCAACCTCGCGGGCGAGGGCATCCGGGTGATCGGCGAGTGGGGCGAAGGGCTGCAGCTCCGCGACCACTGGGGCGGGCGGATCACCGACTACGCGTTCGCCAACCAGCCGATCCAGCTCTCCGTGCAGGGCAATCGCGACCAGCTCGGGGGCGACTGGTCGGCGACGCTCGTGCATCCGTTCCTCACGGACCTGCAGCGGTTCGCGTGGATCGCGGAAGCGGGAGAGCTCCGCACCTACGTGAGTTTTCTCACCCCGTCGAGCAACGAGTCACCGACGCTCGATTTCTCGCGGCACTACGGACAAGTCGGCGGGATCGCGCGGTTCGGGAGTCCGGGGCACGTGACGCTGTTTGGCCTTTCGGTCTCGGACGACAACGAGACATCCGGCACCAAACCGCTGCTCGTCGGTGGCGATTCCGTGGTGCTGGTCTCCAACCCGGGGCTGGTGAGCCGGTACTCCGGCTATCGGGCGGACCGCATCAACCTGCTGTACGGCATCCGCGACGTGACGTTCCTGCGCGTGCGCGGGTTCGACGCGCTCAACGGCGATCAGGACCTTCTCGAAGGCCTCCAATTCGGCACGCTCGTGGGACGCAGCGTCGAAGTGCTCGGCGCCACCGAGCAGGATGCGCTCTTCGCGTCGACCCTATCGGCGGGTGGGGGATCGCCGACGATGTATGCCCGCATGCAGGCCGGGGCGCAGGCGCGGCGTGATCTGCGGGCCGAGGACTGGAACGATGTCATCGTCGGGGGCCGGGCCGCGTGGTATTGGAAGCCCGCGGCTGCGCACACGGTCACCGTGAGTGAGGAATACGGGCTCGGCATCCTCCAGACCGTGCCGTTCGAGCTGACCCTCTCAGACCTTCGTGGCGGCGTCCGCGGATATCACGACTCGCAGAGTGGCGGGGGCGAGCGCACGGTGACTCGGTTCGAAGAGCGTTGGCTGCTCGGCCCGGTCAAAGACCTCGGTGAGATCGGTGTCGCGGCGTTCACCGATGTCGGACGGATCTGGGCCGAGGGCGTTCCATACGGGGTGAACACACCGACGGCGGTAGGAGTGGGGATCTCGCTCCTCGCGGCGATCCCCATTCACTCAAAGCGGCTGTGGCGGGTGGATTTCGCGGTGCCCGCGACCCACGACCCGAACGCCGGGCATTACGAAGTCCGGTTCTCCGCGAATGATGCGTCCGGGAGGTTCTACATCGAGCCGCATGATCTGGCACGGGCGCGGGAGCGCACGGTGCCGACGAGCATCTTCGAGTATCCGCCGCAGTAAGAGTTACAGGCGCACGCTCAGAGCTGCACGCTCGCGGTCAGGCGTTTGATCGTCGGGACGCAGAGGAACAGGAGCAAACCGGCGACCGAGGAGATCACCAGGAGGATGGCGAAGAAAGAGACCTGCGTGGGCATTACTGAGGCCAGGGAAGCGACGAATCCCGCCAGCTTGAGGCCCGAGGAATTCGTCAGGAACCAGGCGCCCATCAGGAAACCGACCCAACGGACCGGCGCGACCTTGGTGACGTACGAGAGACCGACGGGGGACACGCATAACTCACCGAGCACGCTGAAGAGATAGAACGTCGTCAGCCATCCGGGGCTGGCGACTGCGCAGCTCGCGGCGTGGGATGCCTTGCAGGCATCCACGACATGGCCGCCGCCGATCAGGAACAGACATCCGAACGCGATGAGGCCGAGGCCGAAGACCATCTTCGCCGGCGTGGAC
The DNA here is from genome assembly GCA_963757855.1 of uncultured Gemmatimonadales bacterium. Classification (GTDB taxonomy): domain Bacteria; phylum Gemmatimonadota; class Gemmatimonadetes; order Gemmatimonadales; family Gemmatimonadaceae; genus Palsa-1248. The sequence continues at coordinate 39,907 of CAVWTI010000035.1, forward strand.
GGCTCGCGGCCTGCCTTGCGCAACCGTCCCCAGAGCAGCGCGAAGACCGGCGCCAGCAGGATCACGAAGAACGGCTGTGCGGACTGGAAGTAGCTCGACGGCACGGGGTTGCCGCCGATGTTCAGGTCGGTGTAGCGATCGGCGAAGAGATTGAGCGAGCTGCCACCTTGCTCATACACGAGCCAGAAGCACGCGACGAACACGAACAGGATCAGCAGGGAGAGGACCCGCTTCCGCTCATCGGGCGAGAGCGGCCCGGTGGATGCGCCGGCGGGCGGCTCGGGGGGAATCGTCGCGGCCTGCCCGCGCGACGCCAGTGTGGGGCCAGTGTGCGTTGCGCGCACGCCGATCGCCGGGAGATAGCGGTCGCGCAGCGCGAGGTAAATCGTGAGTCCGCAGAGCATGCCGACACCGGCGGCGCCGAAGCCCCAACTCCAACTGCGCGCCGGATCGATCCCCCAGCTGGTGAGCGTGTGCTGAAATCCTATACTCTGCGCGAAATAGCCACAGACGAACGGCGCGATCGTGCCGCCCAGGTTGATGCCCATGTAGAAAATCGTGAAGCCCGCGTCGCGACGTTGGTCACCGGGCTGATAGAGCTGCCCGACCATCGTCGAGACATTGGGCTTGAAGAAGCCCGTCCCGATCACGACCAGCGCGAGCCCGGCGTAGAAGCTCGTGAGCGTGTCGAGGGCCAGCACGAAGTGGCCGCAGGCGATGATGACGCCGCCAAGGACCAGGGACCGGCGGGTGCCAATCCATTTGTCGGCGAGGTACCCGCCGAAGAGCGGCGTCAAAAACGTCAGCCCGGTATACGAGCCGTAGAGATTCGACGCGTGCGCGTCGGTCCACTTGAGCACGTGGACCATGTAGAGCACGAGCAGCGCGCGCATGCCGTAGTAGGAGAATCGCTCCCACATCTCGGCCAGGAAGAGCAGACTCAGGCCACGAGGGTGGCCGAAGAACGACCTGTCTTCGGAGGCGGCGGATGGCATCAGAGAAAGGAGAGAGTAGAAAGTAGAAAGCCGGGCGCCGAAGAAAGTGGGGGCTGGGCGAGTTATTCGCGAATCGGTTCCTTGATGCAGGCCGCGAAGTGGCCCGGGGATTTCTCCTCGAGTGCCGGGACCCGGGTGGTGCAGGCCGCGTCTTTGCGTGGGTCGGGGCAGCGGGGATGGAACGGGCATCCGGCGGGCGGTGCGGCGGGCGAGGGGCTCTCGCCTGGCAGTACACGGTGCGGCGGGGCGCGGCAGGGTCGGGGGTCAATACGGACGCCAGCAGTGCGCGCGTGTAGGGCATGCGCGTGTCCTCGAAAACGGCGGCCGCGGACCCCAACTCGACGATGCGCCCGAAGTACATGACGGCGATGCGGGTCGCGACTTGCGCGACGACCGCGAGGTCGTGCGCAATGTAGAGATAGGTGAGGGCGTGGTCGCGCTGGAGGTCCTGCAGCAGGTTGATGATCTGCGCCTGGACCGAGACGTCGAGCGCGGACACCGGCTCGTCGCACACGATGAAGTCCGGCCCCACTGCGAGTGCACGGGCGATCCCGACACGCTGCCGTTGGCCACCGGAGAGCTCGTAGGGGTATCGCTGGGCGAACTCCGGGCGCAGGCCAACTTCGCCCAAGGCCTCAATCACGCGGTCGTCCGCCTCGCGGCCGGCCGCGAGCTCATGGATGAGGAGACCCTCGCGAATCGCGTCACCGACCGTGCGCCGCGGGTTGAGCGACGAGTATGGATCCTGGAAGACCAGCTGCATCCGCCGTCGCAACTTGCGGAGCGGCTCGGGACGGAGCGCCAGCACGTCGGTCCCGTCGAACGACACCGAGCCGGCCGTCACCGGGATGAGCCGCAGCAACGCGCGCGCGGTGGTCGTCTTGCCGCATCCCGATTCCCCGACGAGCGCCAGCGTTTCGCCCCGCGGAACCGTGAAGGAGACGCCATCCACCGCACGCACCAATCCGCGCGAGCGGCCGAACATGCCCTCTGAGAGCGGAAACCCGACGTGGAGATCGGTGACGGTGACGAGAGGGGTCGCCGCGCTGGACGTCATGACAGGTGTCATGCCGGGCGTCTCCATTGCCTCAGCGTTCCGCCGTTCCGGCTCGGCGGCGAGGTGGCAGCGCGATGCGTGCGTGGGACTGATCGCGTAGAGCGGCGGCATCTCGTGCCGCAGCGGTCCCACGCGAACGGGCATCGGTTGTGAAGCGGCAGCCGTGCGGCCATGCGGTGGCGGGCGGGACGCTGCCGGGGATGTCCGCCAGACGCGCGTTCGGATGGCCGGGCGGCCGGGGGCGGGGACGGCGCGCAGCAGGCCCTCGGTGTACGGATGGTGGGCGGCGGCAAACAGCTCCGTCACGGGCGCTTCCTCGACGGCCTCGCCTCCATACATCACGATCACCCGCGACGCGACTGCGGCGATGATCGCGAGGTCGTGAGTAATCAGCAGGACCGCCAGGCCCATCGCGTGCTGCAGGTCCGCGAACAGGGCGAGGATCTGGGCCTGTACCGTCACATCCAGCGCCGTAGTGGGCTCGTCGGCGATCACGAGCGCGGGGTACATGACGAGGGCCATCGCGATCATCACGCGCTGTCGCGTGCCACCGGAGAGCTCGTGCGGATAGGCGGGCCCGCGCCGCCGGGCCGGGAATGCGGTCCGCCTCGAGCATCTAGACCGCGCGATCCCACGCCGTCGCCGCGCGTGGCCGTGCACCCGCACCACCTCCGCGATCTGCTCGCCGACCGTAAAGACCGGGTTGAGCGCGGTCATCGGCTCCTGAAACACCATCCCAATGCGGCGCCCTCGTATCGCGCGGAGACTTTCGGCGTCGAAGTCGCGAGGTCCGTACCGTCGAAGTGGATGGCGCTCCCGGTGTCGATGCGGCCCGGCGGGCGGATGAGCCGGAGGATCGAGGGCCGTGACCGATTTTCCGCAGCCGGATTCACCGACCAGACCCAGTGTTTCGCCTGCGCGCGACGTCGAGCGAGACGCCGTCGACGGCGCGCGCCGGGCCGCGCTGGTGTGGAAGACCGTGCGGAGGTCGCGAATCGAGAGGAGCGTACGCTCCGGAGGCCCGGGTCCGGTCAAGGCGTCACTGCCTCGGGTCGGCCGCTTCGCGCAGGCCGTCGCCGACGGCATTGATGGCGATCACGGCGAGGACGATGGCGAGCCCCGGAAACACCGACAGCCACCAGAGGGCGCGCACTTGATCCGCGCCGTCCTGCATGATGTTCCCCCAACTCGCGAACGGTGGCTGCACGCCGACGCCGAGGAAGGAGAGGCCGGCCTCGAGGAGCACGACCTGGCCGATGCCCAGCGTCGTGGCGACGATGATCGGGGAGGCGATGTTGGGGAGGAGGTGCTGAAGAGCAGCCGCGAGTCGGTGCACCCAGGGCGCGCGCGGCGGTGACCCACTCGCGCTTGCGGATCCCCATGATCGCCGCGGACCATGCGGCTCAGCCCGAACCAGCTCGTGAGTCCGAGGATGAGCACGAGCGAGCCGAGCGATGGGTGGCCCCAGAGGGCGCAGATGGTGAGGAGCAGCAGGATGCGCGGGATGGAGAGGCAGGCATCGACGATGCGCATCATCACCGTATCGAGCGGCCCGCCGACAAAGCCGGAGATCGCACCATACATCGTGCCGACCGTCGTGGCGGTGAGCATGGCGAGCACCGCAATGGCGAGCGACACGCGGCCGCCGAAGAGGACGCGGCTCAGGACATTGCGGCTCGCGGGGTCCGTCCCGAACGGGTGGGCGAGTGAAGGCGCCTGGTTCTTGAGCGCGACCATATCCAGGATTGCGTTGGGCGGATAGGGCGCGATGAGGGGGGCTCCAATGGTGACGACGACGATGGCAGCGATCACGACGAGACCGGCCATCGCACCGCGATCGCGGCGGAAGCGCCGCCAAATCGCTGGCCACGGGCCGGCGTCGAGGGTCCACCCGAGCATCGCCACATCACCGGACCCGCGCATGGGTCTGATGGCGGATGCGCCCGGTGCCGGTGGGACAGTGGGTGCGCTCATGCCGGTACCGTCATCGCGGGCGGACCGGACCCGTCGCGCGACGGAGCCGCGGATCGGCGACTGCGTAGAGCACATTGGCGACGAAGCTGCCGCCGGCGACGAGCATGCTGCCGAGCACCGCGCAGGCGATGACGACGGGGTAGTCGCGCGCGGAGACCGCATCGACCGCCAGTGAGCCGATCCCCGGCCAGGAGAACACCTTCTCAATGAAGACCGTGCCGCCGAGGAAGCCGGGGAGGGCGAGACCGAAGAGCGTGATGACGGGGAGGGCGGCGTTGCGGAGCGCGTGCCGCATGAGGACCTGGCGCTCGGGGACGCCCTTGGCGCGGGCCGTGCGCAGGTAGTCATCGGCGGCCACATCGAGCAGCGCGGCGCGCTGGAACCGCGCGATACCCGCGGCCGACAGGGTCGCGAGCGTGAGCGCGGGCAGAATCAGGTGGTCGATGCGGTCCCAGAGTGCCGCCGCGGGACCCATGTACGGATGCATCACCGGATCGACCATGCCGCCGGCGGGGAAGATCGGGAGTACATACGCGAACGTGAGCAGCGCGACCTGGCCGAGCCAGAACTCCGGCAGCGAGTACACCGCGAGCGACGTGATGCCTAGGATGCGATCGGTGGCCGTGCCGTGGCGTGCGACCTGGATCAGCGCCATCGCAATGCCGGCGACGAAACTCAGGACGAGCGCGGTGCCGGCGAGGGCGAGCGAGCGCGGGAGCGCGCGGGCGAGGATGGTGCTCACCGGCTCGTTGTAGGCGAAGGAGTAGCCGAACTGGCCGCGCGCGGCGCTCGCGATGTACCGGACGAACTGCGTCGCGAGGGGCTGATCGAGTCCGTAGACCGCGCGCCAGTGC
>CAVWTI010000036.1:0-114336 GCA_963757855.1 uncultured Gemmatimonadales bacterium
CCGTTCGAGGCGGGCAGTACGTTCGGCTTCGGCGCGGGATTCCTGGCTCCGGGCCGTTCCGTCTCCGAAGTCGTCAACCCGAACATCATCCAGAGCAACGGCCTGCCGCTGCAGGTGGGTGACTTCACGCCGGGCTGGCGCATGAGCTACGGCAACACCTTTACGTTCGGGGCGTTCCGCCTCTACGGGCTCATCGACGTGAGCCGCGGCGGCAGCACGATCAACCTGACCGACCTGTATTTCGACGGCAGCGCACAGCTGTACGGCGATTCGGCCAAAGCCGCTAACCGTCTCGCGCAGTTTGGCGCAGGCCTGACACCGTACGTGCAGGACGCGAGCTTCCTCAAGCTGCGGCAGGTCTCGCTCAGCTACACGCTTCCGGCCAATCTCGTCCATGTGGTACCCGGCAATCGGCTGACGAGTGCCCGGCTGTCGCTCACGGGATACAATCTGTGGACGAGCACCGGCTACGACGGGTTGGATCCGGAGATTAGCATCAACGGCAATCAGACTATCACTCGCGGGCAGGACATCAGTCCATTCCCACCAGCCCGGAGTTATTTCCTTGGCATCGACTTGGGGCTCTGACATGACACAAACTTCTAAGGCCGGCGTCGCCGGCAGCCCCAGTCGCGTCGCGAAGATTCGTGGCGCCACCGTGCTGGGGGTCCTCGCGCTGGCCGTGGCGGCGGCGTGCAGCGATTCCAACGTTCCCTTTTTCACGGCGCCGACGACGGTGCCGAATACACCGCAGGGTATCGACAACGGTGTGACGGGTATGATCAGCGGAAGCCGGCTCGATTACGGCGGCTTCGTGCTCGCCATGGCAGGATTCGGACGCCAGGCGGGGAATTTCACCAACACCGAACCCCGGTTCATCACGTACAACCTGGGCGTTGTCCCGACAGTGGCGTCGACGGGCGGAACGGGTGGAACCTGGGGATTCGAGTACACAAACATTCTGCAGGCAAAGCAGATCATGGCCACGCTGCCGAATGTGGCACCAGCCTACACCACCGCCCAGTTGGCCGCGATCACGGGGTTGTTGCAGACTATGGAAGCGTACAACTACATGATCGTCGCTGAGGCCCACGATACGCTGGGCATGGAGATCCAGGGCGCCACGACCGCGGTCGCGCCGTCCCAGGTCTGCGTCAAGGACGGGTGGAAATACATTGTCGCGCTCCTCGACTCGGCAAACACCAACCTCAACACCGCTGGCCCGATTCCGATTCCGGTCGTTCTTCCACCCGGTTTCGCGTCCGTTGGTACGTCAGTGGTCCCAGCACGGCGCAGGGATCGTTCGCGGCGTTCAACCGGGCGCTGGCAGGCAAAGCGGGCCTGGAGCTCGCGTACGCGATTGCCCGCAACACGGCAGCAAATGCGCCGACGCCGACATCACCAGGAGTACCGGACGTGACGGCGTTGACCCGGGCCGACAGTGCGGTCGCGGCTTCGGCGCTCTTCGCTCCGGGAAATCTCGCTCCGCCACCGGCGGGTGGTTTCACGTCGACGGATCCATTCGGCGTGTATTTCGATTTCAGCTCCTCGTCGGGCGATCAGGTCAACCCGATCAACGCGCTATTCAACACACTGTGGCTTCTGAAGGAGATGACCGCCGACCAGGACACGCTCCACGACCTGCGGTGGCTGGGCAAGTTCTCGTCGAATTCGGCCGTCATTCAGCAGCCGGTGTATTCGCCTGCGCGGCCCAGTGGCACTACGCCGCGTATCCCACGACCAACTCTCCCATGCCGATCATCCGGAATGAGAGTCTGACGTTGATCCGCGCACAGATCCAGATCGGTCTGGGGAACCTCGCGAACGCCATGACGTACATCAATGACGTTCGGACGGTTGTGGGTGGCGAGCCCGCCGCCACTGCGTCAGGCTACGTCGCAGTGCGGGACGCACTCCTCAAGGAACAGCAGATCTCGACGGTCCTCGAGGGCAGCTCGGACCGCGCGATCGCGCTGCGCATGTACAAGATCGAGGCTCAAGAGGACACGACGTGGGACGTCATTCATCTGCAGGGTGTGACCGATCAGCACACCACCGTTGTGCCGATTCCGGTGGCGGTCCAGTCGGCACACGGCGGCGCCTTCACATTCACCTGCAGTCCGTGAGCGCAGCATCCGGCCGTTAGTGGCCGGTGAAAGACACAACACGACGGCCGGCTGCAGCGAATCGCAGCCGGCCGTCGTGCGTTCGGCCAATGCATTCAGGCGCGCGTGCTCCGGTCTATCCGGACAGCGCCGCCGCCGCGACCCGCGCCGTCTCGGCCAGTACGGCCGAACCGACAAAAATGCACCCTTCGTCCGCTGTGAAATGCGGCGAGTGGGCCGCGATCGGCTGGCCGCCCACTTCGCGCGCGCCGATGCGCAGGAAACACCCGGGCATCCGCTCCAGGTACCGCGAGAAGTCCTCCGCGGCCAGGTTCACAATACCCAGCGGCGCCAACGCACGTTCGCCGAGCACGGAGCGCACGGCCTCGCGGGCCCATTCGGCAGGTTCGTGCGGATTGACGAGCGGCGGCGGCCCAAGCTCCACGACGACCTTGGCTTCGAGACGGTACGCGCTTGCGATCGCGGACGTGATCCGTTCCAACTCCTCACGAACCAGCTGGCGGGTCGCTGGATCCACCGTGCGAATCGTTCCAGTGAGGACCGCGCGATCCGGGATGATGTTGTTGGCGGTGCCCGCGTGGACGGTGGCGATCGTGAGAACAGCGGGAATCGCCGGGTGCAACCGCCGGGCGACGATCGACTGCACCGCGCCGATCAGCGCGCCCGCGCCCACCACTGGATCGGCTGATTCCTGCGGACGGGCCGCGTGAGCGCCGCGGCCGATCAACTCGATCGCAAACGTGTCCGCGGATGCCGCGAGCGGGCCATCGTCGGCCACAACCTGGCCGACCGCGAACCGCCGGTCGACATGGCCGCCAAAGATGGCCGAGACGCCCTCGAGGACACCCGCGTCGAGGACGGCCGCGGCGCCGCGGTCGATCTCCTCCGCGGGCTGCAGCACGATCAGCACATCGCCAGCCGCTGGAGCGGCAGCGAGCAACGCCGCGGCGCCGACGGCCCAGGTCGCGTGCACATCGTGACCGCACGCATGCATGACTCCAGGGACCCGCGACGCGTAGGGCAGACCCGTCGACTCCTGGATGGGGAGTGCATCGATGTCGCCTCGCAGCGCGACCACTGGTGCACCGGGGCGGCGCCCACGAACGCGTCCGATCACGGCGGTGCCGACGAGTCGCACATCGGCGGCCGGGAGACCCGCGACGCTGGTCAACGCGGCCACCAGCCAGGCGTGCGGTCTCGGTCTCGGCCAGCGAGAGCTCCGGGTGCTGGTGCAGGGCGCGGCGGAGCTGTACCAGATCCGCCGGGAGCGACCCGGCGAACAACGCCTGCAGAGCGGCCGGCACGGCGACGCCCGCCGGTGTCGCGCCGCCGGGTGCCTCCGCCGCTGGCGTCACGCGACGGCGGGCATGGCAGACGTCAGCGTCGCGGTGCGCGCGGTTAGCGTATCGACGCGGTCCATGTCCACGGTCACGCCGATACCAGGGCGTGATCGTGGAACCGGTACCATCCCCTCCGCATCCATCGTCCATTCGGGTGTCACGAGGTCCCGTTCCCAATAGCGCGCGCTCGGCGAGAGATCGCCAGGCAGCGTGAAATTGGGGAGCGAGGCGAGCGCGACATTGTAGGCGCGCCCCACACCACTTTCGAGCATGCCGCCACACCACACAGGTATACCGTTCTGCTGGCAGACGTCGTGGATCGCGCGCGAGGCCGAGTAGCCGCCGACCCGGCCCGGTTTGATGTTGACGATGCGGCCGCTTCCGAGCGCAATCATGTCACGGGCCCGATCCACGCTGGTGATAGACTCATCGAGACAGATGGGCGTCCGCAACCGGCGCTGGAGCTCGGCATGCTGCCGGATGTCATCGGCGCCGAGCGGCTGCTCGATCATGATCAGATTGAACTCATCGAGTTGGGCGAGATGGTCCGCGTCGTTCAGTGTGTACGCGGAGTTCGCATCAGCCATGAGATGGATATCGGCGCCCAGTGCCTCGCGAACGGCGCGGACAAACGCGATGTCGGACCCCGGCGCGATCTTCACTTTGATCTTGCGGTATCCCTGGGCCAGCGCGGCCGTGGCGCGCTGCACGAGCGCTGCGGGATTGGCCTGGATTCCCAACGAGATTCCAGTCGCGACGCGGTCACGCGTACCTCCGATCCGCTTCGACAGTGGAACACCGTCGGCAGTCGCGGCGAGCGCCCAGCATCCCATCTCAACCGCCGCTTTGGCCATCGGATGCCCGCGCAGGTCGCGATTCAGCTCCGCGTGCACATCCTCGGGTCCGTTGAACCGCACGCCAAGGACCCGAGGTCCGATCCACTGCTGGATCGCGTACCACGCGGTGTCGATGGTCTCCGCCGTGTAGTTGGGCTGCTCCCCGGCGACGCACTCCGCCCAGGTGCTGATGCCCGCGGCATCGTGCAGCTCCAGCAGAAAGATCCGGCGTTCGGTGACGACACCGGACGAGATGCGGAACGGCTCCTTGAGGGGGAGCCGGACTTCGCGGAGCGAGATGCGATCGACGAGAAGCATAGAATGCGGGGGTCAGCGGGTGCGGGTGGGTGGCGGCGACGCGCCAGGCGTCAGAATGTAGCCCGCGGTCTCGGAAGCCTCATCACGGTAGTAGCCCGAGACCTGGTAGCCGTGCTCGAATGACCAAAGAAAGGCGCGGCGCGTCTCCGCGCGCCACCGCCCGGCGTCAGCAAGGGATGTCTGCTGGACGCGATCGATGTGCAGCGGGATGGACACGCGGACAGCTGGCGAACCAGCGGGCATGCGGTCCGCGGTCATCGTGTTCAGCTCAGGGATTCCGGCACATTGCGCGAACGGTGTTTCGCCGCGGGGGGCGGACGCCGTCGCGTCATCCAACTGCCACGCCGCAATGAAGCGGTCCGTGCCTAACCCCTGGTGGAGCGCACTCAATGTGTTGGCGCCGTACATGTCGGTCACGTATTCCGCGACCTTGGCGCCAAGTGTCACGAGGTTGAGGCGCGCATTGCGCGCGACCAGCGGGTCGAACGTCCAGTACATCGTGCCAACGCCGATCGCGCGGACGGCGTCCCGCTGGAACAGCTTCAACTGGCGGCCAATGCCATGACCCCGGAGCCCAGTACGCACCGCGAGCATGTCAGACCAGTGCACGAGCCGTCCGTGCTCGACTCCAGTCACCCCAAAGACAAAGCCGATCAACTGGCCATCGGGATCGAATGCGCCGGCGACCACACCGCCGATCCGTTGGGTCACCATCAGAATCGCAGCCGGGACGCATTCCGCGAAGGCTGGACCCCATACCTCGCGCTGGAGCGCGACGCACGCCTCGTATTCACCCCAGGTCGCGATCCGGCGTATGTCCACGGCGCATACTATATGGATGGCGCGTGATTATTGAAGGGTGGACGAGCCTATCGCGATAGTCTCACCGGGCGGGACGTCGGCGCGAGATTTGCTACACGCTAGGGATTCGGCCCAAAAGGCGTTCAATCGCACAGCGCGCGCGGTTCAGAGGAAGCGGATCCGGGGTATCGTGGACACAACATTCACGTATTCGCGCCGGGTCCCGGCGCGGCCTGGCAGGACATTCGACAATGCGGCCGGACTGGAGTGGCGCGTAACGGAGCACGAGGGTGCCTCCGGACGGTCGCTGGTTTTCATGTCATCCTCGGCCATGCGCCGCGTCCTGAATTACCCTGCCGAGTGGTGGCTCCTCTCAGAGCGGGATCTCGAAGCGCTCAGCTGGGGCAGGTGACACCGACGACGGGAGTCCCATGACGTGAGACTCGCGGTTGTCTCCGATCGATTGCCCGCGCTGCCATGGTCTATCGGATCCCGATGGGTCCGGCGATTTTCGACGGGCACGGCTGATTGCTGCCGGCTTTCGGAGACACAGGCTATGGCACTGATCGAGAACATTTCGGACACGGCTCGCTGGGTCGCGGAGTACCGGGCGATGGAGACCGACCGGCCAGACGCGATCTTTCGCGATCCGTATGCCCGGCGGCTCTCCGGCGAGCGTGGGCGGGAAATCGTACGCAAGCTCCCCCAGGGACAGGCGACGGCGTGGGCAATGATCGTCCGGACGGCCGTTCTGGACGAGATCATCCTGAGCACGATCGCGCGCGAGCATACGGATCTGGTGCTGAACCTGGCCGCCGGACTCGACGCCCGGCCGTGGCGGTTGCCGCTCCCGCCCGAGTTGCGGTGGGTCGACGCGGATCTTCCGGCCATCCTCGAATACAAGGCGAAGACGCTCGAGGGCGAGCGGCCGGCATGCCGGTACGAAGCGGTGGCGGCCGATCTCACCGATGCGGCGGCGCGGAGCGCGCTACTCGCGCGCCTCGGTTCAGAAGCGCGGCGAGCACTGGTCGTGACGGAAGGACTTCTCATCTACCTCACGGCCGGCCACGCCGGAGATCTCGCGCGCGACCTCCATGCCGCTGGCGGTTTCCGCTGGTGGGCCGCGGATCTCGCCAGTCCGCGATTACTGAAGATGCTCGAGCGGCACTGGGGTACAGCGCTGCATGCCGGAAACGCTCCGTTTCGTTTTGGTCCCGCGGAGGGCACCGGATTCTTCGCGCCATTCGGTTGGCGCGAGATGTCGTTCAGGTCCGCGCTCGAGGAAGCGCACCGCCTCCATCGGGAAATGCGGCTGGCGTGGTTGTGGCGGCTGATGGCGCGCCTCTCACCCAAAAAGCAGCGCGAGGAGTTCCGGCGAATGTCCGGCTACATGCTGCTCGAGCGAACTGCGACTGCCCCGTCCTGAGCGGTAGCGTGTAGTGGCTGGTGAGCGGCGTCATCTCCACTCGAGATGACGCCGCCGTCGCCGGAGTCTCTCGTACTACTTGCGGCCCTTCCCGCCTTTCTCGGGGCGGATGCGTGAGTCGGGAATCACACCGAGCGCAGTGGCGAGATCGATCTGGTGATCCTGCTCCTGCGTGATGATCCCTTTCAGAATCTCTGCCAGCGCCACTTCGCCGAGCGCTTCCGCCTGGCGGATCCGCTCGCGGTAGTTGGCGATCGTGTCGTCCTCGCCGCGGAGATCGGCCCAGAGCATCTCCTCGTTGTCCTCGGACACCTCGATCGGCTTGGGGGTGTGCACCGGATACACGCCTAGATAGTCGAGCTGGCGGGCGACCGCCAACGCGTGGTCGAGTTCCTGGTGCGCGTGCTCCTTGAGCTGGTCGGCGATGTTCATGTACTGCGCTTTGTCGAGCTTCTGGCTGAAGATGATGTACTGAATCAGCGCCTTGTACTCCCGCGCCAGGTCGTCCTGCAAGCCCTGAATGAGCTGCTTTCGGGCAGCGGCTTCGTCGCTCTTGGTGGTCGCCACGTGGTGCTCCTTTCGGGACGGGGTCGATGGGAGAAGCAATCTACGTACTCGGGCCGCCGTGCGGCATCCGGGGATTACGCTGCCGAGTTCGTCAGATCAACGAGGCTCAGAACTGAGGGGGAGACAGCAAATAAAGAGGAGGGGCCGGCTGCCAATCCCGGCAGCCGGCCCCCCGTGTCGTACGCGAACCAACGACGGTGCGCGGACGCCCTACTTACAGGTGGCGCTCACCATGCTCATGGACGTGACGTTCATCGCGCCCATGTTCATCTTCATCGACGTGTCGCTCCCCATCTTGTTATCGGCGGGCGCGGCCCCGACCAGGGTGACCGTATGGCCAACGTGGCCGCCGAGCGATACTGTCGAACTCGTGACCCAGTGCTTCTTTCCGGACGCATCGGTCACCGAGTACATGTCCTTCTTGCTGCCCTTCCGTAGACAACCCGTGACACTGTCGGCAGCTACGCCGCGGACGCCGGGTACGGCGGCTGGGGCCGCGTGCGCGGAATACGCCGCGACCAACCCAACAATGCCGGCTGTCGCGATAGCCGTAGAGACTCTGCGGAGCATGGAATTCCTCCTCTGCGTGCGTCGGTAAGGTGATGGATCCCGTGGGCTACTACGCAATAAACGGGGCGACTGGTTCCCTGAGATTGAACCCGCTGGCACCAAGGTCAGACACCCAGGCTCGACCGACTCATCACGGAGTCCTAATCTGAGCGTAATCCCGGCCTCGTCCATTCGGGGTACCACTCCCAAGGCGAGACGGGAGGGGTCGAATGGGCTGGGTCGGCCGGGTGGGCTGGGTGGTCCGGGTAGGCGTCATAATGGGTGCGGCAGGAGCCGCTGCCTGTGGGCGAACGGTCACGCCTGCCTCACCCGAGTCTCTGCGGCCGGCCTCGGCATGCTCCCAGCCGACGCGCCCGCCCGGCGCCGGGACCATTGGCATGGCGGGGGCCCCGAGCGGCCGCCTGACACTCGCCATCGCCGACAACGCCGACTCAAGGAGTGATAGCGAACCGCCTACAGAAGCCCGGGTGCTGCTGAGCGAAATCGCCGCTGCGCTGCCGGCGCTGATGCCCCTGCAGATGCCCCAGGAAGTGCCGAACCAGTGCACGGCGACGCCGAGCGACACGCCGCCCGGTGATACTGTCGTGGTGCATCGAATCGGGGAGTCTGGTGCGCGAGACGCGCTGGACCAGGACATCGGCGTGCTCGTGACGCGGGACCGGCCAGTGGAGGCATACGCGGCAACTCGCACCGGGCTAGCCGTGGTTCCGCTTTCCTGGGACCGCACCTACGCGCTCGTCGTTCCTCGCGGTCCGCTGACACCCGATTCCGCCGGGGCCTCGATACGCGCCGCGCTCGCAGCCGATGCCCTCAGCGCAGACGCCAGACCCGTTGAGCTCGGTGGCAGCCCGGCGCCGGACGCTGTGTGCGATGGCCACCCGGCGTCCAGAGCGGTGTTGCCTGGATCGGTGTTCGCCGGTGCGGGGCGGCAGCGGGATAGTAGCCGAATCGTCTTCAATGAGGCCGACCCTGTCGCGCGGTTTCTGGCTGAGCGGGTGGCAGTCCTTGCGTCGACCCGCAACGCTCAACTCGCAGCGGTCGCACCGACACTCGATCCCAGTGGCGCAGAAATGGTCGTCACCGGGCTCTCGTCCCGCGTGTTCGCCGACGCCCTCCAGGACGAACGGAGCGCGGCGTTCATCGTGATGATTCCGTCCGCTGCGTCGCTCTCATGTGCGGGTGCACCGACGCCCGGGGCGACGCCGGATGGTCCGGGTCCCGGGATCATCCCGCTCATCGAGACACGAGCAGTGGCGATCGTGCGGCTGGAGCTTGCCGCCCGCATCGCGAGTGCCGCGCGCTCCGGCGGTGTTGTCGTGGATGACGGGGAGGCCCGATGACGTTTCGCGTCCGCCTCTTCATCGCATTCGCCGCGACGGCTGTGATTCCGCTCGCCATTCTCGCGGCGGGTATCGCGCACGAACTGGACCGGCGGCTCACCGAGGCCGATCGCCGGCGTGCTGCCGACCTCGCTGCGCAGACGATGCAGGACGTCGCGAACGCCGGGGCCGCAGTCGCGGAGCGTCTGGCGGCAGTGAGCGATGGGCTGGCCAATGACAACCGGTTCCGCGAAGCGGTGGTGCAAGGCGCTGCGGCGGAGCGACCGTATCTCCTGGATTACGCGGCGCACGCAATGCGTCTGTCGGGGCTCGCCATGTTGCAGATCGAGAATGACAGCGGCCGCATTCTCAGCTCGGGTCACTATCGCAACGAGTACGATCGCAATGATTCCAGCCTACTGGCAGCCGTGGCCACAGCACCCGGTGGCGCCGCGCTGCTGTGGGCGCGCACCCCAGCTGGACCGATGCTCGTCCTCGCGCGCACCGATTCCGTGCGTCTCGGCGGACGATGGTTTATGGTCGTCGGAGGTGTCGAGGCAAGTCCAAGTCGCCTCAGCCATCCGCTCTCTGAGAGCGAGCTATCGCTGTCGCTGGCGGTGGCACCTCCGGTTGCCGCTGCGCCGATCGAGATGGGAAGCGCGGCCCGGAAGCACGGAGGCGTGCGTGTTGCGTCGTTCTCGGTACCGGCCATTGCGACCCTGGCGGATGGGAGGCGCGTGCTGTCAACGGGACGGTTCGACGTCATGCAAACCGCCAGCGCACTGCGCACCCTTCGCGCGACGATCCTGTGGTGGTGCGTTGCAGTCACCGCCATGGCGGCTGTCGCGGCCCTGGGCACCGCCACATGGCTGGCCGAGCGCATGTCGCGGCCGATACGGCTGCTCGCGGAGCAGTCGGCGCGGATCGATCTGGGGTCGCCCACAACGAGCTTCTCGAGCGATCGCACCGACGAGATTGGGGCTCTCGCCCGCGTCCTCGGGACAATGGTGCGGCGACTGCGGGCGGCATCGCCGGCCTGCGGGATGCGGAGCGGCGCGCGGCGGTAGGGGACCTCGCGCGCCAGGTGACCCACGACGTGAAGAACGGGTTGGTCCCAATCCGGCATGTCGTCCGGCACCTCACTGAAGTGCAGCGCGCGCAGCCCGAGCGGCTGGCGACGGTCTTCGCCGAGCGCCGTGCGACGCTCGATGCCAGCATCGCGTACCTCAATGCGCTGGCACGGAATTACGCCCGCCTGAGCCCAGGCATCGACGCTGGGCCGTGCGACATCAACGCGATCGCGGAGATGGTTGCCGCCGGATTCACGACAACCGCCGGCCAGGCAGCCGTCGTGCTGGTACTCGACCAGCGGATTCCGGCGATTCACGCGGATGCACTCGTGGTGCGCCGCATTCTCGAGAACGTGGCGTCGAACTCCTGCGATGCGACGGGTCATTCAGCCGGCGGCGTGACGATCGCAACCCGGTGGACCGGCGCCGAAGCAGAGATTACGATCACCGACCACGGATGTGGAATGAGCGCGACGGAGGTGCGATCCGCCTTCAGCGACTTCTACACGACCAAGGCCAACGGCACGGGGCTCGGACTCTCGATCGTCCGGCGCCTGGTGCGCGATGTCCACGGCATGCTTCGCGTGGATTCCGCACCCGGGCGTGGCACCGCTATCACGCTCACGTTTCCGTGTCACACCATCGCCAGCGCCGCGCCGCTCGAGACGCGCGCTTCGTGAGGACTGGCATGACAACCATTCTCGTATGTGACGACAATGTCGCGGTCGCGGAGCAGTACGCCTACGATCTCCGCCGGCTGGGTCACCACGACGTGCACGTGGCGGCGTCGGGTCCGGCTGCGCTCGACGCCTTGAGCAGGGACGTAATCGATTGCGTGGTACTCGATCTGGAGATGCCGGGCATGGATGGGTTCGGCGTGCTTCGGGCGCTCCAGGATCGCAAGTGCGACGTACCGGTGATCGTCTATACGGGAACGGGCAGCTACGACCGGTGTGGGGACGCGATCCGTCGTGGGGCGTTTGCGTTCATCGATAAGGCGGAGCCGGTCGAGCGGGTCGCACACGAGATCGGGCTGGCCATCGAGCGCCGGCGGTTGCAGGACGAGATCACCATGCTGCGCCGCTACGCCGATGACGACAGCTCCCTCCTGGGGGCTAGTCCCGCCATGCGCGTGCTGAAAGACGCGATTGCGCGTGTCGCGCCGATTCCCAGCGCCGTGCTCATCGCCGGCGAGAGCGGATCGGGCAAGGAGCTCGTCGCCCGCGACGTGCACCGGCTGGGGTCCAGTCCGCGCGAGCCGTTCGTGGCCGTTAACTGTGCCGCGCTCCCGGAGCATCTGGTCGAGAGTGAGCTGTTCGGGCACGAGCGCGGGGCGTTCTCGGGCGCGGTGACACAGCGCAAGGGCGCGTTCGAGAGCGCCGGGCGCGGTACGCTCTTCCTCGACGAGATCGGCGAGCTACCACTCGCGGCGCAGGCCAAGCTCCTGCGAGTACTGGAGGAGCGCGCGATCGTCCGCCTGGGGAGCTCACGCCCCGTACCGGTGCCCGCGCGAGTGATCGCCGCCACCAACCGGGATCTCGCGGGGGAGGTGGCGGCGGGCCGATTCCGGACGGACCTCTACTTTCGTCTCAACACGCACATGCTGCACGTCCCGTCGTTGCGCGACCGGCTGTCGGACATTCCCGACCTCGCCGAACGGCTCCTCGCGACGACCTGTGAGCGGTTCCGGTGCCGGCGGAAGCGACTGGGCGGATCGGTGCTCCCGCTCCTCATGGCATACGATTGGCGCCAAAACAATGTCCGTGAGCTGCGCAACATTGTGGAGCGGATGGTGATCGCGGCTGACGGCGACATCATCGGGCCAGAGCACGTGCCGCTCGAGATTCGAGAATCCGGATCCCGCGGCGCTGCGAACGCCGCGTCTGGGCACAGTTTCCTCGAACGAAAGGCCGAGGCGGAGCGGCAAATCCTGATCGCTGCACTGGACCGGCATGACTGGCATGTCACGCGCACCGCGCAGGACCTGGAGCTGGCCGACCACGCCAGTCTCCTCAAGATCATGCGCCGTCATGGGCTCGGAGCTCACCATCCCGCGCGCGACGGACGAGGAAACGGGATCGGAGAGAGGTAACGTGTCCGGATGGACACGGGGAGCCCCATTGGGACGTGTCCATCCGAACACAATCGTGCATCGCCGCGCCGCGCGCAGTTGTCGCCCGCATGTCGTAACTCTCACAAGACCACACGGTTCCAATCGAACGCCGCCGGGCGCCCCGCGGCGGCCGTGCGCTTGCCTTTCTGAACCTCACTCACCGCAGCATCGGCACGATCAGCCCGCGCCCGGACTCAATTCGCGGCGCGACATCCGAGGAGGTTCAGTATGTACGCGCACACCCATTCTCGCGCCATCGCGATGTTCGCCATGGCAACGTTCGCCGCCGCGTGTGGCGGACGGCACAGCACCGATCAAGCGGCAACGCGCGACGTGCCGGTCCCGGAGGCGGTGGTGCATCCGGCGCCACCGGTCCCCACGCCGTCGGTCACGCCTGCATCCGATCCCAATGTTTCCTATGCCACTGCGGAATCGGCGTACACGGCGCGTCGCTACTCGGACGCGGCGGAGATGTTCGGCAACTACGTGGTCCGGCACCCTCAGAACGTGTGGGCCAACTACATGCGGGGCATCTCGGCCTGGAAGGCGGGTCAACTCGATACGGCGCGGGCGGCGTTTGAGGCGGCATTGGCGCTCGATCCGGGTCATACCAAGAGTCTCATCAATCTGAGCCGGGTACTGATCGACCAGCAGAAACCGGGTGACGCCGTCGACCGGATCAATGTCGTACTCGCGTCCGACTCCACGTCAGGCGAAGCGTGGCGCGTGCTCGGACGCGCGCAGGGCAATCTCGGGCATCGGACCGAGGCCCTCAACGCCTATCGCACGGCGATCTCTCTCGACTCTGCCAATGTCTGGTCGATGAACAACATGGGCCTGCTCCTGATCGGCGGGGGCGAATACACCAATGCCTTGGGGCCCCTGGCTCGCGCCGTACAACTCGATTCCGGCGTGGGCGTGTTTCACAACAACCTCGGCATCGCACTCGAACGCAGCGGACATCTGACCGCGGCGGCGGGCGAATATCAGCAGGCGCTCAACGTGAACAGCTCCTATACCAAAGCCCAGGTCAGTCTCGCCAGGGTGGCGGGGCGGCAGGATGCACCTGACGGGGTGGCTGCCGACATCACGGTACTCGGGGATCAGTTCGCCGCGCAGATGAGCGGGTGGCGCCCGGGGCAGACCGCCGACGCGACGACGGGATGCGGCGGACGATGAATGCGGATGCTGTGAGGAATGGACACGGCGGTACGGATATCCAAGTCCATACCGCCGTGTCCCGTTCAGCGTCGTTCCGGCGAGAGGCCCAGTGCGGCGGGCCTGCCGGTCAGGGCGCGCTGGCCGTGGCCGTGCCGGCGCCTCCGCGACCCATTTCGAGAAAATCGACTGCCAGGTGCGCCAGGATGCGCATGCCCGTCGGGAACGCGCGCTCGTCGGCGTAGAACTTCGGGGAGTGATTCGGTGCGGCGGTGCGCCAGTTGGAATCCGGCGGCGTGACGCCCAGAATGGACGTACAGCGCAGGGGCGCGTTTGCCGTAGAAGGAGAAATCCTCGGCACCTGTCACGAGGGGGCTCTCGGACACGCCGGTGTCGCCGACGACCCGTCGCAGGCTTGGCAGCATCTTCGCAGTGAGTGCCGGGTCGTTGACCGTGACGGGATACCGGAGTTCCACGTTGACGTCCGCGGTGGCACCCCCGCTCTGCGCGATTAACTGGGCGGTGCGGATGACGCGCTCGCGGATGTCGCGGCGCTGCGCCGAGTCGAAGGTCCGGACAGTGCCGAGCATGACGACACTATCCGGGATGATGTTGCCGCGCACGCCGCCCTGGATGCTGCCGATCGTGACCACGGCTGGTCCGGCCGTGAGATCGGTCTGCCAGGCTCACAATGGTCTGGAGTCCAACGACGATCTGTGCGGCGACCGCGATGGGATCGACGCCTCTCCAGGGGAGCGCGCCGTGCGTCTGCCGTCCGTGCACGACAATGGTGATCGGGTCACTGCTGGCCATGAATGGGCCGGAGCGGTAGAGCACGTGGCCCAGCACGAATGGTACGACGTGCAGGCCGAACACGGCGTCCGGTTTCGGGTCGTCGAGCGCGCCCTCGCGCACCATCAGCTCCGCGCCGCCATCCTCTCCGGGCGGCGCCATCTCCTCGGCAGGCTGGAAGAGGAAGATTACAGTGCCGGGAAGATTCCGCTTCACGCTGGCGAGTGCCTCCGCGACACCCATCAGCATCGCGGTGTGCGTGTCATGCCCGCAGGCGTGCATGACCCCGACTTCCTGGCCGTTGTACGTGGAGCGCACCGTCAATGCGAACGCCAGTCCGGCGGGCTCGGTGACGGGCAGCGCGTCCATGTCGGCACGGAGCGCGACGACGGGACCTGGGCGGCCGCCGCGCAGGATGCCGACGACGCCGGTGTGGGCGACGCCCGTGCGGACAGTCATGCCAAGTGCCGTCAAATGTTCCGCCACGAGCTTCGACGTCCGGAACTCCCGGTTTCCAAGCTCCGGGTGTTGATGGATATCTCTGCGCCACATCACGACACTGTCCGTGACCGCCGCAATGGCGCGGTCGATCGAGGCGTTGAGTGCCGCGGCTGACGACGAAGATTGCGCCAATGCGGCGAGCGGTGCGATCGCGCCGAGCACCAGGCCGGCAACCATCAGGATCGAGACCCGTCCCAGCGCGCTCCGCCCCGAAGCGGCGGCGTCGCGAGGGCGGCGGGCATTGACCGCGGGGCCGCAACTGCTCACAATCTGGGACATCTGATTCCTCGGCCGGACGAAAGTGGTGGGCCTCCACACGGGACTATCCGGGAGGTGCAACATTATACAGTCCGCGGCGGGAGTTGGGGGGGCGAGGCAGGCGCAAAGCACCACCGGACGACACCACCGGATGAACCACCGAGGCAACCGGCGATCGTGACCGCTCAAACCATGCTGGAACCGCTCCGGGAAGACGGCATGGCCCGCGGTCGCAGGCCAGGCGGGCCGGTGCCCCCGATCCTGGTATACCACAAGATCGATTGCCGGAACGAGATCGGGCTGACGCGCCTCTCGCCGCGCCAATTTGCGCGGCATATCGAATCGCTGGCCGCGGCCGGCTGGCGGACGCTGACGCTCCACGAGCTGGCGGCGTTGCTCGCGGGGACGCGGCGGGCAGGTCCGCGCGAGTTCGCGATCACGTTCGATGATGCCTACCGCGGGCTCCGGGACTACGCATTCCCGGCGCTCGCCGGCGTGGGGTTCACCGCGGCGTGCGCCGTGATTACTGATTATGCCGGCCGTCTCAACCGGTGGGATGTCGCGATCGGCAGCAGGCGGTTCGCCCATTTGGCGTGGCGCGATATCGGACGCTGGCATGGGCGCGGCATCGAGTTCATCTCGCACACCGCCACCCATCCCCGCTTGTCGTGGCTCAATGCCGGCCAGGCGGCATCCGAGTTGACGCGATCGCGCACGACACTCGAGATGGTGCTGGGTGCACCCGTGCTCGCGGTGGCGTACCCGTATGGCGCGGCGGGCCCGCGGGAGCGGGAGCTGGCGCGGGCCGCGGGCTACCGCATCGGATTCGCCGTGCTCTCGCGGTGGCGCGGTGACGCTTTGGCGGTTCCACGCACGCCGGTGTACCCGTGGTCAGCGGCGCCACCGGTCGTCGGCCGCTGGGGTATGCTTGAGCGGTCCGCCGCGCAAATCGTCAGGCGCGGGTCGTTCGTCGGCGCAATGTGGCGCCACACACATCCCGCCGGGCCCCACGTGTAAGCGCCCGGGCGGGCTCACTCTCCTCCAGCCGATCGATGCGACTTGTCCGTCGTCCTCTCTCCCTCCGGTATCGCGGTCGTCCGGCCTGCGCCACGACAGCCCGCGTCGCGTCCGCCGCCCTGGCGGCAAGCCTGGTCACGATCTCGCCCACGATCGGCCCCGCGATCGCACAGACGCCTGCTATCAGGTCAACTGGCGCCGCACGACGGCCGCTGCGAGTGGAGGACGTGTACCGCGTCGAAGACGTGCGCGATCCCGAGCGCTCGCCGGACGGCCAGTGGGTCGCGTACGCGGTGAGTACCGCGGATTCGGCGCGCGACAAGGGGCACACCCAGCTCTGGATGACCAGCTGGGATGGTGCGACCACCGTGCAGCTCACCACCGACACCCTGAGTGAATCGCGTCCGCGCTGGAGCCCCGATGGGCGCTACATCAGCTTTCTCTCAGCACGCGACAACGCGAACGAAACGGCGCAGCTCTGGTTGATGAACCGGCACGGCGGTGAAGGGATCCGGGTCACCTCTTTCACCGGCGACGTCAGCGACTATGCGTGGTCACCCAATGGCACGCACATCGTGTTGGTGGTCGAGGATAACCCGGATGACAAGGCGGACGATTCCATCCGCAACGACCCGGCTGGGACAAAGTCCGGGGACAAGAAGGTGAAGCCCATCGTCATCGACCGGTATCAGTTCAAGGAGGATGTCACCGGATACCTCGGGAAGTCACGCGATCATCTCTACCTCCTGGACGTCGCGACCCACGCGACGCGGATTCTGACGCCGGGAACGTTCAATGAAGAAGTCCCGGCGTGGTCGCCCGATGGCCGCCGGATCGCCTTCGTCAGCAAGCGATCGCCGGGCGACGTGGACCGCGCCAACAACTGGGATGTCTTCGTGACCGACACCCAACCTGGTGCGGTGGCGAATCAGCTCACCACGTGGGCGGGCGCCGACAACCCGCCGGAATCCGGCCGGCTCGCATGGAGTCCGGACGGTGCCTCGATCGCCTATGTGCGAGGCAGCGCCGACCCGCGGCTCTTCGCCTACGATCAGTTCCAGCTCACCGTCATCAGTGCATCGGGAGGCGACGCGCGTGTCCTGACGGCGGCGCTCGATCGCGCGGTGTCCGATCCACAATGGTCGGCCGACGGCCGCGCGATCACGGTGCTGGTCGAGGACGACCGCTCGGTGTACCCGGCGCGCGTGGACGCCGCGAGCGGGTCGGTGACGCGGCTCGTCCCCGGTTCCTTCCTGATGTCCTCCATAACGCGCGGCCAGGATGATGCGCTGACGGCGCTCATCGCCACAGACAGCACGCTGCCCGAAGTCTGCGTGATCGAGCATGGCGGCGTGCGGCTGCTCACGCATCGCAATGACGCGTGGCTGAGCGGCATCCAGCTGGGCGCAACCGAGGACTTCGCGTCACGGAGCAAGGATGGCACCGAGGTCCACGGGGTCCTCATCAGGCCCGTGGGAGCCGTGTCGGGCCATCGCTACCCGATGCTGCTTCGCATTCACGGTGGCCCGAATGGCCAGGATGCGCACGAGTTCAGCTTCGAGCGCCAGTTGTTCGCGGCCAATGGGTACGTCGTGATTTCGCCGAACTACCGTGGAAGTTCGGGCCGCGGGGCGGCATACCAGCGCGCCATTCTCGCCGACTGGGGACACAAGGAAGTCATGGATCTGCTGGGCGCGGTCGATCATGCTGTCGCAACCGGTGTCGCCGATCCTGACAAGCTCGGGATCGGCGGGTGGAGCTACGGCGGCATCCTCACCGACTACAGCATCGCCACGGATCCCCGATTCAAGGCGGCAACCAGCGGCGCGGGAAGCGCCCTGCAACTCTCAATGTACGGAGTCGACGAATACGTTCAGCAATACGTGGCGGAGCTGGGCCAGCCGTGGGAACACCCCGAGCTGTGGATCAAGCTGTCGTATCCATTCTTTCACGCGGCGCGCATCTCGACGCCGACGCTCTTTCTCGGCGGTGACAAGGACTTCAACGTTCCCGTGATCGGCGGCGAGCAGATGTACCAGGCACTCCGCGCGCGCAATGTGCCCACGGAGCTGGTGATCTACCCGGGCCAATCCCACGGGCTCACCAGGCCCAGCTTCAAGGTGGACCGGCTCCATCGATACCTCGACTGGTATGCGAAGTACATCCCGTCTGGTGCGCAGGCGGCTACCGCCGGCAAGCCCTCGTGAAGCGAAAAGGAGAGACGAGATAGGAGAGCGGAACGGAGGAAAAAACAGGACAAAATGACGAAATCCACCAGGGGCCGGGGGATGGAAATGGTGTAGTGAGACAGCGCCTCGCGCGAAGCGATTGCGGGGCCCTTCGAGGCGTGACCCGCGAAGTTCGCCATGCGTCACCCTGTGTGGACTGTCTCGTACGGAACTCAAGAGCGCTGGCCGTCGCGCTCGGCGTGGCCGCTCTCGCCGGACGACCCGGCGCAGCCTGGTCGCAGAACGCGGAGCTGGCGGGTTCATCATCGCGCGTGACTGACATGCGCGAGATGGCAATGTTCCACAACTCCAATGTCTTTGTGTGGATCCGGGCAACCGACGAAGCCACTGTGCTCGTATATGCGTCCGCCGACTACCGCAATGCGTTCGCCCAGCCGGTGGTCATATCCGCGGACGAAGCCGACTATTGGGCGGCACTGGCCGAGCCACTCACCGCGGACAGTCTGCGTATCATGGCGGCGCGACGCGACCGGCCCGATACGACACCTACCCGCAGCGAACTGGCAGCGGGCGACATTCTCCTGTTCTCGAGGCCCCGCACTGATCCTCCCTCGCTCACCGTGAAGGTCGGCGCCCTGGGCCCCGGTGCCGTGACCACGACGTTCCTCGCGCCGGCCCTCGGATCCCTGGTCCCGGCGCTGCGAGAAGCCGCGAATGCCGCGCGAGACATGGCCGCGAATCGGGCTGCCGACAGCACCGCGAGAGCGGCGTCGCTCGCCGCCGCGACGATGCCGGTGCAACCTCCCGTCCCGCTCGCGGCGGCTCAGCCCGAGGCCGTTGCTGCAAATACTCCCGCAGATGGTCCAGCAGCGACAGCCGACGTGCTGCCGGTGGTCCCCAATGCCGACCTCACGGCCGACCTCCGCGCAACGGTGATACTCGCTGGACCTGGCGCCGCCGCGCCAGCCGCCAATCTCGCGCAACGATCGTTGCCGTCCCCTGCAGCGGTCCGTGTGAAGGCCTCCGCCATCACGGGGACGCACACGGCGCCGCCGGCCGCGCGATCCACAGCGATCCCGGTCCGTTCGGCACCGCAGTCTTCGACGGTCGCCATCGTCGCGACGACAACCCCGGTGATCCCGCCCGCGCCACCCGCGCAGGTACCACCCGCACCGCTCGCACCGCAGCCGGCATCGGCGTCCGCACCGTCAGCGCCAGCGGTTGCCCATGCGCTCGCGGATTCCGCGGTGCTGGCCGATGGTGGATTGTCCGACAATGAGTTCGCGACCGAAGCACATCGCCGCCAGTCGTCCATGACGGCCTGCTTCACCCAGTACGGGCTCGGCGTCAACCCCGCGCTACACGGCCGGGTGACGGTGCGGATCTCGCTCAGCGATTCCGGCGAGGTGATGCGCGCGACAGTCGTGGACCGCAGCTGGAGCGCGGCAGTGCCGACGGAAGTCGAGTCGTGCATCGTGCACCGGGTATTCGTGTGGCATTTCCCGGTCGCGCGGCGAAGCAACATCCACGACTACACCCTGACGTTCGGCCAGTAAGCGACGGGTGGCGTCCGGACCCTCTTCGGGGGTTCGCCCGCTTGGTCAGGGATGGGTGGGCGCCGGTGCGTTGGTGAACAGTCCCGCATACTCCCCGTACCCCTGGGCGGCGAGCTGGCCCACCGGGATGAAGCGCATGGCCGCCGAGTTCATGCAATAGCGCAGGCCAGTGGGCCCCGGGCCATCGTCGAACACATGGCCGAGGTGTGAATCGGCGTGCGCCGAGCGCACTTCGGTGCGATCCATGCCAATCGAGTTGTCGGCACGCGTCACCACGTTGGCTGGGACGAGCGGTTTCGTAAAACTCGGCCAGCCGGTCCCCGACTCGAACTTGTCGAGGGAGCTGAAGAGCGGCTCGCCGGACACGACGTCTACGTAGATCCCAGGCGAGTGATTGTCCCAGTACTGATTGCGGTAAGGGAGTTCCGTGTCATTGTGCTGGGTGACCGAATACTCGATCGGTGTCAGCCGCTGCTTGAGATCCGCGTCGCTGGGCTTGTGCCAAGCCGAGAAATCGTGGGCGTTAGCCGGTGAGGCGGCACCACCGGCGTGATCCCGCCCGGCCTCGTCGAGCAGCGCGGCGACGACCTGTTCCTCCTGATCGTACGCGCCTTCGCCGAAGTAGTGGTACCGGATCCGCCCGTGCGCATTGATGATGTAGATGGCGGGCCAGTACTCGTTGTTGAAGGCGTTCCAGATCCGGTTATCCCCGTCGATCGCGACCGGGTAAACGATGCCGAGCTCCCGGACAGCGGAGCGCAGATTCGACTCGACCCGTTCGTTCGACAACTCGGGAGTATGGACGCCAACTACGACCACGCCCCGGTCGCGGAACTTCGCCTCGAGCGCTTTGACGTGCGGGAGGGCGGCCAGGCAGTTACCGCAGGAGAATGCCCAGAAGTCCACGACGACCACGTGGCCGCGCAATCCTTCGGCGGTGAGTGGCGGTGAGTTGATCCAGCCCGTGTTTCCGGCGAATCCGGCGAACGGACCCTCATCCTTCAGCGGAACGGGTGCCGCGCCAAGGTGCGCCGAGCCTGAGGATGCGTGCGGACGGGAGGCGAAGAGCGCAAACCCACCACCGATGGTGATGGTCGTCGCGACGAGCAAAGAGACAATGCGGATCATGTGATGCCCCTGAAGCTGATGCTCCTGAAGCGCGGACTGGCCGACCTCCTCAATATGCCCGGGTGGGGGCCCGGGTTCCCGGATCAGGCGTTTCGGAACTTGGGGAGCTCAGCCCGGTGGCGCTCGACGAACTGCTCGTAGATGAGGGCGTCAGCGTAGTCCTCGATGGCCGCGATCCATCCGTCGCGGAAGCGCAACACGCTAAACGTGTGTTGGTCCATGACATCCGCGGGGTGGGATTTGAGCCAGCTTCTCTCGTGGATCTCGACCACGACCCGGTGTTCGTCGGGCGCCGTCCATTCACGCTTCAGCTCTTCGTATCCCCAGTCGGCGGCGCCCAGACCGGCTTCGCGGTTCGCAAACGCCTTGACCACCGCATCGCGGCCCCGCCACAGTCCTCCCATCGGGGGCATTCCGGCCACCCAGTACGTCACATCATCCGCCAGGTACTCACGCAATTCCTCCATGCGCCCGCCAAAGAGAGCGCGCTCGTATGCGTGGCCGGTATCGAGATGCGTTGCAGCCAACCGCGTTGCAGCCAATCGCGCTGCCGTGAGCTGCGAAGCGGCAGCCTGCGGGTCAGTCATTCGGCGTCGCCATGGTGTCGGCGACGGAGTTCGCCTTGCGGCCGGCACGCTCCATCGGCTGCGACTCGGCGCCGCGAGTGGCGTCCACCATCCGCCATGTCGTGACGGCCCGGTCCGCCAGCTCGCGTGACGCTTCGCGCAGCCCCTCGCTCATTCTCACCTGCTTGACATTGTTCTGCATGTCTTCTGCGTCCCAGCCACGCGAGTGCGCGATGAATGGGAATGGGGGAAACACGAAACCCAACTCCGACCAGAACGTGAGCATTGATCCGGCGACCGCCTGAATGTTGTCCTGGCCGCCCGTAATGATGAACGCGGCAACTTTGTGGTGGATCAGCACCCGATTGTTGATCGTGACCTGATTCTGCACGCAGTTCAGACGCTCGGCCATTCTGAAATACAGCGATGACGCGCTCCCCCAGCGGATGGGTGTCGCGATGAGAACGACGTCGGCCCAGTGTACGAGCCCCTCATAGACGGGGGTGAGTTGATCCGCCGGGTCGCGATCGGTGATCGCGCAGGGCCACGTGCAGGCGCGCGCCGCCTTGGAGTAGTTGCCCTCGCAGTGGCGGAACGCCAGCTGGCGGAGGCGGATGCACCGCGTATCGGCTCCACCGGTGGTGGCGTGGGCGAGCGCCTCATCCAGCAGTGCATCGGACGTCGAATAGCGGGCGTTCCCGTCGTCCATCCCGGTGGTGGAGACCCCGAGCACGCGGACCGGCGCACCGGGCGGCTTGGGGTGCTCTTCGAGTAGCGCCGACGGCTTATGGGCGATGAGATGGCGCGGCATGGCCGGCGGTGTCCGCACGTACACCCCGTCGGGCCGCTCTTCGAGCGTGTAGACGGGCACCTGCTCCTCGTCGTAGCCCGCGGGCCCTCGTCCCGTGATCACGCTGTATTCCCAGGCGTGCCATGGGCACATCACGAACTCGCCATGCAGCCGGCCCTCGGCGAGCGGGCCGCCTTTGTGATTGCAGCGATTGGAGATGGCGTGCAGCTGGCCGTCGTACAGAAAGATCGCGATCTGATGGCCCCCCGTGACCACCGCGATTGGTGCTGCTGCTCGCAACCCAGCGGCCGTGCCGACTCGGTGCCACACCTCCCGGGAGTCGCTCATGGGGTGAAAGTGTGGCCGGCACCGCAGCACGGCAAGTTGACGGCGCGCGTCCCGGCACGTTATGTCACCCGACCGCAAATGACCCCCGATCCCGTGGCGGCCACCGGCCAGGATTTCGAGGCACTGCTGGCTCCAGTACTCAGCCAGGCGTATGGCTATGCACTGAGCCTGACGCGCAACGCGGCGGATGCCGAGGATCTGGTGCAGGACGCGACGTTCCAGGCGTGGAAAGGGTTTCGCACGTTTCAGACCGGAGCGCCCTTCAAGCCGTGGTTCTTCCGGGTGCTGACCAATTGCCATCGCATGACGTGGCGCGCTCGGGCACGACGCCTGGTGACCGTCAGCATGGGCGACGCGCCCGACCTCTTCCTGTACAACACATTCCGGGCCGCTGATTTGCCGGTTGCGGGCGATGACCCGGCGGGCCGCCTCATGAGCAACCTGTCGCGAGAGGCCGTGCAGGCCGCGCTTCGAAAACTCCCGGAGGAGTATCAGGTCGCGGCGGCGTTGTACTTCATCGACGATCTGTCGTACGAGGCGATCGCCGCGGTGCTCGATGTCCCGCCGGGGACCGTACGCAGCCGGCTGCATCGCGCGCGCAAACTGCTGCAGCAACGGTTGTGGCGCGTGGCGGAGGACGAGGGAATCGTCAGCCGGGTGCGGGCACCGATTCCGAAACGCGGGCTCGACCGCGCCGGCTGCGAGGTGGCGTTCCGGCGGCTCGACGACTACGTGGACCGCGAGCTGGCCGATGCCGAGATGCAGCTGGTCCGGGACCACCTCGAGGTGTGCGCGCTGTGTTCCGCGGAGTTCGCATTCGAAGCCAGTGTGATTCACGACGTGCGTGTGAAGCTGCAGCGCATTGATGTCCCGCAGGATTTTCGGTCGCGCGTCGCGAAACGGCTGGCCGCCCGAACGGCGCAGGCGCGGTAGACGCACCATTGACCCCCCAGGGATGGTCGTCTGCCCCATAACTGGCGCGGGGGCAACGGGGCCGTCCTATGATTCGGGAACACCGGCATGCAGCCGCCGGCATCATGTCCCGAACGGAGCCTCAGGATGTTCATGCGCCGCCTCCATCATCTGCCGTTGCCAGTCTTGGGTCTCATGGTGAGCGTCATGGCCCTCGGCGCGCAACCGGCCGCCGGCCAAATGGCCGATAGCACCCGTTCGGAGGCACAGGCGATCCCACCGGCGGGCGCCTACGCCTACACCCTGATGCCCGACTCCAGCTCGGACATCAAGGCCGCGATCAACGAGACGGTGTCTCCGATGAATTTCCTCATCCGGGGATCGCCCGGGGCCGGTCACGAAGGTGAATCCGCTTCCCCACCGCGTCCGCGTGCGGTTGGCGACGGACACCGTCAGCGTCGCCTTCGATGATGGCGATCCCGTGGTGACACCGGCCGGCGGAGCGGTCGTGCCGTGGTTCAACGCGCTCGCCAAGGAGACGGATCAAGCGCATGCCGTGGTCGCGGGCGACACCCTGCGACAGACAATCGCGGCGCGGGATGGGGACCGCGAGAATGCCCTGACATTCGCGGACTCGGGCGCCCGCCTGCACATCCGGGTCACGGTGTCGAGCCATCGGCTTCCCAAGCCGCTGATGTACGACCTGCTCTTCCGGCGCGATTCGACCGGATAAGCCCAATGGCCGGTTATTCAGGGGGGCGTCCGCCGAGTCCCATCAGTTGAGTCCGGGCCGCCCGTGTTTGTGCGGCGGCCGCTGCTTCGTGAGATTACCGGGAACCGGCGCCAGGCGCCCGGCGGCACATCTTCCGGCCTCCGGTTCCCGAACCGGACCCGCGCGCCGGGGATTCGTTGGTTGACCCTGGACTGGACTCATGGACCTCGGACTCACGAACAAAGTCGCGCTGGTGACCGGTGCGTCTTCCGGATTGGGCCTCGCGATCGCGCGCGAACTGGCGGCGGAGGGTGCGTCAGTGGCGATGGTCGCGCGACGTGCGGCGGACCTCGAGCAGCATGCCAATGAGATCACGGCGTCCACGAGCGGGCGGGCGATCGCCATCGCCGGGGATGTGACTGTCGCAGGCGCGGCGGAGCAATTCGCGCGGGCCACGGAAGCGGCACTCGGACCCGTCGACATCCTGGTCGCCAACGCCGGTGGCCCGCCGTCGACGACCTTCGAATCGACGACCGTGGCGCAGTACCGGGCGGCGATCGAGCTCAATTTGCTCGCGTCGATCTGGCTCGCCTACGCCTGCGTCCCAGGTATGCGCGCGCGTCATTGGGGCCGAGTCATTTTCCTCACGTCCATGGCCGCCAAGCAGCCGGTGCCTGGACTGATTCTGTCCAACACCGCCCGCAGCGGCTTGCTGGGATTCGCGAAGACACTCTCAGATGAAGTCGCGAAAGACGGCGTGCTGGTGAACACCGTCCTGCCAGGCCACTTCGACACGCCCCGTGCGACTGAGCTGGCATCGATGCGCGCGGCGCGCGAGAAACGGCCAGTCAGCGACATCATGCAGCAGCGCGCCGGCAGCATCCCACTCGGCCGCGCCGGCGATCCGCGCGAGATGTCGGCCGTCGTCGCGTTCCTTGCGTCGACGCGGTCGAGCTTCGTGACCGGCACCGCGATCCAGGTCGACGGTGGGTCGATCCACGGCCTGCTCTAACCACTCGCTGTCCAGCAATTCGCGTTCTCGCAATCGCTCTCCGGCCACTCCCATGGAACACCACTTCGTGATCGCCGACGTCTTCACCGCGAATCCGTTCGGCGGCAATCAACTCGCGGTGTTTCCGGACGCACGCGGGATGTCGGATCGTGCGATGCAGGCGCTCACGCGAGAGTTCAACTTTGCCGAGAGCACGTTCGTACTCCCGGCGAAGAACCCGGCGCACGCACGGCGGGTCCGCATCTTCACACCGGGCGCCGAGGTGCCATTCGCGGGGCACCCGACCGTGGGCACGGCGGCCGTCCTGGCCCGCCTCGGCATGATCGAAACACCGGGCGGCAAGGCCACCATCGTGCTGGAGGAAGGGATCGGACCGGTGGGGGTCGACGTGCAGCTGGATGGCAAGGCCGTCACGACCCGCTTCTCGCTGGACGGCCCTCCGACCCGTGCCGGCACGGCCCCGCGGGTGGCCGACGCCGCATCAGCGCTGTCGCTTCCAGCGACGGCCGTGATCGACACGTGGTTCGCGAGCTACGGATTGCCGTTCTGCTTCGTCAAACTCACGACCAACGTGATGGTCGACCGGGCTGTGCTCGACCGGCCGGCATGGAGCGCGGGATTCGGCCGTGCCTGGGCCTCGAATCTGTTTCTCTTCTCCACCGACTCCGGCGGCGAGCACGTATATGCTCGCATGTTCGCGCCGGCACTTGGTGTCGCCGAGGACGCGGCGACGGGATCCGCCGCGGCGGCGCTGGCCGGCAGCCTGGCCGAGAGCGCGGCGGCGCGCACGGGCGATTTTTCGTGGCGCATTGAGCAAGGCGTCGCGATGGGGCGGCCCAGCCTGATCCTGGCGTCCGCTGAAAAGCGAGAGGGCAAAATCGCGCGGATCCGTGTCGGCGGGACCACGGTCATCATCGGCGATGGCCACATGAACATCCCCGACGACTACTAAGCAAGTATTTTCGTGGACGGCGGCGTGCGGCCGCCCTGTCACGCCGGGACGCCGCCCGCGAGAATGACCGCCAGTTTGGCCATGTCGATGTTCGCGCCTGATACGACGCAGACGACCGACGTGCCGGTCACGGTCCTGGACATGACCGCGGCGACTGAAGCGGCGCCAGCCCCCTCGGCCACGATGTGTGCGCGCTCGGCCAGCACCCGCACCGCACCGGCAATCTGCGCGACGCTGCTGACGATGCTGCCACTCAGGAGGGTGCTCGCGAGCGGCCACATCTCGGCCAGGACGCTGCGGCCACCGATCCCGTCGACAAAGCTCGCCTGATACTCGATCTGGACCGCGTGACCGGCGCGCAGGGATGCAGCGAACGGCGCGGCCGTCTCGACCTCGCACGCGATCACCCGGGCGCGAGAGCCACTGGCCTTGAGACCCATGGCAATCCCGCACGAGAGGCCGCCGCCACCGTATGGCACGAGGACGGTGTCAACGTCCGGAACGTCCTCGAGAATCTCGATCGCCGCGGTGGCGTTACCAGTCATCACGGCGGGATCCGAGACCGGATGGACGAACAGGCCGTCGAGGCCAGGATAGGAATGTTCGACCAGCACTTGCCACCACCGGTCGAATGGCACGCGGATGACGGCCGCGCCGAGGCGCTCGACCGCGGCAACTTTGGCATTCTGGGGCGTGCTCGGGTACGATCACCGTGCAGGGCACGCGCAGTTTCCGGGCGCACCATGCCACGCCCTGCGCCATGTTGCCGGCGCTGGCCGTGTATACCCCTCGGGCGAGCAGCGCGGGTGGTGCCGCCGTCATTGCCGCGCCAGCACCGCGAATCTTGAAGGATCCGATCGGTTGCAGCGTCTCGAGTTTGAGGCCGACCTCCACGTCGGTGCCTGGCAGTGCGAACCGCACGAGCGGTGTGCGTTGCGCGATCCCGCGAAGCCGCTGGCGCGCGTCCTCGATGTCCGCGAGTGAGATCATCTGAGACATCGTGGATCGGGTATGGCTACGACGCGGCCAGAAAGCGCTCGACGGCGGGCCACACGATCTTCGGTTGCTCCACATAGGGGAAATGCGCAGCGCCCGGCACCCGCAGCAACTGGCCGTGTGGAAGCGATGTCGTCCACTCCTCGACCAGATCCATGGGTATCGCATCCTGCTCGCCGTGGACGACGAGCACCGGGATCGTGAGCCCGCGCAGACGCGAGCGCAAATCCCAGTCGCCGTAGGAGGCCATCACCACCCGATTGGTGACCGTGAGGCCGTACCGAATGCCTGGCCGGATCCGACGCACACAGATCCGATCGAATGAGGGGCAGGGTGCGATCTGGCTCGGCGAGCCTGGGCCGCAGCGCGATGGCCCACAGATCCCGGCATGCCTGCCGGGCATTGGATGATGCGTCGCCGAGGCGGTGATTCGCGGCTGACATCTGTGCCTGCTGTGTACTGTCGAGCCGTGAGGCCACGGTCTTGCCGAAGCGAGTCCAGAAATCGCCGCGTCGCGGAGGGACGGGACCGAAGAAGACCATGCGGCGCACGGCGCTGGGGTGTGCCAGCGCGTACGTTGCGGCGAGCAGCGGACCGTACGAGTGAGCGATCAGCGTGACCCGAGCCAGCCCAAAGTGTTGCCGGATGGCATCGAGGTCCGCGATCTGCTGCTCCGCGCCAAGCCGCGTGGTATCGGCCGGCAGCGTGGACCGTCCTGTGCCGCGCTGATCGTAAAAAATGACCACATGATGCGCGGCGAGCGGCACAAAGTCTGCCGCGATGCTCTCGAGATCGACGCCCGGTCCGCCATGAATCGCGATCAGCGTGTCCGGACCCTGGCCGATCACCCGGTAGTACAGTCGCGTGGAATCGGACGTGGTGACCCATCCGTCGCGGGGACTCGGAGCAGGGGGCGTGAACGCCACGGACGCGAGCGCGGCGGCGGACGCAGCGGCAACACGCACGAGGGTCATCACGTGGCTCGCGACGCCGCTGCTCATTCGATCGGAATCCGTTTGGCGTTGCTCGCGAGCCAATCGGCCAGCGATTGGAGCGACGGATTGAGCGACCGGGCAAGGGCGATGTCGCGAGACTCGGCGAAATGCGACTCGAACTCCGCGTAGAACTGAAACATGTTCCCCAGGTCCTCGGCGCCCGGGAATCCGAACCCCCGGAAGACCGCTGGCGTCACGGGATTGTACCGCACCTCACGCCCGAGGGCCGCCGACAGCGCCGCCGCGATCTGGGTGCCCGTCACCATGTCGCTGGCGATGCCGATCGTCTTGCCGATAAACTCCGCCCCGCGCTTGAACACGCCGTACGCGCACTTCCCAATGTCCTCGGCACCAATGCCGGCGAGCTTCTTGTCCCCCATGGGCAGGGTGAACACGAGCGTGCCATCCGGTCCCTTCTTGGGCGCCATGCCGATCAGATTGTCCCAGTAAAACGTGGTCAGCAGATTGGTGACAGGGAGCGCAGCGAAGAACTGGTCCGACTCTCCCTTCGCGTCGAAATGCGGCACCTTGTACCGGCCCATCAGCGTCGGCATCCGGCTGTCGCTCGCCGGGACCCAGCGTCGCGTGTCTTCGAGTGTGGACCAGATCACATGCTGGACGCCCGCGTGCTTCGCGGCTCCCGCCATCGCCTTGGCGTGCGCTTTCTCCTTCTCAGGAGAGAAGTGATCCCAGAAGAACGTGACGCAAAACGCGCCGTAAGCTCCCTCGAACGCATCCTTCAGACCTTCCCGGTCATCGAGGTTCGCGGCCACCACTTCGGCACCCAGATTCTCCAGCGCGGTCGCCCTCGGCAATGCGGGGTCGCGTGTCAGCGCCCGTACCGCGTACTCGCTGCCCTTGTCTTTCAGGATTGCACGCACCAGTCCGCCGCCTTGCGCGCCCGTCGCGCCGGCGACGGCGATGATCTTCTTTTCAGGCATCCGTGCTCCGGGGTGTGCGTGGCTTCCGATCGATCGTGAATTATAGGCCGCCAGGCCGCCGCCGGCAGCGACCCTCCCGGCCCGGTGCCGGCCGCGGCCATCTTTATTCACTCCGTCCGTCCCGGCTCCCCTTTGATCCTGCTCTCATGACCAGTGTGCTCGGCATCCATCACGTCACGGCGATCGCGGCGGATCCTCAGCGGAACCTCGACTTCTACGTCGGCCTGCTCGGCCTGCGGTTCGTCAAGCGTACGGTGAACTTCGACGACCCGCAGACCTATCACTTCTACTTCGCTGACGAAACCGGCTCACCGGGCAGCGTGTTGACATTCTTCCCATGGCCCGGCGCGCATCGCGGACGCCAGAGTACCGGGCAGGTGGCGGTGACATCGTTTGCCGTGCTCCCGCCGGCGCTCGGATTCTGGGTCGGGCGGCTCGTCCGGCACAGCATCCCCTTCGACGGGCCGGCCAAACGTGGGTCGGGGGCGGCGGCCGAGCAGGTGATCGCGTTCCGCGACCCCGACGGCATGATGCTTGAGATCGTGGCTCACGCCAGCGCGGAGGCGCGTCCGGCGTGGGCCGGCGCTCCTGGCATCGCGGCCGATGCAGCAGTCCGGGGATTCCACAGCGTCACGCTCTGGGAGGAGCAACACGACGCGACGGAGCGGCTGCTGGCCGGCACGCTGGGATTCCGGCCCGTGAGTGAGCACGAGACGACGCGGCGGTATGCGGCCGGGGATGGCGGCGCCGGGACGCTGGTCAACGTGCGCGCTATCGGCGGATTTCCGCGTGGGGCCGGCGGAGCCGGTATCGTGCATCACGTCGCCTTTCGAGCGGCGGACGACGCGGCGCAGCTGGCGATTCGCGAGCAGGTTGTGGCCGCCGGGCCGACGCCGACGCCCGTGATCGATCGCACCTATTTCCATTCGGTCTACTTTCACGAACCGGGCGGGGTGCTGTTCGAGATTGCCACCGACGGACCGGGTTTCGCGATCGACGAGCCAGTGGAGCACCTTGGTGAGCGGCTCATGCTCCCCGCGCAATACGAGTCCTACCGGTCGCAGATCGAGGCCGTCCTGCCGCCCATTCATCTTCCGGTGCCGGGCGCGAACCTGCCCATCACCAACGTGACCGGCGGCCCCGAGGATGTGAGTGGCGAGGCGCTGGGCTTCGTCCACCGGTATGTCCCGCCGGCGCCAGGCTCGGAATACGCGGGCGGCACGACGCTGCTGCTGCTGCACGGCACCGGTGGCAACGAGGAGGATCTCATTCCGCTGGGCCGGGCGCTCGCGCGTGGAGCCGGGCTTCTGAGTCCACGAGGGCAGGTTCTGGAGCGTGGCATGCCGCGATTCTTCCGGCGAATTGCCGAGGGCGTGTTTGATCAGGAGGATCTTGCGCGGCGCACCGGTGAACTGGGTGAGTTCGTCGCGTCGGCCGCGGCGACCTATGGACTCGACCGTGACGGCATCGTAGCGGTCGGATTCTCCAATGGCGCCAACATCGCTGCAAGCCTGCTGCTGCGGCGTCCTGGTCTGCTGCGAGCGGCCGTTCTGTTGAGCCCAATGGTGCCGTTCGAGCCGGATCCACTGCCGGATCTCGCTGGGACGCCGGTGTTCATCGGAGCCGGGCGCGCGGATCCGATCGCGCCGCCGGCGGAGTCCGAACGGCTCGCCGCGTTACTGCGGCGTGCAGGGGCTGCAGTGACACTGCACTGGGAAGCGGGTGGCCACTCGATCAGCGATAGCGAAGTGGCGGCGGCTCGCACGTGGCTCGAGCGCGTGTTGGCGACGGGCGGGAACAGCGCGGCACCTGCGTAAGGCCGGAATGGCAGGTATCGGCGGGATACCAAATCAAAAGGGGGCCCCGTCAGGGCCCCCTCTGTCTTACAGACTCCGTCCGGCTCTTAGCGCCGGGCGACGTAGGCAGTCACTTCCATCGTGACTTCTACGACTTCGAATTCTGGCTTGGTCCACATATGGCGCTCCGAGTGAAAAGGACGGACCCGGGTGGGTCGAAAAGCCGATGCAGATCGTGCGGCGGCCGGGTCATCGGTATCCCGGCTGCGCACGCATATAGGCATCCCGCGTGCCATCACCACGTGAGCCATGAGTCGCCTCATAACACCCTGTGAGATCAATCGCTTACGCTAATGAGACAGCTTCCGGGCTCATGCATTCAGTCGAGGCGAGGAATGGGGGATTTACCCCTGATGTGGGTGAAATGACCCACGTACGACCTCCGCCGTTTGCAGCCGGCTAGCCCGTGATTCCGAATTTCTTGAGGCGATAGCGGAGCGTGTCCCGGCTGATTCCAAGACGCTGCGCGGCCTTGGTTTGATTGCCCGCGGCTTCGCGCAATGCGTGTTCGATCACCGACTTCTCCCAATGGGGAAGATCGCCGCTCGCGTGCTCCGGCATCTCGTCTGTTGCGGGCTCCGAGAGCGACAGATGATCTGTGCCCAGCGTGTCGCCGCGGCTCCACAGCACGGCGCGCTCAATGACGTGACTGAGCTCGCGCACGTTGCCAGGCCACGGGTATGAGAGCAACTGCGCGCGGGCCGGTGCGCTGATGTGGCGCACATCCTTGCCGTACTTGGCGCCGAACTGCCGAACGAATTGTTCGGCCAGCAGGCACACATCGTCGCCGCGTTCGCGGAGCGGTGGGAGCTCAAGGAGGATGACCGCGAGCCGGAAATACAGGTCCTTTCGAAACGAGCCGCGTTGTGCGTCCCGCTCGAGATCGCGATTGGTGGCCGCGAAGATCCGCGTATCGATCTTGCGATCCCGGATCCCCCCGACGCGCCGCACCATCCGGTCCTCGATGGCTCGCAACAACTTTCCCTGCAGCGACAGCTCGATATCGCCCACCTCATCGAGGAACAGGTACCCGCCTTCGGCTGCCTCGAAGAGACCGATCTTCGATTCCTTGGCATCGGTGAACGCGCCACGCTCGTGGCCGAACAGCTCCGCTTCCATCAGCGTTCCGGGGAGGGCCGTGCAATTCACCTCGATGAACGGTTTCGACGCGCGCGGTCCGGAGGCGTGGATGCTGCGCGCCAGCAACCCTTTTCCCGTACCGGTCTCGCCGGTGATCAGGACCGGCGGCACGTCATCGAGCGCAGCGATCTGCTTGGCGCGATCGAGAACGGCGTGCATCGCCGGCGACTGCCCAATGATCTCCGCAAACTGCATCTCGGGCGTCCCGCGCCGCCGATAGTACGACAACTCCTGCTTGAGGCGGGACGATTCACGGGCGCGATCGGTGAGCAACTTGAGCTCATCCAGATCGACCGGCTTCTTGAGATAGTCGAACGCGCCCAGCTTGACCGCTTCGACTGCGCCTTCGATCGTCCCGTACGCCGTCATCATGATCACCGGCACGGCGGCGTCGAACTCCCGGATGCGGCGTAAGAGCTCGATGCCGTTCATGCCGGGGAGCCGCACGTCGGCGAAGATCACGTCGGGCCGCACGTGCTCGAGCTGTTCCAGCGCCTGCTCGCCGCTGCCCGCGACCTCGGCGTCATAACCGGAGTCGATCAGGAACGCCTTGATGGACCGCGCCAGCGTGCGTTCATCATCGACGATCAGGACCGTGGATGCACTCATGCCATCGGGCTCATCGAGATCTCCTCAGGGCGCGCTTGCCGACGGGCGGCTGGGCGATCCACCTGTCGCGCCGGGGTCATCCAGCGCGGCGGGCAACCACAACCGAATAGTAGTGCCCACACCTG
Source organism: uncultured Gemmatimonadales bacterium (assembly GCA_963757855.1). Lineage (GTDB taxonomy): Bacteria > Gemmatimonadota > Gemmatimonadetes > Gemmatimonadales > Gemmatimonadaceae > Palsa-1248. The sequence goes on from CAVWTI010000036.1 coordinate 33,040, forward strand.
GGGTGCTGGCGATCTCGAGGCGTCCGCCATTCTGTTCGACGAACCGTTTCGCCACCGCGAGTCCGAGTCCGGTGCCCTCCGGGCGCGTGGTGAAGAATGGATCGAACACCAATGGCATCACGTGCGCCGGGATCCCCACGCCAGTGTCGCCAATCTGGACGACGATCCCGGCCGCATCGGCTCCCGTGCCGGTGGCGGCGGTGATGCGGATCGTGCCGCCACCGGGCATTGCATCGAGCGCGTTGGAGACGATCTCGACGAGCGCTTGCTCGACCTGCATGGGATCGATCCGGACATCCGGGAGTCCGGGCGCGACATCGACGACCAGCGCGATGCGGCGCTCCTTGAGTAGCTCCGTGAACGGTGGCGTGAGGTCGCCGATCAACCGCCCGGCGCTCTCCCGCATCTGATGGACGGGTGCGGGCCGGGAGAAATTGAGCAGGTGGCTGACGCGCCGGTCGAGTCGGTCCACCTCACCGATGATGACGCCGAGGTGTTCGCGGGGCGCGGGGAGACTGGCTTGGCGGAGCGCGAGTTGGGCTGCTGCCCGGAGACTGGCCAGCGGATTCCGAATGCCATGAGCGACGGCGGCGGCCATCTCGCCGATCGACGCGAGACGCTCCGATTGTACGAGCTGCGCCTGCGTGCGTTCCAGCTGAGCGACCTTGGCTTCCAGCTCCGCGTTGAGCCGCTCCACACCGGCACGGGACTGCCGTAAGTGGTCGGTCATGGTCGCGAACGACCGCGCGAGATCGCCGATCTCACCCGACGCGCGGGCGTCAATCGGATAATCGAGCCGGCCAGTCCCGACGATCGCCATCGCTTCGCGGAGCTGGCTGATGGGCTGCGCGAGGCTGCGCGAGATGAGCCACGACGCGATGAAGGCGGTGGCCAGCGCGAGAATGAGGATCGCGACCACCGCACGATTCTCGGCGGTAACGATTCCCGCGAGATTGGTGTACGCGCCCCGGACGCTCGACTCGCGCGCGCGCCGGTAGATGTCGCGATTGAGGTTGTCGAGAACTGGAAGAAGCCGGTCGCGAATGTCCAGTTGCGCCAGCCGGTACGCCTCCGTGCGGCGCCCCGAGTCGTAGACCGCGAACACGTGAACGGACGCGAGGCGGATCTGCTCTTGTACCTCGTGGACATCGTTGGCGAGACCCATTTCATCGGGCCGCAACTCGGAGCGCCAGCGTTGCAGCCAGTAGTCGATGACCTCGCCATTGAGATTGAACTCCTGGCGGGCGGTCGGGTCCATCCCCGTGAGGTATCGCCAGACGGTTTCCGTCTGGTTGAACATGGCCGTTTCCAGCTCACCATACGTACGGGAGCGCGCGAGATCCTCGCCCAGCGCCCGCAGCGCCGCGCGCTCGAGCAGGTTGGTGCGTATCGCCTCACCCGCGACGAGGAGCGCGGGTAGGGCCATGAGCGAGAACCCCAGGAGCAGCTTGCGCTGGAACGTCATGGCAAGATTGGCTTGGCCCGGGACAAGGAACGATCTCGGTGAGGTTACGCCGGTTCGTCATCCCCAGCAAGGGCGTGAAAACACCGGCGTGAAAACGACCCGCGTCAGACGCTCCGCGTAGCGATGCCGGGCCGCGCGCCCTAGAATCCACCGGTCGTCTTGCGCGGCCGACCGGTTGCCGCGGATATCCCCATTTCTGGAGTCCTGTCGTGCTGAGCGGCCGCAGCCAACCCTGTACCGTGCGTTATCACACTGCCCTTCACGCCGTAGTCCTGGCCGTCGTCGCGGCCGGGTTCACACTGGCTGCCGGCGGAACCGCGCTCTCCGCGCAGCAGGCGCCCGTGTACCAGATCGAGATGGTGCGGTTTGCGGGCTATCACGGATTCCCCGTTTCGGAGCTCGTGAGAGGTGCCGACACCGCACGCCGAACCGATCTGGCGTTCATCATCGGCGTCATCACGGGAAATGGGCGCACCGTGCTCCTCGACGCCGGGTTCTATCGGCCGCAATTCCTCGCGGCGTGGAAGCCGTTTGACTACCAGCGACCGTCGGCGGCGATCGCCAGGGCCGGGGTGACTCCTGGTGCGGTCACGGACATCATCATCTCGCATGTGCACTGGGACCATTCTCGATGGGGCGGATCTGTTTCCCCATGCGCGGATCTGGATCCAGAAGGCCGAATACGAGCACTACGTCGGTCCCGGCGGGCAGCCGCTCGGGGAGGCGATCGACACCGTGGATGCGCAGATGCTCGCGCGATTGCATCAGGCGGGTCGCGTCCAGCTCATCGATGGTGACGCACGGGAGATCATCCCTGGGATCACCGTTTACACGGGTGGCCGGCACACCTATGCCTCGCAGTTCGCGTCGGTGCGCACGGCGAAGGGTGTCGTGGTCCTGGCGTCGGACAACATGTACATGTTCGAGAACCTCGACAAACACGCGCCGATCGGCGAGACGTTCGAGCCGGCGGACTCGGTGTCGAACCTCGCGGCGCAGGATCGCATGCGGCGGATCGCGTCGAAGCCCGGTTTCATCATTCCGGGACACGATCCGCAGATCTTCGTCCGGTTTCCAGCGCCGGGCGATGGCGTCGCCAGGATTGAGTGACAGGGGTGGTCCCACGAGGCCGGCCGGCACGCCGGCGGACAACGGTCGGTGCGGAGGGCGTGTCCAAGGACGCATTGGTTGCCAGGCGTGGGGTTCTGGCCGGCGATGCCCGCTTGGCGATGTCCCGCCCGACGTGCTCACGTTTTCACTCGAGGAACCGCACCATGGAGCAGCGATCCAGGTCCGCGCGACACGTGCCACCGCTCAGTGCCACGCGCAGTGCCACGCGCAGTGCCACGCGCAGTGCCACGCGCAGTGCCCGGCGATATGCCGCCGCGTTGGTGACGGCCGCCGGAATTGCCGGATTTTCGGCCGCCGCGCAGGCGCAGGCGGTGCCGGACCGCGCGTCAGCCGCCGAAGTCCGCAAACAGTACCTGCTCGATCTCGATACACTGCAGTCCAAGTACCTGGCGCTGGCGCAGGCGTTCCCGGCGGAGAAGTACTCGTGGCGCCCGGCGCCCGGCGTGCGATCGGTCGGCGAGGTCTTCATGCACGTCGCGAGCGAGTACTACATCTATGTCCCGATGTCGTTCGGCGCGGCGCGGTCGCCCGTCATCGCGAAGGGGCAGCCAGCCGTGCAAGCGTTCGAGAAGATGTCGGCCAAAGAGGACGTGCTCAAACACCTCAAGGAAGGATTTGCGTACGCCCAGTCAGCGGTGAGCGGCGTCGATCCCGCGGCGCTGGGCGGCCAGCAGAAACTGTTCGGCGGCAACTACACGATCATCGAGACATCGTTGGGAATGGCTGCCGACATGCATGAACATCTGGGCCAGCTCATCGCGTACGCCCGAGTCAACGGCGTCAAGCCGCCCTGGTCCAAGTAGGGGGAAACACACAGCGGGTCCAGTTCGGCCGCCGGCGCCGGGCCCCGCAGGGGTCCGGCAGCTGCCGGGCCCCTTTCCGTCTGGCATCCCCGGCCGTCAGGTACTACAATTCGGCCAATGAAAACACGCGTTCTTCGGGGTCCCATCGGCACCACGCTTGCCGGATTCGCGGTCTTGGCTGGCACTCGCCGATGCCGGGAAGGCGGACCAGAACACCGACGGGCAGTGGCACGTCGCCCGGTACCCGCTTCGCTGATCGCGGTCTCGCGGCGCACGACAGTCACGGCCTGACACCCGTCAGACGCGTGTTCGCCATATCGTGGCGTGCCGCCGCCGGGATGGTCCCGGTGCCCGTATGGATGGCGGCGGTATCGCTGGCGGGATTGATGGGTGCCGCGACCGCGGCGGCGACCGCGGCGGCGACCGCGGCGGCGACCGCGCAGGCGCAAGCACCCCACTACGACGTCATCGTCGCGCACGCGCGAATCGTTGATGGTACCGGCGCACCCTGGTTCGCAGGTGACATCGGGATCACCGGCGACCGGATCGCGGCCATCGGTGATCTCCACGACGCGACCGCCACGACGCGGGTGGATGCCACGGGTCTGGTCGCGGCTCCGGGATTCATCGACGTGCAGGGACAGTCGGAGTTCAACATCCTCGTCGACAATCGCGCCGCCAGCAAGATCACGCAGGGCGTCACGACGGAGATTACCGGCGAAGGCAGCTCGATCGCGCCCGTCAACGACCGCATGCTCAAGGAGCGGGAGGACGAGGCCACCAAGTTCGGCGTGCCGCTGGATTGGCACACCCTGGCCGACTACTTCCGGCATTTCGAGCGCACGAAGTCCGCCATTAACCTCGGCACGTTCGTCGGAGCCGGGAGCGTCCGGAACGTCGTGATCGGCGAGGCGAACCGCGCCGCGACACCGGCGGAACTCGATCAGATGCGCCAGCTCGTGGCGCAGGCAATGCAGGATGGCGCGTGGGGCCTGAGCTCCGCCCTGCAGTACATCCCGGACCAATACGCGTCGACCGATGAGCTGGTGGAGCTGGCCAGAGTCGCGCGGCAGTACGGCGGCGTGTATTTCACCCATCAGCGGTCGGAGGGCGACCGGATCTTCTCGTCGCTCGACGAAGTGTTCGCGATTGCCGAGCGGGCCGGCATTTCGTCCACGATCTGGCATCTCAAGACCGCGTATCACGAGAACTTCGGCAAGATGCCCGAAGTGCTCCGGCGCATCGCCGCGGCGCGGACTCGCGGCCTCGACGTCGCCGCCAGCGTGTATCCCTACACGCGGGCCTCGAACGATCTGCCCGCCTGTTTTCCGCCGTGGGTCCTGGAAGGCGGCATGGCCAAGATGGCGGAACGGCTCGCCGACCCCGAGCAGCGTGCGCGCGCCAAGCGCGAGATGGACGCACCGAACTCCCCCTGGGAGAACGAGTGGCGTGGCGCTGGCGGTGGGGCGGGCGTGGAGCTCATCGAAGTGGTGAATCCGGCGCTGGCGAAGTACCAGGGGATGACGTTTGCCGCCATCGGGCGCGCGATGGGAAAGGACCCGCGCGACGCCGCGATGGACGTCGCGGTCGCCGACCACGGCGAGAGCCAGGTCGTAACCGACATCATGGGCGATTCGGATGTCCGGGCGGCCGTTTCCAATCCGCTCGTCACCTATGGCGCGGACTCGCCTGAGCGCGGCGAGGACGGCCCGCTGAGCAAGACCAAAGCCCATCCCCGTGCGTTCGGTACGTTCCCGCGCGTGCTGGCCAAGTACGTGCGCGAGGAGCACACGATGCGCCTCGAGGAGGCCGTGCGGAAAATGACGTCCCTCGCGGCAAGCCGCGTGGGGATCATGGATCGCGGCGTGCTCCGTCCCGGCATGGCGGCGGACATCGCGATCTTCGATCCGGCGACGATCAAGGATGTCGCGACGTTCACCGATCCACTCCGATATTCGATCGGCGTCAAGGATGTCATAGTCAACGGGCGAGCCGTGATTCTCGCCGGCGCGATCACGGACGAGCGGCCCGGCCGCATTCTGCGCGGACCCGGCTACCGCCCAGCGTCACAGTAACAATGCCGGCGGACGGGCGGGCAGCCGTCCTCCTGGCCTGGAGCGGGGGTAAGGACAGCGCGCTCGCGCTCGACGCCCTTCGGACGGACGGTGTTCCGGTCGCCGGATTGATCACGACCGTGACAGCAGGGTATGAGCGGATCAGTATGCACGGCGTCCGGCGCACGCTGCTGGCCGCCCAGGCGGACGCGGTCGGACTGCCACTCATCGAGGCCCGCATCCCTCCCCGCGCATCGAACGCCGCGTACGAGACGGCATTCGCTGAAGCCATCGCACCCGCGCGGGCGCGCGGGGTGATGCGGGTGGCGTTCGGCGATCTGTTTCTCGCGGACGTTCGTGCGTACCGCGAGCGACAGCTCGCCGCGCTCGGTATGGAGCCCGTCTTTCCGCTGTGGTTGCGCGACACCGCCGCGCTGGCGCGAGACTTCATTGCGCGCGAATTCGAGGCGGTGCTGGTCTGCACCGATCCCTCGAAGATTGATGCATTATTTGCCGGGCGCCGGTTCGACACTGATCTGCTGCATGATCTCCCCTCGGGGGCAGATCCCTGCGGCGAAAACGGTGAGTTCCACACGTTTGTGTTCAATGGACCGGGGTTCGTCCGGCCGGTTCCAATTCGCATCGGCCCGGTGGTGGAGCGGGACGGGTTCGTGTTCTGCGACCTGGTACCCGCCCCCCCGCCTGACGCCCCGGACGCGGCGGGACGGTTGGGAGCTCCGGAGTGGCTGACAGGCGGGCAACCATTGCATCCCGGTACCAGATCTGAACATTGCGGGCAGGCATGCAGGCCCCAATCATTGCCGGCCCGGCATTGTCGGGCACGACTGAAACGGCCGCTCGGCGGCTGACGTAGGGGGGCCAGGCCCACGGCGCTTGGGCCCCGTTCGGGCGGCGGCCACACTCTGGACCAGGGGACTGACGTGGAACTGGTGATCGATCGGTTATCCAAGACCTACGACAACGGCGTCCAGGCTCTCCGCGGGGTGACGCTCACCGTCGCACCCGGCATGTTCGGGCTCCTCGGCCCCAACGGGGCGGGGAAATCCACCCTGATGCGCACGATCGCGACCCTCCAGCGACCGGATGCGGGAACGATCCGCTTGGGCACACTCGATGTGCTGGCCGAACCGGCGGAGCTCCGGAAGCAACTGGGCTATTTGCCGCAGGAGTTCGGGCTGTATCCCAACCAGTCCGCGGAAACCATCCTGGATCATTTCGCGGAGTTGAAAGGGGTGACGGTGGCAGGTGAGCGGCGCGACCTGGTCACGGCGCTGTTGCAGCAGACGAATCTGTACGAGGTGCGCAGCAAGAAAGTCGGTGGATTTTCCGGCGGGATGAAGCAGCGCCTGGGCATCGCGATCGCGCTGGCCGGGAGTCCGCGGCTGCTGATCGTCGACGAACCGACCGCCGGGCTGGATCCGACTGAGCGGCGCCGGTTCCTGAACTTGCTGGGAGAGATCGGCCAGGACGTCATCGTGATTCTGTCGACGCATATCGTCGACGACGTGCGCGAGCTGTGTCATCGGATGGCGATCATCAACCAGGGCGCGGTAGTGCTGACGGGCGATCCCGCGGCGGTCATCGAAGAGCTGCGAGGCCACGTGTGGCGGCGGGCGGTGCCCCGAGGAGACCTCGCGGCGTTCTCGGCGAACCATGATGTGATCTCGACCCGACTGGTCGCGGGCACGCCAATGGTGCACGTGTTCAGCGAGACCGATCCGGGTGACGGGTTTACCGCGATCGAGGCCGGACTGGAGGACGTGTACTTCCATCGCCTGGGTGCCCAGGCGATGACCACCTAGGGGTCCCGCCCGACTCGCGCCAGGCCGCCCTTCCCGACATCCGAGGCACCCGTGTTCTGGACCGTCTTCCGATTTGAGCTCGACTATCACCGGCGTCGCCCAAGCACGTACCTGTTCTTCGTCACGATGTTCCTGCTGACGTTTTTCGCGATGGCGTCCGATGCCTTCCTGATTTTCGACAGCCAGGGACAGGTGATGAAAAACGCGCCGTTCGTTCTGGCGCAGACGATGTCGATCATGTGCGCGATCGGCCAGACCATCACGACGGCCCTGATGGGTACGGCGATCCTCCGTGACGTACAGCTCAAGTCGCACGAGCTTGTGTTTACGACGCGCGTCACCCGGAACGGGTATCTGGCGGGCCGGTTTGCCGGTGCGTGCGTGGTCATGCTGTTCATCTATTTCGCCCTGCCACTGGGCTCTCTGGTGGGGACGTGGATGCCGTGGGTCGATCACGACAGGCTACAGCAGTTCCGGTTGATGAGCTACGTGCAGCCCTTCCTCGTCATCGTCGTTCCCAACGTGCTGTTCGTGAGCGCCCTGTTCTTTGCCGTAGGCGCCATCACGCGCAATCTGCTGGCCATCTACGTCCAGGGCGTCGCACTGTTCGCGGTCTGGGCCATTTCGCAGAATATCCTGCGCGACCTCGACAAACGTCTGCTTGGCGCGATTCTGGATCCGTTCGCGCTCTCCACGATCGGCCTGGTGACCCGGTACTGGACCGTGGCCGAGAAGAACACGCGCGCCGTCGCGCTCGCGGGACCGATGCTCTGGAATCGCGCCCTCTGGGTCGGCCTCGCCGTCGCCGTTCTGGGGTTCGCGTTCGCGGTCGTTCGCCTGGAGGTCGAGGCGAGGCCGCTCTTGCCTGCGTGGCTGCGCCGCCGCCGGGTGAGTGCGATTCCGGTGTCCGCGCCGGGGCCGGCCGCCAGTGGGTTCGGGAGTGTCAACCTTCCTCCTGCCGGCCTGCACTTCGATGCGCGGGCCCGATTCCAGCAGTTGATGGGCCTGGGCCGGTTCTTCTTCGCGTCGATCGTCCGCGAGCCGGTGTTCCTGGCGATCGCCATCATCGCCCTCGTCAACGTCAGCCTGGGAGCCTGGAACGTCGACCGCCAATATGGGACGCCGATCTGGCCGGTGACAGCCGGAATGATCGGCTACCTCAATGGCGGCCTGGTGCTGTTCACGATTCTGCTGACGACGATTTACGCTGGCGAGTTGGTGTGGCGCGAGCGCCAATTGCGCGCCGACGGTGCGACCGACGCGCTGCCCGTCCCGACACTGGTTGTGGCTGGCGGCAAACTCCTCGGGTTCCTGGGCGCGATGGGTGTGCTGCTGCTGGTCGCAATGCTGGCAACCATAGGCGTGCAGACATTCAAGGGATATCACCACTACGAGTTTCCGCTGTACATGCAGGCGCTTCTGGGCGTGGTGTTGCCGACCACCATCGAGCTGACGGCGCTCGCGTTGCTGGTGCACACGCTCGTGAACAACAAGTACGTCGGGCATGTCGTCATGATCCTGTTCTACGTCCTGACGACGGTGCTCGGTACCTGGGGATTCGAGCGTGTGCTGTACCAGTATGGCCAGTCGCCCAGCTTCATCTACTCTGACATGAACCGGTTTGGGCATTACGCGCCATTCATGACGTGGGTGACGATCTACAACTGCGCCGTCGCCGCAGTGCTGCTCGTGCTGGCTTACCTGTTCTGGCTGCGGGGGGCGGACGAGGGTTGGCCCGCTCGCCTGAGAAACGCGGCGGCCCGCTGGCGGTCCGGCGGCACCAAATTGGCCGGTGGCCTGACCGCGGCCGGTGCGATCGCGAGCGGTGGTTTTGTCTTCTATAACACCGCGGTCCTGAATCCGTTTGCGGGCACCAAGGAGATCGAGAACCGCCAGGTGGCGTACGAGAAGGCCTACCGGCATTTCAAGGATCTGGCGCAGCCGCGCATCGTGGGCGTGCGCATCCGGGCCGACCTCGTGCCCGAGCGTCGTGAGTTTGCCCTGCAGAGTGTCTATCGCATCGTCAACAAGCACGCCCGTCCGCTCGACAGCCTGATGGTCAGCCTGAGCGCCGTGGGGTTTGGCTCGAACATCAGCGGCGGTGTGTTCGCGGAGGGTGGGTACCGCGCCGACTCACTGGTGTGGAGTAAGCCGAATCGGCTGTTGTTCGCTGATAGCGCACGCGGCGTGTATCTGTACCGCCTCACGACTCCGCTCGCGCCGGGGGACTCACTGACGCTGGCGTTCGGCGGCCATTTCTCGCCCGCCGGATTTCCGAACGCGAATCCGAACAACGACATCGTGACCAACGGAACCTTCCTCACCAACTCGTATTTCCCGGGACTTGGCTACGACGAGGGGCCCGAGTTGGCTGATGACGACAAGCGGAAGGAGCACAAGCTCGGTCCGAAAGCACGGGCGCATCCGATCGGCGACACACTGGCGCGCCGGGACAACGCGCTGTCAAACGATGCGGACTGGATCACCTTCAATGCTGTGGTGTCGACGGCCCCCGGCCAGATTGCGATCGCCCCGGGTTATCTCCAGCGCGATGCAATGGAGAATGGGCGGCATGTGTTCTACTACCACATGGACAAACCAATTCTCGACCTCTTTTCGATCCAGTCTGCTCGGTATGTGGTGCGCCACGACCAGTACAATGGTGTGGCCATCGATGTCTACTATCATCCTGGGCACGACTACGACGTCGGCCGGATGATCAATGCGACGAAGCGTTCGCTGGACTATTACACGACGAACTTCGGCCCTTATCAGTTCCGCCAGTACCGCATCATCGAGTTCCCCCGGTATCAGGTGTTCGCGGAGTCGTTCCCGAACACCATTCCGTTCTCCGAAGGGATCGGGTTCATCTCGCGGGTCCGGGACCGGGATGACGATCTCGACATGCCAATGTTCGTCACGGCGCACGAGCTCGCCCACCAGTGGTGGGCACATCAGATCGTGCCCGCCAACGTACAGGGCGCGGCGATGCTCACGGAGTCGCTCGCGGAGTATTCGGCGCTCACCGTGATGGAAAAGCGGTACGGTGCGTCGCACGCGCAGAAGTTCTTGCGCTACGAGCTGGACATGTATCTTCGCGGACGGAGCGGAGAGAAAAAGAAGGAATTGCCGCTCATGCTGGTGGAAGGCCAGCCGTACATTCACTACAACAAGGGGTCGCTGGCGTTCTACGCGCTTCGCGACTACATCGGCGAGGATTCTCTCAATGTGGCGCTGCGCCGGTATCTCAAGGACAAGGGATTCCAGAACCCGCCCTATACGGTAACGACCGACCTGCTCCAGTACATCCGCGCCGTCACGCCGGACTCGCTGCAGTACGTGATCCACGATCTGTTCGAGACGATCACCCTGTATGACAACAAGGCGGACACGGCGACCGCCACGAAGCGGGCGGACGGGACCTATGCCGTGCATCTCGCGTTTTCGGCGAAGAAGCTGCGAGCCGACAGCCTCGGCAACCAGACCGAGATTCCGGTGGCGGACTACATCAATGTGGGAGTATTCGGCGCGCCTGAACCGGGCAACAAACTGGGAAAGCCGCTGGCCGTCCGCAAAGTCCACGTGACCGCCAATGAGAATGTCGGCGGACTTCGTGGTGTCCGAGCGTCCGGTCAAGGCGGGTATCGATCCGTACAACAAACTGATCGACCGGACCCCCGAGGACAACGTTCGATCAGTCGACCTGAAAGAGTAGGACGCCGAGGCGTGGGGACCGCGCCGTCAGGGCGTTCCGGCCCGTTTGACGTATACTGAGTTCCAGGTAGTCTTCCACGTCGCGCCGTTGTCGGCCGAGGATTCCGCCATCTGTCTGACTTTGCCGGGCGCGATGACGGACCATGTCCAGCGCGACAGTGGCACGGTGCCAGGGTCCGTGCGCAGCACCATTTTGCCATCCTCGAGATCGCCCGATATGGCCGGGTACGCCCCGGCGTTGCCCGAGTTGTCGAGATAGAGCTGGTGCCACTTCCTGTCGCGCATATCATAGTAGTTGAAACTGGTGCCCGTGATCCCGCCGGTCGCTGAGGTCCAGTGTTCGATGAGGAGGCAGCCATCCTGCTCACGCGTGACGAGGTTGTGGCCCGCGGGCTTGTCGTTCACGGAGACGTCCCAGTCGCCGATCCAGAAGTCGAACTTGTGGTATTCGGCAGCCGAACACCCGGGCGCCGGGGCAGGGGCCGCTCCGAGGGTGAATACCACGAGCGCGGCCAAGGTGCAGAACAGCGAGCGAGGTGCGGTGGCGATGTGTCTGACTGAGAAGGACATGATGGCATTCCTCTGGTTACCGGATGGGGATACGACACCGCGCCCTGCCCGATCGTTGTCCGCCGGGGGTGATCCCGGCCGATCGCCGGGGACGCATTGACCAGCCCGGGGGTTCGAGTCGTGCCGACGCCAGCGCCTGTTGCGCCGGCGTGGCATACCTGCTGTCTGTTGGCGGTCATCGCGGCGTTCGCCGGGTTTTTCGTGTTCGCGGGAGCTGCCTCCGGCGCGCGCGGACTGGGACATGTGCCGCTCTACCTCACAGCGGTCGTATTCGAATGGACGACGTTCGGGCTGTGTCTGTGGCGCACCGACGTGGCGTTCACCGGCTATGTCGCGCGGGCGTGGAAGAACCCCCACGCGCTGGTGTGGGACATTCCGATGGCGGCGGTGCTCGCTGGAGTGCTGCTCCTGATTGCCCCCATCATCGGCCGGGTACTGGGGCCCGGCGGCTGGGGGTCGACGCAGGGGATGCTCCCGGTCAACGGAGCGGAGGTCGCCGTCTGGATCGTGCTGGCGGTGAGCGCCGGCATTTGTGAGGAGACCGTGTTCCGCGGATATCTCCAGCAGCAGTTGTCCGGCTGGACGGGGAGCGTCACGATCGGCATTCTGGGACAAGGCGTGATATTCGGCGCCGGTCACGCGTATCAGGGGCCGAAGAAAATGGTCCTGATCGCCGTGTGGGGATGTGTCTTCGGGCTGTTCGTATGGCTGCGAAAGGGGCTTCGCGCCAACGTGCTCGCGCACGCGGTGATCGATTTGCTGCCCGTGTTGTAGTCCAGCGCGGGGACGGCCGCGGGTGCGGGTCGCGATCGTGTAGCGCCGTCAGGCTGCCTCAGCAACTGCCTCGGCCGGGACACGTGGCCGCGTCGCCCAATCGAGCGGCGCGATGCGGGGAACGACCACGATCCACGACACCACCCCGATGAGCACCACCGCGATCGCGAGGGTGAACGCAGAATAGAAATGTCCCGTGCGATCGACCATGAAACCGGTGATCGCGGGGCCAAGGATACCAGCGAGGTTTCCGATGCAGTTCTGGAATCCAATCCAGCGGCCGGCTGCCGCAGGACCGGCCAACGTCTGGCCGACCGGGTACAGTGTCGTGGAGGTCGGCCCAAACGCCACGCCCGCGAGAAGCAGGAACACCGACGATGCGAGAGGTGGTCCCCAGACCGCTCCCACGAGGCATATGGCGAGCGTCGTTTGGCTGGCGATCATCGCCGTCTTGTAGGCGCGATTGGGTGTGGCGCCCGCCCGAATCCAGCGGTCCAGAACCCATCCGGCGGCCAATGCGCTTCCAGCCTGCATCAGATACACCGCGCCGCCCAACACTGCCATCCGCGCGATCGAGAATCCGCGCTCCTGCACGAGGTACAGGGGAAGCCAACTGATGACGATATAAAACGCGTAGTTGGCGCAGAAGTGGCCGAGTGCCGCGCCCATTGCGCCCCGGCGCCGAATGATTTCGGCATACGATGGACTATGGGCCGGGTCGGGCGCGCAGACGAGCGAGAGATCACGTACGGGCCCCGTGAGCCATGGCCAGAGCCAGAGCAGCGACAGTGCGCCGAGCGAGACGAAGAGAGGGCGCCATCCGAAGCGCGCGAGGATCATTCCGCCCACGAACGTGCCGAACGCAGGACCTGCGGCCAGCCCCATGCCGATTGCCCCGTTCGCGCGGCCCCGCTTATCGATGCCCACATGCGTGGCGAGCAGCTTGGAGCTGCATGGGAACGCGACGCTCTCGCCGATCCCGAGCATCAGCCGCAGAGCCAGCAGGGTCACGAATCCGCCGGCCAGGCCCGTCAGGATTGTCGCGACGGACCAGATCGCGAAACCTACCGCGACGACTCGCTCCACCCGGAACCGTTCGGCCAGCCAGCCAGCTCCGAGCTGGCAGATCGCATATGTCCAGAAAAAGGACGACAGCAGAATGCCTATCTGCGACGCCGAGAGGTGGAACTCGCGTTGGACCACCGGGGCGGCGGTCGCGAGATTGCCCCGGTCCACGTAGTTGATGAAGACGGCCACAGCCAGCAGCATCCCCATGCGACGCGCCATTCTGAGCCTGCGCACCGGGTCTCGCAACTGATGCCGTCATCCCACCTCTGGGGTAGACCGTTGGGACAAATTGAATCCCGCCGGTTCAGATCCGTAAGGCACGCGTGCTGCGGTAGCAGAACGGCGGGAGGCCGACCCCCGAACGGGGGCCTGGCCGATGATCCTCTGGAGGTCTCCATGCGCTCTGCCAGCAAAGCCGGTGCGTTGCTCGCGATAGCCACCGTCGCGCTGTCCGGCGGGGGGTGCACCACCGGACAGACTGGTCCGGCGCTTTTTGCCATTGGCGGCACGTATACCGGTACACTGACCTACCAGATGAAGGGTCTCGCCGCGGACAGCGTGCCGGTGACGGGCGGCATCTCCGTCGTCATGCAGGACCCCGATGGAGCGGGCGACATTGCCGGCACCTTCACCCTCGACAGCGGATTCTCGGGGGGCGGACGGATCGGAGCCCTCTACAATGCCGGCGTGATCACGTGGCAGCAGTTCGGCGATCCCGAAAAGCCACTGTTCTACGTCGGGACGGTCCTGGCCGCCACCTACCCCACATGCAACTTCGCGAACGCCACATTCGTGCTGGGGGAGGGCAACGGGGGCGGCTTCGATGGGGCGGGGCATCTCGCGCTCGCCGGGACGTACTCGGGCGTGTCGTGCGCCAGTGGATCGCCCGGCGATTCCGTGGCGACGACGATGATGGCGACCCTTGCCGCATTCAATCCGTCACCGGATTGACCCTCCACGCTCACTGCTCCGCGGGGCGCCACCAATAGGGCGGAGTGATCTCGCGCTCCCGCGGGTAGATCTCTTTCAATGTGTTGGCATCGTAGAGGCGGCCGTTTCGCATGACGTAGGCGATCGTGTTGGTGTTGCGAATATCGTCCAGCGGATTCTTGTCCAGCACCTGCAGGTCGGCCAGCTTGCCGGTTTCCAGCGAGCCAAGATCATTGTCGAGTCCAATCGACTGCGCGCCGAAGATCGTCCCCACGCGCAGCACGTCGTGCAGCGGCATTCCGCCACTCGCGATGGACCACAACTCGAAATGGTCGCCCAGTCCCTGGAGCTGGCCGTGACCACCCAGCCCGACACGGCCACCCGCGGCGACGATCTTCGCCGCGCCAGCCGCGACCTGGCTAAAGCTGTACTGGCTGTCCGCGAACCAGCCCGGCCGCCGGAGCGTCCGGCGATCGATCTCGTCGTGCGGCGTGAATCGCCGCAGCTTGGCGTCCCCGTGAACGTCGTAGTGCTCGTACCAGTAATTCTCTCCAAACGGGCCGCCATACTCGACGAGGAGTGTCGGCGTGTAGGTGATGCCGCTCGAGGCGACCAGCTGGACGACGTCGTTGTAGAGCGGCATGATGGCGTACGCATGCTCACTGCCCGCGAATCCGTCGATCGCCTCGGTCAGATTCTTCCGAAAATCGAGTCCACCCTCGAGCGTCGGCGTGATGCCCTGCTCGCGCGCCGCGATCAGCACCCACTGCCGCACGATCCGGTCGCCGGTCATGTACTGCTTGAGGGTGTGGGTCTGGTAGAAATCGGAATACCGCGTCAGCACCTCACGGGCATCCGCCAGACTCGAAGACTTCATCGGTCCAGAACACGCCGGGGCCGGTTGTGAAAATGCGCGGGCCGATCATCTCGCCGGTCTCGACGAGGTCACCATAGGTCAGGACATTGGTCGTCGAGGTCTGGGGGTCGCGTGTGGTCGTCACCCCATACGCGAGGTTGGCCATGTACTCGTAGACCTGCGTCTTGTGGATGCCCCACGTCGGCCACATGTGGGAATGCACGTCGACGTAACCGGGGATGATCGTCTTGCCGGTGACATCGATCCGGCGCGCGCCTGGTGGCACGGTGACGCTGCCCGTGGCGCCGATTCCGGCGATTCGGTTGTTCGTCACGACGATATCACCTTGCGGAATGATCTCGTCTCCTTTCATCGTGATGATGCGTGCCCCAGTCAGTACCACACTGCCGATGGGCCGATCCTTGGGGACGATCATGGTCACGTCGAACCGCTTCGCGGTGTACGCGTACCGGGGGAGCTTGGCCGTGTCCGCTTTGGCTGAATCGGGCTTGGTGCCGGCTTTCTCCAGGCTGTCGGCGAGATGCGTCGAATCGCGAATCGCCGTCGCCGACGCGGCGAGGTCATAGGTGAAGAACGACCGGCCGAGCGACCAGTAGATCGACTGCCCGTCCGGCGACCAGCCGAGGAAGTCGCCACCGACCCGGGTGAGCCCGGCGCACGGGCACCGGCGCGTCATCGGTCTTCGAGATCGAAACGGTGGGCGTCGCGCCGCCGGTGATGGGCAGCGCAACCAGGTACACCTTCCGATCCACCAGCGCCACCGCCTGGCTGCTGTCCGGCGAGACGATAATTTCCTCGGCCATGTTCGGCTGCGCTTTGTCCCCGCCGAACTCGCGCTCGGTGTACCCCGTGACCTTGAGGTGCGACCGCCGGTCGGTCCCATCCCACCGCACTGAGACCAATCCCTCCGATGCATCATTGAAAAAGACGCGCGTTGTATCGTGGGTGAAGTGCGGCTGGCCAAAGTTCGTGAGCGGGGTAATCACGCTCGCGTCGCCACCCGCGGCGGGGATCCAGACCAGCTCCATCACTTGCGGACCCGGTCCTTCGAACTCGTTCTCGCGTTCGGTGCGCTGCTGGCGTGGGCCGCGTGCGGCGACGAGCCGAGTGCCCGTGGGGCTGTACACGAGGTTCTCGTAGAAGGCGGTGTGGCGTGAGAGTTTCTCCGGCCGCGCCTTCGGGTCGCCGGTGCGGATCCGCCAGACGTCACCACCATCCTCGGTCCAGGTGACCCAGGCGATGTATCGGCCATCGGGCGACCAGGCGGGCGAGTACTCACCGACTGACTGGTCCGTCACGCGATGCGGGCGGCAACCGGGCGGCAACGGCGCCGGGCCGGCTGCCGAGCAACCGGCCAGGTTGACGAGCCAGAGGCGATCGAGCGCCGTGTATGCGAGCTGCTTGCCGTCGGGTGACGGCCGCGCGTCGCGGATCTGGCGGACCGTGAGCGTGGAATCCCCGATCGGATATTCGAAATGCACGAGCGGGCCCATCTCGATGTCGACATCGGCCTTGAACGGGATCGCGGTACTGGTGCCGGAGGGGACTGCGACGCTCCAGATCTTGCCGCCGTAGGAGATGACGAGCGATTTGGAGTCAGGTGTGAACGCGAAGCCGGGGAGGATGTCGCGCGTGTACCGCGACTCCATGTCATCGCGCGTGATCGTCTTGGCGAGCCAGATCTCGTCTCCCGACTGCAGGTCACGGAGCCGGAGCCCCGTGATCCCGTCGTGCCGGGATCCGAACGCGAGCCACCGGCCGTCCCGGCTCACGGTGGGCCGCATGCCACCGCCGACGTTGGTGGTGCGCACGAATGTCTTGCCGGTGTTCCGGTCGTAGACGGCGACCTGCCACGCGTCCTCCAGCATCTGGTTGTATTCGAACCTCCCGCGCTTGACCGACGCGTAGATGTAGCGGGAGTCGTTGCCGAACCCGGCGCCGAGGTAGTTGTCGTACGGCGGGGGCGTCCGCGGGGGCGGCGGTGGACCGTCCTTTGCCCCACCGGTCAGGCTGATGCCGGTTCCGCCCGAGCTATTGAGCAGAACGAGTTCGTACTTGCTGCCCAGGATGCCCGTCTTGTTCCGGGACACGACGAGGTACTTGCCGTCAGGCGTCCAGGCCGGAGAAATGTATTGCGCGTCCTTGTCCTTGGTGAGTGCGCGCGGGTTGTGGCCATCGGGATCGACGAGCCACAGGTTCTCGTAGCCGGAGCGGTCGGTGACGTAGACGATCGACTTGCCATCCGGCGAGAATCGCGGCTGCCCGTCGAATCCCATCCCCGACGTGATGCGTGTGGCGGCGCCGCCAGTGATCGGAATGGTGTAGAGATCCCCGACCAGATCGAAGACGATCGTTTTGCCGTCTGGCGAGACATCCAGCGACATCCACGTGCCTTCGTCAGTCGTGAATCGGGTGTGCCGGGTGGGGAGGATCGGCAGGCTGGTTTCCGGCGCCGTCTTCTTGCCCGAATCCACGGCGGGCTTCTGGGCGCTGGCGGCGGGAACAGCGGCGCACAGGAGGGCGATCGCGACAAGACGACGCGCGCATAGGCAGGGCTCCGAAGAGAGAATTGGCGACGATAATCTTGCCGGGCGAAGCGAGAAGACGATAGTTCCGGCCGCAGTTCGGATGCCGGCCCCCAGGCGTGGGTGCTTACGCCGGGCGCGGCATCGTCCTAATACGGGTCGATGACCATGCCGCCAAGCAGGCACTCGGGTCCGTCAGCCACGCCGCCCCGGCTCGCACACTGCTTGGCGAATCGTGCTTGCTGTGCGTCCGCCTCGCCCTGCATTCGCATGCCTTTCGCTTCCATCTGGGCGTAGCGCTGGCCCATCGCGCCAGCCTTGTCGAAGAGCGCGAGCGCCTTTTGCAGGTCCTGATTGACGCCGCGGCCGAACTCGGTCATGAGACCGAGGATGAAGATCGCGTCGGCGTTGTTCTGGGCGACCGCCTTGTTGATCCACATGAGGGCGGTCTTGTAGTCGCGTCCCACGCCCACGCCTTCGTAATACGCCTTGCCAAGGAGCGCCTCGGCATCCGCGTCCCCCTTGGCGGCCATGTCCTGGGCGTTCTTGAGCGCGTCGGCGTAGTGTCCCGACTGCCACGAGGCGGACATGGCGAGCGTACCGGGATCGCTCGTTGCCTTCTTGGCGAAGTTCGGGTCCGTCAGGTGTTTGAGCTGTTCGCGGAGCTGCGCTGCCCTCGGCTTGTCGGGCGGGCCGCCGACTCCGGCGTCGAGCATGATCGCGAGGTCGCCCATGGCGTAGCCGTCGTTCTTGGCCGACGCCCGCTCGAACCATTGCCTGGCCAGCGCGAACTTGCCGTCGGCCTGTTGCTGCAGCGCCGGAGGAATGGGAGCATTGTTGATACCGGGATTGATCCCGCCCGCGATGGACGTGCCAACGGCGTAGTAATACTGGCCGAGGAAGTCCATGCCTTTGACATTGCCTTGCTTCGCCGAGGCGAGGAGCCACTTCTCGCATTGCGCGTAGTAGCCGGTCCCCGGGGGGTTGATGTGCTTGAACAGCATCGCCCCAATGCCAGCCTGCGCTTCCGAATTGCCTTTCTGTGCGTCGGCCATGAAATCGCGCCACGCCGTGGTGTAGTCCTTGTTGTTGAACGCGGCGATCGCGGCGTTCGTCGACGCCGGCAGCGATGGGTCGTAGGCGGGGGCTGGAGGGGCGGAGACGGCGGGCGCCGGCGATGCCGGCGGTGCTGGCTGTGGTGCCGGCTGTGGTGACGACTGTGGTGACGGCTGTGCTGGCGCGCGCGGCTGGGCCGCCGCCGGTTCCTTCTTCCATGTTACGGTCTGCCCCGCGGCGTTGGAGCAGATGACGGTATTATCATCGAGGAAATGGTACGTCCCCGAATCATTGGGCTGGGGTGCACTCGTCTTGTACTTGCCGTTCGCGGCGGAGAAGGTGCCGCTGCCGGCGGGCGCGTTGCCGGTCGGCGTCACGATGTAATTCGCGTAGCCATTGGCATCGTGCACCGAGATCATGGTGACGGTCTGGCCGTTGACGACGAAGCGGGTGCGCCAGGTACCGTAGAAGCGCACCGTATCGTCCGCGGCACGGGCGGCGGGGGCGAGCCGCGTGAGGGCGGTGAGGACCATGACGCAGGTCACGACGGCCGCTCGTAGCATGCGCATCATTTGATTCCATCCGAGGCGTGGCTGATTCTGGCCCAATGATTAGCTCGGTTGAGCCGCACCAGTAACTATTCCGGGCGCTGAAGCGGAGTCAAGGGTGGATGAGGCCGCCCTCGCGAGGGGGGACTGCAGCGCCTCTTTGACCCGCCCGGCGCGGGGATTGCGGCGTATCGGCGCATTACCTCAACTGAAAGAGGCTGGCGTGGCGTCTGTTTCGACATTCACGATCGGTGGGGACCTCGCAGTCAACCGCCTGGGATTTGGGACCATGCGGCTGACCGGCCGCGGCGTATGGGGCGAGCCGGCGAATCGGACCGAAGCGCTGGCGGTATTGCGGCGGGCGGTCGAGCTGGGAATGAACCTGATCGACACCGCCGACGCGTACGGCCCGAACGTCGCGGAGGAGCTGGTTGCGGAGGCGTTGCATCCGTACCCGAAGGGAGTGGTGATCGCCACCAAGGCGGGGTTTACGCGGCCTGGTCCCGACAAGTGGGTGGAGGACGGCCGCCCGGCACACCTCCGGGAGGCAGTCAATGGAAGCTTGCGGCGACTGAAGCTCGACCGGATCGACCTGCTGCAACTCCACCGGATCGATCCCAAAGTCCCGATGGAGGATCAGATCGGGACGCTGGTGGAGCTGCAGCGGGCGGGGAAGATCCGCCATATCGGGTTGTCGGAGGTCACGGTGGAGCAGATCACAGCCGTGCGTCGCATTGCGACGGTCGTTTCGGTGCAGAATCGCTACAACCTGACCGACCGCAAATCGGAGGCGGTGCTCGACTACTGCGCGGGCGAGGGGCTGGGATTCATCCCGTGGTTTCCGCTGGCGACGGGCAGTCTCGCCAAGCCGGGCGGCCCGCTGGCTCGCGAAGCGGAGCGGCTGCGGGCGACGCCCGCCCAGATCGCGATCGCGTGGCTGCTTCAGAAGTCGCCTGTCATGCTGCCGATCCCGGGGACGTCGACGGTCGCGCACCTGGAGGAGAACGCCGGCGGCGGGAAGCTCGTGCTGGATGACGAGACGGTAGAGGCGCTGGATATGCAGGTCGCGACACCGAGGTGACGGCGGCGGGTCGCGGGCGCCGTGCGGTCGGCGACGGACCTGTCGCGATTCCGCGCGGCGAGCAGACAGCGACGCTCACCATTGCTGGCCGCGCGGTCACGCTGACCAATCTCGCCAAGCTGTTCTGGCCAGCGCGCGGCACCGTGAACGGTATCACCAAGCGCGATCTGTTGCAGTACTACGCTGACGTTGCGCCGGTGTTGCTGCCACACCTGGCAGGCCGCGCCATGGTCATGAAGCGCTATCCCGACGGTGCGCTCGGCAAGTGCTTCTTCATGAAGCGAACGCCGAAGCCACACCCGGCGTGGCTCCGGCAATGTGCGATCGAGCATGCATCGGGCAGCATCATCGATTTCCCGGTCATCGACGACGTGGCCGCCCTGCTCTGGGTCGCGAACCTGGGCTGCATCGATCTCAATCCATGGTATGCGCGGTGTGACGATGTCGATCGCCCCGATTGCCTGTACATCGATCTCGATCCCGGGCCTGGTGCGTCCTTCGCGAAAGTACGGGAGGCCGCGCTGCTGGTACGCGACGCCCTGGCATCCGATGGCCTGCCGAGCTACGGCAAGACGACCGGCTCCCGGGGGATTCACATCGCGGTCCCGATCGTTCGCGGTCCCGTCCAGAAAGCGGTGTGGACGTACGCCAAGGCGTTCGCGATCCGCCTCGCCGGCCGCGCGCCGCGCCTGCTGACGGCGGTCTATCGCGTGGCGGATCGGCCCCGCGGTCGCGTGCTGGTGGACTACAACCAGAACGCGTGGGGCCGAACCCTCGCGTCCATCTACTCCGCCCGGCCAACTCCCAAGGCGACGGTGTCGACGCCGGTGACGTGGGAGGAGATCGAGCAAGGCATCGATATGAATGCCTTTCGGCTGGACACGGTGCCCGAGCGCGTGCGGAAGCGTGGCGATCTGTGGGCGCCCATTCTTGCGCGGCGGGGCCGAGCGACGCTGCCCGCCGCATGACACCGACGGTGAGGAAGCGACGCGTGGCGGAACTGCCTCACAGCTATCCGCCGATGGAGGCGGCGCTGGTGGACACGCTCCCGGATGGACCCGAGTGGCAGTACGAGCCCAAGTGGGATGGTTTCCGCTGCCTGGTGTTCCGGAGCCGCGACTCCGTCGATCTGCGGTCCAAGGCTGGGCGGCCACTTGCGCGGTACTTCCCCGATGTGGTGGCCGCGGTGCACGCGCTGCCCTTGGGCAAGGCGGTGTTCGACAGTGAGCTTGTCATTCCGGCGGCCGCCGGTCTCTCGTTCGACGACTTGCTGCAGCGGATTCACCCAGCCGCGAGCCGGGTGACGAAGCTCGCCGCGGCGTATCCCGCGGTGTGCATCGTGTTCGATTTGCTGGCCGGCGTGCGTGGCGAGCCCCTCGTCCATCTCCCACTTGCAGAGCGGCGGGCGCGGCTCGAGCAACTCGCGAAGACGGCGTTCGCACCGATGCCTGCCGTGCGTGGACGAGTGGAGCGGGCGGTTGTGGTGCTCTCTCCCATGACTCGCGACCGGAACAAGGCGGCGAAATGGCTCGAGCGGGGCTCGTCGGGGTGGGGCGGGTTGGATGGCGTCGTCGCCAAAGCGCGGGCGCTCCCCTACCAATCGGGCACGCGTCAGGGCATGCAGAAAGTGAAGCAACTTCGCACCGCCGATTGCGTCATTGGCGGATTTCGCTATGCGTCGAAAGGCCGCGTGGCCGGCTCGTTACTTCTCGGTCTGTACGACGCTGGCGGCCTGCTCCATCACGTGGGGTTCACCTCGGCCATGACAGCGAGCGAGCGTGCTTCCGTCACCCCGCGTCTCGTGCGGTTGATCAAGCCGCCGGGCTTCACCGGACGCGCCCCTGGGGGACCCAGCCGGTGGTCCACGCGTCGCACCGACCAATGGGAGCCGCTGGCACCGAAGCTCGTAGTGGAAGTGCGATACGACCATTTCAGCGATGGGCGCTTCCGCCATGGGACAACACTCGTACGATGGCGTCCGGACAAGGCACCCCGGCAGTGCACGCTCGATCAGATCGAGCAGGGGAGCAAGTCCGCGATGTCGCTGTTGGTTAAGGGCGCGACGACCCGAACTGTGGGGCGGCGTTAGACGGCGGCGACGCCTGGTTCGGCGTCGGTGGGCGCCGGCTCGCGCACGGATCGGGTGCCGAGTGTTCGCGAAACCCCGAGGTTGCGTCTCAACAGGAAATCAAACAACCGGTCCGGAATGAATCGTTTGGCACGGGCGCCCACTTCAGCCTCCCATCCCACCCGATACTGAATTCGTGGATTGGGGCTCGTGAGGCATCGCTCGACGAGATCCGCGACTCGTTCCGCAGGGAGCGCGTGATCCGCGTGCCGAAAGACGCTTGCGGCCACGGTGTCGATCAGCGACCCGTAAAGCTGGCGCACGCGGGAGCCGGCCGCCATCGCCGCCATCCCTTCCTTCTCTTTTCGCCAGAATGTCGGACTGGATCGTTCCCGGGACGATGAGGCTGACCGGGATGCCATCGCGCCGCAGCTCGAGTCTCAGCGCGTCGGTCATGGCGCGAAGGGCGAACTTGCTCGCGCTGTAAGCACCGAACACCGGCGTCGAGATGTCGCCCGAGATGGAGCCCATATTGATGATGCGTGCGCCCGGGGGGACGCGGCGGGCCGCGTGGACGCGCAGCAGCGGCAACATGACTTGCGTGACCGCAATGGCACCCAGGAGATTCACCTCGAACTGGTAACGCCAATCGTCGAGTGGGATGCACTCTACAGGCCCGACGACGCAGACACCCGCGTTGTTGACCAATCCTCGGAGTCCCTCATTCCCCACGGCGGACCGAATCGTGTCCACTGCCGTACGAACCGACTCGATGTCCGTCACATCGAGCGGGATCGTACGGATCGGGATCGGAGTGCCCAGCGCCGCGTGCTCGAGGGCATTGGCTTCCGCGGCAGTGCGGATACCGGCCCACACCGTGAATCCGTTCCACGCCAACTGCAGCGCACATGCTCGCCCGATGCCGGTGCTCGCCCCCGTGATCACGATGTGACCGCGGGAGGGAGGGGGGATCTTGACCTTGGCACTCGCCAGCGGATGCATAGGGTAAGCGGCTAGTTGGCATGTTGTGGGCCAATCGGCCCACCGTTGCGACACCGGCCCCGGCCTCCCATTGCGCGACCTCACAACTGGCGTTACCGTCGTATGGGTAAACCATATGACCGGCCTGCCCATGGCGAAAAAACAGGAAGTCCAGCAGGGCACGCTCGCCCTGATGATCCTCCGTACCCTCGACGTGCTCGGCCCACTGCATGGGTACGGGATCGCGCGCCGCATCGAGGAAACGAGCAAAAGCCGCATCACGCTCAATTACGGCACGCTGTATCCGGCGCTCCTCAAGCTCGAGCAAGAAGGTTTCGTCACCGCGGAGTGGCGCCAGTCCGAGAATAACCGCCGAGCCAAGTTCTACGCGCTGAGCGTGGCGGGCCGCAGGCAGCTGGCGCGCGAAACGCGCGAATGGCACCAGACAGCCGATCTGATCGCCGCCTTTCTCGCGCCGCGACCGGGGGAGTTATGAGACACATTCGCGCCGCGCTCGCGCGCGTGGCCGGCCTGTTTGCTGGGCCGCGCGCGGACGACGACACCCGCGACGAGTTGCAGTCCCACGTGGACATGGAGACCGCCGAGAACATCCGGAGGGGCATGGGGCCGTCAGCGGCGCGCCGGCACGCGCTGCTCGCCTCGGGCGGACTCACGATCGGCGCCGAGGCCGTCCGCGCGCAGCGGGGATTACCGTGGCTCGAAAACATCGTGGCTGACATCCGGTACGCTCTGCGCGCGCTGCGACGGACCCCCGCGTTCACCATCGTCGTCATCACGACCCTGGCGCTCGGCATTGGCGCGAATACCGCGATCTTCAGCGTCGTGCGCGGCGTGCTGCTCAAACCCCTCCCCAACCGCGACGGGGATCGGCTGGTGTACCTGCGCCAGTCGCTCGACGGGCCAGGCGGGGAGAACATCTCCTTCTCGGTGCCCGAGGTGCACGATTTCCGTGACGGCGCCAAGACGCTGGGCGGCATCGCGGAATACAGCCAATTCACCGTGATCCTCCAGGGCACGAACGACGCCTCCCGTCTCAGTGTCGGCCTCGTCACCGGCAATTTCTTCGACGTCATGGGTCTCTCACCCGTGCTCGGCCGCCTCACCCGGCCGAGTGACGACGGGCCCGGCGTGCCACCGGTGATGGTGCTGACCCACGAGTTCTGGATGAAACGCTTCGGCGGCGATCCGGCCATCGTCGGCAAGCAGGTCAAACTGGACGGCACGCCGGTGACGGTCATCGGGGTGCTCCAGCCCGCACCGTTCTTTCCGAACCGGATCGACGCTCTGCTGAACATGGTGATCAGCCCGCACCACCTGAGCGCGCTGATGGTGCAGGGTCGCACGCACCGCATGACTGACATCCTCGCCCGCCTCGCGCCCGGCGCCACCGTCGAACAGGCGAGGACCGAGGTGGCGGCCGTCTACTCGCGTATGCAGCGAGACAACAGAGGGTCTTACGACTCGGCATCGCACTACCGTGTCGAGGTCATCCCCTTCAAAGAGGCGCTCGGCGAGCGCGCGCGGCTGACATTGTGGCTGCTCATGGCTGCAGCCGCATTCGTCCTGGTCATTGCCGCCGCCAACGTCGTGAACCTGACCCTCATGCGCGGCGTCGGCCGCGATCAGGAGCTCGTGGTGCGGGCCGCGCTTGGCGCCGGCGTCGCACGGCTCCGGCGGCTGCTCCTGGCCGAGAATCTCGTGCTCACGACCGTGGGCGCGTTCTTCGGCGTGATCATTGCTTTCGGCGGCGTCCGGCTCCTGACATCGCTGGCCGAGCGGTACTCGCCGCGCGCGAATGAGATCCAGCTCGACGCGGTGACGCTTGGTTTCACGCTGAGTCTGGCGATAGTGCTGGCGCTCCTCCTTTCCCTCGTCGCATCGGTCCCCAGGGAAGGCACGCTCGGCGGCCGCATCGCTGCGGGCGCCCGGCGCGTGAGCGGTGGCCTCCAGCAGCAGCGGGTGCAGCGCGCGCTCGTCGTCGCGCAGATCGCGGTGTCCGTCGTGTTGCTCGCGGGTGCCGGGTTGCTGACGCGCACGATGATCCAGCTCTCGGAAGTGCCCACCGGTCTCCAAACCGATGATGTGCTCACGATGCAAGTGCAGCTACTCTCGTTGACCAGTGGCTTCACCCCGGACGCGATTGCCGCTTCCAGGACGGGCTACGATCGCATCCAGCGCGAAGTCCGGGGCCTTCCGGGCGTGATCGACGTGGGGCTCGGGTCGACGATGCCGCTCCAGTTTCAGGAGGCCCAGCTCGAGGTGAAGGCGGAGGGCCAGCCACTTGCCGTGGGTGAGGCGACACCGCGTGCCGAGGTTCGAACGGCCGATCCCGAATATTTTCGCGCTGCCGGGATCCCGCTGCGGCGCGGGCGGGCGTTCACCGCCACGGATCGAGAGGGCTCGGGGCGAGTGGTGATCATCAACCAGGTACTGGCGAATGAGTTGTTCCCGGGCCAGGATCCGATCGGGAAGCGCATGGCGTGGACCGGCGACGTGCTGAGGTTCACACCGTTCAGTGGCGATTGGCGCACGGTGGTCGGCGTGGCCGGCAATACGCGGGACGGCGGACTGGATGCAGCCCCGCGGCCGGCGGTGTTCATGCCCTTCGCGCAGGAACTCACCGTGGGCGGAGGGTTGGTGATCCGCGCCCAGGGCCAAACCCCGTCGTTGGTGGCGTCGGCGACGCGGATCGTCCGGTCGATTGCCCCCACTGCGCCGATCGAGAACGTACTGACCGTGGCGCAGATCAAGGATCAGAGTGTCGCGCCGCGCCGGCTGCAACGCCGCGCTGGTGTCGTCGTTCGGCATCCTCGCCGTGATCATTGCCACCGTCGGCATTGCTGGTGTCCTCGCGTTCTCGGTCAGCTCGCGCACCAACGAGATCGGCATCCGCATGAGCCTGGGGGCCGATCCGGGCCGAGTGCAGCGGATGATCCTCGGGGAGGGTGGCGTGTTGCTGGCGAGTGGTCTCGCTCTCGGAGTGGGGGGCGCATTCTTCGCAGCGCGCATCATTCGGGGGCTGCTGTTTGGCGTCCCGCCGCACGACCCGATCACCTTGATCGGCGTGGCCGTGACGATGGCGGCGATCGGGGTGGCCGCGTGCTGGGTTCCCGCGTTGCGGGCGTCACGGATCGATCCCGCGATCACCATGCGCTCGACGTGATCCCTTCCAGGTCTACCAGGAGGATGCCGGACCACCGCCACGGAACGTCCTCACGAGAGCTGCGTCGCGCTCAACCGTTCCGTGGCCGCGGCAACCACCGGCCTGTCAGCCGTACTGCTTGACTGCCTTCTCGATGCTGGGGCCTGCTTTTGCCAGGTCCTGCAACGTCATGGCTGGACGGAGAGTGAGCTTCGCGTTGAACGCCAGAAAAAACGGCTCCGCGATGGCGGGCAGTTGCGAGGGCTCCTGCATGTCGAAGAAGATGTATCCGGTGCGCTGCCCGTTTTCTTCCGCGAAATACGCGGCTTCGGGCTTGAGCTCACTCAATATCTGCTGGAGCTTGGACCCCATCTCTCCCTTCCGGGCAGCGGCGTTGCCTGCTTCAACGGGTATGGAGACCTTCAGCAGCATGCGCATGGGCGTATCCTCAGTGAGTGTGACCGAATTGCGGCCGCAGGCCCGTCGCGAGGCGGCTCGATGGCTGGGTCAATGTATGGATGATCGCAGAATCATGCAGCGAGCCGCCAGGAGAGTTTGACCGCCCTGCGCAGCGGATCGTGCCTTTGGAGATCTCGTACGGGGCGAGCGCGTGTTTGAGCGCGGCGAGGAGAACCGCGGAGGCGGGGTAGAGCGAGTAGTGGTGCTCATCAGAATGTGACCCAGGCGAACACGTCCACCGTGTCGTTTGCCGCTCGCTGCCCGGCCGGACCCGTCATAGTTCATTGACGCCCGGTGTTAGTCGGCTCCTTCAGAGGCTCGGCTGCCGTCTCACGCTATGTGTGACTGGGATGTGACTGGGGCAACGGGTTGCTGCCATCAGCCGGCCGCGCCATATCTGCCGAGGAACAATCCTAGCGCGAACACGATGCCGCCTCCGCCGATCACCTGCACGATAGTGCGACCGAGTGGGCTTTTCATGTACCGGTATCTGATATAGGCGATGCTGACGAGTTCGACCACCACGACTACATAGGCGACGGACATCGCAGTTCGTAGGTTGGCAAGCAGGAAGGGCAAGGTATGACCCATTCCCCCGATGAGTGTCCCGAGCCCAGTCACGACGCCTCGTGTCAGCGGATTTCCACGTCCCGATAGCTCGCCATCATCAGACAGGGCTTCGGCGAGCGCCATGCTGATTGCCGCACCGGCTGATGCCGCCAGACCGACTACGAATGCGGCGTGCGCACGGCCAGTCAGCGCCGCTGTGGCAAACAAGGGCGCAAGTGTCGAGACGGATCCGTCCATGAGCCCAAGAAGCCCAGGTTGGATTACCTGGAGGACTCTGGCGCGGTCGGCGGACTGCGGGTCGGACGAGAAAGGGACCGAGTTGCTTGTCACGGAGTTGCGTGAACGTCAACCGCTGGTCACGTAACGCGCAGAATGATCAATAATGATCAATAATGTAGTATGCCAAGGCAAATATCGAGCTGTCCCCTTCACGGCTAGCGTGCCTGACCACGCCGGGGAACGCGCAGCTAGCTATGCACCGAAGATGACCCTATGCTTGACTCGGCTGATCGCACCACGCTAGTTGGCCAGCGTTGTTCAGGTAGCGCGCACAACGCGCACCGTCACCAGCAACTGCCCGACATGCCGCATTCCATGTTCCGCTCCATGCACGAGCAACCCGATAACTGTCGACGGCAGCTGCGCACGCCCAACGCCTCGCCAGTCACCGAGTATTGCCGGATCGATCGTCCGTAACTCCTCCACCGCCGCTTCGATCCGTTCGTCGAGCGCTCGTAGCATCGCCGGGACATCGGCTTGGACTATCGGCTCCCTCTCGCGGTGCATCGCGTCGCGTTGCGTCTCCGTCAATGCGCCGCCCCGCGCGTAGGTGTACAACCGGTCCAGGGCACCGGGAATGTGCCGCGCGTGAAAGGCGGCAGACGCAACGCCGGCCGGACGTGCATTCCACTGCGCCTCGGTCAGCCCAGGTACGATCTCACCGACACTCTCCCGCACTTGGAGGAGGATGTGCGCGACCGGCTGCAGAACCGGCGTCACGCCGGCGATTGCTCCGCGTTGCCACCACTCTGTATCCGCCATGTTTTCCCATTCGTGGAGTCGACTTGCGACTGTAAGGGCGTGTTGCGCCAGCGTTCCTGGGAGCGCCGATAGGGTGCCTGGCGGCCGCCACGGGAGAAGTGCACGCTCATCGCGGAGACGAGCCGCATCCCGGCCAGACCCCACATCATTCGGCCGCGCGACCACCGGCTCAGCGCGGCCTTTGGGTGGTTCCCATGCTGGTCGCGCCCCGAATGTCGCCACAATCAGTGGCCAGGAGAGGAATCGAACCTCTGACACGCGGATTTTCAGTCCGCTGCTCTACCAACTGAGCTACCTGGCCTGAGAGGGGTGTAACGTAGTGCGCCGCTTGAGGTTCCTCAAGCGACCGCCCTGCCTTCTCGGATGAGATCCGCGATTGAGTGCGTTATGCCTGCGACGGCTGGGTGCTGGCTACCAATCGAAGGAGCATCGCCAGGCCCGGTGGTGGGACCACTCAACACGCCGGGCCGGATTTGGGGCGGCCACTCCCCCCGTCAGAAATCGCCGTGCGCTCGGCCGTAGGCCTGTCCAGCGAGCGCGTTCCCTTTGCCCAGAAGGTAATTATCCCGACCCCGCTGGAACTCGGGATCGCCGTGCACGAATGCGGGTTGGAACTTTGACAGGTCGACTGTCTTCCTGAAATCGTCCGGCCACAACGATCGCGTCCGCTGCTATCGCTTCCGTAACACGGGCATCGCGCCTGCGGCATCGCCCGCACCTGTTATGGTGCCATCTTTGTTGATCGTCATCGTCATCGGGCCACCTGCGGCCTTGCAGTCGAGGTTGAGCGTCGTGCCGTCCACTTTGTATGTGCACGCGGCCTGGTTGCCTGACATCGCGAAAGTGGCTTCGCCACCATCCTTGAGATTGAGGACCGCCGAGCCGGTCTGGTCTGCGTATTCGCCCGTCACGCCGCCGCAGCCTGCCACGACAAGCGTCATGCCCGCGAACGTGAGTGCGGACAGCTGAGATCCAATGCGGCGCGACGGAGCGGGTGTCATAACGTTCCTCATGTTGGATGTGGCTTGAGTCCCCTACGCAGTGCGCAGGGGACGAGGAACGACCGTCATCAGGTGGTGTGACTGCCCCGTGTAGCTGCCGCGACTCGCCTTACGCGATTCGCGTCACGCTACTGGTCAGGCGGCGGCGAACTTCTTGGGCACGCCCTCGCGCGCGCCGGAGGCTGACGCCAGGACCGTGCGTACCAACTCTCCGATCTGCTCCGCGAAGTCACGCGCCGGGCCGAACAGCCGCGGCATCAGCAGCTTCACATCCTCGCCGTATTCCTCGAGGATCGCGCGCTGAGAAGTCGTCAGCTTGTGGGTCATGACGAACGATTCCGTCACACGGGCCACCGCACCGTCGAGCAGCAGCAGCTCGGTATGGTCGAGGTGGCTCGTGCGTTTGGTCGCGGCAGCTTTGGTTTCTGACATGATTGCGTCCCGGCAGGTGGTGGGCCGTCGGGCCGGTCTCATCGTGCGCCTGCCCAGCGATCGCCCCCGGCTAAAGCAAAGGGCGTTCCATCACTGGGACGTCAATGCGGCGGGTTAATTAACGAGCTCTACAATTCAGGTGTCCTGAAATGGCAGATGACATGCGTGTCCGGGCGGCATGAGACGGCGCCGTGGCCCCGATACATCCGCACGGGCCGGTCGCGACCGGCCCCTACGGGGACGAATTGTCAGGCGCGGGCGCGCAATCGGGCTACTCCCGGACCGGTCTCCGGGGGTCGCCGCCCGCCGGGGTCGGGATTACAGTCCCGGTGTCCGGGTGGGCCGGGTCGAGCCAGCGCAACTGAGTCGCCGAACCCGCCGCCGACACGAAGACGATCCTGCCGTCCGCGAGCCAGCCTGGATCCGCGACGTTCGCCGGACTGGGCGACAATCGGGTGATCACCCCGGTCGCCACACTGAACGTGAAGAGCGCGACGTCGCCGTCACGCGTCGAGATGAATGCGATCGTTTTCCCGTCCGGACTCCATGCCGGATCGACATTCGGTCGTCGCTCCGTTGGTCAGTGATGTCTCGGTGACCTCGGACAGCGCCATCTCGGCAAGCGATGCGTTGCCGAATTGCGTCGTCACGACCACCAGCGTGTCGGCTGACGGAGACCAACTCGGACTCGCTTCCACCGCGGTCGAGAAGCCCGCGCTCCCCGTGGCCGCCACCGGATTGCTCCCGTCGATCCCCGATGTCCAGAGATGGTCCGAGCCGTTGAGCGTCGAGATGAACGCGAGTGTCCCCCCGTTCGCCGACACCAATGCCTGGTCCGACGGCGACGGTATCGTGGGGATCCGCGTCTCGGTCCCTCCAGCACGAGGCACGGTGTAGAGCGCCGCGTACCCATCGCGGAAGCTCGTGAACACGATGGTGCTGTTGGCGAGGACAGGCTGCTCGTTGTCGCTGGTGCCCGACGTCAGCTGCGTGAGCCCAGTCCCGTCGAGCGCCACACTGTAGACGTCGCGGTTGCCGGCGCCGCCCGAATCCTGCAGGTCGAACAGGATCATCGGCGGAGCCGTCACGTGAACCGTCAGCGACGCCGACGAGGTGCCATCCTGGCCGGTGAACGTCACGGACCCGGTGTCGGAGAATGTCGCGATCCCCGCGGCCGTGATGGTCACCGCGGATGCGGGTGTAGCCGACCACTTCACCGACGCGGTCGCCACCACCGTCCCACCCCGCTCGAAGCCGAGCGTCACCGACGCCCCACGCTCGGCGAACCCCGTCACCGTGATACGATCGGTGAGCGCGGTCGGCCCATTGTGACAGCCAGCGAGCACGACGCAGGCGACGATCGCCGGAACGACGACGCCCCGCCACTGCGCGGGCCGTCGTCCAGGAGAATTCCTGCACTCGCCCCGAGGACACCGGCCGCACGCGCGATCCCGTGCCGCCGAACGTCCGCGACCCGAGCCGTCACTGCGTGCCGAGCAATACCACCCCGTTGTCCCCGACGACGTAAAGATTCGTGGCCGACGTCCCGTATACGCTGCGGAACCGCGACGTGACCGGCGCCGGCATGTTGATCCACTTGTTGCCGTTGTAGTGCTGGACGGTGCCGTTGTCCCCGACCGCATACGCGTCCGCCGTAAATCCCGTGCCGGGTGCGTCCGCCCACACGTCCCGGAGGGTCGCCGTCGTGCCGCTTGTCTGCGCAGTCCACGAGCTGGTCCCCGTATTGTGCAGCACCGTGCCACCCGCGCCGACCGCGTAAATGTCGGTCGCCGAGCTGCCCCAGATCGAGTACAGGATCCCGGTGCCGTTCGGGGTGGTCATCTGGGTCCAGGTGCCGTTGGTGTTCTTCTCGTTGTAGATCGTGCCACTGCTGGTCGTCGCGTACACGTTGTTGGCGGAGCTGCCCCAGATGCTCTGGATGCTGCCCGTGTTGAGGAAGTAGGACGACAGGGTCCCGTTGCTGAGGTACCCGATGATCCCGCCACCAGCGCCCGTGTAGAAACTGGTGGTATTCGGTCCCCAGAGTGCGAAGACCGCCGTGCCAATGCTCTGGGTGGTCCAGGTGCCACCGGATAGCGTCGCCAGCGTGCCGTTCGTGCCGATCGAATACACCATGCGCCGGCTGCGGACCGCCGCCCCAGACTCCATCCATGGAATCCGCGTCCGACACGTACGCGTTCGTCCACTGGCTCCCGTTGTAATGGAGCATCGTGCCCAGCGATGAGACGTAGACGTCGGTCGAACTGCTCGCCCAGACCGCGTAGAACGTCAAGCCGCTCTGCATGGAGACCTTCCATGCGGAGCCGCTCGAGGAAAGCAAGCTGCCTTGGACGCCGACGGCCCATATCGCGGAGGACGAGCCAGACGTCACACCGGTCAACGGGATGCCGCTGTTCGGGCCGACCGTGGACCATGTGGACCCATTGTAGTGCAAAGTGGTGCCGTTATCGCCTACCGGCCCAGATATCGGTCGAAGCGGTGCCGCCGATCGCGGCCAGGTTGCTGCCGGACTCGCCACTCGACATCGCCGACCAGGAGGATCCGGTGAAGTGCACGATGGTCCCGTTCGCGCCAGCCGCGTAGACGTCGGTCGCGGCATCGCCCCACACACCAGCCAGGGTCTGCGACGTGGCGGAGGTCTGCTTCACCCACGTGGTTCCGTTGCCGAAGACCACCGCGCCATTGGCGCCGACGGCCCAGATGTGCGTCGCATCGTTGCCCCAGACCGCGTACAGCATTCCGGTCCCACTTGGCGCGGCCATCTTCGTCCACGTCCCCCCGCTTAGATGGAGGATCGTCCCACTCGCGCCGACAGCGTAGACGTTTCCGGCCCCGGCGACCCAGACGCCATAGAGTGCATTGCTGGTTTGGCCCGTCGTGACGGCCGACCACGCGCCAGCCGTGTCGTGCAGCACGGCACCACCGTCGCCAACCGCCCACACCGACGCGACCGCCTGGCCCGCCACGCCGGACACCGCACGGTAGTTGTTGGTGGGGATCCCGCTCACCGCGGCCCACGCGCTGCCGTTGTATTGCAGCACGGTGCCACCGACGCCGGCCGCGTAGATGTCGACGTGGTGTGCCGCCATGTGCCCGTGAGACTGTCGCCGGTCAGACCCCGATTGAGCGTCACCCAGCGGCGAATGCTCTTCTCAGCCGGCAGTACCGTGCTGATCTCGACCGAGAACGTGAAGCCTTTGACGCCGGACGACAGATTGAACTTCCAGTTCTGCGCCGCGCTGGTCGCGCCGGGCGCGATCGCGGCACTGTAGTCGTAAAACGGCTGGAAGCTCGCGGTGAACGTGCCGGTATCGGGCGCCTGAATGGTCGCCGTACCGGACCCACTCGTGACTGCAACGGGCGGGTTGCTCATGAAGAACACGCGCGTGCCATACACCGACGTGTTGCCGTTGATCGTATCGCCGAGGGTCTGGTTGAGCAGATTCTGCACGGTCACGTTCGCCGAGAAGACACCGCTGGCGAACGCGTAGCCCGAGAACGCGAGCGTGACGTCGACATTCTGACGGCTGAGCGTGACGTTCTCCGCGATCATCTGGCGGACCGCCGGATCAGCCGCCGCCGCCGGACCATCGACTGTCGCGGGTGCACACGTGACGAGCATGCCTGCCGGCCCGCCTGCCCGTGTACCAACGCAATCGAGAATGGCCCGCGGCGTAAGATTGGAGGGCAGTGCGACGGAAGACTTCGAAGAAGGCGCAAGCGGGTCGCGGTCGTCAGCACATGCTGCCGCCATGACACCTGCGAGGCCAATGAGTATTAGAGAATTCCAACGCATTTCGGGTACGACGC
Organism: uncultured Gemmatimonadales bacterium; assembly: GCA_963757855.1. GTDB lineage: Bacteria > Gemmatimonadota > Gemmatimonadetes > Gemmatimonadales > Gemmatimonadaceae > Palsa-1248. The sequence continues at coordinate 67,005 of CAVWTI010000036.1, forward strand.
TCCATCTCGCCGGGAATCACATTAGGAACCGGCCCTAGCTGTCACGAAACGAGACAGGCTTAGCGGGGTCGGATTAATTGTCTCTAATCTTCGGGTCTGCGCGATGTGACGCGGTGACTGCAGTCACCATGTGACCCGCCTCACCGGGCGCGGGCCTGCCACGGGCTCTCGCGCTCCACTGCGCGCGGACAACTGGCTGAATGCGCAATGCCCCGCGGCGCGGCGGAGGTGTGCGCTTGGCGCGGCGGGGCGTTCGCGTCGCCAGAGCGGCGACAGCGGGACGTCAGACGTTCGTCGGGTGGACCGCCAGGCGGAGGATCATTGCGTGCCGAGCAACACCACGCCGTCGTCGCCGGCGACGTAGACGTTCGTGGCCGATGTGCCGTAGATGCTGCGGAATCGCGTCGTGACGGGCGCCGGCATGTTGATCCACTTGCTGCCGTTATAGTGCTGCACCGTGCCGTTGTCGCCCACGGCGTACGCGTCCGCCGTATATCCGGTGCCCGGCGAGTCGGCCCACACGCTTCGCAGCGTGACCGACGTGTTGCTGGTCTGCGTGGTCCAGCTCGAGGACGGACCGGCCGCCGCGGTGTGCAGGACGATGCCGTTGGCGCCGACTGCGTAGACATCCGACGACGAGCTGCCATACACGCCGTACAGCGCGCTCACGCCGCCCGGCGTGGTCATCTTGGTCCAGTTGTTGGCCGATCCGTTGTAGTTGAAGATCAACCCATCGCCGGTGACGGCGTACACGTTGGTCGCCGAGCTGCCCCACAAACCCTGGACATTGGCGGTGGTGCTCAGGAAGAAGGGGGTCAGGTTCAGGTTATTGACGTAGCCGATAATGCCGTCGCTGGCGCCGCCGTACTCGGAGGTCGTGTTCGGGCCCCAAATGCTATAGATCCCGACGCCGTAGGTTTGCATACTCCAGGTTCCACCCGACAGCGTCGCGACGTTCCCGTTCGCGCCCACTGTGTAGACCGCGTCCGGTTGCGGACCCGCGCCCCAGATCGCATCCATCGAATCCGCCGGGGACACGTAGGCATTCGTCCACTGGCTGCCATTGTAGTGCAGCACGGTGCCGAGAGACGCGAGGTACACGTCGGTCGCGCCACTGGCCCACACGCTGTAGTACGACAGCCCGCTCTGCATGGAGACCTGCCATGCCGAGCCGGTCGAGGACAGGAGGCTGCCTTGGGCGCCGACTGCCCAGATGGCCGACGATGAGCCAGAGGTCACGCCCGCCAGCGGGATCCCGCTGTTGGGCCCAACCGTGGACCACGCCGACCCGTTGTAGTGCTGGGTCGTCCCGTTGTCACCGACGGTCCAGATGTCCGTTGATGTGGTGCCACCGATCGCGGTCAGGTTACTAGACGCCCCGCTCGCCATGGACGTCCACGTGGACCCGGTGCCGGCCAGGTGGACGATGACGCCGTTCGCGCCAGCGGCATAGACATCGGTCGCGGCGTCGCCCCACACGGCGGCCAGATTCTGCGTCGTGCCGGAGGTCTGCTTGGCCCACGTCGTTCCATTGTAGAAAATCACGTCGCCGCTATTTCCCACCGCCCAGATATGCGTCGCGTCGTTGCCCCACACCGCGTTCAGCGTTCCGGTGCCGCTGGGTGCGGACATCTTGCTCCAGGTGGTCCCGCTCAGGTGCAGGACCGTACCGTTCGCGCCCACGGCGTACGCGTTGCCGGCGCCAGCGATCCACACTCCGTACAGCGCGTTGGACTGCCCCGTCGAGACGGCCGACCAGGTACCGGCCGTGTCGTGCACCGCGGCGCCGCCGTCACCGACGGCCCATACCGATGCGATAGTCTGGCCGGACACGCCCGATACCGCGCGATAATTCGTCGCCGGAATCCCGCTGACCGCGGCCCACGCGGTGCCGTTGTATTGCAACACCGCACCGCCCACGCCGACGGCGTAGATGTCGGAGCCAGTGTGCCGCCATACACCCGTGAGGCTGTCCGCGGTCAGCCCGTGGCTCAGCGTCACCCAGCGGCGCACGCTCTTCTCGGCGGGCAGGATCGTGCTGATCTCCACCGAGAACGTGAATCCCTTCACGCCCGTTGCCAGTTTGAACTTCCAGTTCTGCGCCGCGCTCGTGGCGCCAGGCGCGATCGGCGTGCTGTAGTCGAAGTACGGCTGGAAGCTGGCGGTGAACGTGCCGGTGTCGGGCGCCTGGATCGTCGCGGTGCCCGTGCCACTCGTGACCGCGACCGGCGGGTTGCTCACGAAGAACACCCGCGTGCCGTAGAGCGACGCGTTGCCGGTGATCGTGTCGCCCAGCGTCTGATTCAAGAGGTTCTGGACGGTGACGTTCGCCGCGAATACTCCGCCGGAGAACGTGTAATTCGAGAACGCGAGCGTGACGTCGATTCTCTGGCGGCTCAACGTGACGCTCTCGGCGATCATCTGGCGCACCGCCGGATCAGCCGCCGCGGCCGGCCCATCGACCGTCGCCGGCTGGCACCTCACGATCATCCCGCTCGTCCCCGCCACCGTGCCCGCGCAATCGAGGATCGCGCGTGGGGTCATATTCGATGGCAGACGCCGCCGGGCTCTTCGACGATGGCGCGAAGGGGTCGCGGTCGCCGGCACATGCTGCCGCCACGATTCCGGCGAGGCCGATCGAGTATTAGAGGTTTCCAATGCACTGCCGATACGACGCTCCATCACGCCGGGAATCACATTAGAAACGCCATCCAGAAACGCACACCGCCGCTGTCACGAAATTCGACAGCGGCGGCCCGCGCGTGAGCTTCCGTCTCTTCACGCGGCGGACCGCGGCTGGAGGGCGCTCGCTCCCACTCGCTCCCTCGCTCCCACGGCTCAGCGAACGGCTTGCGCGTTCTCCGGGTTGCCAGCGGGCGTCGGGATCACATAGGCGATACCCGGGTGCGCTGGGTCGGCCCAGTTCAGCTGCGAGACGATCCCCGAGGCCGTCGACGACTCCTCGGTGTAGACGATCCGCCCGTCGCTCAGCCAGCACGGCTGTCCCGCATTGCTGGGCTGCGGTGACACGCGGACGACCTGGCCCGTGGCAATGGTGAGAACGAAGATGCCCAGGTCGCCATCGCGCGTCGAGGCGAACGCGATCGAGCGGCCGTCGGGACTCCACGAGGGATCGACATCCGTGAAGGTGCCATCGGTCAGCGCCAGCGCCGAGTCGTTGGACGTCGCCAGATCGACGATCGCCGCGTTGCCCAGCGTGGTGCTGACGAACACCACCGAATCACTGGCGGGCGCCCACGCCGGACTGGCCTCCTCGGCGCTCGGCGATCCGAAGTTCACGGTCGGACGGACCGCGCCGCTGCCATCGCTTGCCGCGATATACAGCTTGTCGAGACCACTGTCGGGCGCGATGAACGCGAGGTGCGAGCCATCGGCGGAAAGCGAAGGCTGAAACGCGGAGCCGGTGAGACCAGGCAGGCGCGACTCGGATCCGCCGTTGAGCGAGACCTGGTAGAGCGCCGGATAGCCATCGCGATAACTGGTGAACACGACGACACCATTCGCGACCGTCGGCTCATCGTTGTCGGAGGTGCCGGACGTCAGTTGGGTCAGCGACTGACCGTCGAGCGACTCGCGATACACATTGTAGTCGCCGAGCGAGCCGTTGGCCGCGACGTCGTGCATCGCGAAGACGATCGTGGGCGGCGCAGCTGACGTGCACGACGATGGTGGTGTTGCCGATGCCGACGTGCGCGGTGATGGATACGTCTCCGGTATCGGTGAGGACCGCGGAGTCCGGCGAGACGAGCCGCACGCGGGTGGCCGACCCGGTCGTCCAGCTGACCTGCTGTCCGCTGACCGGCGAGCCGTCGCGCATTGCCTGGAGCTGGATGCTCGCGCCGCGCTCGAGGCGGCCCTGCGTCGCGATCGTGAGACCGGCCGGCGTCGTGGGCGCGAGCGATGACGGGGACTCACACGCACCAAGCGTGATCGCGAGTGCGGCCAGTGCGGCCCAGACCGCGCGGGCGGACCACCGTCCAATATGTCGCGGGCTCGTCGCCGCGAAGTGCGCCGGACCGGCGGTGGCCGGTGGCGGCGAGGGCGTTCGGCGAAGCAAACTCGGTGCAGGCTTGGCTCATAGACTTTCTGTCCTCCCGTTGCGGGAAAGACGCCGAAGCCGGAGCCAGAGAAACATTAGTTTATGCTAATCTGGGCCTCGTAAGTGGTTTGAGGGCAATTGACTAGCAAATAATTAGACAGTGGGTCCATCGCACGGTGTCGCGTTTCGCGACACTCGCGGCCGGTGGCCATTGGGCCCGGGTAAGACGAGTCCTACGCTTCCCGGCGGCGCCTCACGGCTGGTGCAGCCGACTCTTCGAAGAAGAACCCGACCGGCCCCTCCGCGAGGTCCATGGACTCCACCACCGACTCGAGGACCCGCGCCAGGGCGCGGCGGCGGTCCGGCGGGAGTCCGTTGATCGCGGAGATCAGCCGCATCTGCGCGGGGGGAGGCGAGTGGCGCAGCGTGCGCCGGCCCGCAGCAGTGAGCGCCAGGACCACGCGGCGGCCGTCGGACTCCGACCGGGAGCGGGTCACGAATCCGCGGTTCACGAGGCGTTCGACGACCACCGAGACCGTGCTCTGATGGGTGAATGTCAGGGCCGCCAGCTCGTTGAGGGACTGCGCCGGGTGCGCGTCCAGCATGCGAAGCACGAGGAGCTGCGCCCCCGTGACACCGATCGAGCGCTCCGCGGTCCGTGCCGAGATGCCGAGCGCGCGCACGATACGGCGCATGGAGTCGAGTGCCGATGCGCCATCGCGCTGCGCGGCCATCGCGCGCGAGTTACGACGGGCGGCCATCGGACCCAATGCCGTCTTTGGCCGCGCCGCCCGGGACAGCGGCGAGACGAATCCCCGCATCGGCTGGGGTGACAAATGGCGCTCGGCGTCATCATGCGCCGCCAACCGCCGGGCATGGGCGCCCAGCAAGTCACTGCGCGACACCATCCCGACGACCGTGCGTGGAGCGTCGCGCGTCACGACCGGCACCCGTCCCACCTGCTCTCGCACCATGTGATCCGCCGCCTCGCGTGCCGAGCTGTCGTCATAGATCACGACGGGCGCGCGTGTGATGAGATCGCGGACACGCGACGTGACTGGCAACTCCAGATCGAGCAGGTCGCGGCGCGTCACCACGCCGGCCAGCGCATTGTTCTCATCGAGAACGGGGTAGCCCTGATGGCTGCTGCCCGGCGCCCGGGAGACGATCCAGTCGCGGACGTCTTCGATCGCATCGGTGGTATGGAGGACGACCGGAGTGGACGACGCTATGTCGCGGACCAGGATCTGGCTCAGATAGTCGGCCTGGTATTCGGATTGAATGCGAGTCCCGCGTCGCGCCAGCTTCTCGGTCATGATCGACGAATGCGGCATGAGGCGGAGCGACACGAGATACGCGGCGCTGCATCCCGCGAGGAGCGGCAGCAGTCCCATTGGCTGGTGCGTCGTTTCGAACGCGAAGACCACCGACGCGAGCAGCGCGTGCGACGCACCAGCGAAAATCGCGGCCATGCCGACCAGCGCGGCAATGTGGCCATCGACGTGCAGGTACGGAGCCCACCGTTCGAGCCCCGCGCCGATCAGGGCGCCAAGTCCTCCACCGATCGTGAACAGTGGCGCGAGCGTGCCGCCGGATGTTCCGCTCCCAAGCGCGATCACCCAGGAGACGAACTTGAACGCGACCAGAACGAGCAACGCGCGCCCGGCCAGGGAGCCCGCGAGGGTCTGCTCGATGTTCACGTACCCGACACCGAGCGTTCTGCGGTGCCAGCCAGCCGACGACACCGACGACCACCGCCGCGAGCGCGGGCCACCACATCCAGTGGATCGGCAGCCGCTCGAACCCATCCTCAATGAGGTAGAGCGCGCGGGTGAGATAGACGGCGGCAACTCCGATCACCGCGCCTAGTGCAACGTACGTCGCGAGGGCCGCTCCGCCCGGCGGCGCGACGGCGGGCATCGGGAAGATCGGGGCCGATCCGACGAATGCCAGGCGGACGGCCGTTGCGGCGGCTGCCGCGAACGACACCGGAATGAGCGATCGGGCGCGGTACTCGAAGAGGAGCAACTCGACCGCGAGCAGCACCGCCGACACCGGGCTGCCGAAGGTCGCCGCCATGCCGGCCGCCGCGCCCGCGGCCAGGAGGATTTTGCGTTCGTCCGCGGTGGTGCGGAGCAGCTGCCCGATCACCGACCCCAGTGCACCGCCCGTGGCGATGATCGGTCCCTCGGCCCCGAACGGCCCGCCGGTGCCAATCGCGATCGCGGCGGAGACTGGCTTGAGGAACGTGACCCGCGGGGCGATACGGCTCTGATTGAGGAGGATCTGCTCCATGGCCTCGGGAATACCGTGGCCCCGGATCGCCTGCGACCCATAGCGCGCCATGAGCCCCACGATCAGCGCCCCGATGACGGGGACGATGATGACGGTGGCACCAAGGTGGTTGTTCGCGGGCGAAGTGAAGGCCGCCGACCAGGTGCCGTAAAAGGCGAGATTGGTGATGAGTCCGATCAGCGCCGTCAGGATCCGAGCCGCGAACGCGGCGAGGATGGCCACGCCAACCGCCAAGGCTGACAACAGGAGAATCCGCCCATTCCGCTCCGTGGCCCGGGGCAGGCGGAGGTCGGAAATCGCCGCCTCGAGCGACGGGGAGACGGGGACGCGCGGGGCGGGAGTGTCGGGGCTCACGTGCGAATCGGAGTGCCGGGCATTCCCATGGTTATCAATATAATATTCCGCCGGGAGGCGAGCACATCCGGAACCGCCCAGATCCGCGGGGGCAATCGCCGGCGTAGAGGAGCTGGGGCTCGGCGACACCGTCGTACGATCAGGCGATACGGCGATGGCTGCGAGCCAGCCGGAACCTCGTTCCATGCGTAAGCATATGTCTCATCAGACGGTTGGGGTTGCCAGCCGCTTGGTGGTGGTGTCATAGAGTCCTTTTCTGGTGCGAAATCCGATGGGTGGTGTGATGCGGGCGCGATGGCTCTGGACAATTTCCCTCGCCAGTGCCATGACGGCAGTGCCGGCAGGGCAGGGACAGGGTGCACCCGTGTCCGGCCAGCCGGGAATCGCGACCGCAACATTTGCCGGCGGATGCTTCTGGTCAATGGTGCATGTGTTCGACGGCGTGCCAGGAGTCGTGTCGGTGGTGGCAGGCTATACGGGCGGCTCGATTCCCCATCCGAGCTATTCGCAGGTGTCATCGGGCGGGACGGGCCATGCTGAGGCGGTGCAGGTGCAATTCGATCCGAAGCGGATCGCCTATCCGGCATTGCTGCATCTCTTCTGGCGCAATGTCGATCCTCTGGATGCGACTGGCCAGTTCTGTGACCGGGGCGAGCAATACCGCAGCGAGATCTTCTATCACGACAGCTCGCAGTTGGAGGCCGCGGACGCGTCAGAGCAGGCGGTCGTCCAGAGCGGTCACCTGCGGGGGGCAATCGTCACGCAGATCGTGCCCGCCGGTCCATTCTATGCGGCGGAGGCGTACCATCAGGGGTATTACCGGAAGCACCCCATAGCATACGCGATCTATCGCTGGGGTTGTGGGCGGGACCGGCGGCTACATCAGATATGGGGCACGGACGCCGCGGCCGGCGACGGGCCCTCAACCGAGGGGTGAGAAGGCTATGACATTCCAGTATGAAAGGAACGGACACGCGAGCGTCGGGCGGTGGACGGTGGCGGCGAGCGTGGTCGCGTTGGCGATGAGCGCGGCCGCTGCGCAGGCACAGTCATCCCAGTCACCACCGGCATCCGCTGCGGCGAACGCGGCCCCCGTCAACACAGCGACCTCGAAAACCAAATGGTCCGCGTATCACAGGCCGTCGGACACCGACCTGCGCCACAGCCTGACGCCGGAGCAGTATGACGTCACCCAGCACGCGGCCACCGAGCGTCCGTTCGACAACGAGTACTGGAACAACGAGCGCGCGGGGATCTACGTCGATATCGTCTCAGGTGAGCCGCTCTTCAGCTCACTCGACAAGTTCGACTCACACACCGGGTGGCCGAGTTTCACCAAGCCCCTCGATGCCTCGAACATCAAGTCGCAGGATGACAAGACCCTGGGCATGGATCGCACGGAAGTGCGGTCGGCGCACGCGGACTCGCACTTGGGCCATGTGTTCGACGACGGCCCGGCGCCGACCGGCCTGCGCTACTGTATGAACTCGGCCGCCATGCGATTCATCCCTGCCGATCAGCTCGCCGCGAGCGGGTACGGCCAGTACGCCGCGCTCTTCAAGAAATAGCGGAGCACGAGTACGGCCGGCGTGGAGGGGTATCGCGCCAGCTGGTTGACTTACGGTGTTTGTTCGGGTACCGTGTACGCCCACATCACGTGAGGGTCGCACGGTGGAACACATGGGGTTGGAGCAGAAGATCGATCTGCTCATGTCAATGGCGATGGATGACCAGGACGGTGTACCCACCGCGCGAGGCGCGGTATCCGGCAGCAGCACCCGTAACGGCAGCTGGTCACGCCATGGCGACAACCTGCCGGATGGCACAGCGCGATCGGTCAGGGAGCTGCCGCCCAGACTCCGGCACACCACGGATGTCGGTGCGCTCCGCCCGCTCAACATTCGGAATGTGCGGACCGCGGGTGGTACTCGCACCACGCTCCTCCGCATCCTGATGACGAACGCGTGCAGCTTCAATTGCCACTATTGTCCGATGCGGCGGGACCGCAATCTGCCGCGCACGCTGCTCAAGCCCGAAGAGCTGGTGCGGATTTTCCTCGCGGCCCACGCGCGGGGCTGGTGCCAGGGCCTGTTCATCACGACGGGCATCCCCGGGCGCCCAGTGAAGGTCATGGATGACCTGATCGAAGTGCTCGCCCTGCTCCGGGAGCGGCACGGGTTCCGCGGATACATCCACGTCAAGATGGTGCCGGGCGGCGACGACGCGCAGATCGAGCGGCTCACCGCGCTGGCGAGCCGCGTCTCGGTCAACCTCGAAGCACCCTGCGGCCAGCATCTCACGCAGATCGCGCCCGAGAAGAATCTCGCCACCACGATCGCCGGGCTCGAACGGACCCGCGCGCAGGTGATCGGTGGGTGGGCAGAAGAGCGGGCGGGCCGCCCGCGCGACCGGCTGCACCCGGGCGGAAGCGCCGGGATGACGATGCAGTTCGTCGTCGGTGCAACCGCGGACACGGACCGCACCATCCTCGACACGGTGACGGACCTGTATGCAGGCGGCGGCATTCATCACTCGCAGTTCAGTGCGTTCCGGCCCATCCGCGAGACGCCGATGGAAGACATGCGGGCGACGCCGGCGTTGCGCGAACACCGTTTATACCAGGCCGACCATCTGCTCCGCCAATACGGATTCGCGGCGAGCGAGATCGCGTACGACCCTGGCGGCAACCTGCCGCTGTCCGTCGATCCCAAATGCGCGTGGGCGCTGGCGCATCCCGAGCGTTTCCCGGTCGAGATCCAGACCGCATCGCTCGAGGAGCTCGTGCGGGTGCCGGGCATCGGCCCCGGTACGGCACGGCGGATCGTCGCCGAACGGCACTCGGCGACACTGCGCGGCCTCCGCGATCTCCGAAAGATGGGCGCGGTCACGACACGTGCCGCCGGATTCCTCACCCTCGGCGGGCGCAAGCTGCAGGACGTCCGGTGGTCCGAGCAGCTCGGTTTCTGGGGCCGGAAGAGGAGGCGGGCGCATACCAGTTGCAGTACGACGTGAGCCCCGGAACGTTTAGATAGCCAGCGAATGGCGGTTGGAGCCCACCGGTCGTCATTCGCGGGGGCTCGCCGCCGGGGATGGGCGCCAGCCGCACACCACGAGTCTTGGAGGCTTCCGGATGGCTACGACCGTCGCCCCGCCCGCTGCAGGTGGATCCGCGCTGGCGTCGGAGCAGGAAGCACGGGCCGTCGCCGAGGCGGCGCGTGAGACCGAGTGGACGCATCCAAGTTTTGTCCGCGAGATGTTCCTCGGCCGCTACCGGCTGGATCTGATCCACCCCCATCCGCGGCCCGATCCCGACGACATGGTCCGGGCTCAGCCTTTCTTCGACCGGCTGCGCGCGTTGCTCGAGCGCATCGACTCCGAAGAGATCGATCGCACAGGACAGATCCCGCCCGAGGTCGTGGACGAGCTGCGCGCGATGGGCGCATTCGGGATCAAGATTCCCGTGGAATACGGTGGACTGGGGTTGTCGCCGCTCGCCTATGTGCGGGCAATGGCGATGGTGACATCGAAGGACGGCTCGCTCACCGCAATGTTATCGGCGTCGCAGTCGATCGGCGTACCCCAGCCGCTCGCGCTGTTCGGCACGGACGAACAGAAGCGGCGATTCTTTCCGCGGCTTGCCAAGGGCGCGATTTCGGCGTTCGCGCTGACCGAAGTCGATGCGGGCTCCGATCCGGCCAACATGACGACGGCCGCGGTGCCCGAGGGTGATGGATCGCACTACCTCATCAATGGCGAAAAGCTGTGGTGCACCAACGGGACCGCGGCGGAGCTGTTCGTGGTCATGGCGCGCACGCCGGACGTCGTGGTGCGCGGGAAGCCGCGCAAGCAGATCACGGCGTTCATCGTCGAGCGCGACATGCCCGGCGTCGAGGTCGTCCATCGCCTGCGTTTCATGGGCCTCAAGGCGATCGAGAACGGCGTCATCCGCTTTCGGAACGTGCGCGTCCCGCGCGAGAACATCTTGTGGGGCGAAGGGAAGGGCCTGAAGCTGGCCCTGACGACGCTCAATACGGGGCGGCTGACGCTGCCCGCGAGTTGCGCCGCCGTCGGGAAGGCCATGCTCGAAGTCGCGCGCACCTGGTCGACGGAGCGTGTCCAGTGGGGGCAGCCGATCGGCCGCCATGAGGCGGTGGCGCACAAGATCGCTCGCATGGCCTCCACCACGTTCGCGATGGAAGCCGTGGCCGAGCTGTCGACGCTGCTGTACCAGCGTGGCGGGTACGACATTCGGCTCGAGGCCGCGATCGCGAAGCTGTACAACAGCGAAGCGGGCTGGCGGATCGTCGACGACACACTGCAGATCCGTGGCGGGCGCGGCTACGAGATGGCCGAGTCACTGGCGCGCCGCGGGGAGCAACCGATCCCGATCGAGCGCGCGATGCGCGACTATCGCATCAATCTGATCTTCGAGGGGTCATCGGAGATCATGCGGCTCTTCATCGCCCGGGAGGCGGTGGACCACCACATGCGCACGGCGTTCTCACTCGTGGATCCCGCATCGTCGATGGGCGAGCGGATCCGCGCGCTCGGGCGTGTGGCCCGGTTCTATCCGGCGTGGTATGCGGGGCGCCTCGTGGGCCGTGGCCAGTTGCCGAGCTATGGCGAGTTCGGGAAGCTCGCGACGCATCTCCGCTACGCGGAGCGGACGACGCGGCGCCTCGGGCGCGCGATCCTGCATGCAATGGTCCGGTTCGGTCCCAAGCTCGAACGGCGGCAAATGGTGCTGTTCCGCGCCGTCGACATCGGGGCGGAGCTGTTCGCGATGTCTGCCGCCTGCGTCCGCGCGCAGATGTTGGCGCAGGACGGGCGCGCCGAGGCGGTGACGATGGCCGATGTGTTCTGCCGCGAGGCACGCGGGCGGATCGGTCGCACCTTCGAGCAACTGTTCGGACCCGACGACGTTGCACTGTCGCGCCTGGCGCGGCAGGTCCTGGACGGCCAGCACGAGTGGCTGGAGGCCGGAATCGTCGGTCTCCGCGGTGGAGGGGCTACACCAGCGCCTTGAGGTTCGCCATGCGCTCCGCCGCGGCCTCGAGCGTCTCGCGTTTCTTGCAGAAGGCAAAGCGGACGTACTGGCTGCGCGTTGTGGCGGTCGTGATAGAAGCTCGATCCCGGTACCGTCGCCACGCCGCCTTCCCGCGTGAGCCAGAGCGCGAAGTCGACGTCGCCCAGGTCGCTCAACTCGGAAAAATCGGCCAGGATGTAATACGCGCCTTCGGGAAGCGTGAACTTGAAGCCGGCCGCGGTCAGGGATTGGACGATCAGGTCACGGCGGAGCCGGTAGTCGCGCGCCAGATGATTGAAATACTCGGCGTCGAACGCATAGCCGACCGCGGCGGCGGCCTGGAGCGGCGCGGGCGCGCCGACGGTCAGGAAGTCGTGGACCTTCCGAATCGCGTTCGTCGTCTCGGCCGGGGCGATCGCGTAGCCGAGGCGCCAGCCCGTGCAACTGAATGTCTTCGACAGACTGGAGATGGTGACCGTCCGCTCGCGCATTCCGGGCCACGTGGCGATCGGGTGATGCTTGCCCGCGTACGTGATGTATTCGTACGGGTCGTCGGTGAGCACCATCACATCGTGTTCGATGCAGAGCGATGCGATGAGCGAGATCTCGTCCCGCGTGAACACGCGCCCGGTGGGATTGTGCGGCGTGTTCAGGACGAACGCGCGCGTCCGCGGCGTGAAGGCCGCGCGCAGCCGGTCGGGGTTGAGGGTCCAGGCGGGCGGGTCGAGCGGGACGAAGACGGGCTTCGCCCCGGCCAGGATGCCATCCGGTCCGTAGTTCTCGTAAAACGGCTCCGGGATGATGACCTCATCGCCGGGATCGATCAGGGCGAGGAAGGCCGCCGCCATGGCTTCGGTCCCGCCGCAGGTGACCGTCACCTCGCGCTCCGGGTCCACCTCCATGTCGTACATCCGCCGGTACTTCTCGGCGATCGCGAGCCGCAGGACCGCGCTGCCCCAGGTGATCGCGTACTGGTTGATATCCCCCCGGATGGCGGCGCATGCCGCCTCCTTCATCGGTTCGGGCATCGCGAAGTCCGGGAAGCCTTGCGCGAGGTTGATGGCGCCGTGGGCCTGGGCGACCCTCGACATCTCGCGGATGACGGATTCCTTGAACGTGGACGCTCGGTGCGACGGACGCATGCGGTGTCTCCCTTTTGCTCGGGCGGTCGGCGATCTTCAGATAAACTCACCAGTTCCCCTTCGCCGTGCTAGAGACCCAGCCGACAGAAATTCCGGCCGAGATCACCGACCCCGTCAACGCGCGGATCCTGGCCGTCTCCGAGGACCGCATCGCCGGGTTTCTCCGGGACCCATTTACCGAGATTGCCACTCGGTCCGGGGTGCCCGTCGCGCAGGTCCGGGAGCGGTTGCGCGCGATGCTGGCCGCCGGGACCATTCGGCGGATCCGGCAGACGCTGATGGCGACCAATCTCGCGCCGGGCGCGCTGGTGGCGTGGCGGGTGCCGGCTGAGCGGCTCGATGCGGCGTTCGAGACGATGGTGCGGGACGACCCGTTCTCCGGGCACGTGGTCATCCGGTCGACGGATGCCGAGACGCCGGGATCCGCGTACCGGCTCTGGACCACACTCAAAGTGCCGCAGGGCTATGCAATGCAGGCGCATTGCGAGTTCCTGGCCGGGCGGGTCGGCGCGGCCGGGTTCCGGATGATGCCCGCCAAGTGCCTGTTCGCGCTCGGTGTCGGCCACGTGCGGCGGAAGACGATCGAGCCCGGCAGCCGCGCGGATGCGCTCGGCGATGTGATCAGCACGCAACTGGTCGAGCTCTCGCCGCTGGAGTGGCGCGTGCTGGAGCCGCTCAAGCGGGAGTTCACGACCGACGAGATTCGCGACGATCCGTGGCGGGACCGGGCGGCGGACGCCGGTGTGACGGTGGACGAGTTCTGCCGGGTGGCGGCCGGGTTGGCTGAGCGCGGCGTCATTGGCCGGTTTTCGACCTTTCTGGAGCACGTCAAGCCGTCGCAGGGCGGCACTCGTGTCACGCGGTACAACGCGCTCTTTCACTGGCGGGTGCCCGAGGGACGGGAGATCGACGCGGGGCGCGAAGTCGGGCGGCACCACATCATCACGCACGCGTACTGGCGCGAAGGCGGCCCGGAGTTTCAGAACGTGAACATCATGGCGGTTGCGCACGGGACCGATAAGTCAGCGGTTCTCGCCCACAAGGCCGCGATCGACGCCCATCTCGCGGAATCCGAGATCGCGGTCGGTTACACCAACGTGTTCTGGGGTGGACGAAGCGAGATCAAGCCGTCCGAGATCTCGCCGTACGCGTATGCCGAGTGGCGCCGGACCGCCGGGATGCACGCATAAGGGGCACAGGCGCCGCGCGAGGAACGGGGCAGAGCGCGGCAAACGGGGCCAGAAAGACCGCCAGAAAGGGACGAAAAGGCTGACGCCGGCGGTCCCGGATCGTCCTCTCTGCGTGGGGCGGCGAGGCCCACAGGGGCGTGCGCAGGCCGCCCCGGGCGCGCGTGACCACTCCAACTGTCCCGTCCCATTCAGACCACCGAACCGCCTACCGGGCCGCATTACCGGTACCCTCCCTCCGTTCGTGCCTGGTGGCGCGAAGATGATGCGGCGCCGAGCATCGCGGTCGCGTGCATTTACGTGCTCGGCTACGTCGCGCTTGCGTCTCTGCTGGTGGGGGACCGCGACCGGCGAGGGTGCCGCCACCTCGCTCTACTACCTCCCGGTGTATCTGGCTGCCGCGGTGTTGTCGTGGCGGGCATCGCGTCATCCGGCGCTCGGCGCTGGCACCCGACGCGCCTGGATCCTGCTCGCGGGCGCGTCAATGTGTATTTTCGCCAGCGACGCGTGCCAGATCTTCTACGAAGTGGTGATCGGCACCGAGCAAATGGGCGTGTGGGTCAATGCCGTCTCACTCCTCGCCTATCCGCTCTGGATTTGGGCGTTTCTCTCCTTCCCGACCGCGCCGCGCGAGCGCGGCGAGCGCGCGAAGTTCTGGCTCGACGTCGCGACGGTCCTGCTGGGCGGGACCATGCTGTCGTGGTACCTGGTGCTTCGTCCGAGCGCGATCTCGGCGCCGAGCGACACCGAGACGCTGCTGTTGTCCCTCGCGTATCCGGTCGGCGATCTCGTGCTGCTCCTCGGCGCGGCGACGATCCTGGCGCGCGCGCCTGCCGAGAGCTCGCGCCGCGCACTGCATCTGCTGATCGCCGCCGCGGTGATGCAGTTCGTCGCCGACCTGGCCTATGGGCACATGCGGCTTGCCGGGACCTATCGCGCGGGCGACTCGATCGACTCGCTGTGGCTGGTGAGTGGCGCGCTGTTCGCGCTGGCGGCGCGCGTCCAGTGGGTGGTGGCGTCGCGGCCACACGACGCGCAGGTACCGGAGACGAGCGCCGTGCCGCGGGTTCGGATCCTCCCGTACGCATCGGTCGCGGCGGGCGTCGGCCTGCTGCTCATCGCGTCACGCCAGGTCTGGGGCCAGGAGCTGGGACAGATCATCTTCGGTACCCTCGGGTTGACCGCGCTGGTGGTCGGGCGGCAGATCGTCGCCGCGCGGGACAACTGGCGGCTGATGACCGAGCGCGTCCGCCAGGACGCGCGGTTCCGGTCACTGGTGCAGAACGCGTCCGATCTCGTGACGGTCGTGGATGCCGCGCATCGCGTGGTCTACCAGAGCCCTTCGGTCGCGCGGCTGTTCGGCCACCAGCCGTCAGAGCTCGAAGGCGTCGCGCTGGCGGAGTTGGCGCATCCCGATGACGTGGCGACAATCCAGGTCTTCCTGCAACGCACCGTGGCTGGGGCGGGCGCACTGGTGCCGCTCCAGTGGCGGATGTGGCACCGCGATGGCACTTGGCGCGCGGTCGAGAGCATCGGTATGAGCCTGCTGCACGACAAGTCGGTGCGCGGCGTCGTGCTCAACACCCGCGACGTGAGCGAGCGGACCGCGCTCGAGGCCCAACTCACCCATCAGGCCTTCCACGACCCGCTGACGGGGCTCGCGAACCGCGCGCTGCTGCGTGACCGCGCGGAGCATGCCCTGACGCGGTCGCACCGTCGCGGCCAGCCGCCGCTCGCGTTGCTGTTCCTGGATCTCGACAACTTCAAGACCGTCAACGACAGCCTGGGGCACGGCGCCGGGGACTCGCTGCTGGAGGAGGCCGCACGGCGCTTGCTCGCGTGCGTCCGTGCGTCGGACACCGTGGCGCGACTCGGCGGTGACGAGTTCGCGGTGTTCGTCGAAGATCCGGCCGATGACAGCGGATGCACGCTCGTCGCCGAACGCATCATCGCCGCGCTCGCGCGGCCGTTCACGATCACGGGCCGGGAAGTATTCATTGGCGCCAGTCTGGGCATCGCCACGGCTCTCGATGGCGAGGCCGCGGATGATCTGCTGCGCAACGCCGACGTGGCAATGTACATGGCCAAGACCCGCGGCAAGGGGCGGTACGAGCGCTTTGCGCCAGAAATGCACGCGGTGGCGCTGGAGCGGATCGAGCTGGAGACCGACCTGCGCCGCGCAATCGATCAGGAGCAGCTCACGCTCCACTACCAGCCCATCGTCATCCTCGAGACGGGCGCGATCACCGGCGTGGAGGCGCTCGTGCGCTGGCAGCATCCGACGCGCGGACTGCTGCCGCCGGCGCAGTTCATCGGGCTCGCCGAGGAGACGGGATTGATTCTGCCCCTCGGCACGTGGGTCTTGCGTGCGGCGTGCCACCAGGCCGCGCAGTGGCGCCGGCGGCGGGGTCGCGCTGCCCCGCTGGCGATCACCGTCAACGTGTCAGGGCGGCAGCTCCAGAGCCCCCTGTTCATTGACGACGTCCGGAGCATTCTCGCCGAGACGGGCCTGGAGCCGAATGCGCTCATCCTCGAATTGACGGAAAGCGTGCTGACCGACCAGACCGACACGGTACTGGGGACGCTGCGTGCGCTCAAGACGGTCGGCGTGCGCCTTGCGATCGACGACTTTGGAACCGGCTACTCGTCGCTCAGCTACCTGCAGCGGTTCCCGATCGACATCCTCAAGATCGCCAAGCCGTTCGTGGACGAAGTGACGGAGGGAGCGAACGGCACGAATGGGCGCGCGCTCGCGCAGGCCGTGATCACCCTCGGCGCGACACTCGCCGTGCGCACGATCGCGGAGGGCATCGAGATGCCACAGCAGCTCGCCCGGCTCCAGGAGCTCGGGTGTGATCTGGGGCAGGGGTTCCATTTCTCGCGGCCGCTGCCACCGGCGGAGCTCGAAGCAATGCTGTTCAGCGCCGCCAGGCGGGTGTCGTCCGGTGCGCCGCTGAATGGCCGCGAGCGGATCGCGACTAGCACCGGCACGGGGCCGGGGTCCGGGCTGTAGCAGCCCGGGACAGCGGTTAGTCTCCGGCGGGGGCGGGGCTCGGATTCTGTGGCGCTTCCCGCTCGCCGGTGTGTTTCCGCGCCCGGCGGCGTTCGGCGCGACTTCTCGAACCAGGTTTGCAACTCGTCGAGGTAGGTGTAGAACACCGGCGTGACGTACAGCGTCACGAGCTGTGAGAACGCGAGGCCGCCGACGACGGCGACGCCCAGCGGACGCCGGGTCGGCGGCACCGGCGCCAAAGCCAAGCGCGATCGGCAACGCGCCCATGAGCGCGGCCATCGTCGTCATCATGATCGGCCGGAACCGCACGCTACACGCTTCGAGGATCGCCTGCTCGGGCGTCTTGTCCGCCCTTGTTCTCGGTCTCGATCGCGAAGTCGATCATCATGATCGCGTTCTTCTTCACGATGCCGATGAGCATGATGATGCCGACCAGGCCGTACATGTCGAGGTCGAGGCCACAGATCAGCAGCGTGAGCAAGGCGCCGAACGCCGCGAACGGCAGCCCCGAGAGAATCGTCAGCGGGTGGATGAAGCTCTCGTAGAGCACGCCGAGGATGAGGTAGATCACGAAGATCGCGAGCGCGATCAGGATGAGCAGATTCTGCTGCGTCGTCTCGTAGGCCGCCGCGGTACCGGTGAAGGCGGCGGCGATGCTGGCCGGGAGCGTCTTGCGCGGATACCTGCTGGATCGCGTTGATCGCCGGTCCGAGCGATACGCCGGGCGCGAGGTCGAAAGAGACCGTGACCGATGGCAGCTGGCCGGAGTGGTTGACGGTCACGGGCCCGACGTCGTTGCGAAACGTGGCGACCGCGCTCAGCGGCACGAGCGCCGCCCCCGTGCTCGCCGCGACGCTGGTGCCGACGTTGCCCGGGATGGCCGCGCCGCTTCCCGCGCCGAGCGTACCGGGCCGCAGCCACAGCGAGCCGAGCGACGTGATGTCCTGCTGGTATTGCGGCAGGACCTCCATGACGACCCAGTACTCGTTGGTCGGCGTGTAGATCGTCGATACCTGCCGCTGGCCGAACGCGTCATAGAGCGTGTTCTCGATCTCGGCCGCCGTGATGCCGAGTTGGCCGGCGTGCTGGCGGTCGATGTCGATGGTCACCTGCGGATTGTCGATCAGCAGGTCGCTGGTCACGCCGGTCAGCATGCGGGAGCTGCCGCATGCGGGCTTCGAGCGCGGCGCCGTACTTGTTGAGCTGCGCCATGTTGCCGCTCTGCAGCGTGTACTGGTAGAGGCTCTTCGACTGCAGGCCGCCGATCGCGATGGCCGGCGGGTTCTGGATGAAGACCGTGAGCCAGGGACACCGAGCACCGCTTTGGACAGATCGCGCGAGATCTGGTCGGCCGACCGGTGCCGCTGGCTGACCGGACTGAGGTCGATCGTGAGCTGGCCCTGGTTGGCGGCCGCCAGCGTGCCGACGGACGATGTCACCGCGCGAACGTCGGGGTCACGGCGAATGATGTCGACGACCTCCTGCTGGTGCGCGATCAGGCCATCGTAGGATACGCCCTGTGCGGCTTCGGTCGTCGCCGAGCAATTGCCCCGTGTCATCGGTCGGGAAGAGACCCTTGGGGATCGACATAGAACAGCGCGGCGGTGGCGACGAGGATGAACGCCGAGAACACGAGCGTCGCCCGCCCGGCGCTGCATCACCCAGGCGAGGCTGCGCTCGTACCCGTGCAGGAACGCAGTCGAATCCGCCGCTCGGTGACGTTGTACAGCCGGCCGTGATGCTCGTTCGTGGTGCGAGCGCAGGAAACAGACTGCTAGAGCATCGGCGTCAGCGTCAGCGACACGAACCCCGACACGAGGATCGAGACGCCGATCGTCACCGCGAACTCGTGGAACAGCTTGCCGATGATCCCGCCCATGAACAGGATCGGGGATGAAGACGGCCGACAGCGACAGCGTCATCGACAGGATCGTGAAGCCGACTTCGGCCGCGCCGTCGATCGCCGCCTGGACTCGTCTTTGCCCATCTCCAGGTGGCGGACAATGTTCTCCAGCATGACGATGGCGTCGTCGACGACGAACCCGACGGCCAGCGTCAGCGCCATCAGCGACAGGTTGTCGAGACTGTAGTTCAGGAGATACATCACCGAGAACGTCCCAATGATCGACATCGGGAGGGCCAGGCTCGGGATGATCGTCGCCGACATGTTCCGCAGGAACACGAAGATCACGAGCACGACCAGGACCAGCGTCAGCAGGAGCGTGAACTTCACGTCGTTGACCGATTCCTCGATCGCTCGCGGACCGATCGTACAGGACGTCACGTGGACGGTCGGCGGGATGTCCGTCGACAGCTTCGCGAGCGACGCCTTGATGCGATTGGCGACCAGCACGGTGTTGGTGCCCGGCTGCCGCTGGATCTCGAGCACGATGGCGCGCTGGTTGCCGAGCCAGCTCGCGGTCTTGTTGTTCTGCACGTCGTCGGTGACCTGGCCGACATCGCGCAAATGCACCGGCGCGCCGTTCCGATACGCGACGATCATGTCCGCGAACTCGGCGGCGTTGTCGAGCTGTCCGGTGGCCTGGATGGTCAGGGCCGTCTTGCTCCCCCACAGGATGCCGGTCGCGTAGTTGACGTTCTGGCCGGCGACGGCCTGGTTGACGTCCTCGAGACCCATGCCCCGCGACTGCGAGCTGGGCCGGGTCGAGCTGGATGCGCACCGCGTACTTCTGCGTGCCCTCGACCAGAACCTGCGCGACGCCGCCCACCATCGACAGCCGTTGGGCCAGCGTCACCTCGCCGAACTCGTCGAGCGTAGAGAGCGGCACCACGTCCGACGTCAGCGCGAGCGTGAGGATCGGCGCGTCCGCGGGGTTGGTCTTCTGGTACGACGGAGGCAGGATGCCCTGCGGCAGCGTGCGCTCGGTCTGGGTGATGGCCGCCTGCACGTCCTGTGCGGCACCGTCAATGTTCCGATCGAGCGCGAACTGCACGACGATCTGCGTCTCACCAAGGCTCGACGTCGACGTCATGTTGTCGATGCCGGCGATCGTCGAGAACTGCTTCTCGAGCGGCGTCGCGACGGTGGCGGCCATCGTCGCCGGGCTCGCGCCCGGCAGGAGTGCCGTGACCGTGATCGTCGGATAGTCGACGTTCGGCAGGTCGCTGACCGGCAGCTCGCGGTAGGCGACGATGCCGAAGAACAGGATGCCCACCATGACGAGCGTGGTCATCACTGGCCGTTTGATGAAGAGCGTTGTGAAATTCATAGGACGGAAACCGGTAGGCGGTCGGCACGAGGAGCAGTGGTGCATCAGTCCCCCATGGCCGGTACGGGAGCGGGCACACCGAGCGGTGGCGTCGGGCTGCTCGATGGCGCTACGGCGGTGCGAATTTGCGGGCCAGCCAGCCCTGGAGCTCGTCGAGGTACGTATAGAACACCGGCGTCACATAGAGCGTGACGATTTGCGAGAACGCGAGACCGCCGACGACCGTGACACCGAGCGGGCGGCGCGAGGCGCCGGTGGCGCCAATGCCAATGGCGATCGGCAAGCGTGCCCGCCATCGCGGCCACCGTGGTCATCATGATGGGCCGGAACCGGACACTCGCCGCCTCGCACAATCGCCTGCTCCGGCGTCGTGTGCCCGGCCCGTTCCGCGGCGATCGCGAAGTCGATCATCATGATCGCGTTCTTCTTCACGATGCCGATCAGCATGATGATGCCGACGTAGGCGTAGACGTCGAGCTCGACCCGGGTGATGAAGAGTGCGAGGAGCGCCCCGAACGTGGCGAACGGCAGGCCGGTGAGGATCGTGATCGGGTGCATGAAGCTCTCGTACAGGATTCCAAGGATGATGTAGATCACGAACACCGTGACGCAGTGAGCAGGACGCCGAGATTGCTTTCGGAGCTCTGGAACGCCTGCGCCTGGCCCGAGAAGCCATACGGTGATGCTCGGCGGCAGCATCTGGTGCGCGATGCCGTCGACCTGGGTCACGACGGCGCCCAGGATCCCGTTGGGCGGGACGTTGAACGAGATCGTGACCGACGGGACCTGCCCTGAATGGTTGACCGTGGTCGGCGACGTGGTGCGGAGAAGCGTGGCGATGTTCGACAGCGGCGTCAATCGCCCGCTGATCGTGGGGATGTACGAGATTCCGGAGATCGGTGATGTCTTCCTGCGCGCTCGGCAGAGACTTCCATCACCACCCAATACTCATTGGTCGCGCGTGTAGATCGTCGACGCCTGCTGCTCGTTGTACGCGTCGGCGAGCGTGTTCTCCAGCATCAGCGGCGTGATGCCCAATGACCCCGCGCGCTGGCGATCGATGTGCGACCAGCACCGTCGGGTTGGTGTTGAGCAGATCAGTGGTGACATCGGTGATCGTCGGCAGCTTCTGGAGTACCGTCACCAGCTTGAGGGCGTTGGCGTAGAGCTCGTTGATATCGCTGCTCTGCAGCGTGTATTGGTAGAGAGCCTTGGAGTTCCGTCCGCCGACGCGGATGCTTGGCGGGTTCTGGAGGTACACCGCGAGGCCAGGGATACCGGAAAGCCGGTGCGTGATCTCCTCGACGCAGACGTCCGCGGCAGGCCGCTTCGACGGATCGACGAGGGTGATGAACAGCGTGCCCTGGTTGGTTGCGCCGGCCGTCCCGTTTCCGAGCGCCGACATGTACTTGAGGACGTACGGGTCCTTGGACAGAAGGTCCGTGGCCCTCCGTTGGAGGTGAACCATCGCGTCCCATGACGTGCCCTGCGCGGCCTCCGTCGTGGCCTGGAGTTCTCCCGTGTCGTCGGGCGGGAAGAGACCCTTGGGGACGAACTTGAAGAGCACACCGGTCAGGATCAGGATGAGGACCGAGAAGACGAGCGTCAGCGGGCCGGTGGCGCATGACCCAGCCCAGGCTCCGCTCGTAGGCGTGGAGCCCCGCCTGAAAGCCCCGCTCGAAGGCGGCGTAGATCCGCCCGTGCCCGCCCTCGGGCTGGGCTTGAGGAACCGGCTGCAGAGCATCGGCGTCAGCGTCAGCGAGACGAACCCCGAGACGAGGATCGACACGATGATCGTGACGGCGAACTCGTTGAACAGCTTGCCGATGATCCCGCCCATGAAGAGCAGCGGAATGAACACCGCGGCCAGCGACAGGGTCATCGACAGGATCGTGAATCCGACTTCCTCCGCGCCCTTGAACGCCGCTTCGCGCGGGGTCTCGCCGAGCTCAATGTGGCGGACAATGTTCTCGAGCATCACGATGGCGTCATCGACGACAAAGCCCGACGGCCAGCGTGAGCGCCATCAGCGACAGGGTGTCAATGCTGAAGTTCAGCAGATACATCACCGAGAACGTCCCGACGACCGCCATGGGCAGGGCGAGGCTCGGGATGATCGTGGCCGTGAGGTTCCGGAGGAAGAGGAAGATCACGAGCACGACCAGCACGAGTGCCAGCTCGAGCGAGAACTTCGTGTCGCTGACCGCGCGATCGATCGATATCGAGCGGTCGTAGAGCGTGTTGACCACCACGGACTTGGGCAGTTCCTTCTCGATGTTCGCCAGCTCGGCCTTGACCGCGTTGTGACCTCCACGGTATTCGTGCCCGGCTGCCGGGTCACCGCGAGCACCACCGACAGATCGAGATCGTGCCCGGCCCAGTACCATGCCGCGCCCTTGTTGTTCTGCACGTCGTCGATGACGTTGCCAAGATCGCCCAGATGGATCGGTGCGCCGTTGTGGTAGCCGACGACCATCTGGCTGAACTGCGCGGCGTCCGAGAGCTGGCCGGTGGCCGGGAGCGTGATGGTCTGGTGCGGGCCGTAAATGACGCCGGTCGGCAACATCACGTTCTGGTGGTTGACCGCGCTCGCGACCTGGTTGACGCTGATGCCGCGCGCGGCCAGCTGTTGCGGATCGACCTGGATCCGGACGGCGTATTTGTGCGAACCGTAGACCGAGACCTGCGCGACGCCATTGACCATCGACAGGCGCTGCGCGATCGTCGTCTCGCCATATTCGTCGAGTGTCGAAAGCGGCAGGTCGTGCGACGTCAGCGCGAAGAACAGAATCGGCGCCGCCGCCGGGTTGTGCTTGTGGTAGGACGGTGGGATGATGTTCGACGGGAGGTTGATCAGCGCCGAGGAGATCGCCGCGTTCACGTCCTGGGCGGCTGCGTCGATGCTCTCGGTCGAGCGAGAACTGGATCGTGACGGACGTCGAGCTCTGGGAGCTCGATCGACGTGATGTTGTCGATCCCGGCGATGGTGGAGAACGATTTCTCGAGCGGTGTCGCTACCGTCGCGGCCATCGTCTCGGGGCTCGCGCCAGGAAGACTGGCGTTCACCGAGATCGTCGGGAAATCGACCGTCGGCAGGTCGCTGACCGAGAGCTTGGTGTACGAGATAGCGCCGAACAGGAATATGCCAAGCATGACCAGCGTGGTCATGACCGGGCGGCGGATGAAGAGCCCGGTGAAGTTCATCTCGGCACGTCTCGGCGCTGGCGCATCAGTCGCCCATGGCCGGGGCAGGGACGGGCGCGCCGAGTGGAGCATGGGTTCACGCCCCGCGCCGCGCCGGTGAGAGAACTTGCGGGCCATCCAGCCCTGGAGCTCGTCGAGGTACGTATAGAACACCGGCGTCACGTAGAGCGTGACGATCTGCGAGAACGCGAGCCCGCCGACGACCGTGACGCCGAGCGGCCGCCTCGACGCGCCCGTGGCGCCGATGCCGATCGCAATGGGCAACGTGCCCGCGATCGCCGCCACCGTGGTCATCATGATCGGCCGGAAGCGGACGCTCGCCGCCTGCGAGAATCGCCTTCTCCGGCGTCGTGTGCTCCGTCCGTTCCGCGGCGATCGCGAAGTCGATCATCATGATCGCGTTCTTCTTCACGATGCCGATCAGCATGATGATGCCGACGTAGGCATAGACATCGAGCTCGACCTGCGTCACGAACAGCGCGAACAACGCCCCGAAGGTGGCGAACGGCAGCCCGGTCAGGATCGTGATCGGGTGGACGAAGCTCTCGTACAGGATGCCGAGGATGATGTAGATCACGAATACCGTGACCAGGAGCAGCACGCCCAGATTGCTCTCCGAGCTCTGGAACGCTTGCGCCTGGCCCGAGAAGCCGTAGGTGATGCTCGACGGGAGCACCTGCCGGGCGATGCCGTCGACCTGGGTGACGACGGCTCCCAGGTTCCCGTTGGGCGGGATGTTGAACGAAATCGTGACCGACGGGACCTGGCCCGAGTGATTGACCGTGGTGGGGGTCACGGTTCGGATCAGCGATGCGACATTCGAGAGCAGGCGTCACGTGGCCACTGGTCGTGTTGACGTACAGCTTCTCGAGATCCGACATGTCGCGCTGGGCGCTGGGCTGCACCTCCAGCACGACCCAGTACTCGTTGGTCGCGGTGTAGATCGTCGACGCCTGCTGCTCGTTGTACGCCTCGGCGAGCGAATGCTCGAGCGACAGCGGCGTGATCCCCAACGAGCTGGCGCGCTGGCGATCGATCTGCACGAGCACGGTCGGGTTGGTGTTGAGCAGGTCGGTGGTACGTCGGTAACTGTCTTCAACTTCTGCAGCGCCGCCGACCAGCTTGCCGCGGAAGCGTAGAGCTCATTGATATCACTGCCCCGCAGCGTGTACTGGTACAGGGCCTTTGATGTGCGCCCGCCGATGCGGATGGCAGGCGGGTTCTGGAGGTACACGGCGAGTCCGGGAATTCCGGAGAGCCGGCGGGTGATCTCGGGGACCACGACACTGGCCGAGGGGCGCTTGGCCGGATCGGCCAGGGTGATGAACAACGTGCCCTGGTTCGTCGCGCCGGCCGACCCGTTGCCACCGAGTGCCGACATGAACTTGAGGACGTTCGGATCCTTCTCGAGCAGCTGGCCGCCCGGCTCTGCAGACGGACCATCTCGTCATACGACGTGCCCTGTGCCGCCTCGGTGGTCGCCATGAGCTGCCCCGTATCGTCGGGCGGGAAGAGACCCTTGGGGACGAACTGGAAGAGCACGACCGGTCAGGATCAGGATCAGGACCGAGAAGACGAGCGTCAGGGGCCGGTGGCGCATGACCCAGCCCAGGCTCCGCTCGTAGGCGTGGAGCCCTGCCTGGAAGGCCCGCTCGAAGGCGGCGTACATCCGCCCGTGCCCGCCCTCGGGCGTGGGCTTGAGGAACCGGCTGCACAGCATCGGCGTCAGCGTCAGCGAGACGAAGCCCGAGACGAGGATCGACACGATGATCGTGACGGCGAACTCGTTGAACAGCTTGCCGATGATCCCGCCCATGAAGAGCAGCGGAATGAACACCGCGGCCAGCGACAGGGTCATCGACAGGATCGTGAATCCGACTTCCTCCGCGCCCTTGAACGCCGCTTCGCGCGGGGTCTCGCCGAGCTCGATGTGGCGGACAATGTTCTCGAGCATCACGATGGCGTCATCGACGACAAAGCCGACGGCCAGGGTGAGCGCCATCAGCGACAGGGTATCGATGCTGAAGTTCAGCAGATACATCACCGAGAACGTGCCGACGACCGCCATGGGCAGCGCCAGGCTCGGGATGATCGTGGCCGATGAGGTTCCGGAGGAAGAGGAAGATCACGAGCGACGACCAGCACGAGTGCCAGCTCGAGCGAGAACTTCGTGTCGCTGACCGCGCGATCGATCGACATCGACGCGGTCGTAGAGCGTGTTGACCATCACCGACGAGGGAGCTCCTTCTCGATGTCGGCAAGTTGTAGCTTGACGGCGTTCGTGACGTCGACGGTGTTCGTGCCCGGCTGCCGCGTGACCGCCAGGACGATCGACCGGTCGAGCGCCTTGCCGTTCCAGTACGAGCTCTGCGCCTTGTTGTTCTGGACGTCGTCGAACACGACGCCCAGGTCACCCAGGTGAACCGGTGCCCCATTGTGGTACCCGACGATCATGCTCGCGGAACTGCGCCGCGTTCGAGAGCTGGCCGGTCGCCATGCACGGTCAGCGTCTGATGGGGGCCGTAGATCACGCCCGTCGGGAGCAGCACGTTCTGGTTGATTGACCGCGGTCGCGACCTGACTGACCCCAATGCCGCGCGCGGCGAGCTGGCCGGGTCGAGCTGGATCCGCACCGCGTACTTCTGCGAGCCGTAGACCGCGACCTGGGCAACGCCGGTGACCATGGAGAGGCGCTGGGCGATGGTCGTCTCGCCATACTCGTCGAGCGTCGAGAGCGGGAGATCGTGCGACGTCAGCGCGAAGTACAGGATCGGGCGCGCGGCGGGGTTTTGCTTGTGGTACGAGGGCGGGATGATGTTCGACGGGAGGTTGATCAGCGCCGCGGAGATCGCCGCGTTCACGTCCTGGGCGGCCGCGTCGATGCGCCGGTCGAGCGAGAACTGGATCGTGATGGATGACGAGCTTTGGGCGCTCGTCGACGTGATGTTGTCGATGCCGGCGATGGTGGCGAACGATTTCTCGAGCGGTGTGCGCCACCGTCGCGGCCATCGTCTCCGGGCTCGCGCCAGGAAGGCTCGCGTTGACCGAGATCGTCGGATAGTCGACCGTCGGGAGGTCGCTGACCGAGAGCTTGGTATACGCGATGACGCCAAAGAGCAGAATGCCGCTCATGACCAGCGTGGTCATGACCGGCAGGCGGATAAAGAGCGCGGTGAAGTTCATCTCGGCACTTCTCGGCGCTGGGGTCCGATCAGCTTTTCGCCCGCGGGTGCCCCCCGGGGCAGGCGCGGTGGGACTGGAAGCGCTGGCGCCACCCGTCAGCGCCCGCACGGTGACCTTCGATCCGTTCTGCAATCGCGACTGCCCGTCGGTGACGACGTGGTCGCCTTCCGCAAGTCCGCTACCGATCACGTCCAGCGTATCGGTCGAGCGGGCAATGGTCACGGGCTGCTGCCGCACCGTGTTGGTCTTCGTATCGAGGACGAACACGTACGTGCCCTGCTGTCCGGTCATCACGGCCTGCGGCGGGACGACGAGGGCATCCTGTTGCACGTAGAGGCGCAGCACCGTCGCGACGTATTCACCCGGCCACAACTCGCTCTTAGTATTGGCGAACGTGCCCTTCAGCAGCACGGTACCCGTCGACGTGTCGATGGCGTTGTTGACGAACGACATCGTCCCGGAGATCGCGGGCCGGCCGCCGCAATATCGGTGGACGCGCCGTACACCCCGCCGCCCGGTGGTCCGCCGCCCAATGCATCATCCGTCGCGCCGGAAGCGGCTCCCGAGCCCCCGTTCCCGCCGCCACTGTCGGTCGCCGCGCCGGCACCGCCTTTGCCGCCGCCGTGTCCAGATGTCGCGGGCGCCGACAGGTTCGGCGGGCCGCTCGCGGCGGGGTCGGTGCCATCCGCGGCTTGCTGTCCGCCATGCCGGCGGCCATCACCAGATCGCGATCCGCCGGCGGAGGGCCCGACCGCCGAGCCGGACGGGGCATCGCCACTCGGATCGGCCGCGGAGGTGGGCTGTCCACTCGGCGGCGCCGCAGGAGCACCCTGCGGGCCCGCGACCTGGTACACGGTTACGGGCAGCGCGCCACCGAGCGCGTATTTCTGAATGTCCGGCAGGCTGGTCGCCGGCACGGCGAATTGGACGAGGATCGGGATGGATCTGGTTGATCAGCACGAGTGGCGTCGCGGTTGCGCCGTGGACCAGGTTTCCCGTACGCACCAGCAGATTCCCCGTGCGGCCCGAGATCGGTGCACGGACGGTCGTGTTGTCGAAATTGAACTTCGCGCTGGCGACCTGCGCGGCATCCAGCCGGACCGTCGCGGCGGCGGCCGCCGCCGTCGCCTCCTCCTGGCCGGCTTGCTCCTTCGTCACGTAGTCCTTCCTGACCAGCGAGTCGTAGCGCTCGGCCTCGATGGCATCGTACGCGGCCGTCGCGCTGTCGCGCGTGAGTGTCGCCCTCGATTGGTCGTACGCGGCCTGATAGGGCCGCGGCTCGATCTGGAACAGGACCTGGCCCGCCGTCACATCCTGGCCCTCCTGGAAGTTCACCTTCGTAATGATCCCGTCGACCTGCGAGGACACGTTCGCGGTCTGCATCGGGGATACGGTGCCGTTGGCCGTGATGGTGATCGGCACGGCGGCCCGCCGGACCGTGGTGGTCGCGACCGGCACTGGCGGCTTTTGTGGGGGCGCCTTCGTGCTGCACCCGGCGGCCAGCGAGACCACGGTGATGAGCAGCAGGGGCGCGGCCGGGCGGCGCACGAGGGAATCGCGTGTGGTCATTGTGATGGGTGGCTAATCGTCGAATCACCAGCGAGGTTGAGATGCGTCTCGCCGTGAAGGCCAATGACGCCCACGTCATGTGACAGTTGGGCGAGGTTCGAATACCAGGTCCAGCGTGACGAGGCTTGCTGGGAGCGCGCGCTGGCGAGTGCGGCCTGCGCGGTGAGCAGGTCGAGGATGCTGCCGACGCCCTGCTTGTACTTGTCGCGCTCGACGTTGTAGGACTCCTGCGCGCTGGCCAACAGGTCGTCAGCCGATTTCACGCGCGACGTTGCCGTCCGCAGGTTGTAGAACGACGTGAAGACCTGGTAGACCACCTGATCCCGCTGGAACTCGGTGTTGGCGGCATTCGCTTTCGCCAGCTCGCGTGCCTGAAGCACGTTGTAGGCGTTCTGGAAGCCTTGAAAGAGCGGAATCGAGACACCGACCTGGGCGGAATACGTGTTCCCGTCGAGAGCCGGGTCGTCGAAGATCGTCCGGCTCGCGCTGCCGCTGGCAAAGAAACTCGGCAGGCCCTGACCCTTGATCACGCCGATGTTGGCTTGCGCCTCCAGAGTCTGGGCACGGAACGAGGCGAGGTCGGGGCGCGACCGCACGGCGACCTGCACCAGACTGTCCACCGGACTCGGTGACGCTCTGCACCGGAATGTTGGGTGGCTCGGGCGCGATGTCGTACGGCACGTTGGCGGGGAAGCCCATGGCTACGGCAAGCGCGCCCCGCGTGGTCTGCACCGTTCCTTCGTCAGTTTCGATCGTAAGCTCCGCCTGGGACAGCGTCGTCCGAGCCTGCAGGACGTCGGAGATGGTCGCCACGCCAGCCACATGACGGGCGTTGGCGGCCGCCAGATTCGCGCTGTCCTCGCGGACCGTCTCCGCATCTGCGTCACGCACGGCCTTGGCAGAGTTGTAGCTGAAGTACGCTTGCTCGACGCCGAGCACCACGGTCTGGACCGTCGCGTTGTGCGTGTAGGATGCCGCAAACGTGGTTTGCCGCGCCATTTCGATCGAGGGGCTTTCCGAGAAGTCGAACAGCAGCCATGACACCGTCGCGCTGGGTTCGAACAGCGAATGGTACCCACCTCCCTTGATCACGGTGCCGCTGCTACTGCTGCTGCTCCCAGTGCCGGTCGATCCACTGCCGGTCCCGGTCGATCCTGTGCCGCCAGTGAGTGGCGCGGAGCCCGACGACGACGACCCCTCGCGGGCGGCAGTTCCGTCAAGCGAGACCTGGGGTAGATACTTGCCCTGTGCGGCGCCGATCGTGGCGCCGGCCGCGCGAGCCTGCGAGTACGACTGCCGCGTCTGCGGGTTGTTGCTGAGCGCGATGTCGACCACATCGGGCAGGGTCAGATGAGCGACCCGATCGGCGATATCCGGCGGGATTGCCACCTGCGGCACCGAATCGCGCGTTACCGCGCGCTTCGGTGGCTGCCAGAACGAGTTGGGCGACGTCGGCGCACTCGGCTTCCCGTCGACATTCGGCGGGTTGTCGAATGCAGCCTGCGGCAGCCAGGGTGAGCGGCCAGGGAGAGGCCTGTCGCGAATTGGGATGCGCGGCGGGCCGGGAGACGGGACGTCCGGCGCGGAATGACCGCGCCGGCGTGCCATCGCTCTGACGGGCCGCCGGGGAAAGGCGATTCGGCTATGTGCACATGAGGTTTACGCATGAAGCGGTGATTCTGCTCAGCTTGGGGTCTAGAGGGTTCGGGTGCCGCGTTGCCCGGTGCACGAAGGCGGGGTGGGTGAGGGCAACAAGGGCGCCAAGGCGCCGCCGGCGGGTGGGCTACTTCGGCCGTCCGGCGCTGTCGATAGCCCGGAGCTCGTCCGCGGCGCCCAGCACGTACCCAATGTCCCGGGAGAGCGCGGACGCCTGTTCCGTGGCGGTCGAGAGCGTGTCGGCACTGGCCCCCGCGTCCGACATCCGGAGCCGGAGCAGGTCCAAGTACAGGGTCTGAAGCGTCAGCCCAGCCCGGTCGAGCTGCGCGACCATCTCGTCCCGGCGCTCCGCGAGCGCGGGCTGCTGCGCGGCGGGGGTCTCGACATCGATACGGTGGAGCGCCATGGCGAGGCCGCCGACCTGATCGGCCAGGCCGTCGGCGGCCGCGCGCGCGTTGGGGGCCATCTCGCGACGGGCGGCATCGAGATGATCCACGAGATCGTGGATGCGGTCGCGGTCGAGCGCGGCGCGCCGGACCGCTGCCCCGTGCGGGCCGGCCAGTACGGCGGGAGGCGCGAGCCGGGCGGCCGAGTGCGTTCGCGAGCAGATCGGCGGCTTCGCCGGGATATCCCGTTGGGATCCCGGGACGCGGCGCCACCGGAGTACAGACTCGACGTCGCCGGCATCACGCCGTGCGCCAGTGCCTCGCGCGCCCGTTTGCCGAACACATCGCTCATGGACACGCCGTCGGCCCAGAGGCGCCCGGCCGCCTTATGAATGCTGAGGCCCATCCCCAGAATCGGGAACAGACACCAGGGAAACGACGCCGACGTCAGCAGATTGATGGCCGCAAGAAAAATCATCGTCCCGCTGTATGACACGACCATCGAGCGAAACTTGCGGATCTTCACAATGCGCGGATCGGTGTCGAGAAATCCGTCATCGCGATCCCGCCGCGCCTGGTCGCGGAGCTCATCTCGTTTCCGGCGCAGCGCTTTGCGGTCGCGTCTCGACAGGCCTGCGGTGCTCTGCCCGATCGCGTCGTTGATCGTGGCGCGCACAGACGCGGGCACCTCGCGCACGTCGACCGGTGGGGCGAGGGGAGGCAGCGATGCGCCTGGCGGGGGAAGAGGTGGCAGCGGGCGCGATGCGAATCGAGGATCAGGTGCCGTTTGCCAGCCGGCGGCGTGATCGGCGGCGTGATCGGCGGCGTGATCGGCGGCGTGATCGGCGGCCCGATGGGCCGGGGTGATGCGGTGCTCCAGGACGGCGGTGGCGCGGTGCTCGCCGCGGGGCGCGGGATCGAGACCGATGCGGCAGCGCCCGGCGGGGCATCGAGCGCGGCCAGGAACGCATTCGCATCCGCGAACCGGCCGGCTGGGTCCTTGGCGAGGAGGCGCATGACCGCCGCGGCTACTCCCTCGGGCACGGTCGGACAACGCTGGCGCAGGGGGACCGGCGTCTCCGAGAGTTGCTTCACGAGCAGCGTCGCGGTGTTGCCGCCGGAGAATGGAAGCGAGCCGCAGAGCATCTGGTACGCGACGACGCCGAGCGAATAGAGGTCGCTGCGGCCATCGACCTCCTTGTCGCCGGAGCACTGCTCGGGACTCATGTAGGCCGGCGTTCCGATCGCGACGCCGGTCGCCGTGAGACGCGAGTCCCCGCTCGAATGTGACCGCGCGCGCGATGCCGAAATCGGTGACCAGCGCGCGCGATCCATCCGTCGCGATCAGGATGTTGTCGGGCTTGATGTCGCGGTGGATCACGCCGTGCGCGTGCGCGTATGCGAGCGCGGCACCGACCTCTCGCAGAATCGCCAGCGCGGCAGGCACCGGCATCGGCCCGGGCATCGCTTTCAGTCGCTGCGCCAGCGTTTGCCCGTCGATGAACGCCATCACGAAGAAGACCAGCCCGTCGCGCTCGTCGACTGTGTAGATCGGGACAATGTTCGGGTGCGAGAGCTGCGCGGCCGTCTCGGCCTCCTGCAGGAACCGGCTCCGAATGTCCGACCGGAACGCGAGGTCGGGGGGGAGCACCTTGACCGCCACGGCGCGCTTGAGCCGGCGGTCCACGGCGCGGTACACGATGCCCATGCCGCCGCGTCCAACCTCCCGATCGAGATCGTACGTCGGCGCAAGCACGCGCGCGACGCGCGCCGTGAGCGCTTGCTCCGGGGTCAGCGCCGCGCCGGCGTCCGGGACGCTCGGAGCGTTTGCGCCGGCGTCAGCCACAAGAACTCGTGGACGCGACGGTCACGACCAGTTGCGGGGACGATCCAGGGAGTCGGCGATCGGGCACTCGGGCGGCCGGGCGGAGAGTCGATTTCACGTTCGATCCATCGGAGCTAGCCACAATAGTCTAGCCGCACGAGTCCCGTGCAGACAGCGCCGGGTTGGCACCGCCCGCGGACCGTTAATGTAGGGCTTCTCAGGGGTCGTTCTAAGACTACAGCCATACCGGCACGAAGGTTTCGCCTGGAGGGGTGACCGGCCGGGGACTCAATCGTTTGCCCATCGAATACCGACCGGGCGAACGATCCCATGGCGACAGCACCAATCAAGAAACCACCACCCGAACCCGAGTCAGGCCCCCGGCGAGGTGCCCCAGCCTTACCCGAGCCGATCGCTCCCCCCCGATTCGCCACGATGCCGGATTTCCCGGATCGCGAGTCGGCGAAGAAGGCCGCCAAGGCGAAAAAGCCGAGGCGGCCATCCGTGGTCTGGCCGCGGATCTGGAACGTCCTGCGGCACCCATCGTTCGTCTGGGTCGCCGGCGCCGTGACCCTCGTCGTGCTGGGCGGGGTGGTCTACATGGGCAAGGTGGTCACTGGAACGCCAACCTATGCCGTCCGGCAAATAGAGACAGCAATCGAACACCATAACGGCACTAAGCTGGCATATTATGCGGATGGAGCCAAAATAGTTAAGCAAGTGGTGGATGAGACCACCGACTGGCTAGTAGCGCGCCGAGGGCTGGGCGCGATTGCTGGACTCGATGGGGTGGCGGAGGCGAGGGGGCGGGGGCAGAAGGTGCAAGCGGCGAAGCTCGCCCTGGCCGAAGGTCTCAACCGGGCGCTGAGTGTGGAGCTGATCAACCGGCGCCCGGACAGTGCCGGCGTCGCCAGCCGGATCGTTCGCGTGCTCTGCGGGCTACCTCCGCTGGCCGAGATTACGGGTAGCGAGCATTTCGATGTGACGGCGGTCGGAGCGCCCGTGGTGACTGACGGCACCGCACAGATTGCGGTGACCCTGCAATACCGGGAATTGCAGGTCGACGTACCGCTGGCGATCGAGATGCGGCAGGCCGGACGGCGGTGGCGGGTGGTGGGGGTGAGCGGTCTCACGGATGCCCTCGACATCGTCAACAGGGCCCAATCCGAGCGCCAGGCGATCAACAGCCGGTCGGTGGCGGAACGTGTTGCCGCGACGCTCGAGGTGGGCGCGCCGACTGTCGAGCGCAAGCCGCATGGCCGCAAGCAAACGACTTACTTGCTGCATGTCCCCCTCACCAACCGCTCCGCGGACACCGTGGTCGCTGTGATGTTGGCGCTAGGGACGGGCACACACGAGCGCGAAGCGGCGGCAATGCAACTCGAAGTCCAGCATCCGATTGTCGGGGGGGCGACCTCGGCGGAGGTGTGGCAGTTCGACGAGACCGCCTCGACGAGACCGTCTGCCGTGGCGGCCATGTTCGCCCACCCCGGCAAGCTGGTCGTTCGGGTCCAGGACGTGGTGATCGACTCTGCAGGCCGGGCCGATACGATGTGGACCGCTGGCCGGCGCGGCGGCGGCTCGTAGCGAGCGGCCGGGAGGGGGCTGGCTGGCGGCGTCACCGCCCCGGAGCACGCCGTCTTATGCGGGCGGGATCGTCAGCTGGATGTTGTCCCCTGGACTCACCGTGATCTCGTCGCTCACGGGAGAGTGGGTACCGCCGACCGGGCTCGCGATGAAACGGAGCCGGATCGCCGCCCCATTGACAATCGCGCTCGGGATGACGAAATCGCTGGTCGAATTTCCGGTCGCGAGCCCCAGGCGGACGCGCTGGCCGCTCTGCACGACATAGATGTCCATGTCCGCGAACCATTGGTTCGTGACTTCGAGCGTGGTCTGGGCCACCTGCCCGTTGTCCTCGTCCCCCGTCTGTGGCTGAGCGCCGTTGTGGCACGCTACCGGCGTCATGACCAACCCAGCGACGGCAATCGTGCCTAACACATGTGAGAGCCATTTCCCGAATCGCGCAGACGCAGCCATTGGACACCTCGTGGTAAGGGCACGCCGGCCACTCCACCCCACCTCCATACTGAAGATGTCGTGCCGGAACAGCAGGGACCAGCAATGAGGATTCCCGCTCGTTGCCATCGCCGTATACTGTTCAGCGCATGCGGCCGTCACCTGTAGTGCCTGGCACCCGTGCTTCGCTCAAAGGGGGCGACGCCAAACCCCCGTCCGGGCTGCCGTCCGACCTGGCCGCGGCCACGGACGCGTTGCTCGCGCGAATCGCCGGCCTGCAAGCCGCAATGTACGCCGAAGCGAAACGGTCGCTGCTCGTGATCCTGCAGGGGCGCGATGCGTCCGGCAAGGACGCCACGATCAAGGCGGTGTGTGGCGCCTTCAACCCGCAGGGATGCGAGGTGACGAGCTTTCGCCAGCCATCGGAGACCGAGCTCGCGCACGACTATCTCTGGCGCGTGCACGCGGCGATGCCGCCCGCCCGGATGGTCGGGATCTTCAACCGGTCGCATTACGAGGACGTCCTGGTCGTGCGCGTGAACCGGCTGGTGCGCCGGTCCGTCTGGCAGGCTCGCTACCGGCAGATCAATGAGTTCGAACGGATGCTCGCCGAGAGCGGCATGGAGATCGTCAAGATCTGTCTCCACGTCTCGAAGCGCGAGCAGCGCCGGCGCCTGGCCGAGCGCATGAAGGATCCTGAGAAGAACTGGAAGATCTCCGCGAGTGATCTGGACGATCGCGCGCGGTGGGGTGATTACACCGTGGCGTATCGGGACATGCTCTCGAAGTGCAGCACGCGATGGGCTCCCTGGTATGTGGTGCCCGCTGACGATCGTCACGCGCGCAATTATATGGTTGCGGCGATCCTCTCGGCGGCGCTGGAGCGGATCGCGCCGCACTATCCACGGGCCGATCGCACGCTGCTGGCGCGCTTCAAGAAACTGGCCTGACCCGCACTTCCGGCTACCTTACCCGCGTGGCGACTGGTCTTCCCCCGGAGAAACCGCGCAGTCTGTTGTCTCGTCTGTCTCGTCTCTTCTCGCGGCCGGGTGACAGCGTCTGGCGCGTCGGGAGCGGAACCGACGCCGAGCGATTCGCGGGACCGATTCGTGGTGAGCTCCTGGGTGCCGAAGGACTGGCCGAGCAGGCGCGTGCGCTGGCGCGACAGCAGCGTGTCATGCCGCCGACCCTGCGGAGCGGTGCGCCGAAGGTGTCGCTCGCGCGCGGCCAGCGCCCGCTGCTGGAGCGCCTGGAGCAAACGCGCCGCATCCTCGAATCTGCGCGGGCATCACTCGCTGCCGCGGCCGAGCGGGGCGGCAATGTCAGCGCGTCGGGCGAATGGCTGCTCGACAACTTCTACGTCATCCAGGAGCATCTGCGCGAGATCCGCGCGAGCATGCCGCGCGGCTATTACCAGGAGCTGCCAAAGCTCGTCGCGGGCACGCTCGCTGGGTATCCACGCGTCTACGAAGTCGCCATTAGCCTGATCGGCCACTCCGAAGGCCACGTCGACTGGGACAACGTCCAGCTGTTCGTGCGCGAGTTCCAGCGTGGCGCCACGCTCACCACCGGCGAACTGTGGGCGGTCCCGACGATGCTGCGGCTCGGGTTGATGGAGAACATCCGCCGGATGGCATTGCGGACGGTGCAGCGGGTCGAGGAGGTCGACGCAGCCGACCGGTGGGCGCAGCGGCTGCGCGATGCGAGCGACGAAGGGCCGGCGCCGCTGGCGAGCGCACTCGCGGGATTCGTGAGCGGCCATCCCGCGCTGTCGCCGACGTTCGTCGCCCGATTCCTCCAGCAGCTCCGCACATACCAGACGAACTTCACGCCGCTCGTGTGGTTGGAGCAGTGGATCGCCGAAGACAGCCTGAGCGCCGAGGATGCGATCTCGCGGTCGAATCAGCGGCAGGCGCTGACACAGGTGATGATGGCGAACAGCATCACCAGCCTGCGGACGATCGCTCGTCTCGACTGGTCGGAGTTCGTCGAAGTGTCGAGCGCCGTCGAGGCCGTGTTGCGAAAGGATCCGACCGGCGATTACAGCCGCACGACGTTCGCCACGCGGGACCTGTACCGGCACGTCGTCGAGGACATCGCCAAGGGGACCGGGCTCGAGGAGCGGGAAGTCGCGCAGCGCGCGCTGGAACTCGCGCAACGCGCCTCGGTCGCGCCCTCATCGGATCCGCACGCGGACGCGCGGATGGCGCACGTGGGCTACTACCTCCTGAGCGATGGCCGCGCGCAGCTCGAGGCCGCGGCGCGCTTCCAGCCGCCCTGGACGCTGGCGCTCCATCGGTGGACCCTGGGCCACGCCGACACGGTGTATTTCGGCGGGATCACCGCGGTCACGGTGTTGCTCCTGGCCCTGGCGTTCATGATCCTCGGACCGCTGGGGTTGGGCGCGCAGTGGACCGTGCTGGCGTTCGCGGTGATCCCGGCGAACGACCTCGCGATCAACATCATCCATCAGTTGATCACGCTGTTCCTCCCGCCGCGTATCCTCGCGAAGCTCGATCTCGAGGAGTCCGGGATCCCGGCCTCGGCACGGACCGCGGTGGTGGTGCCGACCCTGCTCGGTAGCGTCGAAGCGGTGCGCGAGGCGCTCGAGCATCTCGAGGTTCAGTTCCTCGCCAATCGCGATCCGCGGCTGCATTTCGCGCTGCTCAGCGATTTTACCGATGCGCCGGCACCGGCGCGCGAAGGTGACGGCGCCATCCTGGATGCGGCGGTGCGCGGCATCCATTCCCTCAACGAGCGGTACCCGACCGCCGCGGACGAGGGCGACGCGTTCCTCCTCTTCCATCGGCCGCGTCTCTGGAACCCGACGCAGGGCGCGTGGATGGGGTGGGAGCGCAAGCGCGGCAAGCTCGCACAATTCAACCGCTATCTCCGCGGCGGCGCGCGTGACGCGTTCTCGGTCGTGGCGGGCGACACCCAGACCCTGGGCGATGTGCGGTACGTCATCACGCTCGACTCGGACACCGTGCTCCCACGATCGGCCGCATCCACGCTGGTGGGCACCATGGCCCATCCACTCAACCGTGCCGAGTACGATCCGGCGAGCGGGCGGGTCGTGCGCGGCTACGGGATCCTGCAACCGCGGATCGGCATCACGCTCACGAGCGCGAGCCGCTCGCGGTTCGCGGCGATGTACTCGGGACATCCGGGCGTCGACCCCTACACGACCGCGGTGTCGGATGTCTACCAGGATCTGTATGGGGAGGGGAGTTACACCGGCAAAGGCATCTATGACGTGGATGCGTTCGAGCTGGCCACGCACGGGCGGTTCCCCGAGAACACGCTCCTCAGCCATGACCTGATCGAGGGAGCGTACTCGCGCGCGGCGCTCGCCACCGACATCGAGCTGTACGATGACTATCCCACGCGGTACCTGACATTCACGCGGCGGAAGCACCGCTGGATTCGCGGGGACTGGCAGCTGCTGCGGTGGCTGGGGGCTCGCGTGCCGGGGCCGGATGGTCCGGAGCCCAACCGTCTGTCCGCGATCTCGCGCTGGAAGATCTTCGACAACCTGCGGCGGAGCGTCGTCGAGATCGCGCAGCTCACCTTGCTGATCGCGGGCTGGCTGGCCCTCCCGGGGACGCCCGCCATTTGGACCGGGCTGGTCCTGGCGGGCATCGCGTCACAGTGGGCCTTTTCGATCGTGATTGGACTGGTGCGTCTGCCGGGCGACAAGTCCTGGCGCGCCTACTATCGGTCGATCGGGCGCGACGCCGTGACCAGTGCACAGCAATTCACGCTGTACGTGGTGTTCCTGCCGCATCAAGCCGTGGTGTCGGCGGACGCGATTCTCCGGACGCTGTGGCGCCTGTTCGTGACGCGGCGGAATCTCCTCGAGTGGCAGACCGCGTCGCAGGTCGAGCGCGTCATGGGCACAGGATCGCCGCGCGAAGTGTGGCGGCGTATGTGGCCTGCGGTCGCGCTGGCCGCCGTGGTCGGCGCTGGGTGTGCTGGGACACCTGGCGTGGGAGCAATGGCATGGTGCGGAGGCCGGCCATGCCTCGTGGACGGCGGCGCACACGCTGTTCTACCTGCTCGTCACGCTGCCGCTCGTGATCCTGTGGATCGGCAGCCCGATCATCGCGATCAGCCTCAGCGAACCGGCGATCCGCCGCCAGCGCCAGCTCACGGCGACGGAGCGCTGGACGGCACTCCGCTACGCGCTGCTGCACTGGCGATACTTCGACCGGTTCGTCACCGCCGAAACGCAGTGGCTGGCGCCAGACAATTTCCAGGACGACCCGGCGCCGGTCGTCGCGCAGCGGACGTCGCCCACGAACATCGGGCTCCAAATGCTCGGCATCGTGAGCGCCTACGACCTCGGCTTCCTCTCGTGCGGCGCGATGATCGAGCGTCTCGAGCTGGTGTTCCGCTCGCTGGAAGGGATGGAGCGGTTCCGGGGGCACTTCTATAACTGGTATGAGCTGGGCAAGCTCCGCATCCTGGAGCCGGCGTACATCTCGACCGTCGATAGCGGCAACCTCGCGGGCCACCTGATCGCGCTCAAGCAGGCCTGCATCTCGATCGCCGATGAGCCCCTCGACGACGGCCGGATCTGGGAGGCACTGCACACCGCGCTGACAATGGCCGCGGAAGAGCTGCGTGGTCTCGCGTCATCCGGCGCCGTCGACAGTCCCCGCCAGTGGCAGGCCGTACTCGAAGCGGCGGAACGAGTGCGCGCGGTGCTCGCGTCGCTGCCGCAGGTGGCGGGCTGGCCTAGCGCGAGCCCGCCATTCACCGGAGGGACGTGGCCGGGCGCGGCGAGAGGCCGCACGTCGCGCGGCACGATCGCCACACCGCCGACGGGACGGGCGGCTTTCGGACGCGGCGCGGCCGCACCGCCAGGTATCCAGACCCTGGTGGATCGTCTGCGCGCCGCGGAGCGAGTGCTCACGGAACGGGGGGCGGTACGCCTCCATCGACTCCAGCCATCAGCCCGACGCCTGCTCCCGCGCCATCGCACGCTCAAACACCGGTTCTGTCGCAGGCGCCATCTCCGGTGCCATCTCCGGTGCCATCGCAAACGCCATCCGCCGCGACTCCCATTGATGCCAGTGACGGGTGGCAGGCTGGTGGTCCCACGACGGAACCGGCGACCATTTGGCTGGCCTGGGGGCGTGCACTGCTCGAGCGTCACCTGGCGGAGCTGGCGTCCATCGGAGCGCCGAATCCCGAGGGCGCCGCCACGAGTGGCACCGGCAAGGCACCCACGCTCCGCGATGCCGCGTCGTCGTCGGTCTATGCCGCCGAGCAAGTGGCGCGGCTGGACGCGCTGGCGCTTCGCGCGGAGACCTACGCGTCGGAGATGGATTTCAAGTTTCTCTTCGACACGCGGCGGATGCTGTTCGCGATCGGGTATCAGGTTGGCGCATCGGCGCTCGACCCGTCGTACTACGATCTGCTCGCATCGGAAGCGCGGCTGGCGAGCTTCATCGGCATTGCCAAGAACGACGTGCCAGTCGAGCACTGGTTCCGGCTCGGGCGATCGCTCACCATGACCGCCGGGCACACCGCGCTCATCTCGTGGTCCGGGAGCATGTTCGAGTATCTGATGCCGATACTCGTCATGAAGTCGTTCCCGTTCACATTGCTCGACCAGACCTATTCGGGCGCGGTGTCGCGGCAGATCGCCTACGGCCGCGAGCGCGGCGTGCCATGGGGCGTCTCCGAGTCGGCGTACAATGCGCGCGATCGCCAGCAGGTCTATCAGTATCGGGCGTTCGGTGTACCCGATCTCGCGCTCAAGCGTGGGCTGTCACGCGATCTCGTCGTGGCGCCGTACGCGACACTGCTGGCACTCCCCGTCGAGCCGCATCAGGCAATGCGCAACCTGGCGGCGCTGGAAGCCGAGGGCGCGCTCGGCCCGTATGGTTTCCGCGATGCGGTGGACTACACGCGGCCGGACGTCGGATCACGACGGGCGCTGGTTGGAGCCTACATGGCGCATCACATTGGCATGAGTCTGGTCGCGCTGACGAACGCGATGACGCGCGATCTCTGGCCACACCGGTTTCACACCGACGCGCTCGTGCGGTCCGCCGAGCTGGTGTTGTTCGAGCAGATTCCCCGGAGGTTCGTGTTGCAGGATGCGCAGACTGGTGAACTCGAGGAGCGGCCGCGGCGTGGTGCAGCGGCACTCGAGAAGCCCGCCGCACGGTCGCTCGATACCGCGGATACGCCCCAGCCGCGGCTGGCATTGCTCGGGCATCCCGCCGTACACCGTGATGATCACCAACGGCGGTGGTGGGTACAGCCAGTACGACCGGCTGGACGTCACCCGGTGGCGCTCCGATCCCACGCTCGATGACGCGGGCCAGTGGTGCTACCTGAAGGATGTCACGCCGCCGGTGGCCGACACGCCGGCCGCTGGCCGTTCGCGCGTGTGGTCCGCCACGCACCAGCCCGTGTGCGCACAGGCGGACTGGTACCGCGTCACCTTCTCGACCGATCGGGCCACGTTTCACCGGCGCGACGGCGACCTCGAGACGCGGCTGGAGGTGACGGTCGTGCCGGACGACTCGGCCGAAGTACGGCGCGTGACCGTGACCAATCGCGGGTCGGTGGCCCGCGAAGTCGAAGTCACGAGTTACGGCGAGATCGTCCTCACGTCGCACGACGCCGATCGCCAGCATCCGGCGTTCGCCAACCTGTTCGTGCAGACCGAGTGGCTGCCGGGGAGTGCCGCGGTGCTCGCGACGCGCCGCCCGCGATCGTCGCAGGAGCGGACGGTCTGGGGCGTCCACGTGGCGGCGGTGGGCGGCGACGGCGGCGCGGATGCGTGGCAACTCATCGGGCCCGTGACATGCGAGACCGACCGCGCGCGATTCCTCGGCCGCGCCCGGGGCGTCCGCCGTCCCGCGATGCTCGACGACGCGGCGGATGGCCCGCTGCCCGGCACGACCGGCGCGGTTCTCGATCCGGTGTTCGCGCTGCGGGCGCGCGTACGGATCGGTCCCTCGCAGTCGGCGAAAGTCGCATTCACCACGCTCGTCGCGCCGGACCGGGACCGCGCCGTCGAGCTCGCGGATCGCTACCACGATCCGTACAGCGCGCAGCGCGCGCTCGACCTCTCGTGGATGCAGGCGCAGGTGGAGATGCGTGAGTTGGGCATCACGCCCGCCGACGCGGCGCTGTACCAGGAGGTCGCGGGGTATCTGCTCTCGCCGACCCCCGCCGTTCGCGCGCCGCAGAAGGACATGCTTCAGGCCCGGCGTGGCCAGGACGCACTGTGGGCGCATGGCATTTCGGGCGACAATCCGATTCTGCTCGCGTTCGTGGATTCGCCGGCGGGCTTGCCGACGGTCCGCGAGCTGCTCGCCGCCCACCATTACTGGCGGCTCAAGGGACTGGTGATCGACCTCGTCCTCTTCAACACCTACCCGCCGACGTATCTGCAGGAGCTGCAGGATGCCCTGCAGACCGCGGTCATGGCGTCGACCGAGGGCATGGTGCTCGACAAACCAGGCGGCGTCTTCATCCGGCGCCAGGACATCACGCCCGCCGACGATCTCGCGACGTTACGGGCGGTGGCCCGTGTCGAGTTGCGGTGCGACAGTGACCTGCGCCTGTCCGAGATCCTCGAGGTCCCCGACGCGCCGCCCGATTATCCGGCTCCGTTCGTTCCGCGCGTCACCGCCGCCAGCGCCATCGTGACCCCGAGCATGCTCGCTGCAGCGGCCGCCCGCTCGGCGGCTCCCGGCCTGGCCGGCGGCACGGCGGCGGCCTCGCGCGGTCCGACGGCCCCGCCTCCGGCAAACGGCCTCGGCGCCCTCGCGGCTGATGGCGCGTACGAGATCGTGTTGCGCGAAGGCGGTACCACGCCGGCGCCGTGGAGCAACGTCATCGCAAACGAACGCGGCGGGTTTCGTCGTGAGTGACGGGGGCGGCGGATACTCGTGGGTCGACAACAGCTTCTTCTACCGGCTGACGCCATGGCGCAACGACCCGGTGACCGATCAGGCGACCGAGATCGTGTATCTCCGCGACGACGAGACCGGCGAAGTGTGGACGCCGACGCCACTGCCGATCCGTCATGGCACGCCGTACACGGT
Source organism: uncultured Gemmatimonadales bacterium (assembly GCA_963757855.1). Taxonomy (GTDB): domain Bacteria; phylum Gemmatimonadota; class Gemmatimonadetes; order Gemmatimonadales; family Gemmatimonadaceae; genus Palsa-1248. Next base: position 109,229 of record CAVWTI010000036.1, read on the forward strand.
TCGTCACGCCGCGGGCAGCACTGAGTTCCAGCACACGCACTCCGGCATTGCGACGTCGTTGATGCTGGGGATGGCGGGAGAGGATCCGGTCAAGATCGGGCTGCTGACCATGACGAACGAGACGAGCCAGCCGCGCCGTCTCACGATCACCGCATTCGCCGAGTGGGTGCTCGGCGTGAGCCGCGAGCTGACGCGCGACAACGTGGTCACGATGTTCGACCGGGATGCGGACGCCGTGTTCGCCCGCAATGGCTTCGACCCGCAGTACGCGGGGACGATCGCGTTCATGTCGGTGAGCGAGCCGGTGACCGGCTTTACCACCGATCGCAGCGAATTCGTGGGCCGCAACGGCGACTACGCGGACCCTGCCGCCCTCCGCCGGGCACTCCTCGCCGAAGCGACGGGAGTCGGTATCGATCCGTGCGCGGCCGTGCAGTTCGAAGTGATGCTGGCGCCCGGTGAGACCCGAACCGTGGCGACGCTGCTGGGCGGCGCGGAGGACCAGGCAGAAGCGAGGCGGCTGGTCCGGGCGTACAAGGACGCAGGCGCGGCGCGGCGCGCGCTCGATGCATCGCGGGCTGCATGGCGCCAGCGGCTGTCGACCATTACCGTCCGCACGCCCGAGCCCGAGTTCGACGCGATGCTCAATGGGTGGCTGCTGTATCAGGCCCTCTCGTGCCGGATGTGGGGCCGCACGGCCCTGTACCAATCGAGCGGCGCATACGGATTCCGTGACCAGCTCCAGGATTCGGCCGCGTTTCTGTACGCGGCACCCGCTGTCTCACGAGCGCATCTCGTGCGCTCAGCCGGGCGGCAGTTCAAGGAAGGTGACGTCCAGCACTGGTGGCATCCCCAGTCCGGGCGTGGCGTGCGCACGCGGTTCTCGGATGATCTCGCGTGGCTTCCGTACATCGTGGATCGCTACATCACGGTCACGGGCGACGCCGGCGTGCTCGACGAACGCACGCCGTATCTCACCCAGCGGCTGCTGGACGAGCACGAGCAGGAGGCGTACGACCGTCCCGACGTGTCGCAGGAGGAGGGGACGGTCTACGACCATTGTGTGCGCGCGCTGCGCAAAGCGACGACCACAGGCAGTCACGGGTTGCCGCTCATCGGGTCCGGCGACTGGAACGACGGGTTCAATCGCGTCGGCGTGGACGGGCGCGGCGAGAGCGTCTGGCTGGCATGGTTCCTCATCACCGGCCTGCGGGCATTCGCGGTGCGATGTGACGCGCGAGGTGACACCGCCGCGGCGACCGAGTTCCGCGCGACGGCCAGCGCGTACGCGCTGGCCATCGAGGAACATGCGTGGGACGGCGACTGGTACCGGCGCGCCTATTTCGATGACGGGACTCCGCTTGGCAGCGCGGGCAGCGATGAGTGCAAGATCGATTCGATCGCGCAGAGTTGGGGCGTGATCTCCGGGGCGGCGCCAGCCGACCACGCGGCTCGCGCGATGGCGTCATTGAACCGGTACCTGGTGCGAACCGATGGACGGCTGATCGCGCTACTGACTCCGCCGTTCGACCACACCACCCACGATCCCGGGTACATCAAAGGCTATCTGCCCGGCGTCCGCGAGAACGGGGCGCAGTACACGCACGGTGCACTGTGGGCGGTGTGGGCGACCGCATTGCACGGCAATGGCGACCGCGCGACCGAGCTCTATCAGATGATCAACCCGATGACCCACACTCGGACGCCGGAGGATGTGGCGCGGTACAAAGTCGAGCCGTTCGTGGTGGCAGCGGACGTCTACACCGCGACCGGCCACCTCGGACGTGGCGGCTGGACCTGGTACACCGGGTCGGCGAGCTGGATGTATCGCGTCGGGCTCGAGGCGATCCTTGGCTTCACGAAGACCGGGAACAGCCTCCGCATCAACCCGTGCATTCCGCGGGCGTGGGAGGAGGCGGAGATCGCGTACCGGTTCGGACTCGCCACCTACCGGATCAAGATCCGGAATCCCGCGCATGTCTCACGCGGCATCGGATCGGTGATCCTGGACGGCGTTGCCCTCCCGGACGGCAACGTGCCCCTGACCGACGATGGCCAGGAGCACGAGGTGATCGTCGAGCTACGCGAAACGGCGGAGAGCGGGAAGAAAGCCGCGCGCTAGCGTTTTGCCGGCGTTGCTGGCGTTTTCGCTACCAGGGCGCGCACCGCTTCAATGACGTGGGCGGCCGTCAGTCCGAACTCCTGGTAGATCTTCTGGAACGGCGACGACGCGCCGAAGTGCTCCAGGCCGATGACCGTCCCGTCGGTGCCGACCCACTGGTACCACGACATCGGGTGCGCGGCTTCAATGGCGACGCGTGGGATCCCGGGCGTGAGCACGCTCGTGCGGTATTCCTCGGACTGGCGCGCGAATACCTCGAGACTCGGACAGCTCACCGTGCGGGCGCGAATGCCGGCCGCGGCGAGCTGCGTCTGCGCATCGATGATGATCGACACCTCGGAGCCGCTCGACAACAGAATCACCTGCGGTGGGCCGCCCGGCGCATCGGCGAGGACGTATGCCCCGCGCGCCACGCCCTTCGCACTCGCGTACTTGGTCCGATCGATGAAGGGCAGCTTCTGGCGGCTCAGTACGAGTGCGACGGGACCGTCGGGGTGCGTCATCGCCAACCGCCATGCCTCGGCCGTCTCGTTGGCGTCAGCGGGCCGGATGACCGTGTTGAACGGGACGGAACGGAGCCCGGTGAGCTGCTCGATCGGCTGGTGTGTCGGACCGTCCTCGCCCAACCCGACGGAGTCATGCGTGTACACGTAGATCGACCGGCGGTGCATGAGTGACGCGAGGCGAATCGGCGGACGCATGTAATCGGAGAAGATCAGGAACGTCCCGCCGAAGGGGATCAATCCGCCGTGCACGGACATGCCGTTCAGAATCGCGCCCATACCGTGCTCGCGGATGCCGAAGTGCAGATAGCGGCCCGCGCGATCAGTCGGGTCGTAGTTGCGAATGCCGGCGAGCGACGTGTTGTTGGACGGCGTGAGGTCGGCGGAACCGCCGATCAGCTCCGGGACGCGAGCGGCGATGGCATTGAGGACAATGCCCGATGCGGCGCGACTCGCGACATTTCCGTTCTCAGGCGTGAAGACCGGGATGTCCGCATCCCAGTCCGGCGGGAGGACGCCCCGGAGACGCCGGTCGAGCTCCGCGGCCGTCTGCGTGTGCGCCTGCTGGTATGCCGCATAGCGCATCTGCCATGAGGCGTGTGCGTCGCGGCCGGCATCGCGAGCGAGCCGCCAGTGCGCGATGGCTTCGGGCGGCACGAAGAACGCCTCGGTCCATGGCCAGCGTAATTCCTTGCGTGACAGCGCCACTTCGGCGACACCGAGTGCTTCACCGTGCGCTTTGGCGGAATCGACCTTGTGCGGGCTGCCATACCCGATGTGCGTGCGGCAGATGATGAGCGACGGGCGCTCCGTCTCGGCCTGCGCGGCGCGGATCGCGGCATCGAGCGCGACGAGGTCGTTGACATCGGGCACGCGCAACACGTGCCAACCATAGGCCTCGAACCGGCGCTGCGTGTCATCGGTGAACGTCAGGTCCGTGGAGCCGTCGATCGTGATGTGGTTGTCGTCGTAGAAGCCGATCAACTTGCCGAGCTTGAAATGGCCGGCGAAGGATGCGGATTCGTGCGAGACCCCTTCCATCAGGTCGCCGTCGCTACAGATGAAGTACGTCCGGTGATCAATGATCTCGTGGTCCGGCCGGTTGAAGATCGCCGCGAGATGCGTCTCCGCGAGTGCCATGCCGACCGCGTTTCCGATACCCTGTCCCAGCGGCCCGGTCGTGGTCTCGACGCCGGGCGTGTGTCCGTATTCCGGATGACCCGGCGTCTTGCTGCCCCATTGCCGGAAGTTCTTGATGTCGTCGAGCGACAGATCGTACCCGCTCAGATAGAGCGAGCTATAGAGCAGCATGCTGGCGTGTCCGCACGAGAGCACGAACCGGTCTCGATTGGGCCACGCGGGGTCGGCAGGGTCGTGCCTGAGATGCCGGGTGTAGAGCAGGTACGCGATCGGCGCGAGTGCCATCGGCGTACCCGGATGTCCGGAGTCCGCTTTCTGTACTGCGTCCATCGCGAGGATCCGGATGGCGTTGATGCAGAGAAGATCGAGGTCGCCCGGGGCGGGAATCGCCGGCGGCGCGGGGGCGTGAGCGGTCGCGGGTTCCATGTGGGGAAGATACATAGGAGATCCGCGACTCGTGATTCGCGACCGTCACGAAAACACACGGGGCCGGCTTCGGTCATCTCGAAGCCGGCCCCGTGAGTACTGGTGGCCGTGAGGGGCCTGTTTGAGTTCCGGCTATTGGTCCCCGTCACAGGAGACGCGGCCGTCGACGGTCGGAACGACGCGGCCGATCGTCGAGGGGACGTCCGGGGCATCCACCGTGCCGTGCCAGACGACGCAGCTCTTGTTGGGGCTCGCCGCGAACGTGGCGCGCGCCGCCCACCCGGTGCGGGTCGCAGTCGTGATCGTCACCGCGACGTCGCGGTCCCAGATGAAGGGATCGAGTGTCGAGGGGTCATTGGTGAAGCGGCCATGGAACGCGAAGAATCGCGATTCGCTGCGGGCGAGCCGGTCGAGCGCGTACGTCATGTAGCTCCGGCCGGCGGCGGCCCACTCACCCTTGGTGGTGAAGCCATCGCCGTCGCACGACGCTTCGGCCTCCGGATACGACTTGCGCTCCGCCTCAGTCAGTGGCCGCTCGCCCGACGGAATGTCGCCGACCCAGACGACGCAGCTCCGGAGCCCGGACGCCACATCGCCGTATGTCGCGCGTGCGGTCCAGCCATCGGCCCGTGCGCGGATGATCTGGATCGAGACCCCCGGAGTTTCCTGGTACGATGGCAGGCCCGAGAGTCGGAGGCATACGTCTTGCGCGTGCGCCAGTACGTCTCCTGCGCGACGACGAGACGGCGGAGATCGGCGCGCATCGAGAACATCTCCTGGTGCGAGCCAGCATCCTCCACTACTGCATGCACAATGGTGGGCTGCCGGGCCGGGCGGCTTTCTGCGCGACCGGTACCGTCTGAGCGGACGTCGCAGATGCACCAATAACGAGACCGGAGATGATGATCGCGAGGCGT
>CAVWTI010000037.1:0-673543 GCA_963757855.1 uncultured Gemmatimonadales bacterium
CGGTGAGCGGGCCCCCCGAGATCGCCAGGGCGCGCGGCGCCAAGATCGCCGACGCCATCTGCGATGAGGCGCGCCGGGGGCGCGAATCCCACTCCCCATCGGCTCGGGCGAGGGGCCCTCGATTGGCGGGGCGGTGGTCGAGCAGGGGTGAAGCGGCGCCCCCTGCCACGTGGCGATCCTCAAGACGCCGTCCCCCGCCGAGCAGTACCGCCGTCTGCTGGTGCCCGTCGACGGGAGCATCGGCTCGCGGCTCGCTGTCGAGCTGGCGCTGCGCTACGCGGAGGCGACCGGGGCCGACCTGACGCTGGCCGTGCTGACCGAGCGACGCCCGCAGGCGGCCGCCTATGCCGACCTGAGCGGCACGCACGTCCTGGCGGACGGCGCCCGCCACCGGCGACGAGGAGCTGGCCCGGATTAGGTGGTGTTCCGCGCCTCTGACGTGAAGCCGAGCATCATCCACCTGGCCTTCGACCCGCGCTCCAGCCCCGTCGCCGAGGCGGTCGAGAAGGGGAACTTCGACCTCGTGGTGCTGGGGACCGAGAACCGCGCCGTGCAGCACCGGCTGTTCTTCGGCTACGAGAACGAACGCCTCATCCGCGCGACCCGCGTCCCGGTTCTGGTCGTGGTCCCCAACCTCGCCAGCTCGGCGCGCCAGGCCGATTCCTGAAGCGGGAGGCGGCGCGCCAATTGACGCTCCTCCCGGCGAGCGCTACGGTCGGTCGCCCATGCCTTCCGAAGATCGCCCACATCGAGTTCAAGAGCGTCAACTTCGCGCGCACCTCCGAGTTCTACGCGAAGCTGTTCGACTGGCAGATGGAGCAGAACGCTTCGGCGAGCTACATGAAGCTGGCTGGCGGCGACGGGCCGAGCGCCGGCTGGTTCCGCGCCGATCTCGTCCAATCGCCGGGGCCGGTCGCCTACCTTCCGGTCCACGACCTCGAGGCGAAGTTGGCCCAGGTGGAGGAGGCGGGCGGGCGGATCCTGGTCCGAACCCTCCCGTTCGCCGGTGGCGGCGAGATTGGCCTCTTCGCCGATCCCGACGGCAACGTGCTGGGCCTCTGGCAGCGCAAAGGCGCAGCCGGTGCAGCGGCGGCGCCCAAGACCGCCGCCAAGCCAGCCGACCCGACCGCCGCCAAGCCGGCCGACCCGACCGCAGCCAAGCCGGCCGACCCGGCCGCCGCCAAGCCGGCCAAGCCAGCGGCCAAGCCGCCCGCAGCAAAAAGCCCCCCAAGAAGAAATAGATTTCAGAGCCAGCGGCGGAGGCCGTAGGCGATCCGTTCGATGAAGGCGGACGATCTTCCAGCCGCGCCGGGCGAAGGCGGCGGCGATCAGCTCTTCGCCGGCGGCCATGTCGGAGATCAGCATCGTGCCGACCTCGGTCGCCGTGGCGGGATCGACGACGTTCACCACCAGCTCGAGATTGTAGGCGAGCGAGCGATGGTCGAAGTTGTAGCTGCCGATCGAGAAGAAGGCGTCGTCGACCATCAGCGCCTTGGTGTGGGTGACGACCGGGGCTACGCAGAGATCCGGGCCGCGGCCGCCAGCAGCTGCGGGAATATGGCGCGGGTCGCGAAGTCGAGCAGGCGCGAGTCGCTGGCCAGCGGAACGAGCAGGCGCACGTCGACGCCCCGCCGGGCGGCACTCTGCAGCGCCCGCAGGACCCCCTGATTGGGGACGAAGTAGGGGTTCGCCAGCAGGATTCGTTGTTGGCTCTGGCGGATGGCGTGCAACGCCGCCCGCCGGATGACGAAGCGGTCGCGCAGCTCGGAGTCGGAGACGACCGCCAGCGCGACAGCTCCCGCCGATTGCCGGAACCGCCAGCCGGTCGGGATCGAGGCGCATCCGCTTGGGCGCGCGCCGGTTCCAGGTCCGCAGGAACGTCGCCTCGATTTGAGACCGCCGCCGGCCCCTCGACCGCCACGGCCGCGTCGAGCCAGCCGCCGCCCCCCTCGACCTTGCTGACCCACTCGTTCGAGATGTTGATTCCCCCCCGTGAAGGCGAGCCCCCCGTCGTAGACCAGGGTCTTGCGGTGATTGCGGCGGATGAGCGACCAGAGGCGCGGACGCCAAAAACGATACTTGTGGTAGCCGACGACACCAACCCCGAAGCCGCGCATCTTCTGGAAGAAGGTGGCGGGCGTCTCGCGGCAGCCGACGAAGTCGTAGAGCAGCCGCACCTCGACCCCGCGCTGCGCGGCCCGGGCCAGCGCCTCGGAGAACTGCCGGCCGATGCCGTCGTCGCTGAAGATATACATCTCCAGCGAGACGCGCCTCTTGGCGTTGTCGATGGCCGCGATCCAGGCGGGGAACGCCTCGGCCCCGTTGCGCAGCAACTTGACGGAATTCCCCGCCACGAGCACACGCGGATTTTCCACGTAGCGCGTGAGATAGGGCCTGGAGCGATGGCGACGGATCAGGGGAGGCTGTCATTGACCGGGCCCCTCGGAGCGATTAAGGTCTCGCCGCCAATGGGTCGTGAAGAGCATATCGAATTTCAGGGGCGCGTCATCGAGGTGTTGCCTGCTGGAAATTTTCGTATCGAGCTCGAAAACGGCCATCAGGTTTTGGCGCATCTCGGCGGCAAGCTGCGGAAGCACCGCATTCGCGTCGTCCTCGGCGACAAGGTCACGGTCGCGCTCACGCCCTACGACCCGACGCGCGGGATTGTCGTTTATCGCGGCTAGGAGGGCGACGCCGCAGGCGGCGGTGAGCGGAGCGAACCCTGCCCGACGACGTGGCGGCCGAAGGCGCCTTAGCGTCGGCGCGGCGCCGTGACGTCACGGCGGCAACTCCCTGGGCGGGACGCGCTGGAGCGAGCGCGCGGCGTTGCTAGTCGAGGTGGCCGCCATCGATTCGGACGGGCCGCTCGCGCGGGGCCTGGGCCGCTTCGGTTCGTGGCGCTGGCTTGCGGCGGTCGTCGGGACCGACTGGCTTCCCTTGCCGCGGCGGGCGTCTGCCAGCACGGCTCCGGATCATTCGGCAGCGTCTGCGCGTGCTCGGGGCCGACCCGCCAACCGGAGCGGGAATTAGACGGCCGAGCTCCCCGACAGCGACGGGCCCGTTCAACTTCGGGGAACCTGCGCGCGGCTCCCGGGCGGCGCGGTGGGGCGACCTGTGGCGCGCCTCGGTCACCGAAGATGACACGGGGCTGTGGGCGGTCGAGGAAGGGAACGACTTCGTGCTGCGCGGTGCCGGCGGGACGGCCACGCTCGTGCTGGCGGAGGGGGGGCGGTTGGTGAACGCCGACCGGCTCACGGAGGGGGATGAGGTCGCGGTGTTTGGTCTTCCGGGCGAGGCGCCCGATTGCGTCGGGGGGAATCGCGGCGCGGCGTAGGCCGCGGCGGTTTCGTGCCGCGCTTCGCGGGTCCGAGGCACCCGTTGCTCGTCAGTGTGATCAGGCGCTACGATCAGGGGAACGATGGCCCCCAAGATTGAGCTCGCCAAGGCGGTGACGTCCGCGGCCGCACCGGGGCCGGCCGCCCAGAAGCCGCCGGTCGATCCGGCGACGCTGGCGCACCGGGATCTGCTCGGCGGCGAGTTCTGGCGCGCGATCCCTGCATACTCCGAGGTCGGCGCGGCGAGTTCCTCGACCACAGGTGGCAGGCCAAGCAGTCGATCACCAACATCCCCAAGCTCCTGGCGACGCTGTCGGGGCTGGTCTCCGAGGCGTTCGTCGCCGACGCCCAGCGCGGGTTCGAGCGCGCGCCGATGAGCGTCCGGGTCTCGCCCTATCTCCTGTCGCTCATCGACTGGACGAACCCGTACGAGGATCCGCTGCGCACGCAGTTCATCCCGCTCGGCTCGCGCCTCCTGCCCGACCATCCGCGGCTCGGCCTCGACTCCTTGCACGAGCGCGCCGACACGCCGGTGCCGGGACTCACCCACCGCTACGTCGACAAGGCGCTCTTCCTCGCCCTCGACACCTGCCCGGTCTACTGCCGCTTCTGCACGCGCAGCTACGCGGTCGGCGTCGACACCGAGGAGGTGGAGAAGTTCCAGCTCAAGGTCGAACGCCGAGCGCTGGCAGCAGACCTTCGCCTACATCGCGCTCGCGCCCCGAGCTGGAGGACATCGTCATCTCGGGCGGGGACGCCTACAAGCTGCGCGCCGAGCAGATCACGGAGATCGGCGAGACCCTCCTCAGCATGACCACGTCCGCCGGATGCGCTATCGCGACCAAGGGGCCGGCGGTGATGCCGCAGAAGATCCTCACCGATGACGAGTGGGTCGACGCGCTCACCGCGCGTCGTCGAGCAGGGGCGCAAGCTGCACAAGGAGGTGGTGATCCACACCCACTTCAACCACCCGCACGAGATCACCGGGATCACCAGGGAGGCGATGGACAGGCTCGTCGAGCGCGGCATCATCGTGCGCAACCAGACGGTGCTGCAGCGCGAAGCGTCAACGACAGCGCCGAGACGATGAAGCTCCTCGTGCAAGCGACTCGGCCACATCAACGTCCACCCGTACTACGTCTACATGCACGACCTGGTGAAGGGCGTCGAGGATCTGCGCACGACCCTCGCAGACCGCGCTCTGCAGATCGAGAAGGACGTCCGCGGCTCGACGGCGGGCTTCAACACGCCGACCGTCGTGGTCGACGCGCCCGGCGGCGGCGGCAAGCGGGACGCCCACTCCTACGAGCACTACGACCGCACCACCGGCATCTCGGTCTACACGGCGCCCGAGCGTCCAGCCGGGGGTGCGTCTACTTCTACTTCGACCCGATCGACCGCTGCCGCCCGAAGGGCAGGCGCGCTGGGCCGATCCGGGCGAGCACCACAAAATGATCGAAGAAGCCCGTGCGGCGGCGCTGGCAACGCCGCACCTTTAGGAACTGAGATGAGCGACGGTTGTACCAATTGCGGAAACAAGGGGGGCTGCGACTCGCGCAAGCACGAGATGTTCGGCGAGATCGACGAGGCCCTGGCGCGCCTCTACCCGACGCGGCGCTGGGACGAGCGTGACGAGGCCGCCGGGTTCGGCGCCGGCCTGGGGGCGGGGGAGGGGGACGCGCTGGCGGCGGCCGCCGCGGCTCGGCTCCACGCCGCGACGCTCTACCGTCCCGGCGGGCCCGAGGAGACCTGTGACTACGTCTACATCCTCTGCCTGGGGCGCACGCCGTCGCTGGTCGAGCTGCGGGAGTCGGCGCTGGACGCTGGGGCCAGCGAGGCGCTTCGCGCCGCCATCGCCGAAGGGCCGGTGACCGAGGTCTACCTCCGCGTCGCGCTCTCGACCCTGGCGCCGTTCGCCGCCGTCCAGGAGGTGGCCTCACGGCCACCCTCGATCCGGACCACGGCACCATCGCGCTCGTGGAGGCGCCGCGCGCCGGGATCTTCGAGCCGGGGCTGCTCAAGCGGCTGCAGCTGCTCGTCGGCGTGCTCCGGGAGCTGAACATCCGCCACCTCGACTTCGGTGAGATTGTCGAGCCCCCGGCCGGCTTCGATCCGGGCGGCTACGCCGAGGAGTACGGCGGGCTCCCCGGCATCGCCAACTATCTCTTCTATCCGCAGCCGCCGGCGGCGATCGCCACCACCACGCTCACCTGAGCTTCGAGGCCAGCTCCGGCTGCAGCCCGACGGCCATCGCCTTGGCCCGGCGCTCCTCGGGCGCGTCGTAGCGGCCACCGGGGCGGCGGCGACCTCGTCGAGCACGCGCTTCGCCTCCGGGCGCGCGCGCTGTTGAGATACAGGATCCCCAGATAAAGGCGCGCGCGCAGCGCCGACGGGTTGATCTGCAGCGCCCGCCGCAGATGCTCCTCGGCCTGTTTGCGGTCCCGTTTCGGCCAGGGGAGCTTGTCGAAGAACCGCCCCCAGGCGGTCTCGACGCCGCCCCACTCGTAGCCGTCGTTCAGCGCGGACGCCCTCCCCAGCCGATCGCGGAACTTCTCCTCGAGACCGCTCGACAGCGCCTTCACCACCCCCAGGCCGAGCGCGTAGTTCCCCATGTTGACCGCCGCCCAGTAGTACCCGGCGACGTCGTTGGGGTTCATCGCGATGGCGTGCTCGGCGATGTCCCAGCCGTCTTTTCCCCAGCGCGACCGCTGCTCCCTGGGAAGACCTGGATCGTCGCTGGCCCAAAAGTAGAACCGGGCCGCGCGCCAGAGGAGCTCGTAGTCATTCGGGGCGCGCGCCAGCCCCGCCTGAACCAGGCGCTGCTCCTCGGCGAAGGCGCTCTTGTCGTCGCGCCGCCGGTGGAGGTCGTCGATGCGCGCAACATCGACGGCAACGGTGCGGTCAACAGCGCCCCGGCGTCCTTCGAGAGCGGTGCGGGGGGCTCGCGCGCCCCCCGTCGCGCACCCCTGCCGCGCCGGGATCGACGAACAAACCGACCGCGACAGCGACGGTTAGCAGGTTCACGCGCCGAGTATATAGGTTATGCTCGCGCGAGCCCGAGGAGGACGCCGTGCCCGAGAATACGACGCAAAAAGCAGAGCTCATCATCGACGGAAAGACGCTGGAGCTACCGGTCGTCGTCGGGACAGAGAACGAACGGGCGATCGACATCGGAAAGCTGCGCGCGCAGACCGGCCTGGTGACGCTCGATCCGGCCTTCATGAACACGGCGTCGACGAAGAGCGCGATCACCTTCCTCGACGGCGAAAAGGGGATCCTCCGCTACCGCGGCATCCCGATCGACGAGCTGGCCGAAAAGTCGACCTTCGTCGAGGTCTCGTACCTGCTCATCTACGGCCACCTGCCGAACAAGCAGGAGCTGGCCAAGTTCTCCGAGGCGCTCACCCGTCACTCGATGATTCACGAGGACATGAAGCGCTTCTACGACGGCTATCCCGGCACCGCCCACCCGATGGCCATCCTCTCGGCGATGACCCTGAGCTCTCGAGCTTCTACCCCGAGGCGCTCGACGTGAAGAACCGCGCCGAGCAGAAGCGACCATCGCGCGCCTCCTGTCGAAGATGCGGACCATCGCCGCCTTCTCGTTCAAGAAGTCGATCGGCCAGCCGTTCGTCTACCCGAAGAACAACCTCAGCTACTGCGCGAACTTCCTCAACATGATGTTCTCGGTCCCGGCCGAGCCCTACGAGATCGACGAGGAGATCGTCAAGATCCTCAACCTCCTCCTCATCCTCCACGCCGATCACGAGCAGAACTGCAGCACCTCGACGGTGCGCCAGGTCGGCAGCTCGCAGGCCAACCTCTTCGCCTCGATCTCCGCCGGCATCTGCGCCCTCTGGGGCCCGCTTCACGGCGGCGCCAACGAAGAGGTGCTCACCATGCTGGAGCAGATCCGCGAACGACGGCAGCGGCCGCAGAAGTTCGTCGACCTGGCCAAGAAGAAGGACTCGGGCTTCCGCCTGATGGGCTTCGGCCACCGCGTCTACAAGAACTACGACCCGCGCGCCAAGATCATCAAGGTCGCCGCCGACAAGGTGATGGCCAAGATGAAGCACCCGGATCCGCTGCTCGACATCGCCAAGGCGCTTGAAGCGGCGGCGCTGAAGCGATCCGTACTTCGTCGAGCGGAAGCTCTATCCCAACGTCGACTTCTACAGCGGCCTCATCTACCGCGCGCTGGGGATCCCGACGAACATGTTCACCGTCATGTTCGCCATCGGCCGCACGCCGGGCTGGATCGCCCACTGGCGCGAGATGAGCGAGGACCCGTCGACCAAGATTCCCGCCCGCGGCAGGTCTACACCGGGCCGCCGCTCACGCACTACGTCCCCATGGACTCCCGCTAGCCGGCGCAGGGCCGGCGCGCTTCAGCGGCGCCAGGAATCCCTCCCACGCCGCGGCAGTGCGCCGCCCCGCCGGCAGCCCGGGTGCGAATCCGGCGCCTCCGCCGTGCTCGGGCTCGGCTCGCGACCGGCCCAGTTGCCGCGCTCCGGAAAGGGTGTCCCGGAGCGTGAGGTCCGTCCGCGGACCTCACGCGGAGGGGCGCAACCAAGCGGCAGATCAGGCGCGCTCGAGACGAGCGCCGTCGCCGCGCGGAGCGAGCCGAGCGCCGACGCGGAGCTACTTCTTCGCGGGCCGGAGCGGCGCCGTCGCGGCCGCCGCAGCTTGGCCGCAGGCGGCGTCGTCGCTGCTGGCGGCGGGGCGGTCGGGGCCGCAGGAGCAGGCGCAGCAGGAGCCGCGGCGCAGCCGCGCCGCCGCCGCGCTCTCTTCCTCGTTCTCGGGCGCGCGGTCCCACTTGTTGACCGTCCCATTGCCGGTGGTGTCGTAGCCGATGCGATCCAGCTTGCCGCCCTCGTAGTACTCCCACTCGTCGACCTTGCCGTCGCCGTTGGTGTCGCGCTCCTGGCGGACCAGCTTCTCGTCCTCGTAGTACTTCCAGACGTCCGGCTTCTGGTCGAAGTTGGTGTCCAGCTCTTCGCGCACGACCTTGCCGTTTGCGTAGTACCGGGTCATGTCGAACTTGCCGTCGAAGTCGGTGTCGGCCTCGTCCAACGTGAGCGTCGCGCCCTTGTCGTCGTAGTAGTAGACGAGTCGATCTTCCCGTCGTGATTCAGGTCGACCTCTTTGCAGGTCAGGATCTCCGTCTTCTGCCCGCCGACGTCGACCGACTGATAGAACTTCCAGACGTCGGCCTTTTGATCGAGGTTGGTGTCGGCCGTGATGACGTTCTTCCCCTTTTCGTCGCACTTGGTGCGGTCGACGTTGGGGGGGTCGGGATGTTGTCCGGTGCCGCGGTCACCATCTCAGCGTGCTTCGGCGTCTCGGCGCAGGCCAGCGGCCAGCAACGCCAGGGAACCCAGCGCCAGCCAGGTCTTGGAATGGGGCATGGCGTCTACGGTAGGGCGGAAATGCCGGCGTATCAAGTGCTTGCGAACTTGACCCCTGACCTATGGTCATGCATGGTCACGCCATGGCGAGGAAGAAGATCTCCACGACCATCTACATCACGCCCGAGCAGAACGAGCAGCTCAAGCAGCTGAACTCGAAGACGCGCGTTCCGGTCGCGGAGTACATCCGGCAGGGGATCGATATGGTGCTGGAAAAAGAACGGCACAACCTTCCGGGACAGCTCACACTGCACGTCCCTTCCGGCCGCTAGCAGAGCGCCGCCGGCCCCCGCCCCAATGTCCACGCCGACGCGCCTGATTCGTAATTTCTCGATCATCGCCCACATCGACCACGGCAAGTCGACGCTGGCCGACCGGCTCCTCGACGCCACCGGCGCGCTCACCGAGCGCGAGCGCAAGGCGCAGTTCCTCGACAAGCATGGATCTCGAGCGCGAGCGCGGGATCACCATCAAGGCGGAGACGGTGCGGCTCGCCTACAGGCCGACGACGGCAGACCTACGAGCTCAACCTCATCGACACGCCCGGCCACGTCGACTTTCACTACGAGGTGTCGCGCTCGCTCGCCGCCTGCGAAGGGGCGGTCCTCGTCGTCGACGCCTCGCAGGGGGTCGAGGCGCAGACGCTGGCCAACGTTTACCTCGCGCTCGAACAACAACCTCACCATCGTGCCGGTCATCAACAAGATCGATCTGCCGGCCGCGCGATCCCGAGAACGTCCGGCAGCAGATCGAGGAGGTCGATCGGCATCGACGCCTCGGAGGCGATGCTCGCGTCGGCAAAGACCGGGGAAGGGGATCCTCGAGATCCTCGAGGCGGTGGTCGGCCGGATCCCGCCGCCCAAGGGCGATCCCGACGGCGCCGCTGCGGGCGCTCATCTTCGACAGCTGGTACGACACCTACAGGGGCGTGGTGATCGCTGGTGCGCGTCATCGACGGGTCATGCGGCCGAAGCACGAAGCTCCGCTTCATGGCGACCCGGCGCGACTACGAGGTCCACGACGTCGGGCGCGTTCGCGCCGCTCGCGCGCGAGATCGAGGAGCTGACGCCGGGCGAGGTCGGCTTCTTCACCGCCGCCATCAAGGAGGTGAGCGACGCGCGGGTAGGCGACACGATCACCGACGCCGAGCGGCCGGCGCCGGGCGCTGCCCGGCTTCAAGCCCGTCAAGCCGATGGTGTTCGCCGGCATCTTCCCGACGGACACCGCCCGCTACGACGAATTGCGCGACGCGCTCGACAAGCTGCGGCTCAACGACGCCGTCGTTCACGTGCGAGCCGGAGACTCGGCGCGCGCTCGGCTTCGGGTTCCGCTGCGGCTTCCTCGGCCTCCTGCACATGGAGATCGTCCAGGAGCGGCTCGAGCGCGAGTACAACCTCGACCTCATCACCACCGCGCCGACCGTGCGCTTTCGCTGCGTGCTGCGGAACGGCGAGGTCATCGAGATCGACAACCCCGCGAAATTCCCATCGGAAGGGGACATCGACCGGATCGAGGAGCCGATCATCGCCGTCACCATCCACACGCCGCCGGAATACGTCGGGGGGATCTCGCGTTGTGTGAGGAGAAGCGTGGCACGCAAACGGGGCTCGCCTACGCCGGCGAAAAGCGCGTGATCATTCGCTACGACCTGCCGCTCACCGAGATGGTGTTCGGGTTCTACGACCGCCTGAAGACGGTCTCGCGCGGCTACGCCTCGCTCGACTACGAGCCGAAGGACTACCGCGTCGCCGACCTCGTCCGCATGGATCTCATCGTCAACGGCGATCGGGTCGACGCCCTGTCGCTCATCGTCCACCGCAGGGCTCGTACGAGAAGCGGGCGCGATCTCTGCGTGAAGATGAAGGAGCTCATCCCGTCGCAGCAGTTCGAGGTGGCGATCCAGGCCGCCATCGGCTCGAAGATCATCGCCCGCACGACGGTGAAGGCGCTGCGCAAGAACGTGACCGCGAAGTGCTACGGCGGCGACATCTCCCGCAAGCGCAAGTTGTTGGAGCGGCAGAAGGAAGGTAAGAAGAGGATGAAGCAAGTCGGCAACGTCGAGATCCCGCAAGAGGCCTTCTTGGCCATCCTGAAGGTCGACTAGGTCGGTGGACGCATGGGGAAGCGGAGGATGCCCGAAGAGCGAACCCCGAGCCTGCTGACCTGGTGGCGCGCGCGCACCGCCGACCGCAGCACGCGGGTCGAGGGGCGGCACCTCGTCAAGGAGTCCCAGCGGATCCTGAAGAAGAAGAGCTACCGCATCCCGGCCGGCGTGGCGGCGCAGGTGCAGGCCGACAGTCGCGGCCGTCGAGCAGGCGCTCGCGGCGGCGATGATCTCGAGCAGCTGCGCAAGACGATCGCGGCACGCTCGACGACGCCATGGACGCGCATCTCGGCCTTCGCCCGCAAGTCGACGGTCCGCGAGTACTCGGAGTCGATCGGCGTGGCGGTGGCGGTGGCGCTGCTCTTGCGCGCCTTCGTCGTCGAGGCGTTCCAGATCCCGTCGGGCTCGATGATCCCGACCCTGGCGGTCGGCGACCACATCTTCGTCTCGAAGTTCTCCTACGGCCTCAGCATCCCCTTCACCGACACCAAGATCCTGCAGTACGCCGAGCCCAAGCGGGGCGACGTCATCGTCTTCAAGTGGCCCAACGACCACAGCATCGACTACATCAAGCGGGTGGTCGGCCTTCCCGGCGACGTCATCGAGATGAAGCACGAGGAGCTCTACATCAACGGCAAGCCGGTCCCCCGCGAGCGGCTTCCCCGCGCCTGCAGCGACGACGAGGCGCCCCGCAGCGGCGAGCTGTTCGAGGCCCACGACTGCGAGCTCTGGATGGAGACGCTCGGCGACGTGCGCCACGAGACGATCCAGGTCCCGGGCACGGGGGACGCGACTTCGCGCGAAAGGTCATGCCGCCGCACGAACTCTTCATGATGGGCGACAACCGCGACAACTCCTCCGACTCGCGCTTCTGGGGGACGGTCGACATCAATCTGGTCAAGGGGCGCGCGCTCATCGTCTGGTGGTCACGCGGCGAGACCGAGGGGTGGAGCCTCGGCTCCTGGTTCAACGCCATCCACTGGAACCGCTTCTTCCACACGGTTCGGTAGGGGACCCTGGAAGGGTCCCCGGGACCTCCCGCGAAGGAGTGCGCCGGGCAAAGCCCGGCTCCGTCCGCGCGATCAGGTGAGATGTTTGTCGTGGGGCTCTGCTCTTCGGGTCAGCGCGGGGGACGGGTGTTCGGTCGGCCGGAGCTGCGGCGGGCGGCTCTGGTCGCTCCGCCCGCCGATTCCAACCCCTCGGGTGCGCAGGCCGACCGAATACCCGTCCCCCGCGCCCCCGCCGAAGAGTTCAGCGGAGCGGACCGCCGGTCAGCGGTGGAGGAAGAAGAGCAGGGCGGCCACGATGGCGATGGTGGCGCCGACGACGGCGACCACCCGGTAGGCCTCGAAGCGGTCGGGGCTGCTGTCGAGCGACCGCTGCGTGCGGGCGATCTCCTCGCGCAGCGCGTTCGCGTCGGCGAACCGCTTGTCCTTGTCCTTGGCCACCATCTTGAGAATGATCGCGTCGACCGGGGCGGGGATCGTCACCTTGTCGGAGAGCTTCGACGGCGCCGGCGGCTCGTGGCGCATGTGGAAGTTGATGATGTCGATCGGGCTCTTGGCCGAGGCGAACGGGAGGATGCCGGTCAGCATCTCGTACGACATCATGCCGAGCGCGTAGAGGTCCGACCGACCGTCGAGCTTCTGCCCGCGCAGCTGCTCCGGCGACATGAACTCCAGCGTCCCCAGCGTCTGCCCGACCGCCGTCAGGGCCGGAACCTGCCTCTCGTCAGAGACCACCTTGGCGATCCCGAAGTCGAGCACCTTGACGTGGTCTTGCCCGTCGCGCGACTCGATGAAGACGTTCTCCGGCTTCATGTCGCGGTGGACGATGCCGTTCCGGTGCGCCTCAGACAGCGACGCTGCGACCTGATCCAGGATCTTCAGCACCCGCGCGTAGCCGAGCGGCCCCTCGGCCTTCTGCACCTGGTGCAGGCTCTGCCCGCGCAGGAGCTCCATCGCCAGATAGAGGATCCCGTCGGGGGTCTCGTCGAAGTCGTAAGTGGTGACGGTGTGCGGATCGCGCAGCTTCGAGCAGGCCTCGGCCTCTCGCCGGAAGCGGGCGACAATCGTCTCGTCCGAGACGTTGTGCGGATGGAGGATCTTGAGCGCCACCTCGCGCCCCGTGGCGATCTGCTTGCCCGGAAGACCGCGCCGAATCCCCCTTCGCCCATCTTGTCTCCGACACAGATACCGATGGTTGAGCGTCCGGCCGATCAGGTTTTCCAGCGGCTGGGCCGCGGGCCGCATGCCGACGGCGGCGCGGACGGGAGCGGGCGACGCAGCGACGGCGCCGGCGCGGAGGTCACCGGTGCAATCGAGGGCGTGGAGGAGACGATGGTCGCTGCCGCCGGTGGCGCTTGAAACGGGATGCCGAGCGCGGGAGAGGCGGCGGAGGACGCGCCCGATGCCCCGGGCTCCTGCGGCGACGACCTTGATCGTGGCGGCGGCCGGAGAGTGCTTCGGCAGCCCCGCCGCGGCGGCGCGCTGGCTGATGGCGGTCGCCGTGATGGGGCGGTCCGCACGCGCCGCAGAACCGAGCCCCCTCCTCAATCTCGACCTCGCAATGTGGACAACGCGACGGCATCCGCAGACCCTCAGGGGCAGGGTGACCCGTCCGTCGGAGCGCGCGGCCTCGTCGCGCTCGCACTTCATGACGAAGATCCCGCCCGCCGCCGCCGCGACCAGCCCAATCAGGAACAGAGCCAACAGCGACGGGACCCCGCGCGGTGCCGGCGACGCCTCCGCGCGCCGGGCGCGGAGCCCGCCCGGCCGCCCCGCACACCCGGATCAGCGGTGGCGTCGGTCTTGGTGGGGACCTCGTCCTCGGCGCCGAGCAGGCCGCGTTGGCAGGCGCTCCTCGACCGTCTCGCGGCCGACGCTCGAGTCGTCGAATGTCCCCATCGGCTCCGGGACCGGATCGCTGCCCGGGTCGTAGCCGATGAAGCTGATGGTGTCTTCCGGGGCAGCCGGCTTCAGCGCCTCGCCGTCGAACCGTGCCAGCGCCACTGTGATGTTGTCCGGCCCGTCGCGATCGAGCGCCTTTTGAATCAGCGCCTCGCCCGCCTTCTGGAGATCGGGCTCGGTGACCAGCACCGACAGGAGCTCCTCGTCGGTGACCGGTCCGTGGAGGCCATCGGAGCAGAGCAGGGCGACGTCACCCTTGCGCAGCTGAACCTGCGACAGGACGACCTCGACGTGCTCCTGCACGCCGAGCGCCTGCAAGATGATGTTGGCGTGCTCGAACGCCTTGGCCTCCTCGGGGGTCATCGCGCCGGCCTCGATGAGCTGCCAGGCCAGCGACTGATCCTTGGTCACCTGCGCCAGCTTGCCGTCGCGCAGGACATAGCAGCGCGAGTCGCCGATCTGCGCGATCACCAGCGTGTCGTCGACCAGGCCGGCCGCCGTGCAGGTGGTTCCCATCCCGCGCTCGCTCTGGTTGTCGCGCGACTGGATGAAGATCCGCTCGTTGGCGCGCTGGACGGCGCGCCGCAGGAGCCGGGCGAACCCGTCGCGCGGCTGTCCGTCCGCCTGAGGTGAGCGCCTCGTAGATCGCGTCGGCCGCCATCTGCGCCGCGACCTCGCCCGCCGCGGCGCCGCCCATTCCGTCGCACACCAGGAGGAGCGCCCCCTTGTCCCCCAGATTGAAGGTGAACGGAGGCCGCCCGTCGGCGGCGCGGACTCGGGCGGTCACGTCCGCAACGAGGAAGTTGTCCTCGTTGTGCTCGCGAATTAGCCCAACGTCAGTCTTACCGAAGACCTCAATCGCGATGTCGGGGGGCGTTGGCATCGGGGCGGCTGAGGCCTCATCCTATCTCGAACCGGAGTAGCTCGTCTCCCATTCGAATGAGGTCTCCGGAATTGAGCCCATGGGGCCCCCGGAGACGCAAGAAGGTGCCGTTCGAGCTCCCCAGGTCTTCCAGGTGTCCTCGGCCGTTCCGAAAGGAAATTTGAGCGTGCCGACGGGACATGAACTCGTCGTCGGAAAAGACCAAGTCGGCCGTCTCCCGCCCGAGGGCGACGTCGGGGCGGGTCAGGTGGAAGATGTCCCGGCTGATCGCCGCCGGGGTGACCTGGCGCAGCCGCGCCCAGGGGGGGCGGACGGGGGTCCCAAACACCACCACGCCGTGCTCGAGCGCAGGGCGCAGGCTCCGCTCGGCGTCGGTGAGGAGCTCGAACCGCAGCACCTGCTTGCCGACCAGGATGTGGTCGCCGTCCTGCAGGTCGATGGGGCCCCGGAGCCGGACATAGACCCCGTTGCGGCTCTCGAGCGGCGTCAGCACCCGGCCGGTCAGGCTGGCCACCACGCGGGCGTGGCGGGGGGCGAGGTGGGGATCCTCGAACAGGAGGTCCCCCTCGGTCCGCCCGATGTCGATCTGGTCGCCGAGCAGGTTGTAGGAGATCCCATCGGTTCCGTCGCGGTGGACGACCACCAGCCGAAACCCGACCTGCTGCTGCCCGACCCGGATGGCCGCCGCGATGGGGCTGGCGGCCGGCCCGGGCTCGACCATGCGATCGGTCGCGCGGTTGGAGGCGACCGGCCCGGCGGGCGCGACCGGCGCGGGACGGCCGACCGGGATCTCAGACAACGGTTCGGCGGTCAGCCGAGTCCCACAAAACTGGCAATAAACGACCTCCGACCCGTTCGCGTTTCCGCAGCGACCGCATTTGATCATGTCGATGGGGTTTGCAAGGCGCCGAATCCTTTGGTAACAGGCGGCCCGGACAAACACACCCGCCGGCGCTGCCCCGCGATTTCCTAAGTGCGTCAAGAGATAACAACTTCCGCCGGATCGGTCAATTCGAGGGGCACCCCCACGGGCACCCCTACGATGGTCCGCGCGACTTTGTGCGCGCCGTGGGCGGCAGATCGGCAGGGCGGTCCCTGCTGCTCCTGGCGGCGCTCGCCGCCTCGGCGGCCTGCGGCCCGCTCATCGAGCGGGCGCCGTTCGCCGTCCGCCCCGATTCGATCCGTCCGGCCGATCTGCTGGGTCCGTACGACGGCATCGTCATCGACGCCGATCTGGATCGTCCGATCGCCGGCGCCATCGTCGCGGCCTCCTGGGCGTTCGAGAACGGCATCGGCTTTCACGCGCCGTCCGGCTCGCGCGAGGTGGTGGTGCAGACCGGCGCCGACGGCCGCTACACGATCCCCCGGCTCGACGATCTGCCGGAGGGGGCGTCGACCCGCATCCGGCGCTTCACGCTGGTCGTCTACCACCGCGGGCATGTCGGCTGGCGGAGCGATCGGGTGTTCCCCGGACAGGCCGCGCGGCGCGACTTCAGCCAGCGCGGCAATCGGGTCAGGCTCGACCGCTGGCAGCCGGCCTACCTCCACGCCACCCACCTGGTGTTCCTGGGCGGCGGCGCCAAGGTGCGCCTGGCGGCCGCCTGGGAGCTGCAGGCGGCGGCGCTGGAGCTGGACGGCGAGCACCTGCCGCTCTCGACCCGCGCGAAGGCCGAGGCGGCGGCGCAGGCTGGGCCGCTGACACCGCTCGACATCTCGAAGCTGCTCAGCGACGACGAGATTCGCGGCGTCACCGGCTACGTCGGCAAGTTCGAGGACGGCAAGCTGACCGACCTGCCGACGACCGAGTTCTACGACAGCCGCCACTTCAAGGCGCTCGGCAAGCCCGAGAGCTTCGACGTCGGTCTGCGGGTCTGGCGGCTCGGCTCGGCGGCCTCGGAGGTTCAGTACAACAAGCTGATGACGACGCTCCCCGGGGCGCACGCGACGGACGAGGTGGGCGACGGCTCGTTCCGCGCGCAGTCGGGGGAGATGGGCGGACTCGTCTTCCTCGTGCGCGAGCGGGGCGTCGTGGTGTCGATGACCTGCGGCAGCGGCCAGTGTCCCGAGCCGGCGCAGCTGGCCAAGCTGGCCAAGCTGGTCGAGTCGCGCCTCCCCGAGCTTCCGCCCGAGCAGCCGCGCCTCGCGCCCACTCCCGAGGCCGCGCCCCCCAACGACGTCGACAATCCAGCCGTCAAGCCGACGCCGTCCCCCGAGGTCTCACCATGATCCGCGCACGTGTTCCTGTGACCGGGAGGCTTCGGATGGTCGTCGCGGCCGCGCTGCTGCTGGTGGCAACGCCGGCGCGGCGCGTACGATCCGGCCACGACGCACGCCGGCCTCACCGAGCAGGCGGTGCTGGCCTCGGAGCTGCACCGGGTGCTCGCGCACCGGCTGTCGCGGCCGCTCGGGCTGTTCGAGCCGATCGTGCTCAACCGCGCCAATCTCGACCCGACGGAGGCGCGCCTGCTCGGCGGACGGCTCGACGCGCTCGATCCATCGGGCGGCTACCGCCCCAGCGCCGACGGAGCGGCCCCGGCGCTGGCCTGGGTGGTGGCGGGCGCGGTGATCGCCGAGACGCCGGCCGAGCGCGCCCAGAACCTCTTCTTCGATCCGTCGCGTGGCAGCGGCCTCAGCCAGGCCGGCGGCGCCTTTCAGATCGGTCACAATCTGCGGATGCTGTTCGCCGAAGCGGGCGGGCTCCGCGGCGCGGCGACCGGGACGACCTTCAACCTGACCGGACGGCCCTCGCCCGAGTGGCTGGTGGCGCCCGACAACGACGTCGGCCTGCCGGCCTTCTACGAGGGGCTCGAACAGGCGACCATCGCCGAGCGCCCGGGGCCGCGCGGGACGGCGCTGGCGCGGGCGCTGCTGGCGCTGGGCGGAACGCTGGCCGTTCTCGAGGACGCGGGCGATCCGGCGCACGTTCGCAACGACTTCCGCGGCGCCTACATGGCTGACGGCGGCTCGAGCCTGTTCGATCGCGGCTCGCCGTTCGAACGCTACGTGGCCGAGACCTTCGGCCAGGCAGGCGTGCCCCCAGCGGCGAGCGCCGGTCAACCGCCCGACGGTGATGGCGTACATCACCGCGGCCGATCGGCAAGGGCTGGCGGATCGCACGCAGCGCCGGTTCTTCTCGGACGGCACGCTGCCCGAACCCGTCGTCGTCGATCGACTGACGACCGGGGCCGAGGTGATGCGTGACGCACGCGAGTCGCTGCCGTACGCGCTTCCGTCGGTGCCGCACCTCGATCTCGTCGGGCTCGGCGACGTGCACTACGCCTACGCGACGGTCGAGCAGGGGACGCCAGCGGCGCACAGGCGGCGACTGCTCGCCTACCTGCGCGTTCCGGGGCGCGTGAAGTTTTTCCTCGACCGCGCCGTCTATCACGACAGCGCGATGGCGCTGCTCCCCGAGATCGGCGCCTACGCGACCGGCCTCATCGATCACCTTTTTCGCGCCGACATCCACCTCGAGATCAAGGACGGCAGCGTCGCCGTCTCGGTGACCGGCGCGCGGGGAATGATTCGCAAAGGTGAGGTGCGCCTCTACGTCGAGGATGCGACGGGACGCAGGGGCGCCTTCTCCTCGGTCCCGGCGTCCACCACGGCGTCGACGCTCACGATCCCCGCCGGGGCCCGCCGGATCGCGGCGGTGCTGCGGGGCGAGGACGACGCGGGCGAGCTGGTGGCGGTGGCGGAGCAGCCAGTTCTGTGACGATCGGGAGTCGCCGCCGCGCGGCCACCGACTCGCCGGGCGCGATCGCCGTGAGCAGCGCCGCCGCTTCCCCTTCAGCCTCCGCATCCTGATCCGCCGCCGCCGCGTCGACGGCGCGGCGGAGCGACTCGACCAGCGCGCCGTCGCGGGCGAGGGCGGCCGCGCGCAGCCTGGCCGCCTCGGCCTCTTGACCCGCATCTTGGCTCGCGGCCCGCGCTGCCCAGGCCAACAGGCGTCCGCCCTCGGGTCCCGCATCGAGCTCGGCCGCCCGGCAGAACGCCTTCACGGCGCGCGCGTTCTGTCCGTCGTCGAGCGCCGTGCGCCCGAGATCAAACCAGGGCCAGGGATTCTCTGGATCGAGCGCGGTCGCCTCGTCGAGGGCATCGACCGCCGCCGCGCAGACGCCCAAGTCGGCGAAGCGCCAGGCCGCGCGCGTGCGCCGCGCCTGCGGCGCCGGGATCTTGCTTGAGCGCCCGCTCGGCCTGCCGGAGCGCCACCAGCGGCGTCACCTCCTCGCCCGAGGGGTCGAACACGTCGGGGGCGTATTCGCCGTCGGGGCCGTAGAGCACCTGCTCGCGCGCGACGGTGGCGTCGAGCCAGCGGGCGAAGCTCGAGCCGGCCCGCGCGCGCTCGTCGGCGCCGGGGTCGGTGCGCACCACGCGGCCTTCGCCGTCGAGCGCGTAGCGCTCACCCGCCGCGCCGACGGCGAACACCAGCTCGCCCGCCCGATCTTGCGGCAGCTCGGCGAGCCGCAGCGCCGCGGTCGGTCCGACGCCGGCGATCAGCACCGTCTCGTGAAACAGAATCCGCGCCGTCGAACGACTGCAGGAACGCCGCGTACACCTCGGGGAGCGCCCGGCCGAGCGCCGCCGCGGCCCGGGCCAGCTCGTCGGCAGGCGCGGGCGGCATCACCCGAATGAGGCCCGCCGGCAGGCGTGACAGCGCCCCCCGAAAGTGGTCGAAGAAGACCTCGGGACGACTCGGTTCGCGTCCGCGGCGGCGAGTCACGTGCGGGTCACTTGTTGACGAGCGAAGACGGAAGGGGGCTGCCCGCGACGGTGAACGCCGCGCTGAGGCGCGCCGAGACGCCGCGCCCCTGCAGTCGCCCCGCGCCCGGCTCGCGCCGGTTGCCGTCGCCGGAGAAGGCCAGCACCGGGTCGGCGGCCAGCGCCGCCCCGTCGACGCGCGGCTCCGCGACCTCGACGATGCGGACGGTCCCGTCGGTCACCGCCACCACATGCACCACCAGGTCGAAGGCGCTGGCGCAAAGCGCGGTCGTGACCGCGGCCGCCGCGCCGAGTCCCGCCGCCGCCAGCGCCGCCAGGCGCCCGAGCGTCTCGATCGTCGATCGGCCGGGGAGCGCCGCGATGAGCCCCTCCTGGCCGCGCGAGGCGACCAGCAGGAGCTCGCCGAGCTCCGGTCCCATCACCTCGCCCACCATCAGGTGGTCGGCGCGGAGGGTGGAGGCCACCCGCAAGAGGCCCGCCATGTCGGCCGCGGGAGCGAGGTCGGTCCAACCGCCGCGCGCCTGCGGCTGCGCGGCGCCGATGGCGACGACCCGTCGGTCGGCCGGGATCGCCGCGGCGAGCGCCCCCAAGAGCTGCGGCATCGCCGCCGCGTCGCCGGTGAGCAGCAGGTTGCGCCGCGCCGCCATCGCGCTCTCGAGCAGCGTCTGCGCGTCCTTGCTGCCGCCCGGGATCGAGATCGGAGAGCGTGCGCGCGAGCAGGACCGGGCGGCGAATCGCCGCCACGACACCGGTCGGCGAGGCGGGGGGAACGCCGCCGAGACGCGCGTCCCGTCGGCCAGCCGAACGTCGACCACCGGGTTGTCCGGCGCGGGCGGCGGGAAGGCCGTGTTGGCCAGCCGCCAGAGCGCATCCGCGACGGCGTTGGGCTCGCCGAGGCTGCCGTCGTGGAGCGCGAGCCCGGACCCCGATCGACCAGCGCCGCGTCCGGCGCGGTCGATGAGGATCTGCGTGACGGCCGCATCGGCCAGCAGCGCCTCGAACCCGGCGGCGTTGCCGCCGACGTCGGTCGTCATCGGAGGCGCAGCGCTCGCGGATCCAAACGACGGGGCGGCCGCCGGGAGCTGCCGCGGCGCCTGGCCGCGCGGCCGCCGGGCGGCCGGCTGCTCTCGTCGTCCGGGCTCCGTGAATGGGCGAAGAGACCGACGCTGCCGGTGTCCTCGGCGGGCTCGTCGGTGGCGGCAGGCGCCGCCGAGCCGAGCCCATCGTCGAAATCGCTTTCGCCGAGGCCGCGGCTGGCCAGCGGCGTCGGTGGGCGGCGGGGCGGCGGGGGCGGGGGAATCGGCACGCGTCCCGAACCGGGCGGGCGCGCCGCCAGGCCGAGCTCGTCGCTCGTCGCCGCCACCGCCGCCGAATCCGGCGTCCCCTTCGCCGTCGCTGTCGTCGTAGGTCGGGAAGCTGCGCGGCGCTCGAGCCGACCCGACCGCGCGGCGGGGGCGGAGGGGGATCGGCAGCCGGTGCCCCGCGCCGCTACCGCCGGCGCGGCCGGGGAGTCGCCCGGGAAATCGTCCCGAAGTCGGCCTGAAGCGGCGCCGCCGCCGAGGTCGATGTTGATCAGGAAGTCGCCGACGTAGACCCAATCGGAGGCCGACAGCAGCATCGGCGAGCCAATCTTGCGCCCGTTGACGTAGGTGCCGTTGGTGCTCTTGAGGTCGGCGACCTCGATCTGTCCGGGGCTCTTGACCGTGAACCGCGAGTGCCTCTTGGAGACGTTCCCTTTGGCGAGCACGATGTCGTTGCCGGAGACGCGGCCAATCGTGATCTCGTCCTTGTCGAAGGTGAGCAGCCTTCGGCTCACCGTTCTTCTCTGTCAGCGTCAGCTTGATCATGGAGCCTCGGGAAGGGGTTCAACCACAGAAACGGCGCCTCGCGACGTTATTCTCGACGATTCCCAGGGTCAAGAATCGGCCCCGGCTATCGCCCGAGCAGCGCCAGAAGCGGCGCCGAGAAAATCGCCAGAATTCCACCCGCCGTCAACGCTGCGATCCCAAGCGCGACGCAGCAGCGAAACCCGATCGTGGTCGCCGCGGGCACCACCGCGGATTTGTCCTTGGGCCGAGTCGGCATCGGGCGCAGTATACAAGCAAGCTCAGACTGGGAGCTACCGGAGCGAGGAGACCCGACATGGAAGCGATCGCATGGGCGCTGGCCGCGGCGCTGGCTGCTGCTGACGGTCTGCGGCTCCGCGCGACAGCGGCCCCCAAGTACTACTTTCAGCTTCAGCCCGTCAAAGCCGGCCCGGAGGTCGGACGAGGCGCCAAGAGCTACACCGGCGAGGCGCTGCAAGGCGGAGCTGGCGTCGCGTCCCGAGTGGGCCTCGGACATCGGCCCCGCCGGGCAGGCCGCGCCGGGGAGCGATCGGACGGCGCTGGTGGCCGAGCTCAAGAAGCGCAACCTGCGCGGGTTCGACGTCACGGCGCGGATCGAAAAGCTCAAGCAAGAGGTGAAGGAATCCCGAAGCCAGGGGCGCGAATAAACAGCTGGCCGTCGAGGTCCAGCTGACGGTGTTCGGGACGACCATCCCCGACGCCAAGCTGGCCTTCAGCGGCGACGGACAGTCGGGCAGCGAGGCCGAGGTCTCCGAGCGGCGCCTGGCCGCCGACACGGCCGACACGACCAAGGACGTCATCAAGGACGCCATCAAGCAGGCGGTCGATCAGGCGGTGCTCAAGCTGTCCATCGGAAACCCCGGCCCGATGAACGAGAAGCACCGAAGAAGGAGCGGACGAACAGCCGCAAAGCGGAATCCAAAACCCTCTGGCTCGGTCTTCCGAGCCCCCTTTCTGGTCCCGCCGTTTTGTAGGTCTGAGGCCCCGATCGATGCAGCTCGTCGAGATTGCACTGTTTGCGGCGGTCGCGGGCTGGCGCTGGCGTTGATTGGATACGCGGTGCGGCCCTACCTAAGGCGCGCGGAGCGCCGACCGCCCGGAGTCGCGACCGCCGAGCTCGCGCCGCCGCCGAGGGAGCCCTCGCGCCCGCCCGCAGGCCATGGTTGTCCGGCCTGCCACCGCGACTACGCCCCCGGGCTGCGGTTCTGCCCGCACGACGCGCGCGATCTGGTTCCGGCCAGCGACCCGGCCGCTCGGGCGGCGGGCGCGGGCTCCACCTGCCCGACCTGCCGGCGCTCGTACGACGCCGGCAAGAAGTTCTGCGCGTTCGACGGCGAGGAGTTGGTTCCGCTTCCGTCGCCATCGGGACCGGCTGTCAGGCCGGCGCCGCGCTTTCGCCGGCGGGCTGGGCAAAATCTGCCCCAACTGCTCGCGGCGGTACGAGAGCGAGGCCACGTTCTGCGGGCGCGACGGCGAAGAGCTGGTCCCGGTGAATGACGTCAACGTCGGAAGGCCCCCCCGATGTGCGCATGGCCCCGCCCGGCCTGCTAGACTGTCCACCCATGCGTCTCAGCCTCGTTCGGGCCTCGCCCCTCTTGATGGCGGCAGTGCTCGCGGCGGCCTCGGCGCCTGCCACCGCGCCGCGCCCGAGCGCCCCGCACCGGCGGTCCCGGCGCCCCGCCGACGATGGAGGTGCTCAAGGGCGGCCGCTGGCTCTTCACCTACGCCGAGCCGGCCGGGACCTTCGCCACCACCGACAAGCCCGAGACCATTCCCGAGGCCGACGCGCGGGCGCTGGTCCGGGTGATCGATCCGGCGCGAGCAGATGAAAGGGGGCGCCGATCGGGTCTACGTGACCAACGTCGGCGAGCTGCTGCAAGCGGGAAGTCGTCGGCGCGCGCGATGTCGCGCGAGGCCTTCGAGACGGCGGCGCTGGCCGCGCTGCCGCGGCGGCCAGTCGTCGCCGTTCGCGCGCACCACGCAGAGGCGCCTCCCGGGCGCCGATGCCGCAGCCGCTCGACGCCGCCTGGGCCGGTCCCCCCGGACGCGCCGCTGGTGACGATCTACGGGACCTCCTGGTGCGGCGCCTGCCGCGCCGCGCGCGAGTACATGACCGAGCGCAAGATCCCGTTCGCCGACAAGGACATCGAGCGCGATCCCGGCGCCGCGCAGGAGCTGGCCGACAAGGCCAGCAAGATGGGGATCCCGACCGATCGCGTGCCGGTCATCGACGTGCGCGGCGCGCCTGCTGCTGGGGTTCGACCGGGAGCGCATCGAGGCGCTGCTGGGACAGCCGACATGAGGCGCCGCCTCGCGACTGCTGCGTGGGTGGGCGCTCGCCGGCGCCGTGCTGGCGGCCCGTCCGGCCGAGGCGCGGCTGATCGACCTCTACGCCGGGGCGACCGCCGGCGGCATCGGCGGCTGGGGCGACGACGCCGAACACGCCCCGACTTCTTCGACGACGCACGGGCCGGCGGGTCGGCTTCGATCTCGGCGCTCAAGCTGCTGGTGTTCGATCTCTCGACCAACTTCTTTCAGACCTTCAACGACTCGGGGGCGTCGGGGACGCTGATCCAGTTCCTGCTCGGCACCGAGATCGACATCCCGATCGGGGAGGCCAAGATCCCCGACGGACAGAGCCAGAACGTGCTCAAGCCCGAGATCGCCGGCGGCTTCGGGTTCGGCACGCCCGGCCCGGTCGAGCCCGCCGCTGACCGACAGCCAGATTCAGCGAAGGGGTTCGTCGCCAACGCCACGCTCGGCTACGAGTACTACTTCAACCCCTTCATCGCCGTCGGCGCGCAAGCGACCTTCGGCTACCACTACTTCTTCGGCGGCGACGCGGTGAACGAGCCCCGTCCAGGACCATTCGTCCGGCTACCAGCTCATCGGCCTCGGAACGGTGACCTTCCACCTGGGATATTAGGGGCGTCTCAGGCGTCGCGCGCCGCCAGCAGCTCCAGGAACTGCTCGGGCGGGATGAACGTGTCGGTCTCGGCCGACGATCGCTGCCATCCGCGGGAGACGACCCGGATGGCGGGGAGGGTGTCGGCGCCGTACTTGCGCTTGATGGCGCCCAACGCCGGCATCCTCGTCCTCGGGAGACGTCGACGCGCAGAAGCGTAAAGCGCCGCATGGCCTCGGCGACCTCGGGGCGCGAGAAGACCCTCACCTCGAACTCGCGGCAGGGGAGGCACCAGCTGGCGGAAAAATCGACCAGCAGCGGGCGGCCCGCCGCATGCGCCGCGGCCACGGCGCGTCGGCTCGTCGGAGAGCCAGGCCAGCTTCATGTCCCCCTTCGGCGCCAGCAGGTAGTTGGTCGCGCCGAAGAGCCCGAGCGTCGCCAGCCCACGCCCAGCCCCTTGCGCACCCGCTCGGCCGCGCCCCGTGAAAGCTGGCGTGCACCGCGCCCAGGCCGACCCCGACCAGCACCAGCGCCGCCATCTCGAGCGCGAAGCGCGGTTCCCCGAGCCGAACCGCGCCAGCGCGGGACGACGTTCTTCAGGTAATAGAGCGCCGCGGCGAAGAGCGCGATCCCGAACACGCTCTTCACCCACTCCATCCAGCCGCCCGGGCGTGGGCAGCGACATCGAGAAGCCGGCCAGCAACCAGAAAGGCAGGCCCACGCCGGCGCCGTAGGTCGCCAGCAGCAGGAACCCCCAGCGAGGCGTTGCGGGTCGTGGCCACGTAGGCCAGCAGCGACGCCAGCGGGGGCCCGGTGCAGGGGGCGGCGATGATCCCGGCGACCAGGCCCATCCGGAACGCGCCCAGAAGCCGCGCCCGCCGACGCGCGCCAGGCGCCCCTGCAGCCCCGACGGCAGCGCGACCTCGAAGGCGCCGAACATCGACAGCCCCATCGCGAAGAAGAACAGCGCCAGCGGCACGATCACCCAGGGGTTGGCCAGGAAGGTCCCGAAGGCCCGGCCCGAGCAGGCCGAAGGTCGTCCCGAGCGTGCCGAACATGGCGGCGATCCCGACGACGTAGGCGGTCGCCAGCGCCAGCGCGCGCCCACGCGGCACCCCGGCGCGGCGCCGAAGATGCTGACGGTGATGGGAATCATCGGGTAGACGCAGGGCGTGAGCGCCGTGAGGACGCCGTAGCCGAGCGCGAAGAGGAGGCTGGGGTGCGGCGCCGCCGTTCATGGGGCAAAAGTATAGCTCCTCGCCGATTCAGCACGCGCGCGGCAATGTCGTTGCGGTCTACGACCGGCAGCCGGTAACTTTCCCGCGACGTGGCCGCCCCGACGGTCGAGGCGGACAGCCGAAAGGAGCGCGCCCATGAGCACCCAACGGCGCTGGTCCGGTCCGCCGCTCGGCCGCCTGGCGGTCATGGGCGCCGGGCAGATCGGCGGCTCGGTCGCGCTGGCCGCGCGCGCCGCGGGCGCCGTCACCGAGGTGGTCGCCTGGAGCCGGACGCGCGAAAAGCTGGAGCGCGCGCAGGCGCTCGGGATCATCGATCGCTCGGCGACCTCGGCGGCCGAGGCGGCGCGGGGCGCGGCGCTGGTGGTGCTGGCGACGCCGGTCCGCAGCCTGGGGGAGCTCGCCGCCGAGATTGCACCGGCGCTCGACCCGACGCCATCGTCATCGACGTCGGGTCGGTGAAGGCGACCGCCATCGCCGCCGTCGAGCCCAAGCTGCCGCCGGGGGCGTTCGTCGCCTGCCATCCGGTGGCCGGGACCGAACGGGTCGGCCCCGATGCCGCCAGCCCCTTGCTGTTCGAAGGGAAGCGCTGCGTCCTCTGTCCGACGTCCGCCAGCCGCGAGGAGGCGCGTCGCGACGATCGAGCGCCTCTGGACGGCGATGGGCGCCGAGACGGTGCGCATGGACGCCGAGCTGCACGATCGCGTGCTCGGCGCCGGGAGCCACCTGCCGCACGTGGCGGCCTACGCGCTGGCCGCCACGCTGGGCGCGATCTCCGGCGACGTGATCGAGGGGCTGCGGCGGCTGCCGACCCCCAGCCTGCGCGACACCACGCGCGTCGCCGCCTCGAGCCCGGTCATGTGGCGCGACATCTTCCTCGACAACCGCGCCGAGGTGCTCCCGCTGGTCGAGGCGCTGGTGCAGCAGATCGAGTCGCTGCGCGCGGCCATCGCAACAGGCGATGGGAAACGGATCGAGCAGCTGCTCGAGACCGGGAAGACGGACGCGACCGGCTCGTGCCGGGCTAGCGCCGCAGGTTCGAGACCTTCATGAAGCTGCGGCTCTTCCCGGGAGCGTTCGCGACCTTGCTCGCGCTGGGTTGCGCCGATCTGATGCAGCAGCAGTCCCCGCGACCCCGGCCGCAGAGGCCGGTCCCCGCAGCGGCCCCGACGACAGCAATCTCTGGAACCTGGCGCCGGCCAGCTCCGACGTGCTGGCGGAGGTCACCTGGCGGCGCTGCGCGCCTCGCCCTGGTCGCACTCGCTCACCGAAAGCGGGCTCTCGGGCCAGCGCGAAGAGGGGCGCCGCCTCTTCGGTTACGACATCTTCGGCGAGAGCGAGCGCCTGCTGGCGGTCATGACGGAAGCCGGCGGCGTGCCGCGCACCTTGACCATCGTCCGCGGCACCTTCGACCCCGCGCGCGTCGGGGCGGCGTTCATCGCCGCGACGCCCGGCGCGACCGAGCGCTCACGCG
The DNA here is from genome assembly GCA_963757855.1 of uncultured Gemmatimonadales bacterium. Lineage (GTDB taxonomy): Bacteria > Gemmatimonadota > Gemmatimonadetes > Gemmatimonadales > Gemmatimonadaceae > Palsa-1248. Next base: position 26,823 of record CAVWTI010000037.1, read on the forward strand.
AAGTGCTCCCGCGGCTCAAGGACGAGTACAAACGGCACTACTACGCGGGGGTCGATCTGCGAGCGCCGGGCCAGGCGCAGGTCGGCCGCGGCGGCCCGCGGGCCCATCACGTGGCGGCACGGTCGGCTCAAGGAGGCAATGTGGCAATCTCTCTCTCTCTCTCTCTCTCTCTCTCTCTCTCTCTCTCTCTCTCTCTCTCTCTCTCTCTCTCTCTCTCTCTCTCTCTCTCTCTCTCTCTCTCTCTCTCTCTCTCTCTCTCTCTCTCTCTCTCTCTCTCTCTCTCTCTCTCTCTCTCTCTCTCTCTCTCTCTCTCTCTCACTAAGTGCATGCGGCCCGCGGGCAACAATGAGGCCATCCTGCGGTGGAACGCCTGCGCGCGGCTCCTCAACCACGCGGAGCATCTGCACCCCGCGGCCGACGAGCCGTACGAACCGAGTCTCGAATAGCGGTTTTGACGCCGCGCTACTTCAGTCGCGGTGACGTCGTGCGCGCCGCCGGCACGCAATGCGGCCACTTCGTCGGGATCCGCCGGAATGCACCCGGCGTACCCGGGAGCGGGCGGAGGCGCCGCGGCTTCCCTGGCGGCCAGCTCGGCCAGGTGGACGCGTTCGCGTGTAATCATCCGCGGAACCTCTGACGCGAGATACGCCAGCATCGCGGTCAGCGTCGCGTTCGACCGCAAGTCATCAAAGACGATCTTGTCGTACGTGTCGCGGTTGGTGTGCCAGGTGTAGTTCCCGTAGTCCCAGGGAAGCGCACCCAGCCCGAACGCCGGCGCGCCGTGGCAAGTGAACGAGAAGTCATCGCTGCCGCCGCCCGAGGGGATTCCAGGACCGCTGAACGTGATCTGGTTCCGCAACTCGTACGGGATCTTGCTGAGCCACTCCGCGATGTGTTCCGCCGCGTTGGGCAACCCGGCGCCGCCCATGCGAACGATCCGGCCGGTGCCGTTGTCCTGATTGAACAAGGCCTGAAGGCCCTGGACGACGTCCGGGTGATCCTCCGAGAAGGCTTTCGATCCGACCTCGCCCTCCTCTTCCCCGCTCCAGTGACCCACCAGGATCGTGCGCCTGGGCCGCGGGTACGCTGCCTTGAGGATGCGCATGGCCTCGAGCATGGTGACCGTGCCGGTGCCGTTGTCGGTCGCGCCCGATGAGCCGTCCCAGGAATCGAAGTGCGCCGACAGCATCACGTACTCGTCTGGCTTGTCGACACCCTTGATCGTCGCGATCGTGTTGAATACCGGACGCTCGCCGAGGAGCTCGGCGTCGAGGTTGAGGCGGAGGATGGGGTGCTGGTTGTGCTCCGTGAGACGATAGACCAGGCCGTAGTCCTCGCAGCTAAGCGCGATCGCCGGCGCCTTCGTATCATAGGTCTCGAAAATCTCGATAGTCCCCCAACCATTCTTGGGTCGCGACGTGATGATGCCGGCGACGCCCGCCTGCTCGAGCCGCAGGCCCAGCTCTCCTGTACCGATCGCGAGGCTATACCCGGTGCCACGGACATCGGGATTCCGCCAATCGCGCTGCACTGCGGCGCGCATCGAGTCCATCCGCGCCTTCGATTCCGGTGTGGCGTTCTGTTCCCAATCGTCGGCTGGCCGGCACGTTGGCTGCAGACCAGCGACCAGAATGAGTTTCCCTTTGGCGCTGGGCAGCCATTTCACGAACTCCGTGCTGTCCGCGAACCGCGGGAGAATCACGGTCGCCGCCGTCAGATCCCGCTTCCCGGTACCCGGGCTGTACCCGAGCATCGTTCCCTCCAGCGACCGGACGCGGGGCTCGATCAGATCGATGTGCGAGTACCCGCGGCGCCACCCACGCCAGGTCCCGAATTGTTCGTTATGGGCGTCAATGCCCCACGATTGGTACATCTTCACAAGCCAGTCATTCGCCCGGGTGAGATCGGGTGTGCCGGTCAGCCGCGGGCCAATCGAGTCGAACAGCACGGCCGACAGGTGCTCCGCCTGCGAGCTGTCCTCGCCCAGTGCCCAGATGTGCTGGAGAACCGGGTCAGCCGCGGGAAAGGTCTGCGCCGCGCCAGGCCGGGCCGTGAGGGCGACCGCCGACAGCGCGATCGCCGACAGCGCGATGACGCCGGCAGTCCGGTGAAAATGCGGCATCACGAGCGCGCCGCGATGGGCACAGCCGCGCGCGCGATCTGGCGCGCCTGCCCCTCGTCGATCCCCAGGTTGTCCGCCAGCAGTGCAGGCGGGACATTGTGCATCCAGGCCGTCAAGCCGACCTCCTGATAGATGCCGCTGTTGAAGCCGGCGATGATCTGGACCTCGTCAGTCCCGACGTTCTCGATGGGATGTCCGTAGCCGCGCGGGATGTATGTGGCGTCGCCCGCGCTGACATCTTCCGTGCGGCACGCCCACTGGAGCCGAACACGGTGAGACGCGCACGTCCGGCGGCGTAGTACTGCCACTCGTCGGGCGTTCGGATGCCAGTGCATGGTGCGCAAGCCGCCGGGCGCGATGGTGAGATGCGCGCCTGTGATCCCCGCAGAGATCGGGAACTCGGCCGACGACACGATGCGGATGGTGCCGCCGGGAGAGCGGCGTGGATGGCTCGGAGGCGTGGCCGGCAGAGCCGGACGGATGGCGGTCAGGCATTGGCGTTCTCGCGTGGGACTACGATATAGATAGCCCGGCAAGGATCGCCGGGCACCGGGCGTCACATGGGCGGCACGGGATGATGCGCCGGATGTAACGCTACGACTCGGCGCGCCTTCCCGGTAGCCGACCGTGGGCGGCGGCCGGACTGCTACCGCGCAGCTACGCGAGCGACTCCACCGTGCGTCTCGCCCCAAACTCCCGCAGCGTGCGGTAATGCGACGCGATAGCCGAGCGAAGGGTCGGATACGCGTTGTATGGCAGCCCATACTGGGCGGCGACGTCCCGGACGATGGTGCTGATTGCGGGATAGTGTACACTGCACACGCGAGGGAACAGGTGATGCTCGACCTGGAAGTTGAGGCCCCCGACATACCATGAGAGCAGACGGTTCTTCGGGCCGAAGTTCGCCGTAGTCTGCATTTCGTGCAGCCACCACTCCTGCGCGATCATGCCCTCGACATCCGGCTCGGGGTAATCCGTGGACTCGACGACGTGGGCCAACTGGAACACGATGCCGAGGATCGCGCCGGCGGTGAAGTGCATCACGAAGAAACCGATCAGGATCTGCCACCACGGGATCTGGAGCACGAGCAGCGGTACGACGAGCGCGTAGCCGTAGTACAGGACCTTGGTGCCGACGAGAACGCCGACCTGCGTCCGGTCATGGCGCTTGTCACGGTAGGGTCCCAGCTCCGCTTTCAGGAGCTGCTGGTAGTCCTTCACGAACACCCAGAACAGCGTCGTGAAGCCGTACAGCGCGAAGGCATAGAGATGCTGGAACCGGTGGAACCACAGGCGCTCGCAGTTCGGGGACAGGCGCAGAAGTGGAGAGACCGCCAGGTCCTCGTCGACGCCTTCAATGTTGGTGTAGGTGTGGTGCACGATGTTGTGCGTGATCTTCCACATGTAACTGCTGGCGCCGAGGACATCGAGCGACATGCCGAGGAACGTATTGATCCGCGCACTTGAGGAGTACGCACCGTGCAGCGCATCGTGCGCGATCCCGAATCCGATCCCCGCCATGCCAACGCCCATCACGATGGCCAGTCCCAGCATCTCCCACCGCGAGAATCGGTTGGTGAGCATCAGGCCGTATGGGACGAACGTGAGGGCGAGCAGCAGGACGGTCTTCACGACCATGCCCGCGTTGGCCTTCGAGGACAGGCAGCGGGACTCGAAGTACTGCGCGACGCGCGCCTTCATTTCGTGCATTGCGTGATCGGGGGTCGCGCGGGCGAACTTGACGTTCCCGCGCGGTGCGCAACTTCGCGACACCGCACAATCAGGAACGACTGAAACTGGAGCCGCCACCGCGTTCGATCGTGAATTCATGATCAACTCATCCTCGTCGAGTGTTCGCCGTGCGTAGGGGCAACCGCGCCCCGCGGGGTGCCTATGTTGGCCACGGCCCCGCGCCGGCGACCCACCCGTCTATCTCGGTTACAAGACGATACGCCGCGACCGGCGCGACGGATCGCCTGTACAACGGCGAGCGAGCCGGTGGATCAACAGCCGTCGTGTTTGGAACGCTTCCGTACAGAAAGCAGCGCAATGATACGGCTGAGCCGCCCGCTCCCGCAAGGAAACTGAGGCGCAGGCTTCCGCTAACCCCTTGTGCGGGGGGTCAAAGAAGGAAAGCGAGACCGGCCAGACCGATGGCCACGACGTCCTCGGCAAGCGCGGCCCGCAGCGCGCCGAACCGGTTGATTGCCGCGATCCGGGCCCGATAGCCGCCGAAGGTCCCGGCCGCCGCGGCACATGCGCCAACGATGGCGCCCACGATGTTCATCGTCTGCGAGCCATCGACCGCCAGCCAGCCGACGAACGCGCCACTGACAAGGCGGGCCACCAGGGGGCCGGGCTTGGTCCGCGCGGGAGTCGTCGGGAGGACATTGATCACCCATTCACATGCCGCGAAAAGGCTGAGCACCACGCCCGCAACCGTGTGGTGCCGCGCCAGCAGAATCATGGCGGGTGCGGTCATTGTGCGGAGTCCGGAGGCAAATCCCAGCGCGGCCGCAATGAGCAGGGCGACCATCATCGGGATGGCCCCGCCGCATGTGCCTTCACCATGGCACTCAGGTCGTTGCGCCGCGCATCGCCGCCGACCACAGCGCACTCCGCATCGCCAGTTCCTCCGGTGCGGTCTCGATCGTGAATGCGGCGGGCGACAGCGTATCCGACACCTCGTCCCAGCGCAGGGGCATCGAGACTTGCGCGAGGGGATGCGCCCGCGCGGCAAACACTCCCGCCACGGTCTTGCCGCGGATGTTCTGCAGATAGTCCACGTAGACGCGGCCCGCTCCCCGATCGCGCACGCCTCTCGTGACCGTCGCGTCCGCGGGATGCCGGCTCGCCACGGTCGTCGCGACCACCTGTGCGGCGAGCCGCGCGGCATCCTCGCTCGTCCCTTTCGCCAGTGGTACCATGATATGAATACCGGTCATGCCGGACGTCTTCGCGATGCCATGGAGGCCAAGGTCGTCGAGTAGTTCCTTGACCCAGCGGGCCACCTCGACGACGCGCTCGAAGGACGCTGTCTTGCCCGGGTCGAGATCGATGATCGTGTAGTCGGGTGTCGCAATGCTTCCGACCCGCGAGTGCCACGGGTCGATCGAGATCGCGCCGAGCTGGATCGCGTACAGCACCGTAGCCAGGTCACCGCCGATGAGATGGCGGATCGTGTTACCGCCCGCTTCGACATCGGCCGTGCGCACGCCCCGCGGGATCTGATCCGGAGCGCGATGCTGGTAGAAACTTGGGCCCGTGATGCCGTTCGGAAATCGCCGCAGCACGAGCGGATGCTCGGCAATCGCGGGTAGCAGCCCCGGAGCCATGCGGACGTAGTAGCGGAGCAGATCGCCCTTGGTGTACGCCCGCGCGCGCCGGGTCTTCGGGAAGAAGACCTTGTCCAGGTGCGACAACTTGAGCGTGGCATCACCGACGGCCAGCTCGCCAGCGCCGCCGGCGTCGTGCTCGATGGCGGTGAGTTGGGCGAGGAGTGCGCCAGCGCCACGCGCGCCGCGCGCAACACCGCCGGGACGAACACCGCCGGGACGAACACCGCCGGGACGAACACCGCCGGGACGAACACCGCGCCCTACTGTTGTCTTCCGCGCCGCCGATGCCACGGTGACTTTCTTTTGCACGCTCTCCGCCTCCCGGCGCACCGCTATCGGTGGCTTGTCGTCGCGCAATCCAAGATACACTGGATGCCGGAGCTTACCATCCGGCGTCCATTCGGTGAAGCGGACCTGGGCGACGAGGACGGGCTTGACCCAGTGCGCGGGCTCCGGGGTCCGCGGCACGGGCCCGTCGAACGGCGAGCGCCGGACTGCCAGCGGGCGAAGTTTCGCGGACACCTTCTGCAACTCGCCGCGCGTAAATCCGCCACCACACAATCCTGCGTAGACGAGATGGCGCCCTCGATAATGTCCGAGCAGGAGTGCGCCAAGAAACTCCCGTGACCGTCGCGGCTCCGTGTACCCGCCGATGACGAACTCCTGCGAGTGCTCCAGCTTGAGCTTGCGCCACGCGTGCGATCGATGACCCGCTTCGTACACGCTTGCAGCATCCTTGGCGATGACGCCTTCCCAGCCCAGGTGCCGGGCGCGTGCGAGGAGCTTCGGGCCGTCCTCGGTAGGCACGACCCGCTGGATGTGCACGCTCCTGAATCGCGCGCGCCGCCAGAGGCGATCGAGCGCATCATGCCGGCGCCGCCACGGGGAATCAAGCAGGACGTCGGTCCCGGCGACGAGCAGATCGAACACCATGAGCGTGACACCCGTCGCCGGCGGCGTGCGTCCAGGGCGCGCGACTCCCGCCCCACCGGCGCGGCTCGCGTGACGGGCCGCCGTGATCGTCTTGCTCCGCTGCTGAAGGTCCGCGAACCGCCCGATGCCGCTCGCGGTTCGCGCGACCAACTCACCGTCGAGCACGAGATCACTGAGCCGTAGGCGCGCGGCCAGCGTGGCGACGGCCCGAGCCACGCCGGGAAAATCACCGGTTCGGTCGATCGCATTCCGCGAGAGCAGTCGCACAGCGCCATTCGCGACCAGGGCCAGGATGCGGATCCCGTCGTACTTCGGCTCGAACACCCAACCATTGCCGCGCGGCATTCGGCCGCCACGGTGGCCAGCATGGGATGGATTTCCGGGAGGCGAGGACGCCGGCGTCTCCCTCGGGGCCGGGCGCCGCTTGGCCACTGCCATTGGCCGCTATGCCGGCCGGCGGACGGGCCGCTTCCCTGACGATCGCTTCGCTTTGACGTCCCCCGCGCCGCCACCCCTGGATCCCGCCCCACGCTCGAGACTCTCCCGCAGCTTACCCATGAGATCGAGCACCTTCGGCTCGGCAGCGACCGGCTCGCGCGCGGGCGTGATCTTCTTGCCCTTGAGCTTCGCCTGGATCATTGAACGCAGGTGGCGATCATGATCGTCCGTGTATTTCTCCGGCTTCCAGTCCGTCGCGAGCGACTCAATGAGCTGGCGGGCCATGCGCATCTCCTGCGGCGTCACCTTCGCCCGCTGCGCTTTCGGAAACGCAATATCGGACACGTCGACGAGTTCGTGCGCGAACCGCATCATTTCCAGCATCAGCGCATTGCCCATTGGCTTGATGCCGGCGAGATGCTCCTTCTGGCGAAGCGTGAATTTCGCGATCCCGACCAGCCCCGATTCGTGAATCGCGTCCCGCAGCAGCGCGTACGCCTTGTCGCCGGTCCGGTCAGGCCGGAAATAGTACGGTGTGTCGAAATACCGCGGGTCGATGCTCGACTCCTTGACGAAGTCGAGAATGTCGATCGTCTTCGACGCCTCAGGCGCCGCGGCCTTGAGCTCCGCTGCGCTCAGCACGACGAATTTGTTCTTCGCGTATTCGTACCCTTTGACGATGTCGCCCCAGGGAACCACCGCATTGTCGGCCGTGGAGACGCGTTCGTACCGGATCGGCGCCAGGTCCTTCTTGCGCAACTGGCGGAAATGGACGCCGCCTTCGCCCGGCCGCACCGCCGAAAAGAGCTGGACGGGAATATTGACCAGGCCGAATGAGATGGACCCTTTCCACAGAGCAGCCATGACGCACCTCGGTGCGGATGTCGCGAGTGATGATGGATGTCGTGCGAGGCTCGTGCGGTTCGCGACGGCGCATTCCCGGTTATCGCACGATTTGTTCCGGTGGCTGGCAGATGGCGACGATGGGGAGGTCGTTCTGCACCGCCCAGCGTTCCCAGTACTCCACGGTGTTGCCGAGGAAATGCGCCTCGAGCGCGTCACGGTCCAGCTGCGGATTCTCAGCCGGTGGGCGGGACGCCGCGGAGTGCCCGCGAGGCCGACGGCTCGCCGCATCGCCGACCAGCTGTTCGCCTCGAGTGCAGCGACGGCGACCCAGCCGTCGCGCGCCCGGTATAGCCCGTAGCCCGGGAGTCCGCCTCCGAAGAGTGATCCGGGCGTAGTGACGCCGCGGCGAACCGGCTCGTTGAACTGATCCGCGACCGCAGCCAGCGACACCTCAGCATACCCCGCGTCCGCGCCCCGCTCTCGCGCCAGGAGTAGCGCGAGGCTCGCACTCACCGAGCGCTCCGCGCCCGCGAAGTCGGCGAGCAGAACGGCCGGCATTTGGGGGGGCGCGACCAGGCCCGCGGATGCCTGATACGTCAGATCGTGTCCCGGCTTGTTGGCATCCGGCGATGCCGACCCGACGATCGCGACATAGCACAGGCGCGGAAAGCGCGCGTGCACCTGCGGCCAGCCGAGCCCAAGCCGGCCCAGGGACGACGGTCGCGACGATGTGATCAGGAGATCGGCGGCATTGAGAAGATCGTCAAGCGCGGGCCGAGTCGAGGGGTCCTTGAGATCGAGGCGCAGGACGCGCTGCCCGTCGGCGAGCGCCTCGTACCACGCCCGGTGGTAGCCCCCAAATGGATCGCCGTCCGGCGGCTCGATCTTCACGACGCTGGCGCCGAACCCCATGAGCTGCCGGGCGGCCAGTGGACCGGGAAGGTGCGCAGCGAGCGACACCACGTGCAAACCGTCGAGCGCGCGTCCAGTACTTCCGATCGGCATGCGACTCATGAATCCGGTGAAAGGTTCGTCTGAATGGGTACCCCGCAATCGCGCCGCTGGCGCGACCATATTATACGCAACGTGTCCTCGATCGTGTCCCTGGTCGTGCCTCTGGTCGTGTCTCGGGTCGTGTCTCGGGTCGTGTCTCTGGTCCCGTCTCGGATGGCCGCATGACATCCCCGGCCGATGTAAGTCCGATCGGCTCCGGCGCGGCTGACTCGGTTCCTGCCGATGCGAGTGTGACCGACGCGCTGCGCGATGAATGGTTGTGGGGATGGGACCCCGTTCCCGGCATCGTCTCAGTGTATGCCTCCCAGGACGGGAGGGCGTCAGTGTGGCGCCGTCTGGCCGAGCCGGACACGCTAGTGCGGGAGGAAGAGCGATTTCGCCCCTGGCTCCTGCTCGCACATCTCGGCGACCTTGCGCTTCTCGGGCCGCGACTCGCTGCCGACGGCGAGTCACGCCCGAGGAACGAGCCGCTGGTCCGGCACCGCCTGCTGTCCGGGCCCGGCGCGCTCCGCCACCTCGTCACCGCGCGGGACGGACGCGCGCTGATCGCCGCGGTCCTCGACGGCGCGTCGCGCCGCCTCGACACACCACTCCGTCACTTGAGCGAGCTGCAACGGATCGAGCCCGGCACAGTGCTCGCCCTCACGCCGGAAGAGCAGTATCTGGTCGCCACCGGTCGCACCTATTTCCAACACCTGGCGTTCGATCAGGTCCATTGCCTGCAGTTCGACCTGGAGACGACCGGGCTCGATCCGAGGCGGGACCGGATTTTCATGATCTCGATCCGCTACCACACCGGCCAGACGGAAGTCCTCGAGGCCCGGGACGAGAGCGACGCGGCCGAAGCGGACCTCATGCTGACGCTGGTGTCGCGCGTGTGCAATGCGGACCCCGATGTGATCGAGAACCACAACTTGCACGGCTTCGACCTCCCGTTCCTCGACCGGCGCTCTCGCGTGCTCGGCGTCCCGATCTCGCTGGGCCGGGCCGGCGGAGCCGGTCTGCGGGTGCGCGCGGCGCGCCAGGGTATAGCCGAAACCGACGTCCCGGGCCGGGGCGAACGCGGCCCGCGCCATTGCCGCGTGCGCTTCGTCGCGCCGGGCCGCGAGTTGATCGATACGCTCGATGCCGTGCGGCGCTACGATTTCTCGACGCGTGAGCTTCCGGGACACGGGCTCAAGGCCGTCGCCCGCCATCTGGGTATCGCGCGCGCCGGCCGCGTGTACATCCCCGGCAGCGAGATCTACGCCACCTATCGCGCCGATCCGGAGCGCGTCCGCCTCTACGCGACTGACGACGTCGAGGAGGTGGCCGCGCTGTCGCGCATGCTCGGTGGCGCGGCGTACGCGCTGGCCCGCATGGTCCCGCGGCGATACGAGCGGCTCGCCGACGCTGGCGCCGCGACTGGCGTCATCGACCCGCTCCTCGTACGCGCCTATCTGCGCGCTGGCGCAGCGCTGCCCGCACACGAGCACAGCGACGGCACGCCGCACAGTGGGGCGGCCCTGCATTTGTTTGCATCCGGCGCGGCGCACCGGGTCGTCAAGGCGGACGTCGCGAGTCTGTACCCGTCGCTAATGCGGGCCTATCGCATTGGGCCGTCGCGGGACCGGCTCGGGGTGCTGCTGTCACTGGTGGACCGCCTCGTCGAGCGCCGGCTGCTCGCCAAGGCCAACGCCCGGGCGGCCGCACCCGGATCGGCCGAGCGCCACACGGAAGAGGCGACGTCAGCGGCGCTCAAGATCGTGGTGAATTCCGCGTACGGCTATCTCGCCGCCCCCGGGCTGACCCGATTCGCCGATGTGCACGCCGCCAACGAGGTGACGCGCCGCGGGCGCGAGGTGCTGGCGCTCATGTGCCGCGAGCTCGCGGCACGTGGTGTCACCCTGATTGAGGCGGATACCGATGGCGTCTACTTCGCGGTGCCCCCGTCGTGGACGGAGGTGGACGAGCGGCGCGTCGTCGCCGAGGTCGCTACGCTGCTCCCCGCCCTCGTCCAACTGGAGTTCGAGGGCCGCTATTCCGCCATGCTGTCGCACGAGCCGAAGAACTATGCGCTCCTCGGCTACGACAACACGCTGCTGCTTCGCGGCGTCGCCTTCCGCTCGAGTCGCGCCGAGCCATTCGGCGAGGCGTTTCTGCGGCGCGCGATCCGGCGCGCCCTGGCTGATGACACGAGCGGTGTCCGCGACACCTATCTCGCGACCATTGGTGCACTGCGCACCCGCGCCGTACCGACGCACGATGTCTCGTCGCTGGTGCGGCTGACGAAGTCGCCGGACACCTATCAGACCACGAGAGCCACGCGCCGGGAGCTCCCCTACGAGGCGCTACTCGCCGCGGGGCGCACCTGGTGGGAGCCTGGCGACCGAATCCGCGTGTATCGCAAACGCAACGGCGAGGCCGGACTCGCCACCGGTGTGACGTCGCCGGGAGACGACATCGGCGCGGCCGCAGATCCCCGGGACTACGACGCGGAGTTCTATGTGAGGCTCCTGCGGACGACCTATGCCGAGCGCCTCGGGCGCGCCTATCGCCCCGATGACTTCGCGACGTTGTTCGCGGACGCGGATCAGTATCCGCTGTTCACGCAGCCGCTGGAGACGATTCACACGGTGTTGGCGACATCCGGCGCATTGCTCACAAACTGGGACGAGTGGGGAGGCGACTCCTCCGGCTGATGACCGGATCGCCAGGCGGGTTCGCACGTGCTGGCGACGCGTGCGCGCACTCTCTAGCTTCGCCTGAATGGCATCGCGCATCGAAGCGAGCGTCTCCACGAGACCCACATGACCGGCGTTCGGCTCACCTCTAGCGCCGCGGAATACGCCGAAGGCCGCGCGCGGCTGGCGGCTGTGCCGTCCATCCCGTTGCTGGACGGGCCCACTCCGGTGCAAGAGATGCCGCGGCTCCGGGCCGCGCTTGGCGGCGGTCCCAGACTCATCGTGAAGCGCGACGATGCGATCCCATTCGGTTTCGGCGGCAACAAAGTCCGAAAACTGGAGCTGGCAGGCGCCGAAGCCGTCGCGGCGGGCGCCAGCACGCTCGTCACAGTTGGTGGCATCCAGTCGAATCATGCGCGTGCGACCGCGGCGACGGCCACGCGCCTCGGGCTCCGCTGCCTGATCCTCGCCAATGGCCAGCGCCCCGCGAAGCTGACGGGCAACGCCCTCCTCAACGATCTCCTTGGCGCCGACATCGAGTACATTGCTTCCCGGGACGAGCGCGAGCCGGCGATGCAGGCGGCCATGGAGCGTCTCCGGCGCGCCGGGCAATCCCCCTTCGCGATTCCGATCGGGACATCCACGCCGCGGGGCGCGCTGGGGTTCGCACGCGCAATCGGCGAGATCGTGGCCCAAGGAACGGTCCCCGACGTGATCGTGCATGCGTCGTCATCGGGCGGTACCCAGGCCGGTTTGGTCGCGGGATGCACGCTCTACGGTCTCCCGACCCGCGTGATAGGCGTCAGCCCGGACGATCCCGGGGCGTCGATCGCGGCGAAGGTCCGAACGATCGTTGCCGGATCGGGCGGGCTGCTCGGCCTCGACGGAGATGCATTCGCGGCAGCGCGCCCGATCGTCGTCGACGACCAGTTCATTGGTGACGGGTACGGCATCGCGAGTCCGGCGTCCATTGAGGCCCAGCGGCTGGCGGCGCGGACCGAGGCGCTGTTCGTGGATCACGCGTACACGGCCAAGGCGCTGGCGGCGATGCTCGCGTGGGTGCGGGCCGGCCGGTTCCGGGACACCGAAACGGTGTTGTTCTGGCACACGGGCGGCCAGGCCGGCCTCCTCGCGTAGCAGTGATGCCTCGGGAGAACCGCGTGGCGCTGCCGCGTCGCCTGACATTCGCCGGTGCGCTCGCGGTCGTGATCGGCTCGACGATCGGCTCGGGCATTTTTCGGTCACCCGCCGCGATCGCGCAGCGCGTTCCGACGCCGGGCGCACTCATGGGTGTCTGGGTCGGTGGCGGACTGCTCGCGCTGTGCGGCGCGCTGACGTTGGCCGAGATTACGACGGCGCTCCCCCGGACCGGCGGGATCTACGTGATCGTCCGCGAGGGGTGGGGGCGGCTCCCGGCCTTTCTCTTCGGATGGGCCGAAGTGGTGATCATCCGAGCCGCGGCCCTCGGTGCGGTGGCGACGACATTCGCCGAGTACACGCTCCGCACGCTCGGGTATGACCCGCGTATGCCGCCCCACGACAGCACGGTGCACTACGTCGCGGCCGTCGCGATCGTCCTGCTCGCCATCCTCAACATCACTGGCGTGCGATTGAGCGCCCTGCTGCTGGAAGTGTCGGCCGTGGTCAAGGCGGGTGCGCTCCTGCTGATCGCGATCGGTGCGGTCTGGCTGGCCCCGGCTCTGACGCATGCGCAGCAGGTGGCACCCGCCGCATCGGCGTCGATCGGTCCGAGTGCCATTGGTCTGGCGCTGGTTGCAGTCCTGTGGGCGTACGACGGATGGGCAGATTTGAGCTTTGTCGCCGGCGAGGTAGTGAGTCCGGACCGCACGTTGCCTCGCGCGCTGATCGGCGGCACGCTGGCCGTCCTCGGCATCGACTGTGCCGCCAATCTCGCGTACCTCAAAGTCCTGCCGATCAGCCAGATTGCATCGTCCAAACTCGTGGCGGCGGATGTCGCCGACCGGCTGGTCGGCCACTGGGGCGTGGCGGTCGTCGGGATCGCGGTCGTGATCGCCACCCTGAGCACGCTCAACGGCTCGCTGCTCACCTGCCCGCGGATCTTCTTCGCGATGGCGGACGACGGGCTGCTGTTTCGCCCGGTGGCAGCGGTGCACCCCCGATATCAGACGCCATACGTCGCGATCGCGATGGCGGCGGCACTGGGTGTCGCCTTCGTGCTCGCCCGTACTTTCGAGCAACTGGCCGACACCTTCATTCTCGCCATTGTGCCGTTCTATGCCCTCGCGGTGGCGGCCGTGTTCCCGCTGCGCCGGCGCTCGGCGTATCGCCCGTCGTTCCGCGTCCCGGGATTCCCGGTGGTGCCCGTGGTCTTCGTACTCACCGCGGCCGGCGTCGTGGGGAGTGCCATTGTAGATCCCGTGAGTCGCTGGCCCACGATCGCGGTGATCGCCGTCATTCTGGCCGGAATCCCGGTCTACTACTACGTGCGCGGCAACGCCGGCCCGGGGGTGGTGGAGGAGGCCCGAGGGTGAGGGGTGGGCGTACCTGGCTGCCGCGATCGGCGAGCGTGCTATGGCTCGCGGCCGCCGTGCATGGCGGCCGCAGTGCCGGCCCCGCCGGGGTCTGTGCCGCGAGTGTCAACTATTGCGCCGAGCTGGTGCCGACGCCGAAGTACTATCGGGCGTCCGCGGTGCTGGAGTTGGAGCCCGTCCCGTCTCCGTTCGATGTCGCGGTGACGCGAGATGGGAAACCCCGATATGAAGTGGTGGTCTCGATCGCGGGGCTCGCGCGCGCGCCGGATGGCGGGCATGGATCGCCGGCGTATGTCGCCTGGATGACGACGATCGGACTCGACAGCACCATCAGGCTTGGGACGGTCCACGACGGGCGGACCGTGCTCGGCGAGACCACCCGTGATCAATTTCGTATTCTGATCACGGCCGAGTCGTCGGCGGACATTGCCGTTCGCTCCGGCCCGCTCGTGTTTCGCGGGACGTCACCGGACAGCCGGATGCTGGCGCACCGCGATGCCGTGTCGCCCTTTCTGGCGGCGACGATGATGTCACCAGCGATGGCGATGGGGACGCCGATGCCGGGTATGACGTCCGGTGCGATCCCGGACATGGAGCCCGATGTCGCGCCGTTCCTCCCCGCCCCGGGTGATGCGCCACTGGCCCCGGCGCGTCCGCGTGAAGTTGTCCGGCTGCATTCGGGCGACACACTCTCGCTGACCGCGCTGCGGGTCCGTCGCACGGTTGCCGGGCGAACGTTCACCGCCTACGCATACAACGGGCAGATACCGGGACCGCTGATCGACGTGACGCAGGGTGCCACGATCGTCGTGCAATTCCACAATGCGACGGACCTGCCCTCGGCGGTCCATTGGCACGGCATCCGCCTGGACAGCGCGTCGGACGGTGCGGTCGGGATCTCGCAGCCTGCCGTCGCGCCGGGGGATTCATTCACGTACCGGGTGCGATTCCGCGACGCCGGGATCTATTGGTACCATTCGCACGAGCGTGAGGACATTCAGCAGCCACTGGGCTTGTACGGCAACATCATCGTGCGTCCCGCCTCCGCGCCGCCCCCGCCCGTCAATGCCGAGCGCGTGCTGGCCGTGGGCGACATGCTGCTGGCTGATAGCGCGCCGGTCCCGTTCGGGGCGACCGGGCCGACCCACGTGATGATGGGCCGGTTCGGGAATGTGATGCTTGTGAACGGAGCGGCCGGATATCAGGACACCGTGCGGCGCGGCGCCGTCGTCCGGTATTACCTCACCAACGTGTCGAGCGCACGCGTGTTCAACCTCGCGTTCGGTGACAGGCCGGTGAAAGTGGTGGCGGCGGGAGTGGGGCCGTTTGTCCGCGAGGTGTGGGCCAAGAGCGTGGTGATCGCTCCGGCGGAGCGGTATGTCGTGGACGTCCGGTTTCCCGATTCGGGGATGGTGACGGTGACGAATCGCGTGCAGGCCCTCGACCATTTGACCGGTGGGGTACGCGCCGAAGTCGATACGGTGGGAGTGGTCAACGTCGTGCCGCGGCTGGAGTCGCCAGATTATGCCGGCGCCTACACCGTGCTCGCGCGCGACGATGCGAGTGCGGCAGTCATCGCGCGGTATCGTGCGCAGTTCACGAGGCCCGCCGACCGGATCCTCACGCTGGCGATGCGGGTGACGCATTTGCCGCCCAGCATGAGTTCCATGCTCGGCGGTCCCTCGGTCCCGGTCGAATGGAACGATGGCATGGGAGCCATGAACCGCACGGCGACATCCGACGACGTCACGTGGGTGCTCCGGGACTCGGCCACTGGCAAGGAGAACATGGACATCGCATGGCGGTTCCAGGAGGGCGATGTCGTGAAGGTCCGGATCTACAACGACCCAGTTGGCCCGCACGCGATGGACCACCCGATCCACTTGCATGGGCAACGGATGCTGGTGCTGTCGCGCAATGGGATCCCGAATCCGTATCTCGCGTGGAAGGACACCGCGCTGATTCCGGCGGGCCAGGTCACCGACCTGCTGCTGGACCTGTCGAATCCCGGAACGTGGATGCTGCACTGTCATATCGCCGAGCACAGAGGCGCGCAAATGATGATGGTTCTGTCGGTTAAACCCCGGAGGAGGTCGCGTGAGATTCGTGCAGCGTCATAGCCATCGGGTGGCGGTGATGTTCGCCATCGCCCTGGTCATCGCGGGCGTCGTGGGTGGGCCCGCAGTGGGAAGTGCCCAGGCGCCTGCTCCGCCACCGCACGCGCGCTCGCCGTTCGTATCCATCGATACGGCGGTGGTCGCGCTCCAGCACGTTACGGTGATCAATGGCACGGGGGCGCCCGCGCCAGCGATGAGACCGTGGTGATCGAGCACGGCCAGATCACGGCGGTCGGTCCGAGTGCGACAGTCAAAGTCCCGGCTGGGGCACGGATCCTCGATCTGCCGGGGCATACGGTGATCCCGGGTATCGTCGGCATTCACGACCATATGTACTACGGGTCGTCGGTCGCGGGGACGCGTTCGATGCTCACGAGTTATCCGCGTCTATTCCTGGCATCGGGCGTGACGACCATCCGTACGACCGGCAGCCTGGATCCCTATCAGGAGATGAACGTGCGGGCCGCCATCGAACGAGGGACGGCGGTCGGTCCGGACATCGTCGTGTCCGGTCCATATGTGCAGGGCCGCAACAGCAGCGTGAGCTGGATGCACGAGCTGAGCAGCCCAGAGGACGCGCGGCGCTTGGTGCGGTATTGGTCCGAGGAAGGCGTGCCGTGGTTCAAGGCGTATACACAGATCACGCGTGACGAGCTGCGCGCGGCGATCGATGAGGCGCACCGCCACGGCATGAAAGTGACCGCGCACCTATGCTCAGTCGGATTTCGCGAGGCCGTCGACATGGGCATCGACAACCTCGAGCACGGATTGCTGACCGATACCGAGTTCTGGCCCGGGAAGCAGCCCGACGTCTGTCCGGTGGCGAGCGACTCGGCGCAGTACGACAACCTCGATATCAACGGCGCGGATGTCCGGCGGACCATCGACGACATGGTGTCGCATCATGTTGCAATGACGTCGACACTGGCGGTGTTCGAGCTGTATTCTCCGAGCCGGATCCCGCTCGACCCGCGGCTCTACGAGGCGCTTGCGCCTGGCGCGGCGACGGCCGTGCGTGCGTGGTATGATACCGCGCAGCACAAGAACGATACGGCGGAGCGCGTGGCACTCGGCAAAGCGATGGCCTTCGAGCGTGCGTTCGTCAAGGCGGGCGGGTTGCTCGGGGCGGGGTCCGATCCGTGCTGCCTGTCGGAGATTGCTGGCTACGGCGACCAGCGGAACTTCGAGCTGCTCAATGAAGCGGGGTTTACGCCGGAGCAGGCGGTGCAGATCATGACGTCGAATGGTGCCAAGGTGCTGGGGATCAGCGACCGCGTCGGCACGGTCGCGGTCGGCAAGCAGGCCGATCTCGTGGTCGTCGAGGGGGACGTGGTGAGTCACCCGTCCATTCGCAATGTGACGACGGTGTTTCGGCGCGGAGTCGGGTATGACGTCGCCGCACTGACGGCATCGATCCGCGGCCTGGTGGGACTCAAATAGAGCGCGCTATTCCACCGCGCCGGTGAGAGTGCGAATGACTGGTCCGCTGCCGGACGAGATTGACGTGCTGCGTGATGTCTCGGGCCGTCTGGATGGCGCCGGTATACCGTTCATGCTGACTGGATCGTTAGCCATGAACTACTATGCGACGCCGCGCATGACGCGAGACATCAATGTCGTGGCGGAGCTCGAACAGCCTAATGTCTCTCGAATCGTCCGCTTATTCGAGGGCGATTACTACGTTTCGCCGGCGGCGGTTGCAGACGCCGTGCGGGACCGCTCGTCGTTTAACCTCATTGAGCAGACGCGCGTGATGAAGGTCGACATTTTTCCTCGAAAGCGCGATCCGTTTCGGGAATCCGAGTTTGCACGCCGCCGCGCGGTGACCATCTCCGGTTTTCCCACCTGGCTGGTCACTGTTGAGGACCTCGTGTTGGCTAAACTGCTCTGGGCGCGGGGGTCGCATTCGGCCGTGCAAATGCGGGACGTGCGTGCTCTCGTCCACGGAGCGATCGACCGGGATTACATTGCGAAATGGGTACGGACGCTCGGACTCAGGGACCTTTGGGCGGAACTGGATCAATGACTGACACAACCCGCGAGATGGCGGCCCGGTATGAGGAGTTGCTGTTCTCGTACTCGGCGGCGGACCGGTTTGAGATGGGCGCTCGCATGTTCGACAGCGCCCGGGCTATGGCCCTGGCGTCGTTCCCGCCTGACCTGCCAGCGGACGAGGTGCGTCGGCGTCTGTTTGCCCGATTCTACGGTGACGATATTCCCGCCCACCTCGTACCCGAAGCGCTGCGCCTTCGCTGACGGCACCGCGAGATCGGAGCAACTGCCCGTCGCGAGGTTTTTGGAGGTTATGCCATGAGTAGTGGCGATCGCCTCACCGATTTCCAGGCCCAGCACGTTGCGACCGCTGACAACGCCGTTTTCGAGCTCCTGGCCAGGTTCCTCCTACCGTAGCCGGCTCCGGGTGGCCCGCTCGCCGCGAGTTTGCCGCGCGACCGCACCCTCGCCACCTCATATTGCTACGACGCGCCATCTGTCTGATCACCGATGCGGGCCATCGCATGCAGATCTGAATGAGTGACGCAACGCCGTCCGACACCGCTGAAAGCCTCTTCGCGGGACCTGGCGAAGCACGAGCCCTGTTGCGCGCCTTTGATTGGTCTACCACTCCGCTGGGTCCGGTGCGGGCATGGCCGCTGAGCCTGCAAACCACGGTGCGGACGCTGCTGGCGTCCAGGCAACCAATGTTCCTGTGGTGGGGACCTGAGTTCGTTCAACTCTATAACGACGCGTACCGTCCGAGCTTTGGTGACGGCGACCGGCATGTGCGGGCAATCGGGGCAAAGGGCCCCGAGTTCTGGACCGAGCTCTGGGAATTCGTTTTTCCGCAGATTGCCCAGGTCATGTCCGGCGGCGAGGCAACGTGGAACGAAGACCAGCTCGTCCCCATTCTGCGGAACGGGCGCCTCGAGGACGTGTGGTGGACGTACAGCTACGGCCCCGCGTACGACAATGAGGGCAAAGTCGCGGGCGTGCTGGTCGTGTGCCAGGAGACGACGGGCCGAGTGCTCTCGGATCGGTCGCTTGTCGCGCTGAACAAAGAGCTGGCGCTGGAGCGATCGCGGCTCGCGTACGCATTCGAGCAGGCGCCGGCGTTCGTCGCGATCCTCCGCGAGAATCCTTACGTCTTCGACTTCGCCAACGAGGCGTACTGCCAGCTCGTCGGCCGGCACGACCTAATCGGCCGTCAGGTCTTCGAGGTCGTGCCCGAGGCGGTCGAACAGGGATTCGGTTCGCTGCTGGACCAGGTCGTGGAGACGGGCGAGCCGTTCATCGGACGCGAGATGCCGATCCGGCTTGCACGGACGCCGGGCGCCCCGCTCGAGGAACGCATCCTCGATTTCGTGTACTTCCCGCTCGTCGAAGCGGATGGCGGCCGGAGCGGCGTCATTGTGCACGGGATCGATGTCACGGACCACGTGCGCGCACAGCGGGAGAGCGAGCGCGCGCGCGTCGAGGCGGAGTCGTCGCGAGCGTCGGCGATTTTGGCACACGAGGCCGAACGGCAGGCGCGCCAGGCCGCCGAAGCAGCCAATCGCGCAAAGAGCGAGTTTCTGGCGATCATGAGCCACGAGCTACGCACACCGCTCAATGCCATCGACGGATATGCGGAGCTTATGGAGCTGGGCATCCATGGGACGCTCACCGACGACCAGCGACAGGACCTGGAGCGGATTCGCAAGAGCCAGCGGCATCTGCTCGGGCTCATCAACGGGGTGTTGAACTACGCGCGCATCGAGGCAGGCGCCATTCGCTACGACGTCGGTGATGTCATCGTCGACGACGTGTTGGCGACCTGTGAGGCGCTCATTGCGCCGCAGGTGCGCTCCAAACGGCACGTGTTCGAATACACGGGTTGTGACCGATCGCTGATCGTGCGGGCCGACGCCGAGAAGCTGCAGCAGATCGTGCTCAACATGTTGAGTAACGCCGTCAAGTTCACCGAGCCGGGTGGGCGACTCAGTATGGGATGCACGGCGAGCGAAGAGGAGGTTCGCATCGCCGTGTCCGACACGGGTCGCGGGATCGCGGCCGACCAGATGGCGAGAGTGTTCGAGCCATTCGTTCAAGTCGACGTCCGGCTGATCCGCACCCAGGATGGCGTGGGGCTTGGCCTGGCGATCAGCCGCGATCTTGCGCGTGGCATGGGGGGCGACCTGACCGGGGAAAGCGCCCTCGGCGTCGGCACGCGGTTCACGCTCAGTTTGCCGCGCGTCGTGTAGCTGGCGTCAGGGCCTACCCCGCGGCGCTCGGCGGATGCGCAGCACGATGCGGCCAATGGGGTGTTTGTGCAGTCGTCGGTGCGCGTCGGCGGCGCGCGTGAGTGGAAAGGTGGCGGCAATCGGTACTCGCAGGCGCACGGCATCCACCGTCCGGGCGAGTCGCGTCAGCTCTCGCACGCTGTTGCGGCCATCATAGCTCCGGAAGCGGATCCCGGACCTGCGCCGTGGCTCCGGCTCGATGCCATTGGGGTAGGCGACCCGCCCGCCCCGAGGCACGAGCGCCAGACATCGCTCGAGCTCCTTCCCTCCGGCGAGCGCGAGGACCGCATCGATCCCGTCCGGGGCCAGGCGCGACAGCTTCTCCAGCACCTGTGGATCTCGCGCATCGACGACGGCTGCGGCGCCGAGGCGCCGGAGCACCGATTGCGCCCGGCGTCCCGTTGCCGTAGCGATCACGCGCGCGCCGCAATGCTTCGCGAATTGCACAGCCAGCGTGCCAAGCGCGCCGGAGGCGCCAAAGATCAGTACCGTCTCGCCGCGCCGGACGCCGAGGATGTCGTTGACCCCGCGTAACGCGGTTAGCCCCGGATAGACGACGGCCGCCGCCTCGAGAAAGTCGAGTCGCCGCGGCGCGCGGGCGACGTGCGCCTCGCTCACCGCGATGTATTGCGCGTAGTATCCGCCCTTGGTGTTTTCAGTCGATGCGGCGTACACGTGGTCCCCGATCCGGAGTCGCTTGACGCGTGCCCCTTTCGCCACGATCACACCCGCGCCGTCGCTCCCGATCACGAGTGGAAACCGGGTTCGGCCAATCTTCCACGAGCCGTCCCGTAGGGACTCGTCCCAAATGCCCACCCCGGCCGCCTGGAGCGCGATCAGGACTTCGTTCGGAGCGGGCTCCGGGACGGGAACTCGCCTGAGGTGCAGAACCGACGGTGGCCCGAACCGATCAATGACGGCTGCCGCCATCTCGGCCGCTGCCTTTGGTGACTCATGCGAGGATGTCGTCATGTGGCCTTCAATGTTCAAGTTTGACGCCACTACCGTGAGAGGACGAACGACCCCTGCCGGGGTCGGTTACCGGAACGCTACGGCCGACTCATGCGCCAGTCCTACCCTGGATTACTTCACGAGCCGCGCTCGATCGATGGCGATCACACGATCGTAGCCGCCCCGCACGGGCACAACTCGATGGTTGTCCCGTAGGTGATCACCGTTCTGCGCCTCTGAAAAACGCGAAAACGGCCTGCCGAGAAGCGGCAGGCCGTTAATTAACGCTTCGTTCGCTGAAAGAGCGGGCGACCGGACTCGAACCGGCGACGTCCAGCTTGGGAAGCTGGCATTCTACCAACTGAATTACGCCCGCGTACGGTCGTAACTTATCGTCCACCCCTGACCCGACAAGGCCGCGTACGCTGGTCAGGCGTGCACGGCCTCTACCCGGCGATTGTTTGAGCGAACGCCTGGGCGATCGCCGGGGCGATCAACCCGCCGGCTGAAACGGCGGCTGCTGCACCGGCGGCACGACGCCGAATGGCGCCGTTGTTCCATACGAGCCTGCATCCGGCTTGACCCCCTGCACCGGATCCGTTCCGAATGGAACCGCGCCGAGCACGCGCCAGTTGGCGGGGCGCGGCGGCGCATCCGGTCCGGCGCCATGATACCGGGAGCGAACAACGGGCGCCGGCGTGCCGTCGGGAGTCAGGTCAGCCGGTGCATGGAGCGCGACATCTCCGCCCGACACATTTTCGACGACCGTCGCGACCACGACGGATTGCGCGGGCGGAGTCACCAATGCTGCCGCGATCGCGGATTGTGCGACTCCAATCGAGCGAAGTGCGCCACCGATCGCCTTCTGATAGCCACCCTTCGCGAAATCGGCGGACGCAAGCCGGAACGCCACGGCCGACGCATGCGCCAGCTCCGACGCCCGGTGCGCGCTCGCGGGATCGGTCGCGGCAGCCGGTGCCTCGCGCGCCATCGCGACGAGCGCCGACGCGCGATCGAGACTCGCCCGGGCCCGGCTCCGAAGTACGTCCTGCGGAATCGCCACAGACCCGTGCGCCGCGGGCGGCGTCCCCATATCGGTTTGTGCCTTGGCAAGAACTGGGAGCACCGACGCCGCGATCAGTGCCGCCAAGGGATGCAGTTGCAGTCGCACAGGACCTCCCGCCAAGAGGATTCGCCAACCGGACCCTGCGAACATGTACCGTGAACAACCCACCGAGTACATGTGCAGGAAGTTGGCCGTGACGGACCGCGCCGCACCCGATACAACTCCAGGGCGCGGCGGGGTGCCGCCTCCTCGAAATATTATGGCTGAGGCTGCCCTATTGCCAGTTGGGCCAGCCCGCGAAGTCCACGCCCGCGCGACACCACCGCAGTACGGCGCGCCTGCGCCCCCCCTCCCAGCCCCTCGGCGGCCAGCCCGAGGATGCACTCATGGAGGGTGCGGATATCCGAGCCGCTTTTCGCGCATGGAGGCAAGAGGCTCGTCACCACGGCCGGGCGGGCACCCCAGGCCATTCGGATCACGGCAGGATCCACCGACCCGGCGTGCGAAGGCAGCCCTATCACGGCCGCCAATGCCACCAAATCCTCAACCGGGATAATCGCGGAATCCGGAATCCATGGGAGCAAGAGGGTCACGGCCAGTGGCGGACCGCCGCCCGGGGCGGCGATCACGATGAGCCGGCTGGGTGGGGAGAGCCGCGCGCTTGCTTGCGCAAGAACACGCGCGGCGGGTCCGGCGCCGAATGGCACGCCTCCTGAGTGCAATGCCACTGCTCCCCCACCGACAGCGACGAACGCAACCGGCCTACCTGTCCCATCGTCGAGCCCTGCGAGGGCGTGCCGTGCCTGGCCGCGCCATCGTCTCCGGCACCGCATGAATGTGATGCGTGATCCTCCACACGATGCTCGTACCATCGAACGCGAGATCGGTGAATGTCACCTGTGTCCTCCATCGAGATCCGCATCACGCGCCGGCCGGCGCCTTGTCACATCGTGTTACCTCGTGCAACCTCGGAGGGCGACGGCGTATCGCCGCCCTTCGTGCGAATTCGGGCCGAAAACACCACCCGAAGCGACGGTCACCCACACGTGTCCACCGCTCGTGTGCATGATAGACCGCCCACGTTCGGCGGGCGAGAGCGCCCACCCCGCGGAAGTGCCTGTTCATCTCGTCAATCCGCGAGTCGATCCCGTGTTTGAGCGCGTCCAGATCGTCCAGTGGTGACAGCACGCAATCCGCAGCCTCATATTCCATTCACCTCTTCGCGCTGAGTGCTGTGACTGGAATCCGTGTGATCGAGCCGCCAGGGACGCCGACTGTCCGTCCCGTTCTCCCCGACATGACGCGGGGAGAGTGGGCGATGGTCGCGGGACTGCAGCTCGTGTACGAGCTCGCGTCGCTGCGCCCGATCATCACATCGAATCGCGCCGCCGGCGTCCCCCTCGCGCTGTCGCACGCCATTGTGCTCGGCGCCGTGGATGGATGTCTCTGGCTGCTGCTGCTTCCCGCGATCTTCGCGGCATTCGACCGTACGCCGATTCGCCGGGGGCAGATCGGCCGGCACGCGGTCGCGCGCGTCGCGGTCGCGGTCGCGGCGATGGCGGTGCAGGCCGCCGCGCTCGTCGGCATTCTCATCGCCGCTGGCGGATTCAGTGACCTCGGACTTTTCGTGCGCACGTCGCCGCTGCTCAATTTCGGTTATGAGTTCGAGACCAACGTCACGAACATGCTGATGATCGCACTCGCGTACGCGGTCCTGCTTCGCGTCCACGCCGTGCGCCACGAACATCGCGTCGCGTCGGCTTTGCAGCTGTCGCTCGCCGAGGCACGGTTGCATGCGCTCACCGTCGAGCTGCAGCCGCACTTCCTGTTCAATACCCTGAACGGCATTGCGGCGCTGGTGCGCGATGAGCCGGAGACGGCCGAGGCGATGCTGATCCGCCTCAGCGATCTCCTGCGCCTGACGCTGGGCGTCGGCCATCCGGCCGAGATCTCGCTGGCGGATGAGCTGGAGCGGCTCGCGATGTATCTCGACATCCAGCAAATGCGGTTCGGTCCGCGGCTCACCATTCACGTCGACGTGGATCCCGACGTGGTGTCCGCGGCCGTTCCGCCGCTGGTGCTCCAGCCACTGGTCGAAAACGCCCTGACACACGGGCTGGCGCCGCGGCGCGGTCCGGGGCGCCTCGCAGTGAGTTGCCAACGGCGCGCGGACTGGTTGGTGCTCTCGGTCGAGGACGACGGCGCGGGGTTACCGCCCGCGGGCGACGTGCGTGAAGGGACGGGGATCGGCAACACGCGCGCGCGGCTCTCGGCGATGTTCGGAGACTACTACCGGCTGGAGCTGAGCCCGCGGCCGAATGGCGGGACGCTGGTGCGCGCGACGGTGCCCTATCGTCACGTGGCTGGCGACGCGCGCCCGGCACTCATCCGCCATTCGCCGAGCGTGGGCATCCGCCCGGCGGCGGATGCGGCGGAGCCGGCCGCATGAACAGGCTGCTGCCTTGACCGCGATGCGTGTCGTGCTGGTGGACGACGAGCCGCTAGCGCTCCGGCGGCTTCGCGCGATGCTCGCGAAACACGAGGACGTCGAGGTCCTCGCGGAGTGCGAGGACGCCGCCGTGGCCATCGAAGCCATGCGGACGAGCAAGCCGGATGTCGTGTTCCTCGACATCCAGATGCCGGAGGTCGACGGCTTTCAGTTGCTCGAGGCACTCACGGTCGTACCGGCGCCGGTCCTGATCTTCGTGACCGCGCACGCCGAGCACGCGGTGCGTGCGTTCGACGCCGACGCGGCGGACTACCTGCTCAAGCCATTCGACCAGACGCGGTTGTCACGGGCGCTGGACCGCGCGCGCACGGCACTCACGGTGGATCGCGGCGCCACGCTCGGGAATGATCTGCGGGAAGTGCTCGCGTCGCTGCGCGGCCGTTCGAAGTACCTGGAGCGCGTGGCCGTGCAGATCGGACGGCGCACGATCTTCGTGAAGTCGGTGAGCATCGACTGGATCGAAGCGGACGGGAACTACCTGCATCTCCATGTCGGGCGCCAGCAATACGTGATCCGTTCGGGGCTTGGCATCCTGGAGTCGCAGCTCGATCCCGCGCAGTTTGCGCGCGTGCACCGCTCGGCGATCGTCAACCTGGATCGGGTGCAGGAGCTGCGGACCGTGGCGCCGGGGGAGTACCGGGTGGTCCTCACCGACGGCACCGATCTTTCGGTGAGCCGCGGGTACCGCGACCGCCTGCCGCGGTAGCGCCGTCGGGGATACCGAGACCGCTTGCCGCGATAGGCCAGACCCGGCTGGCCAGCGACCGACGTACAGAGCCACAGAAGGGACTTGAACCCTTGACCGCCCGATTACGAATCGGGTGCTCTACCACTGAGCTACTGTGGCGGGGTAATCCGTGTGCCGTTTCTGGCACCCGCCTCGCTTCCCTTCCGGCGCTCCTGGGCCGCGACCGGCGACCCCCTGACATGCCCTGGCGCGGACTCGAACCGCGACGCCTTGCGGCACCACCCCCTCAAGATGGCGTGTCTACCAATTTCACCACCAGGGCGCTCACTGCTGTCTCGTACGGTGTTGCGGCTGCTCGTTGCGGCTGCTCGTTGCTGCTGCCTTATGACGGGACTGACGGGGCTCGAACCCGCGACCTCCGGTGTGACAGACCGGCACTCTAACCAGCTGAGCTACAGTCCCCTATTCGCCAACTCCTGCACTGCCCTTGCTGCACTGTCCTTGCTGCACTGTCCTTGCTGCACCGCCTTCGCGCATTGCCTGACTTAAGACGGTGTCTCGACGCGCACCTGCCGTCCTGCGCCTGAATGCCGGCACCTGGCTTCCTGCAGTAGCCCCAACGGGAATCGAACCCGTCTCTCCACCTTGAAAGGGTGACGTCCTAACCGATAGACGATGGGGCCGTACACCCCAGGCGCTCGTTCCCGACTCCCAACATAGCGGTAACGGGATTCGAACCCGTGTTTGAGCCTTGAGAGGGCTCCGTCCTAGTCCCCTAGACGATACCGCCCGCGGTTCCCCCACGACGACCGCCCGTGCCAACCATCACAACCCATCATCCACAACCCATCATCACAGCCGATCATCACAGCCGATCATCACCACCCAGCAGCCAACGAGCCACATGCCTCACCCAGCCCATCCGATCGAGCGCCACACAGGCCCGGAGGGACTTGAACCCCCAACCGCCGGTTTTGGAGACCGGTGCTCTACCAATTGAGCTACGGACCTACTTCCGCGTTCAGGGTGACTGATGGGAATTGAACCCACAACCCCCGGAGCCACAGTCCGGTGCTCTAACCAATTGAGCTACAGTCACCAGGGAAAGCCGGGACGCGCCAGTCCACGCCGGAGCCCACCCATCATAATTCCGCCCCACCCTCGAATCAATCACGCCGCGCTCACGCAGTTCCCGCCGGACTCATCGCTGCCCAGCGCGAGCAGCCCTGCGTGACCGATCACTTCGCGCGGTCGACGTACTCCCCGGTCGCTGGATTGACTCGGACCTTCTCCCCGGTGCTGATGAACTCGGGCACGTTGACCGTGACACCGTTCTCCAGCTTCGCCGGTTTCGTCGACGCCGTCTTCGTGGCGCTCCGCATCACCGGCGCGGTGTCGGTGACTTCCAGCGTCAACGAGTTCGGGAGCTGGATCCCGATCGGCCGCCCATCATAGTACTCGGCCTGGATCCGCATTCCCGGCTGCATCCACTGCGCGTTGTCGCCGAGTGCCTCGTCGTCCATCTCGATCTGATCGTAGTTGTCGGTATTCATGAAGTGGTACGTGCCACCGCCCGAATACAGAAACTCGAGGTCCTGCGTCTCCATCGACGCCCGCTCGATGGAATCGGCGGCGCGGAACCAATGCTCGAAGCTCGACCCGCTGCGCAAGTTCTTCAGCTTGGCCTGCACCATCGCCCGCAAATTGCCAGGCGTGTGATGGCGGAACTCGATGACGCGACAGGGATCGCCTTCAAACACCAACACCATCCCGCGCCGGATTTGCGTCGCCGGCATGGCCATAGTCAAAACCTTGTTGGCAGGGTAGGAACGGCTAAACAGATACAGCCTCGTATTTTAACTCCACCCGCTGCCCACGGTCAACAGAGGTGTGCGGCATGCGACGGGGGCGGTGACGCGGCGGCATCCGTAGGGGCCGGTCGCGACCGGCCCCTACCAAGGTCGTCCCCGTTGCGGTCGTCCCCGTCGCCAGCCCCGGCTCGTGGGTCTGCCTCTGGCCTACTCGGACGCACCACTGGTGGGCGAAACAATCGACCGGAGCACGGGCGCGAGTCCGCCCCACAGGGTCGCGGCAACAATTCGCTCGCCTTTGACATTGGGATGGATCCCGTCAGCCTGGTTCAGCGCCGGCTGCGCGGCGACCCCCGTGAGCAGGAACGGGAGCAAGGTCGCCCCCTCGGCCCGCGCTGCAGCCGGGTACACCTCATGGAATGCTCGCGTATACGACGGTCCCATGTTTGGGGGCGCCTCCATTTGCACGAGACAGATCCGGGCGTTCGGACGCTCCCGCTTCACTTTGGCGATCGCGGCCTCGATGTTGGCGCGCAGCGAGTCCGGGTCCAATCCCCGCAACCCGTCATTGGCGCCGGTCTCCAGCACGAACACGTCGATCGGACCACGAAGGAGCCAATCGAGCCGCCGAAGCGCGCCCGCGGACGTCTCGCCGCTCAACCCGGCATTCCGCACGGTGAACGGCAGCCCGGCCGAATCGATCTTCTGCTGCAGCAGCGCGGGATACGATTGGTCCGGATCGAGTCCCAGCCCAGCCGTGAGACT
Organism: uncultured Gemmatimonadales bacterium; assembly: GCA_963757855.1. Classification (GTDB taxonomy): domain Bacteria; phylum Gemmatimonadota; class Gemmatimonadetes; order Gemmatimonadales; family Gemmatimonadaceae; genus Palsa-1248. Next base: position 54,874 of record CAVWTI010000037.1, read on the forward strand.
CGTCCCGACAATCAGCACCGTGTGAGCCGCCGCCGGCGGCGTGGCCGTGTCACCCGACGTAGTTTGGGAGTCGTGCGCACCAGCCCGTGCGCCGCCGCCACAGGCGACGGCGATCGCCCCGGCGACGAGCATGGCCGCGATCGGCCTCCCCTGTGACCGATGCCGCCCGCGGCGCTCCATCCATGTCCGCCCTGAGCGTCTCTCCATGACCCGATACATAAGCGAATGCTCGCCGCCCGCGACCTGACCAAGCAATACCATAGTGGTGAGACGCTGTTGTCGGCACTCGATCGCGTGTCGTTTGACATTCCGGACGGCGCCTATGTCGCCATTGTCGGACCGTCCGGTAGTGGGAAGACGACGCTCCTCGGATTGCTGGCCGGTCTCGACACTCCCACCCATGGCACCACCATTCTTGACGGGACCGACCTCGCATCGCTGAGCGAGGACGCGCGCGCACGTCTCCGTGCCGAGAAGGTGGGATTCGTCTTTCAGAGCTTTCAGCTCCTGCCCACGCTCACCGCGCTCGAGAATGTCGCGGTCCCGCTCGAGCTGCGCGGCGACCCAGGCGCCGAGCCGGCGGCTCGCGATGCACTCGCGCGCGTGGGACTCACCGCACGGGCCAGCCACTTCCCCGCGCAGCTCTCCGGGGGCGAGCAACAGCGCGTCGCGATCGCGCGCGCCTTCGCAAATCATCCGAGCGTCCTCTTCGCCGACGAACCCACCGGTAATCTCGACGCCGCCAGCGGAGCGCTGGTGATCGAACTGCTCGAGTCCCTCAACCGGGAATCGGGTTCCACAGTAGTGCTGGTGACGCATGACCTGGCGCTCGCCGCGCGCGCCAACCGAGTCATCCGGCTCGGCGACGGGCGCATCGTCTCCGACACGCCCTCGAACGGATCGGCCACCCGCCCGGACGCCGCCTCGCCAGCCCGCGCATGACGGCGCGGCGCCCATGGCGTTCCCTCGCCCGGCTCACGTGGCGGGAAAGCCGGACGATGCGGAGCCGGCTGCTCCTCTACATGTCGTCGGTCTCACTCGGCATTGGGGCGCTGGTCGCGATCGATTCGTTTTCCGCCAACGTGCTGGCGTCGGTGGCCGAGAGCTCGCGGTCCCTGCTCGGCGGCGACCTGGCCCTACTCTCGCGGCAGCCTCTCGCGACCACGGCGGCGCAACTGGCGGATTCGCTCCAGCACTCGGGCGCCCGCGAGGCCCTCGTCACCACGTTCCCATCGATGGCGGCCGTACACCGCAGCGGCCGGACACGCCTCGCGCAGATTCGCGCGGTCAGTGACGCCTACCCGCTGGTCGGACAGGTCACAACAGACCCGGCAGGCGCGTGGTCCCAGCTCCATGCGGGCGATCGCGCCATCGTGGATCCGTCCCTCCTCGCCACGCTCGATGCGCGGGTCGGTGATTCACTCACGCTCGGCTACACACGATTCGAGATCGTTGGCACCATCCGCGCCGTTCCCGGCGACGCCGGCATCGCCGCGGCCATCGGCCCGCGCGTCTTCATCCCCGACCGCGACCTGGGCGCCACCCGGCTTCTGGTCACGGGCGCACGCGCCGACTACAAGACGCTGATCGCGCTGCCCACGAGCGTGGCTCCGGTCGCGGCCCGCTGGCTCGCGCGCGAGCGGCACGCACTGGCCCCGCAGCGCGTGCGGATCCAGACCGTCGCCGATGCCGAGGCCAACCTCACCAGCGCGATTGGACGATTGACGGATTTTCTCGGCGTCCTCGGTGTCGTCGCGCTGTTGCTTGGCGGGATCGGCGTCGCCAGCGGGATCACGGCCTTCGTCGCGCGCAAGGCCGAAGCGGCGGCGATTCTGCGCTGCCTCGGTGCGACGGGCTGGCAGGTGCTGGCCATCTACGTCACCCAAGCCGCCGTCATGGGATTGGTGGGCGCCATCATCGGCGTCATCATCGGTGGCGGCATTCAACTCGCCCTGCCCAACGCCGTACGGGATTTCCTGCCACTGGGCGTCTCGATCGAATTGGTCCCGCGCGCTATGCTGGTGGGGCTCGTAACCGGACTATGGATCGCGCTGCTATTTGCGATCCGTCCACTGCTTGCCCTGCGCCGGGTGTCGCCGCTACAGGCACTGCGGCGCCACGTGGAGACCGGACCCGGCGTGAGTGGCGCCTCGGCGCGACGCGATCCCGCAGTGTGGGCCGCGGGCGCCGCCATCGGGGCGACTGTCCTCGGGATCGCGATCGCGCGCGCGCCGGCACCGCGAACCGGAGTGGCGACTGCCGCGGGCATCGCGGTCGTCCTGGGCATCCTGTGGATCGCCGCCAGTGGGCTCGCTGCACTGGCCCGGCGACTCCCACGCGCGCGCTGGCCCTACGTGCTCCGCCAGGGCATCGCCAACCTGCACCGGCCGGCGAATCAGACCCGCGCGGTGGTGCTCGCGCTCGGGTTTGGCGTCTTTCTGATCTCGACGCTCGCTCTGGTGCAGTCGGCGCTGCTCCACGAGTTCACCGTGACGACGGACTCGTCGCGCGCGAATCTCCTGTTTTTCGACGTACAGGACGACCAGGTGCTCGCCACCGACTCCATCGTGCGCGCGGCCGGACATACCGTCGTCGAGCAGACGCCGATCGTGACCATGCGTATTGCGGCCATCAACGGGACCCCCGTATCAGCCGCGGCCGTGGCTCCCGGCGATGCGGCGGATACGACGGACAGCGCCGCGCCCGATCCCGCGCAACGCCGCGGCAACCGGCGGTCCGGCGGGCCCCGGCGGGCCGCATGGGCCCTCCGCCGCGAATACCGGTCGACGTATCGGGACACACTCGTCTCGACGGAACGGCTCGTCGGGGGCCGCTGGCTGGGTCACGCCACGGAGGGCGACTCGGTTGCCCCGGTGTCGTTCGAGAGCGATGTCGCCAAGGAGCTGGGCGTGACCATCGGCGATCGCGTCACGTGGGATGTCCAGGGCGTACCGGTGCACTCGCGCATCACGAGCTTCCGTGATGTGGATTGGGCGAGGTTCGAGCCCAATTTCTTCGTCGTGTTCCCGGCCGGTGTGCTCGAGCACGCGCCGAAGCAGTATGTGTTGCTCGCCGACGTCCAAACCGCGGCTGCCACGGCCAGCCTGCAGCGCACGATCGGAGAGCGCTACCCCAACATCTCGAGCGTCGATCTCTCGCTCATCCGCGATACGGTCAACGGGATACTCCAGAAAATCACGCTCGCGATCCGGTTTCTCTCCGTGTTCTGCCTGCTCATGGGAATTCCGGTCCTGTTCAGCGCCGTCGCCGCCACGCGCCGCGAACGTATCCGCGAGAGCGTGCTGCTCAAGACCCTGGGCGCGTCGCGCGCCCAGGTGACCCGCATCATGGTGGCCGAGTACGCGATGCTGGGCGTCCTGGCCAGCGTGGCAGGGACCCTGCTGTCGGTGGGAGGGGCGTGGCTCCTGGTGCATTTCATCTTCGAGGCGCCGTTCGTGCCGGCGTTCGGGCCGCCGGTCCTGATCGCACTGGCCAGCGCCGTGCTCACGATCGTGATCGGTGTCGCGGGAAGCCGGTCCGCGTTCGCATCGACGCCCCTCGAGATGCTGCGCGCGGAGTAACCGGGCGGATTCCGGACCTTCCGGGGCCCCGGGCGCGTTACACCACCCTGTCCCGGGCGTCCTCCCCGATAAGGAGGCATGGAATGACCGCGACGACGGTTGCAGACATTGAATCCCGGCCAATGACGTGGGAGCAATACCACGAGTCGGGTCGTCGCCGTTTTGCCGAGGGCGATGCGGCTGGCGCAGAGCAAGCTTTCCGGGGTGCGATCGCGGAAGCGGAGCAGCCGGGTGGCGATCCCCTCCAGATGGCGTCGAGCCTGAGCAGCCTGGGGCAACTCAAGTATCAGCAAAAGGACTACGCCCAGGCGGAGGACTGTTTTCGGCGCGCGCTCGAATTGCGCGAACAGGCGCTCGGCGGTGATCACCCGACGGTGATCAGCAGCATCAACAACCTGGCGGCGCTGTACGTCGCGCGCGGCGCACTGGATGATGCGGAGCCGCTGCTGCAGCGCGCGATGGCTGTCACGATCAAGCGGGTCGAGGCGAGCCAGGCGGACCTCGCGGTCAATCTCAACAACCTGGTGCGGCTGTACGTGAAGCGTGGCGACTACTCGCGCGCCGAGCCGATGCTGACGCAGCTATTGGCGATGAAGCGCCCGCTGGGTCCCGAGCATCCCGAAGTCGCGGCAGTGCTGGTCACGCTCGCGAAACTGCGGCAGTCGATGGCGCAGCCGGATGCGGCCGAGCGGATCTGGCGCCGCGTGCTCGCCGTGCGCGAGCGCACACTGCCGGCCAATGACACGACGATCGCTGCGACGCTGGACGGCCTGGCCGATGCCTGCGCCGCGCAGGGTCGTCTCGCCGATGAGCTCGAGATGCGTGAGCGGTCACTGGCGATCCGCGAAGTGGCACAGGGTCCCGACCATCCGTCGCTGCCAGCGATCCGGACGCGAGTCGCGGAGCTTCGGCAGATCGCGCCACCGAGGGTGATCGATCCACCGGGCACCGCGCCGCAGCGGGTGTCCTCACCCGTCAACGCACCGCGCCGGTCGAGTGGCGCTAGCGCCAACGTGTTCCAGGGTCCGATCGCGCCCACGATCGTCACTAAACCAGAACGGGCACGCCTGTCGAATCCCGGCACCACCGTGTTGCCGTCCTCAGCATCTCCGGGGGGCCGGTCGGCCGCACTTCGGCACCCGCCAGGCGGGCGTCGGCCGAGATGCTGGTCAAGCGCGCGTCGGGAGAGGCGCCGTCGGCGCCGCTGCCGATGGCTACCCCGGCGGAATCCGCTCGGGTGTCCGGCGCCGTTGCGCCCGAGACTGGCCGCGTGTCCGGTGCGGTGATGCCCGAGGCGGCCCGCGTGTCGGGTGCGGTTGTGCCCGAGGCAGGCCGCGTGTCGGGCTCGGGATCCGCATCACGAAGCCAGGACATCGAGCTGAGTGTGTCGCCGACGCCGTCGGGTGCGGCGTCAGCGCCGGTGGCGCAGCGCCGTCAGCCTGAGCTCAGCGAGATCGCCACGCGGAAGCGTGGGTTCCATTTGTCGGCCGACCGCGCCGCCGCGGACCTTGCACAGCCGGTCAAGGTCGTGAATCCCGGGCGAGGCAAGAAGATCGCGATCGCGGTCGCCGCCGTGCTGGCGATTGCGGCCGTGGTGCTCTTGACGTTCGGCCGAGACATGCTGGGCGGATTGCTGGGTGAGCCGCCGGCGCCTGCCGTCGCGACATTGCCCGCGCCGGCGAATGCGGCAATGAACGCTGCGCCTCCCTCGAGTGCCCCCGCGGGCACACCGCCCGCCGGTGGCGTGCAGAGCGCGGGTGCGGGGACGTCGCATGGAACCGCCTCGACGGTTGCATATCCGTCCGCCGTTCCCGCCCGGGCGGCATTTCAGACGTCGGTGACGCCGGCGTCCGCCAAGCCCGAGCCCGCGCATGCGAAGGCGTCTGCCGCCCAGGCTTCGGCGGCAGGTGCGAAGCCGGCCAACGCGACCGACGCGCCGCCTCCCGTCCCGACAGTCAACGTGGACGCGGCGACGCACTCGATCGACGAGGCGACGAAGGCCACATCGCAGAAGCCGAAGGCCAACACTCCGTTTTGACCGCGTGGCAGGCTCTCGCGACGCGACGCCGTCGGCTGGCAGCGGGACCGCCAGCGTTTCGCGCGCCGAGTCAGCCGAGCGCGATCGGCAGCAACGACATATGTTTACACAGATGTTCGCGGCGGCCCCGGGTGCCTGGATTGCTCCCTGCGGGCCGTAGCGTTTCTTTCTACCGAAAGGATCTTCATATCGATAGGCGCGGTCTAATGCCCTATCCCACGGGCCCGGGCCGCACCTTTCTGCCATCCGTATGATGTCCCTGCTCTCGTCGGTCTTCGCGAATCCACTGGTATTCGCCGGCGCCGCCATTTTTGCATTGGCGGTGGTGGTGTACGCTGTGGTGCGATTGATCTTCAGGTGGCGGGCGGCTCGCGAACTCGAGCCCAACGAGCCTCCGCCGCTCCTCATCCCCGTGCAGCGGCGTGGGAGCGAGGCACCGCGGCCCCCGATGCGCAGTGTCCTCGAAGGTCCGACCGCGCCACTCGGCGGTGGGCTTGCGGCGTCGGCCAACGGGGCAAACCTGGCGCTCGGCTACGCGTCGGGCGGTGGTCCCCGCTATGGCACGCCGCCCGGGGGAAACGGATCCGCCGCCGCGGTGGCGCACAGTGCGCCGCAGGCCGCGGGGGGTCCGGCGCGTGCCAATGGCGCGACGCCGGCCAGCAAAGTCGTGCACGAGGTCCCGCCCATGGACGGGACGCTGCAGTTTCTGCCGGGCCGCCTCGAAGTCGTGGACGGCGAGTCGCCTGGGCGCGACATCCGATTCGTGCGGACGTGGGGTGAGGAACCAGAGATCACATTCGGGCGCGTCACCGGTCCGCCGTATCGCCACGTGCAACTCCGGTCACAGACCGTGAGCCGCCAGCACGCGCGCATGCAATACGTCGACGGCCGGTGGAAGCTCACGAACCTGTCGCAGACCAACCCGGTCCTCATCAACGGTCAGGCGCTCGACTCCGCGCATGGAAACCGCGTGCTTCGTGACGGGGACCAGATCGAGAATGGGGGAGGTAGTCTTCCGCTACCGGGAGCGGTAGCCGTGTCGCAGGAAGCGACGCTCGCCGAGATTCGCGAGCTCGAATCAGACTACGAGATACTCGGCGAGCTGGGACGTGGCGGGATGGCCGTGGTGTATCTCGCGCGCGATCGCCAGCTCGGACGCCAGGTCGCCATCAAGGTGATTCACGCGGCGGCGAATGTCGACGAGCAGATGGTGGCCCGCCAGCTCGCCGAAGCCCGCACCGTCGCCCAGCTGCAGCACCCGAACGTGGTCGCGATGTACGCCGTGAAACGGCTCTCGACGCTCGGGCTCGCGCTCGTCATGCAGTACGTGCCCGGCCGAACGCTCGAGCGCGCGCTGCGAGAGGATGGTCCGTTCGCGCCGGAACGCGCCGAAGCAGTGCTGAGTGATATCGCGGCGGCGCTCGCCTACGCTCACGCCCGCGGGGTCATCCATCGGGACATCAAGCCCGACAACGTGTTCCTGAATGACGACACGGGCCGGGCGCTGCTGTCCGATTTCGGCATCGCGCTGTCCGCCGAAGACGGCCGCCAGCAGCCGACCGACATGATCGTAGGCACGCCCGCCTACATGTCGCCGGAGCAAATCGATGGCGCCGAGCTGGATGGGCGGAGCAATGTGTTCGGTCTGGGATTGATCGGGTACGAGATGCTGGCTGGCCAGCGCCCGGGACTCGACGACGGCATCTCCGACGTGATGTACCGGCAGAAGTTCGAGATGTTGCCGCCGCTGGCAGAGATCCGGCCGGATACGCCGGTCCGGCTGCGTGCCGCCATCGAGCGCGCATTGGCCAAGGGGCGCGACGAGCGCTGGCCGGCGGCCGCGAATTTTCTCGACGCGCTCACGGACGACGAGTGGGTCCCGGACGTTCCGGCTCCTGGCGCCCCGGCCGCGATTGGGACGACTGGCCCGCAGCGGGCAATTACGTCGACGCCAATTCGGAGCCAGACGCCAGCGGCCTCGAACACGCCGCTCAACACCGTGCAGTACCGGCGGGATCCCGAGACCACGCCGCGCCGATCGCAGCCCTCGTTTCGGCCACCGGGTCCCCCGCCCGCGCGGCGGTATCTGGCCCTGGTGATCCCGGCCGTGCTGGTCGCGGCCGTGGCTGCGGCCATGGTGACCCACCCCGAGTTTCTGGCGCGGGCGACGGGGCTCGGCCACCGGGCGGCGGACGACAGCCTGCAGCGCGCGCAGGAGCTGGAGCTCGAAAGCGCCCGGGATTCGGAGAATCGCTTGACCGCCGAGGCGGCACGCGTGGCGGCAGACAGCGCGGCGGCGGCAGCGACGTCGAGTAAGGATTCGGCCGAGGCGATCCGGGTGGCCATTGCGCGCGATTCACTGGTGGCAATGCGTGATTCGCTGGCGAAACTCTCGCGGAAGCCGCCGGTCGTGGCGTCGGGCACCGTCACGCGCACGCCGGTACCGGCGCGTGACAGCGTGACGACGCCCGCGGCGGCGCCGGAGCCACCGGCACCGATCCACGCGCCCGCCCCGCCATCCGTCGTTGCCGGGGGGACGCACACCTGCGCGCTCAACGCTGATGGCGCCGTCTCCTGTTGGGGGGGTGACGACCGGGGCCAGCTCGGCATCGGAAGCACGGCGCGCGAGGCGGCGCCGACGCGTATCAGCGGGGATGTGGCATACAGCCAGGTCGCGGCGGGCATCGCGCACACCTGCGGCGTGTCCAGGACCGGCGCCGCTTATTGCTGGGGCGACAACACCTATGGCCAGCTGGGAAACGGCCAGTCCGGCGATTCGAGCGGCAACGGGCATCTCGCGCCAACCCGCGTGGGGGGGGCTCACACCTTCCGGACGGTGGCGATCGGGACGACCCATTCGTGTGGCCTGACGACCAACGGCGAAGTCCTCTGTTGGGGGCGTAACCTGTACGGCCAACTCGGGGATGGGAGTACGCAGGACCGATCCACGCCGGTGCGGGTCGAAAGCACGGTGCGGTTCGTGACCTTGACGGTGGGGTGGAACCATTCGTGCGCCCTGGATGCGGTGGGCCAGGCCTATTGCTGGGGACAGAACGCCTCCGGGCAGCTGGGAGATGGTACGACCATCGTCCGGGCCGTCCCGACGCCGGTCGCGGGCGGTGGACTGTTTCGTGCGATCGCTGCCGGCGGTTCGCACACCTGCGCACTCTCCACCGTTGGGCAGGCATACTGCTGGGGGCGGAACATGGCCGGTCAACTTGGGACGGACGACGGACGGGATCACGCGGTGCCCACGAAAGTGTCGAGCGCCCTGGTTTACACGGACATCACTGCCGGGGGCGTGCATAGCTGCGCCCTGACTGCGACCGGTGAAGCCGATTGCTGGGGAAGAAACAGCTACGGCCAATTGGGTGATGGGTCCACGATCCGACCGCCCGGTGCCGGTGAAAGTGCACGGCGGGGTGTCGTTCGTCGCCATTCATGCCAGTGGCGCCCATACCTGCGGCACATCCACCAGCGGAACGGCGTATTGCTGGGGTAACAATAGCGACGGCCAACTCGGCGACGGCACGACCGACCGACCGGTCGGAACCCACACCGGTCAGCGGAGCCCGATAATGCGCGCCTCCAGAGTGCTTGCGGGCGCGGTGCTGGTCGCCGCCGGCCTGGTGATCGGCTGCCATAGCAGTGACAACACGACCGGGCCGGGAGGCGCTGGGCCGCTCAAGAAGATCGTCATCACGCCGGATAGCACCTCGGTCGCCATTGGAGCGACGACCACCCTGACGGCGGTCGGACAGGATGCCCAGGGGCGCGACGGTCAGCGGCCTGACGTTCTTCTGGTCCAGCAATGTCGATACGCTGGCGACCGTCACTCAGGGTGGCGTGGTCACGGGCGTGGCCGTCGGGACGCTGCAGATCGCGGCCAGCGCACAGGGCGTATCCGGCATCGGGACGGTCACCGTGACGCCCAAACCGGTGGGATCGATCGTCGTGACGCCGACGCATGCCACGATTCGCGTCGCGACGACGCTGCAACTCTCGGACACCGTGAAGGATCAGTCGGGCAACGTGCTGACTGGGCAGACCGTGACGTGGAAGAGCGACAGCGCCGGCACCGTCTCGGTGGACGCCAACGGATTGATCACGGGGCGGGTTGTCGGAACGGCGACGATCACGGCGTCGGTGGGTGGGAAGAGCGCGACGGCGGCGATCATCGTCTCCCAGATTCCGGTGCGGTCGATCACGATCACGCCGGCGAATCCGGCGATCGTCGTCACCCAGACCACGCAGCTCACGGCGACGACGTTCGACTCCGCGGGCGACGTGCTGCCAGGCCGAGTGGTCCGATGGAAATCGCGCACTCCTGCTGTGGCGACCGTGGACTCGATCGCCGGACTGGTCACGGGCGTGAGCCCCGGAACCTCCGTGGTCGTCGCAACAAGCGAAGGCATTTCGGACAGCGTTGTGGCCACCGTCAGTGCGGCGCCGGTCAACTCCGTGGTACTCTCGCCCAACGTCTCGCAGCTACACGTCGGACAGACGCAGCAGATCACCGCCACCGTGACCGACGTGAATGGCAATCCGGTGAGCAACCCGACGGTCACGTTCGGGTCGAGCAATACCGGGATCGCGAGTATCAGCAGCAGCACCAGTACGACCGCGCAGATCCTGGCAGCAGGAGCGGGCACCGCGACGATCACCGGGACCAGCGGAGCGAAAAGCGGCACCGCGACGATCATCGTCTCGCAGGTGCCGGTCGATTCCGTTCATGTGGCGGCGCCTCAGGATACGCTCACCGTGGGCCATCAGGAGACCCTGACGGCGACGGCGTATGACTCATCGGGCAATGTCATAACCGGACGCGCCATCACGTGGAGCACAAGCAACAGCGCGGTGGCGACGGTCAGCGCGGGCGGTGTCGTCACCACGCTGCAGCAGGGCGCCGTCGTCATCTTCGCATCGATCAGCGGCGTGTCGGGTAGTGTCACGCTCCAGGTCAACCCTGTGCCGATTGGATCGGTCACGATCGCGCCGCTCACTGACACCGTCAGCCAGACCGGCCAGGTACAACTCACCGCAACGGTGAAAGACAGCCTGGGCAACGTGGTCACGAATCCGACGGTGACCTGGATGTCTTCGGCCAACGGCATTGCGACCGTGACGTCGAGCGGTCTCGTGACAGGAGTCAGCGCCGGCACAGCGAGAATCACGGCCTCCGACGGGGGGAAGAGCGGCACGAACACCACTGTTGTGACGGCGTCAGTCGCAACGGTAGACGTGGCGCCGGCTGTGGATACAATCTTTGCGACCGCTCCGGGGAACACGGTACAGCTGATCGACTCCGCATTCGACTCGGGCCACAACTACCTGCCAGGAGCAGCCGTTACCTGGTCGCTGACCGGCGGCACCGTCGCCGGGGTCAGTGGCACTGGCCTCGTCACCGCCAATGGCTCGGGCGATGGCTCTGCCACAATCACGGCCACGAGTGGCAGTGGACCGTCGGGATCCGGGACGGTGGTCGTGTTCGGGCATTCGGCGACCATCAACCCGGCACGCCGGCATCGTCGACACTCTCCCTCTCAGCCACGGGCTTCCCGGCATCCACGACCGACAACGCCCAGGTCCTCGACGCATTTAGCACTGATGTCAGTACATTCCGGCGCGTGACCTGGACGTCGAGCGATCCCAGCACGGTCACGGTGAATGGCGGCACATCGGCACAGGTTATCGCGAGCACGCCGGTGACGCTGACCGCGATTAGCACCAAGCTCGAGCCCGGTCACGATCACGGTCACTGCTCTCGACAACGCCAGCGCGACCAACAGTATCTCCCTCACCGTGGTTCCATGACCATTCTCGCTCGCAGTGGCCGTGCGGGTCCGCCATCGCGCTGGCCATGATGGCGGCGGCCGTCGCGCCGTCGCATCTCGCGGCCAGGAGTTGCCACTCAAGCGTCCCAAGCTGACGCCGATCACGATCGCCTGCCCGGTCATCCCGGCGCCCCCGCCGACCGCCCAGCAGGTGATCGAGGAAGCGAATCGGCTGGCGACGCTGGGACAGGAATCGTCGATCGAAGGCGATCACCGGGCGGCGCGCGATCTGTTCAAGCAAGCCGCCTCGCTCGACCCGCGCGACGCGAGCCTCGCCTATCGGCTGGGCCGCGAGTACGAGGACCTGCAGCAGCGTGACCTCGCGGTGCACGAGTACTGCCGCTACCTCTCGCTGGCGCCCAACGCGACCGACGCGGCGCAGATCGGCGACCGGGTCGCCAAGCTGCTGCCGGGCGGCACGCTCGCACACGGCAACGCCGTCGTAACGGAGTTCAAGCTGGCCGTGGCGAGCTATGACGCCCGGAGCTTCAGTACCTCCGCCGATCAATTCGACAGCGTCGTCAGCGGCGCGCCCGGGCTGTCCGCTGGCGTCTACGACCGAGGGCTCGCGCACGACCAGAATGGCGATGCCGCGGCCGCGATTCACGACTATTCGCATTACCTGCAACTCGAGCCGGGCGCACTCGATGCCTCGGCGGTCCGGGCGCGCATGCAGCAGCTCCGGCATGGCATTCCGAGCGCCACGACGGCGTTCTTTCTCGGGTTGCTGCCGGGTGGGGGCCAGTTCTATACGAAACAGCCGGTGCTTGGCGCCGTCGTGCTGGCGGGTGCCGCGGGCGGTGTCGTGCTCGCGATTCAATCACGCACAGTCACGCGCGACACCACGTTCGTTGGACCGTTTGGCGGCACCTATCCCGGTACGTACACGCAGACCCAGCACCCCAACCTCGTGCTGGGAGCGGCAGTGGCAGGCGGCGTGACGCTGTTCGGCGCCATTGAAGCCGCGATCGTCGCGCACGGGCGCGGTGCGGGCCTGAACGACGGCGACGCCGCCGGCCTGCGCCGGGGACCGCGTTCCTGCCGCATGTGGGGCCGGTCACGCTGGAGCTGCCAACGGTGATGGCCGCGGCCGACGGCCTCCGGCTCGCGCTCCCGCTGCATCTGACGTTCTGACGCCGCTGGCCTCGAGCGGTTCGCGACGCGGGGTCACCCGGCGTCGCGCAGCTGCTCCCGTGCCGACGGATGCACGAGCGCGAGCTGCGGCGGAGCCTGGCAGGCCGAGGCGGATGCGCACACGAGTCACGAAGCGGTCGACGCTCTGGTGCCGCCATTCCGCCAGCGGCGCACCGGTAATGGCGCGGACGTTGTTGGTGAACACTTCCGGATCGGGGTAGCGCAGCCGCGCCGCCACATCCACGACGGTGAGACCGCCCATCCGCGCGTACTGGAACCCGCGCAGCACCCGCACCGCGGTCACCACCGTGCAACAGGGCGCGAGCCCCGCGCGCCGCAGCCACACATTCGTGTGCTGGCGCGTCAGGCCGGCCGCCGCCGCGAGGTCCTGGGCGGTACGAAACCGCCAGGTCGCCCGGAACAACTCCCGCACCGACTCTCCAACGCCCGGCGGCGCGCCGGCCTGCGCGATCGCGCCCAGGATCTGAACCAGGACTGGCTCGTCGGCCCCCCGCGCGGCGACATCCTCCACCCGCAGGCGCATCCGCTCCGGCGCGTCGTCGAAGCCCGCGAAGACGAAGTCATGGACCCCCGAGTCGCCGAGCGCGAGGATCGCGCGGCTCGTTTCCGAGGAGACCGTCGTGTAGACCAGGACCGACGCGAAATCCCGGATGGTCTGGAGGGCGGTGAGCCCATCGCCCGCGTCAGGACAGCGGGCGGCCGGGTCGGCGATCACGACGTCGATCGGTCGGCGGCGAACTTCGCCGCGCAGCACGCGCCACGTCGGGATGTCGAGTACCGAGTGACATTCCCACCGTCGCCGCGTGGAGGCGCGCTAACAGGGAGCGCTCCAAACGAGCCGCGATCAGCATTTGTCGCCCCGACCCGCCATGAGCCACCCTCCCGCGGCCGCGTCCGGCGCGTCACGCTCCACGCTGCGCCCGAGAGACCGCCTTCCGTTTCGCCACCTCGGGCTTCCGTTTTGCCGACGGCGCCGGTGGCGGCGACGGCGATCATTCGACAGCGCGATGTGCCCTTTCAAACCCGAGGTGTGTATGACCCCGACTCCCCGTCGTTCCCTGCTGCTGGTTGCCACGCTGCTCGGCGCACTTGCGGCGTGCAGTTCTCCGACCGCGCCCACTGCCGCCGGCGCCGTTCACGAGAACTCCATCACCAGTCCCGCCGCCCCGAACATGGCAGCCCGGTGTGGCGTGACCGGCGGATCGGATTCTCACTGCTGAACGCCGTACGCACGCAGGGGCGCCGCAATCTGACCGTGTGGCGCCACCGAACCTGTTGTTTGCTCAGTCCGCGACCGCTGCGAGCGTCCGCGCGTTGGATAGCGCTGCGGAGACGTGAGCCAAGCGCTCAGGCGTCGCCAGCGACGGTTCCGACCGCGGCGTGTATGTGTCATCGCACGCCCGCTGGAGCGCGGCCTCGGCACGAAAGAGTACCTCGCCCAACTGGCACTGCTCGGCGATCTCGACTGCACGGCGCAATGCCTCTATCGCCTGGGGCCGGCGCTGGAACGTGAGGTCGCCGAGCGCGCCGTAATACAAATATTCTGCCTCGACGATCGGCCCAAGCGCAACTCCGGCCAACGCGCGGCGTAGCCGTGTAAAGTCGACCTCCCGCCGATCGAGGGTCGCGATCTCCATCAGGTTGATCGTGGCGAGCCAGCGCACGTAGGGTTCGCGCGCGGTCGCCAGGAGCACCGCGTTCGCATCGCGCGCGGTCTCGCGATACCCCGCCGCCAACGCGATCGCCGCGAGGTCTCCGAGCACGCGCTCCCGCGCCGTCGGATCGTCGATGGCCGACCACGCTTCGTATGCATAGTCGATCGCCTCAGCCAGCCTGCCGCGCCAATGCGCGACGTGGGCACGGTCGTGCCATGCCAATCCGCGGACGTCACGGGTCCGCTCGGTCACGGCATCAGCGATCACCCGAGCAAGCTGCAGATCCGCCGCGGGCAAATTGCCTCGATCGGCCTCGACGTCGGCTAAACACGTTCGCGCACGAAGCGCGAGGTGGTCATCGCCCCATTTGCGGGCGACGGATAGCGCATAACGATACTCGTGTTCGGCCGTCTTGGAGTCTCCGAGTTTGCGGTGACACGCACCGCTTCGGAGTGCCGACGCGCCACCGAGCAGTGCGTCCTGGCGTGACCCCGTGCCCGGCACCCAGGCGGCGCGGACGCGCCCGTACACCGCAACCGCCAACGCCCAGGTGGACCGCTGGTGCAACGACCGGCCGTACGCCATCAAGAGCGGCGCGACATTGGTGAGCCTGCCGTGCGGCTCCCGCAGGGTGTGGTCGACGAGGGCGCGCAGCAGCTCGCGCTCCGGGATGGTGTCGGAGACCGCACCAATGGCGGCTTCGACGGCACGTCGTTCGGCATCCAGGCTGGCTGTCGGCAACCCCGATTCCGCCCACGCATCGATGTAGCGGAGCGTGACGAGACCCGCGAATGCCGCTCGCCATTCCGCTGCCCCCTCGGGCACCGAGCCGAGCGTCACGAAGAACGCCCGATACCTGGTGGCCTCGGCCTCCCCGGAAACACTACCGGGGGTGGCTGGCACAGCGGCCGCAATCGCTCGCTGTTTCATGGTTGGAGTCTCACCATGGTCCAATATGGGCAACGGCAACACCGACGTCACTAGCGGCCCCCGGTCACCGCTCCGCGGCGGCCCCAATGGCCGGCGGGAAGACAGCGTCCGCATGGCGATTTAGGGTACACTAATTATTATTTGCGTGTGGAACCGATCAGGAGTCGACCGGAGCTAATCGTTGAATCCGGGGCCAATCCAGGCGTCCAACCGGGGCAGTCCGGCTGGAATCGCGCCCGGCTTACGCCGACGCTGGTCGAGTCCTACCGCACGGTGGCGGTCGAAGGGTCCTGGTGGCGGAAGGCGCTGGCCTTTGCCGGCCCTGGCTATCTCGTGGCGGTCGGGTACATGGACCCGGGCAACTGGGCGACCGATCTGGCTGGCGGTGCCCGATTCGGATACACGCTGCTCAGCGTGATCCTGGTGTCCAACCTGCTCGCCGTGCTGCTCCAGGCGCTCGCGGCCAAGCTCGGGATCGCCACGGGGCGGGACCTGGCCCAGGCGTGCCGCGACCACTACTCGCGCCGTACCGCGATCGCGCTCTGGCTGCTCGCCGAGGTCGCCATCACGGCCTGCGATCTCGCCGAGGTGATCGGATCGGCCATCGCGCTCAACCTCCTGTTTCACATTCCCATCGCGGCCGGTGTCTGCATCACCGCCCTCGATGTGTTCGTCGTGCTCTACCTCCAGCAGCGCGGCTTTCGCCGGCTCGAGGTCGTGGTGATCACGCTCATCGCGACCATCGCGCTGGCGTTCCTGTTCGAGTTGGTGCTGTCCCATCCGAACGCCGGCGCGGTTGGGCGCGGGTTCATCCCGACGACGGCGATTCTCACCGACTCCTCGATGCTCTACATCGCGATCTCCATCCTCGGCGCGACGGTGATGCCCCACAATCTCTACCTGCACTCGTCCATCGTGCAGACGCGACGTTACGACGAGACGCCCCCGGGCCGCCGCGAAGCCGTCCGGTACGCCGTGCTCGATTCCACGGTCGCGCTGACGCTGGCGCTCTTCATCAACGCCGCCATTCTCATCGTGGCGGGGGCGACGTTTCACACGTCGGGCCACTCGGATGTCGCCGAGATTCAGGACGCGTACAAGCTGCTGACACCTCTGCTGGGCGTGGGAGGCGCGAGCCTGGTGTTCGCGCTCGCGCTGCTCGCGTCCGGGCAGAACTCGACGCTCACCGGCACCCTGGCCGGCCAGATCGTCATGGAAGGATTTCTCAGCATCCGGCTGCGCCCCTGGATCCGCCGGCTGATCACCCGCGGTCTCGCGATCATTCCGGCTGGTGTCATCGCGGTCCTCTACGGCGAATCGGGCACCGCCAAGCTGCTGATTCTCAGCCAGGTGATCCTCAGCCTCCAACTTTCGTTCGCGGTGGTCCCGCTGGTGCAGTTCACCTCGGACCGCGCGAAGATGGGAGAGTTGGCCAACCCGCGCTGGCTGGCGTGGCTGAGCTGGGCCGCCGCCGGTTTCATCCTCGTGCTCAACGCGTGGCTCCTCGTGCTGCTGGCCCGTCCCGGCACGTGACGCCACTGATTCTTCCCGACTGGGAGTAAACCGTGATGACGCCATCACCGACCGCGATCCGTCCCGAGGACGCGCCCGAGCCGACCTACACCGGTCCGGTCGAAGATTATCTGAAGACGATTTACGAGCTGGAGCGCGCCACCGGCACCGCGACCACGACCGACATCGCACACCGGCTCGCGATCGCGCCGGCGTCCGTCACTGGAATGGTGCGGCGCCTCGCAGATCAGCGGCTGCTCAAACACGAACCGTATCGCGGCGTCCGGCTGACGCAGGCGGGGCAGCGCGTCGCGCTTCGGACTCTACGCCGCCATCGGGTGATCGAGACGTTTCTCGCGCGCGTCCTCGGATATCCGTGGGACGCCGTGCACGATGAGGCGGAACGCCTCGAGCACGCGGCCAGCAATGAACTGGTCGACCGCATGGCGGCCGCGCTCGACGAGCCGACCGTGGATCCACATGGGGCCCCCATCCCGAGCCGCGACGGGACGGTCGACGACCATCGCTATGCGTCGATCGCGGACCTCCCGCTTGGGCAGCACGCCCGGCTGGTGTGCGTCAGCGACGATGATCCGGCCCGGCTCCGCTATCTCGCGGAGCTGGGTCTCACGCCCGGTGCACGCGTCGTGGTGCTCGCGCGTGCGCCGTTTGAGGGCCCGCTCAGTATTCGCGTCGGCGATGGCGCCCGGGCCGCCGAACATGCGATCGGCCCCGCCCTCGCACGCGCCGTCCTCGTCGAGCCGTCCTGATCACGCCGGGGTGATTCCTACGACGTAGGCGGCGCCGACCAGACGTTGTTCGAGCGATCGATGTCGATCAACCGGTGGTCCGGATCAAGCTCGATCCGCGTGACGTGCTTGCCGGGGAACGAGTAGCGCCGCAGGTACCGCGTAGTGTTGGTGCTCCATACCTCGGCCGGATAGTGGAAATCCTCTGTCGACCCGTCGCTGAACGTAAAGCGGGCGCGGATCGGCAGCACCCCGCGCGCGCGGTTCGCGTACCGGACGACGACGTTGTCGGTATCGCCGCGATGCTGGACGACGACGGTGTCGATGGCCTGGTCGAAGTGGTAGTTGTTCAGCCAGAATTTCACGCCAGAACCAGTCGAGCCGATGGCCGCCAACATCTTCCATCGTGCGGAAGAAATCGGCCGGAGCGGGGTGCTTGTATGCCCAGCGCCGGATGTACGCGCGGAACGCGTCGTCGAACGCGCCGGGCCCAAGGATCTCCTGGCGGAGCAGCTGCAGACCCACCGACGGCTTGTCGTAGGAGTTGAGCCCCAGGAGCTGCGGCGGCACCCGGTCGGCCTGCAGCTCGATCGGGATGTCCACGCCGATCGACTCCGCCTTCTCTTCGAGCGCGCGCTCTTCGCCCGCGCGATCCATCTGGTCGCCCTTTGCGGGATACCGGCGCGCTTCCGAGAAGAGATTGATGAAGGTGTTGAGCCCTTCGTCCTGCCAGAAGTGGATTCGCTCGTTTGAGCCCACGATCATCGGGAACCAGTTATGCCCGATCTCATGGGTGACCACCGAGTAGAGCTCGATACTCGTCGTCGTTGCGATCCTCCATCGCGAGCATCGGATACTCCATGCCGCTGATCGGGCCCTTCGAGCGCCGTGATCTGCGGGTACGGATACGGGTACCAGCGCGTCGAATATTCCTCGATCGACATGCGGGCCATGTCGGCGGCATCCTTCCAGACGGGTGCCGCGCTGGGCCGGTAGTAGGCCTGGGCGAGGATGCCGTGCCACGAGCTCGCGTCCCACTGATAATTGGGCGCGGCTGCCCACGCCACGTCGCGCACGTTGTGCGCGTGGAACCGCCACGTGAGCGTGCCCGTGGACTTGCGGCCGCGCCGCACCGCTCGACAGCTCGTCCGGTGTGATGATCGCGACTGGAGTCGCCGACGTCGCCGCCTTGGCCAGCCGCGCGCGCTCGGCCGCAGTGAGGACCTCCGCGCGCGTTGTCGAGCGAGCCAGTGCCCGCCACGATGTACCCGGCGGGGACGGTGACCGCGTACGTTGAAGTCGCCGTACTCGAGATAGAACTCGCCCTGGCCGAGGTAAGGCTCGGTGTTCCAGCCGCGGAGATCGTCGTAGACCGCCGACGCGCGGATACCACTGCGCCAGCTCGTACAGCGGCCCATCCCGCCCCATGCGGTCGGCGCCGTGCTCCGGTACCTTGAAGTGCCACGCGATGTCGAATGTCGCGGTCCCGCCGGGCGCGAGGCCCTGTGGCAGATCGGCTTTGAGCTCGGTCCCCTCGACCCGCGTGACCAGCGCGACGCGCGCCGCCGGGCCGCGCACGAGGTCGAACCGATCGATGACATCGCCGCCGTCGAACCCGCGGGCGCCGAAGCGGGATGCTGCGGGAAGACGAGCGCGTTGAGCGCCGTGTCCTTGAACGCGTTCTGCTCGACCTGGAACCAGACGAAGTGCAGTGTGTCCGGCGAGTGGTTGGTGTACCGCAGCCGCAGTTGCCCCGTGAGTGTCTTGGCCGCGGTATCGATGCTGGCCTGATGTCGTAGTCGGCGTGATTCTGCCAGTAGCGCGGCCCCGGCGCGCCCGACGCCGAGCGGAACTCGGTGCCTTGCGGCATCGGCAATGGCGCGAAGACGGAGGTGTCGTTGACGCCGGTCGCGTCGAACTCGCCGGACCGCGGCGGCGTGGTCTCCCCTCTCCTGGGCCTGTGCGCTGGCGACACCTGAAAGCGCCACGGTGCACAGTGCGGCGGCCACGGAATGCCGGAAGCGGCGGTGCGAGCGAGCGTATGCGCGAAAGTGCGAGACAGGAATTTCATGTCCGTAGCGGAGGAATGAGCCGAAACGAATCTGACAACGACGGAGGCGCCTAATACTACACCTGATCTGAGACGTCGATCGGCGACAGGAGTCCTTGATGCGTGACTCGACGAGACCGATTCGGACCCCCATTCGGACACCAATCACGGGCGCTCCGTTGCCGAACCCTCGCGGTATATTGAGCGCGTATGCGTCGTACGAACCGCCTCGCCATCGGGATCGCGGGTAGTCTCGCAATAGCAGCGGGCAACGCCGCCGCGCAGAGTGACACGACCCGCGCAGCCGGGCCCGTCGCCGTCGGTGCCAGAGTCCGTCTGTGGCAGCGTGTGGCGAGTGACGTGTCTATGCCGGTGACTGGCCGAGTCGAGCGCATCGCGCGCGACAGCGTCACGCTCGCGGCCGAGTCGGTGGCCACACCGGTGACATTGGCGTGGCCTGCAGTGACGCGCATGGAGATCAGCGCCGGTCCGCAGACCGGGTCGCGCGCAGGTGGAGCCATCAAAGGCGGCATCATCGGCGCCCTCGGCGGCGCGGTCCTTGGCGTGATCCCCGGCAACATCGCGAATCGCAACGCGCCGGCGTTCGGCGTGGTGGGCTTCGTGATCGGAGGCGCCGGGGGCGCCGCGATCGGCGCGTACGCGCCCGGTGAGCGTTGGCAGCAGCGTGACTCTGCCGCCCGGACCGACCGCGCACTGACGCCGCGCAGCTGACGCCGCGCACTGACGCTCGCGCGGGGCAGGCGCCGGGTGGTCAGCCGCCGATATCCTGGCGTGCCACCAGAGGATCAGCCACACGATGCACCCGGCGGTGATCGCCGACGACACCGACGCGACAAACCCGCGGTAGCCGAGCGGAGGCCGCGTCAGTGCGGCCGCCAGCAGAGAAAACGCGAGCCCGACACATGCCAGGCCCTCGCTGACCCGCAACAGGATCCAGGCGGTGCTCGCCGGCCAGACGGCATGCTGGGTGCCCAGCAGCGCCACGATTCCAACCAGGCCGCTGAGGACGACGACGAAGGTCGCCAACGCGACGACGACGGGAAGTCCGCGGCGGTCTGGCAGCTGCGCGTCACGTGGGGTCGCTGGTTGACCCATGTGACGCAAGTATATCGCAGATCCAGCCTCGGCGGCGATCCCGCCACGCCCGCATACTTGCAGGCGGAGGCGAGGGTTGACGCCGGTGCCGCGGCCCCATCCCACAGCGTACAGCATCCCTACTCACTGCGAAGACGGGTTGCCGCCACAGCTCCCGCGTCTCCGGCCCCGACACCGGCACGGACGAGCCATTGCGAATGTCGGGCCGCCCGAGCCGGATCCCGCCACCTACCGGCTCAGCACTTAAGCCGCTGCTCCACAGCGACTTACGTAAACGGACTGCCAGAACCTTCGCCTTGGGTGTCCCCGGAACGCGGTCAGTCCACTGGCGCCCAGTGGAGACGACCGTGCATTTGAGCATCCATGATGACGGTTGCTGGTCAGCCCGGCATCTGGTTCGCCGGATGGGCCGTCAGGATCTCGCGGCACGTCGCGATTGCCCTGTCGCAGATCGGCCCGGGTGACCGCGAAAGCGAACCAATGCCCCTGTCCCGCTCTGTCCGCCGTCAGCTCGGCACGAACGGTGATCGGGGCATCGGGCTGTGGGGACTCGACCCGGACCGTAGGTTGGGCGGCTCAGCGCCGAGATACGCGGACCCTACCCCAGTCCGGACCAGACTCCTCGAGGCCTTGGCAGAAGCGCTCGATGCTCCAGCTGGTCATCGACAGCAGCCGGAACGACCACCTCGGCGCCCGCCGCCCGGCATCTCGCAGTCACCGAGAGCCAATTCGCGTCCCAGGTATCGTCGCAATCATTCGCGACGCGGCCATCGACCTCGATCTGGACGCCACCAAGACTGAATCCGAGGCGGACCGCCGCGCTCCCGGCCCGGCGCTCATGATCCTCTGAATGCTGTAGGCTCTCGCGTCCGCCCATGGTCTGGAAGTTACCGAGCACGGGTGCCTGGGCCAGCCCGGATCGCCAAGGCAGACTCGTCCATACGGCGTGCTGTGGGAGGGCGTTCAGGCCGTTGCCGCGCTGCAGCGTCGTTCGTCACCGGAATGCCTCCCCCGCGCGGCCCGCATCGCCTCGCGTCACACCGTCTTCCGCTTCCGGCCTGCCCATGTCGCCGACTCTCGACGTCACCTGCTCCCACGAACGCCGGCCCGGAACCGCGGCATGTCTGTATTGCCGGCGCGAAGCCAGACTCGCGGCGCGCGCGCGCACACAACCGGCTGTACGCCCAGACCGGCAGCATCGTCGTCGGTCTCGCCGTCGTGGCGATGGCGAGCCTGTCCGGAATGGCCGCGTTCACCGGCTGGCGCCCGCCGGCGTGGATCCGCAACACGGAGTCCGCGGTCATGATCGTACAGGCGAAGGGCCCGAGCGCCGCGCGTCTGGTGCTCGTATCGTCGGAAACCCGGACTGAGGCGTCGCGCACACCCGCGGTCACGTCGGTGTCGCCATCGATGCTCGCGCCCGCGCCGCGTGCCGTCGTGCCGCCGCTCCAGC
The DNA here is from genome assembly GCA_963757855.1 of uncultured Gemmatimonadales bacterium. Lineage (GTDB taxonomy): Bacteria > Gemmatimonadota > Gemmatimonadetes > Gemmatimonadales > Gemmatimonadaceae > Palsa-1248. Next base: position 76,947 of record CAVWTI010000037.1, read on the forward strand.
CGATCGTGAGCCAGGGTACGACCCTGCTCGCGGACAGCCTCGTCGCCGTGCGAAGCGGCGACAGCGTGACATTGCATTTCGATACGCCTGCCGCGCGCACCCGGCGTCCGGAGAAGTTCGAGCAGATCGTCCGCTCGACACTCCCCGCGATCTACGGTCCGTCTGTCAGCTCGCTGCTGGCCCGCATTCCGATCGGCCGCCTCGCGCAGGCCGGTGACCTGTTGACCGACCTCCCGAATCGGGGACTGCGGCTATCGCTCGGCGCGGGCTGGATCCTCGGGGTGTGGCCCGAGACCCGCACCGGCCACGATGGGCCGCTGGTCGTGACCTATCGCACGCTGGTGATGCGGTAGCTGGAGGGGCGCGCCCACGGCGCGCATCTCCTCTTACTGCCTGGGGACGGCGGGTCCCGTCACGGCGTCCGGCATGACATGCTGAACCTGCGGTAGTCCGGCGAGCGTCCTGATGATGGCGGCGAGCGGGCCGGCGCCGCTGTCAGGGTTGGCCGGGAATGCGGAGATAGTAGTACGGATTTGGCCCGAACTCCCGGCCGCCGATCACGACACCCTGGACCAGATCGACCGCCGCTTGCCGCTGCTCGGCGGACGCGCTGTCGCGGAACAAGAGCCAGAGCTTATTGCGCACGACCCGGCCTGGAAATCGGGGATCGTTGGTCACGATGTTCTCCGGCTCGCGCGAGTCCTCGACCTCTTCGAGCGGGACCTGATCGGGCGCGGCAGCTGGAACGGTGAAGATGTTCGTCCCGACGCCGTACAACGTGATCCGGAACGCCGTGACCGCGCGCGGCACCGTCACACCGATCGTTCGCGGACCCGACAGGGCGCCCGGTGCCACGACCGTCTCGCCATCCGACGCCACCGTCAGCGGCGCGGGCGGCGCACCGAGTGCGTGATCGAACGTCCAGCGTGCATCGGGCCGCCCCGTTCGCAGCGAATCGCCCGCGATGCTGTCGGTCGCCGCATATCGCATCGCACCGGTCGCCGGTGTTCCTCCGACGATCGCGAGGCTGCCGGGCCGCGCGAAGATCGCCGCTGGAGTATGCAATTGCAGAATCTCGGCGTTCCGCAACGCCATTGGCAGATGCACGATGCGACGGGCCGAATCGAAGACCGCGGTGCCGCTGATCGCCACCTGCACCGCCCCGCACGCGGCCCCGGCGATCGGTGTGACCGTCACACCCTGGATGCCATTCAGATGCACGTCGAACTCGCCGCAGCCCGTCTTGGTCGCCGCCGGCGGGATGCCCACCGAGTCGTGCACGGCGCCCGCGTGATGCGACCGCCCCTTGTCGGGATGAGGCGGCGGGACCGGCGCGGCACACAGACAGGACAGCACAGTTGTCAGAACGAGCACGCGGTGTCGCTCCCCTGCGTGGTGTGGTACGCCGCCCCGTGCGGCGCACGACAGGAAAATAGCGGCGCGCGCCGGCACGGGGTTGTGCGGTGCCCTCGTGCGGCTCTCGTGCGGCTCTCGTGCGGCTCTCGTGCGGCTCTCGTGCGGCTCTCGTGCGGTCCTGGTGCGGATCGGTTGCGAACCTGCCTATCTTTCCAGGGGGCAACACCTCTTTCCACGACGAGGATGACATGTCCGTCAAACGCGTGGACGACGTCCGCGCCGAGCCCGTCTCGGCCGGAACAGGCACGACCCGCCAGGTGCTCATCGGGCCCGACGAAGGCCCTCATTTCGCCATGCGGCGGTTTGTGATCGCTCCCGGTGGCGGCATGCCGGCGCACACCAACACGGTCGAACATGAGCAATACGTCCTGGCGGGGCGAGCGACGATCGGCATCGGTCCGGAGACCCGCGAGGTCGGGCGCGGCGACATTGTGTATATCGCCGCGGGCACCCCGCACTGGTATCAGGCGCACGCCGGCGAGCCGTTCGAGTTTCTCTGCGTCGTGCCCAACCTCCCGGATACGATCGCGCTGGTCGACGGCGGCTGACCTACCGTCGCCGCCAGGCGAAGAACGCGGGCGCTCCGAGGAGCACGATCCCGAGCCCGATGGCGGCCCGCATCGGTTGCCCGAACATCGTGTTGACGACGAGCGCGAGCGCCGACAGCACGAACAACGCCGGGGTCACCGGATAGCCCGGCACGTGGAATGGCCTCGGCATGTCGGGCCGGTACCGCCGGTACCAGAAGACGGCGAGCGCGCCCAGTCCGTAGAAGATCCAGCCGCTGAAAATCACGTAGGTCAGCAGCTGCTCGTACGTTCCGGTGGCGGCCAATAGCATCGCCCACGAGGCGCTGGTCAGGATCGCGAATGCCGGTGTGCCGAACCGCGGATGGACTTCGGCCAGCCGACGGAAGAACACCCCGTCGCGCGCCATTGCGTAGAACACCCGGGGCGCGGTGAGAATCACGCTGTTCAACGCGCTGAGCACCGCGATCTCGGCCACGATCACGATGACCACCGCCGCCGCGGGGCCGAATGCGGCGCCGACGGCGTCCGCCGCGACTCGGTCGGACTGCGCGACACCGGCGCCGCCCAACACCCGGATGTACGCGATGTTGGCGAGGACATAGAGCGCGACGATGCCGGCCGTCCCGATGATGATCCCGCGGGGGAACGTGCGTTGTGGGTCCCGGGTCTCCCCGGCGGAGAACGTCACGTACTGCCAGCCCTCGTAGGCCCAGAGTGTCGCGATCATCGCGAGGCCGGACGCGGAGAACAGCGCCAGGCCGGTGACGGCCGGCGGCGCCGGTGGCACGACCGCGCCAGGCGCGCGCCCCACGATGAGCAGCCCGATGGTCATCGCGGCGATGGCGGCGATCTTGGTCACGGTCATCCAGGTGGTGACCGTCGCGCTCTGCTTGGTGCCGCGCACGTTGAGCACGGCGCAGAAGGCGATCAGCACGAGGGGGACGAGGTGCGTCGCGAGCGTGTTGAGCGGGATCAGCTTGCCGAGATAGAGCGTCGAGGCGACGGCCAGCGTGGCGGCCGACCCGCTTCCGATCACGAAGAACAGCGACCACCCGTAGAGAAACGCGGGCAGCGACCCGAACGCATCACGGATGTAGACGTACAGCCCGCCGGCCTCGGGTTGCATGGCGCCGAGCTCACCGTACGTCAGCGCGCCGAGCAGGGAGAGCACGCCACCGATCGCCCACACGGCCAGCGAGACATCGACGCGGGCACCGACCTCGCGGAGGACCGTTCCCGGAATGATGAAGACGCCCGAGCCGATGACGGTCCCGAAGACGATCGCGATCAGGTCCCGCAAACTGAGAACCCGCGCCAGCGACGGCGGGCGGTCGTTCATTGCGCGGCCCTGCGGGCAGCGAGCCGCATGGGGCTCCATATTTGGGTTTGGCTTCAACCACGGGAGACACGACGATAATGCGTCAGGCCATCATGGTGGAAGGTGCGGCTCGTCCGGGCGGCGGTTATTCGCATGCAGTTATCGCCAACGGATTCATCTACGTCGCGGGCCAGGGCCCGGCCCACCCCAAGACTGGCGTCGTGGCCGACTCGTTTGCGGCGCAGGTCCGCCAAACGCTCGAAAACCTGCAATTCGTGGTTCGCGGGACGGGCGCGAGCCTGACCGACGTCGTGAAGGTCAACACGTACCTCAACGACATCACGCACTTCGCGGAGTACGACGCCATTTATCGTGAGTTCTTTCCATCCGAGCCGCCGGCCCGGACCACGATCGGCTGCCAGCTGAAGGGCATCCAGGTCGAAATCGACTGCGTCGCGGTCGCGCCGGCCACCCCGGCCAGGTAAGTGCGCCGCGCATGATCGGCGTGGACTGGGGGATCAGCAGCGTGCGGGCGTACCGGTTGTGCGATGGGCGCGTGACCGATCGTCGCGAGCAGGCGGCCGGCATCCTCGCCGTGTCTGACGGCCGGTTCGCGGACATGCTGCGCGAGCTAGTGGGCCCGTGGTTGTCGGACGGCGAAGAGCGCGTGCTGCTCTCCGGGATGATCGGCAGCCGCCAGGGCTGGAAGGAGTCCGGCTCGGTTCCCTGCCCCGCCGGAATCACCGATCTTGCCGGCGCGCTCACACCGGTGGCGTTTGCGGGCGCAACCGTCCGGATCGTGCCCGGCGTCGCCAGCGCGGACGATGCCGGCACGCCCGAGTTCATGCGCGGTGAAGAGACGCAGATCGTGGGCGCCGCCATCGGCACGGGCGTGGCGTGTCTGCCTGGCAGTCATAGCAAGTGGGCGACGGTGCGGGACGGACGCATTACCGGATTCACGACGTATCTGACGGGCGAGGCGTTCGCGGCGATCCGCGACCACACGATCCTCGCGCGCCAGACTCACCCCGGCGAGCCATCCGCTCGCGATGGCCGCCCGTGCGACACGGTCTTCGACGCGGGCGTGGCACGATCCGCGGAGCCTGGCGGACTGCTCCATCACTTGTTTGGCGTGCGGTCGCTCGGACTCGCGGCGCTGATGGCCGACGACGAAGCCGGATTGTACCTCTCCGGCCTCATGATCGGGCATGAAGTGCGCGCGGCGCTTCCGCGGGATGCGACCGTCTGGGTGATCGGCTCACCGGCCCTGTCGGCGCTGTACGTGCGCGCCATCACCGAGTGCGGAGGCACCGCGCGTCTCGCGGATGCCGATGCGGCGGCGCAGGGGCTCGGCATGATTGCAGGCCAGGCCACGTGGAACTGACGTCCTGGTTCGAGCGGTGTCCGATCGTCTCGGTCCTCCGGGGCATCCGGCCGGACGAGTCGGAGGCGATCGTCGGGGCCCTGGACGCGGCGGGCATCGTGATCGCGGAAGTGCCGATGAACTCTCCCGACCCGCTGGGCAGTATTCGCCGGCTACACGCGCGGTTCGGCGAACGCATGCTGATCGGCGCCGGCACCGTGTTGCGAGTGGAGCAAGTCGGCCAGATCGCGCGCGCGGGCGGCAGGCTGATCGTGACCCCGCACGCCGACCCGGCCATCGTTCGCGCCGCGCTGGCCGCCGGACTCTACTCCATCCCCGGATTCTTCACTCCGGCCGAGGCGTTCTCACTGCTCGACGCGGGCGCGCACGCGCTCAAGATGTTTCCGGCGGAAGCAGCCAGTCCGGCGGTGCTCAAGGCGCTTCGGGCCGTGCTGCCCGTGGGCGCGCATGTCGTCCCGGTCGGCGGCATCGATGCGCGCAATCTGGGGCCATGGTTCGCCGCCGGCGCGAGCGCCGTCGGCGTGGGATCATCGCTGTACCGGCCGGGGGATGACGCGGCCGCGGTCGCGACGCACGCCGCCTCGCTGGTGTCGGCGGCCCGAGCCGCCCGGTCGCCCGTGCCGTCGTGATCCCGTTCGTCGTCCGCATTCCTTCCTTCAGCCGGCACCCACGAGGGATTCGCATGGCTCGACCGCTTGCGCTGCTCATCGCGATCACGACCGCGAGCACCGCTGCCCTGTGCCCCGCGCTCCGGGCCCAATCGCCGGCCGATTCCGGGCTCATGTCGTACATCGCCGGCATCAAGGCCATCGACAATCACGCGCATCCGTTGCTGCCCGCCGTCCCGGGCGGCGCACCCGACACGGACTATGACGCGTTGCCACTGGGCGCCATCCCGCCCTTCCCGCTTCCCACCGGACTGCGTGGCGACAACCCGGCCACTATCGCGGCGTGGCGCGCGCTCTACGGATACCAGTACGACGACACCAGCGCCGCGCACGTCAAGACGCTCATGGATCTCAAGGCCGGCGTCGCGCGCGAGCGCGGCGACCGGGCGGCAGAATGGGCGCTGGATCAGATGGGGACGGATGTCATGCTGGCCAATCGCGTCTCGATGGGCCGCGGACTCGGGCCGCCCCGATTCCGCTGGGTCGCGTTCGTGGATGCCCTGCTGCTCCCGCTCAATACGGCGCGCGAGGCCGCCACGACGCCCGATACGAGGCCGCTCTATCCGAGAGAGGAACGCCTGCTCCGGCGGTACATGACCGCGCTGTCCGAGACATCGCTCCCGCCCACGCTCAGCGGCTACGTCTCGGCCGTCGTGCGACCCACCCTGGCGCGAATGAAGCACGATGGAGCGGTCGCGGTGAAATTCGAAGCCGCGTATCTCCGCCCGCTCGATTTCGGAGATCCTCCCGAGGCAGCGGCCGCCGCGGTCTACGCGCGCTACGTCCATGGCGGGACTCCCAGCCACGCCGAATACCGCACGCTGGAGGATTATCTCTTCCGCACCGTCGCACGCGAGGCCGGCACGCTTGGCCTGGCCGTCCACATCCACTGCATGTATCTGGCGGGTGGGTTTTACCAGGTGAGCGGAAGCCACCCACTGCAGCTCGAGAGCGTGTTCAACGATTCGACCCTGCGCCACACCACGTTCGTCCTGCTCCATGGGGGGTGGCCATTCGCCGGCGAGACGCTGGCCATGATCGGGAAACCGAATGTCTATACGGACTTCTCGCTCATGACCGGAGTCCTGTCGCCGCGCACCCTGTCGGGCGTGCTGCGCCAGTGGCTCGAGGAGTACCCTGAAAAGGTGCTGTACGGAAGCGATGCGTTCGCCGATCACAACGACGATACCGTCGGCTGGGCGGACGAAGGGTGGGTGTCGGCCCACAACGGGCGCCGCGCGCTGGCGATCGCCCTGACCGGCATGATGCGGGACGGTGACATCACGCGATCGCGGGCCGAAGAGATCGCGCGGATGGTCCTGCGGACCAATGCCGGCACGCTGTACGGAATCGGCACGCCGTGACCTCCACACCGCCGGACGTGAGCGTGTCGATCATTGATTCGCACACCGAGGGCGAACCGACGCGCGTGATCCTGGACGGGTGGCCGGCGCTCGAGGGCACGACCATGGCCGAGCGGCAACAGGACGTCGCGCGCCGCTTCGATCATCTATGCCGCGCGATCGTCAGCGAGCCGCGGGGCAGCACTGTCGCCGTCGGGGCGATCGTCACGCCGCCCGTCGAGCGCGGCTCGGCCTGCGGCGTCGTGTTCTTCAACGATGTCGGGCTGCTGGGGATGTGCGGGCATGGCACCATCGGGTTGGTGCGCACGCTCGCCCACCTCGGACGCATCCACGACCCGCGGGTGCGTATCGACACACCGGTCGGAACCGTGGAGGCGATGATCGGCGAGGACGGGTCGGTGACCATCGAAAACGTTCCGGCCCGAGTCCATGCGCTCGACGTGCGAGTCCACGTCGCGGATGCCGGGTGGATCACCGGCAATGTCGCGTGGGGAGGAAACTGGTTCTTCCTGACACACGGCGCGGGTGCGACGCCGCTCGCGCTCTCGCATGCCGGCTCGCTGGCACAGCGAGCGACCGCCATCCGAGACGCGCTGCGCGAGTCCGGCATCCACGGGGCGGCGGGCGCTCCCATCGACCACATTGAGATGGTCGGTCGGGCCACGCGAGCCGATGCTGATGCGCGGAATTTCGTGCTTTGCCCGGGTGTCGCGTATGATCGCTCGCCCTGCGGGACTGGCACGTCGGCGGCAATGGCTGTCCGGCACGCGCGGGGGCAGCTCGCGATCGGCGCGCGATGGCGGCAGGAGAGTATCACCGGCACCGTCTTCACCGGCTGGCTCGCTCAGCGTGGTGACGACATCGTGCCATTCATTCAGGGACACGCCTGGATTACCGGAGAGACTGTGCTTCGATTCGCACCTGACGACCCGTTTCGATGGGGCATACCGGAGGTCGCGGCCTGATGCGGGCGAGCGACTGGCGCGGTGTGATTCCCGCGATCACGACTCCGTTCGACGAAGGGCTGGCGGTGGATTCGCACGCCCTGGGGGAGCATATCGATTGGCTCATCGGCGCCGGGTGTACCGGCATCGTCACCCTTGGCTCGCTCGGCGAAGCGCCGGCACTGACGACGCCCGAACGTGTGCACATCGTCCGTACCTGCGTCCAGGCGGCTCGCGGCCGGGTTCCCGTCGTGGCGGGCGTCTCGACCTACACGACCCCCGACGCGGTGGCCCTGGCACGGGATCTGGCCGCCGCGGGGGCGAACGGCCTCATGGTGCTGCCGCCATACGTGTATCGGGGCGACCGGCGGGAAACGCGGGCGCACCTGAATGCGGTCCTGGAGGCGACACCGCTGTCCTGCATCCTCTACAACAACCCGATCGCGTACGGGACAGACATCACGCCCGACGAGATCGGCGAGCTGGCGGCGAGCCACGCCAACCTGCACGCGGTCAAGGAGTCGAGCGGCAATGTGCGCCGGGTGTCAGGCATTCAGGCGCTGGTGGGCGATCGACTGCGCATCCTCGCGGGCATGGACGATGCGATCGTCGAAAGCGTCGGTGTGGGCGCGGTGGGATGGATCGCCGGTCTGGTCAACGCGTTCCCCGTGGAGTCGGTCCGCCTCCTCGATCTCGCTCTGTCCGGCCGGCGTGCCGAGGCCGCGGCACTCTATGCGTGGTTCCTGCCGCTGCTCCGTCTCGACACCGTGCCCAAGTTCGTCCAGCACATCAAGCTCGTGCAACAGGAAGTTGGGCGTGGGCACGAGCGCGTCCGGCCACCGCGTCTCGTGTTGCACGGCGCGGAACGGGACGAGACACTCCGCCTCATCCGGCACGCGGTGGCGACGCTGCCGGTCTGACCGGCGGTGCGCGTGACTGGCCTGCTAGGAGCCGGCCGCCGCGGCCAGCGCCGCGCGCGCGGCGTGATAGCCGCACATCCCGTGCACCGCGCCACCGGGCGGCGTGGACGAAGAGCACATGAATAATCCCGCGACGCCGGTAGCGTAGGGCACGCGACGCGGGATGGGCCGAAAAATGATCTGGTTGAGGGTATTGGCCCCGCCACCCAGGTCGCCGCCAACGAGATTCGCATCGTAGGATTCGAGGCCGGCGGGCGACATCACGGAGCGGGCGGCGATCACATTGCGGAATCCCGGCGCGAACCGTTCGATCTGGGCTTCGATGCGCGCGACCATGTCGGTGTCCGACCCATTGGGGACGTGACAGTACGCCCACGCTGTGTGGCGTCCGGCCGGCGCCCGGGACGGGTCGAACAGCGATGGCTGTACCACGAGCACGAACGGGCGCTCATTGGGCGTCCCGTTCCATGCCGACGCCTCCGAGGCGACCATCTCGTCCAGGGCGCCACTCACGTGGACCGTCGCGGCCTGTGCGACCATCGGGTCGCGCCATGGGATGGGCGCCGCGAGTGCCCAGTCCACCTTGAACGCCCCCGGTCCGTAGCGGAATCGCGAGAGCGCGCTGCGTTCGCGGGCGGACAGCCGGTCGCCGGCCACGGCCACCACCTGGCGGGGCGTGAGATCCAGCATCACGGCATCAGTCGGCGGCAGCTCGGTCAGCGAACGCACGCGGGCGTTGGTGACAACCGTTCCGCCGATCGACTCCAGGTACGAGACCAGTGCCCCCGAGACTGTCCCGCTGCCGCCCCGCGGAATCGGCCACCCGACGGCGTGCCCCGCGGCGCCGAGCGCGAGGCCGAAGGCTGACGATCCAGACCACGTCAGGGGCAGGATGCTGTGCGCCGCGAGTCCGCCGAACAGCGCGCGGGCCCGCGCGCCACTGAAAGACGTGCGGGCGACCACCGTGGCGGGCGGGAGTCCGTACCGCGCGAAACGCGCGAGCAGAATGGGGTGCCGTGGCATCCGTGTTGGCGCGGTTGGGGCCAGCAAGTCGTCGCAGAAGGGCACCCAATGCTCGACGAACGGCTCCATCATCGCGCGATAGCGGCGCCCGTCCCGTCCGCCTAGGTCGTCGGCCGTCTGCTGGAGGTCGCGATGCAGCAGCACCGCCTGCCCATCGTCCATCACCTGCGCGAGGGCGACCGGGGGCTGGATCCATTCCGCGCCGTGGGCCGCGAACGGAATCGTGCGGAAGAACGGCGACGACAGCGCAAACGGGTGGACCGCCGACCCCATGTCGTGCAGGTAGCCTGGCAGCGTCAGCTCGGCGGACCGCACGCCGCCGCCGGGCGTATCGGCTGCCTCGCGCACAACTACGGACCAGCCCGCGCGCGCCAGCTCGATCGCCGCGGAGAGGCCGTTCGGGCCTGAGCCGACTACGATCGCGTGGCGAGCGCCAGCGCGCGATCCGCCCCGGCGACCTTCCGATCCTGGACTGGGCATGGTGTGGCCCTAATGGCTGGCACGAAACCACGATGACGCATACCGGGGCAGTGTTCCGCCCCGGTATGCGTCTCCACTGGCCCTGATGATGGCGACTGCCGTCGCCCACGCACAGGGCCCTCGATCGCGCCGATCGGCGCCCGGCGTTCGCCTTTAGGCGTTGGCTAGCGCTTTGACCGTCGCCGCCAACATGCGGACGCGGGCACCGTCGGCCGCGCCAAATGCGTCGTGGTCCAGCTGAGACGCCAGCTTGGACAAGGCCGCCTTCTGCGACGCGCCGCTCAGCTGCTCCGCCGCGTCGAGATCGTGCGCGATAGCCGTCGATCGTGCGGCATTGACCCCGTGCCATCGCACGAGCTGGTCGAGGTACGCGCGTGCCACCACAAATGCCGCCGGCCACACCAACTTCGGCTGGTCCGATGGGTTGGACACGTCGAAGTGAACGAGTTTCGCGGCGTCGATCTCATTCTGCGATAGGTTCTCACTCGGCTGGAGGTCGAAAATGTCGAGCCCGCGGCCGATCTCCGAGCCGTAGATATGCCCGTTGAACCAGTAGGCATTCCAGAAGCCCGCAATGAGGAGTTTGGTCGAGTCCATGGGACCGCGCTCGAAGAATGCGATCTCCTTGGGATGGGCCGCATTGGTGAAGTCGAAGACCGATACACCGCCCTGATACCACCCTTGCGCCATGACATCCCGTCCCGGGATCGGGATCAGCGACCCGTTGTGCGCCACACAGTTCGCCGTCTCGGGCATCGGCGCCGGCATCTTAAAGAAGCCGCCCATCGTCATCTTGTTGTCGGCGCCGATCGTGTAGATCGCATCCGCGCCCCAGTTCTTCGGGTCCGACGCGCGGCACCGCGGCGCAACACCGCCGCCCCACTCGTCCGTGAAGAGCACTTTCTTGCCGTCGTTGCTGAACGTGGCCGAGTGCCAGTAGGCGAAGTTGGGGTCACTGATCTCGGCGATGCGCTTGGGCTGGGCGGGGTTCCGGATGTCGAGCAGGATGCCGTTTCCGGAGCAGGCGCCGGCCGCGAGACCGATCGCCGGATACGCCGTGATGTCGTGGCACTGGTCGGTGCGGGCCGTGGAGTGCAGCGTGTCCTTGGCGTTGTGCTCCTTCTCGAGGCCGTCGACCGCACCGGTCTTCGCGTCAGCGAAGATGCGCGGCGAGCTCACCACCTTGGCATCCTGCGGCGACGAGAGCGGCACGCGGATCACCTCGATGCGGAACAGCGAGGTGTTCGGATCCTTCTCGGGCTCGGCCCCGGAGCATCCGGCGAGTTCCGCGCCGGGCCGGACGGTGCTCGTCCCGGAGACGTACACCCAGAGGATATTCTTGTCCTTGGGATCGGGGATCAGGGTGTGCGTGTGCGATCCACGGCAGGTCTGGATGTCGACGATCTTCTTCGGATGATCCAGGTCCGAGATGTCGAAGATGCGCACGCCGCGGAACCGCTCGGCGCTGACGGTATCCTTGACACCCTGCGTGCCGCAGTCGATGCGGCCGCGGGTCTCTTCGACTGACATGAACATCAGGTTGCCGTAGATCGACGGGTCACCCTGGCCGCCGGGGCACACCATCGTCGTGCGGAGCACCGGGTGCGTCGGGTCGGATACGTCCCAGATCTGCAGGCCATGAAAGTTGCCCTGGAAGACATAGTGCCCGTCGAACGCGAGGTCCGACTCCAGGTAGCCGAAATCGCCCAGGTTGTCCGGGTTGTAGAACCCTTCCGGCTTCTGCCCATGCCCGATCAGTGCCATGCCGCGCGCGGCTTCACCGGCGTCCTTCCAGCCGGCCTTCAGCCCGACACGGGGGTCGGTCTTGGCATCCGCCTGCGCGCCGGCAACTGTAGCGGCGGCCGCGGCCGCCATCAATCCCGCCGCGAGCGACAGCGACCACGATCGCGCGATCATCGCGCGCCTGGGTGAGCGTTCAATCATGAATGCAGATCTCCCGTTACTTGCATGGAGGTGGTAGCACCGACACCGTGCCGGAGCGGTGTGCGTGTAGCAGTCTGCGTGTTGTGGGCGTGTCGGAGAATTTGCGGAGGTTACCGCTTGCTCCCGGGGGCAGGCACCGCATCCAGCAGCGCCTGCATCCGCTTGATCTCGGCGCGCTGGTCGGCATCGACGTCCGATGCGAAACGGAAAATCTCCGATGTTTGCGCCGCGCCGTTTGTGCCGAACAGTTGCTTGACCATCACGAGTGCCCCCTGGTGATGGCGAATCATGCCCTCGAGGAACAGACGGTCGAACGCCGGGCCTTTCGCCGCGGCGAGTGCCGCCATCTGCGGGGGCGTCATCATGCCGGGCATGAGCATGTCCCCCATGGCCATTCCCGCCATCGCCATGTGGCCCAGCGTATCCGGCACCACCTCGTGATGGTCCTGCAGCCAGTTCCGCATCATCCGGATCTCGTCCCGCTGCGAGATCGCGATCCGTTGCCCGAGCTGCGGCATGTCCTGGTTGGTCGTGCGGTCCCCGATCAGGTTCACCATCTGGATCGCCTGGGCGTGGTGCATGATCATGCCCTGCATGAAGTGCACGTCCGCCGTGTCGTTGGTCGCGCCTGCTGTCTGGGCCGACGCCGTGGGACCGGTCAACACCGGCCCCACGGCGAACAGCAACCCGATCAACGCCCGCCGCTGCATCCGGTTACTGTCCCGCCCCGGCTGCCGTGGCCACCTGCCCGGGCTTGTGCTTCACGACCGTAAGCGTGACGCCGGACGGGTACTTCTTCGAGTGGTGGATTTCGTTGTGCGCCACCAGGGTCTGCGTCTCGTCGTAGTTGTGACCACCCGTGTTCAAGTTGCGATCGAAGCGCGGGAAGTTGCTGCTCGACACTTCGAGGCGGACGCTGTGGCCGGGCGCGAAGTAGTTGCTCGTGTTCATCGGGCTGAGCACCACTTTGTACACTTTGCCCGGCTCCATCATCACCTGCTTGTCGTACCCCTCGCGGTAGCGCACGCGCTGGATCGTCTCATCGAGGTTGTACGCGGTGCCATCGGGGCCGACGTCGATCACCTTCACGGTGAAGTCGGTGTCCTTGCGATCCGACGAGACGTAGAGCGTCACGGTGATCGGCCCGCTGACCTCCGTGCCTTCCTTGAAGGCCGGTGTCGTGTACACCAGGATGTCCGGGCGGGTCTCCATCTTCCGCTGATCCATCGCGCCACCGACCAGTCCTGGCTGGCAGCACACATTGCCCCCGTAGGACGGCACCGGGTTGAGCGGGTCGTACGTGAAGCCATCCGGCTTGTCGGAGCTCGGCGCCTTGGCCGAGAGCACGCCGTCACCGGTCATGGTGTTGGCTTTGCCGCCGCTCGAGAGGAAGAAGTTGAGCGGTTCCGCACCACGTGGTGGCCAGGTGTCGGACGACTGCCAGGTGTTGCTGCCCATCGTGTAGTAGCGCACGTGCGGCATCGTGTCGAGCAGCTTGTTGTTCTCGCCCTTGAGGAAGTGGTCGAACCATCCGTAGGTCAAGGCGTCGTAGTCGTACCGTGCGTCGCCCATGCTACGCTCGCCGACCACGGTGTTCTCGGTCGCCCGCTTGTACTGGCAGTGGAGCGTCGGCGCGATGATCGCGTACTGGTCCTTCGACGAGGACGTCTGCCGTACGTGGTTGAACAGCGCGAGGTTGGGGCCGACCGACACGTCGTACCAGGTCATGAAATAGAGACCGGGCATGTTGATCGTCGTGTTGTCGTGGTACAACCCGCCGCGGTACCAGGCTGAATCGTCTGGCGTCCGCTGGATCATGCGCCCGCCGGTGGCCACCGGCATCGAGTCGGCGAAAATGCCTTTCGGCGCGTTCACAGCCTTCAGAATGTCCTGCTCCGGCAGGTGCTTGAACGCCTCCAGCCAGTCGACCCGCGGCATCTGCGCGGCCAGATCGAACATCCGGGACTCGCGAATCAGGTCCGCCTGCGAGGTATTCGCGGGGAATTGCGGGCGCACCTGATTCTGCTCGCCGTACAGCCAGTCAATGAACAGCATCTGGACCGCGCCGCCGCGGTACCAGTTGCCCTGCTCGTAGTAGGGTTTGACCCGGCCCACGCCGGCACCGAAGCTCTCGGGGATGATGGTCGCCAAGCCAGGCGGCGACATCGCGGCGACGGCCATCTGCCATTCGGCGGTCGACGAGCATCCGATGAGGCCGACCTTGCCGTTGGCCCACGACTGCGAGCTGACCCACTTGATCATGTCATAGCCGTCGGTGGTCGGCGGCCCGAGGATGTCGTAGTTGCCCTCGGAGAAGAAGTGGCCACGCTCGTTCTGGCCGACGTACGCATAGCCCCGCTTGACCGCGTCGAGGATGGTGGCCATCTCGGCGCCGGGCGCATTGTTGCGGACATCCCAGAAGTTGAAGTTGTAGGGCGTGCGCACGAAGATGATCGGCACCGGACCGGAGGCGTTTTTTGGCCGGTAGATGTCGGTGGCGAGGCGCACGCCATCGCGCATCGGGACCATCACTTTCCGGTCGATGATGGCGACAGATTCCAGTTCCTTCTCCACGGCGAATCGCTGGGCGACACCGGCCGAGTCGAGAAGGGGGCGCTGCTGGGCGGCGGCCGGCTGCACGCCGGCCGCGATCCCCACCGCGGCAAGAGCCAGGCGGCGGACATGACGATACATGTGAAACTCCCTCACCAAAAAGACGGAGACGAGCGCGCGCCGGCGGCCCCGGCGTGCGGCGGCATTGTGGCACCTTGAAACTATGTAACGCCAGCGGCTCGTGCTCGGGACGGTGCCGTAGCCGGTGGCAATCACCCGAGTTGGGTGAGAGGGCGTCCCGATTCCCGGGACACCGCTATTCCACCCCGCCTCGCCGCTTCCGGGCGTGCTCCGCCGCATGGCGGGCCCGGCCGTCGCCCGACGGCGCGTCACCCGCCGCCTCCACGCGGTGCAGCCGCCGCCGGACCACCAGGTATCCCACGACAACGCATACCGCGATCGCGGCCCACACGAACCAGAGCCAGTTGCCACGCACCAGATCCGCCAAGCTAACGGACGAGCCCATCATCGTGAACGCTCCCTGGCCAGTTGTTCGATGTCCGCCGAGTCGAGGACCGGGCGGTCGTACCCGTCGAGCGCCGCCGCGATCATTGCACGGCCCACGTTCACGGTGGTCGTCATGTGGAGCGGCGCGATCCGCCGCAGCAATGGATAGAGCGGAGCCAGGACGGCGATAATGGCCTGATAGACCGCCGTCTTGGACCGGACGCCCTTGAGTGGCAAGATGAAGCCGGGCCGGAACATATACGCCGCCTTGAACGGGAGCCGAAGAATCGCGTTTTCGGTCGCGCCCTTGACCCGCGCCCACATCCGGGTCCCCTTCGCGGTGCTATCCGTTCCAGCGCCCGTGACATAGCAAAAAGTCATGCGTGGATTCGCCGCCGCCATCGCGGTCGCGGCCGCCATGGTGATGTCGTACGTGAGGTGCCGGTACCGCTCCTCGGACATGCCGATCGACGAGACGCCGAGGCAGAAGAAGCAGGCGTCACACGTAGCGAACTCGGACTGGAGCGGCGCGAAATCGAGAAAGTCCTCGATCAGGATCTCCCGCATCTTCGGCGCGGTGCGGCCCACCGGGCGCCGGCCGACGACCAGTACCGAGGCGATGCGCGCATCCTCCAGACACTCCAGCAGGACGCCGGACCCGACCATCCCCGTTGCACCAAAGATCACGACGTTCATGTGGCGAGCAAGGCCTCGATGCGGATGGGAAATTCGCGGACACGGCGGCCGGTGGCGTGAAAGACGGCGTTGGCGATTGCTGGCGCCATCCCGACGATCGCAATCTCGCCCAGCCCCTTCACGCCCAGCGGATTCACGTGAGGATCCGACTCTTCGACAAACGCGACGTCGAGCGAGGCGACATCCAGGTTGACCGGAACGAGATAATCGGCCAGCGATGCGTTGACCGGCAGGCCGTCCCGCGCATCGACGACGGTCTGCTCCATGAGTGCCATCCCGATGCCCCCGACCATGCCACCAATGCACTGGCTGCGCGCCAGCTGGGGATTGATGATCCGCCCCGCCGCGTACGCCCCGACCGCCCGCCGCACCCGCACCGTGCACAGGTCCGGATCGGCCACCACTTCCACGAACACGGCGCCGAACGCGTGCATGGCATACTGGCGCTGCTCGTCCCCGCGCGCGCTCGACGCCTCTGCAACGATCGAGACGCCGCCCCGGCGGGCGATGATGTCGCGATAGTTGGTGCCGCCCGCCTGCGCGCGCGCCGCGAGACACGCCGCCTGCACGGCCGATCCGACCGACGCCATCGTCATCGATCCGCCGTGGGGCGGTGTCGCCGGAAAATCCGACCGGCCCAGAGAGAAACGCACGGCCGCCGGGGCGAGACCGAGGGTGTCGGCCGCTACCTGCGTCATCGATGTGTAGGTGCCGGGACCCATGTCACTGGCCGCAGCCTCCACTTCGGCCGTCCCATCGGCGAGGATTCGGACCCGCGCGTTGGCCAATCCGCGCAATGCCGGATAGGTCGCCGCTGACATCCCCACCCGACGAGCATTCGCCCATCGCGCATCGAGCCGGGACGCGGATCGCGATGCGCCCACCCGAATCGCTCGGCACCGAGTGCGTAGCACTCGCGCATCGAGCGTGAGGAGAACGGGAGGCCACTGTGCTGATTCACCGCCGGTTCATTGCGGCGTCGTAACTCGATGGGGTCGGCGCCGAGCGCAACCGCCAGCTCGTCCATCGCGCACTCCAGCGCCAGGATGCCGCTGGCTTCGCCCGGCCCGCGCATGTAGGTGGGCGTGCCGCCATCGAGTGGCACCAGCCGGTAGCTGGTCCGCACGTTCGGGCACTCATAGAGATACGTCGACGGCGTCGTGACGGCCTCGATATGCTGCTCGTAACGCGACGTCTCGGCCGTCACGTCGTGCAGCAGCGCCGAGAGCCGACCATCAGCGCCGGCCGCCAGTGTGACACGCTGCACCGTGCGCGGCCGGTACCCGGTCGTGTAGAACATCTGGCGACGCGACAGGACCAGCTTGACGGGGCGCCCAACATGGCGCGCGGCGAGCGCCGCCACGGTCACGTGCGGCCAGGTACGGAGCAATGTGCCGAACGCGCCACCGATATACGGACAGATCACGAGCACGTGGCTCACCGGCAACCCAAATATCGCCGCGATCTCGGTGGCTTCGTTGATCACGAATTGGCTCTTGCTCCAGAGCGTCGAATGATCGCCATCCCATGCGGCGACGGTCGCATGCGGTTCCATCGGATTGTGATGCTCTCGCGCGATGACGTAGGTCGATTCGACCCGGACGGCGTCCGCCGCCTGCGCCATTGCGGGATCGCCACGGGAGCTGTCCGCCAGAATCCGTCCGCTCCCTTTTCTCGCCGCCTCCGGGACAATGGCCAGCGCTTCCGGCGCATCCATCCGCGTCACCGGAATCTCGGCAGCATAGCGGACCCGGACGGCGGCCGCGGCGTGCTCAGCGGCATCGAGCGTCGTGGCGATCGCCACCGCCACGGGCTGCCCAAAGAACCGGACCTGATCGTCCTGAAACACGTGTAGGCGCTCGCCAATGGCAGGATCCACGAATCCGCGATGCTCGCCATACGGCAGTCGAGGCGCGTTGTGATGTGTCAGTATCGCCACGACCCCCGGCAACTGTCCCGCCGCACCCGCGTCGATGGTCGTGATCCGTCCCAATCCAATGGAGCTGGGGACCATCACGGCGTACACCTGGTTCGGCTGGTTGAACTCGGCCGCGTAACGCGCCGCCCCCGTCACCTTGCGCCGTCCCTCGACCCGGGGAAGCGGAGTGCCGACCACCGGTCCGCTCACGAACCCGCCCCGTCGCCCGCAGCAACCATCTCCAGGGTGCGCGCCACCGCGCGGCGCAACAACTCGACCTTGAAACGATTGCCGGACAAGGGTTGTGCGCCATCGATCGCAAGGCGGCCGGCCGCCTCCCAGGCGGCGCGGCCGGGACGCTGGCCCGCCAACGCGTGCTCCGAGGCCCGGAGTCGCCACGGCCTCGTGCCAACGCCGCCCGCCGCCAGCCGTGCGGCGCTGATCACGCCATCGGTGATATCGAGCGCAGCGGCCACGGATACGACGGCGAATTCATAGGACGCCCGATCGCGGACCTTGAGGTACCGCGCCGAGCGCGCGTATGGACCGTGCGGCACCCGGACTTCGACGATCAACTCGCCTCGCTCGAAGCGTGTGCTCGAGATGCGGAGTGTCACCGGGAAGCCGGTAGAGATTTTCGGCGGCAATGTGTCGCGTGGCCGACGGCCCGCGGAGCGTGACACTTGCATCCAATGCCACGAGAGCGACGGCGAGGTCCGACGGATGCGTCGCGACACAGTGCGCACTTGTGCCGAAGAGCGCATGACCGGCATTGGCGCCATTGATCGCGGAGCACCCGGAGCCGGGCACACGCTTGTTGCACGGCGCATCCAGCGTGCGGAAATACGGGCAGCGCACGCGCTGGAGCAGGTTGCCGCCGATTGACGCCATGTTGCGGATCTGCGGAGAGGCGCCCTCGATCAGTGCTTCGGCGATCAGCGGCTGCGATTGGCGAATGGCGGGGTGCTCCGCGACATCGGCCATCCGGGCGAGTGCGCCGATCACAACGGCGTCGTCGTCCAGCCGAACGGTGCGGAGCGGCAGTGAATTGATATCGACCAGCCGCGCCGGCCGCTCCACCTCCTCGCGCATCAGATCGATGAGCGTGGTGCCACCAGCGACGAAGCGGCCGCCCACTGCCGCGGCGGCGATCGCCGTCTCGGCATCCTTCACGGCCACATACGAAAATGGATACATTGTCAGCCGGCTCGCGCCGCTTGCGCGACCGCGGCCACGATGCCTGGGTACGCCCCGCACCGGCAGATATTCCCACTCATCCAGGCGCGAATCTCGTCGGGAGACCCGGTGTGTCCCTCCGCGATGCATGCGACGCCGGACATGATCTGCCCGGGCGTGCAGTATCCGCACTGGAAAGCGTCATGCTCGATAAACGCCGCCTGGAGCGGATGGAGCGTATCACCATCCGCAATGCCTTCGATAGTCGTGATCCGCGCGCCCTCGTGCATGACTGCCAGGGTCAGGCAGGAGTTGATTCGCCGCCCGTCCACGAGAACTGTGCAGGCTCCGCAGGCGCCCTGGTTGCACCCTTTCTTGGTGCCGGTCAGCTCCAGGTGCTCGCGCAACGCGTCGAGCAGCGAGGTTCGGGGATCGAGATTCAGGCGCCGCAGCTGGCCGTTGATCATCAGCTGGATCGCGACGGCTGGTGGCGGATCTGCAGCCCCATCGGTGACCACCCCAGCGACTGCCGCCGACGCCATCAGGGTACCGGCCGGGCCGCCCGGATCGCGGGCTCGAGCTGGGCCAGGATGGGGACGCATTATAGAATCGTAATCGCTCGGGAGTCCCCGGCAGATGGGTGAGCCTGTCGCGAACCCACGTACCCATCACAACGATCGAGACGCATCTGCATGCTCTGGCCGCGATGGCTGTTCCTCCGCGCACTCGGAGTGATCTTCGGGTCGGCGTTCTACTCGCTGCTGTTCCAGATTCGAGGACTTATCGGCCCGTCGGGGATTCTGCCGGCCGATGCCTATCTCGGCGCGTTGGCCAGCGCCCTCCCGCGGACGACTCGCATCTGGGCGGCGCCGACGCTCTTCTGGTGGTCCTCGAGCAATGGCGCGCTCATGGCCGTCGCCGGCGCCGGGCTGGCCGCGGCGGTGCTGCTCACGATCAACATTGCGCCCCGGGCGATGGCCGCGATATGCACCCTCCTCTTTCTCTCTTGTGTCGCCGCCCTCCAGACGTTCTCGTCGTACCAGTCAGACGGGATGTTGCTGCAGGCCGGCGTCGCCGCGGTGCTACTCGCGCCGCCCGGGATCCGGCCCCGACTGGCGACGTGGTCCCCGCCATCGTGGGCCAGCGTGTGGTTGCTGCGATGGGAATGGTTTTCGATCTACTTCGGGTCAGGGCTGGTCAAGCTCCTGAGCGGCGATCCGCAATGGCGCACACTGACGGCGATGGATCACTACTACGAGAACAGCCCGCTGCCATCCTGGGTTGGATGGTACGCGCAACAGGTCCCGCACTCGGTCCACGCCGCGACGGCGTTCCTTACGCTGTTCGCCGAGCTGGTGGCGCCGTGGGTGCTCCTCTGTCCCCGGCGCCCCCGCATCGTTGTCGCCGTGGTGCTGACCGCCTTTCAGATCGGGATCATCGCGACCGCTAACTACGGGTTCCTCAACTATCTCGTGCTCGCGTTGGGCGTATTCCTGGTGGATGACCGGGCGCTGTCCGCGCTGGTGCGGTTCGTCACGGCGCGCGGACGCCGCGCCGGCCTGGTGCCGTCACCTCCGCCACGAGCACTCGCAGTGCCGGCGGCCCGCTGGACCGGCTGGATCGGCGCATTCGTACTGGCCTGCACCATCTACGTGTCATCTGTATCGTTCCTCGGCCCCGCGATCCCCTACGCGTTGACCGCGCCTGTCCGGTATCTGGAGCCGTTTCGCGTCGCGAACTCATACGGGTTGTTCGCGGTCATGACGACGGCCGAGTACGAGATCGAGTTCCAGGGGACGCGCAATGACAGCAATTGGACCGCGTACCCGTTCCGCTACAAACCGCAGGACCCGTTCGCTGCGCCGGGCCTGTACGCCCCCTATCAGCCGCGGTTCGAATGGAACCTGTGGTTCGCGTCGCTCGCTCCGTGGACTGACAGTCCCTGGGTCGTCACGACTGAGGCTCGCCTGCTGCGCGGTGATCCCGACGTCCTCTCCCTGTTTGCAGCAGATCCGTTCGCCTCGTCTCCACCGATTGCCGTGCGTACCGTCCTCTGGCGGTACTGGTTCACTGATGCCGAGACCCGCCGGCGAACCGGACGTTGGTGGGATCGCGAGCTGATCGGCCCGTTCGCGGGCACGGTGACGCGCGCGGCGAATGGATCGGTGCAATTCAGCCCGCCCGCACCCGCACCCGATTCGGGGCGATAGCGTCGCGACCGGAACTTCGGATGCGCAATGCGTCTTGATCGCAGTAACACCGGGCAGTCACACCAGGAGGATCGATCGTGCCGACGATGCGTGCTGTGGAGATCCCGCGGGCCAAGGGTTCGTTACAACTGGTGGAGCGGGACGTGCCGGCGCCGGGACCGGGCGCAGTGCTGGTGAAGGTCGAGGCGTGTGGCATCTGTCACAGCGATTCCATCACCAAGGACGGTCTTTTCCCATGGATCCGGTATCCGAGAGTTCCCGGACACGAAATCGCGGGACGGGTGGACACCATCGGTCCTGGTGTGACCGGGTGGTCGGCGGGCGATCGGGTCGGGATCGGATGGCACGGCGGCCATTGCGGATACTGTGATTCGTGCCGGCGCGGCGATTTCGTCACCTGTCAGGTGGCGCCGCAGATTCCGGGGATCACGTACGATGGCGGCTACGCGGAGTACATCGTGGTGCCCGCGGGTGCGTTGGCGCACATTCCTGAGGGGATGCCAGCAGCCGATGCCGCGCCGCTCATGTGCGCCGGCGTCACGACGTTTAACTCGCTGCGGCACAGTGGCGCGAGCCCGGGAGATCTCGTCGCCGTGCTCGGGATCGGAGGCCTCGGCCACCTCGGCATTCAGTACGCATCCAAGATGGGATTCGCCACCGTCGCGATCGCGCGTGGCCAGGACAAAGCAGCGTTGGCGGCCCAGCTCGGGGCCCGGCACTACATCGACAGCGAGAAGGAGGACGTGGCGGCCGCGCTCACCCGTCTCGGGGGTGCGCGAGTCGTCCTGGCGACGGTGACGAGTGGGGCGGCTATGCAGGCGACGATCGCGGGTCTCAAGGTGAACGGGAAGTTGATCATCCTCGGCGCCGCCCACGAGCCGCTCAGCGTCGCGCCTCTCGGGATGATCGGCCGCCAGGCTGTCGATTACGGCGTGGCCATCAGGATCGTCCATCGACTCACAGGATACGATGGAATTCAGCGCGATGTCGGATGTCCGGTCCGTGAACGAGATGTATCCACTCGCACAGGCCGCCGAAGCGTACGAGCGGATGATGAGTGGCAAGGCCCGCTTTCGCGTAGTGTTGACCACTTGACGGGGATGCCGCGATGACCGGCGTGGTGATCGCCCTGTTCTATCTGGCGATCGCGGTGCACGTCTATCAGGATGCCAAGCGGAATGGCCAGTGGTCGTGGCGACGCTTTTTCTGCATCCTCGCCGCGACGGGCGTGTTCCTCGCAGCATTGATCGTGCCGCTCGCGCACTGGCAGGGCGGGCAGGCCCATCCCGGGATTCTCATCGCGATCATGCTCGGTGCGATTGTCGTATTCGTGGCCGCCCTGATCTTCGTCCTTGGAAAAACGGCAAAAAAGACCGCTCCGGTTGCCTCGGCAGCGGACCCCATACCATAGTTGACTGGAAGGAGCAGACGCCGGGGAACGGCGTTTGCCACGTTGCGACCCGGACCGCCAGACGTGCCGTCGGCGACCGCACCGGCGACTCTTTCGCCCAGTCGCAGTGCACGTCTCGATCTCACCGTTTCTCGCATGAGGCCGACATGCCCACGCCCCACCTGAACGGCAAGCACGAAACCACCCTCCGCACGATTTTCCAGCACCCGGTGTCTCACAACCTCGATTGGCGCCAAGTCGTTCGACTCCTGTCGCATCTCGGGACTGTCGATGAGCGCCCGGACGGCCGGCTGACTGCACGTATTAATGATCAGGAGGCGGTGTTGCATCGGCCGCGGCACAAGGATCTGAACAATGTCGAAGAAGTGATGCAGATCCGGCACTTCCTCGAGCGAGCTGGCGTGAGCCCGCCGCCGGCGTGATCATCGCCATTACCGGGCGCCGGCCCTCGAACTCACGCGCCTATTTCGCTCGCTCGGCTGAATGAGCCAGACCGTGCAAATGGCGCCCGCACACCCATGTGCGGGCGCCATTAGTTTTCAGGATGCACGTTTTTTTGGGGCCCTCTGGGGAGTGCCATCAGCCCGGGCCAGCGCTCGGAAGGGCGCCCTGGCGGCCAACCGGCCCGGCACGCA
Organism: uncultured Gemmatimonadales bacterium; assembly: GCA_963757855.1. Lineage (GTDB taxonomy): Bacteria > Gemmatimonadota > Gemmatimonadetes > Gemmatimonadales > Gemmatimonadaceae > Palsa-1248. Next base: position 100,044 of record CAVWTI010000037.1, read on the forward strand.
TAGTGGTGCACGCATCCGATGACTCCTGTAACGGAAGTCTCTATCCTGTGGCTGAACGCAGGCCTGAGCTGCGACGGCGATACCATCGCCATGACGGGAGCGACCCAGCCGAGCATTGAAGACGTGCTCAGTGGCGCGATCCCGTGGATCCCCAAGGTCAGACTCTACAATGCCTTTCTCGCGCCCGAGAACGGTGATGAGTTCGTCGCGGTCTTTCGTCGCGGCGCCGAGGGCACGCTGGGACCCTTCATCCTGGTCGTCGAAGGATCGATCCCGGACGAGAAGACGGCGGGCGAGGGATACTGGGCGTCATTCGGAACCGACCCGCTAACCCAGCAGCCAATCCCGACATGCGCCTGGATCGATCGACTCGCGCCGCAGGCATGGGCGATCGTCGCGGCAGGCACGTGTTCGGCGTACGGCGGCATCCACGCCATGCAAGGCAACCCGACTGGCTGCATGGGGCTTCCCGATTACCTCGGCGCAGACTGGAAGTCGGCGGCCGGCATCCCGATCGTGTGCGTTCCCGGGTGCCCGGTTCAGCCGGACAACATGATGGAGACACTCCTCTACCTCCTGCACATGTCCACCGGGCGCGCCCCGATGATCCCGCTCGACGAATCCTTGAGGCCTCGCTGGTTATTCGAAAGCACCGTGCACGAAGGTTGCGACCGGGGCGGGTACTATGAACAGGGTGAGTTCGCCGACGAGTACGGCTCGAAGTTGTGCATCGTCAAGCTGGGCTGTTGGGGGCCCGTGGTGCAGTGCAACGTCGGTAAGCGCGGGTGGATGGGTGGGATCGGAGGTTGCCCGAATGTCGGCGGGATCTGCATCGGATGCACCATGCCGGGGTTTCCGGACAAGTTCCAGCCATTCATGAATCAGCCGCCCGGTTCACTGCTCTCATCGACCGCCGTGATGACGTATGGCAAGGCGGTTCAGGCATTACGCCGGTTCACCCAGGCGTCACTCAACAAGCCGCCAGCGTGGCGGCGGAAGTGAAGGATGAGCGCGTTCAGTTGGAGTGACGCGGAGTCGGCGCTCACCGAGTTAGCCGCGGTCTTCTTCCGCCCGCCGGCCGAGGCCGAGGGCCACGATCAGATCGGCAACTCGGATGCGAAATACCGGACGCTGATCGAACAGCTGCCCGCCGTCGTATTCATGGCCTACCTCGACCGCGGGATTGGCGAAGCGTACGTCAATCCGAGGATCGAGGAGATGCTCGGATTCAGCCAGGCCGAATGGCTCGAAGATCCAGTGCGCTGGTACCATCAGATCCACCCCCAGGACCAACAGCGATGGAGTATCGAGGCGGCGGACATGTTCTTGACTGGCCGGCCGCTGCAGTCCGCATACCGCGTGCTGGCGCGCGACGGGCGGGTCGTCTGGTTCCAGTGCGAAGCCAAGATGGTCCGGCGCGACGACGGCCGCCCATGGTTCATTCACGGCGTCGCGTTCGACATCACGGAGCTCAAGCGGACCGAGCAGGCGCTCCAGGAGGAGCGAAACGTCGTGTCGGCGATTCTCGATACAGTCGGCGCCCTCGTTGTCGTGTTGGGGCCGGAGGGCCGGATCGTACGGTCCAATCGGGCGTGCGAGCGCATCAGCGGATACTCCGCCGATGCGATGCGCGGCAAGCTTTTCGGCGAGCTCTTCGCAATCCCCGGGGATCTCATTGAGCGACGCGATTTCGAGTCGGAACTGCGTACCGCAGATTCCGGGCGACGCCGCATCGCGTGGTCGACCACTGTCCTACCGGGAATGGCCGCCACGCCGGCGTGTGTTATCGCCACTGGCATCGACATCACCGAGCGCAAACGTACTGAGGAGGCGATTCTCGAGGTCAGTGCGGGCGTCCAACGGCAGATCGCGCAGGACCTGCACGATGGATTGGGACAACACCTGACCGGCATCGCGTTCATGAGTAAGGTCCTCGAGCAGAAGCTGGCCGATGGACACCAGCCCGAGGCCGCAACGGCTGCGACCATCGTCCGATTGGTCAACGAAGCGATCCACACGACACGAGAGCTGTCCAGGGGCCTGTTGCCGGTGGTGTCCGAAGCGCACGGGCTCATGTCGGCGCTGAAACAATGGGCAGCAGAAGTCGAACATCTTTACCACATCCCGTGTGAGGTTCGCTGTGCGGAACCACTGGCCATCACTGACGTGCGGACGGCCACGCACTTGTATCACATCGCCCAGGAGGCGGTGACCAACGCCATCCGCCACGCCCATCCCACGCACCTGCTGGTCTCCCTCACGGACGTTTCTGGCGTCGGCGCGCTCACCATCGAAGATGATGGGCGGGGACTGCCGGCCGCCCCGCCAGGGCATGGCGGGCTCGGCCTGCAGATCATGAGCTATCGGTCCAACATGATTGGGGGATCGCTGACGGTGGAGCGTCGCGAGGCTGGAGGAACCACCGTGTGCTGCCGGTTCCCCACCACATGAACAAGCACCGCGTCTTCCTCGTCGACGATCACCCGATCGTACGACAGGGACTAACGCTGCTCATCAACCAGGAGCCAGATCTGGCCGTGTGCGGGGAGGCAGAGTCCGCCTGGTCCGTAGGCGCTGCGCTTGCCACCCTTAAGCCCGACGTGCTGGTGCTCGACATCTCGCTCAACGGTCCCGATGGCATCGACCTGCTCAAGAATATTCGGCTCACCGACGCGAGGCTCCCGATACTGGTGCTCTCGATGCACGACGAGTCGGTCTACGCGGAGCGGGCGCTCCGGGCCGGGGCAAACGGGTACATCATGAAGCAGGAAGCGACGGAAATGGTATTGGTTGCGATCCGCCGCATCCTGCAGCACGAGGTGTATATCAGCGACCGGATGGCGAGCCGGATGCTCCGCCGAAATGGTCTCGAAGTCCGCCAGTCCGCAGGCGGCGTCCATCGCCAGCCTCAGCGATAGAGAGCTCGAGGTCTTCCGCCTCATCGGCGACGGGCACGGGACGCGAGAAATTGCCGAGGCACTGCACCTGAGCATCAAGACCGTCGAATCGTACCAGGCTCACATCAAGGACAAGCTGGCTCTTCCGAGCGCTCGAGCGCTGGTCCAGCGCGCCATCGAATGGAAGATCAGCATGGGGGAAACCCCGACGTAGAGGCGCGGGATTCCCCTGCTGTGAATATCGCGTCACATGGTCCAAACTTGTCGGTGCCGTTGAGGCCACTCTGAACACGTCGAGGATACGCCATGCCTGACGTACCGTACGGGCGCAAAACGCAGCGAGCGCCGGCCGTTTCGGATATTCACGTCGTCTGGATGACATCCGGACTGGGATGCGACGGCGATTCGGTGTCGATTACCGCAGCGACACAGCCGAGCGTCGAGGATGTGATACTGGGCGCCATACCGGGCCTGCCAAAGGTCCACCTGCACAACCCGGTACTCGCGGTCGAAGTTGGCGACGACTTCATGAAGTACTGGTACGATGCGGAGCAGGGCAAGCTCGATCCGTTCGTTCTCGTCGTCGAGGGATCGATCCCGAACGAAAAGATTCACGCCCCCGGCGGATACTGGGCGGCGATGGGGACCGACCCGAAAACCAATCAACCGATCAAGACGACAGAATGGATCGACCGTCTCGCGCCGAAAGCGCTGGCCGTGGTCGCCATCGGTACGTGTGCGACATATGGCGGGATCCACGCGATGGCGGGCAATCCCACTGGATGCATGGGGATGAACGACTACCTCGGCTGGGATTGGAAGTCCAAGGCCGGTCTCCCGGTCGTCAACGTGCCCGGGTGTCCAGTGCAGCCCGACAACTTCATGGAGACGCTGCTGTATCTGCTCTATCAGGTCGCTGGATTGGCGCCCATGATCCCACTCGACGACGAGGGCCGGCCCACGTGGCTGTTCGGCAAGACGGTGCACGATGGTTGCGACCGCGGCGCCTACTACGAGCAGGCGGATTTTGCGACTGAGTACGGCTCACCCAAATGTCTCGTGAAGTTGGGCTGCTGGGGACCGGTGGTGAATTGCAACGTACCGAAACGGGGCTGGATGGCCGGCATTGGCGGCTGTCCCAACGTCGGCGGCATCTGCATCGGCTGCACGATGCCCGGGTTCCCCGACAAGTTCATGCCCTTCATGGATGAGCCGCCTGGCGCGAAGATCTCGGCGGCCAGCATCGCGGTCTACGGACGCACGATTCGGGCGCTCCGTGCGTTCACCAACAAGACGCTCAACAAAGAACCGAAGTGGCGGCACCCTCGGGGTGAGCTGACCACGGGCTATTCCCCCCGGTCCTGACACGGCAAAGGAGACCGCCATGGCGACAACAATCGCACCAACATCACAATCGGGCAGCTCCGGGAAATCCCGCAAGCTCGTAGACATGAACTGGGATCCCATCACCCGCATCGTGGGCAGCCTGGGCATCTTCACCAAGATCGATTTCGAAAACCGCGAAGTGGCCGAGTGTCATAGTACGTCCTCGATCTTCCGCGGGTACAGCATCTTCATGAAGGGCAAGGACCCGCGGGACGCGCACTTCATCACGAGCCGCATTTGCGGCATCTGCGGCGACAACCACGCCACGTGCGCCATGTACGCCCAGAACATGGCATTCGGGGTCAAGACGCCTCCCCTCGGCGAATGGATTGTCAATCTCGGCGAGGCCGCCGAGTACATGTTCGATCACAACATCTTCCAGGACAACCTGGTTGGTGTCGATTTCTGCGAACAGATGGTACGGGCGACGAATCCCGGGGTGTGGGAAAAGGCCAAGAAGACCGAGTCGCCACACGCGACGGTTCATGGGTATCGTACGATCGCCGACATCATGACGGCGTTGAACCCGTTCTCGGGCAGTTTCTATCTCGAGACGTTGCAGGTCAGCCGCTATACTCGCGAGATGTTCTGCCTGATGGAAGGACGGCACGTGCACCCGTCGACGCTCTATCCGGGCGGCGTCGGGACGGTCCCCACGGTGCAGTTGTTCACCGACTACCTGGTGCGCCTCGCGCGCTACGCCGAGTTCATGAAGAAGTGCGTGCCACTCCACGACGACCTGTTCGACTTCTTCTACGAAGCGCTCCCCGGGTACGAGAAAGTCGGGTATCGCCGCACGCTGCTTGGATGCTGGGGGTCATTCCAGGATCCCGACGTGTGCGACTACACCTACAAGAACATGCCGGCCTGGGGTGACGGGATGTATGTCACGCCCGGTGTGGTGGTCGATGGGAAACTGGTAACGCACAACCTCGTGGACATCAACCTGGGCATCCGGATCCTGCTCGGCCACTCGTTCTACGACGATTGGCAGAATTCCGAGACCTTCGTCAAGAAGGATCCATTGGGTAACCCAGTCGACCAGCGGCATCCCTGGAACCAGTCGACATTCCCGAAGCCACAGAAGCGCGACTTCAACGACAAGTACAGTTGGACAATGTCTCCGCGCTGGTTCGACGGAAAGGACTATCTCGCGCTTGATACGGGCGGCGGCCCGATCGCCCGTTTCTGGGCCACGGCTTTGGCCGGTCTGGTCGACATCGGTTACGTGAAATCGACTGGCAAGAGCGTCAAGATGTACCTGCCGAAGACGGCCACGCTGCCCGAGACCGAGTTCGAATGGAAGATTCCCAAGTGGAGCAATGCGATCGAGCGAGATCGCGCCCGCTCCTACTTCCAGGTCTATGCCTGCGCGTCTGCCTATTACTTCATTGAGAAGGCGCTGGCGGAGCTACACGCCGGCCGCACGAAGACGTGGAGTGAGTTCAAGGTGCCGGATGAAGCGATCGGCTGCGGATTCCATGAAGCCGTGCGCGGCGTCCTCTCGCACCACGTAGTGATCCGTGACGGCAAGATCGCCAATTATCACCCGTACCCGCCCACGCCGTGGAACGGCAGCGTGCGCGACACGTACGGAACGCCTGGCCCGTACGAGGATGCGGTGCAGAACACCCCGATTTTCGAGGAGAATGGCCCGGACAAGTTCAAAGGTATCGACATCATGCGGGCCGTCCGGAGCTTCGATCCGTGCCTCCCGTGCGGCGTGCATATGTACCTGGGCAACGGAAAGACGCTGGATGTCCATCACTCACCGATGTTCGGGATCCAGCCGTGAAGAAGGAGCTGGAGCGCCGGCTCGAGCGTATCGACGGGTTGGTCGGGCAGCTGGAGAACGGAGCTGACCCGGCGTCCAAGGCGGCGGCACAGCAACTCGTGCAGTCGTTGATGGAATTGCAAGGCGCCGGGATGGAGCGGATCCTCGAATTGGTGCGCGCGAGCGGCGAAGCCGGCAAGGATCTCATGGACCGGCTCACGCGCGACGAGTTGGTCAAGGGGTTGTTGCTGTTGTACGACCTGCACCCGGTGGACGTCGAAACCCGGGTGCGGGACGCGCTGGCAAAGACACTCCCCTCGGTGGAGTCCCACGGCGGGCATGTGGAACTGGTAAGCATCGACGGCCAAGAATCCGTGCGGCTCAGATTGCAGGGGCCCCTCAGTCAGCGAGGGGTAGTCGAAAAGGCGCTGCAGGACGCGGCGCCCAATGTCGCCTCGATCGTGATCGATTGGGAAGAACCGCTGGTCATGCTGGAGCGCCGCCGATAGTGCTGCAGGCCGTCGAATCACCCGGGGCGCGTCTTCGGCAGTTCGCCGAACGCCGGACGGCCGCCGAGCGCTGCGACCTCTGTGGGCGCGAATTGGCGGCGGAGCACGAACACGTGCTTGACCCGGCCGCGCACCGGCTCGTCTGCGCCTGCGGCCCGTGTGCCGTGCTGTTCGTGGGTACCGACGAGTCCGCGCGAAAGCGTGTCCCCAAGCGTGTGCGCTTGCTCGCGGACTTTCGAATGACCGACGCTCAATGGGACGCGCTCCGGCTTCCGATCAATCTCGCCTTCTTCGTCCGGAGCACTCCACAGGGGCGGACCATCGCGTGCTACCCCAGCCCGGCGGGAGCGACGGAGTCGTTGCTGTCGCTCGAGAGCTGGGAGGACATTGTGGGGGCGAACCCGATCCTGGCGCGGCTCGAGCCAGACGTCGAAGCGTTGCTCGTGTATCGGATCGGCGAGGCCGCGGACTACTTTGTCGCGCCGATCGACCATTGCTACCGGCTGGTCGGTCTCATCCGCATGCAATGGACGGGGTTCTCCGGAGGGACCGAGGTGTGGAAGGAGATCACCAGTTTCTTTGCTGACCTTCGGCGGCGCGCCGGTGCCTGATCTCTCATTTACGGTGGAATCAGCTGGCGTGGTGCCCTTCGCGGCCACGCCGCTTTTGTCCTTTGCCCTTCAGGTGACCAACCGTCCCGCGGCCGAGCAGATTCACTCCGCGCTCCTGCAATGCCAGGTACAGTTGGATGTCACCCGGCGGCACTATGACGCCGACGAGCAGGCGCGGCTTCGCGACCTGTTCGGCGAGCCGGACCGGTGGAGTAACACGCTCCGTACCATGATGTGGACCCACGCCAGTGTCACGCTCCCACCGTTCGCCGACGCGACGCGTGTTGATGTCCAGATTCCATGCTCCTTCGACTTCAACGTCGCGGCCACCAAGTACTTCTACGGCGTACGCGAAGGTGATGTCCCCCTCACGTTTCTCTTCAGCGGCAGCGTATTCTATGAGAGCGATGCTGGCGACCTCCAGGTGGCGCCGATCTCCTGGGAGAAGGAGGCCCGCTTCCGGCTGCCGGTGCGGACGTGGCACGAGCTCATCGACCACTACTATCCGAACACTGCGTGGCTGACGGTGCGCCGCGATGTATTCGACCGGCTGCACCGGTACAAGATGGATCACGGCATCGCGACCTGGGACCAGGCTCTCGAGGCCGTTCTCGCGGAGTGCGAAGAGCGAGAGCGCGTATGAAACCGCGCGGCACGAGCGAGCGCAGCGTGGACCGCATTGCCGCCGCGCTGCTCTACGAGGGGTATATGCTCTATCCATACCGCCCCTCGGCCATCAAGAACCGCCAGCGGTTCAATTTCGGCATCGTGCACCCGGCGGACGACGACGCCTGCTACATGCAGACCGAGTGCCTGCTGCGCGGGGGCGCTGCGACGCAGCTCACCATTACAGCACGCTTTCTTCACCTCATCGACCGGCAAACCGGCGGCGAGTCGTGGCAGGAAGCCGCCGAGCGCTCCGTGATAGTGGAATGCCCGAGCCTCGATGGTCTGGTCGCGGAGTCTCAGGTGACGATGTTCTCGTGGCCCGCGTCAGCCCGCACAGATGACGGGGTGATCCGGCATCAGCGAGCCATCACGGGTGCCCTCGAAGTGTCGGCAACGCCCTGTAGGGCCGAAGCGACGCGCCTTCGGGTACGGCTTGTCAATCATGCGGGAGATGCCGCCTGATCGCGGCGACCGCGACGAACGGCTGCTCCACTCCCTCGTCTCGGCCCATGCGATCCTGACGGTGGACGGCGGCGAGTTCGTATCGCTCCTCGATCCGCCGGATGCACTCCGCGCCGAGGCTGCCGCCTGCGAGAACGTCCGGACATGGCCAGTCATGGCCGGCGACCCCGATCGCCGGGACATCATGCTGTCGTCACCGATCATCATCTACGACTACCCCGCACTCGCTCCCGAAAGCGCAGGTGACCTCTTCGACGCCACGGAGATCGATGAGATCCTGTCCCTGCGGATCTTGACCATGACGGAGGACGAGCAGCGGGAAATGTCTCGCGCAGATGAGCACGCGCGGTTGCTCCTTGAGCGCACGCGATCGCTCGGCGCTGACGACTTCAGGAAGATGCACGGGACAATGAGGCCCGCATGACGACCGAAAGGATCGACGAGTTGCGGGTGAACGGCCATCGACTCCAGCCCGGTGATCGGGTCCGGCTACAGCCACAGCCTCGCGGCGACATCTTCGACATCGCGCTTATTGGGCAAACGGCCCGCGTGGACTCAGTCCAGCAGGACTTCGAAGGCAAGTTCCACGTCGCTGTGATGCTCGACGCTGATCCCGGCCGGTCTGTGGGACCGCGGGCCCCGGCCCACCGTTTCTTCTTCGCGCCGGACGAGTTGGAGATCCTGGCCACGCGTGACAATGGTGCGCCGCCGTCGACGCAAAGCATTCTGGTGGCCGGGATCGGCAATATTTTTCTGGGCGATGATGGATTCGGTGTCGAGGTCGTCCAGCGCCTCAGCCGGCGCGCGTGGCCGCCAGGCGTCCACGTCGTCGATTTCGGAATCAGGGGCTTTGACCTGGCGTACGCTCTCATCGCGGGCCACGATCACGTCATCCTCGTAGACGCGTGCCCACGAGGTGATGCCCCAGGTACGGTTTACGTCATTGAGCCGGATCTACACGCGCCCGACGACGACGCCCCGGCGGGACAGGACGGCGCGATGCTCGATGCCCATGACATGAACCCGATGAACGTGATCCGGTTGGCACAGTCCCTCGGCGGTGTGCCCGAGCACGTGATCATTGTGGGCTGCGAGCCTGAGACGCTCGGACCTGAGGAAGGACAGAATGGGCCTGAGCCCGGTGGTCGAGCAGGCCGTGGACAGAGCCGCGACGCTGGTCGAATCCCTTGTCACCACCCTTGTGAATAACGCGCACACCGGAGTATCCGATGAAAGAGAGCCTGCGGCTGGGTGACCATGAACAATCCCCCGACACTGATACACTTGTACTGTTCGGCGGAATCGCATTGGCGGTGCTGGGAGCAGGGATGATCCTGTCCAACCGCAACGTTCGGCAAATGTTGGGCAACGTCAAGGCAGGCGCCTTGCTCGCCGCCGCGGCCCCCGATCTCGAGCATTACCTTAAGCTGAGGGCCATGTAGCTCTGTGGTATTTCGCATCGATCTGGGCGTCAGCCGGTTCACCATACGCGCGTTTGCAACCGGTATGCTGTCGGGATTCGGCCACAACCCGACATTTGCGATCCGGCGGTATACGGGCGAGGTGCAATTCGATCCCGACGCGCTTGACGCGGCGTCAATGACGCTTCAGATCGTTGCGCCCTCCCTGGAGCTCACGGACAATGTCAGCTCACGGGACCGCCGGGAGATCGAGCGGGTAATGCACGAGGAGGTGCTGGAGGACACGACGTATCCGGCGATCACGTACGACTGCCAACCGCCCAACGCCACCGTCAAGAAGACCGGCGACGGGCAATTCAATGTGTCGATGGCCGGCGACCTCACGTTGCACGGACAGACACGACGGCAGCCTATCTCGGCGCGGATCGTCGTCAGCGCCGGCATGCTGCGTGCGTATGGAGACTTCAAGGTCCCGCAGAGTGAGTTCGGCATCAAACCGGTTTCCGTGGCCGGAAGCATGCTCAAAGTAAAGGACGAGCTTACCTGCTCGTTCGACCTCGTCGCCCGGCCGTAGGGGGCCCCCATGTGCCTTGCCATTCCTGGACAGATCGTCGAGTTCATGCCCGACCAGCCACACCTGGCGCTCGTCGAGGTGATCGGCGTGCGCCGCCGCGTCGATCTCGGTCTGTTGCTCGATGACCCCCCGCTTGCCGGCGATTGGGTGCTCATCCATGTCGGCTTCGCGATGAGCAAGATCAGCGAGGAGGAGGCGTCGCAGCAGTTCCAAACGCTGGCGCTCCTCGGTGAAGACACGGCGGCGATGGAAGAGGTACGAGGGTACGAGCAATGAAATTCGTCGATGAGTTCCGTGATCCGGACGTTATCACGCGCACGGCCGACGAGATTCGCTCGCTTGCGGACCCTGGACGCCACTACCGGCTCATGGAGGTCTGCGGCGGTCACACGCACGCCATCTACCGCTTCGGACTCAAGGATGTCCTCCCGCCCAACATCGAGCTAATTCACGGACCCGGATGTCCCGTCTGCGTCCTGCCAATGGGCCGGATCGACGACGGGCTCGCGCTGGGCCGCGATCCCCATGTCATTTTCACGGCGTTCGGCGACATGATGCGGGTACCGGGCGCTCATGGGAGCCCGCTCGAGCGCAAGGCGAACGGCATGGATGTCCGCATCGTCTACTCGCCGACCGACGCGCTCAAGCTGGCCCGCGCCAATCCCGACAAGCACGTCATGTTCTTCGCGATCGGATTCGAGACCACCGCCCCGTCGACGGCGCTGACGTTGAAGCGCGCGAAGGCCGAGGGGATCGGGAATTTCTCGGTATTCTGCAATCATGTGACGATCATCCCCGCCATTCGCGCCATCCTCGACTCGCCCGACATGCGGCTCGATGCGTTCATCGGCCCGGGACACGTCTCCACGGTGATCGGATGCCGGCCCTACGAATGGATCGCGCGCGACCAGGGACGGCCGATCGTCGTGTCGGGGTTCGAGCCGCTCGACATGCTCCAATCGATCGTGATGCTCCTGCGCCAGCTCAAACAGGGCGTCGCCATCGTCGAGAACCAGTACAAAAGGGTGGTTCCGTGGGAGGGCAATCGCGCGGCCTTGGCCGCCATGGCCGAGGTGTTCGAGTTGCGGCCATTCTTCGAATGGCGCGGACTCGGATTCATTTCGCAGTCGGCCCTCCGGATCCGCGACACGTACGCCGCGTGGGACGCCGAGCGCATATTTCAAGTGCCCGGCGTCCGCGTGACCGATCCCAAAGCAGCGCAATGCGGTGAGGTGCTCAAGGGAGTGCTCAAGCCCGTCCAATGCAAACTCTTCGGCCGTGAATGCACGCCGGAACGGCCGGTCGGCGCGTTGATGGTTTCCTCGGAAGGCTCATGCGCAGCATACTACAGCTACGAATACCGGAAGGCCGCATCGACACGCCAAGAGCCGGCGACCGTCTACGTCCGGTTTCGCGATTCGCAGATAGAGATGGCACATGGCGCCGGTGGCAAAGCCACGCGGCGCCTTGTTGACGGGTTATTCGTTCCCCTGCTCTATGCGGCCGCCCCTGACTCACTCGGCGACGCCGCCCAGGTCGACATCAACGGGACGTCCGTCGCGATCACAACCGACAGCTTCGTCGTCACACCGCTCAGCTTCCCGGGCGGATCGATCGGCGAGCTGGCGGTGAACGGGACGGTCAACGACCTCGCCGTGTCCGGCGCGACGGCGGTTGCGCTGGTGGTGTCGTTCATCCTGGAGGCCGGCCTCCCAACCGGGGTCCTGGAAGCTGAGGTGCGCGCGATGGCCCATGCCGCTCGCGCGGCCGGCGTACAGATCGTGGGTGGAGACACCAAGGTCGTCGAGCATGGCAAAGCCGATCGCATGTACATCGCGACCACGGGAATCGGACGGCGGATGCCAGGGCTGGATATCGGCCCATCGCGTGTTCGTCCCGGGGACCAGATCATCGTATCAGGTCCGATCGGCGATCACGGCATGACCATTCTCCTCGCCCGGGGCGAGCTCGATCTCGAGGCGGACTTGCGTTCCGACACCCGGCCGGTACTCAACATGGTCACGGCACTCGCGGAAGCAGCCGGCCCGGCGCTGCGATGGATGCGCGACCCCACGCGGGGCGGGGTCGCCACGACGCTGAACGAGTTGGCACTGGACTGCGGGCTCGGCCTGCACTTGTCCGAAGCCGCGATCCCGGTTCGCGACGAAGTGCGAGGTGCCTGCGAGTTGCTCGGGCTCGATCCCCTCCACATCGCCAACGAAGGACAGTTCCTCGCGATCGTGGCACCCGGAAAAGGCCGGCGCGGCCCTGGCCGCGATCCGGGCGATTCCGGGGGGCGACGCCGCATGCATCATCGGCGACGTCCGCGAAGAACCGGCTGCGGCGGTCCTCGTCACGACCGGCTACGGCGGCGGGCGCATCGTGGATATGCTGGTCGGTGATCCCCTCCCCCGTATCTGCTAGCGATGCTGACGCGCTCGGGACTCGCCGCCCACGTCGAGGAGAGCCTTCTCGAGCGGAACCGGCTGTTCGAGGCATTCTTCGCCAGCGAGTCGGAACGGCTGGCTCACGCTTGTCGCGAGATGTCGGAGCGGTTCTTGAGGGGTGGGCGTCTGCTCGCGTTCGGACGTGGGCCGTACGCCACGGATGCGCAGCATGTCTCCGTGGAGTTCGTGCATCCGGTCATCGTCGGCAAGCGCGCGCTCCCCGCCCTCGATCTCTCACCGTTCTTTCATCCGTGGCTCGAAGCCATCCTGCAGAGCGACGACATCGTGATGGGATTCGGGCCGCCGGGCGGAGACCCGGAGATCACGACTGCGCTGCAGATGGCACGCGCCAGAGGCGCCATGACGTTCGCGCTGCCAGGAACCGACGGGTCATACGCCGTGCACGCGACAAATCCTGATCCGTTTCTGCACCAGGAGATGATCGAGATTCTCTACCACACGCTCTGGGAGAGCGTGCACGTCTTTTTCGAACACCGAGAGCTCGGCCACGACGTCGGAGAGGCCGGGTTCTTATACCCGTTTCTCGGCCGCGAGCGAGCGGACACGACAGATCTTCTGGGCGACGTAGCCGGATCGATACTGATGAAGGTCGAGGAGGATGCGCTGCTGCGCGCACGCGTGGCGAGCGACGAGTCGGACGCGATCGGCGAGGCAATTCTGGCGATCCGGGACCGGCTGCAGCTTGGCGGGAAACTGATCCTGTTCGGCAATGGCGGATCGGCCACCGATGCCAACGACTGGGCGATTGATTGCGTCGCGCCGCCATACGGGTGGCGACCCGTGCCAGCGGTGTCGCTCTCGCTCGAGCCGGCCAACATCACGGCGATCGCCAATGACGTGGGAAACGACGTCGTCTTCGTCCGCCAGTTGATCGCACACGCCCACGGACACGATGTCGCGATCGGCATCTCGACTAGCGGCGGGTCGCGGAACGTCGTGGCGGCACTCGAGGAAGCCAGGAAACGCCAGCTGCTGACGGTCGCGCTGCTCGGTTACGATGGTGGCGAAATCAAGCGCCGCCGTCTGGCCGACCACTGCGTGGTCGTCGCCTCGGACTACATCCCGCGCATTCAGGAAGTCCAGGCGTCGGTGTACCACATCATGCGCGCGGGGCTGAACAATGCCCAGGTTTGAGCTGTTCGGAACATCGAGCTGTCCCTACACCCGGGACATGCGTGACTGGCTCGACATGCGCCGCACCGACTTCGTCGAATACGATGTGGAGACCGATCCGGATGCTCGCCGGCGCATGCGGGAATACGCCGGGGCGGAACGCACGGTCCCGGTGCTGGTGGAGGACGGCCGGGTCGTGCAGGTGGGCTGGCAAGGACACGGCTGCGTGGTCAGCGAATGACCGTCACGACGAGGGGCGCATGCTCGATCCGCGTGCGCGGGGTCGTGCAGGGCGTCGGCTTCCGGCCATTCGTCTTCCGGCTGGCACACGAGAACACGTTGGCCGGCTGGGTTCTCAATGCGGCCGAGGGGGTCGAGATCCATCTGGAGGGCGAGCAGGATCGCCTCGACGCGTTTGTGCACTCGCTACACACGCAGGCACCTCCATCCGCCGCGATCACCGCCATCGACGTCAAACCGTCGAGCCTGACCGGCGCCGAGTTATTCGAGATTCGCCAGAGCCACCGGCCTGGTGCGCCCACCACGCGCATCGCACCTGACCTTGGGATCTGCGATCGCTGCCTGGCCGAGCTTTTCGACCCCGACGACTTCCGGTACCAGTACCCCTATATCAATTGCACGGATTGCGGCCCCCGCTACTCGATCATCCTCGACCTGCCGTATGATCGCGCCGCCACCACGATGGGTGCGTGGCCGATGGACGACGGGTGCGCGCATGAGTATGGCGACCCGCTGAGCCGCCGGTATCATGCCCAGGCGACGGCGTGTCCGGCGTGCGGGCCGCAATACGATTGGCGGGGCGCGGCCGATCGCCTCCGCAACGGCCAGATCCTCGCCATCAAGGGGATCGGCGGGTACCACCTCGCGTGCGACGCGCGGAACGCCGTCGCCGTGCGTACACTGCGGGAGCGCAAGTTTCGCAAGGAGAAGGCGTTCGCGGTGATGGTCCGGGACCTCAAGGTTGCCCGTGCCCTCGCCGTGGTCTCTCCGGAGGCGGCCGCGGTGCTGGCCAGCCCTGCCCGCCCCATCGTGCTCGTCCCCGCTCTGACGACGCTTCCCGGCGTCGCGCCCGACAACGACACGATCGGCATCCTGCTCCCGTACACACCGCTGCATCACCTGCTATTCGCAGCCGGTGCCCCATCGGCGATCGTGATGACCAGCGCCAATCGGTCGAGCGAGCCGATCGCGTACCAGGATGAGGATGCGCGCGAGCAGCTCGCCTGCATCGCGGACGCGTTCGTGACTGGCGAACGCCCCATCGCTCGCCGGGTGGAGGATTCCGTCGTGCGGGTTGGCCCGTCGGGTCCCGTGATTCTGCGACGGAGCCGCGGCTACGCCCCGGGAGCCGTCGCCACGCTGCCGATATCCCATCCTCTCCTCGCGCTTGGCGCGGATCTCAAGAACACCATCACGCTCGTCGTTGATGGCCAGGCGTTCGTGAGCCAGCATATCGGTGACCTGGAGCACTACGCGGCTGTCGCGGCATTCCGGGAGACCATCAATGACCTGCTCCGGATGTACGACGTGCACCGCCGTGACCTGACCGTCGTGCGCGACGGCCACCCGCAGTACCGCTCGTCCCGCTGGGACCCCACGGCGCACGCCGTCCAGCATCACCGCGCGCATATCGCGTCGGTTCTCGCCGAGCGCGGGGCGTGGGATACACCGGTCCTGGGTCTGGCCCTCGACGGCACGGGTTACGGAGACGACGGAACGATCTGGGGCGGCGAGATCTTCGCCGGTAGCGTGGCTCGGGGCTTCGAGCGTGTCGCGCACCTACGTCCCGCTTCGCTGCCCGGCGGTGATGCGGCCGCGCAGCACCCGGAGCAGGCGGCGGCGGGCTTTCTCGGGGCAATGGCTGAGCTCCCGGATCTCGCGGCAGCGCCGTTCGGGTTTTCGGTGCGCTACCGGAATGCCGTCAAACTGCGCGAGAGCGGAACCCGAACGTTCACGACCACGTCCGCGGGACGGCTCTTCGACACTGTGGCGGCGCTCCTCGGATTTACGCGCCCGGTGACGTTCGAAGGACAGGCCGCCATCTGGCTCGAGCAGCGTGCCCGCCAAACCCTGTCCGCCGAGCCATACGAGTTCGGTGGCCTCGACTATCGCCCGCTCCTTCGGGCGGTGATTCGTGACCGGATCCGCGGGCGGCCTGCCGAGGAGATCGCCCGTGCGTTCCACGCCGGATTTGCGCGCGGCATCGGCGACACAATCATCAGATTATGTGCGCAACGACGCGTCGGCACCGTCGTGGCATCCGGCGGTGTCCTGCAAAACGAGCTGCTCGTGCACGACCTCGGCGCGCAGCTCGACGCCGCGGCTCTGACATTCTGGACCAATCACGGCGTGCCGCCCAACGACGGCGGCATCAGCCTCGGACAGGCTGCGCTCGCGGCCTTCGGACAGTGCACGAGCTCTCCGTCGCCCTGAGCATCGTCGACCTCGCGCGCGCGGAGGGCGAGCGCATCGGCGGGCGTGTGTGCGCCGTCCATGTCCGCGTGGGCGCGCTGGCGGGTGTCGTCCGGGAGGCGCTGCAGTTCTCCTACGGCATCGCGTGCCAGGACACGGCGCTCGAAGGATCTCGCCTGGTGATCGATGAAGTTCCCGTGCGGGTCTTCTGCCCCACCTGTCGCGCCGAGCGTGTGCTGCGATCGGCCCAGCTCCTCTGTTGCGCCGAATGCGGGACGCCGACGCCCGACGTACGGGACGGCCGTGGCCTGGAGCTCGTCGCGCTGGAGGTGGAGGAGTGAGCCCGGTGACGAGACTGGTCGAAGTACGCCAAAACGTCTTCAAGCAGAACGACCTGATCGCGCGGTCGCTGCGCGACCGGTTCCAGCGCGCCGGAGTCTTCGTGCTGAGCCTCGTGTCCAGTCCCGGCGCAGGCAAGACCGCGTTGCTCGAGGGCGTCCTGACGCGACTGCGCCAGCGCTACCGGGTCGCCGCGCTGGTGGGCGATCTCGCCACCGACAACAATGCGGCCCGGCTGGCGCGAAGTGGGGCCCCGGTCCGCCAGATCACGACTGGCACCGTCTGCCACCTCAATGCGGCGATGGTCGATGCTGCGCTCGCGGACTGGGACCTGAGCGAGCTCGATTTCCTGTTCATCGAAAACGTGGGCAATCTCGTGTGCCCCGCATCCTACGACCTGGGCGAGGCGCTCCGCTGTGTGATGATGTCGGTGACCGAGGGCGAAGATAAACCCCTCAAATACCCGACCATCTTCAACACCGCCGATCTCGCGGTGATCACCAAGATCGACCTGGCGGGCGCCGTCGAATTCGATTGGGCCGCTGCCGAGCGCAGCGTGCAGTCGGTGCGGCCTGGCCTGCCCACGCTCGCGGTGTCGGTGAAGACAGGCGTCGGGGTGAACGAGTACATCGCCTACCTCGAATCGCGGCGCGGCGCCGTGCGGGAGGCGGCGGCGGGATAGCGTCCGGACTCTAGGTGGACCGCCGCATCGCGCGCCGGACGGTGCCGCGTGGCGTCCGGCGGCGCGCCGGACTTTCGAACAGCATGGCGCTGGTCTGCTCCGGCAGCCGCATCGACCGGCTCAATCCCGCCAACCCTCGTACGAGCGCACTCAACTCCCGCGCGTCGAGGTCCGCGAGGGCGCGCAGGAGGCGCGTTGTCGGCGGTTCCGGTGCACGGCGCACGAGCGCCCGGCCCGATTCGGTGAGAGTGAGTACGACGCTCCGTCCGTCAATGGGCGAGCGGGCACGCCGGACCAGGCGCCGGCCAACGAGCCGCCCGACGATCGCCGATACCGCGCTCTGGCCAGTGTGGGCGTGGGCGGCCAGGTCGCGAACCGACGAGCCGTCCCCCGACGCCAGAATGCTGCAGCAGAAAGAGTTGTGCATTGGTGACACCGGTGCGCTCCTCAATGGCGCGCGCCGACTGCCCCATCCCGCCGACCAGGGAGCGGAGGCGTTGGAGTACGGCGGCTTCGGTGGCCTCACGGGACCGGTCGCTGCGGATGTGCGGCATGGCGACGGACGCTCGGCGCGGATCCTGGAGGCGGGCATGGGCCATCCCGGCCACGCCCGCCTCCATGCCGATGACTACGCGGGCCGGATGTTGTCGCCGCCGGCGGTGATCTCGAACTCGTCGCGGCGGTTCTTCGCGTACGCGTCCTCGCTGTCTCCCTCGGCAGCCGGCCGCTCGCGGCCATAGCTAATGATGTCGATGCGGCTGGCGTCGACACCGTGGTCCGCCAGGTACCGCTTCGCGGCGGCCGCACGGCGCTGGCCGAGCGCGAGATTGTACTCGTCCGATCCGCGGGCGTCACAGTTGCCGGCGATGCGGATCCGGATGCCGGGGTTTGCGTTCAGCACCGGAATCTTCGCGTCGAGGGCGGCGGTCGTCTGCGATGTCAGCTCCGCCTTCTCAAAGTCGAAGTACACCGGGGCCGTCAGCGCTGCCCGGGCCGCGGCGAGGGCCGCAGCGCGCGCCGCGTCAGCGGCCCGGCGCTGCGCGGCGGCCAGCGAGTCCTGGTTCGGACCTGCCGCCGGGGCGGGCGCGGGCGCGGCCTGCGGTGCCGGAGGAGGCGCCGCGGGTTGCTTCTTCGCACACCCGGCGACGAGTGCGGCGACAGCCACGAGGGAGGCAGAAGCCAAGGACCAGGCGGCACGATTCCGGCGGCTCATATCACGATCTCCAGATGCATCGGGGTGTGGGGCAACACGGTCAGTCAGGAATCGAGGATCCAACGACGTCACTACAAATACATCGACGTTGTAATATGGGCAATGGTCACGTGCCCTCCCCCCCGGACCGTCGCCCGGCCCAGCCGGGACGGTCCGGCCCCCGAACGGCGTCTGTGGGCGGGTGATGGAGCCGGATACGTTTCGCGCATGAGTGCCCAGGGGGCAGCGGTGAATCGCCACGCGGCGGGACAACCGGGTGGGCTGCATTCCGCCCGCGGCCGATGGATCCTGGTGGCATCGATTGTCGCCTCGGGCGCGGTCTTCCTCGAAGGCACGACGGTCAATGTCGCCCTCCCCGCGATCGCCCGCGAATTCGGCCTCGGCGTCGAAGGGTTACAGTGGGTGCTCAACGGGTACCTCCTGACGTTGACCGCCCTGATGCTGCTGGGTGGCGCGCTCGGCGACCGGTTCCGCCGGCCGGCGGTGTTTGCGGCTGGGTGTTTCGCGTTCGCGGTGACGTCGGCGGGATGCGCGGTCGCCCCGGGCATCGTGAGCCTGGTGGTGCTCCGGCTCGTGCAAGGTGCCGCCGGTGCGCTCGTCGTGCCGAACAGCCTCGCAATGCTGGAGTCGGCGTTCGAGGGAGATGAACGAGGCGAGGCGATCGGCCAGTGGTCCGCCTGGTCGGCCGCCTCCACCGCCGTCGGTCCACTGTTCGGCGGCTGGATCGTGGATGTGGCATCCTGGCGCTGGGTGTTCGCCGGCGTCGTCGTGCTCGCGATGGCGGCCGCCATCATCAGCATGCGTCACCTTGCCAGCGGGAGCGGGCGGCTCACCGACGCGGATACCCGTCAGGCAAACCCCGATGGCGCCCCGCCGGAGCATGTGGATTACGCCGGCGCGCTCCTCGTGACCCTCGGCCTGGCCGGAGCGATCGGGGCGCTCATCGACGGTCCGCACCGTGGATTCACCAGCACTGGCGTGCTGCTGGCGGGACTCGGGGGAGCGGGCCTCCTCACGGCCTTTGTGATCGTCGAGCATCGCCTCGCCCGGCGCGGCGACCGGCCGCTCCTTCCAATTGCGGTCTTCCGATCCCTGACGTTCACGGGCGCGAACGTGATCACCGTGCTGGTGTACGCGGCGCTGAACGCGCTCCTGTTTCTGCTCATGCCACAACTGCAGGCCAACGCCGGATACAGTGCGCTCGCGGCTGGCGCGGCACTGCTGCCCACGAGCATCCTGATGCTGGCGCTGTCCCCCTCCGCCGGCCGGTTGAGCGCACGGATTGGTCCCCGGCTGCCGATGGCCGCCGGCGCGCTGGTGACGGCGATCGGCGTCGCGCTGTTCACCCGGGTTCAGCCTGGCGCGCCGTATCTGACATCGGTGTTCCCGGCCTCCGTGGTGTTCGGCCTTGGGATGGCCGCCTTCGTCGCCCCGCTCACGACCGCGGTCCTCGGCGCGCTCGGCCCGGGGGATGCCGGCATTGCCTCGGGAGTCAACAACGCGGTCGCCCGTCTCGCCGGCCTGCTCGCGACCGCCGCGTTGCCGCTCGCCGCGGGTCTGGGTGGCCTCGAGCGACTGACTGGGCCGGCGTTTCACCGCCGGGTACGAACGCGCGGCGTGGATCGGCGCAGGCCTGTGCGCCCTCGCCGCCGTCATCGCGCTCGTGACGATCCCCACTGGCCGCCAACCCTGAAGGGTCGTGCGAGCGGTGGGCCGGCCACTCTCGTTAGCGGCGGAAGACCGACAGCGGCATGTAGGCCGACACGCCCCAATTGGGCTGGTCGACGATCTGCGAGATCTTGAGGTCGGCCGCAAGACTACAGAGTACATAGGCATCGGCTGGCGCGAGCCCATGTGTCTTGCCGAGCCACGCGATCATTTCGCGGACCGCGTTCTTGGCGTCGGTCATGAGGTCCGGTCCAAGCGCCGTCGTCGCGTAGTAGCCCAGCCGGTCCGACTGTGGCTGGAGTGAGCCGGGCGCCGTGCGGAAGTGGTAGCGCCACGGCAGCATGCCGCCGTTCTTGATCACCGTCAGCCGGAGGCTGAATCGCATTGGTGATTCGATCCCCGTGACGCACACCTCTCCGTCGCCCTGCGCGGCGTGGCAGTCACCGGCGGAGAACAGTGCGCCGCGGACGAAGACCGGGAGAAAGAGAGTGGACCCGGCGACGAGATGGCGGGTGTCGATGTTGCCGCCGCCTTTTGTCGGCGGCAGCACATCGTGCTGGCCGGGATCGTCGGTCGCGACGCCCATCGTTCCGCAGAACGGCGCGATCGGGATGCGGATGTCATCACGGAGCGCGGTGTCGCGCCCATTCGACAGATCGAAATGCCGGAGGTAGGGGTCCGGGAAATCCTCGGGGAGCAAACCAAGTCCCGGGATCAGTCCGGCCCATCCCCAGTCCAGGGTTTCGAGGCTCAGCACGTCGATCTGGAGCGTGTCCCCCGGCTCCGCGCCCCGGACGAACACCGGACCAGCGAGCGGATAGAGGCGAGCGAAGTCGATGGTCCCGAGCGCCGACGCGGGCGACCCGGGTACCACCTGGCCGTCGGTCACCTCGTTCGTCTCGCAGTGGACGATGTCGCCCGACTCGATGTCAACCACCGGCCGCTGAGCGTTGTCCCACTTGTAGTGGACGTGTCCCTTTTCGATCCGATGCTCGGCCACGGCGATCCTCGTACGTTCGCGGTGTGATGAATCCGGCGGGACAAGGACGTAAGCAGGCCCGGACCGCGCGAGCAAGGGACGCGGTCCCGGACACCGGGACGAGTCTCGTCTCGTAGGGCGGCGGAGCATCGCCGCGCCGGGAGATCGCCCCGCGCACGCTGGAGTCGTACCACGTCATGGAGGCGTCGAGGCAGTGCGGATCATTCAATCTTTATCTTTTTTTTATTTTCGTTTTTTCCGGCGCTGTGTAGGTTCAGCCAGTCACGAATTGCGGCATACAGCCGCATGCGATGCAGCTTGTGGCCGCGGTGTGCGCCAGCCGATGATCGGTCGGGAAGGGTTTGCCATGCCTGGAGAACGATGACCGAGCACTCGGTGGACAGGGAGTTTCACGGACAGGCTGAAATCGTGCGGCAGACGCGCGATCTCCAATTCGTGGAGGCCCAGTACGCGCCGCGGACGCGGCTCGCGCGCCACACCCACGAGCTGCCGTACTTTTTCTTCGTCCTGAGCGGATCCCTCACCGAGTTCTCGCGAGGGCACGCGCGGCCCAGCGCGCCCGGGACGGTGATTTTCAATCCGCCTGGTATCAGTCACCGGGACGAGATCGGCGGCCGTGGCGCGCGGGTGTTCATCGTGCAATTGGCGCACGAGTGGACGGTGGACCGCCTCGATGGCGTGTGTGACCCCGACTGGGTGACGATGAGTGGAGACCTGGTGTCGGGTCTCGCCCTCCAGCTCCGCCGGGAAGCCCAGACATGGGACGTCACCTCGGCGCTGGTCGTCGAAGGCATCCTGCTGATGTTGACGGCTGAAGCGTTGCGCACCGACGGGGGCAGCGGCGTGCGGACGCCACCGGCATGGGTGGCTCGGGCGGCCGAGCAGTTGGACGCGAACTTCACGTCGCCGCCAACAATTCGGGAGCTGGCCATCGATGCGGGAGTCCACCCGGCCTACTTCGCTCGCAGCTTCCGGTCCGCGTTCGGGTGCACGCCCGGCGCCTACGCGCGACTCCGCCGGCTCAACTGGGCGCGCCAGCAGGTGCGGAGCAGCCGGGCGCTGGTGGACGTGGCGTTGTCCGCCGGCTTCGCCGACCAGGCGCACTTTTCCCGCGAGTTCAAACGCGGATTCGGCATCACGCCGTCAGAATACCGGCGGTCGCAGAGCTAGTAGTACGCGGTTTGGCGACACTCCTGTCCAAAATCGGACAGGTCAGTCCAGTTCAACCGCCCGCTCGCTGATGCAAGCATAAGGGCCCACGTCACTCTACTGTAACGCCCGCAATGGCGGCGTGCGCGCGTGAAGCGCTCCGCCGCCATGTGCAGTTCCTGTACCGCATTTCGTACCGAGTTGGCCGATCGGTGGCGCCATGGCGTCTTGCCGCCACCGGAGCCGCCGCATGTCGCCCACCGACGCCGTGTGTGCGTCCAAGTTCCCAACGGAGGATGGAGTGAGAGCTCGCTGGCTCATTGCCGCTGCCGTGTCATTGGTGACGTTCGTCGTCGCCAGTACCGCGTCGGCCCAAGGCACAACACGACGCATCACGGGCCGAATCGTGGATTCGGCTGACCATCAGCCGTTGGCGGCCGCGCAGGTGATCCTGACCGGGACGCAGATCGGTACCATCACCAGTGACAGCGGGACCTTTGCGCTCCGTGTCCCGGCGGGTGCCAGCCTGTCGGTGCGGCGCATCGGCTACCGGTCGTCCACGGTCAAGGTCGCGGACGCCTCCAACGAGGTGACGGTAGAGCTGCTGCGCGACGTGCTGCAGCTCGACCAGCAGGTGATCACGGGCGTCGGGACTCAGATCTCGTCCAAGAACGCCGCGACGCAGGACCCTGTGATCATGTCCAGCGCGATCAACTCGGTCCCGACGCCGACGATCGAAAACGCGCTCGAGGGCAAGGTCCCCGGCGCGTTGATCAGCGACAACTCGGGAGCGCCGGGCGGTGGTTTGCAGGTTCAGGTCCGCGGAACGACGTCGATCTACGCGACCGCGGCCGGACAGCCGTTGTACGTGATCGACGGCGTCATCATGAGTAACGCGTCGATCCCATCGGGCCTCAACTCGGTCTCCGGCGCCGCGGGCAACACCTCGGGCAATGGCCCGTCCCCGCAGGACCAGCAAACGAACCGTATCGCCGACATCAATCCGGCCGACATCGAGTCGATGCAATTCCTGGAGGGATCTGCCGCGTCGGCCATTTACGGCAGCAAGGGCGCGGCGGGCGTCATTCTGATCACGACCAAGCATGGCGCGTCCGGCAAGCCGGTCTACAGCGTCACCCAGCGTGTCGGAACCTACGATCTGAGCAACACGCTGCCGGTGCGCCGGTTCACGCTGGCCGGGGCCCAGGCCGACAACATCAACCGGGGCGCCCCGCTCACGTCGGGGGAGGTCGCGCAGAACTACAATGAGTGTGGCGGGTTCTGCGACTTCCAGCACCAGCTCTACGGCCAGGAAGGCCCGTCCTACGAGACGGACCTGAGCGTCAGCGGCGCACTGCCGTCGACCGAGTACTTCGTGTCCGGCCTGACCAAGTACGACAATGGCGCCGAGATCAACACCGGCTACCAGAAGCAGTCGATCCGCACCAACATCGTCCAGCATATCGCGTCAACGCTCACTGCGTCGGCCAACGTCGCGTATTCGGCGTCGCTGGCCCGTCGCGGCGTGAACGGCAACGACAACCTGGGCATCGCCGGGTACGACAACATCTCGTATACGCCGTCGTACTTCGACATGAACAAGCAGACGTCGAACGGCTCCTACGTCATCAATCCCTACGGCGTGGCGAACGCGTTCGACGATGCGCGCAACATCCTGACGCCGGAAAACGTCAACCGCATCACCGCCGGCGGCAACGTCGATTTCAAGCCGGTCACGACCCGGTCCCAGAGCCTCGAGTTCATCCTGCAGGCCGGTGCCGACTATGCCAGCCAGAAGGACCAGTTCTACGCTCCACCGGACCTCCAGGTCGAAACGTCGCCGCTCAGCGCCTTCCCGGGCACGTCGACCTACCAGGCGGCGACGAACCAGCTGTCCAACTATTCGTTCAGCATCATCCACATCTACACCGGCATTCACGGCGTCCAGGCCACGTCTTCCATCGGCTTGACCCACGACCAGAACTCGCTCTTCCTGCCGGATATCGTATCGCAGAACCTCGTGAACGGCCTCGCCAACCAGCAGTACGGCGTGGTGCAGACGAGCTTCTACACCCAGCAGAACACGGTGAACCAGGGGTTCTACGGGCAGGAGCAGCTGGTCATGTTCAACGAGCGGCTGGCGCTGACCGGCGGGATCAACTCCGAAGCCAGCACCAACGACGGTGGCGTGAACCGCTACTACTCGTACCCCAAGGCCTCGGCGTCGTACCGGTTCCCCAACCCGTTCAGCGGCGTCGACGAGATCAAGCTGCGCTTCGCCTACGGCGTGTCCGGCACTGTGCCGAACTACGGCGTCAAGTTCGATGCCGACTCACTGCGCGGATACTCGGGCACCCTGGGGGTCAAACCCGGCCTCGTGGCCGGCGACCCGAACATCCAGCCCGAGACGAACACCGATTTCGAAGGCGGCTTCGACGTGACGCTGTTCAAGGGCAAGCTGACGTTCAACGCCACGGGCTACCAGAAGCGCATCACGAACCTGTTGCTCGAGGCCCAGGCGCTTCCCTCCCTGGGTTACGACCAGCAGTGGATCAACGGCGGCGAGATCACCAACCAGGGACTCGAGCTGCAGGTCGCGGCGACACCGATCACGGCGGGCAAGTTCACGTGGGTCACGGGCGAGAACTTCGCACGTAACCAGGCCGTCGTGAACAACATCCCGGTCCCCACCTTCACGCCGGGCTTCACCGCCTTCGGATTCAGCCCGTTCGGCGGCTACCAGATCAACGCCGGCTCCTCGCCGTCCGCGTTCTGGGGCGATGTCATGAAGAACGGCGTGCCGACGCTGGTGGCACTCGGCGACGCCAACCCCGCGTTCACGATCGGCTTCAACAACGATTTCAACTACGGCCGCTTTCACCTGCACTCGTTCTTCGACATGCGCCGCGGGTTCAAGGTCTCGGACCTCACGGAGCAGTACTTCGACGGGGCGCACAATCTCGAGGACACGGCCGGCACCAACGCACGCACGAAGGCCGAGTCCGAGGGGCTCACGCCATACCTCTATAACGGAGACTATCTGAAGCTCCGCGAGCTCACGCTGCGATATGACATTCCGGGCAACTTCATCGATCACCTCGGCCACGGCCTGATCCGTACGGCGGCCCTGAGCGCGTCCGGACGGAATCTCGTCACCTGGACCAAGTATCCCGGATTGGACCCCGACGTCAGCAACTTCAGCAACCAGCTGGTCGGTCGCGGCCAGGACGTCACGCCGTATCCGCCGACCCGCAGCTTCTTCTTCTCCGTCGATCTGGGCCTCTGAGATGACCACACATCACGATATCACGGGCCCGCGCGCAGTGTCCCGGTCGCGGCTGGGACGGCGGCATGCGGCCCTCGTCCTCGGAGCCTCCGTGGCCGCGATCGTCGCGGCCTGCAGCAATCCAACGGTCCCGAACTACAACGCGCTGAACGGATTTCCGCACACCCAAGCCGCGCTCCAGAGCGAGGTGACCGGTGCCTTCGACGGAGTCCGGACGGACATCGGCAACTACAACCTGTTCACGGACGGGATGGCGCGAAACACGGCGTACTTCACGGCTTCGGAACAGCGGTTCGTCTCGGTGGTGACCGGCGAGTCCTTCGCGGGGCCTGGCGACGTGTTCATGGGCCCTTCTGTATGGGACTTCTACTTCAACGCCGTCAAAGGCATCGACACGGTCATCGGCAACATCAGCGCGATCACAATCACGACGTCGACGGGTTCCGGCCCGATGCCCGCCGCGCAACAGGAAGCGCTGTTCGGCGCAATGGAGACGCTGAAGGCAATGTACTACATGTATATCGCCGAGACGCGTGACACCCTGGGCGTCCCGATCAACGAGGTCGGACGGCCGGCCAGCGCCACGCCTGCCCCGATCCTGTGCAACAAGGACGTCTGGTCGCAGATCGTCGCGATGCTCGACTCCGCCGCGGACAGCCTCACGGTCGCCGGCGCGTCGGCCACGTTCCCGGTCAACATGCCGCCCGGCTTTGTCCTGGTGAGCGGCAACGCGGGCTCGTTCCTGGGGCTTACGAAGGCCCTGCGGGGCAAGGCCCGTATCGAGTTCGCGTACTCGACAGGACGCCCGACGGACACGCTGAGCGTCGGCACGCCGAACGCGTCGCAACTCGACTCGGCGGTCACCGACATCAGCGGTGCCGCGCCAATCTTCAGCAGTGCGCTGTCGTCGGCGGACGCCGTGCCAGCGAACGACGTTGGTGTGTTCCATGATTTCAGCACCACGTCCAACGACGTGCAGAACCCGATCAACACCAATGCGGCGGCGATCTGGGTGCTGTACGACGCTTTGAATGACATCGACACGACCGACTTGCGCTTCACCGCCAAGTTCGGCGAGGGCAACGGACCGACGTCCGTCGGCGCGGATATCGGGTCGACCTGGCACTACGTCAACAACATCAGCGGCAGCGCGCCGATTCCGTTGGTCCGGAACGTCGAGCTGCAGCTGCTGCTGGCCCGTGCACACCTGGGCCTGGGTGACTTCGCGACGGCGATCGCGTTGGCCAACGCCGTCCGCACCAACGTCGGCGGGCTGCCCGCCGCCACGGTGGCGGCGGATTACGTCGACGCACGCAACTTCATTCTGGCCGAGCAGCGGGTCTCGACGATGACCGAAGGCCTGGGTGACCGGCTGGACGCGCTTCGTGACCTCAACCTGGTCAAAGCCCGCGACACGACGTGGACGGCGACCAGTGGTCCGGACGGCAATGCGGCGCATATCGCCGGTGTGAGCAAGGACTTCCAGACGTCCGTGATCGCGATCCCTCTGGGCGAGGCTGATGCCCGCAGCGGCAACATCACGCCGCAATGCCCATAGCGTCGGTCGGGAGATAGGAGCAGCGAGATCGGATCGGCCGTAGGCCGAGATTGGATCGGCCGCAGGCGTTGTACTGCCGCGAAGCAAGTTGAGAAGAGGAGAGAGAACGGCGACCCGCCAGTCTCTCTCCTCTTTCCGTTGAGGGCAATCCGGCGCGAGCCATTTTATGGGACCGCCGGCCTCTCGCTGGGATCGTTCCAACCCTTTTCCCACGGAGCGGCACCCACAGACACCTCCAACCAGAAGGCATCCCCATGCGTGCCTGGCTGTCACTGATCGTCCTGCTTCCTGCATCCGCCGCTGCCCAGCCGGCCAATCTCGCTCAGCCGGCAAATCTTTCGCGAAGCGACGAGATTCGCCTCGCGCGAAGCGCGGCGCCTGTGGAGATCACGAAAGACGCGCGGATCTACGTCCTCGATCACGACCACTACGTCGTGGCGGACCCCGGACACTCCACAATGTCGTGCATGGTCATCCGGAGCGGGGTCTCGATCATTTCCCCGGAGTGTGGAGACGCCGAGGCCGACGCCTCAGCGCTGGCCGTCGAGCGGTTCCGCACGGAGCAGCGTCTCGCCGGCCGTTCGCAGGCAGACATTGACCAAGCAGTTAAGGACGGGCTCGCCGCGGGCCGGTTCCGGGCGCCGAAACGGCCGGCCCTGGTATATATGATGTCGCCCATGCAGCAACTGACCAATCCCGCGGGCAAGCCGATCGGCAAGTGGATGCCGCACGTCATGGTCTACTATCCGTTCCTGAGTGATGCGGATCTCGGACTGGTCAACACCCCGGACAACAAGGTGCCCGGCACGCTCGACCCGGGGACGGCGTTCTCTGCCCTGGTCGTAGTGACGCCTGGCTTCGTGGACCCCGGCCCGACGCCGTGACAGACGACGGATCGCGGAAGTCTGACCTCGCGCTTGTTCAGCAATTTCTCCGAAATCGCGCGGAGGACGCATTTCGCGCGTTGTACCGGACGCACACCCCAGCCCTCTACGGCATGGCGCTGCGCTTGACCGGCGGCGACTCGGCGGAGGCAGAGGACCTGGTGCAGGAGTGCTGGGTACGTGCGGTGCGCGCGCTGGGGTCATTCCGGGCCGAGTCAGCGCTCAGGACGTGGCTGTGCGGGCTACTGGTGAACGCCCGGCGCGAGCGGGTACGGACGGCGTGGCGTAGCGTGGATCTGGTGGATGCCGAGGCGCCGTCGACGGCCAGCAGCGATGCGTGGCCGGTAGACCTCGAGCGTGCCATCACCGCCCTTCCTCCGGGCGCCCGCGATGTGTTCGTGCTCCACGACATGTATGGATACACTCATCGTGAGGTGGCCGGTCTGCTCGACATCGCTACTGGCACCTCGAAGAGCCAACTCACGCGAGCCCGCATGTTGCTTCGGACCTCGCTGTACGCAGGGGACCGATCATGACGGACCGCGACGAAACCGTCCCACCGGGGCTCCGGGACGCACTGGCGGCGCTGCCGCGGGAGCGGGACCCCGGCGCCGCCCTCGAGGACCGCGTAGTGCGTGCGCTCGTCGTCTCCGGGGAGATCGCCTTGGGGCAAGCCAGCCGGCGCACGACCGTATCCCGGTTTGGCGCACGACCGCGGCAGGGGATGTGGATCTCCGCCGTGGCGGCCACGCTTATCTTCGCGGTCGCCCTCTCCCTGTGGACCACCCGGCGGCGGGCTCCATTGGGCGACCCGTACGTCCTGTTCCTGATGCAGGACTCGGCGTATCAGGCGCCGCCGCCGGGCCACTGGCCCGAGCGGGTCGCTGAATACGCGCGCTGGGCTGACAGTCTGAACGCGCTGGGCAAGATCGACCTGGAGGCTCAGGTCACCGGCCCCGGGCCATTAACGGGGATGTTCATCGTGCGCGCGGTGAGCGACGCTGACGCGGCGCGGATCGCGAGGAGCTGCCCGCATCTTCGGTACGGCGGCCACATCGACACGCACCGCCTGATCGAGTAGGCAGCCTGCGAACTACGGCTGCGGGACGATGCGAATGTACGGTCGTGGCGCGCGCCATCCCTGCGGATAGGCTTTCTTCGCGTCCTCGTCCGAGACTGATCCCGAGATGATGACATCCTCGCCGGGTACCCAATTGACGGGCGTCGACACTTTGTGCTTCGCCGTCAGCTGCAAGGAATCGATGACCCGCAGCACTTCATCGAAGTTGCGTCCGGTCGACATCGGGTAGGAGATCACGAGTTTGACCTTCTTGTCCGGACCGACGACGAACACGTTGCGGACCGTCTGATTGTCGGCGGCGGTACGGCCCTCGGACGAGTTTCCGGCCGACGCCGGCAGCATGCCGTAGAGTTTCGAGATGCTGAGGTCCGTGTCACCGATCATCGGGTAATTCGGTGCGTGGCCTTGCGTCTCCTTGATGTCATTCGCCCACTTCTTGTGATTCTCGACGGGATCGACGCTGAGGCCGATGATCTTGGTGCCGCGCTTGTCAAACTCGGGCTTCATGCGGGCCATGTAGCCCAACTCGGTGGTACACACGGGTGTGAAGTCCTTGGGGTGCGAGAAGAGTACGCCCCATGAGTCACCCAGCCACTGGTGGAAGCGGATCCGTCCTTCGGTCGTATCGGCGTCGAAATCGGGCGCGATGTCATTGATCTGCAGGGTCATCAGTTGCTCCTTGGTTGGTTCGTGCTCCGGCAGAAAGTAGAGAGTAGACCGAGTAGCGCGGCCCCGTGGCGATTTACTGCCATCGGGGCCGTTGGTGCTTTTCGTCTACTCTCTACTTTCTGTGTCGCTACTCTCTATTTTTTGGCCGCGCTGCGGCCAAAAAATGGGCCTGGGTAGAGTTGAACTACCGACCTCACGCTTATCAGGCGTGCGCTCTAACCACCTGAGCTACAGGCCCTGCAGAACAGGCCAGACGTGGCAACGTAACGGAGCGAGGAACCGGGCGCAATTTGAGCTGCGCCCCGCTGCGACTGCGTCAGATCTCGCGGCCTTCCGCTCGCAGAACGCTCGTCACAAAGGACCACATCGCCTCAATGTCGGCCAGGACGACATCGATCGCCCGGGTTCTCGGATCGCCCGGCCGCAGCCGATTGCACGCGCTGTGGACCAGCAGGCGGCCGGCCTCCGCTGCGTCACCGGCCGCCACCCCTGCCTGCTCCAGGCGGGCCAGGTAGTCGTGAATGACCGCATAGGCCATCGGTGAGATGCGCTGGCCGAGTGCGTCGGCCGAGGCGCCGGGCGCTGGGTAGGGGGTCCCGTATGGCGTGAGGGACGGTGCCGTGGACGGCGATCGTGGCGCCATGCCTTCCCGGACCGCGGCGGATCCCCGGACTTCGCGCTCGCTCCCCGTCCAGGATTCCGGCACGTCGGCGCCATCGTCCTCGAAGAGCCACTCCATCGGGACACGGAGCGCCGCCGCCAGGCGCCGCACCACGTGGGGGTCCTTGGGCCGCACACCGCTGTTCTCCCAGCGGCTGACCGTATTTCGCTCGACGCCCACCGCGATCGCGAGGTCGCCCTGCGTCAGGCGCGCGCCCCCGGGGGTGCGCACCCGCTGGCGGGCCTCTCGTACTCGGTCGCCAAACATTGTCACGCCCGGGCTGCCCCCGGCCGCACGTCAATCACTCTCGTAATCCGGCCGCCCGGGTCCCCGGTCGTCTTCATCATCGTTGTCGTACTCATCGTCGAGGTCCACGAGATCATCGTCGAGGTCGTCGTCAAGATCCTCGTCCTCGTCATCGAGATCGTCGTCATCATCCTCGTCGTCATCATCCTCGTCGTCCAGATCGTCCAGATCGTCGTCCTCGTCATCCTCATCGTCATCGAGGTCGTCGTCCAGATCGTCCGCGTCCTCGTCCTCGGGATCGGCATCGGCGGGACGCTGTGGCGCCATACTCACCGGCCATTGGCCACCCGCCAGGACAATTCTATCCCACGATGCCGAATCCGCGACACTCACGCCACCCGCCCGTGGCGCGCCCATCGCCGGCGCGTCGAACAGGTCCGACATAGCAGAGCTCTCCGTTACAGAAAATGAAAGGTGAGAAAACGGGAAAGATCGAGGACCGTATGGTTGCCGTCACGCTCTGGCCGGTGATCGCAAAACCAGCGCCGCACGCCCATTCGGGCGGCGAAGCTGCGCGACATCACCTCAGCCAGGTGCGTACCACCGGACGTCCGCAAAGATCCGGCCGTCATGACGGGGATGAGTTGGCGTGGAGGGATGTGAGTCAACGCGTCAGAGCGACGCTCGTTCTCGCTTGGCTTCCCGCGACAGTTTCTTGCGATCGTTCACGCTCAGATACCGCTTCCGCAGCCGGATCGACCGCGGCGTGACTTCGATCAACTCATCGTCCTCGATATACTCTAGCGCGCCCTCCAACGTCAACTCCCGCGGCGGCTCCAGCTGGATGTTATCGTCGGTGGCCTTGGACCGCATGTTCGTCAGTTTCTTCTCTTTCGTGGGATTGACGTCCATATCGCCGGGGCGGGCACTCTCCCCAATGATCATTCCCTCATACACCAGCGTCCCCGGGCGCGACGAACAACGTCCCCCGCTCCGAGAGATTCGCCAGGGCGAACGCGACGACCGTGCCGCCTTCCATGGACACGAGCGTCCCCCGGGACCGCCCCGCCAGCGCACCCGCCCAGGGCCCGTACTCGAGGAACCGATGGTGCATGATCCCGGTCCCGCGCGTATCGGTCAGGAACTCCGAACGGTAGCCAAAGAGCCCGCGCGCCGGAATCCGGTACAACAGGCGGACCAGTCCCTGGCCCGGGTTCTTCATCTCCAGCATCTCCGCCCGGCGGCCCCCGAGCTTCTCGATGACTGCGCCGAGGAACTCCTCGGGCACATCGATCGATAGCTCCTCATAGGGCTCCAGCCGCTCGCCCCCGGCTCCCCGCTTGGTGATGACCCGCGGTCGCGACACCTGGAACTCGTAGCCCTCGCGCCGCATGGTCTCCATCAGGATCGAGAGATGCAGCTCGCCGCGGCCCGACACCGTCCACGTGTCCGTCGAGTCGGTATCGGCGACGCGCAGCGCCACGTTTCGCTCCAATTCGCGATACAGGCGCTCGCGCACCTGGCGCGACGTCACGAATTTTCCGTCGCGGCCGGCGAACGGCGAATTGTTCACGAGGAAGTCCACGGAGATCGTCGGCTCCTCGACCGCGATCCCCTCCAGCCGCTCGGCATGCTCCAGAGTCCGTCAGCGTGAGCCCGATCTCGACGCCTTCCAGCCCCGCCAGCGCCACAATCTCGCCCGCTTCGGCCGTCGGCACCTCGACGCGCTCCAGGCCTTCGAACATGTAGAGCTTCGTGATCCGGGAGCGCTCCGAGGTCTGCGTCGGATCCAGCGGCAGGAGGGCCACCTGGTCACCCACGTGGGCGGTGCCCCGCTCGATCCGTCCGATCGCCAGCCGCCCGAGGTAGGGCGAATGGTCGATGGTGGACACGAGCATCTGGAATGGCTCGGCCTCGTTGCCGGTCGGCGCCGGCACATGCCGGACGATCGCCTCGAACAACGGCGCGAGATCCGTCGCCGGCACATCGAGATCCATCGTGGCGACACCCTCGCGCGCCGATGCATAGACAACCGGCGCGTCGAGCTGGGCCTCGTCCGCCTCCAGCTCAATGAACAGATCGAGCACCTCGTCATGGACCCGCAGCGGGTCGGCGCCCGGCCGATCGATCTTGTTGATCACGACGATCGGCGTGCGGCCCAGCGCGAGCGCCTTCCGCAGCACGAAGCGCGTCTGCGGCATCGGACCATCGAATGCATCCACCACCAGCAACACACCGTGGACCATACGCAGGATCCGTTCGACCTCGCCGCCGAAATCGGCGTGGCCCGGCGTATCCACGATGTTGATCTTCGTGCCATGCCACCGGACCGACGTGTTCTTGGCCAGAATCGTGATGCCCCGCTCCCGCTCGAGCGGATTGGAATCCATGACCCGCTCTTCCACGACCTGATTCTCGCGGAACGCGCCAGCCTGGCGCAGCATCTTGTCCACCAGGGTCGTTTTCCCATGGTCGACGTGCGCGATGATGGCGACATTCCGAATTTCCATAGGCGCGAAATATAGCCGAGGCCAGTGACGTAGACGTCAATCGTGCGTTATTCGTGACCATGCCTTCGCTCACGTCCGGCAGCAGGAATGCCGAGGCATCCGCCTCGTGGTGGGCCTGGTGCGTACCGGCGCTCGCCGCGATCGCGATCTACCTGCCGTCGCTCCGGAATCAGTTCGCCTACGACGATGATGTGATCGTCGTCACCAATACCCGCATTCACCACTGGTCGACCCTCGGATCCGCGCTCCGCATTCCGTACTGGTACAGCAGCGGGCATCTCTACCGGCCGTTGGCTACCCTGTCCCTCGCGATCGACTGGATGCTCGGCGGCGGCTCGCCCCTCCCCTTCCACGCCGCCAACATTTTCTGGAACGCCCTGGTCGTGGCGCTGGTCGCCCGGCTCGCGCTGCAGTGGTGGACGCCAGCCGCCGCGTTCGCGGCCGGCCTCTGGTTCGCCATTCATCCAGTTCACGTCGAGGCGGTCGCCAACGTCGTAGGGCGCTCAGAGCTGCTCTGCGCGGCCGCCCTCCTCGGCGTGGCAATCGTGGCCGCCACCGGCGTTGCCCCGGTCCGTACCGGACGACTGGTCGTCATCGGGACCCTGTCGGCGGCGGCGATGGCGTCGAAGGAGATCGGTATTGCCGCACCGGTCATCGCCTGGGCGGCGAGTTGGCTCGCCGGCCAGAGCGGCCGTCCGGTGGAGGACGCCCGAGCGGGACGCACCGCCGCGTGGCGCACCACCACCGCCGCATCACTCGGCGTTGTGCTGATCCTCGCGATCCGCATCTCAATACTCGGAGGGCTCGCGGGCGACGATCCGCATCCGGCATTTGGCGCGATCTCCGCGGGGCAGAGCGTCCTGCTCGCCCTCGCGTCCCTGCCGCGCGCGACTGGCCTCGTGCTCGCACCACAGCTGCCGCGCAACGACTACTCGCCGAGCGACGCCGCCCTCGCCCATCTCAATCCCGTGCTCATCCTGTGCGGCATCGCACTCGTCATCACGGGAGTCGTCGCCCTCGCGATGCACGGACGCCGCCCCACGCCGTGGACCTTCGCCGTCGTGTTCGCGACCGCGACACTCGCCCCCGTGTCCAACCTGGTGATCCACACCGGCGTCGTCATCGCGGAGCGGACGATGTACTCGCCGAGCATCGCCTACGCGCTCGTCATGGGCGCATTCACGGCGGCCCTGTGGCACCACCGCGCCGCGCTGCCGCTCACGGTCGCGGGGGCCGTCGCCGCCATGGCGATCTATTTCACCGAGACCGCCATCCCGGCGTGGCACGACACGCACGCCACCGTCGCCGCCATGCGGGACCGCGCGCCAGACAGCTACCGCGGCTACTACTTGCTCGCCGGGCAGGAATCCGAAGCAGGGCGCACCGCGGCCGCGCAGGCCAACTACCAGGCGGCGATCGGCCGGTTCTCCCACGATCCGAATCTGCTCTACCACGCCGCCATCAACGCGCTCCGGGCTGGCGACACCACGATCGCCGCCCGATGGCTCGCCGGCTCGATCGCGAGTGATTCCAGTTTCGCGCGTGCACGGACCGCCCTGATCATGCTCCAGTTGCACCACGGCGACAGCGCCGAAGCGCGGACGCTGCTCGTCAACGGGCTTCGCATCGATGCGGGCGAGCGTATGTGGCGCACGATGCTGGGCCGGATCGCGCCCGCAGCGGCCACGCCATGACCGGCACGTCGTGACGGCCCGCACGAGCGCCCCGGCATGGCAGCCGGGAGACGACGCGGGGCCGGACTACACCTGGGCGGTTCTGGTCCCAGCCCTCATCGCCGTCCTGTGCTATCTGCCCGCTCTCCGGAACGGGTTCGCGCTGGATGACGTCATCATCGTCGCCGACGACGGCGCGTTGCATCACCTGCCGACGCTCGCCGCAGCCCTCGCGCGCCCCTACTGGTACGATGTCGGGCATCTGTACCGGCCCTTCACCACCCTCGCGTTCGGACTCGAGTGGTGGGCGGGACGCGGCACGCCGGTCCTGTTCCACGCCATCAACATCGCGTGGCACGCCGGGGTCTCGGTCCTGGTCGCGCGGCTGGCGCTCCGCTGGTGGCCGGCTCCGGCGGCATTGGGAGCCGGTCTATGGTTCGCCATTCATCCCGTGCACGCTGAGGCGGTGGCGAATATCGTCGGCCGGTCGGAGCTGGTGTGCGGCGCGGCCCTTATCGGGCTCGTATTGCTTGCGACATCCCCAGCCCTGGCCCGCGGCGGGCCTCAGACCGAAGGGACCGCCCGTTGCCCGGCCTACCCTCTGGATGGCGTTCGCGCTCGCCATCGGCGCCATGGGGAGCAAGGAAACGGGGGCCGTAGCCCCGGTCCTGGTCTGGGCCGCGGCCGTCACCCCGCTACCCGGCGACCGCCGCACGGCCGCGATCCGCCATGCGCAGGCCCTCAGGCTTGCCGGTGCCGCGGCGGCTGGCGTGGCGTGCCTGCTGGCCGCCCGCTGGCTCATCCTGGGCACATTGGCCGGGGACTCACCCCATTACGCCTTCGAGCTCGCCAGGGGCTGGAGCGGGACGTTGGTCGCGCTGGCGGCCGTTCCTCGCGCGGTCTCCCTCATGTTGGTGCCCCAACCCCCGCGGCTGGACTATTCGCCTCCCGATTCGGCGATCCTCCACCCGGACCCTCTCCTGGTACTGCTCGGCGTCGCCATCGTGGTGGCGTGCCTGGCGATCGCCGGGCGGCATGTCCGGCGCCCAACGGCCTGGAGCTTCGTCGCCTGCTTCGGGGCACTCACGTACGCGCCGGTGTCGAACCTCGTGGTCCGGAGTGGCGTGGTTGTCGCCGACCGGACGCTTTATTCACCCAGCGTCGCCGTGGCGATCGCCGCCGGCGCCGGGCTGATGGCCGCGTGGACATCGCGTCGTTGGGTTGTCGCCGGGGCCACAAGCGCCGTTGCCGCAATCGGACTGTGGTTCACCCTCGGCTCTCTCAGCGCCTGGAAGGACTCGCCATCCGCCTTCGAGGCCATTCGCGAGCGATCGCCGTCCAGCTACGTCGGGCATTTCACGACTGCCGAGCTGCGGGACCGGGCGAACGACCCACTCGGGGCGGCACGCGAGTATGCGATCGCCGCCACGCTGACGCCGCACAACCCGGCGGTCCTATACATGGCCGCTGCAAACGCCATTCGTCTCCGTGACACGACCCGGGCGCTCGGCCTGCTGGCCCGTGCGGTAGCGCTTCGACCCGATGGAGCGCGGACGCGGACGGCCCTCGTGGGGATCGAGCTCGAGCGCGGCGACACGGCGTCCGCGCGGGCCCGGCTGCGCGACGGGCTGGCCATCGACTCCACGCAGCGCGCCTGGCGCGAGCAGTTGCGAAAGATCGGCGGGTGAAGGCCGCCGGGCCTTACCTGCGGACCGCGGGCCTCGGTGGTGCGGCGGGCCGCGCGCCCGGCGCGGCCGGTGCAGCCTTGGCCGGCGCGGCGGCGCTCCCGTCAGGGCTTTCGACGAAGCTCACATCGTGTCCGTGGTTCTTGAGCTGCATCACGATGCTCGTCTTGTCGAGGGCCTTGGCGTAGGCCTCCCGCGCCTCGACGATGTTCGCGTCGACCAGCTCGATCAGGGCGTCGGTGAGCGTGATCATCCCCAGGCGCCGCGAGGTCTGGATCACGGACGGGATCTGGAACGTCTTCCCTTCCCGGATCAGGTTGCGAGATCGCCGGCACGGATAGCAGGACCTCGCGCGCGGCGACGCGGCCGCCGCCGATCTTCGCGCATAGGGTCTGCGCGATGACGCCCTTGAGCGACTCCGACAGCATCACGCGGATCTGCTCCTGCCGGTCGGCCGCGAACTGATCGATCACGCGGTCCACCGTGCTGGCGGCCGTCGACGTGTGCAACGTTCCGAAGACCAGGTGGCCCGTCTCAGCCGTCTCGATCGCGATCGACACCGTCTCGAGGTCGCGCAGCTCACCGACGAGGATGATGTCGGGATCTTCGCGGAGGGCCGCCCGGAGCGCGCTCTTGAACGACGTCGTGTGCTGGCCGACCTGCCGCTGCGTGATCATGCACTGCTTGTTGCGGTGCACGAATTCGATCGGGTCCTCGATCGTGATGACGTGGTCCTTGCGGACCCGGTTCACCAGATCGATCATGGCGCACAGCGTCGTCGACTTGCCTGAACCGGTCGGTCCGGTGACCAGCACCAGACCTTTGTTCAGGTGGCAGAGCTGCTGCAGCTCGGGCGGGGATGCCGAGCTGCTCGACGGTGACGACTTCCGTGGGGATGACACGGAACACGCCGCCGCGCCGCGCCGTTCCCGCAGCGCGTTACACCGAAAGCGCGCAAGCCCTTCGAGCTCGTACGCGAAGTCGGTGTCGTTGGTGTCCGCGAATTCCTGGCGGCTCCGGCCGGGCATGATCGCGCGGAGCATCGCCTCCATCACGTCGTTCTCGATGTTCTCGTACCCCTCCAGGCGCACGATCTCGCCATCGATGCGCATGAGTGGCGACTCGCCGCACCGGAGATGCAGGTCCGATGCCTTTTTCTCCACCAGCACCCGGAGGAGGCCATCCATGGCTGCCAGGGCGCTGGCCGCACGCTCTTCGGTGGACTGCGCGACGGCGGGCCGGGCGTCCTGTCGCTGGGCCTGGCGGCCGCGCGACGGGCTCGTCGATCCTGGCGTTGCGGCCGCTGGGCCGCGAACCATTGGCCGGCACCACTCGCCGTGGCCGTGGCATTGGCAGCCCCGTTGGCGGTGCCATTGGCGGTGCCATTGGCGGTGCCATTGACGGCGCCATTGACGGCGCCATGACGGTGCCATTGGCGGTGCCATTGGCGGTGCCGTGTACCGCGCCATGCGAGGCGCGATTCTGCGGCGCCGCGGCGCTCGCCGCCTCACTGGCCGCAACGACGGCATTGGCGGCGGCAGCGGCAACGGCCTCCGCGCCAGGCTCGCCAAAGCCGATCGACGCCTGCCATCTGCCACCAGCGTGCGAGCACGGCGACCGCAAAGCGGCCTTCGGTGTTCGAGTAGTCAGAAAGCTCGCCGACGCGCCAGCCGCCAGCTGCTCGGCCGCGTCCGGTGGCGCGATCTCGCGCAACAGCAGCAGCAACTGCTGCGCCGTGAGGGGCTGCTTCGTGATGGGCCGCGGCGCGCCGTCCTTCCGGAGGGTCGCGACTTCATGCTCGGTCAGATTGATCGAGTCGGCTCCGTTGGCGACCATCACGGAGAGAAAGCGGTCGAGCTGGGCCATGAGCGACGGACCTCAGTCCATGGGGCGGACGCGCTCGATCAACTCGCGGTTGATCAGGCGAATGCCACCGGCGCTATACAGCGTCACGAATCGCTGCGCGTAGCGGTTGAGATAGTCCAGCAGGCGAGGCCGATCGGTCGGCATTTCGAGGTACAGCCGTCCGGAGCGGACGGTCCCGTCACGCAGGGTGACTTCGACGGCCTCCGCTCTGGCGGCTGGCGCGACAGCCGCTTCCAGCCCGGCGTCATTGACCAACTCGATCTCGCGGACCTGATGCTTCGCCACCATCAGCGTATCACCGGCTCGCACCAGCGGAAAGAACGGCTCTGGCGAGTTGAGCACGTCCGGCACTTCCTCGCTGCCCATGTGATAGCGCGAGTAGCGCTGCACGAACATCTCCCCACTGAGTTGCTCGCCACCGAGCATCAATAGGGAAACAATTCGCTTGTCCTTCTCGATTCGGAAGTCCGTGTTCATGGCACGGGAGCGATGAGCAGTCGGGCGATTGAACACCCTCAAGACGCCTGGCGCGGGAGGCACGCAACGGGAGCCCTGCCCCGGTCCCGCGATCGGTCAGGGGTGCAGGTTCGCTTCCCGGTCCGGCATGGCGCGGCGCTCAAGCTGGATCGTGACGTGATCGATCCCGAACAGCCGCATGGCATCGTGGATGTGCTCGAGTACGTGTTGATGCCGCTCCGGCTCGCGGACAATCGCGTGGGCGCTCATTGCGATCACGCCGGAGGTCACCGTCCAGACGTGAAGATCGTGTACGGATTCAATGCCCGGAATCGCCGCCAGCTGGGAGCGGATCGCCCCAGTCGAGAGATGCGCCGGGGTTGACTCCAGCAAAATGTCCACGGACTCCCGCACGAGTCGCCACGAACCTCGGACGATGAGGACGGTCATGATGATCGAGGCGAGCGGATCGGCAGGCAGCCACCCCGTGAAGCGCACGACAAGGGCAGCGGCCACGGTTCCGACGGAGCCGAGCAGGTCGCCCAGCACGTGGATATAGGCCCCTCGGAGGTTGAGACTGGCGCGGGAGCCACCGTGGAGCACCCACGCCGAGGCGAGGTTGGTTACGACACTCGCGCCCGCCACACCCAGCATGAGGCCGCTGGCTACCGGCTGCGGGTGCCGTAGCCGCAGCACGGCCTCGGATATGATCCAGGCCGAGATCAAAAGCAGCGTCGTGCCGTTGAGGAAAGCGGCGAGGATCTCCCACCGGAGATACCCGTACGTCTTGCTGGGCGTCTCGGGCTGCCGGCGAACCAGGCGACGAAGAGCGAGAGTCCGAGCGCCGCGACATCCGTCAGCATGTGACCGGCGTCGGCCAGCAGCGCCAGCGAGTTGGCGAGGAACCCACCCGCGACCTCGACGACAAAGAACAGCGCCGTCAGCGCCAGGGCGATCCGGAGACCCCGGGCATGCACCTCGCCAGAGCTATGGATATGGC
Source organism: uncultured Gemmatimonadales bacterium (assembly GCA_963757855.1). Lineage (GTDB taxonomy): Bacteria > Gemmatimonadota > Gemmatimonadetes > Gemmatimonadales > Gemmatimonadaceae > Palsa-1248. The sequence goes on from CAVWTI010000037.1 coordinate 139,987, forward strand.
CAGGCCCGCCAGAATGGCCGTGGCCGTGGCCGTGGCCATGGCTGTGGCTATGGTTATGGCCGCTGCCGGCTGGGTGGTCGTGTGACACGTCGTGAGTGTTGGCCGTGGTGGGAGGCGGCCGTGCCTAGTAGCTTGTCGTGGTGCTCGTCCGTTTGCTCGCCATTGTCGTGCTCGTGCTGTTCAACGGGTTCTTCGTGGCTGCCGAGTTTGCACTGGTCAGATCGCGGCGCACTCGGCTGGAAGCGCGAGCCGCCGAAGGCGACCGATTAGCCGGGCTGGCCCTCCGCGGTACAACTAACATTCTCGTCACTGCTGTCGGCCAGCCAGCTCGGCGTCACGCTGGCCAGCCTCGGATTGGGATGGGTCGCGCGAAGCCGCCTTCTCCGGCATCCTCGGCGATGCGCTGGGCGCCCTCCCGTTCGCCATCGAGCTCCCACTCCGGGTGACCATCGCAGGCGCCATCGCGCTCGCGGCGGTCACGTATCTCCACGTGGTCTTCGGCGAGCTTGCCCCCAAGGGCGCGGCGCTCGTGCACCCGGAGCAGCTCGCACGCTGGCTCGTGCCGCTCCTCATGGTCTGGGCCTGGCTGACGACGCCCTTCACCGCCCTGCTCAACCGCTCCGCACAAGCCGTGCTCCGATTCACCGGCCGCGACACGCCGCAATCGGCGGAGGACAGCGTCCATTCCCCGGAGGAACTGCGGCTCCTGGTGGAGCAGGCGCAGGAAGGAGGAGCGCTCGAGCAGCACGACGCGGCGCTCCTCGATGCGGTCTTCGAGTTCTCCGAAAAGAACGCGCGCGAGGTCATGACGCCCCGGACGGACATCGTCGCGCTTCCCAGCGATGCCACGCTCGAGCAGACCTTGACGACCGTGACGGAGGGCGGGTTCTCACGCTACCCTGTGTACACCGACACGATCGACAGCATCGTCGGGATCCTGCTGGCAAAAGACCTCCTGCAGGTGGCGCGCGACCGGCCGGCCACATTCACGCCCGCCGCCATCATGCGCCCCGCGCACGTGATCCCCGGGACTCGCGAAGTCGAGGCCGTGCTCAGCGACTTCAAACGACTCAAGGAGCACATGGCGATCGTCCTCGACGAGTACGGCGGCACCGCCGGCATCGTGACGATGGAGGATTTGCTCGAGGAGATCGTGGGTGAGATCCTCGACGAACACGATGAGGCCGAGGTGCCGAAACCCGTCACCAACCGTGAGGGGGAGCTGGTCGTCGCCGGCAGCAGCAACATTGGAGAGATCAACGGCCGCTACGAGCTCAACGTCCCGGAAGAGGATTACACGACGATCGGCGGCTACGTGTTCGGCGCGCTCGGACGCGTGCCTGTCGTGGGAGATCGCGTGATCGCCGGAGGCGCGACGTTCGTTGTCCGGGACATGGACGGGCGGCGCGTCGAAACGCTCGGCATGGAACTCCCCGATACCGATCCTGGCGAGGACGCGGGCACCAGCGAGTCGTAGCCGCGGGCCTGAGTCAAGCCAGTCCCCGCCCGCGTTTATCGCGTCGGACCTGCCGGCGCTCGCGCCGTGTCCCCGCCGACGACAATCGTCGCCTTCCCGCGCGACAGAAACTCCGGCGTCGTCGCCAGCTGGTACGCGTTGACGGCCATCACGGTGGCTGCCTGGCGGAGATCACCCGGCACCGCGTAGTCGTATGTGTCCGCCTGTGAATGGTGCGTGTGGTTGTATCCGCGGGTTTCCTGATCGTAGTTGAAGGACGGCACCCCGTACGGGATGAACGAGAGGTGGTCCGTCCCCCCCTTGTCACGGGACCGCACGGCGAAGGGGCCGAGACTCTCGATCGGCGCGAACATTGCGCGCCATCCATTGCGGAGCTCGTCATGCCCCTGCAGCGAGATCCCCGTGATGCGGCCGGTCCCGTTGTCTATGGCCAGAACCGCCTGATAGTTTCTTGAGGTCGCGCTCGTGCGCCTCGGCATACGCCTGCGACCCGTAGAGTCCTTCTTCCTCTCCGGTGAACAGGACGAACCGGATGGTCCGCGCCGGATGGGCGCCCGACGCCTTGAGGATGCGAGCGGCTTCGAGCACCGCCATTGCGCCCGCACCGTTGTCGGTCGTGCCGGACGCGAGGTCCCACGAGTCGAGGTGCGCACCGACGAGCACGATTTCGCCCGGTTTGGTGCTCCCGCGGAGTTCCGCCACCGTATTCTGGGCATTGACGGTGTCGGCGCTCAGACTGTTGGCGATGTCCGCGCGCATCGTCACTTTCTGTCCGCCAGCGAGCAAGCGATGGAACAGCGTAAACGTCTCGTGCGGCACCACGACCATCGGGAGCGGGAACAGCGATGACGGGGACCCGCTCATCGTGAGCAGTCCGAAATCCTTCGCCCCGTCGTTGATCAGGCCGAGCGCTCCGTCGTTGGCGAGCCGGAATGGCAGCGATTGCCGGTACCGAACCAGATCCGGAGATGCGTTCGCCATTGCGAATGCCAGGCGCAGCGAATCGGAGCGCGCCGAGTCCCCAGCCATCATCGGCGGGCCGTCCGGATTCCACACGAAGGCGGGCGGTCTCGTCATCACCCACTTCCCGCGCACCGTTGATGCGAACCGCGCAGCGTACTCGGCCGGCGTGAGCGCATCCACATACACGACGTCGCCCGTCTCGGGTCCATCTGTTCCTGGGGCCCACGCCCAGGAGGCGCCGATGAGCTGCCGCGTGTAGGGCGCGACAAGCGCCAACGTCAGCGGACCGCGCTCCCACGACCGCCCGAAGCGATAGGATTCCGTCCACGCGCTGTCCAAGCCGTATTCGTGAAACTTCTGCACCGTCCACGCGTTCGCGCGCCCGGCGGCGGCCGAGCCGGTCAGTCGCGGGCCGATCACGTCCGACAAGTACTCGAGATCGGCCCCCACATGCGAGCGGAGCGTGCCTTCGGCGATCATCGCGCGCACGATGGCCGAGTCGGATGACACGGTGATGTGTTCCTGCGCGACATGCGCCGCCGTGTCGGCGGCGGTGACGGGGGCGGCGGCCTGGTGCGCGCCCGGCGGCGCGCCCGCCGGGACGGGCACAGACACCTCGCCCGGATGCCGGATCGAGCACGCCACCCCCGCGAGTACCAGGAGCGCAGCGAAGGTGCCGTACGATTTGCGAGCTACCAGCATGGGACTGGTCACTGGGTGTGGACGCCGGCGCTGGCCTTGACCCCGCCAGCGTTAGAGCCGGTGATATGACCGGCGATGCGGCCGGCGATGCGCGCGCACAGGAGCGTCGCGATGATGAAGCTGCCCGGATCGGCGATGCCCCGGCCCGCGATATCGAGTGCTGTCCCGTGATCTGGTGAGGTGCGTGGGAATGGCAATCCCAGCGTCACGTTCACGGCGCGGCCGAACGAGGCGACTTTGATCGCGGTCATTCCGACGTCGTGGTAGGGCGCGATCACCGCATTCGAACTCGCCGCGCAAAGCGCGTACGAACACCGTGTCAGCTGGAAACGGCCCAGCGATCCTCGCCAGGCGCGCGGCGGGGGCGAGCACCGTCGCATCCTCGTCGCCGAACCGGCCCCCGTCGCCCGCGTGGGGGTTGAGTGCACAGAGTGCGATGCGCGGGCTCGGAATCCCAAACCATGCGTCGAGATAGCGCCGCGTGATCGCGGCGGCATCCACGATCGCGCTCTCGGTCACGAGCCGCGGCACATCGCGCAACGCGATATGCGTGGTAGCCAACACAACGCGCAGGGTCTCCGACGCCAGCATCATCGCGACGCGGCTGCCCGTGAGCGCGGCGAGCATCTCGGTGTGGCCGGGGTAGTCGTACCCCGCGGCGAGAAGGGCCGCTTTGTCGATCGGCGCCGTGACGATCCCTTGCACCGAGCCGTTCATGGCGAGCGTCACCGCGCGTTCGATCGCGAGCGCACTGGCCTGGCCGCCAGCGGCGGCGCTGCCGCCCGCCGACCACCCGCCGGTGCGCTCGTCCACATCGACGCCGGTGCCTGACGGTCCCACGACCACGAGCTCGCATGCGGCCCGCACGCCGGGATCGGCCATTGCCGCCAACACGATTTCGGGGCCGATCCCGCGAGGATCGCCGAGGGTGAGCGCGAGGCGGGGGCGCGCCGCGCCTGGGCTGCGAGTCGGCGGCTTAGAGTCGGACCGCGACGTAGGTCTCTTTGCGCAAGCTGCCGAGCAGTCGCGCGATCGCGCGTTCATTGGCAAGCTGTTCTCTGATCCGATCGCGGAGGTCACTTTCCGTGTAATTGCCGCCGTCGGTCGAGGTGATCACCTGCGCCACGACGTACTTCGCCTTGCCCGTGCCGCGGTCGACGATCGGGAACGGACCGGCGAACTCGCCCGACCGCTTGCCACGGAATGCCTGCGCGTAGGACGGCGGCAGCGAGTCGCGCGGGAACGGCTGCAGGCTCCCCTTCTCCTCGTTCGGATCGTGGTGATGCGCCACGAGGGTGTCGAAGCTGACGCCGGCCTTCCACTGCACGAGGACACTATCCGCCTCCGCCTCCGCCGCGACGACCTGCGACGAGTCGAGCTTCCAGCGGATGAGGATGTGGCTGGCCTTCACTTCGGCCGGCTTCACGCGGTCAACCCGGATAATGTGGTAGCCGAACACGGTCTCGATGACGGGGCTCAGCTGTCCGGGCGGCAGCGCGAACATCCAGCGGTCGAACTCGGGCACCATGGTGCCGCGGCGGTTCCACCCGAGATCTCCGCCCTGCTCGCGCGTCCCCTGGTCCATCGACTCCCGCTTCGCGACCTCGGCGAACTCCTCGGCGCTCGACCCGTGCGCTTTGAGTTCCGCGAGGACCGAATCCGCCTTGGCTTTGGCCGCGGCTTTGGCGGCCGGCGTCGGCTTGGGCGCGACGACGATCTGCCGGAACGTGACCGTCGCCGGCCTGCGCGGAAGCGACGCCTTGTTGGTGTTGAACGCGTTGGTGATGTCGGCTTCGCTCACTCCCACCGGGATGAGCTTCCCGTCTTCCTTGAGCTTCTGGATCACCTTGCGCTGCAATTCGGAGCGCTTGGCCGTCTCGATGAGGCTCTTGCGGTATTCCTCGGGGTGCCGAAGCCCGCGCGCTTGAGCTCGGCACGGTATTCCGACCTCACTGGGGAATCCAGCACGGACTTGTTTCATGCGCTGGTCGACGCCAGGGGCGACATCCTCATTGGTCACCTCGACCTTGAGTTCCTTCGCCTTCTGGACGAGGAGTTCCTCGTTGATCAGGTCGTTGGCGACCTGCCGCGCCAGCACCTCCTGGCCCGCCGAATCCTGCGGGATCTGCATCGTTCCCTGTGCGCGGCCGACGTTGATGCGCTCGAGTACCGTGCTCCACAGGACCGGCTCTGTCCCGACGACCGCCACGACGCGATCGAGCGGCAGCGTGCCGCCATTGGGGAGCGGAGACGGAACGGGTGGCGCCGCGGGAGCGGCCGGAGCCGCACCGGGCGCGCCAGCCGCCATGGCGGCCGCCGGCACCTCAGGGCCGGGACACTATCAGCGCTGATAGTTCGCGCACGCCTGCGGTGACCGGCACGGCGATCGTCGTCGCGGGCCGTGGCATTGCCGGGCGCGTGGTGTCAGCGGGCGCCGCCGCCTTGGGTGGTGGTGTGGTCGCCGGCGGCGGCGTGGTCGCGGGCACCGGCGTGGGCGTCTGCGCCCCAGCCGCTGGCGCCATGACCACGCCACATACTGCGACGACCGCCGCGCAGAACGCCCGTCCCAACCGCCCCACCACCGGCGGAGGCTACCCTGCGACTCGCCCCACCCCATTGCACCATGCTACGCCATACCCCGCGACACGGTTACGGTTTCGAGCTCGGTGGCGGGCCGGACGGCGGGGCTACCGGAGCGGATGGCCGAGCCGAGGGCGACGGCGGCGATGCGCCCGGGAGCGGCACCGCGGATGGCGGTGTGGTCGCCGCACGGCTGGAGTCCGAGGACTTCCGGAGCGTCTGGGCCAGCGCGAACGCGCGATCGACACCGGCATCGTTCAGCTTGGACTGGTATTTCGACCGCAACGCCGCGTCCACCGGTGCCGGAATATCGACGTAGCGGGTGGTCATCTTGATCAACTTGTCCATGTACGCTTCGACGTGCGCCGACGCGATCGCTTGGCGCTGCGCCGGTGCTTTGGCACTGTCGGCCAACGCCCGCGGATCGATGCCGAGCTGCGTCCAGGCGTTGGTGATGACCTGCTCGTATCCGTGCCGGAGCGTGGCGGTTTCGCTCGAGTCGAGCGTGACTTTCGCGCTGTCGGCCTGCCGGATAATGACTTCGTTGCGCACGATCCCGCGGACCATGAGCGGAATCTGGCTGTCGGGGGCCGAGTTGAGTTGCGCGCCGGCGCCGGGCGGGAACATCGACAGCCACTTGGCGAGGCGCGCGGCCGTAAACACGCCACCGTCGCTGTACGTGGCGATCGGCGTGCGGTCGTTGGCGTGCAGGTCGCGGCTCTTGCCGACCGCGCGCACGAGAGTGTTGCCGCCGGGCGCCATCTTGAAATTGATCGACGAGTCGAGCTTGGAGATATAGAGGCTCTCGGCCTTTTGCGTCACCTTGCCGCCCGCGGCCCGTGCGATCTCCGCCTTCACTTCGTCGTACGTCGGCCGGTAAATGATGTGCCAGCCGAACTGCGTCTTGACCGGCTGCGAAATCTGTCCCGGCTTGAGCGCCACCAGCGCCTGCTCGAACGCCGGCACCATCTGTCCCTTCTGGAAGATGCCGAGGTCGCCGCCGCGCCGTGCGGAGCCTGGATCCTGGCTGTTCTTCTGTGCGAGGTCGGCGAAATTCGCCGGGGTGGCCTGCGCTCGCAATGCGACCGCCTTGCGGTGCACCGAATCCACCTTGGCGGGCGTCGTATCGCCGCGCGGCGGAGACAGCAGAATGTGGCGTGCCGCGAGATAGTCGCCGTTGGCGTACTGTGCCGGGAACTTCAGCGAGGTCGGCGCCTCCACCCACGTCTTGGAGAGCTGGTCGAACCATTTCTTCGCCCGCATGTTCGCCATCGCCCCACAGCGCCGAATCGATCGTCGCCCGCGATTGAGCGAATCGTCCGCCACCGCCGCTTCCGCGAGCAACTGATAGTCGATCCACACCTGTGCGACCTGGCGCACGACGTCGTGATCCAGCGGCAGCCGGGAGTCACCGAGCAGGTTGCCGAGGCGCTTGACCGGCAACTCCTGCGGGCCCGCGCGGCACGACATCCACATGGGCGGTCATGGCGTCCGAAAACGCCTGGCACGAAGCGAGGGTGATGACCGCCGTGACGGCGGCAAGAGAGGCGCGGAGCGAAGGCGGCGACGGGACGTGGCATCGATCAGTGGATGAGGGAACGGCGGAGCGAGACGCTCCGCACAGCAGGCTCAGACCGCAGCGACACTGCGGAGCGCACGGACCAGCCCACCGGGCAATTCCGCCCCGCCCAGCGCGTGAGCTTGAGAGCGAGCGGATGAGAGCGGCGCACTTCGATTTGGAACTGAACGTCGTGAAAAGCGGCCGACAGTGGCTTCATCCGCGGCACGGCATCGGCGCGAAAGCTAATACGCGCTTCCCCCCGCGCACCAGGATGCCTTCGACCCGCAGCGCGGCGCCGACCAACCGCAGCAACGCCTGCGCAAAGAATGCCTCAGCCGCGGGTGGCAGACGCCGAAGCGATCGCGGACCTCGGCGCTCAAGGCATCGATCTCGCGGCCTCCGTCACCCGGGTGAGACGCCGGTAAATGTCGAGCTTCGCCTCCTGGGACGGGCATGTAGTCGTCCGGCAGGTACGCGGCACGTCGAACGACACGTCGGCCGGCGAGCGGTTTCGCGCCGCCCGCCGCGTTCTGGAGGCGCCGGACCTGCTCGTCGAGCATGCGGAGGTACAGGTCGAATCCGACGGCCTGCACGAAGCCCGATTGCTCGGGGCCGAGGATGTTGCCGCGCCGCGCAGCTCCATGTCCCTGAGCGCCACGCGATATCCCGACCCGAGCTCCGTGTGATGCTCGAGCACCTGCAGCCGGCGCTCGGCGTCTTCGTCCACGAGTCCGGCACCATGAGATAGCAGTACGCGCGGCGGTGCGAACGCCCGACGCGTCCGCGCAACTGGTAGAGCTGCGCGAGGCCGAGCGTGTCGGCCCGGTTGACGAACATCGTGTTGGCGTTGGGCACGTCGAGGCCGCGATTCGACGATCATGGTGGACACGAGGACGTCCACCTCGCCATTCACGAAGCGCCGCATCACTTCTTCGAGGTCGCGCTCGCGCATCTGCCCATGGCCGATGGCGACGCGCGCGCGCGGCACGAGCCGGTGCACATGATCGGCGATGGCCTCGATCGTCTCGATGCGGTTGTGCACGAAGAACACCTGGCCGCCGCGGTCGAGTTCCCGCCCGATGCCCTCCTCGATCAGCGCATCGTCCCACGGCTCGACGAACGTGAGCACCGGCGATCGGTCGCGCGGCGGTGTCTGCATCAAGGGTCATGTCGCGGAGAGCCGGCCAGCGACAGGTGCAGCGTGCGCGGAATCGGCGTCGCGGTCAGTGTCAGGACGTCGATCTCGAGACGCAACTGTTTGAGCCGTTCCTTGTGCCGGACGCCGAACCGGTGCTCCTCGTCGATCACGATCAGTCCGAGGTCGGCGAACTTCACGTCCTTGCTCAGCAGCCGGTGCGTGCCGATGATGATGTCGATCTTCTTGGCCTCGAGATCGGCGAGGATGGCCTGCTGCTCCTTGGGCGTCTGGAAGCGGCTCAGGACCCCGACGCGGATCGGAAAATCCGCGAACCGATCCCCGAACACGCGCACGTGCTGGTCGGCCAGAATCGTGGTCGGCACCAGCACCGCACCTGCCGGCCGCACTGCACGGCCTTGAACGCGGCGCGCACGGCGATCTCGGTCTTGCCATAGCCCACGTCGCCGACCAGCAAGCGGTCCATGGGACGCACGCGCTCCATATCGGTCTTGACGTCGGTCGTCGCCTTCCGCTGGTCGGGCGTATCCTCGAACAGAAACGACGACTCGAGCTGCCGCTGCCACGCGGCGTCGCTCGCGTGCGGCGGCCGGCTCGCGACCTGGCGGCGCGCGTACAGGTCGAGCAGCTCCGCCGTCATTTCCTGGATCGCCGCCCGCGTGCGATCGCGCTGCTGCGCCCACCGCTTTCCGCCCAGCCGATGGAGCCGCGGCGGTGGCGCGTCGGCCGACACGTCGCTCGCCGCGCGGTAGCGCTCCAGCTGATCGATCCGGTACAGCGGCACGTTCAGCCGGTCGCCGCCCTCGTACTCGACGACCGCGACCTCGACGGTGCTCTCCTTGACGAAGATCGTCTCGATCCCGCGGTAAATGCCGATCCCGTGCTCCAGGTGCACGACGTAGTCACCGCTCCGCAGCGCCGTGACCGACTCCAGCGACACACCGCCCGCGTACCGGCGCGCCCGGCGAATGCGGCGTTCGCGACGGAAAATCTCGTGGTCGGTGAGCACGCGAAGCCCGGCTTCGGTGCCCGTCGGCGGGACGACGAATCCACCGTCGAGCACGCCGACCGCGAGGGTGGCGGGCGACGCGTTTCCCGGGCCGCCGTCGCGCGCGCGCGCGGCGAGAAGCTCATCGAGACGCTCGCACTGGCCGGCGTTGTCGCAGAGGATGAGCGTCGGAATCCCGTCGCGCACGATGCGGCCCAGCCGCGCAATGTCGCGATCCACGAGCTCGGGGGCGCGCAATGGGAACTGGACATCGCGCAACTTGCGGCTCGTCCATGTCGGCGAGGGTCGCGAGGACTCGCCAGCACGCCGAGCGTACGATCCGGCGACTGGTACAGGTCTTCGCGTGGCGGTGTGTCCTCGCCCCGCCGGCGCGCGAGCTCCACGTGATGCTGCGCCTCGTCCCACGTGCGGCGAAGCTCGGGCTCCAGATGCGCGCCGGCCGGGACCACGACGACGCGATCGGGCGGACCAGAGCTCCATCAGCGACACCCGGTCGGAGAGCGCGCCGGGCGGGGCGGCACCGGACCGTCGACCGGCAGCACCACCGCCACCGAGCCGGCCGCGTTGTGCGCTGGGTGACGAGATCGAAGTGCCGCAGCTCCGAGATCTCGTCACCCCAGAACTCCAGGCGCACCGGATCGGCCATCCCAAATCCGTAGATGTCGAAGATTCCGCCGCGCACGCTGAACTGCGCCACTTCCTCGACCATCGGGACGCGCTCGAATCCCACCGCCTCGAGGTGCCGGCGAGATCTCGGGGCGCCAGAGTCGCCCGCCCGAAGCTCCAGTCTGGCGCGCTGCACGGCGCCCGGGAGACGGGTCCGCTCCAGGACCGCGCGGGCAGTCGTCAGGAGAATCCGGACGCCGCCGCGCGCGACGCGCTCCAGCGTCTCGACGCGCTCACCCGCGACTTCCGCATGCGGCTCGGCCTCGCCGAAGCCCTCACGCGGCGGATACAGCGCGACCGTGGCATCAGCCGCCAGCGACTGCAGGTCAGCCAGCCAGCGCTCGGCCTCGGGCACGCCTTGCGCCACGACGACGAGAAACCGCCCGGGCAGCCGGCGCGAGAGCGCGGCGACGAGTACGGCCGCCGACGATCCGGGAAGTCCCGCGACCGTGCGTCGCTCGCCCGGCCCGGGCAGCGTGTCCAGGAACTCGCCCAAACGCGGGAAGGCGTTCGATGGCGTCGAGCAGGAGTGGAAGAGACACGTGGGGCGAGAGTTACAGAATCACGCCGCGCGCCCGCCGCGCGCGGCGACGCATCCCGCCGCCCGGCCGTACCACCGCACGACGGGTCAGCAGGCTCTCGGCGATCAGCGCCGCGAGGGCGATGATGCAGAAAAAATGGGATGAGCGCGCGCTCTCGGCGAGCGGAGCGCCGCGAGGGCGTGATGAGGAAGATGCGCGCCAGCGGGCGCGCGGCGTGCGCGTCGAACACGGCGCGCGCCCATCGCCTCGGTGCCCGCGATCACCGACCGGCCCCGGAATCGCGCCGCGAGCGCCGCGGCCGGCAGCCGGGCCAGGTCCGATTCGCGCGGCTCCGGGTTGACCACGAGCGCGCCGACGCGCCCGCCGCCACGCCGCAGGAAATACACGCCTGGCCGCGCGGGGGCGTCGATGGTGGCGCCCGACAACACACGCGTCGCGCCGTCCGAGGCTTCGAGTTCTTCGGCACCGGCCGGCCGCCGGAGCGTCGCTCCGGGCGCCGCCTCGAGGACGCCGCTGCCGCTCCCGCTCAGCGCCGCGCCCGTGCCCACCAGCCGCTGCCCGATGAGATCCCCGATCCACGGGACGAATGCGGCGCGGAGCGGCAGCGATGTCGAGGCCGGATTCACCGGCGACGCGAGCAACACGTAGCCCGGACCCGGCCACGACCCACGGCCGAGTCGCGGATCGCGCGAGCGTGTCCGTGGGCACGGTCCCCTGCGCCACCATCGCGTACTCCAGCGCGGCGGTGATCGGTGCCGCGCTGGCGCCGGTATCGGCCGCTGCACCCGACGGCGAGGGGGCCTCGATGCCATCGATCGTGACCTCGCCACGCTGTGCCGCGCTCGAACCGCCACGGCACCCCGGCCCGTTCGAGCGCGCGGTTGGCGGCGCCGATGCGCACCGGGTCAGCGGGTGGGACGATGAGCGCGGGCAGCGTCGTGAGACGATCGGCCGCCACGACATTGATGCCGCGGGTGCCGGCGGCCGGAACGCCGGTGGTTGCGCGGCCATTCGCCACAAGTGCGTCCACCGCACTCCTCATGAACGGGCCCGCGGATGAGTCCACGGCCACGGCCGGCGGCTCGCCGATCCACATGGCGAAGTAGCGGGCGTCGTCACCACGCAGTTCGTCCGCCTCGATCTCGACACTGCCGCCCACCCATCCGCGCTCGGGGGGCGCCGCGTGCACCGAGACCGCGCCAACACCGCAGCCGCGCGGCCGGGCGCCGCGCCCTGCCCCGTGATCGGGGTCACGGCCACGGTGCCGCGAGCCAGTGTCCTCGTCCCGAGTGGCAATCCGATAGGTCGTGGAGTCGCTTCCACCCGGGGGCACGGTACCCTGCACCGTAGCCGTCACTTCGCCGCGAGGGGTCCATCGCGTGGGGCGTGCGGCGGCCGCCACGACCGCGCGGTTGGCCGGACCAGGAGCCGCGGGCGCGTAGACGACGACACGCACGTTGGCAAGATCCGCGATCCCGGTCCACGCCGTCGCCTGGCCATCAGTCACGATCGCCACGACGGGATCGGCGACCCCGGCCGACGCGCACGAGCCCCGCCGCAATGGCGGCGGCGTGCTGCATGTCGCCGGCACCGTTCAGTGGGCCAGTGCGGGCAATCGCCGATGCCACTGCCCCCGCGGTTCCGCCCTGCGTTCGGCCGTCGGCGGTGACGAGCCACACGCGGTCGCCGGGATTTGCGCCGCGCGCAGCGCCCGCCGCGACCGATTTGAGCGCGTCCAGTACCGGCCGGCCGCCGTCGATCACGGAGGTACTGAGCGAGTTGTCAAGCACGATCCCGATCGCCGCGGGCGCATGTCCGGCGCCCACCAGACGTCCCAGCGTGCCACTCACCGGTTGCGCCGCCGCGAGGGCGATACAGACCACGGCCAGGACGCGCAACATCATTAGAGAGGAGATTCCGGAGCTTGAGCCGGCGGCTGTGCTCCTGCTCGGCGCGCGCGAGGTAACGCACCGCCGGGAAGATTCGATCCGCACGCCCGTGCGCCGCCGCAAGAGATGGATGAGGAGCGGAACGGCGGCACCCAGGCCTAGCGCGAGGAATATCGGTGCGAGGAATCCCATGATCGGAGCGCGCTAGCGACCGGTGTCTTGCCGCGCCGCGAACGCACGGCGAAGCGGTGCGCCGAAGGGCGCGTCGGTCATTACGGTCTCGTAGCGGCCGCCGCCGCGCGCGAACGTCGCGCGCCACTCGTCGAGGGCCTCGGCCACGGTCGCACGGTAGGCATCGCGCACCTCCGCGATCGCGGCCGGAACTTCCAGTCCGCTCTCCGGATCGACGAATAACGCGTCGCCCGACGCTGAAAGCTCACGCTCCGCGGGATCCAGGATGTGGAGAGCCGCTACATCGTGTCCGGCCGCGCGCAGCGCGCGCACCGCGCGATCCACCGGCTCCACGTCAGTCAGGAGATCGGAAATGAGCACGATCAGTCCCGGGCGACGCACCACCCGGGCCGCCTGGAGCAGCGCATCACCTGCGTCGGACCGCCGGGCTCCCGTGGCCTCGCGCGACTGGTCGAGGGCCCCAATGAGACGCCTCCATTGGGTCATCCGCGCCCGGGGCGCGAGCACACTGCGGACACGCTCGTCGAAGCACACCAGTCCGACCGCGTCGCGCTGGCGGAGCAGGAGGAGAGCCAGTGCGGCGGCCAGGCGCTCGGCATAGGCGAGCTTCGTCAGCCGTCCCGGCGCCCCGCGCCACGCCATCGAGGGACTGACATCGAGCACGAGGGCCGCGCGCAGGTTCGTCTCTTCCTCGAACTGCTTGACCACCCAGCGGTCGGCACGCGCAGCGATCTTCCAATCGAGGTACCGGAGATCATCGCCGGGCTGGTAGGGCCGGTGCTCCGCGAACTCCACCGAGAATCCCTTGCGCGGTGACCGATGGAGCCCGGTGAGGAAGCCGTCCACTACCCATCGCGCGACGATCTCGATGCGTCCCATCGAGGCGAGCGACGCGGGGTCGAATAGATCCGCACGAGTGGTTCCTTCCATGCCAGTCCGGAAACGTAGGCGACCGTCGTGCCCAGACGCCACCCCGTATATTTGGCCGATCGTGACTCGCCTGTCTCACATCCGCAATTTCTGCATCGTCGCGCACATCGACCACGGCAAGTCGACGCTCGCCGATCGCCTGATCGAAGCAACCGGCACCATCGAGAAGCGCGACATGAAGGACCAGGTCCTGGACACGCTCGACCTGGAGCGGGAACGCGGGATCACGATCAAGCTGAACGCCGTCCGCATGAGCTATTCGGCACCGGACGGACAGGCCTACGAGCTCAATCTGATCGACACGCCAGGCCACGTCGACTTCACCTACGAAGTGTCCCGGTCGCTTGCGGCCTGCGAAGGGGCGATCCTGGTGGTGGATGCGTCGCAGGGGGTTCAGGCACAGACGCTGTCGAATCTCTTTCTCGCGCTGGACGCCGGGCTGACGATCATCCCGATTCTGAACAAGATCGATCTGCCTGGGGCCGAGCCCGATCGGCGGCGCCTGGAGTTGAGCGAACTGCTGGGCGTCCCGGCGACGAGATCCTGGCCGTCAGCGCCAAGGAGGGCATCGGGATCGCCGAGTTGCTGGAGCGCATCGTCTTGCAGGTGCCGCCGCCGTCCGGTGACCCGGACGGGCCGCTTCGCGCCCTCATCTTCGATTCCTATTACGACCGATACCGCGGCGCCATTCCGTCGGTGCGCGTCGTCGACGGCGTGCTGCGCCCCGGTATGCAGATCACGTTCGGAGCGGGCGGCGATCGATACGAGGTGACCGAGGTCGGATGCAACCGGCTGCGGCAGGTGCCGACCGAGGCACTGGGGACCGGCGAGGTCGGCTATGTCGTCGCGAACGTCCGCCGCGTTACAGGAGACGCGCGTCGGGGACACGATCTTCGATGCGAGCCGGCGGGCTGCGCAGCCGCTCCCCGGGTATCGTGAGGTGCGGTCAATGGTCTTCGCCGGGCTGTATCCGACGGACACCAATCAGTACGAGAACCTGCGCGACGCACTCGAGCGGCTGCAGCTCAACAATGCGTCGCTCCAGTACGAGCCCGAAACCTCCACCGCCCTCGGTTTCGGATTCCGCGCCGGATTCCTCGGGTTGCTCCACATGGAGATCGTCCAGGAGCGCCTGCAGCGGGAGTTCGATCTCGACCTGGTCACGACGGTCCCCAGCGTCGAGTACAAGGTCTATAAGGCGGACAACGTGATGGTGCTGCTCGAGAACCCGTCGAAGATGCCGCCGGCCGCGGAGGTCGGACGGGTCGAGGAGCCGTTCGTCAAAGCCCGCATCGTCGCGCCGGCCGAGTATATCGGGCCGATCATGACGCTGTCGACCGAGCGGCGCGCCGTGTACAAGAACATGAGCTACGCCGACACGCAGCGCGTCGAGTTCGATTTCGAGTTTCCGCTGGCCGAGATCATTCTCGATTTCTACGACCGGCTCAAGACGATCAGCCGCGGCTACGCGAGCCTCGACTACGAGATGCTCGAGTATCGCGCGAGCGATCTGGTGAAACTCGACATGCTCATCAACGGCGACCCGGTCGATGCATTTTCGGTCATCATCCACCGCGACAAGTCGTACGAATGGGGGCGCAAGGTCGCCGACAAGCTCAAGGAGCTGATCCCGCGCCAGCTCTTCGAGGTCATCATACAAGCCGCGATCGGCACGAAGGTGATCGCGCGCACGACGGTCAAGCCGCTGCGCAAGAACGTGCTGGCGAAGTGTTATGGCGGTGACATCACCCGCAAGCGCAAACTTCTCGAGAAGCAGAAAGAGGGGAAGAAGCGGATGAAGCAGGTCGGCACGGTCGAAATCCCGCAGGAAGCGTTTCTCGCCGTATTGCAGGTGGACTGACCGCGGCCGCCAACGCCTCTGTGCCCATGATGGCGTGGCCTCGAGCATCAGGTGCCGCGTCCGGCGCCGTACGCGCGGTGGCCGTGCCGGTGGCGGTGCGAGCGGCACCGCGCTCCGCGCGCCTCCGGCGCCCCTCACGCAGCCGCGCGCCGCGCCGGCATCCGCACTGGCGCCGCCCCGGCCGTCCGTCGTGATCCAGACCAGCTTCCTCGGCGACGTCATTCTCACCACGCCGCTCCTCGCGGCGCTCGCCGAGCACGGTCCAGTCGACGTCGTGACGACGCCCGCCGCGGCCCCCATTCTCGCCCGCGACCCGTCGGTTCGCGCGATCATCGTCTACGACAAGCGCGGCGCCGCACGCGGCATTGCCGGTCTCTGGCACACCGCGCAGACGCTCAAATCGCGGTTCGCACTGGGGGGGGGCGGCCCATCGCACCCGGCGCGGACGTCCGGTGGCAACGGTGGCGGCGGCATCGGCGGAATCGGCGGCCCCGATCGCGTACCTCGCGCAGAGCTCCGTCCGGAGCGGGATGCTCGCGCTCCTGGCGGGGTTCCAGGAGCGGGTCGGCTTCTCGACGTCACCGGCGCGCGCCCTGTACAGCCGGACAGTCCCCTACCGTGCCGACCGGCACCACGCCGAGCGGCTGTGGCGCCTTGGAGCGGCCGCGCCTGACGTGGAGCCACTCCCCGGCGACATTCGTCCGCGTCTCTACCCGGGCCCGGAGGATGTCGCGGCGGCCAACGCCGTGCTGGCTGCGGCCGGTCACGATGGTGAGCCACTCATCGCGTTGGCACCAGGCAGTGCATGGGGCGCCAAGCGCTGGCCCGGATATCCCGCTCTGGCGGCGGCACTCGCACGCGCGGCCCGGATCGTGGTGATCGGAGGGGCCAATGATCAGGCGCTCGCGGCTGAGATTCGCGATGCCGTCGGCGGCCCCGCGGACACGGTGATCGACGCGACCGGGAAAGTACCGATCCTTGGCGCAGCGGAACTCATCGGGCAATGCGTGGCGATCATCACCAACGATTCGGCGCCACAACATCTCGCGTCCGCCATGGGAACGCCGACTATCACCATCTTCGGCCCGACCGTGCCAGCGTTCGGGTTCGGACCGTTGGCCCCGGTGCACGCGACAGCGGGGGTCGATGGGCTCGACTGCCGCCCGTGCGACAAGCACGGCCCGCAAACCTGCCCACTCGGCCATTGGCGGTGCATGCGGGACCTCACCGTCGCGCACATCGAGCAGATCGTCCGGCAGCTACCGGCAGCAAGCGGCCCATGATCGCCGTAGTTCGGCGTCCCGTGCGCTTGTATCCTGCGGCGTCCCGCTCTACTCGTTCCCTGATCCGGACACCGTCGCTTTCCTTTCTCCGTTATCCGCCATGCCCTCGAAGAAGAAGACCCCATCGCGCGCCAGCTCCACCAGAGGCTCATCCAGGAGCGCGCACAAGCGTCCGGCGCCGCAGCGGTACGTCGTCGGCGTCGACCTCGGCGGTACCAACATCGTCGTCGGTGCCATGCCGCTGGACGGCAGCCGCGAGTCGGCGTGCGAACAGAGCCGACGCATTCCGAGCAGGGGGCCGATAGCGTCGTCGAGCGGATCGGGCGGATGATCGATGACGTCATCGCGACGACCGGGACCGAGACAGGCGCGGCGCGCCGGAGACTTCATCGGCGTGGGGATCGGCGCGCCCGGACCACTCGACCGGGAACGTGGCATCGTCATCGTGACTCCCAATCTCGGATGGCGCGACTTCCCGCTCCGCGACCGTGTGTCGGAACGCGTCGCGCTCCCGGCGACGCTCGACAACGACGCCAACTGCGCCACCGTCGGCGAATGGTGGCGCGGCGCGGCGGCCGGCGCACGCAACGTCGTCGGCATGACGATCGGGACGGGCATCGGCGGCGGTCTGATTCTGGAGGGCAAGCTGTATCACGGGTCCTCGGACGTCGCCGGCGAGGTGGGCCACACGACGATCGACCCCACGGGACGGCGCTGCAAGTGCGGCAACTATGGATGTCTCGAGGCCTATGCGTCGGGGCCCGCGATCGCCGAGCGCGCGACGGAGGCGCTGGCGGGTGGTGAAGCGTCACTGCTCCGCGAACTGGTGCAGGGCGACGTGTCGCGGATGACCGCCCGTCTCGTCTATGACGCCGCGACGCTGGGCGATCCATTGGCGCGTCGAGGTCGTCCGCGAGACCGCGCGCTTTCTCGGCACGGGGGTCGCGAACCTCCTCAACATCTTCAATCCTGACGTCGTGGTGCTCGCCGGCGGAGTCTCGGCCGCCGGTGACGCGCTCTTCGAGCCCCTGCGGGCGGAAGTGCGGCGGCGTGCGTTTCGTCCGGCGGTCGAGGCCTGCCGCATCGTCGGCGGCACGCTGGCCGGGACGGCAGGCGTCGTCGGCGCCGTCGCCACGTTCATGATGCAGACGATGGGCGGCATCCCGGCCCCGTGAATCTCGTGCCGCCTCCCGAATCCGTGCCGCGTCCCGAATCCGTACCGCGCCGGCGCCGCCTCGGCGTCATCGGGACGTTCGTGTGGGACATCATTTATGGTCGTGACCCCCGGAGCGGACCGATCGAGGAGTGGGGTGGGATCACGTACGCGCTTGGCGCGCTCGACGCCGCATTGCCACCGGATTGGGAGATCGTTCCGGTGATGAAGGTTGGCGCCGACCTCGCCGGTCGCGCGCGCGACTATCTGCGGACGCTTCGCCGCATTGCGCCGGATGCGGCGCTGATCGAAGTCCCGCACCCGAACAACCGGGTGGAACTCCGATATCTGAGCGCGGAGCGCCGCACCGAGGTGCTCACTGGCGGACTTCCGCCGTGGACGTGGATTGGCCTGACGCCGCTGATCCACGACCTGGACGCGCTTTACGTCAACTTCATCAGTGGCATGGAGATGGACCTGGCAACGATGCAGTTGCTACGCCAGCACTATCACGGCCCCATCTATTGTGATCTCCACTCGCTCCTACTCGCGGTGGAACCCAGCGGCCTCAGAACGCCGCGGCCAATGAGCGAGGTCGTCGAGTGGTGCCGCTGCGCGGACTTGATCCAGGTCAACGAAGACGAGATGAACCTGATGGCGCCCGACCCCGTGGCGTTGGCTGCCACGGCGCTCGCGGCGGGCGTCCGGGCTTTGAGCGTCACACTCGGCAGTCGCGGCGTGGTGTACTTCGCGCCGCCGGATTTCGACGCATTGGCGGATTTATCCACACGCCATCGCGGAACCGCGATCGGCGTGCGGCCCGGACCGGTTCGTACGGCGCTCATCCCCGCGGCGCCAGCTGGTGTCGGTCTCGATCAGAGCGGCGATCAGAGCGGCGATCCGACGGGATGCGGCGACGTGTGGGGGGCGACCTATTTCTCTCGGCTGCTTGCAGGTGATAAGTTAGCCGACGCGATGCGCGTTGCGGTGATTGCCGCCGCGCGGAACGTAGGGCACCGGGGCGCGACCGGTCTCGCCCACCACCTGCGCGGAGAATTGAGCCCTCGGTGACGACCGTCATCCCCGTTCCACAGTCGCTTGACGACGTCACGTTCGAGCAGATGCTCGAGCGGCTCGCGCCGCTCGCCGCCGACGAGAAGGTGCTGATCGATGCCCGGCACGCCCGGTGGGCATCCCCCTACGGGCTCGTCGGGCTGCTGACGATCGCGCAGACCCGGGGGGTCCGTCCCACGCTGACGCCGCCCGAGTCCGACGAAACGCTCTCGTACTGGTCCCGCACCGGATTTTTCGGCCACGCGGAAGAGTTGTTCGAGTTGCATGGCACCGTGCCGCGCGCCCGTCCGACAGCGGAATCGAGCGTTCTCCTGGAGATCACGTCGGTATCCAAGAGCGGCGACGTGCACGATGTCGTCGACCGGATCCAGCAGCGCGCCCAGAACATTCTGGAGCGCGAGCTGAGCATCGACGCGCAGGCCAGCGTCCGGTTCGTGATGACGCTCTCGGAGGTGTGCCAGAACGTCGTCGAGCACGCGGGCCGCGGCGGGTGGGTCGCCGTGCAAACGTACAAATGGCAGAAGCGGCTCGGCGGCCGCCGGGTGGTCCAGATCGCGGTGTCCGACGCCGGCATCGGGTTCCGGCGCTCGCTGGAGAGTACGCCGGGTCGCGCGCTCACCGACCGGTGGGACGATGGCATGGCCCTCGAAGAAGCGGTCATCCGTGGTGTCAGCCGGTTCCGGGATCGCGGTCGCGGGCAGGGACTGGCCGGCGCGCGCAACTTCCTGGGGAAATGGTCGGGCAAGCTGTCCGTCCGCAGCGGGACGGCGCGGATCGCGATCGTGCCGCCGTGGGATGACGACGTGCCGCTGCTGGAGAACCTGTCGCCGTTCCCGGGCGCGCAGGTGCAGATCACGATACCGGAACGGGTGCCCGAGCGCGACGACCAGCGCGACGACCAGCGCGCCGGCGAACGCGCGGCCGACCGCGGCCGCGTCGCCGCCACGGGCCGCAGGGAGTGGCATGATCCATCACATCGATCTGAGCTCGGTCCTGCGCCGCTCGGTGTGCGATCTCTATTCGAACCTCGTGACCCGCCCGACGGGCGCCGCCGTGCGCACCGAGATCGAGCATCTTCTGGCCGATACCCCCGGCCGCACGCTCACGGTGATCGACTTCTCTCACGTGGGCCTGCTCGACTACTCGTGCGCCGATGAAGTCGTGGCCAAGCTGCTGCTTCGGTTCGCGAGCGAAGCGCCGCCATCGGATGCCTACTTCGTCTTCCGCGGCATGCGGGAATGGCATCTCGATGCGATCGAGGCCGCGCTCGTGCGGTACGGGCTGGCCCTGGTGTCGGAGCGGACCGATGGGCCGTCCCCAGATCGTCGGCAACGTCGCGGACGACGAGCAGCGGGCGTGGGACACTGTCTACCGCCTGGGTGCGGCGGACGTCGCCACGGTGGCCGCGTCGCTCGGGGCGGACGCGCCGGCCGCCGAGCGGCTGCTCAACGGGCTCTCGGCACGCCGGCTGCTCATGCGGCTCGATGCGCAGTATCTCGCACTCGGGCACGCCGGGTAATGCACCGCGGTCGACCCGGCAGGCGGGATCATGGCTGACCCATACAGCCCGCCGCTCAAGGTGTTAGGGTTCGTGGCGACGCAGCGCGGTGATCCGGACCGCGGTCCGGAAGTGCGCCTGTGCGCGCACGACGCGGCGTTGCGGCTGATACAGGACGGAGAGCTGGTCCGGATCGAAGGCCCGCGGCGGCACGAGACCGCCGTGCTCCGGGTAGAATGATACGGTGGCGCCGGGCAGCGTCGTCGTTCGTGACGTCGCGGGCGTGGCGCCGTCGGAAATAGTGCGGGTTCGCCGTATCGACACGGATATGCCGCGCCGTTTTTTCGCCTGACCGCTCCCATCCCGAGCTCATCGCTCACTTCCCATGCCACGTACGAGCCGGCCCGCAGGTCTCTCGACGCTCGCGCTCCACGGAGGCGCGGCGCCACCGCTCGCCTCCGCGCCGACGGGTGACATCCCGATCGTCACCCCGATCTATCAGTCGGTCAACTTCATTCAGGAGTTCGGGACCGCGGAAGGGTTGCGGTACCCGCGCTACGGCACCGGCATCAACGCCGAGGTGGTGCAGCGGCGTCTGGCGCTCCTGGAAGGCGCGGAAGCGGGCCTCGTGCTCGGGAGCGGCATGGGAGCGACCGCGTGTGCCCTGCTGGCCCTCCTGCGGCCGGGCGATCACCTGCTCGCCAGCGCATGGATTTACGGGGGAACGCACCGGCTGCTCACCCAGGAGTTCACCGCGGTGGGGATCGACGTCACGCTCGTCGACCCGATGGAGACTCGCGGGTGGCGCAAGCGCCTGCGCCGCGAGACCCGCGCGATCTTCCTCGAATCGCCCGTCAACCCGACGTGCCGGGTACTCGACCTGCGGCCCGTATCACTGCTCACGCAGGAATCCGGGTTGGCTCTGGTCGTCGACTCCACGTTCGCGAGTCCGGTCAATTTCCGCCCGCTCGAACACGGCGCCGATGTCGTGATCCATTCCACGACGAAGTTTCTCAACGGCCACCACGACGCGCTCGGCGGGGCCGTGCTTGGCACCGCGTCCTACGTCGAAGAGGTCCGGCAGAAGATGATGGTGTGGGGACAGGCACCGGATCCGTTCGCCTGCTGGCTCCTCGAGCGCGGCCTCAAGACGATCGACGTGCGCGTCCGCCGCCAGAACGAGAACGCCATGCGGATCGCGACCTGGGCCGACGACCGCAAGGAAGTGAAGCGCGTCCACTATCCCGGACTGCCGTCTCACCCGGACCACAAGGTCGCCGCCGCGCAGCTGGACGGATTCGGCGGCATGCTCGCGATCGAGCTGGCCGGTGGCGGCAAGGCCGCCGACCGCATGCTGCGGCGGCTCAACGTGTGGCAGCACGCCCCGAGCCTCGGTGGGGTGGATTCGCTGGTCAGCGAGCCGCGATACACCTCACACAGCCACATTTCGCCCGAGGAACGCGCACAGATCGGGATTCCGGACGGCTTTCTGCGGCTCAGCGTCGGGATCGAGAGATGCCGACGATCTGATCGCCGATCTCGAACAGGCTGTCCAATGATCCGGCTGACACACGTCACGAAGGAGTTCCCGCGCACCGGGCGCGCGCTCGACAATGTGTCATTGCATGTCGCCGAAGGGCGAATTCGTGTTCCTGACCGGGCCGAGCGGGTCGGGCAAGAGCACAATGCTCAAACTGATCTTCATGGAAGAGCGTCCGACGCTCGGCGAGGTGCGGGTCAGCGGCGTGAACTCCGCCACCCTGCACCGCGGCGACATCGCCCAGCTGCGCCGGAAACTCGGCGTCGTGTTCCAGGATTTCCGACTCCTCGATGATCGTACCGCGCACGCCAACGTCGCCTTCGCCCTCGAAGTCACGGGCGCCGCGGAGCCGGCGGTTCCGGCGAAGGTCAGCCGGTTGCTGACCCAGGTGGGACTCGCGTCCAAAGGCCTCGCCTATCCCAAAGAGCTGTCGGGCGGCGAGCAGCAGCGCGTCGCCATCGCGCGAGCGCTGGTCAATGATCCGTTCGTGCTGATCGCGGATGAGCCGACCGGCAACCTCGACGACCGGGCGACGCGCGGCATCTTCCAGTTGCTGCGGGAGATCAACAGCGCCGGAACGGCGGTCGTCATGGCGACGCACAACCTGGACCTGATGCGCCGGTCGGACTACCGGACCATCGAAATGCTGCACGGACGCGTCGTGTCGCGACAGCGCGGACCCGAGCGCAGCCGAGCGGGCGACGGCGCGCGCGGAAGAGGATCGCGCGGCGGCGAGCGGCGCGGGCGCGCTCGGGGCCGGCAAGTAGCCCGGCGGTGAAACTCGCCCTCCGCGAAGTCCTTCTGGCCGTCCGGCGCGCGCCGCTCCTGAGCGCGCTCGGCGTCATCACGATCGCCTTTTCCCTGTTCGCGTTCGGGCTGTTCGGACTGGTCGCCGTCAATATTCGCGATGCGCTCCGCCAGGTCGAGTCCCGGGTCGAGATCCGCGCCTTCATCGCCGACGCGACACCCATCGAGGCGATCGTCACCGCCGTCGGCGACATCGAGGAGTTTCCGGAAGTCGCGCAGGCCGGGTACGTCTCGCCGGACTCCGCGCTGGCCACGGCCCGCCGGGAGCTAGGTGAGTTCGCCGACGTGTTCGAGGCGGGGGTGCTCCCCGGATCGATCGAGATTCGGCTGAAGCCGGACTATCGGGATCCTCACTCCGTCAAGGCCGTCGCCGCGCGCGTCGGGGCGTACTCGTTCGTCGACGACGTGCGCTACGGCGAGGATTGGGTCGCCAAGCTCTATCAGATCCGGACGATCGCGACGATCGTCGGCATCGTGCTGGGTCTCGCGTTCGCGGCGGTCGCCGTCATCATCATCGGCACGACGATCCGGATGTCGGTACTGGCTCGCGAGCGCGAGATCGGCATCATGCGGCTGGTCGGTGCGACAGACATGTTCGTGCGGCTGCCGTTTCTCATCGACGGATTCGTCAAAGGCGTGCTGGGTGGGTTCCTGGCGCTCGCCCTCACGGGTCTGGCCAGTGCACTGATCGATCACGCACTCGGCTTTCACACCGTCTTCTTCACTCCAGGGATCGCGGCGCTGGGCGTGCTGGGTGGCGCGCTCATCGGACTCGCGGGAAGCGCTGTCTCCGTCGGCCGGCAGCTGCGACGCGTATGAGGCTCCCGCTCCGGCGCCTGGCGAGCGGCGGGAAGCCGATCGGGAAGCGATCGGGAAGCCGATCGGGATGCGATGGTGATGGGCGTGGCGCTGCTGTGCGTGCCATCCGCGATGCTCGCGCAGCAGCCAGCCACTCCGTCGCCTGCGGCCCCCGCGCCCGCGCCTGAGGTGCGGCTCCGGGCGGATCGTGACGCACTGGATCAGATCCGGGCCGAGCGTGCTGCGCTCGAGCAGCGCATGGCGGAGCTGAGGGGCACGGTGCACGATCTCTCGGATGAAGTCGAGAACCTCGACCGCCAGGTCGACGTCACGGCGCGCGCACTCCGAACACTCGACGGGCAGTTGGTGGCGATCGGCACCGAGGTCGATTCCGCGACCGCGGGTCTGGTGCGAGCGCAGGATGAGCTGGCGATCAAACGCGCCATGCTCCGCCATCGCCTCGTCGACATCTATAAGCGAGGCCCGCTCTACTCGACGCAGGCCCTGCTGACCGCGGACTCATTCGGCGCCCTCATCGCGCGCTACAAGTATCTCCATCTGCTCGCCTTACGGGACCGGGCGCTCGTGACGCGGGTCGATCAACTCCAGAACCAGATCGGCCGCCAGCGCATGGTCCTCGTCTCGCTCGAGCAAGCCGTCTCGTACAACCGCCAGGAAAAAGCCAACGAGGAGAAGCGGCTGCAGGTCGCTGGCCGACGAGCGATCGCACAGTCTCGTCCAGGCCAAGCACACGCAAGCGACGACGCAGGCGCGGCTCAAGCAGATCGCGTCCGCGGAGGCCGCACCTCGAATCGGTGATCAGCACGCTGGAGGAGGCGCGCCGCCGGGCCGAGTCGCGCGCCAATGCGCCGGCGCCATCGGCCAGCACACTGACCACCCGCGACCTGGGACAGCTCGACTGGCCGGTCGATGGGACGATCCTCTATCGGTTTGGGCGGGTGATCAACCCGAACAACACCACGACCCGCTGGAACGGCATCGGGATCGGCGCGCCAATGGGGACGGCGGTGCGCGCGGTGGCCGCGGGCGTCGTGGTCGTGGCGCGGTCGATCGGCACATACGGACAGACCATCATCGTACAGCACGGTGGCGGCGACTATTCGGTGTACGGGTCGCTGAGCCGGATGGATGTGAAGGAAGGCGCGCACGTCGAGCGCGGACAGGATATCGGCGCCGTCGGTCGCACCGACCCCGATTTACCCGCCCACCTGCATTTCGAGATCCGGCGCGACCAGGGCCACGCGGTCGATCCGCTCGATTGGCTCCGCGGCGGGGCGGCCCGGTGACCGATCGGGCGCCACTCGGCGCCCACGTGTCGGCGGCTGGCGGAGTTCCGGAGGCGGCGGCGCGAGCGAAAGCCATCGGCGCCACGGCAATGCAGCTCTTCACGAAGCAGGCGAGCCGCTGGGCCGAGCGGGTGTGCGCCGGCGACGAGTGCCTCGCCTTTCGCGCGGCGTGGCGGCCACCGGTCTACGACGGATCGCGGCCCATGACAGCTACTTGATCAATCTTGGCTCACCGGATCCAGTCGCTTCGGGCGCGGTCCCTCGCGTCGTTCGTCGCCGAACTCCGCCGAAGTGATGCGCTCGGCATCGACTTCATCGTGTCGCATCCGGGCAACTACATGGATGATCGGGCCAGCGGGCTCGCCCGAAACATCGAGGCGATCGTGTCCGCACTGGAGGAGGTGCCGGGTGCGTGTGATGGTGCTCATGGAAACGACCGCGGGGTCCGGGACCGGACTCGGGGCCACGTTCGAGGAAATCGCAGCGCTCATCGACGGGGTGCCCCATCCACTGCGCCAGCGGATGGGAACGTGCGTCGACACCTGTCACGTCTTCGCCGCCGGGTATGACCTGGTGGGCGACTACAACGGGGTGTGGGCGCGATTCGATGACGTCGTAGGGCTCGATCGCCTTCATATGATGCATCTGAACGACTCGAAGTTCGGACTGGGTACCCATCGTGACCGCCACGAGCTCATTGGGGAGGGACATCTGGGCGAGGGTGTTTTTCGCCATATCATGACCGATCCGCGCCTCGCAGGCGTCGCCAAGGTCATCGAAACACCCAAAGGGGACGACGCGATCGCGACCGACACGCGAATGCTCGCGCGGCTCCGATCGTATGCGGACGGGGCGTGACGCGGCGGGGGCGGCCGAGGCGATCAGGCGCCTAGCGGGCCCGGGGGTAGTAGCGTTGCAGGCGGAACGGGTGTAGCGTCCACCGGGTAATGAGCCCCGTGCCACCTCTCGAGACCGGCCCCCGGACGCTTCCGGCGCCCGTTCTGCCACGCCAGGCGCATGCACGCCCGGGCCGTGTCGGCGGGCGGCGGTCGTCATGGCGGGGACGGCGCGGACTCATGCTCCGCCGTCTGTGCGGCGTGATCGCGGCGGTGGCCCAGATGACGCTGATTCTGGCGACAGGGGCGGAGTCGTGGCAGGGCCGAGATGCCTCCGCGCACATCGAGCGCACGGGCACCCAGCTGCACCACGCGCACGACGAGGCCACCTGCGTCGCGTGCACCGCCCAGACGATGCACGCGCAGGCGTCGCCCCCGGTCGTGGCTTGGCCGGACGCGTTTGCTCCTCACTGTGCGGCCGCGGGTCTCGCGGCCAACCCGCCCCGGTCACGGGACTGTCCATCTAACGGATCTCGAGCGCCGCCCCTGGTGAGCTGACCCCCGCGAAAGCGGGCCGTTCGGCTCCATCCATTCCAGGGGACACATGCGCTTCATCCTCGCGGCATTCGCGCTGGCGACCATCGCCGGCGCGCTGCCCGCACAGCAAGTCACGCCTCCCGCAGGCCGCCCGACAGCGCCGGACCTCGCGATACATCGGCCACGTCGCAAATGGGCATTCGGGCCTCGTTTGGCCCGACGCTCGCCGACACCTCACCGCTCGGCCTGCAACTGAGTGGCGGCCGCGCCGCTCCCGGCGCGTTCGCGGGTGCGGCGCGAGAGCGCGACAGCCTGTTCACCGATACGCTGCGGCTGACTCGCGATCAGGCCGTCGCCATGGCGCTGGCGCATAATCCCCAGATCACGGTCGCTCGGGAGCAGACGTCGGAGGCGCGCGGGCAGCGGGTTCAGAACATCTCGATCCCCGACCCGACGACGACCGCATCGATCGCGACCCAGGCTGGGACCCCGGCGGAGAAACCGGTCGGCGCGACGCTCAACATCCCGTTCCCCGACAAGTTTCGCCTCCAGTACAACATCGGGACGGCGGGCGTGCGGGCCGCCGAGTATAACCTGACCGCGGTCCGCCAGCAGATCACCTCGCAGACAGCCCAGACATACGACACGCTGCGCGTGTCACTTCGCCATCGCTCGGATCTGACCGAGAGCCGCGCCCTCGCGGCCGATTTTCTGCGAAAGACGGAGGCGCGATACGCGGCGGGGACAGCGGCCAAGCTCGACGTCGTGCGCGCCCAGGTGGACCTCGGACAGGCCGATAACGATCTCCTCGGCAATGTCCGCGACATCGCGAACGCCCGCTCGTCGCTCAATCGTCTGCTCGGGCGGCCTGCTCCCCGCACCCATCGCGCCCGCCGACACGCTGGGCGTCCCGCCGTCGCTACCCGATCTGACGGCCATCGAGCAACACGCGCTCGATGACCGGCCGGAGTTGAGCGGGTTGCGTGCTCAGCAGGCCGGTGCGCGCGCCACGACATCGTTGGCCGAAGAATACTGGATCCCGGATCTCTTTTTCGGAGCATCGGCAGACTTCGGTGCGCCCGACGAATACTTCTCCAATCGCAATTTCGTCTGGCAGTACGGCGTGACATTCCCCTTGCCCGTGTTCTTCTGGCAGCACGCCGCGGGCGAGATCGCGCAGGACCGGCATCACGAACGCGAGCTCGAAGCGTCGTACCGGGATCTGCGCGCCTCGGTGGACCAGGATGTCCGCGCCGCATACACCACCGCGGCTACCGCACTGCAGCAGCTGATCTACCTCCGCGACCAGGTTCTCCCGGCGGCCCACGAGGCATTCCGGATCGCCTCGGTGAGCTATGGACTCGGCGGATCGTCGGCGCTCGACGTGCTGGACGCGCGCCGGACGCTCGTCGCCGCGGAGAGCCAGTACACCGACGCCCTGTCCGCCGCCGACGCGGCGCAGGCGGATCTCGAGCGCGCCGCCGCGGCCCCGCTCACCCAGTTCCCGACCGGAGCTCCGAATGCGCATTGAATCCGTCCCGCCCTCGCCCGGCGGCGACCCGCTGCCAATGCCTGCTCCTCGTACAGGATCGAATCCCATGGCAATGCGCTTTCAGAGGGCGGTCACCGGGACGATAGGATCCGTCGTCGCGCTCGGCGCCTGGATTGCGTGCTCGTCCGGCGCGCCGGCGCCACACGCCAGCGACAGCACGGCCAGGCGCCCGGTACCGCGGGCGGTGCAGCGGTGAGCTCCCGCCATGCGTCGGCCTACATGCTGTCGGAGGAGCAGCGTGCCCGCATCCACACCGACATCGTCGCACCGACGTCCTTCCAGCCCGCCGATCGCGACGACGGGCACCGTGGCGTTCAACGGCGACCGGTCGACGCCGGTGCTCTCGCAGATCTCCGGGCCTGTCGCGCGGATCCTCGTCAACACGGGTACGCACGTCGAGCCCGGGACGCCACTGGCGCTCGTCTCCTCGCCGGATTTCGCCGAGGCGATCGCGACGTACCAGAAGGCACAGAGCACGCTGCAGAACGCCGCGCGCATTGCGACGCTCAATGAGCAGCTGTTCAAGAACAATGCGATCGCGCGCAGCGATCTCGATCAGGCGCGATCGGATTCGGCGTCCGCCTATGCCGATCGCGAGGCCGCGATCCAGCAGATGGTCGCGCTGGGCGTCGACTCGGCGACCGTCGACGCGATCCGCCAGGGCCACCCGGTGCCAACGGTACCCGGGGTGATTCGGGCGCCGATCGAGGGCATTGTGGTCGAGAAGCTGATCAACCCGGGCGAGGTGATTCAGGGCGGGCAGACGCAGTGCTTCACGATCGCGAATCTCTCGACCGTGTGGGTGATGGCGAATGTCTTCGAATCGGATCTCGCGGCCGTCACCAAGGGTGAGGTCGCGCGGATCACCACGGACGCCTCGCCGGACACGCTGGTGGGGCACGTCGACTACGTCGCGGCCCTCGTGGATACCGCGACCCGTGCCACCGGCGTCCGCGTGCTGGTCGAGAATCGTCACGAGATTCTCAAACGCGACATGTACGTGCGCGTGGCGATCCAGTCGAGCAAGGCGCGTACGGGGCTGCTGGTCCCGGTCGCGTCCGTGCTGCGGGATGACCAGAACCTGCCGTTCGTCTTCGTCGCCGAGCCCGATGGCGGATACGACCGGCGCCAGATCACGCTGGGGCAGCGGGTCGGCGACCATTACGAAATCACCAGCGGCTTGAAGGGTGGCGAGCACGTCGTCTCCGAAGGGAGCCTGTTCCTGCAGTTTGCGGAGAGCCAATGACGATGCCGCCCGGATCACCGGCGTCGCCGCCGGGGCCGGCCGATGGCGTGGGCCACACACACAACGCGGGCTCGGTCTCGGTCATCAACAAGCTGGTACGCGCGGCGCTCGATGAGCCACTCCTCGTCGGGCTGGGCATCGTCGCGCTGATCGGCGTCGGCACCTGGTCGTTCACCCGGCTGCCCGTCGATGCCTATCCCGATCTGTCCCCGCCGATGGTCGAGGTCATCACGCAATGGCCGGGGCGCGCCTCCGAAGAAGTGGAGCGGCTGATCACGGTCCCGGTCGAAGTGGCCATGAACGGCATCCCGAACCTGCGCGTCGTTCGCTCGATCTCGCTGTACGGATTGTCCGACGTCATCATGACGTTCGAGGACGGGATCGATCCGTACTTCGCGCGGGCGCAGGCCTTCGAGCGATTCGCCGATTTGACGCTGCCGAGCGGCGTGACACCGTCGATGGCGCCGCTCTCCTCGCCATCCGGCCTCGTGTACCGGTACGTGATGCAGAGTGCCGACCGCAGCCCGATGGATCTCAAGACGATCAATGACTGGGATGTCTCCAAGATCTACCGCGCGGTCCCCGGCGTCGCCGACCTGTCGCCGCTCGGCGGGCCGACCATGCAGTATCAGGTGCTGATCGACCCGACGAAACTCTCGGGTGCCGGGCTGACGGTCAGCCAGGTCTCGGCATCGCTCGCCGCCAATAACGACAACGCCGGCGGCGGTTTCTACTCCGAGGGCGGACAGTTCTACTACGTCCGCGGGCTGGGCCGTGTCGTCACGCCGCAGGACATTGGCAACATCGTGCTCGCCGTGAAGGACGGCACGCCGGTCCTGGTCAAGGACGTCGCGCAGATCGTCATCGGGTACGCGCCCCGGCTCGGACAGTTCGGATACGACAGCGCGGACGATGCCGTCGAAGGCGTCATTCTGATGCGCACCGGCGAGCAGGCCCAGACGGTGCTCAAGCGCGTCGAGGCGGCGACGAACGGAATTGAATACGCACATCCTGCCGAAGGACGTGCACATCGAGCCGTTCTACGACCGGAGTGACCTGATCCATCTCACCACGCGCACGGTCGAGGACAATCTGCTCCGGGGCATCGTGCTGGTGGTGGTCGTGCTGGTGTTCTTCCTGTACGACGTCCGGTCCGGGCCTCATCGTGGCAACGGCCATTCCGTTGTCGCTGCTGTTCGCGTTCATCTGCCTCGACCTTCGGCACATCCCGGCCAACCTTCTGTCCATCGGGGCGATCGATTTCGGCATCCTCGTGGATGCGGCCGTGGTCATGGTGGAGAATATCCATCGGCAGCTCGCCCTGCGGCACGGTACGACGTACTCCGTGCGCGAGGTCGTCGCCAGCGCCGCGGCGCGAGGTCGACCGGCCCGTCGTATACGCCGTGGCCGTGATCGTCACGGGTTCCTGCCGATCTACGTCCTGTCGGGTCCCTCGGGCCGGCTGTTCAAGCCGATGGCCGACACGACGATCTACGCGCTCATCGGCGGCCTGGTCATCACGCTGACGCTGATCCCGCTCCTGTGCGCGATCGTCCTCCGCCGCGGTGTCCGCGAACGCCGCAATCCGGCGTTCGAATGGATCCGCGAAGCACTACGAGCGCGCGCTCGCTGTGGTGTGTCGAGCGCCCGTGGCTGACGGTCGCTGCACTCGGTCATCATCCTCGGCCTCACGATCCCGATGTGGATCAGCCTCGGCGCCGAGTTCATGCCCAAGCTGGACGAGGGCGCGCTCTGGGTGCGGGCGACGATGCCGTACACGATCTCGTTCGACGAGTCCGCGCCGCATCGTACCCCAGATTCGGACGATCCTGCACTCCTTCCCTGAAGTCACGATCGTCGCGGACGAACACGGCCGCCCGGACGACGGGACCGACCCCACGGGCTTCTTCAACGCCGAGTTCTATGTCGGCTTGAAGCCGTACGGCGAATGGACAGGGACCGTATCATACGCAAACCGGAGCTGATCGCCGCGATCGACAAGAAGCTCCGGGTATTTCCGGGGATCACATTCAACTACACGCAACCGGCCGAAGATGCCGTCGATGAGGCGGAGACAGGGCTCAAGAGCTCACTCGACGTCAAGATCTTCGGCGGAGACCTGAGCGTGCTGCAGGAGCAGGGCAAGGCAATTCGCCATGTCATGGAGGGAGTGCCGGGCATCACCCAGTTGACACTGGTGCAGGAGCTGGGGCAGCCGTCGCTGACCGTCGCGATCGACCGCGAGAAGATCGCCCGGTACGGCATCAACGTGGCGGACGTCAACGCGCTGATCGAGGCCGCGGTCGGCGGGTCGGCCGCGACGCAGGTCGTCCAGGGCGAGAAGCTGTTCGATCTGATTGTCCGGCTCCAGCCACAATACCGCGAGACGCCGGAAGCCATCGGCAACATTCTCGTCGCGACGCCGGACGGGCAGCAGATCCCGCTGCGCGAGCTGGCGACCATCGCCATCTCCAACGGCGCCGCGTTCATCTATCGCCAGGACAACGCGCGATACATCGGGATCCAGTACTCGGTGGAGGGTCGTGACCTCGCGAGCGCGGTGCAGGAAGCGCAGCGCCAGGTCGCCAAGCGAGGTCCATCTCCGCCCGGGTACCGTGTCGTGTGGGGCGGCGAATATCAGGAGTACACGGCGTCACGCACGCAGCTGCAGATCGTCCTGCCGATCACGCTCTTGCTCATGGTGGCAGTGCTCTTCGCGCTCTATCACAACTTCAAGTTCCCGCTCATTACGCTGGTCGGCGTGATCCTGTCGGGTCCCATCGGCGGCGTCGCTGGCGCTCGCGATCACGCACACACCGGTCTCGGTGTCGTCCGGTATCGGATTCCTCGCGCTCTTCGGCGTGTCGGTGCAGACGGCGGTGGTCTACATTTCGTACGCCAACGAGCTCCGGCTCGACGGGCCTGCCGATCACGCAGGCCGCGCGCGAAGCGGCGCTGTTGCGGCTCCGGC
Organism: uncultured Gemmatimonadales bacterium; assembly: GCA_963757855.1. Lineage (GTDB taxonomy): Bacteria > Gemmatimonadota > Gemmatimonadetes > Gemmatimonadales > Gemmatimonadaceae > Palsa-1248. The sequence continues at coordinate 172,117 of CAVWTI010000037.1, forward strand.
CCAATCATGATGACAGCCCTGGTGGCGGCGCTGGGTTTACTGCCCGCCGCGCTGGCGACCGGTGTCGGAACCGACTCGCAGCGACCGTTCGCCCTGGTGATCGTCGGAGGCCTCTTTTCCCGGTTGCTCATCAGCATTTTCCTCATGCCCGTCCTCTATGAACTGGTCGCGCGCGATGGCGACCATCTTGCGGTATAGCCGTGACTTGAGCCCCTCCGCGCGCGTCCGTCGCGTAGCCGCCCCCGGCGCCTCCCCGCTGGTGTCACGCCCCCGCAATCGCTAGCCTTAGGAGATGGCGACAGACATGCAAGTGACGAGTGCAACGACAGGTGCGACGCAGCGCGACCGCGCTGCGCACGGATCGATACAAGGACTGCAGCGGCAAGGCATTGAGCCGCGCGGCGAGATTCACTGGAACCTGCTGGCCCCGTCCCTCGTGGAGGCCGCGATCCGGGGCGGCGAAGGACACCTTGCGAGCGGCGGCCCGTTCGCGGCGATCACCTCCCCGCACACGGGGCGGTCGCCCAAAGACAAGTTCCTCGTGCGCGCTGGCGCGGCGGCCGCCGATGTGGATTGGGGTGCGGTGAACCAGCCGCTCGATCCCGCCCATTTCGACGTCCTGCTGAAGGACGTGCAGACCTACCTGGGCGCGGCGCCCGATCTCTACATCCAGGACCTGTATACGGGCGCCGATCCGTCGCACCGCCTCCGCGTGCGGTATGTCACGCCCAACGCGTGGCACGCGCTGTTCGTCCGGAACATGTTCATCCGGCCGCCAGCCAGCGACCTCGCGGGATTCGAAGAGAACTTCACGGTGCTGCACGCACCGGAGTTCCAGGCCGATCCGGCACGCCACGGCACGCGCACGACCACGTTCATCGTCGTGCATCTCGAGCGCCGCATGATCCTCATCGGCGGGACGCGCTATGCCGGTGAGCTCAAGAAGTCGATGTTCTCGGTGATGAACTACCTCATGCCCAAGACGGGCGTGCTGTCGATGCACTGCTCGGCCAATGTCGGCCCGTCGGGCGACACCGCGCTGTTCTTCGGGCTATCCGGCACCGGCAAGACCACGCTCTCGGCTGATCCCCAGCGGTCGCTGGTCGGTGACGACGAGCATGGATGGTCTGACGAAGGCGTCTTCAACTTCGAAGGCGGCTGCTACGCCAAGGTCATCAACTTGTCGCCGGAGACCGAGCCCGACATTTACCGCACGACCCAGATGTTCGGGACGGTGCTGGAGAACGTCGTGCTGGACCCCACCTCGCATGCGGTCGATTTCGGCAATCAGTCGATCACCGAGAACACACGCGCGTCCTATCCGCTCGACTACATCGCCAACCATGTCCCGAGCGGCCGTGCCGGACATCCGACCAATGTCGTGCTGCTGACCGCGGATGCGTTCGGGGTGTTGCCGCCGATCGCGCGGCTTACACCGGACCAGGCGATGTACTATTTCCTGTCGGGCTACACCGCCAAGGTCGCGGGGACGGAGCGCGGTGTGACCGAGCCGCAGGCCACGTTCAGCACGTGCTTCGGCGCGGTGTTTCTCGTCTGGCCGCCCGCGAAATACGCGAGCATGCTCGGCGAGCGGCTGGCCAAACACGGGTCGCGCGTGTGGCTCATTAACACCGGGTGGACCGGCGGGCCGTATGGCGTGGGCAAGCGCATGTCGCTGCCGCACACCCGCGCGATTGTGCGCGCCGCGCTCGCGGGCCAACTGGATCAGGTCTCCGTGACGGCCGACCCGATTTTCGGTTTGTCGGTGCCGACGGCGGTGCCCGGCGTGCCCGCGACCGTGCTCCGTCCGCGCGAGTCGTGGAGCGATCAGGCCGCCTATGATGCACAGGCACACAAGCTCGCCGGGATGTTCCGGTCGAACTTCGAGAAGTTTGCCGGGTCGGTCGATCCGCGATTGAAAGACATCGGCCCGAAAGGCTGAGGGATGCACCGCGCGATCGCGGGACTGGCGCTGTGCGCCGCCACAGGTTCGCTGGGTGGCGTGCCGGAGCATCCGGCCACCGATGCCGCATCCGTCGGTGCCCCGGCCGTACCGCGCGGCCCGGGCGACACGAAGGTCAACCAGTTCGTCTCCTACAACGCGACCGGGAAGACAGTCACGATCGCGCTCTTCGCGGCACTCAATAGCGCGCAGGGTGGCTTCAACTTCAACGGCGGGTCGAGCGGCAACCAGACGATCACGGTTCCGCTGGGGTGGAAGGTGCACTTCGACGTGCGCAACGACGACGCCATCCCGCACTCGGCGATCCTCATCACCGACCAGACACCCATTCCCAACGGTCCGTCGCAGGCGGCGTTCCCGCGCGCGTATACGGACCACCTCACCGACGGGCTTCCCGCCCAGACGGGCCACGACACGATGGATTTCACGGCGACGCCGGCCGGCAACTATCTGATCGCGTGCGGAGTGCCGGGCCACGCCCCGAGTGGCATGTACATCAAGTTCGTCGTGTCGGCGACCGCCAAAATACCGGCCAACACCGGAACGATCGCGACCGGCAAGTAGGGCACGTAATACAGGTCTGAAACACACGCTCGTACTGCCAGCTCGCGGTACGGACTCGTACTCCCGGCACGTCCAGCGGGCGCCCGCCATGCATTTCGAGATCATCCGCGACCCGCTCTGGAACAACATCCGGGTGGACGACTCCGCCATGCGGCTCGTCGACACCGGCGTCGTGCAGCGGCTGCGATACGTGCGGCAGCTCGGGCTCGCGTATCTCGTCTACCCGGGCGCGACGCACTCCCGTTTCGAGCATGCGCTCGGGACGTACCATCTGGCCCGCCGGACGCTCGCCCTCCTCGAAGAGCGCGGAGACGTGTCGTTCGACGCGCGGGACTGCGCGGTCGTCCGCGCGGCGGCGCTGTTGCATGACGTCGGCCACTATCCGTTCTCGCACGCGCTCGAGGAGATCGGCGTCGCCCATCACGAGGAGCTGGCGCGCCCGCTGGTCACGGAGGGTGAGGTCGGGGCGCTGCTCGCCCGCGAGCTCGGAGCCGGTGCGCCAGTGGAGGTATTCGACCTGATCCGGGGCCGGAGCCCGAGCCCTCTCCAGGGGCTGATATCCGGGTCGCTCGACCTCGACAAGATCGAATACCTCAAGCGCGACGGCTACATGTGCGGCGTGCCCTATGGCGAGATCGATGTCGACCGTCTCACACATTCCCTGGTGCTGGTACCGGATCCCGATTCCGGTGTGCGCACGGTGGGGATCGTCGAAAAGGGAATGGCGGCACTCGAGTCGCTCCTCTTCGCGAAGTACCAGATGTACCGGAATGTCTACTGGCACCACGCAGTGAGAAGCGCGACGGCAATGTACAAGCGCCTGGTCAGCGATGCGCTCGCCGCGGGCGCCATCCGTGCCGGCGCCATCGTCGGCTACACCGATGAGGGGTTGCTCGCGCACCTCGGCCGCACGGCCCCGGCGCCACTACTCACCGCCCTGCTCGGCCGCAGGTTGTACAAGCGCGCGATCGAATGTCCGGCGGCGGAGCTGACCGGTGGCGCGGCGGAGTGGATCGGAACCGATCCGGCTCTGGTGGTCGCGGCCGAGAACTACCTGGCCACCCGCGCCGGGCTTCTGCCCGGGGAGCTGCTGCTCGATTATCCCACCAAGACGCAGATGCTCGGACTCGACATCCCGGTGCTCCGCCGGTCGGGGGCCATCGAGCGGCTCACGCCGGACAATCTCATCGGATCGATCAACCTGCCGTCTCTGTCCGATGAGCTCTACCAGTCGGCGCGGTGGCTGCGGGTCTTCGTCGCGCGGCGCACCGTGTTGCCGTCAGCGCAGGTGCTGGGACTACTCTCGCGCCCCGCGGACGAGGTGCGCGCCACGATCGCGGGCTGACCGCGATCAGGTGCTGAGCGAGGGTTCGGCCGGGCGGCGGCTCTCGAGATACGCCGCGTAGGCGTCCGGCGTATCGAGATCGACGGCCCCCAGCGGAAACGGCACCGCGGAGGTCCGCGTGGGGTCCCGGTTGATGATCCGTCTCGCGCTGTCGCGATCACCCAGCGCGCGCAGCTCGGCGTCGAGCGACCGGTCCACGATCGCCGGTACGCCGATCGTGCCGCCGTACGCGGAAGCGACGATGCTCGCGGCGGAGCCGCGGTAGGTCCGCAGGAGCCGCCGGAGTACGCCTGCGGACAGGTGCGGCTGGTCGCAGACGACGATCATGACGGCGTCGAGCGCCGGCGCGAGCGCCGTCACGCATTCCACTCCAGCCTTAATCGATGACCCGATGCCGCGCTGCCATCCGGAGTGCGTCAGGATGTGCACGGGGAGATCCGCGATGTGGGGCACGAGGTCGTCGGAGTTCGCGCCCAGCACGACGACCGCCGGCCGGAGCGCGGCTTCCACCGCCACCCGGGTGGCGTGTCGCAGCAAGGACTCGCCCGCGGGCACGCCCGGCTCCGGCGTGCTGACCGGCAGCGACTGTTTTGGCCGGCCCATGCGCGCGGAGCCGCCTGCCGCGAGGAGGATCAAGCCGACGGCCGAGCGGCGGCCGACGCGCTCGTTGGACCCGCTGATGCGAGGGTTCGGGCCCGATCGGGGGCGGCCGGAAGGCACGGCTAGTGCCAGCCTTCGCGCGCCCGCAGCGCCGTGATGTGCGCGACGTGGTGCTGCCCATGCCAGGCGTACAGCGCGAGCCCCTGGTCGAGCGTCAACCGCCGCTTGTACTCCGGGTGCGTGTACCCGCGCGCGAATTCGGTTGGTCCCATGGAGCGCAGGATCGCCACCCACCGCGCATGGGTGTTCTCGAGGAGGGTGAGCGACACATCGACGGGCACCGCGGCGACGTCCGGGAGGTTGGCCCACTTGGCCTCGTCATACGCCATGATGAGCGGGAAATCCTCGGTCAGCGCCTGCTTGAACCGTATGTAGGCGTTGAGGTGACTGTCCGGTACATGGTGAACGACCTGGCGCACGGTCCATCCGCCGGGGCGATAGGCGGTTTCCAGTTGCGCCGCCGACAAGCCCCGGATCGCGTTCCGGAGCGCGGCGGGCGCGGCTTCGATCTCGGCGATCGCCTGGCGGCGACGCTCGGGCGTCATCGGCGTATCGAGGTCGGCCTTGCCAATGGGGAAACGAAGATCATCCATGGGTCGGTGGGAAAAGGGCGAGACCGCTGCGGACGGAAGAAATAAATGGCGCGGCCGGTGGCGGCGCGACTGCGGCCGCACGATTGTGCATTTGGTCAGACCGCACCGGCCAAACGGCGCATTGTGTCATTGTCGAGCCGGTGCCCGCCACCGAAGCTCAGGCGGGTGAACGGGACTCCCGCGGCCCGCAGCACGGACTCCTGGTGTGCCACGCGCTCCGCGGTGGCGTAGATGTCACGCGAGCCGGCGACGAGCCAGAGCGAGGGGTGCCGGATTGGAGCCCCCTCGCCAAGCCGGACATCCTCGGGAATTGCGCCGCCCCAGCAGACGAGGCGATCCGGCCGGGTGCGGCCGCGATCGACCCAGCGGCAGACGGTGGCGACGCCCTGCGAGAATCCGAGCACCGTCACCCGGGCGCCAGGGTGTACCGCGGCGGCGGCCACGCTGTGCACCGCATCCAGATACGAGACCTGGTCGGCGATCTCGCTCTCGCGATCCTCGCGCGTCATCCACGTCGCGCCGACAGCGCTGGCGGCGTGCGATCCCCCGCGGGTGTCGTCGAGATAATAGCGCGACAGCGCTTCCGGGGCGACGATAGCGCGCGCGGAATCGGCCACCGGGGCAAAGACCGCCAGAAACTCGCGAGCCAACTGGCCGTAGCCGTGGCAAACGATCCAGATCTCGCGCGTCGCGGGGCCGGGCTCGCCCAGCGAGTAGTACCGCGCGGTGCGCGGTACCGTGAGGTGGTGCTCGAGCGTTAGAACTCTCGCTTCTTCATTTCGTTGTGGAACTTCTTGAGCTGTTCGACGTCTTCGGGGTCGGGCGCGAGTGTGCTGTCGTACTTCGGAGTGACTCGCGGCTTCTTCAGAGACGCGGCAGCGTTCTTCTTGGCCAGCGCCAGCAGCTTCTTGTCGTCCATGCCCTGATCCTCGCGCGGTGGAAAGTCGTCGGGCTTGCGCACTGGAAATATATGGGAATCCTCCCTGGTAATGACTGGCGAGGGAGCGGCGGGGTCATGCATCCTGGCCGCGGGCTCCGCCCGCGGCGCCCGGGCTGGCGGCGGGGCGGCCCCGACATACTCTTCCCGGGGTATCAGCAGCCGCCATCGGCGGTCGCTGGACACCCGTTCCGAGGAGCGGGGGGGGTGGTGCCACATCACAGGAGAACGTGTTTCGTGAGAACGTGTTTCGTGCGCCGGCTCGTCGCGATCGTTGCTGCGTCTTCCCTCCTGGTCGTTGCCTGTCGCAAGACCACCGAACCGACCATTAGCGTCTATGAGGGCATCTGGGCGGAGCTGACGTTCACGTCCCAGGGGGGCTGCGGCGGGTTCTGCGGCGGCTTCAATCGAGTCGCGGTGCTCAACGACGGCAGTTTCGAGCCGGGCGGCAGCGACTCGCTGTACAAAGTCGTGGCCGTGATCGACAGCACGGGTCACATCCGGGGAAGCGTGATTTGGGACAACGTCCCCGATTACACGACCGACAGCCTCGTGGAGCGTGCCCCACGATCGACAACTGTTCGGGATCGGTGCTGGGCGGATTCCCGGTGAGCGGCGCACCGGTGACGTTCTCGATGGTCCGGACGGAGCCCTGAACCGGCACGGATAGTGCCCCAGTGATGTTGCGAGCGGGGTCGCCTCGACGCCCGCCAGCGCCGAGCCCGTTGTCGACGCACACCAATGCTTCGACCACACGAACTCGGAGAACCAGCGCATGCGAAGCACCGCGACAGCACACGCGACGCGGATTTCGACTACTGAGCGCCCTGATGATTGCGGGCGCGGTGGCATCGCCCGTTGTCATCACCGGGTGCATGCACCATCAGTACGCCAACGGCTCGTGGAGCGACAGCGAAGGTCCGCACTACGCGCAGTGGGAGCAGAGCACGAACCGGCCGCACAAGGATTATGCGGCGCGGGGTTCGGACGAGCGGCAGCAATACTGGTCGTGGCGCCACGATAACCCGTAGGATCGGGCGACTCCGGCGAATTGCTGGTCCAGGACTCCGTGGCGTCGTCACGGAGTCCTGTGTTGTTCTGGGCACGCCTGCCGTAGACTTTAGCGGGCACGGATAGTGCTTTATGTGTCCCCAAGCCGGGACTCCGCTACGACGGCTTGTGGCGACGACCACTGGTCTACGCCAGCACGGTGACCACAATTACTCGGAGATCGAACCCCATGCGATCCACATATCGCCTGTTCAATGCCTTATTGATTGCCGGCGCCCTGGCGTCGCCAGTCGTAGTGAGTGGCTGCTATCACCATCACTACTACAGTGCCACGTGGTCGGACGCCGAGGGCCCGTATTACGCCCGGTGGGAGGGCGAGACGCACCGCGACCACAAGGAGTGGAAAGCGCGGAGCGCCGATGAGCAGCAGCAGTATTGGGCCTGGCGGCACGACCACCCGTAGGATGTTTCAGATGGCGTAAACTCGCCAGAGACAAACAGGACCCCGCGATATCGCGGGGTCCTGTTTGTTTATGACGGCCGATGAGCGTCTCAAGTCGCCAGGTCAGCCGCACTCCGAGAAGCCGCACACGTGGCACTTGGCGCAGCCTTCCGCGAACTCGAGCTGTGATCCACAGTCGGGACAGGTGCCGATGAATGACTCCGCGGACGGCGCGTAGCTCTCGCGCGCCGGCTGTGTCTCGCCTGTGGCACGGGCGGCGGGGGCAGCGACCGGTACGAGCGGCGCGGCGTCGCGCGATGCCGGCGCGGCTGCGGCCCGCCATCGTTCAGGAGATCCTGCTGCACGCCCTGCGTGTGGTCGCGCCACCAGTCCTCGAGCGCCATGCCGATCGCATCAGGCACGGACAGAATCTTCTTCGGACCCAGTCCAACGACGCGGTCGGATGCGATCCCGCGCAACTGGCGATGGATTTCCATCATCGGAATGCCGGACCGGAGCGCGAGTGAGATGAGCCGGCCCATGGCTTCGGCATCCGCCATCGCGGACCCACCCGCCTTGCCGAGGTTGATGAACACCTCGAACGGCTGGCCGCGATCGTCTTCGGTGATGTTCGCGAACATGGTGCCGAGCGGCGTCTCGTAGCGTGACGTCGTGCCGCGCAGCTTGTCGGGCCGCGAGCGCTTGGCCCGGCGCTGCGTGTTCTCGGCCTCGACCTCGTACACGACCTTGCGAAGCCGATCGATCTCGGCATCGCGCTCGGCCAGTGTACCCAGGAGCTCACCGATCTCGCGCTTGTCGGCGACGGCGACCGCCGGTGCGGCACCGGACTTGTCACGCTCGGTCTTGGCCTTGTCGGTCGCGCCGGTGGACAGCACCTGGTTGTCCCGCGAGCCGTCGCGGTACACCGTCACGCCCTTGCACTTGAGATCGAAGGCCAGCTCGTAGATGGCGCGGACGTCTTCGACGGTCGCGGTGTGCGCGAAGTTCGTCGTCTTGGAGATCCCGCTGTCACAGTGATCCTGGAACGCCGCCTGCATCTGCATGTGCCAGTCGGGCTTGATCGCATTGGCGGTGACGAACACTCGCTGCCACTTGGCCGGCACTTCCGGGAAATTGATCCGCCCCTCGGTGGCGATCCGCTCCATCAGGGCCTCCGAGTACCACCCTTCCCGCTTCGCGATCTCGACGAAATCCTCGTTGACATCCGGCATCATGACGCCGGCCTGATTGCGCATGAACGCGACCGCGAACAGCGGCTCGAGTCCCGACGAGCATCCCGCGATGATGGAGATCGTGCCGGTCGGAGCAACCGTCGTGATGTTGCAATTCCGCAGGAGCTGCATTGGCCGGATCCGCTTGCCGGCCGCGTCGCGCGCGCACGTCTCGTCGGGTCCCCAGATCGAGCGGGCCCACTCCGGGAACGCGCCCCGCTCGTGCGCCAGCCGCTCGCTCTCCCGCTTCCCTTCCGTGTCGAGGAACGCCATTACCTTGCGGCCGAACTCCACGCCTTCGGGCGAGTCGTAGGCAATGCCCAGGCGCACGAGCGCGTCCGCGAATCCCATCACGCCCAGGCCGATCCGCCGGATCCGCTTCGACAGCGTGTCGATCTCGGGCAGCGGGTACCGGTTGACGTCGATGATGTTGTCGAGAAAGTGCGTCGAGAGATGGATGTCGCGCCGGAACGCGGCCCAGTCCATCTGGCCGTCCTTCACGTAGTACCCGACGTTGATGCTGCCCAGATTGCACACATCGTACGGCAGCAGCGGCTGCTCGCCACACGGATTGGTGGCCTCGTAGGAGCCGAGATGCGGGACGGGGTTGTAGCGATTGGCCTCATCGACGAAGAAGCATCCGGGCTCGCCAGTCCGCCACGCGCCCTGAATCATCTTCTCCCACACCATGTTCGCGTCGAGCGTCCCGACCACGGTGCCGTTCCGCGGATCCTTGAGCTCAGTACGTCGTGCCGGCCTTCACGGCCGCCATGAACGCGTCGGTGACCGCGACCGAGATGTTGAAGTTGGTGATCTTGGTGATGTCTTCCTTGCAGGTGATGAACTCGAGGATGTTCGGGATGATCGACCCGGAGGATCCCCATGTTCGCGCCGCGGCGCGTACCGCCCTGCTTCACCGCATCGGTGGATGCATCGTAGAGCTGCATGAACGACACGGGGCCCGACGCCACACCGGTCGTCGACCGCACCATTGACCCCTTGGGCCGGATGCGCGAGAATCCGAAGCCCGTCCCGCCGCCGCTCTGATGGATGATCGCCATCGACTTGAGCGTGTCGTAAATCCCGTCCTTGCCGTTCGCGAGCGCATCGGCGACCGGGAGGACGAAACACGCGCTCAAGCTGGCCCAGCGGGCGGCCCGCGTTCATGAGCGTCGGCGAGTTGGGCTCGAACCGCCGCTCGGTCATGAGACGATAGAAATCCTCGCTGACCGTCTGCACCGCCCCGTCACTCGCCCCATACCGCCGGTCCGCGTCGGCGACGGTCGTCGCCACCCGCCAGAACATCTCCTCCGGCTGCTCCGTCGGCGCCCCGGTCTGATCCTTGACCAGATAGCGCTTCTCCAGCACGGTGCGCGCGTTGGACGACAGCATCGCGGGACCAGCAGGCGGGGTGGTGGGCAACGGCATGATGACGCTCCAACGAGAAATGGTACGGGCCCTACGGGGAACCTAGCCGAGCCCGCACTGAAGACGCCTTGGACGCTCACTGGACTCCGCGCGATGAACCCACGCGAGTGGCGACCGACTCCGCAATGCGGACGGAGATACTAGCCGCCCTCGTGTATCCGCGCCAGTGGCTTGATAAGCCCTTACAGCATCAAGGGTTACGATTTGAACATCACAACCGCGGTACCGTCGGCGTCTTATCCACGTTACCGAACCGTCTTGGTTCCGTTACCGGCGCGCGCGGGCCTCGGACGAGCCGCCAAAACGGGCCGGAATGTGGACAGATCGCCCAGGTTAAGAACATATCCACACGCGGGTTACTGAGTTCCCTGCTGCCCTGGCGCCCGGGGAAACCGCCCGCCGTGGGCTGAGCCCGCCCTCAACCCGTCTTCCGCCTGCGGCCGGGTGTGCTTGCCTCGTATCACGAGCCAACGTAACGGCCGACGCTCCAACGACCCGCGGGCACCAGCCCTCAAATCGCCAACGTCAGAACGGTATGCCGAATGTGATGTAGAAATCGACCGGCCCGGCACCATAGTCCGCACCATTCGACGTCGGAACCGCCATCCCCAGCCGCACCCGGTACGGCACGTCGTACTGCAGCGCGGTGTCGAAGTTCAACTCCGCGCCAGCGGAGCTCAGGAGCCGCCGCTGCGCGTCCTGCAGCGGCGCACACACTCGGCAACACGCCCTGCTGCACGGGGCACCACGCTTCCGCTCCGTCGCCGAAGACCGTCAACGAGGTCTTGCCCAGGAAGAATGGCAGCAGGCGGAGACCGCGGCCGGGCGCGAACAGCGGGATCCGGTATTCCAGCGACCCTGCAAACGCGCGCGTGCCATTCGCCGCGCCGGGCGGAAATCCTCGCACGCTGAACACGCGAGGCTCGTCGCCGACGGTCACACCAGGCACGACCTGCACGGATTCGCCGCTCCGGCCACCCGCGGTGAAGGTCGAGATCGCGCCGTCGTTCTCGAAGCCCACCGCCGCCTGCGCCGCGAGCACGTCGTGCGCGAACCCCGGGAAGATGTTGACGGTCCGATAGACATCGCCCACCGCCACGACGCTCCGCTCCACCGTCGCGGCCGCCGCCTGCTGCCACCGCTGGCGCAGCGTCGCCGACAGCGACACGCCATTCTCGGGCCGACACCGCGAGATCGGGACTGGCAGCATTCGACCAGCCAATGGTCGTGAACACCGACGGGAAATACGGATGCGAGGCGTAGAACGGATCGATCTGCGTGATGAGCGGCCCGGGATCGGTGCTGTACGTGCGCGCTTCGATGTCCGCGCCGACGGCCCACGTCGTGTTGGTCCGCGCCCGCGGCCACAACAGCGTCTCCTCGAATGACGCGGTGACGCTCCGGTGGACCAGCTCCCCCACCGTCTGCCCCGCGGTGTTCGCGAGCGGCTGGTGCGTCCAGTACTCCTGGCCCACCGCGTCGAGCACCGGGAAACCAATGCCGCGGTACTCGTACGTGGCCGTCGCCTCGACCTGCGACGGCTCGTGGAAATCGTACAGCGCCTGCAACGAGTAACTGTGCCGCTGCAGGACGTCGTACGCGGATGTGTACGCGCCCAGCTGGAAGTAGCCGAGGTCCGAGGTGTTGGCGACGGGCATCCAGTAGCGTGGGATGAGGCCCGCCCACGGCGAGTACCGCGTAATGCGACCCGAATCGCGCGCCAGCGGCGGCACGGTGTGGCTGGCGCCCAATGCGCTGCTGTCCAACGGATACCCGCGCGCCGAATCGTACGGCGCGACGCCAACGTGGTAGCCGTCGCCGCGCAGCTCCGTCACCGCGAGCCAGGAGCCACCGGGCGACACCGCCGGATAGGACAGCCCCGCCCCGCCGCTCCCCACCAGCACCACCGAATCGCCGCCGGCCTCGACGGCAACGCCGCCCCCGGGGGCCGACGACGCCGTATCCAGCCGCGTGCGATACACCTCCGCCCGTCCCGAATGGTCGGAGGTGAACACGACCTGCTGGCCGTCGGGCGTCCAGCTCGGACTCGCCACTACCGCCTGCTCGCGCAGAATCGTCTGCAGGGCCCGGCCCGCGGTGTCCATCACGATCACCGACATGTACCCGCCGCGCTCCCACCGCACGGCCGCGATCTCGCGCCCGTCCGGCGACCACCGTGGCTCCGACCATTCGGTGTCCGCGGCGTACGGCGTGATCGTGATGACGTGGCGGCCGTCAGGCGACACCACGACCAGCTGCGTCGAGGCCCGATGCCCCCACACCGCGACGATGCGGCCATCGGGCCGGGCATCGGGATCCGCGTAGCGCGCGCCATGCGTCAACCGCGTGTCGTGACCGCCGTCGCTCCGGTAGAGATCGGACCGGATCGCGTACGGCGACGTGTAATCGAGTTGGGAGTACACCATGCCGTGGGGGATCGGCGCGTTCGGGTTCTCACCGTTTCGCCGCTCCAGCCGCCGCTGCTGCCCCGACAGCGTCACCGCATACACACCCGGCAGGTCACGCTCGTTGTCGGACGCGTAGATCAGCGTCGTGCTGTCGGTCCACCGCGGGAAATACGCGTTGTACCCCTCGTGGGTCAGCGTGCGGATCGAGAGCGGGTGCAGGTCCGGCACCGCCGCCTCGCGCAGCGCGGAGTCGCGCCATGCCCGCCAGGCATCTTCGAAGGAGATGCCGAAGGCCGCTCGCGATGTACGGTCGAGCAGGAATGGGATCGTCGCCCCGCTCGAGTATTCAATGAACGCGGGCACGGTCTGCGCCCCTCGCGTGGCCGCGAGATAGGAGAACAGCAGCGAGCCGTAGATATACGGCCCTTCGCCATTGGGCCATTCCGGTGCGGCGAGACTCAGCTGGTCGAGTCGCGGCAACGAGCTATCACGCGCCGCAGCTTCCGCCAGCGCCCGGTGTGCCGTTCCGGCGAGACGTCCGAACCCGGTGAGCCGCGATTCGTAGTACACGGCCAGTCCTTCGGTCAACCACGCCGGCGTGTACAGGTTCGGCATGAACACCGGGTTCCGGCCGAACACTTTCTGTGCGATCCGCCACCACCCGCGCGCGCGGTCGAGATGGAAGATGTGCGTGAGCTCGTGCTGGATGAGGAGGGCGTTCCAGTCGCCGTAGTACCGCAGCGTCGGTGCGTCGACCGGCGGGTAGGCGTAGAGGATGATGCGATTCGTCGGGAAGGGCGTTGCCTGTCCGTTCGTGAGATCCACGTTGTCGGCCAGCACGATGTCGATCATGCCCCGTGGCGGCGTCAGCTCCGCCGACAATGCCGCATACGCCCGCTCGGCGTTCACGGCGGCCCGGCGCGCCTGATCCTCGAGCTGCGGGTTGAAATGGATGCGAAAGTGCGTGGTGCGCAGCGTCTCCCATCGCACACTCGGGTCGACCTGCGCGGCCAACCGCGGCGCGGCAGCAACGCTGCATGCCACCACCATCCACAGCCGCGCCGCCGCCGCGGATGCGCGAAGACTCACGCGGGAACGCACAGTGTCTTGCGCCGCGGACTCCGCGTCCTCAACGCACTAGGGCCCGGCAGTGGGTGGCGTCGCCGCGGCCGGCGTGGCGGAGGTCGCGGCGGGCGGCGGCGCGGGTGTGGCGAGCGTCTGGAAATACGATTCCACGCCTTCGACGACGCCGCGCGCGTACGCTGCCTGGAACTCCGCCGTGCGCAGCGCCGCCTCCTGCTCCGGCATGATGATGAAGGCGCCTTCGCACAGCACGGCCGGCATCCACGTCGGACGGACCACGGCGAGGTTGTCGTAATGCACGCCCAGGTCGCGCAGCCCCATTTCGCGCAGCATTCCCGTCTGGACCGCCCGCGCGAGTGCGAGCGATTGCGGCTGGAAGAAATAGCTCCCCGTGCCGTGCGAGACGAACGGATTCATCCCGTCGGGCAGCGCATTGAGATGAATGGAGACCATCGCGTTGGCGTTGAATCGCCGCGCCGTGACGGGACGCGCGCCCAGGCTCACCGGGTCCGGGGTGGTACGCGTCATCACGACGGCCGCGCCCTTCGCAATGAGCATGGCCTCGACTTTCTGCGCGATCGCCAGCGTCGGCACGGGCTCGTACAGCCCGGTCGGCCCCGTCGATCCCGCCGGCGGGTGGCCGGCGTCGACGGCGATCGTGAGCCCAGCCAGCGGCGCATGCGCATCGATGACGGGCGGCCGCCGCACGCGCAGCACGAATCCGGACGCGGTCCACATCGCGAGATAGCCGTAAGGCGCCCGCGACAGATGAATCGTGTACCGGGCCCGGTCGCGCGTGTCCTGCGACCACGTCACCGATTCGACGAGGGTGTCCGGTGGCCCCGGTGGCCCGCCCAGGCGACCGACGTAGTGAATCAGACTGGTCGAAGCCTGCGTACTGTACAAGGTGAGCACCAGATCATTGCCCGTCTCCTCCACCTGGTACGGCGGCCGGTCACCGACTGCCAGGACGACGTCCACCCATCCCGGCGCCTGGCACGACCCGCACCGCGCCCACGACCCGCTGGGGCGGCCGCGCCGATGGCCCGAGGGGAACGGTCCGGACGTCCGCGAGCGAGATCCACGCATCCAGCGCCTCATCCAGCCGGATACGCTCATACCCCGGACTCCGCCCGTTGACTTGCACCACCGTTCCGGGGAAGAGGAACCACTTGTATGTCCCGCCCGCCACCGGGCGGACGATCACGGCGCGGTCAGTGTCTGGTTGCGTCGTATCGGCCGGCGCCAGCGTCACGTACCGGCCACTGTCGGGGAATGGACGTGGCAGCGCCGCCATGGCATCCCCGAGGGTGTCCTGCGGTGACGGCGGGGGCAGCACCCGCACCGGATGGCTGACTCGCACCGTATCGGCTCCGGCGGCCACCACGAGGTCGTATCGCGACGTCGCGCTATCAGGCACCGGCAGCCATGCGAGGAAGGCCCCGTTGGGGCGCACGGGGACCGGCGTCCCGTTGATGGTCAGCGTCGCATCCCCGGTTCCAACGGACCCCAGAATGAAGTTCGAGTCCCGGGAGGTAATGAGCGCGCCGGGTCGCGGGTACACGACCGAGACGGCGATTGGGCCCGTGACGTGCGGTATGGGCGGGAGGACCGGCTGGACGCCGGGTGGACCGGGGGGCGCGGCAATCGCTGCCGGGGCCGGGGCGGTCGCTGGCCGGGGTGTGCCGCATGCCGCAAGCATGACCGAAATCCCCGCGGCTGCGAGCGCGCCGGCAAACGGACGTCGCATCACGCCCAAATTAACGGGCGGGCCCTCCAGAGGTTAGGTCTCCAACTGGCGTAGTGCTGGGTTAGTTTCTCCACTCCCACGCGGTCATACTCTGTCCTCTGTGCCACCTTCCACCCCGGTCCCCGACCCTCCGCATCGTGACCCGGCAGTGACCGAACAGCCGCCTGTCGTCATCCGCATCTTCGGGAGCACCAATGTGGGGCGCACGCGCGACCACAACGAGGACGCGTTTGTGGTGGCTGAGCTGCCGGCCGCGACGCCGCTGACGTTCTCGAAGGAGCAGCGAACGGCTCCCGGAGATCATGGGGCAGTCCTGATGGTCGCCGACGGGATGGGCGGCGCCGCCGCGGGCGAGATCGCGAGCTCGATGGCGGTCGACATCGTGCTCAAGGAGCTGCGCGCCCGGCAGTCCACCGCACCCCCGACCGATCCCACCGTGTTTGCGCAGGCGCTCGTGGCGGCCACGACCGTGGCAAACGAGAAGATCCACCGCTACGCCCTCGACCATCCCGAGTTTCGCGGCATGGGTACCACCGCCACGGTGGCCGGTGTGCTGGAGGATACGCTCTACATCGCCCAGGTCGGCGACAGCCGCGCCTACCTCGTGCGCGATGGCAAGGCGAACCAGATCACGAAGGACCAGTCGCTGATGCAGCGGCTCATCGAGGCGGGCGAAATCACGGCGGAAGAGGCCGAGGTGAGCGAGCGGCGCAACATCATCCTCCAGGCGCTGGGGCCGGAAGCGGTGATCAAGGTCGACATCACGCGGCAGCAGCTCCGGCAGGGCGACACGCTGGTGCTGTGCAGCGACGGCCTCTCGGGACTCGTGCGCGATTTCGAGATCGCCGAGGCGGTGGCGTCGGAGCCGGATCTCCGCGCGTTGTGCGCGCGGCTGATCGCCACCGCGAACTCCAAAGGTGGTCCCGACAACATCACGGTCGTCGCCGCGCGCTTCGAAGGCGCCGCGCTCACGATGGCCGCCCATGATGACGAGGTCGGGCATCAGGCCTTTCCGGTCTCGGACGACACGCCCGCCGGCGGCGTGCCGGGTGTCCCCGCGGAGCCGGAGCGCGTCATCGAGATCGCCGGTGCCCCGCGCGCGGCGGACGCCGAAGAGACCGAACGCCCGCTCTCGGTGACGACTCTCGAGATCCCGGTGCGGCGAGGCGGCCGGTGGCACCGGATGGCGCCCTATCTGCTCGTCGTCGGCGCGGCGGTGTTGACGTTCGTGCTCGTGGTCTTCGCGCTCTCGCGCCGGGGCCGTTAGCGCCCCGCGGGCGTGAGCTTGCCCAGGATGCGCGGACCGGCCGCTCCAGTCGCAGGCGGGACGTTGCCGGGGCGACCCGCGACGTGGAGCGCCGCCAGGAGCGCGAACGCCACGGCCTCTTTCGCCTCACCATCGAAGTAGACGTCCGCGAACGGACGCACCACGCGCGGAGCCAGCGCCTCGGCGATCGCTCCGGCAAGCGTGGGGTTCCGCGCCCCGCCACCGGACAACAGCACGTCGCCCACCGGTTCCGGGACGAATCGCGCGTACGCGTCCGCGATGCTGCGCGCGGTCAGCGACACTGCCGTCGCCACAATGTCTTCGGGGGTCGCGGAGACCGACGCGGAGCGGCATCGCTCGATGAACCGCGCGACGTACCGGGCATCGAACAGCTCACGTCCGGTGGACTTGGGAGGCGGCGCGGCGAAGTACGGATCCGCCAGGAGGGCGTCCACCACGCCGGCGATCACCCGCCCTCGGCGCGCGAGCTGCCCATCGACGTCGAACGGGAGCGCCGGCCGGAGCGAACGGACGACGGCGTCGATGACGACGACGCCGGGACCGGTGTCGAACGCGCGCACACCGCCGCCGCGGCCACCGGACGGCACGATGGTCACGTTGCCGATGCCACCGATGTTCTGGAGGGCGCGCCACCCTTCCGCGGGCGCAAAGAGCAGGACATCGGCGATCGACACCAGCGGCGCACCTTGCCCGCCCGCGGCCATATCCCGCACGCGGAAATCGCTCACCACATCAAGACCCGTGCGCTCGGCGATCACCGCCGATTCGCCGATCTGCCACGTCGACCGGCCAGGCTCGTGCCACACGGTCTGCCCGTGAGACCCGATCGCGCGGACGGCGCTGCGCGCGACACCACTCTCAGCCAGCACCGCGACCGCCGCGTTCGCCAGCCACGTCCCCATGTCGAATCCGAGCTGGCACCATTCAGCCGTCGTCGCGCCCTCGTGAATCGCGCGCTCCAGGCGCTGGCGGTCGCGCTGGCCGTACGGGTGGGTCAGAAACCCGAGTAGCTCGGGATCGCCCACCGTGGTGACACCGGGTCCGCCCGCGCCGAACCGGACCACGGCCGCAGAGATGCCGTCGAGCGAGGTGCCGGACATGAGGCCGACGTAGACGTCTCGCGGGGCGGCGTTGGCGCTCACGGAGGGGGAGCCGGGACGACGCGGCGCACACTGCCGCCGGCCGCCGCAAGGCGCTCTCCCGCCTCGTCACGCGAGACGCCGAGCGCGTGCATCACGATCGAGATCTTGACCGATCCGCCCGCCGCGTCAAGGATCGGACGCGCGGCATCGCGATCCACCCCGCACACCTCGGCCACCATCCGTTCGCTTCGCGCGCGGAGCTTCGCGTTCGTCGCCTGGAGGTCGACCATCAGGTTGCCGTAGGTCTTGCCGAGGCGAATCATGGCGCCAGTCGTGATCATGTTGAGCACGAGCTTCGTCGCCGTCCCCGATTTGAGGCGCGTCGATCCGGTGACGACTTCCGGCCCGACGACCGGCACGATGGCCACGTCGATGTCGCGCCCGAGCTCCTCCGAGGGCGGCGAGTTCGCAACCAGCGCCGTCCGTGCGCCAATGCTGCGCGCATGCGCCATGGCGCCCCGGACATACGGTGTCGCCGCTGATGCCGCGATGCCCACGACGAAGTCGCGAGCCGACACACCGCGCGCGTCCAGATCGCGCGCCCCGTCCTCCGGCCGGTCCTCGGCGCCCTCCTGCGCGCGCGTGAGCGCCGCCGGACCGCCCGCGATGACGCCCTGCACCATCTCGGGATCCGTGCCGAAAGTCGGCGGGCACTCGCTCGCGTCGAGCACACCGAGGCGCCCGGAAGTGCCGGCGCCGACGTAGAAGAGCCGTCCGCCTTCGCGAAAGGTCGTGACCGCGATGTCGATCGCGCGCGCGATCGCGTCGCGCTGTGTGGCTACCGCGGCCGGAACCAGCGCATCTTCGGCGGCCATCAGATCGACGATCTCGGCGGCACTCGCCAGATCGATATCCGCCGTGCGGGGGTTCCGACGCTCCGTGAGACTCAGATCGGCGGCGTGCGCCGCGCGGCTCGTCTGTCGCGACATCGGCGTGTCGGCTAACTTACCGGACAATGAACGCACACCGCAAGGAAAGCGCACGATCGCCGGGCGCGGCCCTCGCGCGGAGCCTGCAGTGCGCCGGCCAATGATCGCGGCCCCGCGAGCGATGCCGATCGCGGCCGGAGTCGCGGCGATGCTGGCCGTGCAGGGATGCCACTCGGGTACCGCCCACGGCGCGCCCGCTCCCGCGTCTCACCAGGCCGCGGGCGGCGCGCCCGCGAGTACGACCCCTGCGCCAGCTCCCGTGGCATTTCCCGCCGGCTGGCGCTTCGCCGCGGGACAGTCATCTCCCGTCGCACCCCACGCCATGATCGCCAGCAACAGCGCGCTGGCGAGCGACGCGGGCGTGGAGGTACTGCGGAGGGGTGGCAACGCTGTGGATGCCGCGGTGGCCGTCGGATTCGCGCTCGCGGTCACGCTGCCCGAAGCCGGGAACATCGGCGGCGGCGGCTTCATGGTGATCCGAATGGCGGACGGACGCACGGCTGCGTTCGACTATCGCGAGATCGCGCCGCTCGCCGCGACGGCCACCATGTACGTGCATGCCGATGGCAGCGCGGGGAACGAGAGTGTCGTCGGCCCGCTCGCCTCCGGCGTCCCCGGCGCGGTCGCGGGACTCGCCGCCGCGTCCAAGGCGTTCGGCCGGCTTCCGCTGCGCGACGTGATGGAGCCGGCGATCCGTCTCGCACGCGATGGATTCGTGGTCGACTCGGCATTCTACCAGTCGGTGTTGCACGCACACGACCGGATCGCGCCCTACGCGGGCGCCCCCGTCTTCCTGCCGCACGGTGAGGCGCCCGCGCCCGGTTCGCGATTCACGCAGCCCGCGCTGGCGCGGACGCTCGCCCTGATCGCGACTGATGGGCCGGACGCCTTTTATCACGGGCCGATCGCCAATGCGATCGCGGAAGAGATGCGGAATGACGGCGGGATCATCACACGCGAAGATCTCGGCCGCTACAGCCCGATACGCCGCTCGCCGCTGTCCTCGACGTATCGCGGATACACGCTGTACACAATGCCGCCGCCGTCATCGGGCGGGGTCACGATCATCGAGGCCCTCAACATCCTCGAGACGTACCAGGCATTGCCGCCGTTCGGTAGCACCGCGTACGCCCACGAGGTGACGGACGCCTTCCAGCGCGCGTTCATCGACCGCAACGGCAAACTCGGCGATCCGGCATTCGTCACCGTCCCGGTCGATCACCTCACGGGCAAAGCGTACGCGCGAGAGGTTCGCGGCACGATCGCCGATCGGGCGCAGCCCACGAGTCATCTCGTCTCCACGATTCCCGAAGGGTCGCAGACGACGCACTACTCGGTCGTGGATGCCGACGGCAATGCGGTCGCGACGACGACCACGCTCAACGACCTGTATGGGTCCGGCGTCTTCGTGCGGGGCGCGGGATTCTTTCTCAATGATGAGATGGATGATTTCGCGGCCCACCCCGGGTCGCCGAACCAGTTCGGACTCGTCGAGGGCCCGCAAAACGCGATCGCGCCCGGCAAGCGCATGCTGAGCTCCATGGCGCCGACGATCGTGCTCGATCCGCGCGGGCACCTCTTTCTGGTGGTCGGCGGGCGCGGCGGTCCCCGGATCATCACGAGCACCGCGGCCGTGATCCTCAATGCGATCGACTATCACATGGATCTGGCGGACGCGATGGCCGCGCCGCGGATCCATCACCAGGCCATTCCCGACCAGTTGCGCTTCGAACGTAACGGCCTGACGCAGGCCGTCCGCGACAGTCTGGCCGCAATGGGGTACGTGCTGGGCGAGGGACAGGCCACCGGTACCTGCACGGCCGTGATGCGCGTGCCGGGCGGGTTCGCGGGCGCGGTCGATCCGAGATCGACCGGTGGAGCGGCAGGCTATTAGCCGCGCCGCGACCACGCCGGCGAGCTGACGAGCGGCCATGACCGGCATTCGCTCCCTCCTGTCGCTCGCGCCGTATCTTCGCCCGCACCGGCGCCGCGTGGTGATGGGCCTCCTCTACGTGGTGGCCACGTCCGCCTCGCCTTCCATCGTCATCTGGTTTCTCGAGCAGGCGGTGAACGGGCTGAAACCAGCGCTCGAGATCGCGATGTTCCATCGCTCCGCGGCGGTCCTGGTCCCCGCCGCGCCGATCGCGTGGGTCTATATGCTCGCCGGCTTCATGGTGGCGACGGCGTTCGTAGGCGGCATTTACCAGTACGGCATGCGCGAGTTTCTGAACGGCGTGAGCCGGTACGTAGAATATGACCTGCGCAACGCACTCTTCGCGCACCTCGAGCGACTGGACGCGGAGTACTTCGGACGGACGCGCACGGGCGACATCATGGCCCGCCTCACCAACGATCTGAGTGCGGTCCGCATGGCCGCCGGCCCGGCGATCATGTACCTGGTCGGCACGATCGCCCGCGGGATCATCGCACTCGCGTTCATGCTGCGGATCAGCCCCCAGCTGACGGGATTGGCCGTGCTGCCGATGCTTTTGCTGCCCGCCGTCATGGTGAAACTGGGCCGCCTGATCCACGACCGGTTCGAGGCCGTCCAGTCGCATTTCTCGACGATGACCACATTCGCGCAGGAGAACCTGTCGGGCACCCGCATCGTTCGAGCATACCGGCAGGAGGCGGCCGAGCTCGAGCGCTTTGGTGAGCTCAATGAGGAATACCTCCGGCGGAACATGCGGCTCGCCTATCTGAATGGCAGTATGAACCCGGGATTCCAGCTGCTCGCCGGTCTGGGCGCACTCACCGTGCTGGGATTCGGTGGTCTCCTGACCCTTCGCGGCACGATCAGCCTCGGTGAGTTCGTCGGCTTCGGGCTGTATCTTGGGATTCTCACCTGGCCACTCATCGCGCTCGGTTGGGTGATCACGCTGTTCGAGCGCGGCGCCGCGTCGATGAGCCGGCTGAACGACATCTTCACCGCGCAATCGGCGCTGCTGGAGCCCGAGCGCCCGCGCGCGCTTCCGGCTTTGGCCCCCGGCGCCGGAGGGCGCTCGATCGAATTCCGCCGGGTCGGTTTCCACTATCCGGCCGCCGACGGTAACCCGATCCAATGGGTGCTGCGCAATGTCTCGTTCACGCTGCCGGCCGGCGCCACGCTCGGCGTCGTCGGTGCCACAGGCAGCGGGAAGACCGCGCTCGTCGATCTCATCCCGCGGATCTTCGATCCGCAGGAGGGAGAGGTGCTCATCGACGGGATTCCGTTGCGCGAGCTGCCAATCGCGTCGCTGCGGCGCGAGATCGGCGCGGTGCCGCAGGAGAGCCTGCTGTTCAGCGACACCATCGCCGCGAATCTCCAGTACGGCCGGGCTCGACGACGCCGTGGAGATCGCACTCGGCCCCACCACCGGCAACGAGCCCGATGACCCGCGCTGGGCCGCACGCGTGGCGCAGTTGGACGAGACCGTCAGCGATTTTCCCGGCGGGTACGAGACCATGCTCGGCGAACGCGGCATCAACCTCTCCGGCGGCCAGAAGCAGCGCGCCGCGCTGGCACGCGCCCTGGCGCGGCGTCCGTCGATCGTGCTCCTCGACGATGCCCTGTCGGCCGTCGACACGCACACCGAGGCCGAGATTCTGCACGGATTGCGCACAGCGCTGGCGGGACGGACGGCGGTCATCGCGTCGCACCGTATCAGCGCGATCCGTGACGCGACGTGGATCATCGTGCTCGACGACGGCAAAGTGGTCGAGCAGGGGCGCCACGACGAGCTGCTCGCGCGGGGCGGGCGGTACTGGGCGCTGCTGCGCCGCCAGCAGCTCATGGATGCCATCGAGCGCGACGCGGCGTGACGACGCCGCCGAGCGGTTCGCTCCCCAGGGCCGAGACGCCCGCTGACGTCCTGATCGTCGAGGACCATGCGCTGGCTGCTGAGGCGCTGCGGCTCCTGTTCGAGGCCGCGGGCCACCAGCCCCGGATCGCGGGATCCGTTGCCGCCGCGGTACAGGAGTGCGCCAGCCGGCCACCGCAACTCATGCTTCTCGACCTGACACTGCCGGATGGCGACGGGTTCGACGTACTCGCGCAGACCGCCGCGGCGGGCACCTCGCCGGGCGCCGTCGTCGCGCTCACGGGACATGATGACAGTGCACTCACCGCGCGCTGCCGCGCCGCCGGGTGCAAGGATGTCATCCTCAAGCCGATCATGCCGCGCGAGTTGCTGGCCCGGGTCGCCACGTGGGTGTAGACGGGAGCGCCGCCTTCGTCGAGCGGCGCAAGAACCCGCGGGCTGGACCACTCCTGCGGATGTACTACCGTCTCAAGTACCGTCCGTTTGCCCGCGAGAAGCGCCCGCGCGACGGCCGCCGGGGATTGCTGGCGATTCAGATCGATGCGCTCGCGTACGGCGACCTCCGGCGCGCCCTCCGCCTCGGATACTGCCCGACGATCGCCCGCATGCTGCGCGAGAGCAACGCCGATCTGCGCCGCTGGTTCTGCGGGCTGCCGTCGGCCACGCCGTATTGCCAGGCCGGGATCCTGTACGGCGAGAACGCTGGTATCCCGGCGTTCCGGTTCTATGACAAGACGCTGCGCCAGGTCGTGACGTGCAACGCACCGGAAGGCGTGCAGTACATCCGGCGACCGGATCAAGGCGCCGGGAGTGCTCGCCGGCGGATCGAGCTACGTGAACCTGCTGGACGGGGACGCCCAAACGGTCGCGTTCACGGTCGCCACGCGCCAGCGGATGTCGGTCTACCGCCGGCTGGGCGGCACGCGCATGGCCCTGCTGATCGCGCTCCATCCGGTGCGGATGGTCCGGATGGTGGTGCAGTCCGCCGTCGAATGGCTGCGTGAGGAATGGGAGCGGCTGTGGGGGGAGCTCACGGGAACGGTCACGCACGCGGAAGGCATCTTCCCGTATCTCCGCATCCTCAGCAACGTCGTCATGCGCGAGCTGCAGACCATGGCGATCATGCTCGACCTGTACCTCGGCGTCCCGATCATCTACACCACGTTCATGCAGTACGATGAGCTGGGACACCATTTCGGCCCTCGCAGCCGGCAGGCGCTGGCCGATCTCAAGCGCACGGATGCCCGCATTGGCGAACTGCTCCGGATGGCGCGGTCCGCCGCGGGACGTGGCTACGACGTGGTGATCCTCTCGGATCACGGGATGACGCCGGCGGTGAGCTACCGGGTGGCGTACGACGAATCGCTCGGCACCACGGTCGAACGCATCCTGGGCGGCGAACCTGCGACGGCGGGCGGCGAGCCCCTGCGCGCCATGGCCAGCTTCGCGGAGGACAGCGAGTACGCGGACGCGGGCCCGCAGATCCTCGATGCCGCGGCGCTCGTGGCCCCGCCCTCGTACGGCACGGTGCGCCGCGCGATCGGCCGTGTCCGGGACTGGCTCCGCCGGCACTACGGCCTTCGCGAGATCATCGTGCCGGAGAAATACCGCGTCGACGCCCGTCACAACGTCGTGGTGACCTACAGCTCGTGTCTCGCCCAGCTGTACTTCGCGGACGATCCGCGCCCACTCACCCGCGCCGACCTGGCGCGCGACCCGCGCCGGGTGGCGCTCTACACCGCGCTGCTCGCGCATCCCGGGATCGGTCTCATCGCGACGCGGGCAGGAGAGTCCGTGCATGTCGAGAGCCGACTGGGCCGCGCGCGCATCCGCGATGGGCAGGCCGACATCACCGCCGGCGTGAACCCGCTGGCCCTCTACCGCACCAATGCGCGGACCGTGCGCGCGATCGAATCCCTGGTGCATCAGCCGAACGGCGGCGATCTCGTCCTCATTGGCGCGTTCGACGGACATGAGATCGTGTCATTCGACGACCAGGTCGGGGCGCATGGCAGCTTCGGCGGCGATCAGACCTTGCCGTTCCTGATCGCGCCGCGCGCGCTCGGGATCCGAGAGGTGGCGATCGATGATGCGCGGGACATCCACCGGGTGATCATGTCGCGCTACCGGGTGCCGTCGCCCCCGCCGCTCGAGGCAATGGACGAGCCCCTCCCGAGTCCCCCACCGCGGCCGCCAGCGGCGGCGTCCGCGGCCTAGCGAGCGGGGTCGCCCGCGGTGTCGTCCGGCGGTGCGTCCGCGAGCAGCGCGCGGAACTGCGAACCACTCATCCGATCCGCCTCCGCACCATCACCCTCGCCCGCGCGCCGGTGCACCCCACGGACGGCGGCGGCGACGGCGTCCAGCGGGGCATCCGCCTGCGCCACGACATCGACTGACCAACTGCCCCGATCCGGTCCCTTTCGGGTGTGCCGATAGGTGGCCGTGTACACGATGTGCCGTCCGCCGGCGCTCTCCGGATCAGTCACGGGGTCGGTGACGGCAACCACCGCGACACCGCTCTCGATCGCTCCCTGCCGCAGCGGCGGGAAGAGATAGACCTCCGCCACCCGGTCCATCGGCACGTGCTCCGCGATCGCGCGCACGAACCGCTCCTCGGTCTCGTGCGCCGCATCGTCCGGCCGTATGCCCGTCATCGCACCACCGCGACTGGCGGAGATCCGGCACCCGCGCCCGCCGGCGTCCCACGCGCATCGAGCTCGCGCTCGACATAGAGGCGGAGGATATGCATGAAATCCTGCGCGTTGGTCACGACCCCAAACGCCTGGTGCGTACCGCGGTCCTTGAGTTTACTCACGACAAATTCCGACGAGTCCACGCAGACCGTGGTCAACTCGCGCAGCGAGCCGTCCGCCTCGGTGACGAACGCCGGGAGCATGTTGCCGGTGGCGATCGCGTGCAGCGCGGTCGCGATCAGAATCGCCATCGTGGCCCGTGTGGTGTGCCGCTTCATCGCGTCCTGCGCGGCCAGCGAGTCCGTGATCACATCGGGGAGCGGGCCATCATCGCGGATCGAGCCCGTCAGCACGAACGGCACGTTCTGCTCGACGCAGGCATGCATGATCCCGTCGGTGATGATCCCCTGGCGCACGGCCGCGGCGATCGAGCCCGCGCCGCGGACCTTGTTGATCGCGCGCATGTGCAGCCCGTGTCCGCCGGATGTCGCTTCCCCGCTCCCGCTCATGCCGAGCGTGGTGCCGAAGATCGACGCTTCAATGTCGTGCACGGCGACCGCGTTGCCCGCGAGGAGCGCGCCGACGAACCCGTGACGGATGAACCACCCCATGTCGCTCCGGGCCCGCGAGTGCACGAGCGCCGGTCCCGTCACCCACACCGGATAGCCGCCGCGCGCACGCTCCTCGATGAGCAACCGCGCCATCTGCGCGTAATCGATCGGCTTCTCGCGCGACACTTCGCTCGTCATGAACTTGAACTCGCCCCCCTCCTCGTGCCCGGCGAACGCGTGGAGGTAGACGAAGATTCCCGTGCTCCCGTTCTCCGCGGCGCCCACCGCGACGCGATCGCCGGCCCGCACGCGACGCCCTTCGCGGACCCACAATTCCCCCGCCGGGTCGAGCACCAGCGCGCCGTCCATCCGCGGCTCGCGCGGCAGCCGCCACGTCCCGCCGATGCGGACGTAGGTCGGCATGTTGGTCGTGGAGAAGAAGCCCTCGGGAAGCACGCCGTCCGCCGGAGCGGGGACGAATGTCGCGTCGGGAGCGCCGGCGAAGGCCGGCGCCGAGAAGTCGGGATGCGTGAAGGTCGTCACCCCGTGAAAAATGGCCGGGCCCTCAGAGGAGCGCCACGGGATCGCGATCGAATGCGACGCGCAGGCCGTCGCGGGCCGGTACGGGGAATCGCCGGACGAAGTAGCGCCCGAGCCGCGTGAGCGCGCCCGCGTTCCGGCTCTTGAGGACCACGTGCCACCGCCAGCGGTTCTTGATGCGTTCCACCGGACACGGTGCCGGACCGATGACCTGGATGCCCGGCAGCTCGCGCGCCTCCATCAGCCGCCGCACCCAGGCCGAGCTGTCTTCGGCGAGCGCCGCGGTCGCGGCTTCATTGGTCCCGCTGATGATGATGTTGGCCAGGCGGGCGACCGGCGGGTAGGGTGGCGTCGAGCGGCCCGCGAGCTCCGTGGCGACGAATCGCGCGTAGTCGTGCGCCACCGCGCATTGCACGGCGTGGTGACCGGGAAGGCGGGTCTGGATGAACACCTTCCCGCCCTTGGGACCACGTCCGGCCCGTCCCGCGACCTGGCTCAGGAGTTGAAAGCACCGCTCCGACGCGCGAAAGTCCGGCAGGTTGATACCGACGTCGGCATCGATCACGCCAACGAGCGTGACGTTCGCGAAGTCGAGACCCTTGGCGATCATCTGGGTCCCGAGCAGGATGTCCACCTCGCCCCGCCCCACGCGATCGAGGATCTCGGCGTGGGCCCACTTGCCGCTCGTCGTATCGACGTCCATCCGTGCGAGCCGCGCCGCCGGAAACCGTTCCGAGAGGAGCCGCTCCACCTGCTGGGTGCCGAGACCGCGACGCCGCAGGGTCGATCCGTGACAACGCCGGCACGCCGCGTGTGGCTCCTCCTGATGCTGGCAGTAGTGGCAGACCAGCCGCTCGGGCGTGCGGTGATAGGTGAGCGTGATGGAGCAGTGCGGACACGTCGCGACGTCGCCACACGCCTCGCACTGCACGAATGACGCGTATCCGCGCCGGTTGAGGAGGATGATGCTCTGCTCGCCGCGCGCGAGCGTCTCGCGGAGCGCGGACTCGAGCGGCGGGCTGATCACCGATGCGAACGGGTCGGACGAGACCGGGGCCGCCAGCGCCGCCGTGGGCGTGCCGCCACGCCGCCGGAGGTCCACGACCTCTACCGCGGCAGCCGGCCGCCGGCGACGCGGTCCGGGAGCGCGAGCAGCCGGTACTTGCCCGATGTCGCATTGGTCCACGACTCCAGGCTAGGGGTCGCGCTGCCGAGCACCGTCACCGCCCCGGCGTGACGCGCGCGGACGATCGCGACTTCCCGCGCATGGTACCGCGGCGATTCACCCTGCTTGTAGCTCGCCTCGTGCTCTTCGTCCACGATGATGGCGCCCAGGTCGCGGAGCGGCGCGAAGATGGCGGAGCGGGCGCCGACGGCGATGCGTTTGGCGCCCGACTGGAGCGCCAGCCAGGCATCGTATCGCTCGCCATCGCTGAGCGCGCTGTGCAGGACCGCGACCTTGTCGCCGAACACCGCGCGGAAACGATCGACGGTTTGCGGCGTCAGGGCGATCTCGGGCACGAGCACGATCGCCGCTTGGCCGCGACGGTCCACGATCTCGCGCAGGAGCTCGATGTAGACGAGTGTCTTGCCGCTCCCCGTGATGCCGTGGAGGAGAAACACATCGCCGGGAGCCGCGCCGGCCAATGTCTCGATCGCCGCCTGCTGCGCGGGGGATGGGGTGTGAGCCGTCGCGGCAGGCGTGGCGCGACTCGCGAAGGGGTCGCGCTCGATCACCTCATCCGTGATGCTCACGAGATTGCGGTCCACGAGCGCGCGGATCACGGAGGCCGAGCAGCCGAGCTGCGTGGTGAGGTGATCGGCCGGGCTACGTCCGCCGACGGACGCGAGATACTCGACGACCTCCCGCTGGCGGGGGGCGCGGGCGAAGAGCTGATCCCGGATGAGGAGCGAGGGCTCGTCCTCTCGCAGCGCCACGATCCGGTGTGTCTTGCGCGCGGGGATCGGCGCGGCCGCGCCCGACAGGAGTGCCGGGAGGGCGGTGCGGAGCGCGACGCCCAGGGGGACCGCGTAGTAGTCCGCGATCCACCGGCACAGCGCGAGCATCGCACCGTCCAACGCCGGCTCGGCATCCGGAACATCGATGACGACCTTCGCGACGCCGCGGCCGGCGGCCGCGAGCCCGTCGCGACGCAGATCCCGATCGCGCGCCGGTTCCGGAAGGGAACGACCACGCGCGTGCCCGGAACGAGCGGATGCCGGGGCTCGGCGTCTATCCGGTACGTGAACGGGTGGAACAGCGGCAGCGGCAGCGCGACCTCGACGTACTGCCCCGCGACCGCCGGGGCGCCCATGCCGGGGGCGCCCGCAGCGGGCGTGCCTTGTCCTTCGCTCGCGACATCGGCCGGCGGATCGGCATTCGGGACGCTGGCCACGGGCACCATGCTGAAATATGGCGCCCTCGGAATCCCGGTCGCGTCGGGGACTCCGTCAGGGATCCGGTGGCGCCGAGCGTTCCGACGACCACTCGGCGGCCTCCGTGCGGTGCCAATCGAGCTCCGCGGGCGTCACCGGGCGAAGCATCAGGTCGAACGCGAGCCAGATCAGCTTCGAGAACGGAAAGAGCCCCACCACGGCGACCACGATCGCGACCGGACCGCCGTACTCGAGGGCGTCCCAGGGGACGTTGGGCCAGGTGACGATCAGCGTCACCGCGAGCGCCACCAGCAGGAGCAGCCCGGCGACGATGTAGTTGAAGAGCATGGATCCGGTGAAGTAGTCGTGCTCTCCACGCTCGAGGCGGAGGCCGCAGGTACCGCAGCGGACCCGCATGGCGAACCAGTTCTTGAGCACCGGCCCCCCGCCGCAGTTCGGGCAGCGGAGGATGAGCGCCCGGCCGAAGAGACGGGCCGTCCGGACGAGCCCTGGAAACTCGAGTCCAGTCTCCGACTCCATCTCCGGTGGTGGCATTCATGAAGTATATCGGGCCGTGGCGCCCTCACCGCTGCGCCCCGGGGGCGCCGATTTGCTGCCGGTGTCGGCATCTGTCGTCATCTGCCTCTAGGCACCGGAGCGAATCGGCTGCACCTTCGTGGCCGTTGCCGCAGCAACAACCACAGCAGCGACCATTCGCAGCAACCATCCGCGGCGACCATCGCACAGGTGAGGACAATGTTCACACTCCGGAGCGCAGTGGTGGGCGTGACCGCCGTCGCATGGCTGGGCCTATCGGCGATCGCGCAGTCGCAGTCCGGCGTGCCCGCGCACGGGCCGCCGCAGACGGATATGGCGCAGGTGCCATCCGGGATGCAGCAGGCGGTGCTCTTCGATCCCGTCGTCGGTGTCAACGCCTTCACGATCACCTACCCGGCCGGATGGCACTACCAGGGGCGGTTGTGGCAGGGCGACGAGTGCACCCCCATCGCGGTGCCGGTCTTCCGTCTCTCGAGCCCGGACGGACTGTCGGTGATCGAGCGCATGCCGTCCTACGGCTGGAACTGGGGCAATGCCGCCGCGAACGCGAGGCCCAAGCAGGGATGTATGGACATCCACGAGACGGTCAGCGCTCAGGACTTCGTGAAATACATGTCGTCCATGCTCAAGGTGGAGTACGTCGCCGATGACCCGGTCCCGAAGGACGTGGCAGACAAGAACCAGGCGAACCTCGACCGGCTGAACGCAATGAATGACCGCCAGGCGTCGAACGGCGGCCCGCTCGCGCACCAGTGGGGCGACATGGCCACAGCCAAGGTCCGGTTCAAGAACGGCACGTATACGATGGAAGGGCGGGTGACGGCCCAGATCTCGTGTCTCGGGAGCCGGTCGCGAGGATTCCGCGGCCAGTTCATCGAGCGTGACGCCTGCGAGGCCACCGTCGCCTACTTCTACGCACCGGAGTCACAGTTCGCCGCGCTCCTGGCACAGCGGGACGCCATCGGCGCGAAGCCGGTCCCGGGATATCTGCAAGCGTGGCAGGCGGCATTGCAGCGCCGGACGCAGCAGAACATCGCCGCGATGAACGCCGCGTCTCAGGCATCGACGAACGCGTCGCAGAACGCGTTCGCGCAACAGCAGGCGGCGCAGCTGCAGGCGCACAATCAGTTCCTGGCCACCATGCAGGCGGGCACCAATGCCTCCATGCAGCGCGCCGCCCAGGTGGCGAACACCCAGCATACGATTGCGTCCGATTACGTGGACTACGCCCTCGGCCAGCAGACGGTTCGCGATCAGAGCGGCCAGTACGCCAAAGTCGGAGCGGGCAGCGCCGTCACCTGGCTCTCGGCCGACGGCACCCAGAGCTACCAGTCGCCCGACCCGAACGCCAATCCCAACGGTGTGCTGCCGGGAAGCTGGAACAGAGGCCAGCAGACACACGGCGACGGGACGCCATACTGACATCTCAACTCACCAGCGTCGTCATATGACGGCACGTGCCGTCATATGACGCGTCGCCGAGGACGGTGGCTCCGCGCCGGCGCATGTGAACAGGCGACAACCAGCAGCAGCGCGGCGAACACGTCACGCGACCCGCGCGAAGCATGACGAAAACGTCACGCAACGCGACGCGAAATTCGATGTCGTGATCCGCAGGCGTGTATTAGCTTCTACCGCGCCTAAACACCCCGCCGAATCGCCACCCCCACTCGCGACGCACTCGCCCCGCACTCGCGAGCGCATCGTGAGATGCAACGCCGGACACACGAGCGCGGGCGCCCCCAGCACGGCATCCACTCCACCAGTGTCCGAGGAATCATTTTGATGCTCATCAAGGCCGCACTGAGCGCCACCGCCATCGTAATCGGATCCATGGGCGCGGCGGCCGCCGCTGGCCTCCATGGGACCGACGACCTCCAGCACGCGGTGGTCCGGGATCCGGCGCTCAACATGGACGCGTTCACCGTCGCGTATCCGGCAAAGTGGCATTACCAGGGCACGTTCGTGAACGGCAGCGATTGTTTTATCGCCCCAATGGTCGTCGCCCGGTATTTCAGTCCGGACGGCCTCGCCGAAGTCGAAGATATGCCGCGACTCGATTGGCGGTGGGGACAGGTCCCCGGACTTCGCAACGGATCGAATGGTTGCATGAGCTATTCGACCGCGCTGCCCGCGAAGGACCTGCTCAAGAGCATGCCGGCGTTCTCAAGGTCGAGTACGTGGGCGAAGCGCCGCTGCCGCCGGATCTGACCGCGAAGTTTGAGAAGTCGATGTCAGACCTCAATGCGGCAGGCATGCGGAATGGAGGCCTGCCCGACAACACCACCGGCACCATCGCGGGCGCCTTTGTGCGCTACCGGAACGGCTCCTTCGTGATGAAGGGAGAGTTGACGACCGCGGTGCAGTGCGGCCACACCCAGTCGCGGGTGATGCAGAAGGTCTATGACTACCACACGTGCTGGGCAAACCTGCGCTACGTCCACGCGCCGGAGAATCAGTTCGCGGCGGCCGACCAGGCCTCGAACGAGATCAAGGTCGCGGCCATCGATGCCTGGTTCAAAGCCTACGTGCAGCAACGGGCGGCCCAGAATCAGCAGATCATCGGCGCGATGCAGCGGAACAGCGCCGCGCAGCAGCATCAATTCGAGCAGACGCAAGCCATCCAGCAGCATCAGCACGACGAGTTTCTGGCTACGATGCAGCGCGGCACCGACATGTCAATGCAGCAAGCCGCCCAGGTTGCGAACACCAACCACACGATCGCGTCCGACTGGACCGACTACTCGCTGGACAGGCAGACGGTGGTTGACCCCGGGACGGGCCAGATTTCGAAGGTGTCGAGCTCGTATAACTACACGTGGGTGGACGGCAGCGGGAAGGTCGCCTATCAGACCACCGATCCCAACGCCGACCCGAACGGATCGCTCAAGGGCACCTGGACGCTGCAGCAGAAAGTGCATGGAGATGGCACGCCGTAATCACGAACGTTCGCGACCCGTTCATTACAGGAGAGGATGATGTTGAGCTTGACCAAGACCGTTCTGGCCGCTGCGCTGGCGGCCGTGGCCCTTCCAGGTGGAATGCAGACCGCGACCATCCACGATCCAGGAATGGACATGGACGCGTTCACGGTACCCTACCCCGCCAAGTGGCATTTCCAGGGCGTGGTGCTGCAGGGCACGGGTTGCAGCACCATCCCGCTGCCGGTCTACCGGGTGTTCAGCCCCGACGGTCTGTCGGAGATCGAGCGCATGCCGCGCCTCGACTGGAAATGGGGGACCGCGAATGGCCCTATCAAGCCGCCGCCGGGTGCATGCCCTTCCAGAAAGTGCTGACCGGAAAAGAGATCCTGCAGTACACGTCCGCGATCCTCAAGGTCGAATACGTGAAGGATCTGCCGGTCCCCGCCGACAAGCAGGCGACATACCAGCAAGGGCTGGCCGCGACCGCCAACGCGCCCGCCGGCATCGGCATGAAGCGGTTCCCGGATGAAGGAGACCTCGCCTCGGCCCTCGTCCGCTACAAGAACGGATCATTCACGATGGAGGGCCAGCTCGACGCGCAGGTCCGCTGCCAGCACAATCAGATGGGGACCGGCGCCCGGATGTGGGACATTCACGTCTGCTGGGCGAACCTGAAGTACACGCACGCGCCGGAAGCCCAGTTCACGACCGTGAGCGCGATCTCGAACGGCGTGATTGAGAGCGTCTCCCAGCAATGGCTGAGCGCGTACCTGAACGAGCAGGCGCGGGTGGGACAGCGATGCTCAATCGCCAAATGCAGACGAACAACGCGCGGATGGCGGCCCAGCACGCTCAGTTCGAGCAGGGCCAGGCGATGCGCCAGCGCCAGAACGATCAATTCATCGCGACAATGCAGCGCGGGACGCAGATGTCAATGAATCAAGCCGCGCAGATTCGCCAACACCAACCACACGATCACGTCGGACTGGACGGACTACTCGCTCGACAAGCAGACGGTCCGCGATCCGAACACCGGACAAGTCTCCAAGGTGTCGAGCTCCTACAGCTACACCTGGCTCGACGAGTCGGGCAAGGTCGCCTACCAGACCAGCGATGCGAACGCCGACCCCAACGGCACGATCAAAGGAACTGGACGCGCCAGCAGGTCGTCCACGGCGACGGGTCGGACTAGCCTCCGCTATTCGAGCGCCTCGATCTGCCTGAGATGATTGAGGTCGTGCCCCGCCATCGTCTCGATGATCGTGCCAATGTCATCGTGCCGCGCTCGGGGTGGGTCACGGGCTTGAAGCAGCGTGCCGGGCGGCACCGCCTTGAGGACAGAAGATTCCACTGGCGGTCGCCGCGAAGGCGTCACGGCGTCCTGCGCCGAGAGTGAGGGATAGGGCGTCTGCCACGCCTCCTGGTCGAACGGCTGGATGACATGCGACGCTTCGGCGGCGTCTGCCGGAGCCGGAACCCGAAGACGATCTCGCAGTCCGCGAGATGGCAGAGGATCTCGCGGATGCTCCACTTCCCGGGAGCCGGGAGCGCGTTAGCCGCTCCTCGGCCCGTGCCGGCCAGCGATCGCCGCCAGCGTGCGCCGCGTGGCGCGATGACCCGAGACGGATCCTTCTCGCCAAGGAAGGACGCGTAAGGGTTGAGCCGCCGGCTGGGGTCGTGCTGGTCGGCTCCATACATCCGATCCGTGAGTGTGCGAGCACGTGCTCGTGTAGCCGCTCGTATAACCGCTCGCGTAATCGCAGTAGCTCCAGGCCGCGACGCCTCGCCCGACGGCGCTTCTCGTTGATCGCCGTCGCCATCTCGCGCACGAGGTTCGCGTCCGACATTGGCTGCCAGCCCGTGTCCCTTGAGCGGCCGCCCGTACTGGAACGACCCGCCGTATCGGGGTCCTTGGCCCGCTCCAGGAAACTCCTGGAGGACGATAGACCGCGAGATTGAGGTAATAGTTGTCCATGTCGCCGCAGTACACGTGGATCTTGCCTTGAGATCGGGCCCGATCTTCGCCCAGTTCGTCTCAAGATAGATCCCGGAATGTCGAAGGCCGCCACGCCTGCCCGACATCGGCGTTGATCGCGCCCGTGTGGTCGTTCCAGATCGGCGCCGGATAGCCGTCCTTGTCCACCGGTCCGAACACCGCCTCCCAGATCGCGAAGTTCTCACCGCCGCGGCGATGGCTGCCGCGCGCGTTGTTGAGCTGGTTCTCCTGGCGCAGCAGCACCACCGGCTGGCCATTCGACAGGCGCTCGGACGGGCGATCCTGGGTGATCCACGCGTTCCGCTGGATGATGAATGCGTTGGTGTCCTTGTAGACATTCACCTGCTCGTAGTGGCGGAAATCGACGGATCCGGATAGAACGTCCACGTCCCGCCGAAGAAATCGGGATGCCACACCTGCAGGGCGATCGACTCCCAGCCGCCCGTCGATCCACCGGTCAGCACCCGGGCGTACGGCTTCGCGGATCACGCGGTAGTGCTCTTCCAGATACGGGATCAGCTCCTGCATGATCGCATCGCCCGTACGGGCCGTTGTTGGCGGAGTTCACCGCGTACGAATCGTCGTAGTAGGGCGACGGATGCAGGATCCGGATCGCGATCATCCGTGGAAACGACTCGCTCAGCCAGCTCTGCGCGGAACTCGTTCCGCGATTCCTGTCCGGTTGTGCGCTCGATGCGTTGCTGGCGCGCCTCCGGTGATTCGGTCGCGGTGTCGAGCGTGAACCCGAACGGTGCGCTCAGCGTAGAAGTGCCCCTGCTCCCAGATCACCGGGTAGTGCACATCGGGGTGCTCGTCGTACCCCTTGGGCAGGAGCACCGTGGCGCCCAGATACATCGGGTGTCCCCACCACTGCGTGAGGATCTTGCTCTGGATGCGGACGCGTTTGACGTACTGGTTGTCGGCGGGCACCTGCACCTCCGGGAGTACCCGCGCGATCGTGAAGCGGAGCGTGCCTTCGTGCCGCGGATCGACGTGCATGCGGCGCACCTCGCTCACGAGCGTGCCCGGCGCCCGGTTGAACTGCTGCCCTTCCCACTCGTCCATGTGCGCCCAGATGGTGTGGCCGTCGGCGCGCGCGAACTTGGTGTACGGGCTGATCATCGCCTGCACGTAGTAGTCGCCGGCCAGGCAGCTGCTGCAGCGCCTCGTACGGATAGCCATACGCCCGGCCATCGACGACGCGGCGGTGCCCGCGGCGAGGCCCGACGACATCCTGCCCGAAGAACGGGACGCTCACCATGCCGCCCGCCTGGAGCCGCGGCTCTGGTGACGCCTCGCGCGCGAGGAAGATGAACAGGTCGCCCCGTTACGCGGCTGCGCGCGAATCGACCGCGGCACCACGATCTCGAATGGTGTTGCCAGATCTTGCCCGGGTCGAGAGCAGCAGCGCGCCGCGAAAGGCAATGCGAGGGTGAATGCGAGAGGTGATGCGAAAGGTAATGCGAAAGGTGATGCGACGGGAAGCGTAGCGGCGAGGGCAAGGACGACGGAGAGCATCCGAATCCTCGTTCGGAATGGGGGCCGCGCGATCGATCGGAGAATCTAGGACGTGTGCCCGCTCTCGTGAACACCGGCGCGTCCCCTCTGGACACGCGTCGCGCCCCTTCGTCAATTCCAGCATCTGGATCATCGCTGCCATCAGTCCGCCAGGCAGGGCACATGAATGCATCCAATCTCGCAACGCTGGTGGTGGTGACGTTCGCGCTCCTGCTCGGCGTCAGACACTTCTCGCCGGCGGGGCCCCTTCCCCTCTATCAGTCGGTGAGTCTGGCCGTGCTGGCGGTGGCGTTCTGCCTGTTCGCGGTGGCCCGGCATCCAGCTCGGCCAGTCGTTCAGCGTCGCGGCGAAGGCCATGCACCTCGTGACGACGGGTCTCTATTCCCGGATCCGGAACCCGATCTACGTTTTCGGCGGCCTGGTGATCGCGGCTTTCCTCGTCTACATCGGACGGCCGCTGTATCTGCTCGCGTTCGTGGTGCTCATCCCCGCGCAGATCGTGCGCGCCCGAGCGGAATCGAGGGTGCTCGAGGAGACGTTTGGCGAGGAATATCGGGCCTACAAGGCCCGCACCTGGTTCTGACGCGCCGCCCGCCTCGCGACCCGGAGCGATTTCGCGGGCGATGGGGGCGGATAGGGGTCGCCCGAAGTTCAGAACCTGCTCATCTCTCGCCCTGACTGGCGCTCGCGTGCATTTCCGCGCCCGGCTGGTGATGTAGCGCACAACAGGAATGTCCTGGAGACCACATCATTCACCCCCCTGACGGGAGGGGCGACGGGAGTCTCGTCGTCGGTTGTCACCCGAATTCACTCGTATTTCGTTCGACGCAAGCGCGTCACCACTGTACGTCGTTCCACGTCTTTGTCCCATGTTTCGTTCCGCATTTTGTCTTGCGATGCCTGATGGGCCTAGGCAGATTGCGCCGCAATGTCGCTGTCCAGTTACGCGTCGCGGTTCGGACGCAGGGCATTTTGACTTAGAATTTGCTAATCTCGCACCTTGAAACATACGTTTCCGGCTTGCAACCCCGTGACACGAGCACATCCTGAATCGTGTGGCATCGGACGGGGCGACTATTAGAGGCACGTGCAGCAGCGAGTAGCAGCGAGTAGCAGCGAGTAGCAGCGAGTAGCACGTTGCGGTTGTCTGCAACGGCCACGATCTGCAGGACATGATTCGTCACCGAATGACATGCCGCATCGCGGCTGCACCTGGGACCCACCACTCTTCGCGTGACCACCGTTTGACCATGAGGATGCCGCACAGGCTCCCCACTAACCAGAGACCCGGACCACACAATCGAATTTGACCCCCTTCTCTCGGGCGGCGCAGGAAGCAACACCGAGTCGAGCGAAGGATGCAGGACAGCATGTAGCAGAGCCGAGCGAAGCCGACCCTGAATTTCGCGACGAGACGCAGCGAACGTCCGTCGACTCAGTACAAGGGGAGGTGACGCATCGATATGTCGAAGGTGCTGCACACGCTTCAGCGGTCACTGTCAGGCTGGATAATCTGGACCTGACCTAGGCGAAGGGGGTCACTCTCTACCACTATGCTGCGAGCTCTCGTACCACATCACCGCCGGACTGCCGTCTTCGTCTCGACCCTGTGCGCGATCGCCGGGGTGAGCGTGGCGCTGCTGTATCGCGCCGATCCGGTCGTGACGTGGCAGCAGGCCGGCACGATCGCGATCCTGACGCTGGTCGCGCTCACGGCGGATGGACTGACCTACGAGCTCGCGGACTATGCGTCCGGGACCATCGCCTCGATGCCCTACCTGGCGGCGGTGCTCCTCGTCCCGCAGTGGCTGACGGTGGTCGCGGTCGCGGCGACCAGCGTGCTGACGATCCACCGCGTGAAGTCCGACCGCCTGATGAAGGGCGCGTTCAACATCGCGCAGGCGACGATCGGCGTCTCGCTGGCGGTGGCGGCCTACCGCGCGCTGGGCGGACTGGCGTTCGCGGACATTCCGTCACCGACGTTCGTGCACCTGACCCACGTCGCGACCGGCCCCGTCCTCGGCGCCGCGCTGGCGCTGCTGCTCTCCAACAGCATTCTGCTCGGCATCGCGATCTCGCTGCACCAGGGCAAGCCGCTCCGGCACGTGTGGTTCAAGGAGCTGCCGCGGATCGGACTCGGGACCGTCGTGCAGGCGCCGCTGGTCTTCCTGTTTGCGTGGCTGTACGTCGCCCAGGGCCCGATGGCGGCGGCGATTCTGCTGGCGACAATGCTGCTCGTCCGCTGGGGCCAGATGAAGAACGCGCAGCTCGAGCGCACGAACCGCCAGTTGCTCGAGCTGATCGTGCGGTCGATGGAGGCGCAGAGCCGGTACACGTCCGGTCACTCGCAGCGTGTGCAGCGGAACTGCGTGTTCATCGCGCGCGAGATCCTCAAGCTCTCGGAGCGCGAGGTCGACCAGATCAGCATTGCGGCGTTGCTCCACGACATCGGCAAGATCGGCGAGAAGTACTCGGTGATTCTGAACAAGGAAGGCAAGCTCACGCCCGAGGAGCGGCTGGTCATGCAGGAGCATGCCCCGGACGGCGCGAACCTGATCTCGACGATGGCGACGTTCCGGGAGATCGTGCCAATGGTCCGCCACCATCACGAGCACTGGGACGGCAGCGGCTACCCCGATGGCCTGTCGAACGACCGGATCCCGCTGACCTCACGCATCATCATGTTCGCGGACACGATCGACGCGATGACATCGACGCGGCCGTATCGCCGGGCGCTGACGCCGGCGGACGTGCGGTCGGAGATCTTCAAGTTCCGCGGGCGGCAGTTCGACCCCAAGATCGCGGACCTCCTGCTCTCGACCCCCCGGTGGGACGAGCTGTTCCTGGACGCGCCGTTCCGGGTGATCCGTGGGTCGCTGGGCGCGCACAACGCGCAGATCGGGTCCCCGGTGCCGGAGCCGCTGGCCAAAGAGAGCGTCGCGCTCCGCAAGTAGCGTCGCGAACGCAGGCCTTGGGCAGCCGAACGCCCGATCTGCAGCGAACAGATCGGGCGTTCGTGTCTTCTTCGCTGGGTCCCGCTCTCGCGGGGGTGTCGTGGCTCCGCCCGGCTCGCCATCCGCCGACCCTGGTGGAATAGAGGCGAAGAACGGGCTCAAGAGAAACCTGCGTGAGGGTACGCCAGCAGACAATAGGGAGTAGGCCGACCCGACCTTTGCGCTGCTGACGCCGCTGAGGCGCCCCATATTTATGGCCGCCAGGCCCGGTCTCGCCGTTGCGATCTCGCTGACGTTGCAATGACGCGGGAAGCCCAGGATCCCTAGTGAGCCGCACGCCAAGTCCGCACCCACCACACGGCGGTGTCATGGCCTCGCTCGTTCGTCTTCGATCGATCGGCCAGTGTGCAGTCGACGTTGGGACCGTGCGCGTCGCGCACGACGCGAGGATGCGCTTCGCACTCCTCGTGTATCTCGCTATCGAGCGCGGGAAGCAGATCCCGCGCAGCACGCTCGCCCAGATGCTCTGGCCGCATGCGACGACGCATCGCGCTCGGCATTCATTGCGGCATCTGACGTATGTCCTGCGCGCCATGGGCGCGCCGGTCGGCGACGGTGCGCATACGATCGAGATGGCTGCGGAATCGGTCGACCTGGACTACGAGTCAGCGATGACGGAGCCTGTTCCGGACGATGGGTATCCGGAGTTCCTGCCTGGATACGCACCGGAGTTCTCAGGCGCATTCTCCGAATGGATCGACGAGCAGCGGAGCCACGTGCATGGGAGGTTCCGCGTCCGGCTCCTTGAGAATCTCGCGGCGAAGCGTCTCATGGGTCGATGGAGCGATGTCGAGAAAGCCGCCCGGAACTGCCTGCGTTTCGATCCGCTCAATGAAGAGGCGACCCTCGCGCTGGCCGAGGCTACGGCGCTGAACGGGAGCAAAGCGTCCGCCGTCGCCATCCTCGATCACTTCATTGCCGAACTGAACGCCGGCCCCCGGGACATCCGGATCCCAGCCAGCGTGTTGCGGCGCCGGATTGCCGAACGACTCGCGGCCCCCTACTCGGCATCGGCTGAGCGGTGCTTCGTCGGACGGGACGACATTGTCGCGCTGCTGACGACGCAACTCCGCGGACTGCGACAGGCGCATGGCTCGAGTTGCCTGCTGTGGGGTCCTGCCGGCATCGGGAAGAGTCGCGTGGCACTTGAGGCGACCCGCGTCGCGACGCTCGAGGGCGTGCGGGTCACGCGCACAATGTGCCAGTCCGGCGACACGTCGCGGCCGTTGTCAGTCTTCGCCGACCTCGTCCCGTCCCTCCTGGAGCTGCCCGGCAGTCTCGGATGCTCTCCGATCTCCCGCGAGTATCTGACCCGTCTCATCCAATTCGAGCGGACACCCACGGACGACCCGGCCGCTGCGACACCCACTGAGGCCGCGTTTACCAATGCCCGAATCGGCCACGCCATCCTCGATCTCATCGACTCAGTCTGCGACGAGGCTCCCCTGCTGATCGTAGTCGAGAATGCCGACTGGACAGACACGATATCGGCCGAAGTGCTTCGTAAGCTCGTCGACCGCAGCGAGAGGCGCGCGTTGCAGCTGATCCTTACCGCGAGGCAACTGCCGACAGCCGGGTCACCGCTGCACGGCTGCGTTCAAGGACTCACAGTCTGCCGTTTGCGGCCGCTCACGGACGACGAATCACGGCTTCTGTTCCTCAGCGTCGTCACCGCTGGAGACCGCCCCCCGGATGAGTCCTGCCTCCGCCGCAATATCGCCCTCGGCGAGGGCAATCCATTTTTCGTCCGCGAACTGGCGGCGCACTGGGCCGCGACGGGTGACGCTGGCCCGCTGCCGTCCTCACTGACCGCGGTCATCCAGGAGCGGCTCAACCAACTCGGCGCAGCGTCCATGCGGGTACTCCAGGTGTGCGCACTGCTCGGGAAGAACTCGACGTTCGCTCGGGTGGATCAGGTCCTGTCCTACCCGCAGTTCGAGATCATCGACTGCCTGCAGGCCCTCGACGATCAAGGTCTGCTGTCAGCAGCCGGGAATCAGCTGCGCGTCAAGCATCAGTTGCTCGCCGACACCGCCGTCGCCCGTCTGTCGCCGGCCGCCAAGCGGTTCCTGCACCGTCGCGTCGGCATCATTCTCGAGCAAGACGCGGATCTTGCGCAACCCGGCATCCTGTGGGATTGTGCGCGGCATCTGCAGGAGTCAGGCGAACGGACAAAGGCGCTCATGGTGCTACGCC
Organism: uncultured Gemmatimonadales bacterium; assembly: GCA_963757855.1. Classification (GTDB taxonomy): domain Bacteria; phylum Gemmatimonadota; class Gemmatimonadetes; order Gemmatimonadales; family Gemmatimonadaceae; genus Palsa-1248. The sequence continues at coordinate 213,058 of CAVWTI010000037.1, forward strand.
AATGCGCCCGGCAATCGATGGATGTCGGGTCGCCTCAGTATGCGGTCGAGATTCTGGATCACGCGCAGACGTTCTGCGAAACGGACAGCGATCGCGCTCACTTACGCGACAGCCTGATCCTCGCCCTGCGTGCGGCAGGTCTCTGGGCCCGAATTGTGGATTTGAACCGCGGAGCCTCGCTGGCGGTGGCGAGACCGAATGCCACGGACACGCACGATGACGTGGAATTGGCGAGCCTCGAAGCCGAGTGGGAAGTGGACCGGACGATTCCCGCTGTCCTCGAACGCGCGTTGCGAATGCCTCGGAGCGGAGCACGCGCTCCCGAGCCATCGCGTGCGCGCCGGCATCTGGGCGCTCATCCTGGCTCACAACATTCCGGATGCCAGTCTGGCGCAGGATGTCTACCGGACGCTTGGCGGTTTGACTCGCGGGACGCAGGTCGCTGATACGGATCGTTCGACGGCCGATCTGATCTACCAGACTGGGTTCGGTGATCTGGCCGAGGGAGCCCACGCGGGCGCACGGCTCGTCGCGGCGACTCGCGCGTCGGGTGACATCGCATCGCTGAGCCGCGTGCTGCGCCTCGCATCGGTGCCGCTGCTGTACCTCGGCCGGTTCGCGGAAGTCAGATCGCTGCTCTGTGAGGGACTCAATCTGCTCGAGCGGGGCGGCCTGCGTTGGGGGACATTCATCACCACAGCAGGCTTTGTGCGGAGCTATTTCGAGGAGGGCGACCTGGAATCGGCGAAAACCTGGTACACACGCCTGCGACCGCTGTTCGATCCTGGCGAAGACCTTGCTCGGAGTTGTCCGGCCCACATCCTCGGCGCCAAGATCGCGCTCGTCGAAGAGCGGTATGATGCGCTAGAACTGATCGACTTCCCGGTCCCACGCCGGTGGGAGTCGATCGCCTCGGCCCGCACCCAAAGCATCGCGATGGCGGTCTGGATCCTCAGCACGCTGCGGCGAGGGCTGGCCGCTGAGCACGGAGCGCTGCTCGGACAGTTCAAGGCGCTGTTTGACCGCGCCAAACGCTCGGGCAATCAGGATTTTCCTGCGTTCGCCATGTTCGAATCACTGCGAGCGCGTGGCGATGATATCAATGCCATGACGATGCTCAAGCACTACGTCGATCGGGAGCGCCGCGAGCAAGCTCCCCTTCCACCATTTCTCGCGGCGGCTTTCGCTTCAGTCCCGGTGTGACCGTTTGCTCTCCGAGCGGACGACCGGCGGACGACTTACCGCCCGTGCGCAATCCAGCGATTGGTCGCGTCCAGCGCGGCCAGCACTGACGCCGTCTCCGCGCTCTCCCGCACTTCGCAGCTGCCCGTGAGCAGCGCGCGCTCGCGCCCGAACTGCGCGGCGACGCCAATGAACACGAACTCCCGATCGAATGCCTCGATCAGCTTCACGCCGTCGAGCGCGAGCGTCCGCTCGCCGTTCTCCGCCTGCGAGATCGCCTTGAGCGCCGCACGCGCCGCGAGATCCACACGCGACCGCTGGCCCTCGACGCCCTCCGCCTCACCCGTGTACGTCGAGTCGCCCTTCCGGAGCGTCACGCGGCACAACACCCCGCGCGCCCGCGACCGGCGCACTTCGACATCCTCGAAGTAGACGCGACGACGGCTCAAGTCGTCCGGCACCACCCCCGCCAACGTCGAATCCACCTCGCGCACCAGCTCGCGGAACTCGTCCTCGCTCGCCGCCACGTGCGCCGCCTGCTCCGCCTCATACTGCGCGGCGGATCCCGAGTGCCGCGGCGCCACCTCGGCGTACGCCGAATGGGACCCCGATGCCCGGCCAGGCTCGGATGAGGAGGCGACCGAGATCTTCCGATGATCGACCCGCATACCCAGATGCGCGATCAGCGCGCTCTCGATGTTCCGGACCGTCTGCTTCGGGGTATATTCGGCCGTGGTCAGGACGTGGATCTCGTCCACCTCGCCGTTCGGGGACGCCACGATCTTCGCCGACTTAACGCCCGGCAAGGTCGTGAGCAGCTCTTCCGCTCGGCGGATCGGCAGGACACTCCCAGCGATCGGAGTGCCGCCCGACAGCGATGAATAGTTGACTGCAGCGGGCAGAGGATTACCGCCGATGAGGTTGAAAGCTGAGCGCGAATATGGGGCAAAACACTACTCGTATCAAGACTTGCAGACTCAGCCAAAGGTATCTGTGGGAACGTTTGTCGCCGCCCCCGCCCCGGCGGCCTCAACGGCCTCAGGCGTATCGAGAATGTGATACTCCTGGAGCTTCCTGTAGAGCGTCCGCTCCCCAATCCCCAGCATCTCAGCCGCCTTCCGGCGGTTCCCCCGAAGCTCCCGCAACGCCGCCTCGATCGCCGCCCGCTCAATCTCGGCCATCGTCATCCCGGGCCTGACCAGGACCAGATTGGGCGGCGGCGGCGCCCCCGGAGCCTCGATCCCCGCAACCGGCCTCGGCTGGCCATCGGTCCCCCCGGACGCCCCCCCAAGCCCCTCCTGACGCCGCCCAGCGGCCTCAACCGGCTGATAGCCCGCATCCGTTGGCCCGGCCGCGACAGCCCCCAGAAGCGGCGGGAAGGAGCCGCTTCCGATAGATGACGCCGCACCCCCCGGCGTGAGTGGCTGCGTGCGCCGGCGCAGCTCCTCGACCTGCAGCTTGAGCTCCACCAGGCTGCGCACGATGAACTCGATCTCCCTGCCCTCCACCCCATCGCGCCCACGCACCAGCGGGCCGACGTGCACCGGCAGGAATCGCGCGCCCGCGTCACGCAGCTCGCGCGGAATGTCCGCGGGACCGATCTCATGTCCCGGCGAGAGCACCACCATGCTCTCCACGAGATTGCGCAACTCGCGCACGTTACCGGGCCACGGGTACTCCACGAGGATCTGCAACGCGTCGGCGGATATCCCGTGGAACGGCCGGTCATGCTGCGCGGAAAACTCCTGGATGAACCGGCGCACGAGCAACGGGATGTCGGCGCGGCGCTCGCGAAGCGGCGGCAGATAGATGCTGAGCACGTTCAGCCGGTAGTAGAGATCCGGCCGGAATGTGCCCTCTTCGACTTGCTGCCGGAGCGGGCGATTCGTGGCGGTGATCACGCGCACGTCCACCGGGATCGGCTGCGTCCCGCCCACGCGCGTGACTTCCCGCTCCTCCAGCACGCGCAGCAGCTTCACCTGCGTCGCCGGCGGGATGTCGCCGATCTCGTCGAGGAAAAGCGTACCGGTGTCGGCCAGCTCGAACCGCCCGATGCGCCGCTCCGCCGCGCCCGTGAACGCGCCCTTCTCGTGCCCGAACAACTCGCTCTCGAGCAGCGTCTCGGGGAGCGCGCCGACATTCACCGCGATGAATGGCCGGCCGCGGCGGGGACCGAGCCGGTGCATCGCCCGGGCGACCAGCTCCTTGCCGGTGCCGCTCTCTCCCTCGATCAGCACCGTGCTGGAGACGGGCGCCAGCTGCTCGACTTTGACGAGCACTTCGCGGATCGCCTCGGACTCGCCGTACAATCCTGTCTCGCGCGCGAGCGCCTGCCGGTCCGCGAGCCGCCGCACGCCCGCCGCGACTTCCTCGGGCACGATCGGCTTGATGTAGACCTCGCTGTAGCCGAGCGCGCGGAGGCGGTCGATCATGCCTTCCTCGCCGACGTCCGAGAGGCCGACGATCGCCGCGCCCGTCCACAGCTGCTCGCGCACGAGCGCCAGGTTCTGCGGATCGAGCAGCGCGCCGGTCATCACCAAGACATCGGGACGCACGCGCGCAAGCGTGCCGCGCACGTCATCGAGCGGCGACACGACATCCGTCGAGACGCCGTCCCGCTCGAGCAGCGCGTTGACACGGACCGCGGGCTCGACGTCGGTGAGCATGACGACGACTTTCATCGGCGGCGTTTCGGTGATCGCGTCGCGGATTTCTTCGCGGGTGCCTTGGCGCGTTTCTGGGCGATGGGCTTCGCCGATTTCTTCGCGCTCACCGGGGCCTGAGGCTTCGGCCGGCCGGCTGCACCCGTGTGATCCGTCGGGACGCCGCGCAGGATGTCCACGCCGTGCGCCACGATCTCGCCGATCGCCACCAACCCATCCCGCACCCCGCTCGGCGACCCCGGGAGGTTGATCACGAGGGTCCGATGCCGGACGCCCGCAATGCCTCGGGCCAGCGCCGCACGCGGAAACGACTCGAGTGACAGCGCGCGGATGCGCTCCGCAATCCCAGGCGCCTCACGGTCGAGGATCGCGCGCGTGGCCTCCGGCGTCACGTCCCGCGGCGCCAGCCCCGTGCCCCCGGTCGTGATCACCAGGTCGGCGGCATCCCCGTCGCACCAGGCGATGAGGCGCGATGCGATCGCCGCCGACTCGTCGGCCACGAGCGCCCGCTCCACGACGACGTCCCCGCGGGCCGCCGCCCACGCGGCGACTTCCTCCCCCGAGGCGTCCGCCCGCTCTCCGCGCACTCCAGCATCCGAAACCGTCAGGACCGCGATCCGCATCGTGACCGCAATATGGCGGACTGACCGCCGAATTGGCAGGGAACGCGTGTCGCGGTTAGGTCACCCCGGAATGCGTGTGGCGCCTCCGCCCACCAACCAGCTTACCGACCGCTGCACCATCTCGGGCCTGATCTCGTGGTATCCGTCGAACTCCGCGAGTTCGACCGCATACCCCTGGGACTTGAGGTTGGACGCGATCCGCCGGCCGCACTGATCGATCGGCAGGATCCGGTCGCGCGTCCCATGCGCGATGAATACGCGCGGCCGCCCATGCCGGACTCCCGGAATGATGAAGCCCGGCGAGTACCCAATGATGTGCGAGCAGAGATCGCCGTTGATGAGGCCCAGCGAGATCGCGTACGACGCGCCGTCGGAGAATCCGGCGAAGGCGATGCGAGCGGGATCCACGACGCAGTGCTCGAAGACGCGCGCGAGCTGCCGGTCGATGTCGTCCAGGTCATCGCCGAACACGCCACGAATCGCGTCCCAGGTCCGGCCCGCCGAGCTGGGCGCCAGCAGAATCGCGCCCGCGTCGCCCGCCACCTGCTGCATCGCACCCAGCGACTCCGCGTTGCTCTCCGTCGCCCCATGCAGCATGAGGATCATCGGCGCCGGACGCTCAGGCGACACTTTCGGCGGTACGACCACCACGGTGGTGCGCGATCCAACTGCCGAGAGGGTGTGAACACCGGGCGGAAGCGGGTCGAGGACGGTAGCAGACGGGCGGGCGCTGAGCCGCCCCCACGGGCGTGGGTCCCGCGACGCCCGCCCGAGCGCGACGACCGCCAGCGTCGCCTCGCCCACGAATCGTCGCCGCGTGATCGGGGGTGACAGCATTGTGGATTTAGGACAGAGAACGGTTGTGCCTCGCCAGGTGACTCATCCCTCAGTGCGCGGGCAGCAAGCCGTCGTGCGTTCATCCCGGCATGCTGTCTCTGTCAGCGAAAGGCGAAGCAGGGTTTCCGTTCGCGGACTGCGGGACGCCTCACACTCAACCCGCGCCATGCTCACTCGTCGTCAGATCTGGCTGGCCTCCGCCGCCACCGCCGCCCTCGGCGATCGGCGACATGTTCGACGCCTACGCGCCGGCGGTCAACGAGTCCGGGTTCGCCGAGGCCAAAGGGGGGGCGGCCGCCAAAGACACAGAGTAGCGCCCGCGCGCATTGCGGTCAGGGCGCGATCCACACCTCGATGAGATTCGGCGGATTCTGCGGGTCTTTCGGCAGGATCGTCGATCCGGGCGGAAGCTTGGCGTGCGCCTCTTCCACGGTGTTGGCATACATGGCGGCGGGTGAGATCACGATCCGGGTGGCGCCGGCCACGGTCTCTCGGATGACGAAGCTCGATGGGTGGTCGCGCGGGTGATCGTAGATGGACCACACGCTCGACTCGTGCACGTGGTCGCGCGGGATGAGCCTGACGGCCTGCTGCCAGCTCGTGACCTCGACGGAGCGGTCCGGCGTGTAGTTCCGGACGTTGCCGTCAATGCTCACGCTCCAGTGGACGCCGTTCGGCGCGACGGAATCGCCCGGCGTGTCGGACAGCAGCACCGTCACCGTCATTGGCGCCAACTTGGCGGCGGTGGGCCGCACGATCTGCAGCACCACGCGGTGGAGGCCGTGGAGGCCCATGAGATACGTGGCGAGGACGGCGCCATTGTCGAGCGGGTGTCCATCGACCGCGGTGACGACATCATTGGGCCGGACGCCGGCCGCGGCCACCGCGGTGCCGGGGTACACCTCGGTGACCAGTGCGCCCTGCGCGGGCGAATCCTCCGTCGTCGTGCCGAACGCAAACCCGAGTCCTCCGCGCGGCGCGGGCGACTGTGCGGCCGCGCCGACGGCAACAAGAGGTACCGCAAGAGACAGCGCAAACAGGATCGCCTTCACCATGTACCCCACCCCCGAGATGAGCCGGCCCCGATCACCAGCGTTCGATCATCATCCCAGCGATCACACCGCTGGAGACGTTCATGGCTAGTCGTCGCCGAGGCTTTCGAGAAACGTCGCCGATGGCGCGAAGAACAGAGCTCCAGTTACGGCCCGGCTGAAATCCAGCAGCCGGTCGTAGTTCCCCGGTGGGCGCCCGATGAACATGTTCGCGAGCATTCGTTCTGTCGTGCGGGGAGAGCGGCTGTATCCGATGAAGCAGGTCCCGAACTCACCGTCGCCGGCTTTCCCGAACGGCATGTTGTCACGGAGAATCTTGACCTCACTTCCGTTCTCGACAATGGTCGTCAGCGCGTTGTGGGCCGACGTCGGCTTCACGCTGTCGCTCAGCTCGATATCCGACAACTTCTTGCGCCCCATGATCCGCTCCTGCGCCTCGGTGGACAGTGCGTCCCACCGGGCCAGGTCGTGCAGGTACTTCTGAACGATAACGTAGCTGCCGCCCATGAACCGCGGATCCTCTCCGCCACCAACGCCGCGCGAAGCGCGGCGTTGGCCCGCGGATTTTCTGTTCCGTCCACGAATCCCAGCAGGTCGCGATCGTCGAAATACTTGAACCCGTGCGTCTCCTCGACCACTGAAACGGCCGGCCCGATCCGCTCCATGATGTGCGTCACGAGCTCGAAGCACATGTCCATCCGGCTGGCGCGGATGTGAAAGAGCACGTCGCCAGGCGTCGCCACCGCGACACGCTCGCCGGACCGTATCTCGCGAAACGGGTGGAGCTCAGCCGGCCGGGCTGCGCCGAACAGATTGTCCCAGATATCCGATCCGATCCGCGACACACGAGAGCGCCGCGTTGATGCGGCGGGTACTCGACGGCCCGGCAGATGCCGCCGAGGTCACCGCAGAGCGAGCGGAGGGCGGCGTAGCTCTCGCGCTCGAGCTTCACGCAGACGACGAGAAAGATCGCCGCGCTGGTGAGCGGCGCGAGCACGGGTTGCGGAACCGGGGCAGCGCTGCGGCGTTAGCGCCCATGTCTTCGTGGCATCAGGACCTCGCGCACAGGGCCGCGACTCATGCTGGCGGCGGTGTCGCCGAACGCGACGGAATATTACGGCCGCTGGAACAGGACCGACAGATCGCGCGCCGCCACCGTGTCCGGCGCTTGCGGACCTCCTTCGCGGCGCCCAGAATCCGTGCCTGTTCCCAATGCCGGGAACGCCGCTCTCGGGAGTGCCGGTGCTTCGTCCAGTCCATGTCACGCGCGGGCGGGGTCTCGCCATCGCCTGCGCGATGGTGTGCCTCGCGGCTGGGGGAGTCCCGCCCCACCGCACCCTCGTTTCGTCCTCCTCGGCCGCCACTGCGCCGGCCGGCACGGTGAACGCGATCGCCGATGACTACGTCGCGGCCTACCGCGCCCGCAATCCGGAGTGGGAGACGATCCAGGGCATTGCGCGCCGGCACGACGCGATCGCGATAACAGCCTGGCGGCCGACGCGGCGTGGGAGGCGCGTGAGGATGGCTGGCTCAAACAGCTTGGGCCATCTCGCCGAGACGCTCGCCGGCCAGCCCGAGTGGGCCACGTACGCCGTGCTCCACCAGCAGTTGGCGAGCGCCGTCGCGCTCCGCACCTGTCACGAGGATTCTGGCCGGTCAGCCAGTTCTCCGGGTGGGCCACCGATACACGGTCCTCGCCGGCTTCCAGCCCGTCGGCACGGACAGCCTGCGCCGAGCGGCACTCCGGCGGTACGGCGCACTACCCCGGTACGTGGATACGGAGATCGCGAACCTTCGCACCGGTATACAGCGCGGGTACACCGCGCCCAAGCTCATCGTCCGTGCAACGATCGCGCAGCTCGACGCATTGCTCGCGATCCCCACCGAGCGCTCGCCGTTCGCATCGCCCGCCGCGCGCGACTCGGCACCCGGCTTTCGCGCCTCGCTCGACTCGCTACTCGACAAGGCCGTCCTCCCCGCCGCTCGGCGGTACCGCGACTTTCTCAGCACCACGTATCTGTCGGCCGCGCGGGACGCGATCGGCCTCTCCGCCAACCCCGATGGACTCGCCTGCTACCGCGCGCAACTCACGCGGTATTCGACAATGGACATGACGCCGCAGGCGGTGCACGAGCTGGGGCTCCGACGGATGGCGGCGGTCACGGCGGAGATGGACACACTCGCGGACCACAGCTTCCACACGCACGACCTCCCCGCCCTGCTCCAGCGCATCAAGACCGACACCGCGTACACGTACCACTCCAGAGAGGAGGTCATCGCGCAGGCCGAGAGCGCGTTGGCGCGCGCGACACGCGGCGCTGCCGCAGTGGTTCGGGGTGCTGCCCAAAGCGCCGGTGCGCATCGAGCCGGTGCCGGCATTTCGCGAGAAGAACGCGGCGCCGGGCCAGTACTATCCCGCGACCGACGACGGATCGCGGCCCGGCACCTACTTCATCCGCACCTACGAGCCGCGGCAGCAGAGCCGATCGCTGGGCGAGGATGTCGCCTTCCACGAGATGGTGCCCGGCCACCATCTGCAGATCACCATCGCGCAGCAGCGCACCGGCGCGCATCCGGTGACGCGGTATTTCCGCAACAGCGGCTATTCCGAGGGCTGGGGACTCTACTCCGAGCGACTCGCGGACGAGATGGGGCTGTACTCGTCCCCCTCGACCGCCTGGGAATGATGTCGGGTGAAGCCTTCCGCGCGGCGCGCGCGGTCGTCGATCCCGGCATCCATGCGCTGGGTTGGACGCGCGACGAGGCGGTGGCGTACATGCTGGCGCACACCGCGACGTCACCCGACCAGATCAACGCGGAAGTCGACCGGTACATCGCGACGCCGGGCCAGGCCCCGTCGTATCTGATCGGACAGCAGGAAATCCTCTCCATCCGCGCCGGCGCCAGGCAGCGCCTGGGGTCGCGATTCGATATCCGGGCGTTCCACGACCAGGTGCTCGGCCAGGGGGCGCTCCCGCTGGCGGACCTCCGGGAGTCGGTCGCGCGGTGGCTCGCGACGATTCACTGAGGAACAGCGCCCGAGCGGCGCCGCCAAGGCGGGCGCTGACTGGTGCGCCACCCAGCGAACCCGTAGCTTCGGGTGTGACGAGTCCCGGTTCCGAGCACGTGCAGGCAGCGCTCGGGGCGACATATACGGTCGAACGCGAGTTGGGGCGCGGCGGGATGGCGACCGTATACCTCGCCCGCGACGTCAAGCACGGCCGCCAGGTGGCGCTCAAGGTTCTGCACACGGACCTCGCGGCGTCGCTCGGCCCCGAGCGTTTCCGCCGCGAGATCGGTTTCGCCGCGACGCTGCAGCATCCCTATATCCTGACTGTACTGGACTCCGGTGAGACCGCCACCGGAGAGTTGTGGTTCACGATGCCGTATGTCGAAGGCGAGTCGCTGCGCGAACGCCTGCGGCGGCAGGCGCAACTCAGCGTCGAGGATGCGGTGCGGATCACGCGCGAGGTCGCGCTCGCGCTCGACTTCGCGCACAAGCGTGGCATCGTCCACCGGGACGTGAAGCCGGAGAATATCCTGCTCACCTCCGATGGCCAGGCCCTGCTCGCCGATTTCGGGATCGCCCGGGCTCTCGCGTCCAGCGGCGAGGCACCGGGAGCATCGGGGATGACCCTCACGGCGACCGGCACGTCGTCGGGAACGCCCGCGTACATGAGCCCCGAGCAGGCGAGCGGAGAGCGGACGGCTGGCCCCGCGAGCGACATCTACTCCCTCGGCGCGGTGTGCTACGAGATGCTGGCCGGTGAGCCACCGTTCACGGGCGCGACTGCTCAGGCCGTGATCGCCAAGATGATGTCGAGTCCGGCGCCGCCGGTGCGGCGCGTGCGCGCGTCGGTGCCGGAAGCGATGGACGTGGCGTTACGGCGAGCGCTGGCACCGGTTCCCGCGGACCGTTGGCCGACGGCTGGGATTTCGCGCGCGCACTCGACGCCGCCGAACGGACCGGTGTACACAGCCCGCCGGGGGACGGCGTAGCGGGGGCGCGCGCGCAGCCAACGCGCAAGTCACGCGTGCCGGTCGCAGCCCTGACGCTCGCCCTCGGCTTTCTCGTCGGTGCTGGACTCCTGTTCGCCTGGCGATCGCGCGAGTCCGGCTCGGAGCCCCCTCCGCCGAGACCCGCCTGGCCGTGCTGCCATTCGAAAATCTGGGCGATTCCGCGGACGCGTATTTCGCGGATGGCCTGACCGACGCGGTGCGGAGCAAGCTCACGGTCTTCCCGGCCTGGAGGTGATCGGCTCGGCGAGCTCGGGCATACCGTCGCACGTCAGAATCTCCGCGCGAGATCGGGACCGAGCTCGGAGTCCGCTATTGCTGATCGGGAACGGTGGGCAAAGGCTGCCAGCGGAGCAAGCCGCGTGCAGGTCAGCCCGGAGCTCCTCGACGTCTCCACGACAGCCGACAAGTGGGCGGAGCCGTTCGATGCGCCGATGAACGATGTGTTCCAGGTGCAGGGCGATACTCGCAGGCAAGGTGGCGCAGGCGCTGCGCGTCGCCCTGACGCCAGCGGCCGCGCAGACGCTGGCGGCACGGCCGACGGCCGACCTGGCCGCGTCTGATGCCTTTCTCGGAGGGGAGCGCCAGTTCCAGGCCCGCGACGCGCCAGCGAACTTGCGCCGCGCGATCGCGGCGTATGACGAGGCAGTCGACGTGACTCCGCGTTCGCCACTGGCCTGCGGCGCATTTAAGGGACGGCGTACGCATCGCTCTCTGCGAATTCGATCTCCCTTGCGACGCTACGCGATTCGGCTGACCTGGCGACCGCACGCGCGTTGCGCGGCGCCGAATCTGCCCGACGCGCATGCCGCGCGGTCGGTCTACTACGAATCGTCGGCGACAGCCGCCGCGCGCTGGCGGAAGCTGATGCCGGTCTCGCGCAGTCGCCGAACAACTTTGCTCTGCTGCGGGCCGCCTCAGGCGCCGATGAAAGTGTCGGACGGTGGGAGCAGGCGCTGGTCCGCATGCAGCAGGCGAGGCGGCTGGACCCGCGCAACCAGGCGCCTATGCGCTCGGAGTATGAGGCACACTCTGGCTCCATCGCTACCCCGAAGCCACGGCGGCCTGCGCCGGGGCGCTCTCGGCAGGGCCGGACAACCTCACCAACATCGCAGCTGGGCGTAATGATCGCGCTGGCGCAAGGGGATCTCCCGGGCGCACGCCGTAGGATCCAGGACGCGGCGCCGGTCGTCGGCCAATCTGCGTTCGTGGCTTTCCTGGCCCGATCTGGGACCTCTACTGGCCCCTCGACAGCGCGGAACGGGCGCGTCTGGTCACACTGCGGCCCGACGCATTCGATGATGACACACCAACGTGGGCGCTCGTGTTGACCAGGTATACGCCTTGCGCGGCATCGGGCGCGCACCCGTATTTACGCCGACTCGGCTCGCGCCGGGTTTGTCACGGAGGTCGCGGCGACTCCCGCCGACGACCAGCGTCACATGCTCCTTGGCTTGTCGCTCGCATATCTCGGCCGTTACCCCGATGCCATCCGAGAAGCCGAGCGCGGAGCGGCGCTCTTGCCGATCGCCAACAACGCGCGGGATGGCACCTACGATCAATACCTGTTGGCGCGAGTGTACCTGTTGACGGGCCAGCCGGAAAAGGCGATGGACATCCTCGAGCAACTGCTCAAGGTGCCATTCTACGTGTCACCGGCGTGGCTCCGGATCGATCCCGAGTGGACATCGCTCAGGGGCAACCCGCGATTCGAGCGCTTGAGCGCCGGCTGAAATAGTCCGCGAGGCCCTCGCTCGGCGGCTGTATTGACACCCTCAACCCCGGATCACTGCATGTCGCGTCGCCCGGCGTCCCTTGCTCTCGCACCGATCGCTGCACTCGTGCTCCTCGCGAGTACACCCGGCAGCCGGATCGCGCCTGCATCCTCCACATCCGCGCCTCCCACCGTCGCGATCGTGCACGCGACGCTGATTAACCCCAACGCAGCGCCAGTGCCGGATGCCGTGGTCGATCTTCCAGGACGGACGGGTGAAGTGCGCCGGCAAAGCGTGTGCGGTGCCGTCCGGGGCGACGATTCGCAATGCGTCGGGTGGCTACATCGCGCCCGGCCTCATCGACGCGCACGTCCATTACTCGCAAACTTCGTGGCTCGACGGCCGCCCCAATGCCGGCGACGTACGCGCGCGCTATCCCTACGACTCCGTGGTCGCGTATCTCCGGGATCATCCCGAGCGATTCGACCGCGCATACCTGTGCTCCGGCGTCACGAGCGTGTTCGACGTGGGCGGATATCCGTGGTCCCTCACCATGGCCCGCCAACACGAAGAGTCGCTCATGGCACCGCGATGCGCGCGGCGGGACCACTCATGTCCACGATCGACTTCTGGCTCAACCTCCCCTTCGAACGACAGTTCGTGTTCATGGGTAGCGACTCCGCGGTGCGCGTCGGCGTCCGCGCGCTCGCGCGGATGGGCGCGTCCGCCATCAAGATCTGGTACATCCAGGTGCCCGACTCGCTGCAGCCCGTCATGCGCCACCGGATCATGGTCGCGGGCGAAGAGGCTCGGCAGGCCGGACTGCCAATGATCGTGCACGCCACCCAGTTGGCGCGAGCCAAGGAAGCGCTGTTGGCCGGTGCGCATGTCCTGGTCCACAATGTCGAAGATGCCCCGATCGACAGTGAGTTCATCGCGCTGGTGCGGAAGAACAACGCAATCGTGATTCCGACGCTGGTTGTCCTCAGTGGCTATACGGATGTGTTCCGTGGGCAGTCGCCCGCGGCGCGCTACCCGCTCGACTGCGTGGACAAAGTCACGCGGTCACACCTCGAGACACCGATCGCGGAGAATCTGCGACCGCCAGCCGCCCGCATCGCGCGGATGGATTCGACCCCGCCACGGAGCGCCCGCAACCTCGCCGCGCTGTACGCGGCGCATATCCCGATCGCCATGGGGACCGATGCAGGCAATCCGGGCACGGCGCCCGGACCCAGCGTGTACGCGGAGATGGAGGCGATGCAGGCCGCAGGGATGAAGGCCGCCGACGTCTTCGCCTCCGCCACCATCGGCTCGGCACGCGCCATGGGTCGCGACAAGGAACTCGGCACGCTCGAGCCCAACAAACTCGCCGACGCCGTCGTGTTCGACGCCGATCCCACCGCCGACATCGCCAACGCCCGCCGCGTGCGGCTCGTGATCCGTGGCGGCGCCGTGTATACCAGGGCGGAACTCCTGCCAATCCTCTGACCCGCTGTCGCACGCGCTTCGCCCATCCCACCCGGCGCCGCAGGCATCGATGATGGATTCCGCACCGCCCGGGCATGACCATCATGCCGGCATGAGCGGCGATTCGTCGATGGCCGCAACGATGGAAGCGGACATGCGCCGCCGGTTCTGGGTGGCCCTGGCCCTTACCGTCCCGCTCGTGGTGCTCACCGGATCGGTGCCGGGCGTTCCCATGGTCGTCGGCCCGCGCGCGGCGAATTGGATCGGATTGCTGCTCGCGACGCCGGTGGTGTGGTGGGCGGGCTGGCTGTTCCTGAGCGGTGCGGTCTCCGCCCTGCGCCACCGCTCCCTCGACATGAATGTGCTCATCGCGACCGGTGTGATGGCCGCGTATCTCGCCAGCGTGTATCTGACTGTCATCGGCTACCCGGGTACCTACTTCGACGCGGCGGCCATGCTGGTGACGTTCGTGCTGTTCGGCCACTGGATGGAGATGAAATCGCGCCGTGGTACGAACGACGCCCTCCGCGCGCTCTTCGACCTGGTGCCCCCGACGGCGCGCGTGCTGCGGAACGGCCAGGAGGTGGTGCTGCCGACCGCCCAGGTGATCGTGGGAGACGAGGTCCACCTCCGGCCTGGTGACCGAATTCCAGTCGATGGCCAGCAGATCTCCGGCGAGACTGACGTCGACGAATCGCTGGTCACGGGGGAGAGCCGGGCGGTGCACAAAGTGGCGGGCGACAGCCTGGTCGGAGGATCGATCAACCAGACCGGCGCGGTCGCGATGCGGACCACGAAGGTCGGGCAGGACACCGTGCTGGCCCAGATCGCCGCGCTGGTGGCGCGCGCGCAGAACTCGAAGGCCCCGGGACAGCGCCTCGCGGACAGAGCCGCGGCCGTGCTGGTGGTCGTCGCGATCGGCGCAGGCGTGACCAGCTTCGTCGCCTGGCGGCTCTCTGGCGCACCGTTTCTGACCGCGCTCACATTCGCGATCTCGGCAATCGTCATCGCGTGCCCCAATGCGCTGGGACTCGCCACGCCGACTGCCGTGGCCGTGGGCACAGGACTCGGCGCCAAGCACAACATCCTGATCAAGGACGCCGCGACGCTCGAAGGGATCTCCCGCGTGCAGACGGTCCTCTTCGACAAGACCGGCACGTTGACCGAGGGGCGCCCAAGCGTGGTGGATGTGATGCCCGCTCCCGGCGTGACGCCGGACGAGTTGCTCGGGAAAGCCGCCGCTGTGTCCTCGCAGTCGACGCATCCCCTGTCCGTCGCCATCGTGCACGCGGCGGCGGCGAAGGGCCTCGTCGCCGCGGCGCCCGCAACGGATGTGCAGAACGTACCGGGCATGGGCATCACCGCCCGCCTCGACGGAGTCGCCGCCGCGCTGGGAAGCCTCGCGCTGCTGGAGCGAGAGCACATCGACCCGGGGCCGTTGCGCGCCGCCGGCGACACGCTCGCGGCTGAGGGCCGATCGCTGGCATACGTCGCCGCCGGCGGCCGCATCCTCGGCCTCCTCGGCATCACCGACGCCGTCCGCCCTACCGCGGCCGCAGCAGTACGAGATCTGGCCTCACTCGGCGTCACATCGGTGATGGTCAGCGGCGATACGACCACCACGGCCGAGCGGGTCGCGCGGGAGTCGGCATTTCGCGGGTGTTTGCGGAGGTGCGACCGGAGCAGAAGGCGGAATACGTGCAGCGTCTGCAGCGAGAGCACCAAGTCACCGCGATGGTCGGCGACGGTATCAACGACGCGCCCGCGCTGGCCCAGGCAGACATCGGTATCGCGATCGGCGCAGGCGCCGACGTGGCGATTCAGGCCGCGGAAGTGGTGCTCATGAAATCCGATCCCGCCAATGTCGCGCATGCCATCCGGCTCAGCCGGGCCACGGTCCGCAAGATGAAGCAGAATCTGGCGTGGGCGACCGTCTACAACGTGCTGGCGATACCTGTCGCCGCGGGGCTCTTCTACAAGCCGTTCGGCGTGAGCCTCGCGCCGCAGATATCGGCGCTCATGATGTCGGGCTCGTCGATCGTGGTGGCCGTCAATGCCGTGTCACTGCGGCGGGCTCGCATCTGAACATCGGTTAGCCCGGCCACGCTGCCGGAACGGCGAATCTCGCGACCGGTGACGGATACCGGCACAGCGACGAGCCGCGATACCGGCGTCACCACCACATCACTACTGCGTCGTGGTCGGCGCGTCGAGCACCACCTTCCAGCTCCCGTCCGCCTGGCGGGCCCACACGACGACGTACTTCCCGCTCGACGGGGCCGCCTTCCCGGCCTTGTCGCTGCCTGTGATCGTGTAGTGTCCGATCTCCCACGCCAGATCACCCTTGGGGGTCACCTGGTCGGGCGTAAACGTCAACGCGAAGTTCGGATCCTTGACCATGCCCGCGAGCGCGGCGTGAATGGCATCACGTCCCTTGAGCATCGCCTCACCCGGCGCCATCAACACGCCGTCCGTCGCGTAGTACGTCGTAAATGCGTCAACGTTCTTGTCGCCCGCCGACTTGGTCCACGCGGAGTCCAGCGCGCGAATCGCCGCCTCATCCGCCGCGGCGTTGCTGGCGGCTGGCGCGGCGGACGCGGCGCCGGCGCCGCCGGCAGCACCATTGCCACAGGCTGCGGCGAACGCACAACACCAGTGCCAGCGCGGAGACACGAAGTGAGGCTACGGCAGTCAGACGGTGACGCATGATGGAACTCCGGGACAAGTGAGTCTCCCGGGGCGACCCCCGTGGAGAGCCGCAATAGTACGGTGACCTGGAGAGGACCGACAGACCGCGCATCCCATCGGGCGCGATCTTCATCTCGCGGAATGTGCCCGCTCCTACAGCACCTTCCGGAAGAGCACGAGCCGCTCGGTTTCCTCGAATCCCAGGCGCGCATGCGCGCGCTGCGAGCCGGTGTTCTCGATGTGCGTGTCGGACGCCAGTTCCCGGTACCCACGCGACCGGGCCCACGCTTCCACCGCCTGGATCAACCGCCGCCCGACCGACCGGCTCCTGGCAGCGGCGTCCACGTACCAGCCCTCGAGATATGCGACCGGACTGGTGTCGCAGCAGTCGGCGTATTCCCGCTCGCCCACTTCCGCGAATCCGCACAACCGCCCCTGCCCCGCGTCGGCCACGAACACCGCAGCCGCCTCACCCCGGGCCAGCCACGCGTCGAGATCGGATTTCACGTGCTCCGGCCACAGGGCCACGCACATCCGGCCCCACTCCGCGTAGTCCGCAGGGACGTACGGACGGATCACCGGGGCGTCTACGGGGGAGCGGTCCCGAGTCGTCATCCAGCGCGTAGGATGCCTGCGTGGGGCACACGAGCGCGACTCCGGGGCTGCCTGAACCGGCGGCCCGGGAACTTGCCCGCACCTCGCCGCCTTATGAGGTCGCGCGGCGGTCTGACGCCGGCTGGGCAAACCGATCCAATCCGGCATCGCGTTGCGTAGTCGTGACTTGACGGTGCTGGATCCCGTCCCAATACGAGCAGCAGGACCAGACCTTTCTTCGGACCCGCACGCGCCACGATGACACGCCGCCGGCCACGCCGCCGCCTCGCAAATCACACCGCATCCGATGGCCCGGCTGCCCGGTCGCACCGGCGCGTGTGGGCTACGGCGTCGCTCCTGGCATCGCTCCTGGCCGCGCTCATCATCCCGCGTGCCAGTGCACGTGCGCAGCAACTCCTGGCCGCCGGGGCCGAAGAGGACAACGCGCAGTTGGCCTACTGGATTCCACCGATCCGCCGGCCGGACGACGAGTTCACGAATGGCACGCGCATCTCGCTGTCCTTCGCGGGCTCCCGGCTCTGGTCCGCCATCGCGGGCCCGCACGCCGCCCCGTGCGGTGTCACCAGCCGCAGCGCGACGTACGGTGCGATCTGGACCGACAACGCCGCGGCCGGGCGCTGCTTCTCGACTGATTTCACGCTCGCCCAGGAGAATGTACACGCCGGCCGACTGGCACAGCAACTCCAGCCCAGTGCCAGGGCAGCGCCCGTATGCGGGGCAACTTCTGCTCTCCGGGACGTCCAGTTCCTTCACCCTTCGCGAAAACACCGCGTTCTCGGTCGAGGCGGGCGTCGCGGGACCGCCGTCGCTGGCGGGCGATCCGTCCAGGAGGAGTGGCACCGCATCATCCACTACTACACGCCCCTCGGCTGGAGCCACCAGATCCCTACGGCGCCGGAGTTCGACGTCGGGGCATCGGAGTCGCGCGTCGTCACGCAGGCGTCGATCGGCGGCATCCCCGTCCTCTCCGTCATGCCGCGCGTGTCGGTCTCCGCGGGCAATGTGCTGACGGGTGGGACCGCGGGGGCCGAGGCGCGGATCGGATACGGCGCGGGTGCGCCGTGGACTGGCGGCGCGGGGAGCCGCGTGCCCAAGTTTCAGATCTACGCGCTGGCCGCGGCGCGGGTGGATTACGTGTGGACCGAGCTCGTGCTCGATCGCTCGTCCACCGACCCCGCGTACTCGGTGAGCAAGATTCCGTGGGTCGGCCAGTACGAGTTCGGCGGCGGCGTGCGCCTGTTTTTCCTGGAGGCCGAGTACCGCGCGGTCACGCGGACGCGCGAATATCAGACCGGCCCGTCGATCCAGCCCTACGCCGCCATTAACATCGGCGTACGGCGAGGGTGGTGACTGGAACTAGGGACTAGACTAGGGACTACGGAGTAGAAGCGGGAGCTCGTTACGGTGCCAGTGCGCTGTAGAGTGCCGCGACGTTGAAGTGCGCGGGGTCGCTCTCGAAATAGTTGTTGATCGTGAACTGGCCCGTGGTCGGGAAATCCGGCAACGGATTCACGATCGCGCAGTTGTCGTAGTTGTACTGCTTCTCGTAGCCGTAGCCCGTCGTGGTGCCGTTGCCGCCGTTGATGCCCTGCCGCGTGTTCTGCAGGATGCTG
Source organism: uncultured Gemmatimonadales bacterium (assembly GCA_963757855.1). Taxonomy (GTDB): domain Bacteria; phylum Gemmatimonadota; class Gemmatimonadetes; order Gemmatimonadales; family Gemmatimonadaceae; genus Palsa-1248. The sequence goes on from CAVWTI010000037.1 coordinate 231,533, forward strand.
CCCTGCACGTGGATGCACCCGCGCGCGAAGTTCTGCCCGTTGCAGGGCTGCTGGAGCGGCACGAAGAGCGCGCCGGCATCGGCGACCAGGCCTTCGGCGCCCCATGACGTCAACGCCATCACCGTCGACTCGACCCACAGGTCGCTCGAGCCGTTCCGCATCTGAATGCGGGTGGTGGCATTGCCGGCCGGCGAGTTGATGCCGTTGTCCGTCGCCAGGATATTGGTGCCGGCGATGATCCCCATGAGGTGCGTGCACGTGGTGTCGGCGTCGTTCGTGAGACGCAGGTTGTCGAGGACACCGACGGCGCCATTCGAGTACAGCGTGATGTGCCCGTTGACCGTCCCGCTCACACCGACGCTGCCGGTCACCGCGATCACGCCGCGGAACGACGGATTGTAGACGGTGTCGATCGGGAAGAGGTACTGCCAGTCGGGGTGCGTGGCCTTGAACGCGGCGGTGAACGCGGCAGGCGTCGGACCGGGCCAGAGCAGCCATTCGCCCATGCGGCTGGGATGCGTCGGGTCGCCCGTCGCGCCACCCGTAAACGTGGTGTCGGTGCCGCCGCGGCGGCCGTAGGTCCAGTTCTGCGAACCCCACTGCGACCGGTCCGCAGCGGCGCCGCGGCCGTCGTGTCGCGCTCCGATGCCGCCAGGTGCGGGTCGCCGCCCAGGATAACATCGCGGCGGGTTCGACGTGCTGCCGTTGCGGCCGGCGATTCAGCGCCATCCCCACGAGCGTGATCGTGTCGTCGCGGTATGTGTGCCAAGCGCCACGACCGTAGTCTCGGTGATGTTGGCGTGCGCATCACGGCCAGGCGACCGTGCGCGTCGGTCGCGTTGGCGACGATCGTCTGTACCACGCGCTCTTGTGCACGGCGATCGGGAAGAACTCCCACTCCAGGTTGCCGTTGTCGTTCCGCACGTAGCGGTACTCGCCGCAGTTGTTGTCGTCGTGCTGGCGCGTGATGCCGGAGCGCAGGTAGCCGATCGCCACCGAGTCCTTCTGTGCGGCGGTCCACGTACCGGATGCGGGCGGGATGAACGCCTTGGTCTGATCCACCTGATAGAACTTCACGAATCCGCTGCCGGGATACGTGCTGTCAGGATGGCCATTAACTGTGTACGCATCGAACTCGACCCGCGACAGGATCTTGGCCGTCGAGTCGGTCGGAAGATTTGGTGTCGTGAACGACGTGTTGGACGCCGCGGCGATCGGGTACAGGGCCGCCAGCTTCGCCGTGCTCGGGAGCGTCAGCGGCTTCGCGACTTTGGTCCAGCCATCGTAGAGGGTGTCCTGCGCGGGATTCCCGTTGCTGAACGACTGCGGCGTCCACACGGAATCCATGAAGTCGGCTTTCTGCGGCGATCCGCATGTGGTGATGACGTCGTCCGAGAACACCGGTCCGTTGAGGCGGTCGCCCGACCCAAAGCAGATGCCGTTTTCGTTCTCCGAGAAATACGCGAATCGGGAGAAGCTGACCTGGTTGAGCTGCACCCACCGCACGAACTGCCGCTTGCGCGCCGTGTCCTTGGCGACCGCCACGACGGTCACGAAGCGCCCCTGCTGCTGGGTGGGCGATCCGGTGGGACCCGCGTACAGGTCATAGACCACGTGCGGAACGACCGAGCCGTCCGCCGCGGTCAGGGTGGCGTTGCTCGCGATCTTGGTGTACCCGGACGCGGGCAGCACGAACGGATTGGCGTTGAGGTCACTGATGCCCGACTGCAGCGCCGCCTGGGCGCCGTACAGCATGTCGTGCTCCTCGTCGTGGTACCCCGCGACGAGGGAGCCGCCGGACGCCAGCAACACGGCCGAGCCGGCGAGGGCCGCGAGGGCCACCGTGATGATGAGCACCAGGAACACCGCCGATCCGCGGCGGGCACCGGCCAGAGCCGGCGACCGAGTCTCCGGCCGGGTCTGTGACATGGTAGGCTCCAGATGACGGGTGCGCATGGTCATGGCGTGGTCAGGGCAGCGGCGTGACATTGCCCGGGCCCGCGGTCAGTGCCGACAGCGACGGCGTACAGTCGCGGGCGACGACGGCATAGGTATACGAGGAGCCGAGCGGGACGGCTTTGTCCTGGAACGCATACGTCGGCGTGCCGGCCACCGCGATCGTGTAGATCGGCGAGTTCCAGACACCTGATCCCGAGACCTGGCGATAGACGGAGTAGCTCTTCACGTCGTGCTTGCCGCCGATCTCGTCGCCCGAGGCCGGCCACGTCACGCCGACGCTGTCACCCGACGGCCACGCGGTCTGCGTGAGCGTCGCGGGCGCGAGCGGCGGGCTCAGACAGCCCTGCGTGTGGGCGAGACCGGCGTTCAAGAGAGGAACGTTCTCGTTAGCGCTGCGAAAGACGTTGCCCTCCACCGGATCGACGTACATCGCCTGGATCTGGACGCGGATCTCGCTGATCTTGCCGAGCATGGTGTCCGGACCGACGCTCCCCGCCTTGAAATAGAGCGGGAGCGTCGGAGAGAGCAGCTCGACGCGCGAGTTGACCGCGGCGCCCGGGATGAAGTAGCGGAAGCCCGGCTGGCCGGACGGAAAGACGATGCCCCGCGCGAGGAGCGTCGGCGCCGCGTTGTTGACACGCTTGAGCAGCAAATACTCGCCCGCCACCGACGTCGTCGAGTCCGGCGTGAAGTAGTACGAGATCGTCTCGGCGTTGCTCAGCAGCCCGCTCGACTGGTAGTACGTGCTGTCCGGGTACGTGATCGTCCCCAGCGGATACGTGATCTTGTTGGCCGGCTTGAGCGCGACCGTCAACGACTCCGGTACGGCAGGGTCGAAGTAGGTCGCGGTCGTGACCGCGGACGTATCGGTGGTGACGAGATCGGCGTTGAAGGTGACGGCGTAGGGATTGGCCTCGATCACCATGGGCTGCTGGTTGCCGAGTCCGACGCCCGCGACGCGGAGGTCGTGGGACAGCGCATCGATCGCGAAGCTGACGTTCTGCTGCGCGTCCAGCCGGCCCGAGATGACCATCACGGCGCGGGTCTGCTTGACGAGGAACGTCACCGCCGCGGCCCCGAGGATCGAGAGCAGCGTGAGCGCGATGATGATCTCGACCAGCGTGAACGCGGAGCGGCCACTGATTCCCCGCGATGCCGGAGCGGGATGCCCGGCAGCGCGAGTGGGTCGCGATGCGATGGGCCTGTGCATGTGCCTGTGCATGTGCCTGTGCATGTGCCTGTGCATGATGGCGGCCATGAGTATGGTGGTGCCTAGAAGGCCGCGATCATGGTCGTCTTGCGGACCGGGGTCGTCACGGTCGGCAAGGCAACCGAGACGGTCACCGTGCGATAGTCCATCGTGTCGGTGGGACCGCCACCGATGTGCTGGATGTACGTCGTGCGCCGGTACACCGTCGAGTCCATCGCGATGCTCTCGACCGCGGCCATGGAATCGATCGACGCATAGGTCTGCGAATGCTCGACGGAATCGATTCGATCGGTCGCCAGGTCGAGCCCGCGCTGCTGCAGCGCCGACACCTTGGTGGTGTGCGCGAATTGGGCCATGAACTCACCGAGGCCAATGAGCACACTCGCGAGGATGACGATCGCGACGAGCGTCTCCATGAGCGTCATACCGCGCCGTGTCATACCGCGCCGTGTCATACCGCGCCGGACACCGGTCAGACGAGATGCGCGCATCACAGACCCGCGAGCGCCCATGTCCCCGCCTGGTCCTTGTACCAGTCCACGTGCCCCGTCGCCTGGGTCACGTTGACGCCACGCCAGTCGGTGACCTGGCGGCGCATCGAGGTGAGGTACAACTGCAGGCTGGTGCTCGCGGCGCCGTCGCTGCGGTACACGAACGCGGGAAGCGCATTCCCGTTGATGGTCACGGTGATCAGCGAGGCCGCCATGAGCGGAGCCGTCGCGAGCGACGCGCCAGCCCAGGTGTTCGAGGTCGGCGGGGTCGCGAAGATGACGCCATCCTGGAGCGGTACGGCGCTGATGTGTTCTCCGGGATCGGCGGCGAGGTTGTTGTTGACGTCGTCGACGATGTAGACCTCGCCGTTCGGTACGTCGATCGCCACCAGTTGGTTGTGCTGCGAATTCACCGCGTAATTCTCGGCACGCTGGAACGCCGCGCGGACGGCACGGGCACCGGAATCCACGCGGTAGGCCGTGTAGTTGACCTGTGGCAGCGTCATCGCGGTAATGAGCGCGATGAGGCAGACCACGATCACCATCTCGATCAACGTGAAGGCGCGATAGTTCCGCATGAGGCCTTGCCGACGCTCCTGGGCCGCGCCCACTGCGGCAGATGCCGCGCAGCCGCAGTCCCTTGGGATTGCTACGGAGACCAACCTAGGACGAAGCGGGCTCGACCACTGTCACGCGGCCGGACCCACCCATCACACCCTCTCATGAGAGAGGGCCAATGTGACGCGCCCACGAGAGCGGCGCGGCTGTAGGTTAGACGATCCTAACTAACTGGGGTAACGGCAGTTACAACTCGCAAAACACGCGGCGAATCACCAGCCTGGCGTGATGCGCGTCACCCCTCGGCCCCTACCCCCCGAGGACCTTGAGCTCCGCCTCCACGTCGGCAGCATGCCCCTCTGGCTTCACCTTGGGATACACCTTGGCCACCGACCCCTTTTTGTCGATCAGGAAGGTCGCCCGCTGCACACCCATGTACTTCTTCCCATACATCGATTTCTCGACCCAGACACCGTACGCGTCGGCGATAGCATGGTCGGTGTCCGCCAGCAGCGTGAATGGCAGCTCGAACTTCTTCTTGAACTTCTGATGCGACGCCACGCTGTCCGGGCTCACGCCCAGAATCACGGCGTTGGTCTTGGTAAACCGTGGGAATGCGTCGCGCAGCTCGCACGCTTCGACCGTGCACCCGGGCGTGTCGTCCTTGGGGTAGAAATAGAGCACCACGTTGCGGCCCCGGAGTGACGAGAGCCGGAGCTCCTTCCCTTCATCGGTCTTCACGGTAAAATCGGGCGCGGCAGTGTGTTCGGCGATCACGGGAGTTGGCGGTTGGGGGTCTGAGTGTGGCGGATGGGACGGTGATGCACGACGCGCAATACGCTACGCGCCACCCATCAGGATGGCCATCAGCGCTTTCTGCACATGCAGGCGGTTCTCCGCCTCGTCCCACACGCGGCTCTGAGGTCCGTCGATCACCGACGCGGCAACCTCTTCACCCCGGTGAGCGGGGAGGCAGTGGAGGAAGATCGCGTCGCGGGCCGCGCGGGCCATGAGCGAAGCACCGACGGCGTACCCGGCGAACGCACGGGCGCGCACCTGCTGCTCCTCCTCCTGGCCCATCGATGCCCACACATCGGTCGTTACGACGTGCGCGTCCGCCGCGGCGTCCATCGGGTCGCGCACCACGCGGACCGGCGACGAGCCCTCCCGCTGCGCGCGCGTGAGCACGGCCGGGTCGGGCTCGTACCCCTCGGGACACGCCAGCGTCAGCTCGAAGCCGAGCCGGTAGGCGGCGTTGATCCAGGAGTTGGCCATGTTGTTGCCGTCGCCGATCCACGCGACCTTCTTCCCCTCCCACGTGCCGAACGCCTGCACCATCGTCAGCACATCGGCCATCACCTGGCACGGGTGCAGCAGGTCCGTGAGTCCGTTGATCACGGGTACCGACGCGTAGCGCGCCAATTCCTCGACGTCGGACTGCGCGAACGTGCGGATCATGATCCCGTCCACGTAGCGCGAGAGCACGCGGGCGGTGTCGGCGATCGGCTCCCCGCGCCCCAGCTGGATGTCACGAGGGGACAGGAAGAGCGCGTGGCCGCCGAGCTGCCACGTCCCGACCTCGAACGACACGCGGGTGCGGGTGGACGCCTTCATGAAGATCATCGCCAGTGATTTCCCGGCGAGCGGCTTGGCGGTGTACTCCCCTGTGCGCATCCGTTCCGCCAGATCGAGCACCGCGCCCAGCTCGGCACGCGTGAAATCGGGGATCGCCAGAAAGTGCCGGGGAGCCGTTGGGGTGGTGCTCAGAGGATGTACCTCCGCAAATCTTCGTCCTCCACGACCGACCGCAGCCGCTCGGTCACGAGTGCCGCGTTGACGACGATGGGTGCGGTACCGCGGTCCGGCAGGTCGTAGAGGACATCCTCGAGCAGCGTCGTCATCACCGTGTGCAGCCGCCGGGCGCCAATGTTCTCCATGCGCTGATTGACCTGCGCCGCGGTCCGCGCGACTTCGGCGATCCCGTCCGCGGTGAACGTCAGCGTTGCGCCTTCCGCCTCGACCAGCGCCGCGTACTGCTTCGTCAACGCGTTCTCAGGCTCGGTCATGATCCGCACGAAATCCTCTTCCGTGAGCGGCTTGAGCTCGACGCGAATCGGGAACCGCCCCTGCAGCTCGGGGATCAGATCGCTGGGCTTCGACACGTGGAATGCACCGGCCGCAATGAACAGCACGTGGTCGGTCTTGACCATGCCGTACTTGGTCTGGACGTTCGAGCCCTCGACGATCGGCAGGAGATCGCGCTGCACGCCTTCGCGGGAGACGTCGGGGCCGCCGCCGCCTGTCGGTCCGCGCTCGCCCGCGATCTTGTCGATCTCGTCGAGGAAGATGATCCCCAGCTTTTCGACCCGTTCCAGCGCGTCGCCGGTAACATCCTCATGGTCGATCAGCTTGTCGAGCTCCTGCTCCATGAGGATGCGCCGCGCCTCGGAGACTTTCACCGAGCGCTTTTTCTTGCGCTTGGGACTCATCTCCTGGAGCATCTCCATGAAGTTCTCCATTCCCTCCGGAGCGCCTTGCGGGAGCATCACGTCCCACATCTGCGGGCCGGAATGCGTCACTTCCACCTCGACGTCGCGCCCTTCGAGCTGGCCATCGAGCAGGAGTTGCTTGAGCTTGGCCCGCGTGCGCTGATACCGCGCGGCATCGGCGGAGAGGCCATCGCCACCGGTGGTGGCGCCTCCACCCGGGCCGCCGTGTTCGGCCGCGGCCACGTTACCGACCGAGACATCGCCGCGGGGCGACACCAGGAACACCGTGTCGCGCTCGCCAGCCGCTGGCGTGGCCACCGGTGCATGGGGCGCGGAATGTGCCCCGGCCTGTGCGGTCGCGTGTCCCGCGGCGGCGCCCGCCGGGACGGCCGAGCCGGTTCCGCCTGCCGCGCCGTTCGGGCCCGCGCCCGGGGAGCTCGCGGTCGCTGGTGCGGGCAGCAGGAGATCCAGCAGCCGCTCGTCGACACGCTCGTTCGCCAGGTCCTCGACCTCCGACTCGCGCTCCGTCCGCACCATGTCGATCGCGCTCTCGACGAGATCGCGCACCATTCCCTCGACGTCACGGCCCACGTATCCCACTTCCGTGAACTTCGACGCCTCGACTTTGATGAACGGCGCCCCGGACAGCTTCGCCAGGCGGCGCGCGATCTCGGTCTTGCCGACACCCGTCGGCCCGATCAGGATGATGTTGTTGGGTGAGATCTCCTCACGGATCGCTTCTGGCGCACGCTGCCGCCGCCACCGGTTGCGGAGCGCGATCGCGACCGATTTCTTCGCTTCGCTTTGTCCGACAATGTACCGGTTGAGCTCCGCCACGATCTGGCGTGGCGTCAGATCGGCGAGTTTCTGCAGGGCCTGCTGGGTGTGCTTCGAGGACATGATCCCTTACGCGGTCGGCTCCAGCACCGTGATGTTGTCGTTCGTATAGATGCAAATCTCGCCCGCAATCGTGAGTCCTTTGCGAACGATCTCGGCCGGCGCCAGCGCGGTGTTGGCCTTGAGTGCGCGGGCCGCGGCCAGCGCGTAGGCGCCGCCGGATCCGATCGCGAGGATCCCGTCGTCCGGCTCGATGATGTCGCCAGTCCCCGAGATGACGAACCCGTGCGTCCGATCCACCACCGCGAGCAGCGCTTCGAGACGGCGAAGGACGCGGTCGCTGCGCCAGTCCTTGGCCAGCTCAACGGCCGCTTTGGGCATGTTGCCGGGAAAGCGCTCGAGCTTCTCCTCGAACTTCTCGAACAGGGTGAACGCGTCCGCGGCGGCCCCGGCGAATCCGGCCAGCAGCTTGCCGCCCCGAAGGAGCCGCACTTTCTGGGCGTTCGACTTCATGACGGTGTCGCCGACGGTCACCTGCCCATCGCCGCCCAGCGCCACCTGGCCGTCCCGCCGCACCGCGAGGATCGTGGTCGCGTAGAAGACCGGTACGCCGCGATGTGGAGTCATGCGGGAAAGCTAATCACTGGCCGGAGAGCGCCGCGGTTATCACCTCGTCGAGTACCGCCAGCACGGGCGCCACGGCCAGCGACTGGAGCGTGGGGGCCGGGGTCGAGACGACGCGCCCGGCGGTGCCGTACGGCCCATAGAGCGCGCCCCGGCCTCGGGGGAACATGACGACCGCGGGTTTGCCGTAGGCCGAGGCGACATGAGTGACCGACGTGTCGGCGGTGAAGACGATGTCTGACAGGGCGACCACCGCCATCATGTCGCGCATCCCCGGCGTGGTCGCTATGGGGATGCCAGCCCCCTTTCCGATCCGCTCCATCCGCTCGTGGTCGTGCGGCGAGCCGACAACGAGCAGCGCGAGCGACGGGAACCGCTCGCGGATCCAGGTGATCGCGGCGACGAAGCGGTCTTCGGGCCAGTACCGCGTCTGGTCCCCGGCCGAGACGTTGACGACGAGACGTCGGACGCGCGGCGCGGATGGATCGGATCGCGACGCCAGTTGCACCGTCGGTTGCGCCGTTGGTTGCGCCGTTGGTTGCGCCGTTGGTTGCGCCGTTGGTTGCGCCGTTGGTTGCGCCGTTGGTTGCACGGCCGCGGCCCACTGCGACGCGCCGCCCGCCATTCTCGTCTTCGTTCAGGTAAAGCTGCGGGCGCCAGACGCCCCACCCGCCGACCGGCGCATCGAGGCTCGCGGTGCTCACTTGTCCGCTCAGCCGCGGCGCAGGCGATGCGGGATCCGCCGCGTCCGGCCGTGATGCGTGCGAGTCGTCGGTCGCCGGTGGGGAGCGCGGCTGCGGATCCACGCCGAATGCCGAGAGCAGTGCGGCCGAATGGTCGACGTAGTGGACCGCGTGGCGGGCGCGCGGCACGGGGAGCGTCAGCGCGAACTCCGTGCCCCGCCCCGCCACGCCGACGCGGTGGCTCGCCCCGCTCAACAGCATGAGAATCGCCGTCGTCAGCGACGGAGACAGCACCATTGCGTCGAGCACGGCGTCATATCGCGCGGCGCGGATCTGCCGCAGCGTCCGGAGATACGTCCAGGGGCGCTGCTTCTCGAAGATCACGACCTGTCCGGTGTGCGGATTACCTCGCAGCACCGCGGCGTTGCCGGGCGAGGCCAGCACATCGACCGTCACCGATGGATGGGCGCGGACGATCGCCTCGATGATGCCGGTGGCGAGGATCATGTCCCCAATGCGGTCGTATCGCAGGTACAGTACGCGGTGCGGGCGGGTGCTCCATTGCGGCGGCACCCGGGCGGCCGGCGCCGGCAGCACGGCGGCAAGCACGCGAATCATCGGCGGTCTTGAAGCCCCGCTCCATCCCTTTGAAGCGCTGGCAGCCGCCGTCCCAGCTGGCCGGGGCCCGCCATCACATCGCCCGCGGATGTGCCTTGCGATACACCTGCTTGAGGCGGTCGACGCTCGTATGCGTGTAGATCTGCGTCGTGCCGACCGAGGCGTGTCCGAGCAGCTCTTGCACGGCGCGCAGATCGGCGCCCGCGTCCAGCATATGCGTCGCGAAGGTGTGGCGCAGGGAGTGGACGCTCAAGCCGGCGTCCTCGCCGACGCCCGCCAGCAGCCGCGTGATCACCGTCTGCACGCCACGCACGCTCAGGCGCTGGCCGCGCGCGTTGAGGAACACGGCCAGCCGGTCGGCGGACGATCCCGCGGCGCGGACGACGATCTCGCGCGCGCCATCGTAGGTGCGGAGCGCGCGCACCGCATGGTCGCCGACCGGCACGATGCGCTCTTTGCGCCCCTTGCCGCGCACTTTCACCATCTGGCTCAGGAGATCGAGATCGGCGCGATTGAGGCCCCGCAGCTCGGAGAGTCGCATGCCCGTGGAGTAGAACAGCTCCAGCATCGCCAGATCGCGGACCGCGGCGTACCGCCCGCTGGCCGCCGCCGATTCGGCCGCCGCGAACAGACGCTCGGCCTGTCCCCGGTCCAGATACTTCGGCAGATACCGCTCTCGGCGCGGCGTGCCGACCGCGCGCGCGGGGTTCGCGTCCACGATCTCCACCAGATGCAGGTAGCGGTAGAGACTCCGCACCGCGGAGAGGGCGCGCGCGATCGAGCGCTTGCTGATGCCACGCCGCGTCAGGTGGGCCAGAAAACCGCGCACCGCGAGCCGGTCCACGCCCTGCCAGGTCCACGCGCCGGTGCCGTAGTAGCGCCGCAGATAATGCGTGAACTCTGCGAGGTCACGCCCGTACGCGCGCACGGTGTGCGGCGAGACATCGCGCTCTTTCTCGAGATGCGTGAGAAACGCGCCCACGGCATCGGTCCCGCCGCTCGGCCCCTCGGCATCCGTCATCGCGGATTCCCCGCGCTGCCGGCGGTCCGGCTGCCCGCGGCCAGACCTGCTTCGTCCCGCCACTCCGCGATGTCGCGCATCGCGCGCGCGGCGAACGCTTCGCGTTTCCGGCGTTTGTCGCGGACCGGCGCCGGCAGCTCGTCGAGCAGTCCGAAGTTCGCGTTCATCGGCTGAAAGTGCCGCGGGTCCGCCTCGCGGAGATAGCGATAGAGCGCGCCCAGCATGGTGGTCGGCGGCGGGATGACGGGCGGCGCACCGTCCAGCATGCGCACCAGGTTGATGCCCGCGAGCAGTCCGGTCGCCGGAGCTCTCGGTGTAGCCCTCGACTCCCGTCATCTGCCCGGCCAGCGAGCGCCATCGGATCATCCCGAAGCGACAGATGCGGCGAGAGCACCGCCGGCGCGTTCACGTACGAGTTCCGGTGGATGGATCCGTAGCGGAGAAACTCCGCCTGCTGCAGTCCGGGGATCATCCGGAATACCCGCTGCTGCTCGGGGATCCGAAGCCGCGTCTGAAATCCGACCATATTCCACATGCGCCCGGCCCGATCCTCGCGCCGGAGCTGCACCACGGCATATGCCTGGCGGCCGGTCCGGGGGTCGGTGAGACCGACGGGTTTGAGCGGCCCGAATCGGAGCACGTCTTCCCCGCGCGCCGCCATCACTTCGACTGGCAGGCACCCCTCGAAATAGGGCGCCTGATCGAACTCGTGCCCGTGATGCAGGTCGGCAGTCTTGAGCGCATCGAGAAACGCCAGGTACTGGTCGCGGTGCAAGCGGGCAGTTGATGTAGGCGCCTTCGGGTTCTCCTGCCTCCTCTCTCTTTTCTCCGGTCTCGCCGTTGAACGTTTCCTTGTCGTACCGCGCGGCCCGGAATACCACGCTCGTGTCGATCGTGTCGGCATCGATGACCGGCGCGATCGCGTCGTAGAACGCCAGCGCGTCGGTCCCGAGCCGCGCCCGGAGCGCCGCCGCCAGCGTGTCGGACGTGAGCGGGCCGGTGGCCACGATGCCTGGGGACGGAATCGCCGTCACCTCGCCGCGTTCGACGGTGATGAGCGGGTGGGTCTCGATGCGCGCCGTGACCGCCGCCGCGAACTGTTCCCGGTCGACCGCGAGGGCGGTCCCGGCGGGGATGCGCGCCCCGTCCGCCGCGGCCAACACCATGCAGCCGAGCGCCCGCATCTCCTCTTTCAGGAGCCCGTGAGCGTTGGTGATCTCGGTGCTCTTGAAGGTGTTGGAGCAGACCAGCTCCGCGAGGTGGCCGGTCCGGTGGGCCGCCGTCTGCCGCACGGGCCGCATCTCGTGGAGGACGACCGGCACCCCGCGCTCCGCGAGTTGCCACGCCGCTTCGCTCCCGGCCAGCCCCCCGCCGGCAATGTGGACCGACATGCCCGGAAGATAGTGCCGAGGGGATGTCCCGACCTGTCGCCGGGACACCCTGAGCCCGTTCCCTCGATCGGCTATCTTTTCGGTCCCATGGCGGTCTCCCAGGAACCCAAAGACCTCGGCTTCGGCTCGGTGGTCGCGGCGCAGAGCCGCGTCCGCCTCATGAACCGCGATGGGTCGTTCAACGTGCAGCGCGGCGGGCGGCTGGCCGCGATCATCGGCAACCCGTACCACTCGCTGCTCACGATGGGCTGGCCGGCGTTCCTGGGCGTGCTGGCCGCGGTCTACATCCTCGCCAATCTCCTGTTTGCCGCGCTGTTCATGGCCTGCGGGCCGCGGGGCGCTGGGTGAGGCCGATACCGCGTTTCCGTCCGGCAGTTTCCTGCAGGCTTTTTTCTTCAGCGTCGAGACGTTCGCGACGATCGGCTACGGCGCGATCGTGCCGGAGACGGTGCGCGCGAACTTCCTGGTGCTGCTGGAGTCGTTCGTCAGCCTGATCAGCATCGCGCTCGCGACTGGGCTCATCTTCGCGCGCTTCTCACGTCCCATCCCGCGCATTCGCTTCAGCGCGCGGGCTCTGATCGCACCGTACATGGGCCGGACGGGGTTCATGTTCCGCATCGCCAACGCTCGGCGGAACGAGATCTTCGGGATCGAGGCCACCGTCAATTTCGCCCGCTTCGTGACGACCAACGGCGTGCGCGCCCGCGCCTTTACGGAACTCGCGCTCGAGCGGAAGCGCGTGATCTTCTTTTCACTCTCATGGACGGTCGTGCATCCGATCAATGAGACGAGTCCGTTGTGGGGCATGACGGCGTCGGACTTCGTGGACTCCGAGGCCGAGTTCCTCATCCTGCTGTCCGGGACCGACGAGACGTTCTTCCAGACGGTCTCCGCCCGCGGCTCCTACACGGCGGCCGAGCTGCTGTGGGGCCACAAGTTCACGAACATTTTCTGCCGCCCACCGCCGATGGCATCGTCCGCATCGACCTGCGGCTCATTGACGGCACCGAGCCAGCTGTCCTGCCGGAGATCGCTCCGAAGTCGTAGCGGTTACCCCCGGACGCCGATCTGTTCCTGGACCTGTTTGCGGAACTCCTGCGGGTTGTCGATCAACTGGATCGGCTCCGGCGTGCCGCCCGTGCCGCGCACGATGATGCTGCCGAATCCCAGGATCCGGCCCATGATCGTCTGATCCACCTCGATGCTCTCGACTTTGGAGAGCAGGATCTCCATGGTGTGACGGAGCACGATACCCGTCTTGACCATCACCCGGCGGTTGGTCACGGAGAGCTCGGTGGAATTGCGGTGCCACAGCCCACTCACCGCAATGACGACTGCCCGGCCAGGATGAGCCCCGCGCCGAGCGCCTCGAGATGTCCGGGCGGCCCACCGAACAGCGACTGTCGCAGATCCGCCAGATCACCGAATGGGTCGGTGCAGGAATTTCGGGCGGGCGAACAGCAAGAGCCCCGCGATGCCCAGGATGGTGGCGAGCGCGAACGGCCCCACCAGCACGATCCAGTGCAGGTTCGTCTTGTAGACGAGCGTCTCGTCTGGAATCAGGTCTCGTTCAACGTTGGGCATCAGGAAACGCCTCGCAGAGGAATCCGGACTGGCGCGCGCGCTGCAACAGGCGATCGGCCCATGGTGGGATCGGTCCCTCATTGGGCCGCCGCAGTACGAGTACGAGTGCCGGAAGGTACAGAAACGGGAGGATCAGTGGCTCGGCGAACTCCACGCACGCTGGCCGGTGGGTGCAGGTGCCCAGGTGATCCCCATGCGATCCAGGTGAGCCCCACAGGAGCAGGAGTTGGCGGCCAGTCCGCGCGGTCAGCGCCAGGGGAAGCTGGTCGTAGAAGAAGAAGACTTGCGGCACACACGCCAGCACGGCGACCAGGCGGCCTTCGGGCGTCCGCCAGCGGATCAAGGCGAGGAGCGCCAGGAACCCGAAGGGCCGGACGATGGCCGCGCGATGGTGCGGGGTATGGGTGAGCGCCTGCAGCCAGTCGGCCGGCCAGTGCGGCCACAGCACCAGGCTCACGATCAGCAGCAGCACCGGCAGCGCCGCGCCCCAGGCGATGGACGGGCCGCGAAGACGGCGGCGGCGATCGTCGGCTTGGCCGCGTAGACCCACTGCAGTGCGGGCAGAAAGGCTGCCGCCACGATGATCGGCGTGAGCTGCCCGAGGACGGCGGCCGTGAGATACGGTACGCTCGCGAAGACGAGCAGACCCCGAAATCCGAATCCATCGCGCGTGACGGCGAAGGCCAGCGCGGCGGAACTGAGGCCGACGAAGACCGCCGCACTCGTGACGACTGGGAGCCACACCAGCGGCATCGTGACCAGCGCGGCCGGCAGCGGATAGTAGTAGTAGTTCTCGTACGGGTAGGGCCCGACGGGCCGGATGACGAGATACGGGTTCTGACCGTGAAGGAGCGCTTGCGCGGCCCGCCACGAGTAGGTGTAGTCGCGGGCGACGAACTGGGGATACATCCGCAATGTGAGGTACGACAGCGCCGCGGCTCCGATCCCGATCATGATCGCAATGCCGATGCGCTCACCGCGTGGCAGCGAGGTCTGCGCGAACATGTCCCTCCAGTCGGGCCGGTGGCACCGCCTCGTGCCGTCCTCCGGGGCGACCACCCCGGATCTGGGCGCTATATTAGGCCCGCACGGCACGCGACGGAAGACGCACGAGCAGCACGTTGCGTCGCATGGCCGGGCCATGGCCACGCTCCGCGTCCCCCTCCCCGACATCGACCGCGTGATGCCCCTCCCGCGACCCGAGCGCTCCACGCCAGCGACGAGCGCCACCGCCCCCGGGCCCGCGCGGCCGGCGTGGGCCCAGTCGCCCCGCGTCGCCCGGCTGCTCCTCTGGTACGTCCTGCTGCTCATCCCGACGCTCTTCTTCAAGTACAGCTATCTCCGATCCGTGGCCACGGACGGGCTCTCGGCCACCCTCGCGTCAGGACCATTCGGCCACCTCCCGGGGGTGGTGCAGTACCTCCTGCTCTTCAAGGGCGACCTGCTGGAGGTCCTGGTCATCGTGCTGGTCGCGGCCATCCTCGGGACGCTCCTCCGGATCGACCTGTCGTGGCTCGTCGCCGCGACGTCGTTCCTCGCGATCGCGGTCAGTGCCGCCAATTGGCTCTCGTTCGAGACGGCCGGTGCGCTCATCGCCCGCGACAACCTACACTCGCGGTCGCGTGGATCCGCGAGAACCCGCTCGTGCTGCTGGCGGAGCCGAGCGACCGGCTGCTCGCGATGGCGGGCGGACTGCTCATCGTGCTCGCCGCGCTGTGGTCATTCTCAGCCTTTCTGCTCGCGCGGTACGCCGTCGCCGGCCCGCGCGCGGGAGTCGTCATCCGGCTCGTGGGTCCGGTCGTCGCGGTAATGTGGCTGGCCGCCGGCATTGCAGGTGCGAGCTACGGGACACATGGCGGAGCGCATGGCGCGCCGATCCCGGAAAGCTTTCGCGGGTACTGGAGCGAGACGCTGGCATCACTCGTGGGGTCGGACGCGTGGCAGCCACGGGCGATGCGTCTCCCCACCGTGGCGCGCCTGGATTCCGGAATATCACGCCGCGGTCTATCCCGCCGGTACGACAGCGCTGCCCGCGCCGCCGGTGATGCCCCCGCTGGCCCGGGCCCGGCCCGCGCACATCGTGATCATCAGCCTGGAGACGGCCGCCCGCCGGTTCTATCCGATCACCGGACAATCCCGCGTATCCCACGTTCTTCGCGATGGGGCAGCACGGCATCACGAGCGACCATCACTTCACGGCCATGCCGGCCACGATGTGGGCCATCTACGCCATGGTATCGGGCACCTACCCGAGACTCGGCCGGTCGATCGTCGACTACGGCGACTTCCACGCCGACGGCCTCGCATCGGTGCTCGGCCAGCACGGCTACGAGACGTCGTTCATCGACTCGTATCGCATCGACTGGAACCTGTCCAACGGCGGCCGCCATGACAGCCGCCTGCTGCGCGGGCTGGGGTTTTCCAATCTGATCGAGACGCCCGCCGTCCGGATACTACGACGACGCCGGAGCATGGATACGTTGCGGCCGTGGCGCGGGAGCGGCGGTCGCTTGCCACGGCGGTGGATCGGGTCGTCGCGGCCAACGCGCATGGCACCAAGGCGTTCGTGTTCGTCGCGACGATCCTGGGCCACTACCCCTGGCGCACCCCACCAGGAACGGAAGGCGTCCCGAACGCGCAGCGCATCCCGCTCCTGGCGCGCGATCTCGATGCGTGTGTGGGAGAGTTTCTCGCGGCGCTCGCGTCGCACGGACTCGACGGACAGCGTGATCGTCGTCGTCACCGGCGATCACGGCCTCCGTACGGCCGCGGAATTCGCGTCCGTGGGCGAGCGCATGCAGCTGGTGAGCTGTCCTTCAACGTGCCGCTGCTGATCTACGCGCCGGGCCTGCTCAGCGCGCCGTGCAGATTCCCTTCGTCACGTCACACATGTCGACCTCGCGCCGACGCTGCTCGCGATGACCGGCATCCACGATGGGCCGCTGCTGCTCGAAGGCGGCAACATGCTGGACGGCACTCCCTGCGGCCGCACGACATTTCTGCTCAACGGCACGCTGCGGCCGGTGGATGGCTTCTACCGGGATGGGCAGTTCTTCGCGTTCAACCGATTCACGGGCGACGTACGGGTCACGCCTGGCCCGCCGGATCCCTGCTCCGCCCCTCACGCACAGCGCACCACCGAGCCGCGGCGCCCCGCCGCCAACATCCTCGGCCGCGCGTCACAGCTGTTCGATACGACTGCCGCGATTTTCCTGCGGCGTGATCAGGGACCGCCGATCGGGGCGGGAGTCGTGATCAGGGTGCTGTAGCGCGATTCGCCATGCAGCCGCTCGAAGACCGGATCCTGCAGCGCAAACCATAGGCTCGCGCCACGTGGCGTGGCATGGCTCAAGAGATCCAGCGCCCGCTCGTTCTTGCCCAGCGCCGCATATCCCTCGGCCAGATAGTGGCCTTCCCAGACCGACGGATGTTCGATCTCCCGCGGCTGCGTGGCGACCAGCGCCGCGATGTGGGCGCGCGCGCCCGCCGTATCACGCGCATCGGCATCGGCCAGCACCTGCGCGACTGATCCGGTGAGCCATGCCCCGAGGCGAACCGCGGTCTCGGCATCACCGTAGGCGTTCCGGATGTCCTTGAGGTGCAGCCGCGCCAGTGCCCGCTCGGCGTAGGCCTCGGCGTAGCGTGGCTCGTTCGAGACGGCGGCGTTGAGCGCACGGCAGGCGTCGTGGTACCGGCGCGCGCGGATGTGCATGGCGCCGACGGCGACCAGCGTCGCCGGATCGCCGTGGTCGTCCGTCAGCGCGAGGTGGAACTGCTCGACCGCGGCGTGGGTGGACCCCATCTCGAGCAGGGCCTGGCCGAGCAGGCGGTGGGCGTCCGCGTCACCCGGGGACAGATCGATCGCCTTCCGATAGGCGGCCAGCGCGTGCGTGTAGTCACGCGGCTCGGTGAGCTGGAGAATGGCGCCACGCGCTGTCCAGACGAAGGCGGACTGCGGCGCCAGGCGGACCGCCCGGCGGAATGACGGTGACATCGGTCGCCGCATTGGCGGCGTTCGTCGAGGCCATCCCTTCGCGCTGGATCTCGGCGACCGTACTGAGCCCGAGACCGGCCCATGCCGCCCCGTAGGACGAGTCGATGCGGATCGCGGCCTGAAACTCCTCGTTGGCCTGCGCCGCCGAGCCACGCACGTCACTGGACAGATCCGACATACCCCGCAAGTAGCGGAGATAGGCCGCCACGTGGGTGGTGGTGCTCGGCTTGGCGGCGATCGTCGTCTTGGAGCCGTGTTCGGGGCTGATATGCTCGGCGATGCCGCGCACCAGCACATCCTCGAACGCCGGGAGGTCCGACATGGAGCCGGTCAGTACGAGGTTCCACTCGAGCTGGCCATGCGCCGTCTCGAACATTCGCGGACAGCGTGATGCCGTGCTCGGCGCCGTCGATGCGCCCGTACATGATGTGCGGCACGCGATTGGCTCGGCCGAGCGCCATGATGTCGTCGGTCCCTGGCGGATTGAGATCCGGGCTTGCGGGCCAGAACATCACGGGGTGCAGATCGGCGACGCGTTCGACCATGTGCTGCGTGAACGCCATCGCCATCCCGGTATTCGCGCTGTCGTCGTCGCTCAGACTGCTTCGGAACGGGACGATCGCGACGCGTGCCGCGTGCGAGGCGATCGGCTCGAGCGCCGACGCGTCCACTCCGCGCCGCGCTCCTGGCAGGGGAGCGGTGGCGGGACGTTGGGATACTGCGCGGAGAGCGGGCTACTCGAGAGGGCGAGCGCCAGCAGCGCCGCCACCGGCAGCGATGCTAACCGAGAGGCGGATGGAAGACGCATTTGATGGGTCAATGGACGAGGACGACGCGAGAGAGAGTACTGGCCGTGTCAGAGATCGCCGCCCCATTGACTCCGAGGGTCGGGTACCCCTGGAACGCCGGATGGACGTTGCCACCCGCGCCGGGCTCCGTGATGCCGGTCACGATGAACGCCACGATCGCGTGGATCGACTTGCACGTGCCCGCTGCGCAGGCGTTGCCATCCGTCGCCACAATGCCTGGCGCGACCGTCGTCGTATCGTACATGTCGAGTTTCATGAGACATGGAAATCCGGGATACAAGTCGCACCAGTTGGCCCATCCGGTCTGCGTATCCCCGGGTACGTAGGCGCCCAGCACCGTCTGATTGATCTCGATCGCCTCGCCAGGACCGAGCGTCTCGGTCTCCGCGCACTGTTCCTCGAGCTCGGTGAGATAGGGATCGACCCCTTCGCCCGCTGGCGGATAGAGCTGGACCGGTCGTAGCTGGTCGCAAACACCGGCGCGGCAGGCGTCGTCGGCGTGCACTGGTCAGTGGTGTTGGCGGTGATAGCACATTTGCAGAGCCGACCCCTCCAGTCCGGATCGTCGAGAGATCCGTGGAGTCGAGCCCCCGCTCCGTATCGAGCCCGATCCGTCCTTCGATGCTGTCGAGCATGTGGGTCATTGCCATGTACTTCACCGCCAGCGGTTTCGTGCAATCGTGACGGGCGGTGGTGGGCGCGACCCATGCGATGGCGGACGCCTTCATTGCGTCCCCGACATTGCAGTCCTGGCCGGCGAATCCGCCGAAGATCGGCGCGGTGGGGCCGCCGCTCAGGCTCACCCGCATCGCGTTGGCTTCCTCGGCCGTGGCGGCCACACAGGGCGAATGGCAGAGCGATGTAAATGCGGTCGAATCCGGCGCCGTGGGATCCCATTGGCCGAACTCGATCGAATCAATCGTGGCGCTGTCCCCTTCGACGGGATTCACGTCCACGTAGGCGGTCGCCACCGAATCGGCGATGTCGAATCCGGCCTTGGTGAGCTCGATCGCGCCAGCGTGTGCCGCGGCGTCCGCCGCGCGTTGCAGCTCGCTCTGGTAGGCGTACATGCGGCTCAAGTCGATCGCGAACGCGGCGATGCCCATCATCACCGTCGCGATGAGAACCACGAGGACGGCGGTGACGCCGCGCCGGTCGCGGCGCGCGCGGGCAATCCCCGGCGGTACGCCCAGCACCCGAGTTGCGCATGTGACCCCCTGGCCTTCCACTACGGAATGATCGAGCCACCAACCGTCCCCGAGCCGATCGTCCGGCCGCCGAAGAGCTTCGTGATCTGCAGGACTGCCGGGCCGAGAATCACGATAAACAGCGCGGGCAGGATCAGAAACGCCATCGGAATGGTCATCGAGCGGAGCGGGTGCCGCTTTGCGCTCCGCGGTCTGCTTGCGCTTCACCCGAAGCGTGTGTCCGTAAACGCGGAGCACCTTGCCGATGCTCGTACCGAGCCGCTCGCTCTGAATCAGGTGCTGGACCAGAATGCGGAGCTCCTCGACACCCGTCCGGGCGTAGGCAGCACGCATCGCCTCCTCCCGGGTGACGCCAGCGTTCACCTTCCGGTTGACCATCAGCAGCTCGGCCGCAATATCCGGGTGCGCGTTCTCCATCTCCTTCGCGACCCGGAGGACGGCGGCATCGAACCCCAGCCCGGCCTCTACACAGAGCACCAGCAGATCCATCACGTCCGGCAGCGCCCGGACGAGGCGCTCCTTGGATCCGCATCGTCCGGGCGAGAAAGAGGGTCGGCATGATATAGCCGAAGACACAAGAGGCGATCACAAGCAAGAGCGTCTGGCGAGCGGTCCGGGTGGGGACGAAAAGAATGCCACCAGCGGGAACCCAATGAGGCACACGACCCGTATCGCGCCCCAGGTGACCGCGGCCATGGTCGAGTCGTAGCCCGCGCGCACCAGGCGCCCTCGGTCTCCTCGTCGGTCTTCCACCAGCCGCCCAATCGCGTTAATCGCGCGCTGGATCGGGGTATCCTGTCGCGTTCGTCCGAGCGCCGAGCAAGACACTGCGGAACGAGTCATTGATCGTGCCGCCCTCGCCACCGGCGCGGCGTAGGGCATCACGCCGGCGGATGTCGATCAGCACGGTGACGCCCGCGGCCGTCACACCGCCGACCGCCAGCACCACCATCAGGATGATCGGGAGAACGCCCATGTGTTATCCGGTCAGTAGTCGACTTTGGCAATCTTCATCATGGCCAAATATCCGAGGATCACGCCGCCGGCCGCGACCACCAGCATTGTCTTGCCGATGGAGGTCTCCTTCAGCGTCACCATGAACTGCGGCGCGATCCACGACAGGCCGAAGAACACGGCGACCGGGAGCAGGGCCAGCAGGCGGCCGGACCACTTGGCTTCGGCGGTCAGCGTTTCCAGCTGCCCGCGAATGGTGATGCGTTCGCGCATGACGTCGGCGGTGTTGGTCAGCACCTCGCTGAGGTTACCACCGGTCTTGCGCTGAATGAGTAGCGCCGTCACGAACATTTTGATATCGACGCTCCCGATGCGGTCCTGCATCCCCAGCAGCGCGGTGCTGGGATCGATCCCGAGCCGTTGCTCCTCGTAGATCCGGGCGAACTCGGGACCGAGGGGTTCGCCGAGCTCCTGCCCCAGGAAGTTGGTGGCGACGTGAAACGAGTATCCGGTCTTGAGCGCGCTCACGAGCATGTCGATCGCACCCGGGAGCTGTTCGTCGAACTTCGTGATCCGGCGGTGCTGCGCCCAGCGCAGCCACCCGCGGGCCGCGACGATGCCCACGCGCCGCCGCCGATGGTGCCGAGCGGGCCCAGCGAGCTGCCGAGGAGCGCGCCGGCCAGCGCCGAGACCGCCATCACGAGATGAACACGCCCGGCGTCATGTTGATACCGGCCTGGCGCAGCGACGTCGCGAGTTTGGGCGAGATTTCCGATCCCGACAGGAACTTGTTCAGGAACGCGAACTGGCTCGCCTGCTCCTCGTCGCGGACGAGGACCGCCTGCGACTGGCCCGATGCGATCGGAGACAGGCGCGACTTCGCCTCCTCCTGCATGTACAGGCGCCGCCGGATGATGAAGCGATGCGTCCCGACGATCAGGAAGAAGACGGCGGTGAAGATCGCCGCGAGGAGAGCAACGGTCGTGAGTGGCATGTCAGCGCGTCCTCACCATGCGCCGGCGCCGAGCATTTCGGGCGGCAGCGCCGCGCCTGCCATTGCCAGGCGTTCGATGAACTTGGGGCGGATCCCGGTCGGTTCGAACGTCCCCAGCACCGTGCCATCCGGCGAGATGCCGCGGCGGGCGAACCGATAGATCTCCTGCGTCGTGATCACATCGCCTTCCATGCCAGTCAATTCCACCACACTCGTGACGCGGCGCGTGCCGTCGCTCAAGCGGGCGACCTGAATGACCAGGTGCAACGCGGACGAGATCTGATCGCGCATCGCCCGGTTGGGCAGGTTGGAGTTGGCCATGAGGATCATGGTCTCGAGGCGCGACAGCGCGTCGCGCGGCGTGTTGGCGTGGATCGTGGTGAGTGATCCCTCGTGACCGGTGTTCATGGCCTGAAGCATGTCGAGTGCCTCACCCGACCGGACTTCACCGATGATGATCCGGTCGGGGCGCATACGGAGCGCGTTCTTCACGAGATCGCGCGCCACCACCTCACCGCGTCCTTCCGCGTTGGGCGGGCGCGTCTCCAGGCGCACCACGTGGTCCTGCTGCAGCTGCAACTCGGCCGCGTCCTCGATCGTGATGATACGCTCGTGCGCCGGGACGAAGCTGCTCAGCGCGTTCATCATCGTCGTCTTACCGGCACCCGTACCGCCGGAGATGAGGATATTGAGCCGCGCTTTGACGCAGGACTCGAAGATGGTGAGCATCTGCTGGGTCAGCGTCCCGTTCTGCACCATTCTGGCTCGCGGCGAGATCGGTCGAAAACCGGCGGATCGAGAGGATCGGCCCGTCGAGGGCGAGCGGCGGGATGATCGCGTTGACACGTGAGCCGTCGGGCAGACGGGCGTCGACCATGGGCGACGCCTCGTCCACGCGGCGTCCGACGCGGCTCACGATCCGGTCGATGACCGCGAGCAGGTGGGCGTCGTTGCGGAATGTCGCGTTGACGCGGCTCAGGCGGCCGCGCCGCTCCACGTAGATCTGGCGCGCGCCG
Organism: uncultured Gemmatimonadales bacterium; assembly: GCA_963757855.1. Taxonomy (GTDB): domain Bacteria; phylum Gemmatimonadota; class Gemmatimonadetes; order Gemmatimonadales; family Gemmatimonadaceae; genus Palsa-1248. Next base: position 253,973 of record CAVWTI010000037.1, read on the forward strand.
TTGACCAGGATGTCGCTGATCGTCCGGTCGCGGAACAGCGGCTCGATCGGACCGAGACCCGTGACCTCGTAGATGACCTGCTCGACGATCTCATCGCGCTCGCGCTGGCTGAGCGGAGTGGCCTCTTCCCGGATGAACTCGAGGACCGCTTGCCGGATCTGCGACGTCAGCTCGGCCTCGCTCTTGATGCGCTCGAGGGCATCGAGGTCGAGGCGGCTGATGAGGCGCCGGTGGAGATCGACCTTGAGCTGGTCGAGTGGGCTCAGTGCCGCTTCGTCAGAGCGCTTGACCGAATACATTGATGGCGCGGCATTGGACGCCGGTCCAGCCGGTGCCCCACCACGGACGGGCGGGCGGGCGCCGTTGGCCTTGCCGTCGCCGTTGACGGGGTCGGCCGTCACGGGTGTCTTCTTGGGGGCGAATCGGTCACTGAGTGCCATGATTAACTCCTCTTACGGTTCCGGCCGAACCAATTCGCGATTGCGACCTTGCCCGACGCGCGTTTGCCGTTGCGTGACGAGACCAGCCGGCCCCGCCGAGTTTCTCGGCGAGCTGGCGATAGCTGGCGGCGAGCTTCGAGCTTGCTTCGTGTTTCAGGATCGGGACGCCCTTGGTGAGCGCGGCCGATGCGGTCCGGTAGTCATTGGGAAACTTCCAGAAGATCTCGCGCTTGAGCGCGTCCTGCGCGTCGACGGCAGACAGCACTTCGCCGCCCGACTGATGCCGGTTGATCACGACGGCGACTTTGTCGTCGTCGAATCCCAGGCGCCGGCCGATCAGCAGCGTGCGCTGCGTGCTCCGGAGCGCGGCGACCGAGAGATCGGTGACCACCAGGATGCGGCTCGCCGCTTCGAGCGCGGCGACGGTACCCTCGCCCAGGTGGTGCTCGCAATCGAGGACCGAGAACGAGAAGTCCTGCTTCATCTGCTCGACGATGACTTCGGTGGCATGGCCATCGAGGACGCCGTTGAGCTCCGCCGCATCGGTGCCGGGGAGCGCCCACAGGCCGCCATCGAGCTCCGTGAGGGTCGACCGGAGCAGATCGGAGTCCATGCGATCGAGCTTGTGCAGCAGGTCGCTGCGGTCGTAGGCCGGCGTGAGATTCAGATGCACGCGCACGTCGCCGCTTCCGGCGACCAGATCGGCGACCGCGACGCCGTCTTCCGGTTTCCCCTCGGCGAGCGCGTGGGCGAGGTTCACGGCGATCGTGGTGACGCCGACGCCGCCCTTGCCGCTGTACACGGCGATCGCCGTGCCGGCCTTGCACATTGCTCTGTCCGCGCTGCATCCCGCGGCCGACCGCGGCCGAGAACTCGTCGGCACCGAGCGGGAGGAGCTGAAACTCCTGGATGCCCGATCGCATCGCGCGGAGGATGACTTCGGGATCGGATTGCGGTGCGGTTCCGATGACGAACGTCGTCGTGGCGCGCCGGAGCGTGCGCTCCAGCGTCGCGAGCTGCGAGGGTTGCAGGATGGCGACGGGCACGACCAGGAGATCGACGTGCTCGCGCTGGACGCGCGTCAGCGCCTCCTCGACCGTCGGTACCTCGACGGTGCCGGCGAACTCGAAGCGCTGCAGCACCTCGGCCGCAGTGGAGTCGGACCCCGCGGCCCCGCTGACGATGATGGCTCGACGCGCCATGGCCGGGGGTCCCTGGCTACCGCTCGTCGATCAACGCGGTGGCGACGTGCCTGGCTTGGCCGGCGTGGCCGTGCTGGGCACGAGGTTGTGCTTCATCGCTTCGCGAGCAGGCAATGCCGTATCCGGCAACAGCCGCAACACGTCCTGCGGACGCGGCGCCAGCGGATCGATCACGACAGGGGTGACCACTATTAGCAGTTCGGTTTCGTTGTGCTGCCATTGGGTGCTCGCGAACAGATCGCCCAGAATGGGGATGTTCATGAGGAGGGGGATGCCGGTCTTGCTGCGCGACCAGACATCGTCGAACATACCGGACAGGATGAGGCTCTCGCCCCGCCGGACGTCGACCGTGCTCTGCACTCGCCGCGACGTCAATGCTGGAATCTTAAACCCTGACAACGTAATCGCGTTCGTATAGTCGAGACTGGACACCTCAGGCGTGAGCTCGAGCTGCAGGAGCGTGTCGCTCAGGATCTCGCCTTTGAACTTGAGTTTGACGCCGTATTCCTTATACGCGATCGTGACTGGAGCACTGCTTCCGGCGGCGCCTGCCGCCGTGCCGCCCGTCTGCACCACCGGGATCGGTACCTCGCCGCCGGCGAGGAACGTGGCCTCTTCCTTGTTGCCGGCCATGACGGTCGGCTCCGCCAGCATGTGCGCCTTGCCCTTCGTCTCCTGCGCCTGGAGGAGGCCGAGGAGCTTCTGCGTGTCGAAGTTGGTCAGGATCGACAGGAACGAACCCGACGGGATGGCGACCGGATTGCTCGCGCCGCTTCCGAAGCTGTTCGTGCCGACGAGGTTGTTCGCGTCCTCGTACTGCGCGGACGTGCTGAGGGTGCGGAGGACATTCCGATCCACTTCGGCAAACTTGATGGCGACCACGATCTGCTTGTGCTCGCTCGTCGACTTCACCACGAGCCGGTAGTGCTTCCGCGCACCGCCTTCCTGCCAGATGATGGCGTCAGTCTCGCCCGGTGCGCGCGCGTTGATCACCATTTCGACCGTGCTAATGACGATGATGTCAGCGATCTCCGGATTGGCGACCGACACTTTGGTGATCGGCGCCCCCAGCGTGATGGGCATCGACCGGCCCACCGACATGTCGAGCGGCGTGATCGCGTCTTCCTGTTGCGCGACCGCAATCGTGGCGTGCGACACCATGAGAGCCACGCCCACCAATCCGGCGCGGATCAACGAACCCGGCGCAACCATCGGCCTCACGCGTTGACTCCGCGCTGAAGGAAGGGACACGCGAGACTCTGGATCAACTGGACGAGGCGTCATTGCGAGGCCGAATCCGGCGCCGTCGAATCGCGCTGAAAGTGTTGGTTCGAAACCTTACCGGCACGGAACACCTGCACGGTCACCGAATCCGGCGAGCGTGGCCTCGGCCGCGCGACCACGGCGGGCTGCGGGGTCACGGGTGCCGGTGCCGGCTGGGCGGAGGCGCCGCCGCGACGTGGTGATGCACGACCGGTGGCGGATCATTGGACAGCACTACTGCCGGAGCGGACCGCAACTGCGACAGCACGTCGCTCGAGGTGGCACCACGGGTCCTGATGCTGTCCGGGTCGCCGTAGCCGCGCAGCACGAGCTGGATGCTTCCCGTGCCCGTGGCAATGGCGAGGCGCTCGGCCTCTTCCGGAGTGACTTCCAGCGTGGCGCTGGCCGCGCGGATCGGCCGGCCGCTCTCGGAGCGGGCCACTACCGTCCCAACGGACAGCACGCGCATGTCTTCCATGAACAGCTTTGCGACCCGCCTGCCGCCATTGGAGCTCTCATCCCGGGTCGTGATCATGAGGTCGACCCGGCTGTTGGGCTGAATCAGTCCGGCCATACCCGCGACTTCGTCGATCCGGATCGCCATCGCGCGTTTGCCGGGCGTGATCTTGACCTCGATGCCACCGCCCGTCCCGGCGGGCGCGAGGCGTCCAGGCACGATCGGCTCGCCCGTGAACACGGGGACCCGGGTGACGCGACCGACGACAGAATCACCGGTGCTGAACGCGCCGGCCGGGACGGAGGCCGCCGGCCAGGCCGCGGCATGCAGGTCCTTCCGGTCGATGAGGTGCCCTTCCGGGATGTCGGCGTTGGCCACCACAACCTGGGCCATCGCGACATGGTTACCCGCGCGGATCGAGTTGAAGGCGCGGAAGACGCCATAGGTCGCCAGAAGGGCGATGATAATGGCGATCAAAAACACGAAGGTATACCGTTTCTCGGCCATGCTATGCCATCCCCAGGAGACGTTCGACGCTGCCGGCGCGCCCAACAGGGCATCTGCCCGGCAACGGTGCGGCGATGATCGGACCTGACCTAATGGATGTGACGAGCCAGCGCGGGTGTCGCTACGCGGGACCGCCTCCCGGCGGACGCTCCGAATGAGGGGTGTCATGACGTCTCCTCAGGGGGCGGTTGTGGCTTCCCACCGCATGACGGCGGTGCGAGAGATCGTCATGTCCCACAGGAGTGGCGTCAGCGACTCGAACTGATAGTCGGCCTTGACGGTCACCTGCGTCCCATCCCACGTCACCGAGACGCTGTCCGCGGTCAGGGGTGTCCGAGGGGCGTAAAGTCCTGGACCACGAGCGCCTGAATGCCGGCGGCGGTTGTTCCGGTGTCGGGACGGCTGGAACTCACGGCGGCGGCGCGGGCGCCCTCCCGAACGGCGGACGTCAGGGAGTCGATGGTCTGGAACGCGCGACTGATGTCGACGATCCCCCAGATGATGATCAATAGAAAGGGGAGGATCAGGGCGAACTCGACCATTGCCGAGCCTTCCGTGCCGGCGATGGCAGCTGCCACCGACCGTGTCATAGCGCGTCGCATCCCGGGCCCCCGCATCAGAAAAGCAAATGGGGGAAACAGGCGGCTATCCCTGCTCCCACGGCGAGGGCCACAGTATACGGCAGGGCCGGAGCCGACGACAGATCGCCGATCGGCTGAATCAACGACTTGGGGTGCACGCCGCCGCCCACAGGGTGAGGGCCGAGCCACGCATCCCGCGATACCGGAGCATCCAGAACAGGGCCATGACGCCGCCCGCGAACGCCCGAAATGGCCCCTTCGAGGGACCCGCGCATGCCGAGCCAGGCGCTGGCGGCCGCGTACATCTTGACGTCGCCGGCCCCCAGGAGCTTGAACAGCCAGGAGGGCAGCCAGATCGCCAGTCCGACGGCGATCCCGCCCAGGGAGGCCACGAGGCCGGCCACGGGCGAGGGTCCGAGGACCGAGACGATGACGCCGCAGGCGGCGAGCACCAGCACCAGCTTGTTGGGGATCCGCCGGGTCCGGATGTCGGACAGGCAGATCGTGGCGAGGAGGCCGAAGAAGACCACCCCTGAGCCCAGCTTCCGGAGGGGCCGGCGAACAGCGACGGATACACGACCGTCATTGCGCCGCCTTGCCCGCGGACCGTCCCTCGTGGCTGACCATGCAGGTCACCCGGCCACAAAGTTCGGTCTCGGATAAAAGCACAGCGGCGGGATTTCGAACCGCCGCTGCGTATTCGCGCATGACCATCGACGAGCCTCCGGTCTGGCCCCACACGACGCAGTGTGGGGCCACAGCAACTGGACAGCGTCCTACCCCTTTACTCTAACCCGAGTTCACGAGACCCCACCCGGGCGTTCCGGCCGCAGCCAGCATTGGCTGCGGGATTGTCAGACGCACATCGGCGAACCGCTGCAACGAGGAGCTCAGCACCTGCATCAGCGCGTGTTGGTTCCGTTGGTGTTCGAACCAATGTCGTTGGTGCCGTTGTCGTTCGAGCCGAAGTCGTTCGTGCCCGTGTCGTCGTTCCCGTTGTCGCTGTTCGCGGTGTCACCGGAGCTCGTGATGATGCTCCCGTTGTTCGTGCCGTTGTCGTCACTACCGAAATTGTTGTTCGCAGTGTCGTTGTTGCCGACGTTGCCGCTACCGTTGTCGGTGTTGCCGAAGTTATCGGTACCCGTGTCACCGGTGGCGTTGTCGTTGTTGGCGGTGTCGTTATTGGCGTTGTCATTGGTACCAGTGTCGTTGGTGCCATTGTCGCCATTCGCGACGTCGTTCGTGCCGGTGTCGAACGACCCGTTGTCGTTCGTCCCGTTGTCGAGCGTCCCGTTGTCGTTGTTCCCGTTGTCGAAGAACCCGTTGTTGGGGTTCGTCCCACCGGTCGTCGTGGTGCCCGTCGCGGTGGTACTCGTCGTCGTGGTGCCTGTCGACAACTGAGCGTTACACTCAGTGGGAGACGAGACGCAGACGGACGCCTTCGCGAACTCACCCGAGACTGCTTCGCCGAGCGTGATCGCGCCGATTGCGACCACCATGGCCACCAGGATCGCCAACAACGCGTATTCGATCATCGTGACGCCTTCGTCGCGATGACGGAATGCGCGGAGCAGGGCCCGGACCCTCTTTAACACGGCATTTGCTCGTTGCATTGGTGTTACTCCATGTCGTCCAGCGTGCTGTTGTGACCCGAGGACATTACGTCGACATGCGCGTTATGCGCGGGACCCGCCGACCGGACCCCACACATTTCAGAAAAGGGTAGTGCCGTACCACTTCGTCCTGCCCCAACTGGTCCTGCCATTCTGACCATTGACCTGGTGCATGCTACGCCCGGCGAGGTACGCCTGGACTGCGAACGTCGACCATTGCGTCAAAACGGTCCCGCCCTGCCAGCTACTGTACTCCCGCGTCGTGCATCCTGCGTGGTGCGTCCTGCGTGGTGCATCCTGCGTCGTGCATCCTGCGTCGTGCATCTGGTCCTGCCTTGGTGCGTCGTGCGTCCTGTCGTGCGTTCAGATGCGTGCAACGTGTTTCCTGCGTATCGCGCGTCGCCCGTGGGACCCGGAGACCGGATCCCACGGGCGCGCGATGTCAATCCTGGATTACGCCGGCGAGCAGTTCGCCGAGCTCGGCGTGTTGACGCAGGTCGAGACCTTGTTGAACTGGTTGGAGATCGCCTGTCCAAGCGTGATCGCCGCGATCGCAACGACCATTGCGATCAACACGGCCAACAGGGCGTACTCGATCATTGTCGCACCATCTTCCTCGCGAACGAACGACTGGGCGAGGGCTTTGATCCGCTGCATGGTAAATAACTCCTGGCGAGAAAGGTGGATCCTTCTGGTGAACATTGCGCACCGCTATCGTCCAGCGTGTGGGTGACGCTCCAACAAGGATAGGAAACGCGTCGTGACGAGCCAGTGAACATTGCATGACGATTTCGTCATTCGCCGTGGCCCGCGGGGCCGTCACCCGCGTTTGGCGGTGTGGCCGATTGCTTCGGCGGGATGGCTGGCGCGCCCGATAATGTGCCGGTGCTGGCGCTCGTGTCCAGTAGCCGCGCGATCGTGTCCAGCAACTCCCCCTCGTCCACGATCGGCTTCACCACGTAGCCGTCGAATCCCTCGGCGAGGAGCCGCTCCCGCACTCCGCGCATCGCATGCGCGGTCAACGCGATAGCCGGGATACGGCGGAGCGACTCGTCCGAGCGGAGGCGCCGCAGCACTTCGGTGCCGTCCATCTCGGGGAGCGAGATGTCGAGGAGAATGAGGTCCGGCGGGTCGGCGCGAATCCCCTCCAGCGCCACCCGGCCAGTCGCATACTCCACCAGCTCGTACTGCTCGTCGATGATCGCACGCAGCAGCAAGCGGTTGTCGCGGTTGTCCTCGACGATCGCGATCCGTTTCATCACGCTCCGCGCGATTCATACGGGGTCCGCCGAGACGAACGCCGTCAGCTCGCGCTCGCGCGTCGGCGAATGCCGCATCCCACTGGTCGAGCAGGGCATTGACGGCTTGACCCTGATTTGCGCCAGCCAACTGCTCGATCCGCGCTGAAATCGCCTTGAGCTCCACAGCGCCCAGCGCCGCTGCGGTGGACTTGAGGGAGTGGGCTGCCCGGCCCGCGGCGTCCATGTTGCCCGCCTTGGCCCCTGCACGCCCGTCCCGCAGGCGCTGCGGCGCGTCCTCGAGGAAGATCTTCACGATCTCCCGCACCAGCACCGGTCCCCCCTGGCGCCTCAGCCGGTCGAGCGCGCGGTTGTCGATACAGGTTGGTTGAGCCATTCGAACCCCGCCCTGGTCTCTGTCCAATTTCGTGACAGCGATTCGTCATTCCACCGGACCCGGTCAGTATGGCACGCACCATACCGGGCCGGGCAGTGAGTTGCAACAGCGGATATGCGGTGAGCGCGTAGACTCGGTCGTACGGCGTTGCGCATCCGCTGACATCCCGTGGCACGGGACCTCAGCGGTCAGCGTGGACACGGCGTGGACACGGCGACCCAAGCCCGTGATTCGAGCCGCGGCCTCGGGCCGCCTACTCCGTGTGCGACGCCACCGCGGTGGTTCCGGGCGAGCTGCGTCGCGCCGTCACCATTGGGCTCTCGACGGGCTCTCGGGCGGGCGGCGATTGGACTGCCACGCCGGGACGCAGGTCCACGGTAAACATTGATCCTTCGCCCACGACACTCGCCACCAGAAGCTGATATCCCATCAAGTGGCTGAATGACATTGCGATGGACAACCCGAGCCCGGTCCCGCCGTAGCGCCGGGCATCACTGCCATTGGCTTGCTCGAACGCCTCGAAGATCGCGGCCTGGCGCGCCGCTGGAATACCGATGCCGGTGTCGGTGACTTCGATGCGGACCGCCTCGCTCGTCGCGGTATCCACCACGACGCGCACGGTGATGGTCCCGACTTCGGTGAACTTCACCGCGTTGCCGATCAGGTTGATCAGGATCTGCTTGAGCTTCCGCTCGTCGGTCACGATCGGCGCGATGGCAGGCGGCAATTCCGCGCGCAACACCACGTCCTTGCCCACGAGCCGCCCTTCGAGCTGCGCCACGGTCTCGTTGATCAGCCGGTCGAGCAGCACGACATTCAGCTCGAGACGCTCCTTGCCCGCTTCGATCTTCGAGAGGTCGAGCAGGTCATTGATCACACTCAGGAGATGCGTGCCGTTGGCGCGGATGCGCTCGAGATACGCGACTTCCTGTCCGATCAGCCGAGGCCGCGCCCGGCGCAGCAGCACATTCGAGAACCCGATGACAGAGTTGAGCGGCGTTCGGAGCTCATGGCTCACGCGCGTCAGAAACTCGCTCTTGGCCTGCGACATTCGCTCGGCCGCATTCCTCGCGCATTGATCGCCTTGCGCTCCGCATCGCGTCGCCGGTTGATCTCGCGCTCGGTGCGCTGCACGGCGATTCCCGCGATCGTGAACGCCAGCACGAACGCCAGCCCGGTGAGCAGGACAGTGCGCCCCACCGCCGCCCCCGCCTCCGCGCGCTTGGTGTCCTGCTCGGCGCCTTCCGATGAATCGATGGAGGCGACGGTCGCCGCCAGCGCACGAAACCGCGCGTCGTGACTGCTCGAATCATTGCGGATCCTCGCGGCGGCGGTGTCACCCGCTTCCCGAAGGGCGACCGTCGAACGCATGGCCGAGAAGGCACCCGTCAGCAGCGGCGTCAGCGTGCGGATGCGGTCCGCGCGAACGGGGTCGTCGGCGGACATGACCGCGACGTCGCGAATCTGATCCTGGACCCGGACTTCCGTCTCGTGAAACGCCGCAAGCGACACCCGGTCGCCGGTGATCGTGTATTCGCGCTCCGCGACTTCCGCTTCCTTGAGCGACACGAAGGCGCCGTCGATCGACGCCAGCAGCCGGTTCTTGCGGGTCACCCATTCGAGCCCGTTGACCAGCTGCGTGATGTTTCGATACCAGAGCACCTCGACGGCGGCGAACAGGATGAGCGCCCCGACGATCCCGACGATGACTTGGCGGCGGAGAACTTCCCGCGAGGCCTGCAGGTTGTCGCTCATTGGTGCGCCGTGCTAACTCGCCTCGGCCGAGCCAGGGGTCAGGCGGTACCCGATGCCGCGGACCGTGGTCACCCCGGCCTTGGCGTGACTGCGGCGAAGCTTGGTCCGGAGCCGCGCCATATGCACATCCACCACGTTCGATCCGGGATCGAAGTGAAGATCCCAGACTTTCTCGAGGAGCGTCGTGCGGGTCACGATCTGATCGGCATGCAGCAGCAAGTGCTCCAGGAGGCTGAACTCCTTGGGCGTGAGATCGAGCTGCTGGCCGTTTGCCCGGGCTTCATGCCCGATCCGGTCCACGACCAGGTCGCTGAAGGTCAGCGTCTCGGTGCGGCTCGAGCCCCCTCGCCGGACGAGTGCCCGGACGCGTGCCTTGAGCACGTCCATGTCGAACGGCTTGGTGAGATAGTCATCGGCGCCCGCATCGAGGCCGCGGATGATGTCCTCTCGAGTCGTATTCCCCGTCAGCATCAGGATCGGCGTCGCGCGACCCTCCACCCGGAGCTCACGCGCGATCTGCAGTCCGGTGACGTCCGGGAGCGAGACGTCCAGGATGATCCCATTGTAGCTGTTGACGTGCGCCAGCATCCGCGCCTCGCTCCCGGTGGGCGCGACGTCTACGGCATAGCCCTCTTCTCGCAGGCCCCGTTGGACGAGAGTCGCGAAAAGCCGGTCGTCATCGACGACGAGGAGCTTCATGCATCCCTCATGTCGTCCTGGCGATTGCGGTGCGTGACATTGGGCAGAAAGCTAGCCGTAAAGGCGTACCCAGGCGCCCCCTCAGGCTCGCCCCGAAGGTTTCAACTCAGCGGCGTGCCCACGATGACCGGCACCCCACTGGTGGCCGCCTGCAGCGAATTGCCGAGGGCGCCGAAAAGATTGGAGCCCCAGCAGGCCGCGGCGCCACCCGAGACGATCCCGCACGCGTGCCGCTTGCCCGCTGACACATACGTAAACGTCAATCCGCCGGCGACTTTCGAGGGCGATGTGACGTTGCCGCCGAGGAGACTCGCGCCCTCCCCGATCTGGCCATCCGAGTTCGAGCCCCAGCAGTAGACGGCCCCGCTACTGACGCCGCAGGTGAATCCGTCGCCCGCGCTCAATTCGGTAAATGTCCGGCCGCCGCCCACCGCGACCGGCGCCGGCTGGAAGCCGCCCGCCGAGCCGATCCCGAGCTCTCCCGTCGAATTGTCGCCCCAGCAGTACGCCGTGCCTCCGGAGGTCAATCCGCAGGTGTGGATCAATCCAGCAGTCAGCGACGCGAACGCCAGCCCACCGCTCACCTCGACCGGCGTACTGTGCGAATTGCCGTCCGACGAGCCAATGCCAAGCTGCCCCGCCTGGTTGTTGCCCCAGCAGTACGCCACGCCGCCTGACTTGAGGGCGCAGGTGTGCTCGAACCCCGCCGTCGCGCCGGTGAGCGTCATTTGGACGCCCGCGCTGTCCACGGGAATCGGCGTCGTGCTGTTTACGATCGCGGTGTCGCCGAGTTGCCCGAAGTTGTCGCTGCCCCAGCAGAAGGGCTGTGATCCGGTGCCGATGCCGCAGACATGCTGGTTGCCTGCCGCGATGCTCGTGAAGCTGATCGACCCGGCGACCTGTGCCGGCGTCGCCCCGCCGCCGCCGGCGATGCCCACTCCGTCTTCGCCGAACGTGTTGTCACCCCAGCAGTAGGCCACCCCGCCGCTCAGGGCGCAGGCCACCTGGCCTCCGGCGCTGATCGCGGTCAGGCGCTTGCCCGGCGCCATCCGGACCGGCGACGTCGCGCACGCGACCGATCCGCCGGCACTGTCGAAGCAGCTCATACTCACGGTGACCCCGAGCTGTCCGATGTCATCACGCCCCCAGCAATACCCGCGGCCGAGGACCAGGACGAGACAGGAGAAATCACTGCCGGCCGACAGCGCGACGACCGCCGGCTTGAGCACCGCCAGTTGCGCGGACGCCTTGAGGCCACCGGCCGCGATCGTGATCGTCGTGTTGCCGGCGCCCACCGCGCTCACCAGGCCTGTGGTGTCGACCTTGGCCACGGCGGTATCGGACGACTTGTACGCGACCGTGATGCCGGTGACCGCGGTGCCGGAGGAATTGGTCGCGGCAAACGAGATCTGGGCTTTGTCGCCCACGAGGAGCGTGTCGAAGGGCGGAGACAGATGTCAGGGAGGCCAACTGCTCGGTGCCCGAGCACGTCGAGCCCATCCCGCACGGTGCCGTCGGCCCGGTGCCGTTCTCCTTGCACGCCGCCAGCAGGGTGACGAGACCGAGCAGGCAGACACGCATCCGCTGAGACGCCACACATCCTCCGTTGAGCGAAACCATTGTCCTCCGCCTCGCGCCGCATCGCACGAAACGACAAGGGGGGCTCGCCAGTCTACCGCCACGAACATGACGACTCAATGAACTCCACATTACAGCGTTGTCATGGGACCGCGCCATTGCGGCACCCGCTGGGTCGTCTTAGTTAAGAGCGTCTACCGCCGGTCGGAAGCCCGTGGGCAACCCGTCCGGGGGTGGCTGTCCGTTGCCCACGTCCGAGATGTGCCCGCATGCAGGTAGCCTGTCTGACACTCTGCCGCACGACTCGTTGATGGCCAGCTCGCTCGCCGCCAGCCTGGCGACATCGCCGGCGGCCGGCTCGCTCTCGCATGCCGGCGCCGGCGAGGCGGTCCTGTCGCCGCCATCGCGGCGGCTGCGCATCGTGGCCGCGTTGGCCATGGGCCTCGTCGTCGCCGGGTACGTCTTTGCCCGCGAGTACGAGTATCCCCAGTGGGGCGCGGACATCGTGCAATCGTGGGCGGGCGCGTGGGTCCTGCTGCGTGGCGGCAACCCGTACACGGCGATCGGTCCCAACGGCACGTTCATGCACTGGCCGTGGCCGCTGTTTTATCCGAATGCCGGCCCTGCTCCTGTCCCTGCCGTTCACGATCCTGCCGCTGGCGGTGTTTCGGCCCGCCTTCCTCGGGATCTCGAGCGCGTGGCTGGCGTACGTCACGACGCGCCGTGACATGTGGCGGCTCGCCATCCTCGCCAGCGCGGCCTTCCTCGGCTCCATCGCCGCGGGGGCCTGGGAGCCGATGCTGGTCGCCGCGGCCCTGACCCCCGGGGCGTGCGCGCTCTACATGGCCAAGCCGAACGTCGGGCTGGCGCTGGCCAGCGGCCTTCCCCGGCGCCGGGCGACGTACATTGGGATCGGCGTTGCGCTCCTGCTGTGCGTGGCCAGTCTCATCATCCGGCCGGGGTGGATCCCGGAGTGGCGCGAAGCCCTGCGTGGCGGGGTGCATCTGGCGGGGCCGATCTCGCGGCCCGGCGGGTTCCTCGTGCTCGCGGCGCTGGCCAAGTGGCGGCGGGCCGACGCGCGTCTGCTGGTGCTCATGGCGGCGGTGCCGCAGTCGATGATACTCCAGGCGGCGCTCCCGCTCTTTCTGATTGCGCGCTCGCGGACGGAAACGATTCTGCTCGCCATGCTGTCGTTCATTCCGTACGCGGTGCAGCTCCACTACGCCGCATCGAACACGCTCTTCCCCGAGCTGACGCAGCATACCGGCACCGCAATGGTGCCCTGCCTCTATCTGCCCTGTCTGATCATGGTACTCCGCCGGCCGAACGTGTGGACGACCATCGACGACATCTAGCCATGACGCGCCATGTCTCCTAAACCTGCTCCCCGCCCCGACGCGCTGGTCCGGCCGGCCGACCTGACGCCCAGGCGCGCCATCATCTCGGGCTTCATCGCGTTTCACATCGCCGCCATTATCATCATCGCGATGCCACCGTCGCGCGGCTTGCTGATGTTGGCGAAGCGCACGGTCGACCCGTATCTGCGACTCGTCGGCCTGTCGCAATCGTGGCCCATGTTTTCGCCGAATCCGCCGGCAGCGGACACCTACCTGCTGGCCGAAGTCATCTATCGGGACGGATTCAAATCGGAATGGAAGTTTCCGATTCCCGCCGACTACAGCCTCACCCGGCGCTATACGATCGAGCGATTCCGGAAATGGGCGAATGACAACGTCCGGCCAAATACCGGCCATTCGATCTGGCCTGACGCCGCGCGGTACGTCGCGCGCGTCAACGACACGCGCGGGGTGCCTCCCGACACCATCAAACTCTATCGGTACTGGTCGTTCATTTCCTCCATCGACTCCGGGCCTCCGAAAGAGCCGATGAAGTGGGAGCACTCCCGCTTCTTCACGTATACCGTCAAGCCGGCGGACCTCCGATGACCATCGCGTCCCTGTTCCGGAAGTGGAACGATTTCTTCTTCGAGCCGGCGCCGCCGACGCCGGTGGTGCTGTACCGGATCCTGTACGGCATCATGAACCTGTTCAACCTGCTGCTGATGGCGCCCGATTGGCCGGCCTACTTCGGCCCGCACGCGATCGTCAGCCTGGCCACGGTGCAGAGGAACGCACCACGGCTTCCGGCCCGATCTGTTCGCTTTTCTCCCCCAGACCGATTTTGTCACGAACGTGTTCTTCTGGGCGTTTCTGGTGTTGTGCTTGTTCGTGATGGTCGGGTTCATGACGCGAACGAGCTTGCTCCTGGTGTATATCGGGTTGAGCTCAATGCAGCTCCGCGACCCCTACATCCTCAATAGCGGCGACACGCTGCTGCGCGTGACCGGGTTCTTCATGTTGTTCGCCCCCGCGGGCGCCGCGATGTCCGTCGACCGGCTCATCCGCATTTGGCGTGGAAAGGAGGGCGTCGCCGTGCCCCTGTGTGCGCCGTGGGCGCAGCGGCTGATCCAGATCCAGACATCCATTGTGTACGTCACCACGTTCTGGTGGAAGAGCTTTGGCCCGAAGTGGGTGAACGGGACCTCGGTCTACTTTGCGCTCCGGATGCGCGAGTTCGCGCGGTTCCCGGTACCGGATTTCCTCGTGTTCAACCGGCTCTTCATCAAGGCCGCGACCTGGGGCACGCTCTGTGTCGAGTTCTCGGCCGGCGTCCTGATGTGGATCAAGGACCTGCGCTATTTCGTGATTCTGCTCGTGATCTCGCTGCACATTGGAATCGAGTACACGATGAACATTCCGATGTTCGAATGGATCACCGTGTCGACGCTCATCACCTTCGTCTATCCGGAAGACCTGGCACGGTTCTGGGCGTGGGTCCGGGCGCGGGCGATGCCGATGATCGGCGATGCGCGCGTCGTGCTCTATGATCCGCTACTCACGCCATCCGCCCGGATGGCGGATGTCCTGCGCGCCGTCGACGTGTTCGGCCGGTTACAGCTCGTGGACGCCCGCTCGCCGGAGGCACGCGCACCGGGGTCGGGCCGGTCGCCATTGGTCGGCAAACATTGATTCCTGGTGACCACGCCTGGCGGCCTCCGCAGTGGATTCGCGGCACTCGTGGCCATCTCCACCAGTCGTGCCAGCGCTCTGGCTGCTCGCGCCATTATCGGTATTCACCCGTGGCGGCGGACACCCCGCCGGCGCGACATCCGCAGCCAGCTGATCACGTCCTCCGCCCCGCCGGCGAACAGACGACGACGTTCGTTCGCCGCCTCCCTCCCGGAGGCGGTTGCCGTCGCACTCGCGGTCGCACTGCCGCTCGGCCTCGCCCATCACTGGTTGTCGCTGGACGGCGACCCAGGCCGGCACATCCGCGTTGGCGAGACCATTCTCCATTCCGGCCTCTTCTACCGGGACCCTTCTCGTTCACCAAGGCTGGCGCGCCCTTTGTGCCGTACGAGTGGCTGAGCGAA
Source organism: uncultured Gemmatimonadales bacterium (assembly GCA_963757855.1). Classification (GTDB taxonomy): domain Bacteria; phylum Gemmatimonadota; class Gemmatimonadetes; order Gemmatimonadales; family Gemmatimonadaceae; genus Palsa-1248. Next base: position 269,136 of record CAVWTI010000037.1, read on the forward strand.
GTCCTCACCGGGCTCAGCGTACGTGCCGGCGGCCTCGGAGGTCTCGCCGTGCTGACTGGCGGACTCCTCGCGGCGACGTACGCGCTCGTATTGCGTACCCTGCTGCGGCGTGGCGTCACGCCGATCGTGGCCATGCTGACTTTAGTGCTGGCCATGGCGGTGGGTTCGGCACACTGGCATGCCCGTCCGCACATCTTCACCCTGCTCGGCGCCGCCGTCCTCATGGCGCTGATCGACCGCGCCAGCGATGGACGCGGGACGGGGTCGGCACGCAATGCCTGGTGGGCCGCGTGGCCGATGATCCCGCTGTTCGCCCTCTGGGCCAACGCCCATGGCGGGTTCCTGTACGGACTCTTCGTCCTGGGCGCCGTCGTGGTTGGCGATCGGATCGAGAATGCTGTACGCCGGAGACTCCACGCGAGACTACTGGCGGGGCGCGCTGATCCGCCATGCGGCGATGCTCGGCGCGGCGGCGTGCGCTGCATTGCTGACGCCGAGTGGGCCCAAGCTATACGTGCACACGCTCGGATACCTCCGGGACAGCTACCTCGTGGACAACACGCAGGAGTACATGTCCCCGGACTTCCACACGGCCCGGTTCGCGCTGATCGCGCTGGTGCTCGTGACCGTCATCCTCGCCATCGTCCCGCGACGGCCTTCGTTCCGATCGCTCGCGGTGATCGCCATCAACATCGCGTTCTCGCTGGTGTCGGGAGAAATGTCGCGCTGTTCGGCATCGTGGCGCTGCCACTGGTTCCAAGGAGCTGCAGCACGCATTGGTCACCTGGATACCGGATCTGCCGGCGCACGCTGGACGCCCAGCCCGAGCAGGGAGCGTGATGCGGCTGGTGTTCGGTTGGCCGCTCGCGGCGGTCCTCGCGATGGCGCTCCTGGCTCGAGCGACGAAGCGAACCGATCCCTCACCGGATCACTTCGGGCTCGGATCGGAAGTGTTGCCGTCGACGTTTAATCCGGATGTGTTTCCCGTGCGTGCCGTCACGGCGGCGCGCACCGCCGGACTCCGGCAGGCCTTCCACGAGTTCACGTGGGCGGCTACATCCTCTATGCGTGGCCCGAACAGCGCGTCTTCATCGACGGCCAGACGGATTTCTACGGCGACTCGATTACCCGCGAGTTCACGAAGATCATCGGCGCCACACCGGGATGGAAACGGAAGCTCGACGCCTGGAAGATCGACCTTGCGTTGCTTCAGACGGAATCCCCGCTCGCGGACGCGCTGGTGCACGAGCACGGTTGGCGCGCCGTCTATTGCGACTCGACCGCGGTGATCTTTCGCCGCGACGACTCGGCACCGGCGTCGCTGGAGCCGGACAGCTCGATCGCCGTGTCCTGCCGCAATCTCTCGATCCCGCCACTGGCCCGCGCCAACGGCGACCCGGTCGCCGGGCTATTGAGCCCCAGAGGATCGGCCGACTGATGCCGCCGGGCGCCGCGCCTGACACAGTCGCGATGGGCACCAGTGCCTCGGTGGCTGCCGACAGCTCGCGCCATGTGCCGAGTCTCGATGGAATCCGCGGTCTCGCCGTGCTGCTCGTGCTGGCGTTCCACGCGTGGCCAAGCCAGTGGACGTCGTTCGGGTGGATGGGTGTCGATTTGTTCTTCGTGCTATCGGATATCCGATCACCGGCATTCTCGTGGATGCCGCAATGCACCTGGCCGCGCGCGCACGTTCTACATCCGGCGCGTCCTTCGGATTCTCCCGCTGTATTACGCGGTGCTGATCGTGATGTTCGTCGTGCTGCCGCTGGTGCACCGGCCCACCGGTCTCGTCTACGCGCAGCTGTGGCACGACCAGCCATGGTACTGGACCTACACCAGCAATTGGCTCCTCGGACTCCGATCCGCCGCACTTCAACTACATGAATCACTTCTGGTCGCTCGCCGTAGAAGAGCAGTTTTATCTGCTCTGGCCAGTGATCGTGTGGCACACAACCCGGCGCACGGCACTGCGGATCGCGGCTGGAGCGATCGCCGGCGCGCTACATCTGCCGGATCGTGCTGGCGAATGCCGGCGTCTGGTGGCTGGCGACCTACTTTCTCACGCCCTGCCGGGTGGACGCGCTCGCGGTCGGCTCCCTGGTGGCGCTCGCGCTCCGGGCCCCCGGTGATCCCGCCGGCACCGTGCGGCGCGTCAAGCGACGGCATGCTCCGCGCGGCGATCGCCGTGACCGCCCTGGTCGCCGTCGCGTTGCTGGCCGGCCATACGGCGTTTGCCGAGAAGGTGCGCTTGCCGGTGGCGGTGAACCTGAGCGCCGTGGCGTGGTATCTTCGGATGGCTGGTGACCTTCGCCGTCACGCGCCAGCCTCGCGTCCTGCAGTGGGCCCGCTCCGCGCGGCAGGCCAATACAGCTACGGGATCTACGTGGTCCATCCGTTCGTGTTCGAGCTCGTGCGCCGTTTCTGGGCAGGCGACGGGATATTTCTGCGCGGACTCGTGGTCGCCGTGGCATCCGTGATCCTGGCCTGGCTCAGTTACCACGGATTCGAGAAACATTTCCTGCGGCTCAAAGGCCGCCTCGCGAGTGGTCCGGCGCGACAGCGGCCATGGTGCGGGGATGATCGATGGCCTGAGCACCCTCCGGCCGGCGCGAGCACACCGCCGGGCGTGGTGCGCGACGCCGTCACGGCGCGGCGCGCCACCGTATGACGAAGCTGCCCGCGACCGCGGAATCCGGATACCGTGCCCGGAAGCATCGCGCTGAGCGCCGGGTCCACGGGCCGGGAGAACTCAGGCGTCGTATTGATCGCGACCGCGGCCACGTCGTGGGCCTCGAGTTCGTTGGTGATCCGCGCATCACGGCCCGTCGTGTCGTCGAAGAAATCGAACAGCGTGGGCGTGGGATTCCCGCGTCCGGTGAGGAAGTACGAACTCCGGGCAATCGGGCGCGGCGTAGATGTAACCGGCGGGGGGACTGTGCGCGGACAGCAGTGCGACAGCCTGCTGTAGTTTCGCGCATGGGCGGCGCTCACGGTCAGCCCGGTTCGAGGAATCGCCAGCGGAACACGCGCCCACTAAATCGGCCTGGCAGCACCGTTCCCTTCCAGAGCGCGATGTGATTGGGGTTCACCGCAATGACCCCGAACACGACGAAAAAGGCGGCAACGATCGGCGGACGCGCGCCGGGCCCGGAGGGGCGCATGGTGACGATCGCAAGGAGCGTGAGGATCGCGATCGGCGCGAAATCGAGGATGTAGCCCCAACTGGCGGTTGGTACCTGGATGAGGCTGCACATGGCCGTCATGGAGATGAGCAGCCAGAGTGCGTGCGCTGGGTCGCCGTGGCCGCCTCCGGCAGGGGCGCCCACCGCCAGGCGAGGATGCTGCCCGCGAGGACCGTGCACGGGGCGACGTAGCAGATCATCAGCCACACCACGACGTACGCGACGCCGCCCCGAGCGGCGGCGATGGAGCGCGAGCGCCAGCGCGCCCGCGAGACACGCGGCGACCAGCCGCAATGGCACTGCGACAGGCGGCCCCTCGTCTGGGGAGGGATCAGCACGAGCAGCCACGGAAGGGCCATCCCGAACGTGCCCAGGCTCGCTGGGGGCAGGACGGCGGATCCATAGCGCCGCATCGGCGCGATGAACACACCGCGGAACAGCGCGCCCACCGCGCCGGACGCCGCATACGGTATGACGAAGATCGCGATCGGAATCACGACGCCCGCGGCGAATGGCAGCACCAGCGCCGACAGGCGGCGGATCCGAATCCAGAGCGAATCGCCGAGCGGGTCTCGCCATTCGCCAGCCGCCAGCACGCCGGCAATGACCGCCCCGGGCATCACAAGTGGAGGAACCGCAAGTCACGTGGAATGGCGCGCACGAGGACGATCAGCGCGACCGTGAACGCGACGGCCTTCGCCGTGAGGAGCATCGCGTAGCCCGTGCGGGCGGCGCCGTCCCTCGCGGAGCCAGCTCGGCGCGTTGCCGCTCGTCGAACGCGATGTAGAACAATACGCCCACGACGTAGAACAGTCCGACGATCTTGACCAGCATCGACAGGCCGCCCAGGACGCCGGCCGCCATCAGCCACCCACGACGCCGGGTCTCCGCGAAGCGCATGACTGCCGCAATGCCGAATGTCGCGAGGAACAGATTGTACCACGACGGCATTGCCAATGGATTGGTCGGCAGCGTCCATACGACGCTGAGCAGCGTCGCCGCGGCAGCGCTCGGCGGCCGCGCAAAGCGGGTGGCGATGTAGTAGACCGCGGGGATCCAGAGCAGAAAGACCGCAAACAGCGCGATCCGGAGCGATGTCAGCTTCGTGCCGAGCACCTCGAAGACCGTGGCGTCGAACCGTGCCAGACCGCCCGTATACACGTCGTCGAAGTCGCAATGCGGCAGCTCGCCGTGCAGCACACGCTCCGCCGAATGGGCGAGCGTCCCCTCATCGAGCGGCACCCACCCAGTATCGAGCCGCGCGCCAACGTAGAGTGCCCCGGCGACCCACACGGCGAGAATCGGCAGCCATCGCGCAACGTTCATCGCGGAGCGGGCGCCCAGCGCACGATGAAATTGTCCACGACCGCGGAATCCGGATATCGGGTCCGCAGAGCGTCAGCGAGCTGCGCGTCGATGGGGTGCGAGAACATCGGGAAGGTGTTGATCGCGACCGCCGTGACGTGCCGCTCATCGAGGGACCGGATGACGCGCGCGTCGTGCTCGCGCGCATCATCCAGAAAATCGAAGAGGGTGCCGCTCGGATTGCGCCGCTGCGACAGAAAATACACCTCCGGGCAGTCCGGAGCGGCGTAGATGTAGCTCCCGGCGCTGCTGTGTGCGTCGATCAACGTGACCACCTGTTCGTATCGCTCGGCAAACTGCGGGCTCGACACGAGACCGGTGCGAGCGATGCGCAATGGCACCGTCGCAAAGGTGTCAGGTCCGCGGTAGCCGCCGTCCCAGACGCTGACATGCCCGGGCGCCACCGCCGTGAGCCCATACACGAGAAAGAATCCGGCGACGAGCACCGCGCGCGGGCCGAGGCTCGTGCCCTGGTCGTGCGGCGCCGCCACGACGCCAAGGACGGCGAGGATCGCGATTGGCGCGAAATACAGGATGTAGAGTGGGCCAGCGTATGGCACCTGGACCAGGCTGCACAGCGCGGTCAGGCAGAGCAGCAGCCACAGACACGCCCGGCGTCCCTCGGCACCGGCGCCTGAGGGCCGCCGCGCCAGCAGCATCACACACCCCGCCAGCACGACGCTCGGCACCACGTAGCACACCACGAGCCATACGGCCACGTATGGCCGTCCCCCGTGAACCGACAGCGCGGCGAGATAGCCGAGCACGAGGGCGAACGTCGCGGCGATGGCGCGCGATGGCCAGGGCGAGGACCCGGTGGACCGAGTGGCCGGCACGAACACCAGCACCCACGCGACGGCGGCTCCCACGGTGTGCAGTGGCGCGGGCGGGACCATCGTGAACTGCAGGCGCTTGGCCGGCTGGATGAAGACGCCGTCCAGGAGCTGTCCCGCGGAGCCGGTCAGCAGATAGGGAATCGCGAAGACGACGAGAGGCAGCACGGCACCGGCGACAAACGGTGCCGCCATCACGAACCAGCCGGCCGAGACGCCTGCCCACGGACTCTCCGCCAGGATCACGCCACTCGGCGACGGACAGCGTCATCGCCAACAGCGCGCCGGGCAGGACGAACTGCACGACCTTGGATGGGCCGGGCACCGCGCGGACCAACCAGGCCAGTCCGATGACGAATGCGAGTGACGCGCCCGCGAGCACCACCGCATAGGATCGGTCCGGGCGCTCGGCATCGAGCGAGCGACGCGAGGGCGCCTGCGGTGAAACGGCCTGCTGATGCTCGAGAAACGCGAAGAAGAGGAACGCCGCGCCCACGTAGTAGATCCCCACGATCTTGATGGCGATCGACAATCCGCCGGCGATGCCGGCCGCGAACACCCATCGCGTGCGGTGCGTCTCCGTGTATCGTATCAGGGCCGCGGCGCCGAAGATGGCGAAAAATAGATTGTACCAGGATGGCATCGCGGCGGGATACGTCGGGATACTCCACACGACGCATAGCAGCGTGACGACGGACGCCGGCAGCGGGTTGGCAAATCGAGTGGCCACGTAGTACACAGCCGGCACCCAGAGCAGGAACACCGCGAACATCGCGAGGCGGAGCGATGAGCAGCCGGGTCCCCAGGACCTCGAAGACCACGGCGTCGAATCGGGCCAGGCCACCCGTATACGCGTCGTCGAAGTCGCGGTGCGGCAACTCGCCCGCCAGGACACGCTCGGCCGAATGCCCCAGGGCGCCCTCGTCGAGGGGGAACCACCCCCGATCGAGCCGCGCGCCGACATATGTCGCGCTCGCGATCCACACCGCGAGCAGCGGCAGCCATCGGGTGAGTCTACCGATCCGGGGGGTCACTCTATAGGACGAAACTAGCATGCGATGTTCACCGGTGGCGCCGGATCCGCGGCCGTTCCACCGAGGCGTTCCTGCCCCGCCGGCCTTCATGGCCGGGCGGCCAACGATGCGTTACAATCGGTGAACGGCGGCGGTCTGTGCAGTGTCCCCCGATGACGCCATGCTCCACCCCCTGATGCCGGAGCGATGTGATGTTACCCGCTACACGGGGACTGATCGACACGCTGACCGCGCTCCTCGTCGTCCTGGCCTGCGTGCTGGTCGATCTGTATGGTCTCCGCCTCTGCCGCGCCGGGTCAGATGCGAAAGCCGCCGCGCCGGCCGGGTGGCTTCGCTGGATCACCAACTGCGACGTGTCGCCGCGCATGCTGGGCGGCTTTTCGTACTGGCAACTCGCCCTGGTGAGCGTGGCGGGCCTGTTCCTCGAGCTTCTGTTGATCCGCTGGATCTCGTCGGAGATCAGGATCTTCGCCTACTTCAAGAACTTCGTCCTGATCGCGTGCTTTCTCGGATTCGGATTGGGGTGCCACCTGTCGCGCCGGCCGATCAATCTGACCGTGATGCTGTTCCCGCTGCTGGTGCTCGCGGCAATCTGCGAGCTCCCGGTTGCAAGCCTGCGGAACTACGTCGACAGCATCACCCCATTGGTCGGGGGTATTTCGGGAGTCGACATCTGGGGCGTGCCCTCGCTGCCACTCAACTCGCACACCCTGCTCGTCGTGCCCGCCGCGCTGCTGTTCGTCGTGCCAATGTTTGGATTGATCGCGCTGGTCTTTGTCCCGATCGGCCAACTCGTCGGCTGGTACCTCGAGAACGCCACCAACGGGATTACCGCCTACACCGTCAATGTGCTCGGGAGCCTGGCGGGAATTGTCCTGTACACCGGACTGTGTTTCCTGTCCCAACCGCCTGCCATCTGGTTCCTGCTCGCGGGCGCAATGCTGGTCTGGCTGTTCTGGAAACGGCCCTGGCTGCGCTGGACGTCGGTCGCCGCGTTTCTGCTCTGCGCGGGGATCTCAGAGTTTGGAATGGCCGGGGGGACCGGCGTGTACTGGTCGCCCTATCAGAAACTCACGCTCTGGCCCGTGCGCGACAGTGGCAAGGTCGTGTCCTACCAGCTCGAGACCAACGGGAGCTGGTACCAGCAGATCCTGGATCTCCGGCCGGAGTTTGCGGCCGCGCACCCCGAGCGGTTCGCCAACGCCCCGGTCGAGTGGAACACGTACAACCTGCCGTATCACTTCTATCCTTCTCCTCCGTCGGTGCTGGTACTGGGGGCGGGCACCGGAAATGACGCGGCCGCCGCACTGCGCAACAGCGCCGGCCGGGTGGTCGCGGTGGAGATCGATCCGCTGATCCTGGACCTGGGGCGCCAGCTCCACTTCGAAAAACCCTACGATTCGCCGCGCACACACGTGGTCGTCGACGACGCGCGCAGCTACGTCCAGAACAGCAGCGACCGCTTCGACCTGATCGTGTTCTCGCTGCTCGATTCCCATACGACCAGCTCCTACTACTCGAACATTCGTATCGACAATTACGTCTACACGCTCGAAGCCCTCCGGGCCACGCGCAAGCTGCTCAAACCCGACGGGCTGATGATCATCAAGTTCCAGGTCAATACGCCCTGGATCGCCGGCCGGCTCCGCGCGCTGGTGCAGACGGTGTTCGGCGAGGCACCGCTGCAGATGCGAGGTGACGCGCCCCTCCGCGGCCCCACCGCGAGCGGTGGAACGGTGTATATCGCCGGCTCGCAAGCCAGAATCGCGCAGGCGCTTCTCGACCCGAGGCTCGCCGAATACGTCGGCCAGCACAACGACATTGCGACCACGCCGGCCGCGGTGACCACCAATGACTGGCCCTATTTCTACCAGCACCAGCCCGGACTCCCGGCGTCGGTGATCATCGTGTCGGTGGCGCTCATCCTGTTTTGCTGGCTGTTCCTGCGGCAGACCGGACCCACCGTCGGTGCGATCCGCTGGCACTTCTTCTTCCTCGGCGGCGGCTTCCTCCTGCTGGAGGCGCAGATCATCAGCAAGATGGCGCTGCTGTTTGGCACCACCTGGGTCGTCAACTCGATCGTCATCGCGGGATTGTTGATTCTCGTCGTGGCCGCGAACCTCCTCGTGGCCCGGCTACCCCGCATCCCGGTCGCCGTGGGCTATGCCGGGATCTTCGCGTCGATGCTCGTGGCCTGGGCCATTCCACTCGAGACGTTCTTCTTCCAGTCCATCTGGTTGAAGGCGCTCGTGGCGACGGGTGTGCTGTGCCTGCCGGTGTTTTTTGCAGGCATCGTGTTCATTCGCGGCTTCGCGAGTGAGAGATTCAGCGCCGAGGCGTTGGGGTCGAATCTGTTCGGCGCGCTCGTCGGGGGATTGCTGGAGTCCCTGTCGATGTGGACCGGCATCCGCTCCCTGCTGGTGATCGCCGCCCTGTTCTATCTCGCGTCGTGGATCGCGCTGCGGACGCCGGCACCGGCGGCGGAGACGGCGTTGCCCTAACTCTGTTGCGCTAACTCTGTTGCCCTAACTCTGTTGCTTAACGCTCCGCGCCGATCACCGCCGCGAGCTCCTGCACGACGCTATGCGCCTGGTCGCCAAATGGGCGCACCACGCGGACCCAGACGACCCCCAGCAGCAGCAGCGCCACCAGGACACCGCCGAGCGTCAGCAGGACGTCCTGCAGCGACAAGGGCGAGTGGCCGGTCGAGATCGAAGCGGCGATGTCGAAGCCAGCCGACAGCACGACCAGGCCCGCGAACGCGGTCACCCAGAATGCACCCCAGGCTGACGACGACCGCCACGGCGGTGTGCAGCGAGTACGTCCCGCTCACCCGCGAGCCGGAGCCTGACGCGGCGATGCGGCCGTGCAGGCGCGGGCGCGACCAGCGCCACGTGCGCCACCGCGCCGTCGTCGATTGCAGTGCGAACGCATCGGGGGCCACCGTCCCATCGAAGGGCCGGGAGCCAGGCGATCGCCTCCACCAGCGGAAGGGCGAGGCCGCAGCCTCGATCCGGCTCGGCGACATCCGCCGGCGAGAGCGTGGTATCGATCCGGAAGCTCCGCTGCGGCCACAGCCGCCGGCCAGTGACGTCGAGCGTCGCGCTTCCGACGACCTCGCCCCGGCGGTCGTCGACGGTGTCGAACTCGCCGGTCGGCAACTCGGTGCGCGCGCGCCTCACCGCCTGGCCTGTCAGCACCTGCCTGCCCCCGCGGTAGCTAGACCGCGACGGCTTCCGGCTCCGGCTTCACCGCCACGTCCCACTCGTTTGCGCACTTGAGACATTTGCGGTACTCGCCGCGGGCCTTCGTGGACTTCGATTCCGCGCCCTCGTAGCCGCACTCCGGACAGACCTCGCGCACGGGTTTGTCCCACGCGACGAAATCGCAGTTCGGATAATTCGCGCAGCCGTAGAAGATTTTGCCGCGTTTCTTCGAGCGCCGCGCCGCCAGCTCGCCGCCATCCTTGGGGCACATCACCCCGGTCGGCATCGAGCGCGTCCCGCGGCACTTGGGGAACTTGCTGCAGCCCCAGGAACTCGCCGGTCCGTCCGCTCCGCTTGAGCATTGGCGCGCCACACTCGTGGCACATGTAGCTGGTACTTCCGCCGGCTTCCGGTCGCGCCCCAGTGGCCGCGTGTGCTTGCAGGTCTTGGGGTGATGCTCGCAGGCGAGGAAGGGCCCGAAGAAGCCGCCCTTGGCCACCAGCTTCCCACCACAGTCCGGACACTTCTCGTTCGCCACCGCGGAGAGATCGTGCGCCGCCGCGATCAGGCGGCCGACATCGACTTTGTCGAGCGAGATCGCGAAGGGACCGTAGAAGTCCTTGAGCACGCGCTGCCAGCTGCGCTGCCCCTCTTCGATCTTGTCCAGCTCCCCTTCCATCTCCGACGTGAACCCCACGTTGAAGACATCGGGGAACTGCTTGACCATCACTTTCTCGACGCTCTCGCCGAGCGAGGTCGGGAAGAACCGGCGCTGCTCCAGCTGGGCGTAGCGGCGATCCACCAGCGTCGAGATGATCGACGCGTAGGTGGACGGCCGCCCAATGCCGAGGCGCTCCAGCTCCTTCACCAGGCTCGCTTCGGAGTATCGCGGCGGCGGCTCCGTGAAGTGCTGCGCGGGTGTCACGGCGAGCACCGGCACCCCTTCTCCCTTCTCGAGCATCGGCAACGCCTGCTCATCCTCGAGCGCGCGGCCCTCGCCCTCTTCCCGCGCCTCGTGATACAGCGCCAGGAATCCCTGGAACTTCACGACGCTGCCCGTGGCCCGGAACAGATAGCGGCCAAGGTCGAAATCCACGGTGGTGGTGTCGAACACCGCCGGCGCCATCTGCGAGGCCATGAACCGCTGCCAGATCAACTGGTACAGCTTGAACTGGTCGGCGCTGAGATACCGCTGCACGAGCTCCGGACGCCGCGAGGGGTCCGTCGGCCGCACGGCCTCGTGCGCATCCTGGGCGTTTTCTTGGTATCGCCGTACAACCGCGGGCCATCCGCCGCGAGGAACTCGGATCCGAAGAGCGTCTGCAGATGCTCGCGCGCCTGCAGGGCCGCGGATTCCGCCACGCGGGTGGAATCGGTACGCATGTACGTGATCAGCCCGACGGCGCCCTCGTCACCGAGCTCGATGCCTTCGTACAGATCCTGCGCGAGACGCATCGTCCGCTTGGAGCCGTAGCTCAGCTTCTTGGCAGCTTCCTGCTGCAGTGTGCTGGTCGTGAACGGCGCCTGTGGATTCTTCCGCCGCTCGCGGCGCTTGAGCTCCGTGACCTCGAACACGCCGATCGCCGGCTCAGCACCCGCAAACGACCCGTTCATTCGTCCGCGAATCTCGGCCGCGGCCGCCCGGGCCGCATCGACGACGCGCTGGGCGTCCGCCTGGTTGGAGATCTCCGGCTTCTTCCCTTCTATTTGATGCAGCCGCGCGGCGAATCGCTGGCCCGCCTTCTCCAGATCGGCCGCGATCGTCCAGTACTCCACCGGCTTGAACGCCCGGATCTCCCGCTCGCGCTCGACCAGCATCCGTAGCGCGACGGTCTGTACGCGGCCTGCCGAGAGGCCCTTCTTCACGGTCTTCCACAGCACGGGGCTCGCCTTGTAGCCGACCAGCCGGTCGAGCACCCGGCGCGCCTGCTGCGCGTTCACTTTGCGCTCGTCGATCTCACCGGCGTTGGCGATCGCCTCGTTGACTGCGTCTTTGGTGATCTCGTGGAACAGGGCGCGCCGGATCGGGACCGCCTGGGACCCACGCCGGGTGAGCTGCCCCGCGACGTGCCACGCGATGGCCTCACCTTCCCGGTCAGGGTCCGTCGCCAGAAAGATCTGGCGTGAGTCCTTCGCCGCCTCACGCAGGTCGGCGAGCGTCTTCTCCTTGCCGGCGATGGTCACGTACTCGGGCTTGAACCCGTGATCGACGTCCACGCCGAGTTTCTTTTGCGGCAGATCGCGCACATGCCCGACCGTCGCCTTGACGCGGTATCCGCGTCCGAGGTACTTGCCGATCGTTTTGGCCTTGGCTGGCGACTCCACGATCACGAGCGACGTCGTGCCCGGCTGGGGCGGCGGTCCCGCCTCGACAGGCGGCAGGGCGCGCGAGCGGCGTTTGGGTGCCGATCGGGCGGTCTTGGCTGCTGACGTCTTGGCGGACGGCCTCTTACGGGTGGCCGTGGTCTCGATCACCGCGGCGTCAGCCGTTGCCTGCCTAACGCGGTCGCCTTTAGTGCGCGCTTCGCGGCGGCCACCGTTTTGGCGGCCGCGGTCTTGGCGGTTGTTGTCTTAGGTCCTGATTTGGTAGTTGCCATAGCCTCTAGTGCACGACCGTCTGATCAGGGGCCTGCCCATCGTCGTACCCCGCCCCTTCCATAACCGATCGTAAATCGTCGAGCGCGATCCGGCCGTCAATCTGCGCCATTGCGCGATCGATCAGATGTTCGAGCTCGGCAGCGTTCAGCACACCGGCACCGCGGAGCGCCACCAGGAGCCCCCATGCCTCAGGGGCGAACCGGCCACGTTCATGCGGGCCCATCATTCGAAATGTCATAGTGATACCTGCCTTCCTTCATCTATATCCGACGACTGCATCATTCGTTCGGCACGGACCCTTGGGTTCACACCGCGCGACTGCGGTACTAAGCCCACAGTAACGCATACCGGCCCGTTTTGGAGCATTGGCCGCGAGTCGGGCCCGCGTTGGCCGCTTCGAACCTGCCCCGAGCGTCACTTGCCCCGCATACCCGGCGGCCGGCCAGCCGATCCATCGCTGGCCCAGGGCACCGACTGTGCCGATCCGGGCTGCAATCATGGCAGGGGCCCTCTGGCGAGCGCGACAATACGACTCGTAACCTCGTGCGGCTTAAGCAGTTCCGTGTCAACGACCAGATCGGCGCTCTCGTAGGCCACATGCCGCGCTTCGAGCAGGCGGTGGAGAGCGCTCAGCGGATCACCCCGGAGGAGCGGCCGGAGGCGCACCGTACGCCGCAGCCGGCGGGCGGCGGTCTCCGGCGACACCTTGAGGTACGTCATCCGGGCGGGCGGACAGACCAGGGCCACGGTCGCCGGTACCGTCACCCAGCCGCCTCCGGGGGCAACGACGGAGGACGCCACACCCCGCAGCCGGCGTGTCGCATCCTGCTCCAACTCGCGGAATCGCGGCTCACCGTCCGATGCAAAGATGGCCGAGATTGGCCGCCCTTCCCGGGCGACGATCTCCGCGTCGAGATCGACGAATGGCCAACCCAGCGCGGCGGCGACCGCTCTCCCCACCGTGCTCTTCCCGGAGCCCGGCAATCCAATGAGGATGAGATGCGCGCCCGCGCCGCTATTCAGCCATCCGCCCGGCGACGTGTGCCAGGTACGCGTCGAAGTTGCGGCGGACTTCGCCCAGCGAGTCGCCGCCGAACTTCTCGAGCAGCGCGTGCGCGGCCACGAAGGCGACCATCGCTTCGGCAATCACTCCCATCGCGGGCACGGCCGTCACGTCGCTGCGCTCCGCGACGGCCGCCGCGGGCGCCTTGGTCGCGGTATCGATCGTGCCCAGCGGGCGCATGAGCGTGCTGATGGGCTTCATCGCGACGCGGACCACGAGTGGCTCTCCAGTGGTCATGCCGCCCTCCAGACCACCCGCCCGATTGCTGCGCCGGCGCACGTGACCGCTCCGCGTCTGGCCGGGCGCCATTTCGATCTCGTCATGCACCTCGGCACCCGTGCGACGCGCCGCTTCGAATCCCATCCCGATCTCCACACCCTTCACCGCGGGGATGGACAGGATCGCGGCGCCGATCCGCCCGTCGAGCTTCCGGTCCCATGAGACGTGGGAGCCGAGACCTACGGGGAGGCCGTCGCAGACCACCTCGCAGATGCCGCCGAGGGTGTTGCCCGCGCGCTTGATCTCATCAATGCGCGCGATCATGCGTGCCGCGGCCGCCGGGTCGAGTGTCCGGAGCGGCGACGCATCCGCCGCCGCGTTGATGTCGGCGGGCATGGGCTCGGGCCGCGCCGCGGCGATATCACCCAGTTGCACGAGGTGGCTGCCGATGCTGATTCCGAACTCGCGCAGCAGCCGCCGGCAAATGGCGCCCGCCGCCACCCGTGCCGTGGTCTCGCGCGCCGACGCCCGTTCGAGGATGTCGCGCGCGTCGTCCCGGTCGTACTTGAGCACCCCGGCGAGATCGGCGTGCCCGGGACGCGGTCTCGTGACCGCACGGGCCCCGCGGCGCCCTGCCGTCGGGGCCCGTATCGGTGGCGCGGGGTGCCGGGTCCATGATCTCCTGCCAATTCGCCCAGTCGCGGTTCCGGATGAGCATCGCGATCGGGGAGCCGAGGGTCTCGCCGGCCCGCACACCACTCAGGATCTCGGCCGTGTCGCGCTCGATCTGCATGCGCCGCCCGCGACCGTAGCCTTGCTGGCGCCGCGCGAGCTCGCTGTCGACGTCCGCGGCCAGCAGCGGGACACCGGCGGGCATCCCTTCGAGAATGCTCACCAGCGCGGCGCCGTGGGATTCGCCAGCGGTCGTGAATCGCAGCATGGCGGTCAACATAATAGAAACGACAGGGATAGAAACGACGAGGCCCGGCGCTTACCTCGCCGGGCCTCGTCGTACACCGAGCGCCGAACCCCTTCGCGCGCCCGTCCCTTCTTCTTCCGACACCGTTACTTCCGGACCGCGTCCGTCTCGTGCAGCACGTGCGGCGTGATCAGGATCAGCAGGTCCTGCTTCTCATCCTGTGAGTTCGTCTGCGAGAACAGGTTGCCGATCAGTGGGAGCTCGCCCAAGATCGGGATCGAGTTCCGGTTCTTGGTCACCGTGGTTTCGGTCAAGCCGCCGATGACGGCGGTTTCGCCGTCGCTGACCAACAGCTTGGTGTCGGCCGCGCGCTTGAAGAAGTTGTACCCGAGGTCGCCGCCGACGTTCTGGAGCTGCGACTGCTCGGCATGGAGCTGCAGCAGGATCTGGCCGTCGTTGGTGATGTGCGGGGTGACGTTGAGGATGATACCCGTCTCCTTGAACGTGACCGTCGCCACCGCCGCCCCGCCCGTCGCCGCGCTGCTGGCGTCGATGACGCGGATCGGCGTTTCCTCACCGACCTGGATCTGGGCTTCGCGGTTGTTGAGCGTCACGACGCTGGGCTCGGCCTGCACATCGGAGATCGACAGGCCCGACGTCGCGTCGAGGAACGACGTGATCGAGAACCGCCCGATCGCCGCCGTGTAGAGCAGGTTGAGCGCGGCGTTCTGCGCGTACGGCCGGGCGGCGTTGGAAACCCCCGCGAGCGCGTCACCACCCAGGTTCACGACCGTCACCGTCGGATCGTACGGCGAGTTCGTCGCCGGGTTGGTGCGCTGCACGAGCGAGTTGAAGAACGTGCCGTTGTCGCCGAAGTCGTACGACAGTCCGAGCTGGTTGATGTGCGTGCGGTCGATGAAGATGATCTTGGCCTTGATCGACACCTGCGGCGTGCGGATATCGAGGTCGCGAACGTAGTTCACGACGTCCGACATGTGCGACTGGGCCTCGGTGACCAGCAGCGTGTTGGTGCCGGTGTCGGCGACCACGTTGCCGCGCGGCTGGCAGCTCGAGTTCTGCGGCGCGTTCGTGCCGGCGCTCGCGGCGGCGGCGTTGTTCTGGCAATCACGGGCCAGCAGCGACTTGACCGTCGAGACCATCGACGCCGCACTGGCGTAGTTGATCGCGACGAGCTGCGTCACCAGCGGCTCACTCGCCTGCTTGGCCTGAATGTTCTTGTAGCTGTCGACCGTAATGATGCCGTACTGGTCTTCCGACGCGGCGAGCTGCTGCGCGCCGAGGATCGACTGGAGTGCGACGTCCCAGGGCTGGTCACGCACTTCGGCCGTCACGGTTCCGGCCACTTCGCGGCCGACCACGATCGTGCGTCCGGAGAACGCGGCGAACGCGGCGAGCACGTCGCGAATGTCGGCGTCCTGGTACGTCACCGTGATCCGCGGCTGGCTGGACTGCGATCCGTGCTGCTGCGGTGAAGATCGACGCGTGCCGGTCCGGCCGCGCCGGGCTGGCCAACCGGCCGGCTTCCGTCTCGGTGACGGGGTGGTGACTGGCGCGAATGTTGTCTGGCGTGACCGTCACATCCGCGGGTGCGTTGCCACGGTGGTCGCCGGCGACGGCGGCCGGCTTCGTCGCCGGGAGCGCCGCGAAGGTCGTCGTATTGGCTGCCTCGGCGCCGGTCCAGTGCCACGCCGCGAAGGCCGCGCCGCTGCCATCGATTGCGAGGCGGACATCGTGCGCGCCGCGCGTCATGACGTATTCGTGCGGGCCATCGAGCTCGATCACGACCCGGACGACGCCGGGGCGATACTGGGAGTAGCGGACGTTGGTGACACCGCCGCGCGCCACACGATCGTAGAAGCGCGGAGCGACGCCCAGCTTGGCGCCGGTGAAATCCAGCACCACGCGGTAGGGCGTGGATTCGATGACGAAGTCCTGCACGCTGGCCGAGCTGTCGACGTCGATCACCACCTCGGCGCGCCCAGTCGTGGGCACGACACTGACTCCGGTGACCGCCGCGACACGCGGCGCGCCGTCCTCGGGCGCTGCGGCCGATCGGCCGGCCGTGACGCCCAGCGCATTCGCGGGGGCTCGCCCGGCCAGCAGTACGGCCGTCACCGTGGCGAGCGTCCAGACATGCTTCATTGCATCCTCGCTTTTGTTGTATCACCAAGCGCCAGCGCTTCCTGGCGGCTGAAGCCGACCTCTTCGACCGTAAACACCACCTGCCTGGGCTGGATCTGCGCGACGCGCATCCGGCCCAGCGTCTGTCCCACCCGGACCCGGTATTGGTCCTTGGTCGACAGATCGTGCATGACGGCGATCGAGTTCCGCCCCGTGGGGTCGTAGAGCACCGTCACCAATCGCAGATCGGACAGCATCGGCCGCAGCTCACCGGACCGCATGAGCGAGACGAACGGATCGCGTCGCGCACCGGCGTCGTAGGAGTAGACCTCGCGATTGAGCGAGACCTCGCCCTTGGTGCCGCGCTGCGTCACCGAGATCGACTTGCCTGCCGTATCACTGAGGGGGCCCGTGCTCGCCACCGCCGCTTTGCCCGCGACAGCGGGGAGGGGCTTCGCGGGGACCGCCGTGGCCGACACCGACGCGTGCGCCGGCAATGATCCGACCGAGACGACCGGCTTCATGGGCGACGCGGACGACGCGGACGGCTTGGCGGCCTGGTGCTGCTGGGGCGCCTGCGGACCGGACGCCGAGATCGGCGTCACAGTCGTGGTGCGTACCTGCGTCACCGACGTCGTCGTGGTGGTCCCTAGCTTGGTGGTATTCGCGGGGCTCGCGGCATCGGCATTCTGCATGCCGGCGGTCTGCGCGTTTGACGCGGCGGCCGCCTTGTTGGCGGCAGCCTTGGCGGGTGTGAGCATCGGGATCGACTGGGCCGCGGCGGGCAGCGCGAGCGCGCCCGTGGCAATACCCATCGCGACACCGATCGCACCACCGACGATCGCCGCCGAAGCGGCGCCGCGGACAGCGCGCAGGATCACGGTCGTGATCGCGCTCCTCGTGATCGCGCTCATGTCTTCGCTCCTTGCTTCAAGCGGGACCGCGGCATGTCGTCCGGGGTACCGCCGGGCTTGGCCACATACGTCTGGATCTCGAACTTGGAGGTCAGCATCGCCTGTCCGGCTTTGGCGCGGCTCGTCGCCAGCTCGTTGCCGGACGAGGGGTGGAGCTCGATGTTGACGGGCGCCACGATGCGGGTCAGCGATCCCACGTTGGTGAGGAACTCCGCCAACTCGTGGTAGCCGCCGATCACCGTCAGCTTGTAGCGGTAGGTGTCGAACTGCTCGCCCTGCAGCACTGGCTCGGGGGTCACCGTATTGATGTCGAGGTCGACGCGCCGGGCGGCCGTCGAGACCTGCTCGAGGAGCGCCGGCACTTCATTGCTCGTCGGCACGAGCTGCCGCATGAGCTGCAGATTCTGCTGATAGCGCATCGCCTGGCGGCGGAGGTCATCGAGATCGCCCTTGGCCATCTCGGCCTTGGCGCGGTGGTTCGAGCCCTGCAGCGATTCAATGTGCGACTCGACCTGCGCCAGCTCGGCGGTCTTCGGCGCATAGACGAACTGCCAGTAGACGACGACCATCACGACCGCGAGGAGCGTCACGAAGATCATCATCTTGTCGCGCTGCGTCTTGGAGTGAACGATGCCATGACGGGCTACCTCACCTGCAGCGTGAGCGGAACCGTGCGGATCGCCGTGGAATCGGGCCGCTGGTACTCCGCGTCGAGCGTGAACTCCGTGACGTCCTTGCCGTCGGTCTGGACCAGTGCGGAGTTGTTGAGCTGGACGTTCTGAATGAACGGCGACGCTTCCAGCAGCTTCATGAAGCGGGTGAGCGCCTGGATGTCGACGGTGTTCCCGACGATCTCGAACTTCATGGCCTGGGGGGCCTCGTCGAGGTCCGGCTTGTTCTTGTTCTTGTCCTTGTCCTTGGCGTCGGCGGGTGCCGCCGCGGCGGGTGGCGGGGTGGTCTCCTTGATCGAGACCAGCCAGGTGTACTGCGGCAGCGCGCGGCTCACTTCATCCATGATGTGCGGCCACACGAAGCGGTTGTTGTCGATGGTCTTGATGATGTTGAGCTGGCGCATGACCGAGTCCCGCTGCGTCTCCGCTTTCTTCTTCTCGCGGAGGACCGCGGCGTAGCGCGTCGAGTCCTGGACCTGCTTCTGTTCGCCGGCCGCGAGCGCATCGGCTTTCGCCTGCTGCTGCCACGTCAACACCCCGATGGCGCCGGCGGACACGATCACGCTGGCCGCGGCGAGCAGAGTGAATGGATTCTTGATCTTGCTCGCTGCCGAAGCGAACGACGCGCCTACCGCGGCGCCCGCACCCGCACCACGGGCTTTCTTCCCGGCGCCAGGGAGCAGGTTGATTTCGATCATGAGAGGGCGTGCCTCGAAGAGGGCGTCGGGAGTGGCTACGCGACCTTGCGCAAGGCAAGGCCGACCGGAAGCATGAGCAGTGGTGCGATCTCGTCGGTGACGAGCGAATCGAGCGCGCCGTCACGCACCTTCAAGTTCGCCAACGGGTTGGCTTGCTGGACCGTGAGACGCAGCCGCGTGGACAGTGCTTCGCTGAGCCCCGGGATGCGCGCACCGCCGCCGCAGGTGAACACGGCGCGGAGCTGGCCCGCTGACCGCGACGCCGACGCCAGGAAGGCCGCCGCGCGCTCGATGCCGACCGCGATCTCCTCACCGCGCGTCTCGATGACCGCGTCGAGGTGCGGGGAGCGGTCGTAGCCCTGCAGGAGCCCATCGGCCTCTTCGGCCGACAACCCGCGATCGCGCTGCAGATCTTCGCGCAGCCGGCGCGTGCCCAGCGTCACGTCGCGCGTGAGAATCGGCACGCCTTCGTCGAGGATGTTGATGTTCGTGACTTCGTGTCCGATGTTGACCAGGGCGACCACACCGGTCATGGCCGTCGGGTGATTGATCTCGAACGCGTTGTGCAGCGCGAAGGCATCGACGTCGACCGCCGCGGCACTCACGCCGGCATCGGTCAGCAGACGGAGCTTGGCTTCGACCAGCTCGCGCTTGGCGGCGACCAGCAGCACGCTCATCTCGAGCCCCTCGGCATCGGGATCGAGGATCTGGAAATCCAGCTCCACCGACTCCATGTCGAACGGCACGTGCTGCTCGGCTTCCCACCGCATCAGCTCGCGCGCCTGCTGCTCTTTCACGCGCTCGATCTGGATCTTCTTGATGATCACGTCACGGCCACCGACCGCGGTCACGAGACCCTTCATGCCCTTGGTCTTGATCCCCGCCTGCGCGAGCGCCGTGCGTACCGCGTCGGCGACGATGCCAGGGATCCATGATCTCGCCCTCGACGATCGCGTCCGCGAGCAGCGGCGTGATCGCGACTTTCATGAGCTCGGGCTCCGACTTGCTGTGATCGATCACCGCGACTTTGACCAGCCCGGAGCCAATGTCGAGTCCGACAGTCGTTTTCTTGCGGCCGAAGAGCGCCATGGTGTGATTGGGCGAGATGCCAGAAGGCAGTGAGCGAACGCTACGGGGACACTAGACGTACTGAGACGTACTGAGAGTGTGAGACGTACTGAGACGTACCGAGGACCTACCGACCGGTCGTTTTGAACCGATGTCCGGTCATTCTCAGCAGACACGACTCGCCGGCCGCGAAGGTAACGGCCGCAACAATAGAGGCCCGCGAACCGGTCAGCGCCGCTGAGGGGAGAAAGCGTCCGGTGGGAAGGACAACGGAGCCGGGCGTTCTGACCGGCCCGCGATCCGGGCCGTCACCGCCCGATGCTGATCAGGCCAGATGCCAGAGAGCCGGCCGCGATCTTCGCGGCCGGCTCTCTGTCTGTTCTCAACTTGTGCTGCCCTGCAGTGTGTTTCCTGCTGCCGCAATTACGGGCAGTACGGGGTGCCTTCGTTCTGGCTCGACGTGGTCTCAGCCGCACCGATCGCGACGTGGCAGCCCGGGATCGACGCACCAACCAGCCCAACGTGCGTCGCGGTCGCCGACCAGCCGGTCCCCGTGGCGCTCGCCACGGTGTACGTCACGCCAGCCGACGGATTGTACTGCGTCGTGGTCAAAGCGCTGGTGTAGGTCGTGTAGTCCGAGAAGTACGCCTCTTCCGCGGTCACGAGGTTGCGGAGGTCTTCCTTCAAGGTCGCCAGATACGCCTGCTGCTTCGTATTGGCGAACTTCGGAATCGCAATCGCGGCCAGAATGCCAATGATCACGACGACGATCAACAACTCGATCAGCGTGAAACCCTTGCGCATGCGTTGCATCAGATTGAGCCTCGGTGTGGGGTGCTGCACGGCTGACGATCCGCCGCAGTGGTCTTCGATAGCCAGTGGTAAAGCAACCTGCGGGCCGTTGGGCTCGCTTCTTGTAACCTTATTAGATACAACTATTTACGGATCAGCCAACCGTGGGTACCCCGTTCGAGTACCCCGTAAAACGCGCGATCGGTCGCACTCTGCCAGACTCTGTCTGAATGCCTGTCGTCCTGGCTGTCTCAGGCCGTGACACCTCAGCGAGGCACCGGCGTGACGGACCCGCTCACGACAGGCCTGGCCGCGGCGGCGGGCGACGCCGACGACACCGCGATGAATGCCGCGTGCGCCTCGCGGCGGCTGGCCGCCGTATCACCCTTCGCCGCCAGCATCCAGGAATACTGCTGGTGGAGATTCGCGTTGCCCGGATGATCCGCGAGCCCGCGGCGGAATGCCCACTCGGCGCTCGCGAAATCACCGAGGTGCTGCGCCGCGCCCGTGAGCACGTTGAGCGCCGCCACCGAATCCGGACTCGCGAGGTACGCCAGCCGGGCCGAGCGGATCGCGCCCGCGTAATCGCCCGCGCGGAATCGCAGGCGAGCCTGGCGCAGATGCACCACCGCCATCCCCGGCACGATCGCGTTCGCGCTGTCGTACAGCCGGTCCGCGAGTGCGAACTGATCCTGGCCATCGGCGATCATCGCGGCTGCCTCGTACACGTGCGGATCCTCGGCATACAGCGTGCGCGCCATGGCGTACTCGCGCTGCGCGCCCGCGAGATCACCGTGCTTACCCAGGATCTCGGCCGCCCAGAGGTGCGTCCGATACGATTCGGATTCCGTCAGCATCGCGTCGACCAGCAGGTGCTTGTCGTCGTGCCAGATGGCGGTGCGCGTCCACGTCCGTATCGCGAACGTCGCCAGCAGGAATACCGCGCCGGCCGTCGCGAGCGCGCGCAGCGGCGACGCGGACCCACCCCGCGCGCGCCGTGCGTCCAGCCAGCGGAGTCCCTCCTGCACCGCCCACCCGGCAAGCATCGCCGCGCCCACGCTCGGCAGATACAAGGTCCGCTCCGCGAGGACGACGCCTGACGCAAACAACAGGTTGGAGACCGGTGACACCGCGATCCCGAACCATGCAATGCCGAACGCGGCCACCGGCGCTCGCCGCCACGCGTACGCGAGACCGAGCATCATGACCGCGGTCACAGCCATCCCCGCCGCGACCAGCGGCGAGAGATGGTGCGCCACGTCAATGACCCGCGGCGAGTACTCCATGCGGAGCGTATACGGCGCGACCATCAGCCGGATGTATTCGGGCACGACCCGCGCTTCGGTCAGCCAGCGGTCCACCGCCGACGCGCGAAACCACGTCGGCGAGATGTCCACGAGCCGCCGGTCGCGAAACACGATCGCCAGCGTGACGCCATAGGCGGCCGCCACGCCCAGATATCCGGCGTAGAGGCGCCAGCGCCGCCGCACCGTGGCCATGCCCCGGGTGACCGCGGCCCCCGCGGCTCCAGTGGCCGCAGCGGAGTATGAGATCGTTGGCGGCCGCGAGACCGAGGAACACCGCGCCACTCTCTTTCGACGCGAGCGCGGCGGCGTAGAGCGGGACCGCGGTCCAGGATCCGCGCCGATGCGCCAGCACCGCGGCCACCACGAACACCGCCGCCATCACGTCGCAGCGGCCGACGGTGTTGGCGATCGCCTCCACGTGGACGGGGTGCAACGCGAAGAACAGCGATCCGGCCAGCGCGGGCCCGCTCGCCACGAGCTGGCGCAGCAGGCGCCAGACGAGGACACACGCCGCGACGTGCCACAGGACGTTGACGAAATGCATCCAGTGCGGCGAACCGCCGGACACCGCCCAGTCCAGCGCGAAGCTTCCGATCGCCAGCGGCCGGTACTGGCCCGCGGGCGTCGACATTGGCCAATACGGGAGCGCAAATGCGTGCCACAGTGACGACAGATGCCGCACCAGGTCGTTCTTGGCGATGACGGTGTCGTCATCGAGCGTGAAGCTGTTGGCGATCGCGTTGGCGTACGCCAGACCGCCCGCCACCGCGACGATCAGGGCCGCGTGCCAGTCCGCGACCGCCCACCCGCCCGCCGCCTCATCGTCCCGGGACGACAGATCTCCCGTCGCGCGCGCAGGGGTCACGGCGTGGCGCCCCCCCCGTCGCTCGCCGGCAGCATCGCCGCGCTCGTCCGAAGGCGGACCGGCGGCGCGGGTCTCTCGCGCGTGGCCCGCGATTCAACGCTGTCCACCGACAGCAGGACCTGGTGATAGACGGCGCCATACGGCCCGTCCGCGACCCCGCGCAGGATCTGTTTGCGCGCGCCCGCGGTATCGCCTTCCACCAACAGGCACCGGGCGAGCAGGACATGCGCATCCGACTGCACCGTGGACTCGGCGATCGAGCGCTTGAGGAGCGGCACGGCGGGCTTGCAGAGACCGGCCCGCATGTACTCGTTGGCCAGGTCGCGGTACAGGATCCCGTCATGCGGATAGAGGTGGAGCGCGATGCGCGCCTCCTTCTCTCCGTCGCGGCGGTCCCCGATCTCGAACAATTGGCCGGCGTAGACGTCATGCGCGCGATAGCTGAACGGCGCATCACGCACGCCCTGCGCGAACAGCGACGCGTTGCTTCCCCACACGGGCTGCCGCACCGCACTCCGGATCAGGCCCAGCACCAGCACGGCGGCGAACGCCGACATCGCGAGGCGCCGGCCCATCCCCGCCCCCGGCGCGAATTCATTCCACGACACGGCCCCCAGCCGCTCCACGACCGCACCGAGGAGGATCACGATACCCACGCTCGGCAGAAACAACGTGCGCTCGGCCAGGATCACGCCAGTCGGCACGAGGATGTTGCTGATCAGCAGAAGCGTGACGACGAGCCACACCAGCGCGAAAGCACCGACGGGCCAGCGGCGGAGCGAGGCAACCAGCAGCGCGCCGAGCGCGACCAGCAGGCCAATGTTGCCCAGCAGTCCAGCATCGAAATGCCGGTGCAGCCGGATCGCGGGAGGCGAGTATTCGGCCACCAGATGCGCGGGCCAGAGCAGCAACCGCACCCACTCGCTCACCACGCCCAGCATCGTCCAGCGCCGCGCGGCGGGGGTGAGATGCTCGAAGACCACGTTCGCGCGGTCACCCGCCCACGCGCCGACGATGTGCGACCGGAGGACGGCGTACCCGAGCACGACGACGACGATCAGCAGCATGCCTGGGCGCAGCGCGCGAAGGCGGCGGCCCACCGGCCTCGGATCGTCCACCAGGAGCAACTCAGCCGCCCCGATCAGCACTGGCGCGACGATCGCGTGCTCCTTGGCCATGCACCCGAGCGCGACGAGTGCGGCGATCACCGTCACGCGACCCCAACCGCCAAGCGGGTCGCCTGGAGGGATGACATCCGGCCGCGCGTATTTCGGGATGCCGGCCACCGTCTCGCGTCTCCACGTCACGTACAACACGACGGCCATGACGACGAACAGGGCCGCCCACAGCTCGGACTGGCCGACGATGTTGCCGACCGCCTCGACGTGCACCGGGTGGACGGCGAACAGCCCACCGGCGACCGCGGCCAGCGTGCGCGGCAGGACGAGAGCCGCCAGCGCGTAGACGGCCAGGCAGACCGCGACGTACAGCGCGATGTTGACCAGGTGGAACACCCAGGGTGCGCCGTGCCCGGCCACCCACTCGAGCGTGAACGCCGACATCGTGAAGGGGCGATACAGTCCGCCACCCATCCACGGCGGCCAGTAGGTCTCAGTCCACAGCCGCGCCAGGTGGCCCAGGTGATGGACTTTCGGATTCTGCACGATGATCGAGCGATCGTCGTACGTGAATCCGTTGTGGAACCCGGTCGCGGATGCCCCGAGCGCCAACGCGCCGATCGCGAGGAACGGACGCCACGTATGGCCGATCCAGGGTGCCGATGGCACCCCTCGCTCCCGATCCGGATTCCGGTTCCTGCGTCGCCTCGCTCACCCATGAGCGGACGCATAAGGGCGGCCGGAGGTCAGAAAAAGCGGCGGCGCCCCCGCCCTATGCCAGCATGTTGAACTTGAAGATGTGCCAGATCGCGGCGACGCCGTCCCGCCACCCGATCTTCTTGCCCTCGGCGTACGTGCGGCCGGAATAGCTGATCGGGACTTCGAAGATCCGGGCGTGGGCGCGCGCGAGGCGGGCGGTGATCTCGGGCTCGAATCCGAACCGGTCCGACGTGAGCCGCAGGCCGCGCGCGAGGTCGCCGCGAACGGCTTTGTAGCAGGTCTCCATGTCGGTCAGGTTGAGATTCGTCAGCATGTTGCTGAACAGTGGTCAGCCCGGCGTTGCCCACGGAGTGCCAGAAATAGAGAACGCGGTGGGGTCCGCCGAGGAACCGCGAGCCGAAGACGGCGTCAGCCTGGCCTTCGACGATCGGTTCGAGCAACGCCGGCCAATCGGCCGGATCGTACTCGAGGTCCGCGTCCTGGACGATCACGACGTTGCCGGTGCTGGCCGCGAGCGCCGTGCGGATCGCCGCGCCTTTGCCGCGGTTGACGGGATGGTGGATCAGACGTATCGATCCGCCCCTTCGCCGCGAGGCGCTCGAGCACGTCCTTCGTGCCGTCGGTCGACATGTCGTTGACGCAGATGACTTCCTTGCGCACGGGAACCGCGTGCACCTGGTCGATGATCAGCTCGATCGTGTTTTCCTCGTTGTACACTGGGATGAGCACCGAAAGGCGCACTTGCTCCCGAGGCAGCGGCGTACGGCCGCGCATCCGCGCGGTCACCTGTGATGGGCTCTCGCGAGCGACGGGCGCTGATGGGCCGGCCGGGTCGACGGCGCCGGCTGGCGGCGTGCGCACTGCGCCTGGTTCGGTCATGGCGTGGCTCGTGCGAAGACGGCGAATCCTGCGGTCATGGTATCCACGGGGACGAGCGGGGCGGGCTGCCGCGGCGACTCGGCGCGGGCCAGCCGAAGCGCCGCGAGTGCGCAGGCGGGACCGGTCGCGACGACCGCGCCCGACCGGAAACCGGTCGAGCACCGCGCCCAGCACGGCACGGTCGTGCGCGGTATCCCGCGGATAGATGTACTCATCAGGCGTAAAGGAGTTGCAGGGCACGCCGGTGCGCCCCGCATAGAGATAGAACGCGGGCTCCTGGTCGCTCGCCACGACGCCCGGAAGCGCCGGGTGCGCCGCCAACCACGCCAGCGGAACGTTCATCTTCACCGAAAGACTCTCCTGCATAGTGTTCCACCAGTGCCCGCGAAACCCGAGCACGTTGTACCAGGCGGTCCCCAGCGCCACCACGCACGCGCCCGCGAGCGCCATGCCTCGCGCCGATCGCAGCGCGGTCAGACCGGCACTGCTCCCGGCCCGCGGCCGCCACTCCCAGATCTCCACCCCGCCGGCCGTCAACACCAGAACCAGGACGAACCATACCGCCCAGACGAAGCGGAACGGCGGAAACGGCCAGAATACTACTTCACCGGCGTACAACACGGCGAACACGGCGGTCACCGGCGCGGTCCGCGCCATCCGGATCAACCCCGCGACCGAGAGCACAGCGCTCGCCGCGAGCGCGAGCCATTTCACGATAACCGGAAGGCGCGGAGCGAACTGAATCTCCAGCATCGTGACGATGCCGGCGACATTCTGTTGCGCCGTCCGGAACGCAAAGCCGAGGCCATGACGGCCGAGCGCCCCCGTCAACCAGCCGCCATAGGATCCGTACTCGCCCTGGAGCACCGGCGCGAGCTCGCCGGAGTGCTGCCACACCCAGAACTGCCACGGCAGCACGATGCCCGTGGCCACGAGACCGATCACGAGCGCAGCGCGGGGCCGGCGGCGAACGACACACACCGCGATCGCCGCGGCAACCACCACGATGCCGACCGTGCGCACGAGACCCACCGCGCCGCAGAGCAGCCCCGCGACAATGGGGCCCGCCGCGCCCCATCGGCCAGGGGCCTCTCCGGCGTCCGAGGCGGCGACTGCCTCGCCTGCCACGAGCGCGGCGAGCAGCACCGCCAGGAAGAGAGACTCGGACAGAATCACCGTGGCGAGCGCCAGGGCCGGCACGGCGGCCGTGCCGGCGATCGCGACGAGCGCGGCCCACCACGAGGAGAGTTGCGTGGCGCGCCGCACCAGGCTGTATCCCACCACCGCCGCGATCGCGAGCAGGCATGCGTTGGCCCGCTCGAACACCAGCACATTCTCGGGGAATCGCGGCGCCATCCGCCACAGGACCGCGAGGAGGGCGGGGTAGCCTGGCGGGTAATGCGTCGCGTGCGGGGTGCCGGGCAGATTCAGGTAGCGGTAGCCCGCGCCGGAGGCCATCGCGCGTCCGAGAATGACATAGATCGCATCGTCGTGAAAGGCACCGATGACGTACGGGCGCACCACCGCCATGGCGATGGCGAGCGTCACCACGCCAGCAGTCGCGGCGGCCGCCCACGGCGGGAGCGCGACCCCCCGCCGGGCGGCCGCGGACGTCACGCCTCGACCTCGAACCGCGACAGCTTGCGATAGAGCGTCGAGGGGTCGATACCGAGGACTTCGGCCGCCCGCGTCTTGTTGCCGCCTTCGCTCTGGAGCACCCACATGATGTAGGCGCGCTCGATCGCGTCGAGCGTGGGATTGGACGGCGGACGCTCCGAGATGAGCGGCTCCGAGCGCCGCTGCGTGAGGCGCTCCGGCAGCACGCTCACGTCGATGACATCACCGGTGGTGAGGATCACCGCCCGCTCCAGCGCGTTCTCCAGCTCGCGCACGTTTCCCGGCCACGCGAAGCTCTTGAGCACTTCCAGCGCGTCGGCGCTCACGTGCTTCACCGGCTCGTTCCGGGACTGCGCCGAGCGATGCAGGAACAGATCGATGAGGACCGGGATGTCATCCCGGCGGTCCCGGAGCGGCGGCAGGTGGATCGCGATGACGTTCAGCCGGTAGAACAGGTCGCTGCGGAAGTTCCCGCGCTTGATCTCCTCTTCCAGATCGCGGTTGGTGGCCGCCAGCAATCGGACATCGATCGGCTGCGCTTCGGTGGCACCGACCGGAATCACTTCCCGGTGCTGGAGCACGCGCAGCAGCTTCACCTGCGTCGCGGGGGTCGTCTCGCCGATTTCGTCCAGGAAGAACGTGCCGCCTGCCGCGGCGGTGAACAATCCGCTCTTGTCCTTGATCGCGCCGGTGAACGACCCTTTCACGTGGCCGAACAACTCGGATTCGAGCAGGCTCTCGGGCAACGCGCCGCAGTTGATCGACTGGAACTGCCCGTCGGTCCGCTGCGAGAGGTGGTGGATGTAGCGGGCAATGATCTCCTTGCCGGTGCCCGACTCGCCCTGAATCAGGATCGTCGAGTCGGTCGGGGCGACCACTTCCGCCAGCCGCACGACGTCCAGCCAGCACTTGCTCGTGCCCGCAGGCCGTCCGCTCGCGGTCCGCTCCCGTCGCGTGATCTCCTGCCGCAACGACCGGTTCTCGACCCGCAGCGTGCGATGCTCGGCCGCGCGGCGCAGGATGGCCAGCAGCTCGTCGTTGCGGAACGGCTTCTGGATGTAGTAGAACGCGCCCTCGTTGACCGCCTGCATCGCCGACTGCAGCGTCGCTTGCGCGGTCATCAGGATGACGGGCATCTCCGGATCGAGCGCCCGCGCGGCACTCAGCACCTGGACGCCGCCGACGTTCGGCATGCGCACGTCGCTCAGGATGATGTCCGGCCGCAGCTCCGCGAGCTGATCGAGCGCCTGCTTGCCGCCGTTCGCGATGATCGGCGTGAATCCCTCGTTCTTGAGCAGGATCCGCAGGGATTCGAGGATGCCCGTCTCGTCGTCGATGACGAGGACCGTGGGTTTCGATTCGCCCGTCATGCGTGCAGCTCCGGCGCGGTCTCGAGCTCCGCTTCGTCTGATTGGTCGTAGGGCAGGAGCACCGTGAACCGCGTGCCCCGTCCGGGCGCGGAATCGACGAGCACGACACCCCGGTGGGCCTCGATCGCGCGATGCACGATCGGGAGCCCGAGCCCGCTGCCGCCGCCCTTCGTCGTGATGAACGGCTCGAACAGCCGGTCGCGGACTTCCGGTGCGATGCCGGGGCCATTGTCCGTCACGCGGAGCGACACCGCGCCGCGCTCGAACGTCACACCGCTTGGCAACTGGTCCGATGGAATGTGCGATACCTCGAGTTGGACATGGCCGCCCAGTGGCGCGGCCTGCACCGCGTTGAGCACCAGGTTGAACGCCGCGCGATGGAGCAGGTCCTCGTCCCCATCGATGATCACCGGGGTCTCCGGCGTGGTGCAGTTCACCCGCAACCCCTCCTTCACATCCGGATGCGCCATCGCGAGATTGGCCGCGCCGCGTGCGACGGCGGCGATATCCACCGCTGAGAGACGCGCCACCCGGACTCGCGCGAAATCAAGAAACTCCGTCAGGAGACGCGACAGCCGGTCGGACTCGCGCACGATGAGGGCGCCGAGCGTGCGGGCATCCTCGTCATCCGTGCTCGATGTCCCTTCATGGGGCGCGTCGTGTCCGTGGAGCGCCGCCCGGCCGTTCTGATAGCCGTTTGGGGACCCGTTGCCATGGTGGCTGTTGCCGTGACCATTGCCGTGACCGT
This sequence comes from uncultured Gemmatimonadales bacterium, assembly GCA_963757855.1. GTDB lineage: Bacteria > Gemmatimonadota > Gemmatimonadetes > Gemmatimonadales > Gemmatimonadaceae > Palsa-1248. The sequence goes on from CAVWTI010000037.1 coordinate 298,464, forward strand.
TGCCGTTCCTATGTCCGTTGCCGCCGCTCGCCGCGGCTCCCCCGTTGCGTGGTGCCGCCGCGTTCGGCGCGTCGGGCGTCCCGTGGGCCCGCGAGAGCATGCCAGTCAGCTGCTCGACCGCGCTCCGGATCGACGCCAGCGGGTTCCGGATCTCGTGCGCCAATGACGCACTGAGCTCGGCGATCGCCTCGAGACGGCCGGCGCGAACGTGCAGGCTCTCCAGCCGCTTCTGTCCGGAGATGTCCTGGAAGATCGCGGTGGCGGTCCGGCCGACGGTCGCGCCGTCGCCGTCGCTGAACGTCGTGGTGAGTCCGATCGGAAATGCGTGATCCGCGAACCGGATGACATCCTCGGCTCGCGTGGTCCGGAGACCGTCGACTGCTGCGCGAGCGAGCGCCCGAGCGACGGTCGGGGATGCATGGGCGATGCGGTCCAGCACCGGCGTACCGATGAGGTCGGCGAACGGGATCCCGAGCAGCGTGCCGGCGGCGGGATTCGCGAACAGGAGCGTGCCCTGCGCGTCCACGGTGACGATGCCGCTGCGGATATTCCGCAGGATATCGTCGGCCTGCAGCCGGACGAAGACGAGCTCCGCCGCGGTTCCCTGCCCGGCTTCCTGCAATCGCGCGCTGATATATCCGCTGGCGAGCGCCACGGTGCCGAACACCACGAGCTGCAGCCACACGCCGATGTCGGGCGATGTGCCACTCAGCCACAGCACCTCGACGAAATAGCAGACGATCCCCATCAGCGCGATCGAGGAGGCCCGCCGCCGACGGGCAGCAGCAGGGCGGCGCTCGCGATCACGAGGATGTAGAACAGTGCGAACTGCGACGCACCGCCGCCGGTGACGTGCACGACGGCCGTGACCAGCACGAGGTCAAACAGGCACTGTCCGTACAGGAAGTTTCGGCCGAGCCTCGCCATGCCCCGGCGCGTACCGTAGACCTCGGTATAGGCTGCCGACGCCACGGTGAAAACCATGGTGACCGCGAAGATCAGGGAGGCGATCCGCGTGTCGGAGGTGGCCGCGCTGCTCCAGACCAGTTGCGCGGCCAGGAAAATGGACGTCGCCACCGAGAAGCGGCCCAGGTAGACCCACCGAATCATGCGCCGCGGGTCCAGCATCGCCTGCTGAAGGCGCCGACGCTGCGCGGAAGCGGTCGCTCCTACCGCCGGGCGCGGCGGGAGGGGCGACGTCGGGGGGGCGAAAGGGGCGCGCCGTCGGCCATTATGGTTTATCTTCCAGACGAGTCGCGTGCGAAACGGTTTCCGCGCGCTACCACTATGCGTACGTCTCAACCCCAGACGCCCCAGGCGATTGCGGGCCGCGGCTTCTCGCGATTGCTGGCCTTGGCCGTCGCGGCGTTCGCGACCGTACGCAGCCTCGTGAGCGGCGCCATTCGCCGGCTCGTTCGCCCCATGGGCGTCTACCTGGCCGGCCGGTGGGTGCGCGGTCTCTCTCTGGACGAGCTACGCGAGCTCGTGTTGCAGGCTCGCTGGGGCGGTACCCTGGATGCGCGCGACTCCGCCATGCTGACGAGCGTCCTCGAGTTCCATGACAAGCGGGCACACAATGTCATGCGCCCGCGCACTGACGTCGTCGCGTTGCCCGTGGACTCGTCCGAGGAGGCGGTGCTCGCCGTCATGATCGCGGAGCGATACTCCCGCTACCCAGTCTACCGCGAGAGTCTCGACGACATCCTCGGCGTGTTCCTCGCGAAGGATCTGCTGCTGCACGAGCGCGGGACGCCTTTCTCGCTGGAGCAGTACACGCGCGAGGCCATGTACGTCCCGGCGACGAGGCGCGCGGAGCTGGTCCTCGACGATTTACGCCGGACCCGCGCCCACATGGCCATCGTCCTCGACGAATACGGCGGGACGGCAGGACTCGTGACGATGGAGGATCTGGTCGAGCAGGTCATCGGCGAGATCGCAGACGAATACGACCCCACGACTCGCACATCGCTCGAAGCGGACGGGGTGCTCGAGCTGGCCGGTACGCTGTCACTCATCGACGTGCGCGCGGACTATCAGCTCGATATCCCCGAGGGCGAATGGACGACGCTCGGCGGCTTCGCGTTCGCCATGCTGGGCCGGGCTCCGCGCGTCGGAGACCGGGTCTTGTTCCCCGGTGGCGAGCTCGAGATCGTCGCGATCGATGGCCGCCGCGTCGCCGCGCTTCGCGTGCATCGCGCCCGCTCGGCGCGGTCCCCCATGCCGCCGTCGCCCGTCCCGGCGTGATCGCGGATGGGTGACGACCTCTCCGTCCGTGATGGCGTCGTCATTCCCCGCGATGAGCTGACGGTTCGGGCGACCCGAGCGGGCGGCCCAGGCGGCCAGCACGTGAATACATCGGCGACCCGCATCGAGGTGGTCTGGAATGTCGCCCGGACGCGTGCACTCACGGAGGAGCAGCGGCGGCTCGTTCTCACCCGGCTCGCCACGCGCGTGGGTGCCGATGGCGATCTCCGGGTCGTGGCCGCGGATTCTCGCAGCCAGCGGCAAAATCGCACCGCGGCGGAGTCCCGGCTTGCCGCGATCGTCGCGCGTGCCCTGGTCGTACCGAAACGCCGGCGGCCGACGCGTCCCACCGCCGCCTCGGTGCGCCAGCGGCTCGACGCCAAGCGGCGCAGGGCAGACACCAAACAACAGCGCCGGAGAGATCCGCGGAGAATGATGACTCCACGTACGGCACCGCAATGACAACGGCGACGATGGCGAGGACGGCGACAACGATGCGTGGCCGGATGCCGGGGACGCGGACGACGCCGATGATGCCGAGGTGGCGCACGCCGACGAGGACGCGATGATCTCGTGTCCCTACTGCGGCGCACCCAACGAGATCGCGCTCGATCCGTCAGGCGGCCGAAGGCAGGACTATGTGGAGGATTGCCAGGTCTGCTGCCAGCCGTGGAACGTGCACGTGCAATACGCGCGCGATGGGACGGCGGATGTCCGAGTGAGCGCAGCCGACGAGGAGTGACCCCGGCCGGGGTCACCCGTGCCGGCGGCGGTGCTAGCGGCCGAGCACCGCTGCGCCAGCGATGACGTCGCAATACTCCCTGATAAGCCCATTGAAGATGCCACTCCACGAACACGTCGCGGCATAACGGGCCCCATCGCCCGCGATGGACTCGCGGCGCTGCGCATCCGCGGCGAGGCGCTCAATGGCCGCGGCGAGCGCGTGCGCATCACCGGGCGGAAACGTGATGCCGCCGCCCGCCGAGAGCAGCTCACACGTCGGACCCGACGCCGCGCCGATGATGGGGAGTCCGGACGCCATTGCCTCGAGCAGGACGTTGCCGAAGGTGTCGGTCGCCGATGGAAACATAAAGAGATCGGCTGACGCGTAGAACTCGCTCAAGCGCCCGGCCTTCGAGTGGGCCGACGAAATGCACCGCCGCGTTGCCGGCGACGGCCTGCTGGCAATGGCCGGCGTACGGCCCGTCGCCCGCGAACGCAAACAGGATGGGGCGGGAAGGGCGGTGAGCCCGCAGCGTCCCGCGCGGTGACGACACCTCGCGAATCGCCCCCAGCGCGACATTGAGTCCCTTCTCCGCGGCCAACCGCCCGACGTACGCGACCACGATCGTGTCATCGCCTGCCCCGAGGGCCGCGCGCACGGCGCGAGAGCGGAAGCCCGGGCTGAACCGCACACCATCGACCCCTCTCCCCCAGACGGCCAGCCGCTCGAACCGCAGCTGGGCCAGTTCGTTCAGGACCGCATGCGTCGGGACGAATGTCCGTACGCCGCTGTTGTGGAACCACCGAATGAACGTCCATCCGGGTCCGCTGAGCGCGCCCAGGCGATAGAACTTCGCATACTCGTTGAAACTGGTATGGTAGGATGACACGAGCGGGACGCGCAGCGCTCGCGCGCACGCCCGGCCAGCGAGACCCATCCCGAACGGTGTCGCGGCGTGAACGATCGTCGGACGCCATGCCCGGAGGTCCCGGTACGCGTCGCCGAGGACGGGCGCTGCGATGCGCAGATGCGGATACGCCCAGAACGGCACGCTGGGGCGCCGCCAGGTGTCGCCCGTGAGACCGCTGCCGTCGGGTGTGTCCGGGTCAGTCGTGGTGTAGACCCGGACCGCCCCACCCCGTTCGCGGACCGCCGCCACGAGCCGCTCCAGTGTCCGCGTGACGCCGTTGAGCTGCGGCGTGTAGGTATCGCTGAACAGCGCGAGGCGAATCCCCTCGGCGGCATCGGCCGCGGGTGCGTCGATGGCGGTCGCTGCGATCGCCGTCGTCACAGATCGGTGTACCGCGAGACTGGGCGGTCGCTCACCCACCGGTCGAGCGCCGTCGCCGCCGACCGGGCCGTCGCGGGATGATCGAGGTCCGCGGGATGGAATGCGAGACGCACGTGCCGGGCACCGCGCTGCACACGCCAGCGCGCCGCCGCGACGGCTGCCGAGCCGTAGGCTCGGACGGGCGTGCGCGAGCTCCATCGGACGACGGGGGACGGGATCACCCTCGAACCGCGCGCGTCGTGGACGTGGATCGCGCGGTCATCTTCACTGACACCGAGTCCCGCGGCCGCCACCGCCCGCACGCATCCATCGCGCGCCAGCCACGCCGGTGGCACGAACCCCGCGGCGCGCAGGCCGAGCCGGCTGAACAGCGCGAGGCCGCGATCGATGCGCGCTCGCGCGGCGGCTTCGTCGAGGGTGAGAAACTCTCCCTCACGCGCGGTCTTGCCCCAGGCCCGCGTGGCGTCTCGCCAGCCGCGCCGGGTCCCGGTCTCGTCGTGGCGCTCGCCGTGCAGCAGTATGTCGGCGCCATCCGCCGCGCACTCGCGGAGCCACTGCACAAACGCAGGTGACTGCTCGAGCGGCCATTCGCCGTGCCAGTTAGGGACGACGAGCAACGCGGGCGTCACGCCGCGCTCGCGGCACATCGCCCACAGCGTCCGCGCCCGCTCGTCGAGTGCAGGCGTGACGTCATGAATCGAAACGAGGAGGACACCGGGCGGGCGGGGCATGGCGCTACGCCACGCGCCGGTAGATCTCGAAAATGCGATCGAAGACGCTGCTCCACGAATGCTCGCGCTCCGCATAGGCACGACCGAGCGCGCCGAGACGTGGAAGATCGTCCTGCGCGCGCAGCAATCGCACCGCTTCATCGGCGAGCGAGCCGCTGTCGCCCGGGGTGAACGTCGCGCCAGCCCCCGATGCCCTGATCTGTTCGGAGACGCCGCCGCGATCGGCTGAGAGTACCGGGGTGCCCGATGCCAGGGCCTCCAGGGCCGACAGACCGAAGGTCTCGATCGACCCCGGCGACACGACCAGGTCCACGGCGGCAAGCAGATCGGCCAGCCGTTCACGGTCGTTCTCATAGGGCAGCCAGCGGATCCGGGATCCGCCGCTCCCCGCCTGCAGACGCGCCCGGGCTGGCCCGTCACCGATCAGAACGAGCGTCGCCTCCGTCTGGCGCTCGATCGCCGGCGACGCGCGCAGCAGGACATCGACTTCCTTCTCGCGGGCGAACCGGCCAATGAACGCGACCACCGGCGTTTCGGCGGGCAGTCCTCGGGCTGCACGGACAGCGGGTGCCGCGGTACGATGTCTTGGATGGAAATGATCGAGGTCGACGCCGAGCGGGACCCGCTCCACTCGCTTGGCGCCGTGCGCCTCAAGATCGTCCACCATGAACCGCGACGCGACGATCGTGACTTCGAACTCCTCATTCAGCCGGCGCACGTAGCGCCAGGCCGCGTCGTGAACGCAGCGGCGCAGTCCGCGCGTGCGATCCGGAAACGAACAAATGACCCGCGGGAAGTTGCTGTGGAAGAACCCGACGAGTGGCACATTGAGGCGTCGCGCCGCCCGCTTCGTGACCCACGGCACCAGGAACGGGCTGCCGACTTCGATCACGCTGGGCTGCTCGTGCTCGATGATCCGGCGAATCGACCGGGTCGCCAGCATGAACCGATACGGCCGCTGCGTCGGAATCCGCGGGCCGCGGAGCCGGTAGCACCGGATGCCATTGCCGGCCGTGATGGCATCGCGCGCGCCGGGAATCACGAGTACGTGCCGGAGGGACGGGCGCGCCTCGACATATCGCGCCTTTTGCAGCAGATAGGTGCGCACGCCGCCACTCGTCTCGCCGAACCATTTGGTGATGTCGAGCACGCCGAAGCCAGCCTCAGCCCGCCGCTTTGCCGGCAGGACCGACGCGGCCAGGTCGAAATCAGCCGGAGATTGCGACGCCGGGAAGAGCGCTCGTTCCATTCGAAGACACGCCGGCCAGGGACGGGGCCGCCGCGATCACTGCACTTGCGTGGTCCACTACTAGTTGCTCTCCGGGAAACGGCCGTACGGGGCTCCCCGTAACGGTGGCGACCGATGATAGCTTATGGTACCCCGTCGCCGATTAAAAGGATGACGATGGCTCTAACTCACTGTTCTGACGGAAGATGGCCGACACTCCTGACGCCGGACGAGTTCGGCTCGACAAGTGGCTGTGGGCTGCCCGCTTCTTCAAGACGCGGACGCTGGCGGCCGAGGCCATCGCGGGCGGCAAGGTGGACGTCAACGGCGAGCGCGCCAAGCGCGCCAAGCCGCTCCAGATCGGCGACGCACTGCGCATCCGGCGCCCTCCGTTCGAAACGTATCTCGTCGTCCGCGCCCTGAGCGAGCGCCGCGGACGCAGTGCCGACGCAGAATTGCTCTACGAGGAGACCCCGGCGAGCCGCGCGGCGCGCGAAGCGCTCGCGACGCAGCTGCGCGCGTTACCGGACACGAGGCTCGAGACGGCCGGCCCACCAAGAAGGACCGGCGCGCGCTCGACCGTTTCAGGTCGAGATAGACGCGTCTCGAGCGGATCCCGCGATCCACTTCCTCGTCGTCAACGCCTGGCCGGCGTGCCGTTGCGCATGCTCCGCGAGGTGGAACAGCAGACCGGCAACCGTGGACGGAAGCTGCGCGCGGCCGACCGCGCGCGGCAGGGCGAGGGCCGCCTCGGGTGTCACACGCAGGATGCCGAGCGCACGGCTCACCGCGCGATTGACGCTGGCGAGCAGCGCGCCGGCGGCTTCGGGTGGATCTCCCGGCGACTCCTCGTCCCGCAGCGCCGCCATTTGCTCCGGAGTGAGACTCTCGCCAGCGGCGTATGCGAGAAGCCCGCCGATACCGCCCGCGGTGTGCCGCAGGTGAAAGCCGATCGGCGCGACGCCGCCCGGTCTCGCCCACAGATCGGCAGCGTCCAGCCCGCGAGCGGCGCGCGCCAGGTCAGCCTGCGCCTGCAGCAGCGCGTGCGCGGCGGGCTGCAGGAGCGGCGGGATTGACGAAACTGGTCCTCTGAGCCAGAACTCGGGTCCATCGCGTATTCCGGATGCGAAGCGCGCATGGCCCTCACCTGGATTCCTGATCGAGTGACACGGCGGACGGCGTTGGAGAAACGTAGCTTTCCCCTCGGACACTCGCCCACTCCCACTAGCTGTGACGCCGATGTACACACCGCATCAGTTCGACGAGTCGCGGCTCCCGGTCCTGCACGATGCGATCCGGCGCACGCGGCTCGCGACGCTCGTGACGATGACGAGGGACGGCCTCGTGGCCACGCATCTCCCGCTGCTGCTCGACCCGGATCGTGGGCCGAACGGCACGCTGTTGGGTCACATCGCGCGCGCCAACTTCCAGTGGCGCGACTCCGTTCCCGACACGGACGCCCTGGCCATCTTCCTGGGCCCGGAGGCGTATATCTCGCCATCGTGGTACGCGACCAAGCGCGAGACCGGCAAAGTCGTCCCGACGTGGAACTACATCGCCGTGCATGCCTATGGACGCGCGGAGTTCTTCGATGATGCCGAACGGCTCCGCGCGATCGTCACGCGGCTGACCGACGCGCACGAGGCGGCGTCGGCGACGCCGTGGCGCTTCACCGATGCGCCGCCCCGGTACATTGATCTCGAGCTCAAGGCGATCGTCGGCGTCGAGGTGCCGATCCGCCACCTCGATGGGAAGTGGAAGCTCAACCAGAATCGCCAGGCAGCGGACCGTCACGGGGTGATCGGCGCACTCGAGGCGCGAGACGAGCATACCGATGCCGGGGTCGCGCAGGCGATGCGCGAGGCGGAAGCACGGTTGGAAAGGGATCGCACTCCGTAGCCGGCGCAACGAGACATGACCACCGCCCCCACCGGCGGGCACGCCCGCCGCCTCGCCAGCCGCGTTCGCGCCCGCGGGCACCCCGGCCCGCGCCGTATGCCGAGCCGCGGTGGCAGGCCATGCTCGCGGTCGCGGCGATCGGCGGTCTCCGTCTCGCGCTCCCACGGGCACTGACGATTGGCCCGCGTTGGCTGCTGCTCGTGGTAGCGGGGGTTCTGCTGGTCCCGACGGTGATGGCCCGGCGCCGCGGATACAGTCGCACCAACCAGGTGCTGGGTTTCGTGATCTCGTCGGTGCTGACCTGCGACTGGTCGTCACGCTCTGGGCGCTCGTGGCCGCGCTGCCGGCGCACACGGAGAGTCCCGGTGCGCTGTTGCGCTCGGGCGCGATTCTGTGGGTCACCAACGTGCTCGTGTTCGCATCGTGGTACTGGCGGCTCGACGCCGGCGGCCCGAACGCCCGCGAGCAGCGCGCGGCGCACGCCCACGGGGCGTTTCTCTTTCCGCAGATGACGGCGGAGTCGCCGGACCGGTCGTGGCGGCCGGGGTTCGTCGACTATCTGTTCGTGGCGTTCAACACCAGTGCGGCATTCTCCCGACCGATACGCCCGTGCTCTCGCGGTGGGCCAAGCTGCTCAACATGGTGCAGGCGTCCATCCCGCTGACGACCGTCGCGGTATTGCTGGCCCGCGGCGTGGGGATCCTCAGCGACTCAGCGGGTCACTGCCGCCGGAGCGGCGGCCAGCGCCGCCTCGACCGGCTCGATATGCCCGTCGATCGGCCCCGATCCGAGATGGGAGATGTCGAGGCCGAGGATCGTCGCCACGAATGGATACACGTCCACGTTCTCGAACGAGGGAAGCTGGACACCGGGCCGGATGTCCGGGCCCGCGGCGATGAAGTCGCCTTGACGTCGGGCACCACCGCCGGATCCCAGCCGTGCGACCCGACGTCCCGCCTGCCGATGTTGGCTGGCGGTGTGAGCGCCCGAATCGCGTAGGCTCCGGTCGCCACGACGACCGGGTCGCCGGACCGGGGGTTCGTGGAGAAGTGGAGCGCTTCCGGGACTTCAGCGCGACGATACACCATGAACTTGTCGCTTGCGTGCTGCAGCTCGGCGAAGACCCGGGCCGCGTCGCTATCCGACTTGGCGTACAGGCCGCGGTCCACCGCGCGCACGAGATGCGATGACAGGTCTGGCGCGAAGTGGTCGAGGGTGACGTAATCGCCAACGACATTCGCCATGCCGTGGTCGGAGACGACGATGAGGTCCACCGGAAGGTGCGTAGCCGCGAGACTCGAGTCGAGAACGCCAAGGAGCTGATCGGTCGCCCGCACCACGTCCGCGGTGCGCGGACTGTCCGGGCCGAACTCATGCCCGGCCTCGTCGACGTCGGAGATGTAGAGCGTCAGCAGGTGCGGGCGCTCGGCCTCGGGCAGCGCGAGCCACTGCATGATCAGCGCGAGCCGTCGCGCGTTCGCCAGGTGGGGATCGTACCGCAGGTAATAGCTGGGCCGCGTCCCCTGCACCTCGGCTTCACATCCGACCCAGAACAGACACGCGGACCGCATGCCCTGCTGCTCCGCCAGCACCCAGAGCGGGGTACCCCCGTACCAGCTTCCATCCCGGAAGGCAGCGGTGTCGCGCAGACTGTAGGCCCGTCCACGGGCGGGGTCATAGAAGCTGTTCCCGACGATCCCGTGGTGTTCGGGATAGAGGCCGGTGACCAGTGTCCAGTGATTCGGGAAGGTGACGGTCGGGTATGCCGGCACCATGCCATCGGGGGCCGTCGCCCCGCGGGCGGCGATCGCGAGCAGGTGCGTCGCACCGTAGCGCCGCGCGTAATCGTACCGGAATCCGTCGAGTGACACCAGCACGACGTACGGCTTGGTCATCTGCGATGCCGCATTCGGTCCGTGGCCGGCGAATATGACCTCACGCGCACCGTCGCGGCGGCACGCTGTTCCGAATGCCAGTCCGGCGACGACGATGACCCACCAGCGGAAGGGGGGACGGGTGGTTACCATGCAACGGCTCGGATGCGAAGGGTGAGTGGACACACAGGGCTTGGTTGAAATATGAGACACACGCTCGGACTAACAGGTGCTCTGCTGGTGTGGTGGTCCGCGATGGCGTGCGGCGGAGGCAAGCCGATCGAGGCCGCACCGGCGGCGCCTCCCGCCGCGGCGGTCATCTGGCACGACCCATCGCAGCACGCCGTGACGTTCGTGACAGTCGCGCAGGGTGTGCGGATCGAGGTGCTGGATTGGGGCGGCACTGGCGAGCCGCTGATCTTTCTCAATGGCCTCCAGAATACCGGCCACATTTCGACAATTTCGCGCCGCGGTTCACGGACAAGTTCCACGTGATGGCGATGACGCGCCGCGGCTGGGGCGCGTCGGGGCATCCGCCGAGTGGCTATTCGATACCGGTGCTGGTCGAGGACGTGCACGCAGTGCTGGATACGTTGCACATCGCGCGGGCGGACTTCGTGGGCCATTCGATCGCCGGCCAGGAGCTCACGTGGCTGGCTGCCGAGTATCCGGCGCGGGTCGGCCGGCTCGTGTATCTCGATGCCGGGTTCGATTATCACACCCATCCGTTCCCGGTGAAGTTTCCGGAACCGCCCGCGCCGTCGGCGTCGGATTCCGCTTCCGTGGGCGCCGCGCTGGCGTACGCCCAGCGGATGAACTCCGCCGCGATTACCGAGGGAGATTTCCGGGCCACCGAGCGGTTCACGCCCTCTGGGCGGTACCTCGGCGCCTCGACGCCGCCGGGTACGCTGACTGGGTCATCACATCCGCCCAGGCCGCGGCGCCCCCATACGTGCGCGTTCACGGCCCCGTGCTCGCGATCTTCAACTACCCGGAGACCGTGCAGCAGCACCTGCCGTGGGTGGCCCCGAACGACTTATCCCGCGCCGCGTGGTTCGACTCGGCTCAGGGATGGTGGCGCACGCAGCGCGAAGCGTTCGCGCGTGCCGTGCCGCAGGCGACCGTGATCAGCCTCCCCGGCGCCGGGCATTACGTCTTCCTCGGGCGTGCCGACTCCGTGGCGAGCGCGATGCGGACCTTCCTGCTCGCGCCGCAGCCGAAATAGCGGCGCCCATGCGACGAACACCGTCATGAGGTCAGTCCGCGACGGTCAGTACGCGACGTCAGTACGCGACAGTCATGCGCGGCCGATGTGCGTGGGCGTGTCCAGCTCGTCCACGAGCGCGGCGGCATAGTCCTCGTAGGAGATGCGGCCGTGGCCCCTCTCATCGACGAGGAGCTGATTGCCGCCCGTGCGGAAGTGACCCGTGCGCTTGCCCGGTTCGACCTCGCTCGCGGGACTGATGTACGGTCCAATCGAGATCACCGCCCTCGCTGCGATAGACCTCGAGCGCGTCCCGCTGGGAGACCGCTTCGGCTCTGTACCCTGACGGAAAATCCGGTGAATCGAGGAGTTGGCGTCCGGGCAGGACTTCGAGGCTGCCCGCGCCACCCACGATCACGAGGCGTTGCACGCCGGCCTGCTTGGCTCCGGCGATGAGGGCGTGGGCGGCCGCGGTGAGCGACGAGGCGGGCCGGTTGTTCCCGCCGGGTCGCGACGAGAGGGCGTTCACGATCGCATCGGCGCCCGCCGAGACCGCGGCCACACTCTCGGCATCGGTGGCGTCACCCTTGACCACCGTCAGGCGATCATCGTACGGCTGAAAGGACTTGGGATCCCGCACGACGGCGGTGATCTGGTGCCCGCGCCCGAGCGCTTCCCGGGCAATGCGCCGACCCATGTTGCCAGCCGCGCCAAAGAGCACGATGCGCATGGTACGTCGTCTCCTATCCGGACAGTGAAACTGTAGCCTGCAGACAGTTTGCCGCCTGCGCCAGCCCTGTTGGTGTGAGTTGCACCTACAGGTGGTGACCGCAGTCGCTGGTGCATTCGAGGCTCGTCCCGGCATTTGGGATCGATGGCCTTTATTGTGGCGACCTCTGCTTTAGCCATCTCGTGCAGCGCAGCTACGGAATGACTACGAGAGGCGCTGAAAATCGTTGGCGATGCGCGTGATCCAGTCGGGAGGCACGCCGGCATCGCGGGCTTCGGTCTCCCACAGGCCGAGCGCGGCGGATACGTCCGCGATGATGCCGGCGCCGTCGCGGGGGACGTCCATGAGCGCGCCAAGGGAGAGCAGGTCTGCGCGCGTGATGCCGGAGTCCTTCCCTGCAATCGTCATCTGGTGCGTGCGCGTCCACTGGTTGCCCTTCGCGTAGGTCACGTCGAACGCCGGCGACAGGGACCAGCGGCCGGCAGGCGTCATGAGGAATGCCAGGTTCTTCACGTGGTCGTCCTGATTGGCCGCGGCCACGTTGAAAACGGCTCGGCGGTACCCTTCGTTCACCTCGGACTGCCCCATGCCAAGCGCGCGGATCGTGCCAAGGTAGTCGGTATACGACAGCAAGCCGCGCACGTTGTAGTCCACGTGCTGCATCCCACCGAGGCTGTGCATATGCAGCCGGAGCATCCGATCGCGGTCAAAGCGTTTCGTCATGAAATGCGCGTAGTCGCGCTCGTGCAGCAGGTACGTGTCCGTCATGTCGAGCCGCGCCGCCCGTGCGAACCGCGCGTAAGCGTATTCGATCCGGCCGAACGGACCCGGACGCAGATCCTCCTGGACGCGCGGGCCGCCGGTCCTGGGTGACACCATCGAACTTGATGAGCGAGACTCGTCGCCACTTCAGGCGGGGCGGTCGCCGGCCGGACTTGTTCGCGGCGCCGTCCCAGAGGATGAGCGCCTTGGCGCGCGCCCGCCAGCTGACGCGCCGACCTGCATCCATCTCCGGAACCGCCCCGAGGTGTCGCCCTCGACAACCCGGCGCGCCTCTTCGACGAGACGGCGACGGCGAGCGCCTCGTCATGGCGCGGCTGGCCGGCGTGCGGAGCGCCGGATGGTACTCGAGGGCGCCCAGGGCCCGGCTCCCGATGTAGAGGAGTTTCTGCACCGGGCTGAGCGACGCGTCCGGCGTGCCTTTCTCATCGAAGTATCGCTTGATGACGGCGTTTCCAAACGCGTCGGGGAGCGAATCGGCCAACAAGCCGGGGAGTTCCTCGAAGCTGGTGGCCGACGCAGATCCGGGAACTCCTGCGGGCCCGCGCGGCTCAGCGGGGGATGGATCGGCGAGAATTCGAGCCCTGACGACCGAAATGAGTCCGCGTACTCGAAGCGATGCGCCCGTCAGGTGCTTCGGCGACGGCGCCCACCTCTCGACCCCAAAGGCGGATTCGCGCTACGGCAAAGTCGGAGGGCGACACGCGATGGTGCGATGTGGGTGTTTAGCGATGTCCATTCCTTGCGCTCTGCTCGTTAGGACGCGGATCGGGTATGCGCGTGGACGCGGGCCTCGGCACATGGCGCTGGCGAGCGCGTCGGCTCTGGCGCCCCCGGCGTGCCGCGAGTTGGATCGGTGACACTAGTGGCGCTGGTAGAATCGCGTCGAGCGCGTCAGTCTTCCCAGGGCGCGAAGCATTCTGACAATGGTCTCGATGCTCGTGTTCCGTCCGGTTTCGGGCCTGGTAGCTGTCGCCGACCCTATTCCGGCACGCGTAGCGAGGTCGGCAATCGTGACGTTTTGCTGAAGTCGGTAGCCGCGCAGCCTAGAGCCTATTTCCTGGACGATCTCTTCGGTGGTATCAGTTGATTGGATGCGATGCATATAATTTATCATATGTGATTGCTTATACCCAATTTCACGTTCTAATATATCATATGCGATCTATTACTGCAATACCACTATACAGTTTAATAGATCATATATGATTTCATTATCTGCCATTTTTAGCCTTTATACATTATATTTGATATTTAATCACCGTAACAGACAAGCGTCATTACTTCATTAATCGCCATAAACAGGCGGCCCGCAAACGAGCAGCCCCAAAAAGCAGAACGCCGGGTCAACCGACCCGGCGTTCGCACCCTATCTCCGAGACTTGGCCGCCCTATTGCACCGCATTGATCATGTCGAAGATCGGGAGGTACATGGCGATGACCATGCCGCCGACCACGACGCCGAGGAACACGATCATCACCGGTTCGAGGAGTGAGAGCAGTCCCGACACCGCGGCGTCGACCTCTTCGTCGTAGAAGTCCGCGATCTTGCTCAGCATCTCGTCCAGACCACCGGTCGATTCGCCGACGGCGATCATCGAGATCACCATGGGCGGGAAGACCTGCGATTTGGCCAGCGGGGCGGCGATCGTGTCACCACCCGCGATACTCGACCGCGACGCCATGATGGCGTCCTGAATCACGCGGTTGCCCGCGGTCTTGGCGGTGATCTCGAGGCCGTCGAGGATGCTGACGCCCGAGCTGATGAGCGTGCCCAGCGTCCGGGTGAACCGCGACACCGCCGACTTGCGGAGCACGTCGCCCAGGATCGGGAACTTCAGCAGCGCACGGTCGATCACCAGCTTGCCGTCCGATGTCTTGTAGTAATTCTTGATCGCGAAGACGCTGCCAATGATGCCGAGCACCGTCGCGAGACCGCCAAAGCCGCGGAGGAACTTCGACAGGCCGATCACGATGCGTGTCGGCAGCGGCAGCGCCAATCCGACCGAGCCGAACATGTTCTCGAAGACGGGGATGACGAAGATCAGCAGGACGGTGATCGCGATCGCCGGCCACCGACATGATGACGGCGGGATAGATCATCGCGCCCTTCACCTTGCGGATCAGGACGTCGTTCTTTTCCATGAAGACGGCGAGCCGCATCAGGATCGTGTCGAGAATACCACCGGCCTCGCCGGCCGCGACCATGTTCACGTACAGGTCGTTGAACGCCTTGGGATGCTTGCGCAGCGCATCGGCGACCGTGTGCCCTGACTCGACGTCGAAGACGACTGCCCGCGTCACTTCCTGCAGGGTCTTGTTCTCGCTCTGCTTGGCGAGGATGTCGAGCGCCTGCACCAGCGGCAAGCCCGAGTTGATCATGGTCGAGAACTGGCGCGTGAAGATCACGATGTCCCGCATCTTGATCTTGCCGCCGCCGGGCTTCTGGCGCCCCTTCGACTCCTCGTCGACTTTGACGACGGTCAGCCGCTGGCGGCGAAGCTGTGCGACCGCGTCTTCGCGGGTCGCGGCATCGATCGTCGCGGTCTTGAGCTCGCCGTTCAGCGCTCGAGCGGTATACGAGAAACTGGCCATGTGAATGATCCCGAATGATGAATGAGCTCGCGCCCATGCCTCCAACTACTGCCCCTGACGACCCAACCCGCCCCCCGGTCTCACCTGCCCCGCGGGTCCCCGTCCGGGCCCCGCCTTTACCGGCGTCCGCCGGAGCCCGCCATTTTCGGCGATGCGGGCGCCTTGCCATCCCCGCCCTCATCGAGCGGCGGCTGGCCCACCATGCGCAGGAACTCGTTCGGGTCGCCTGACACGCGCAGGCACTCGTCCAACGCCACGTCGCGGCTCATATAGAGGTTGTAGAGCGCGTCGTTCAGCGTCTGCATGCCGTACTTCTTTCCCGACTGCATCGACGAGTAGATCTGGTGGATCTTGTCGTCGCGGATCAGCGCCCGGATCGCGGGCGTCACGACCAGGATCTCCGCCGCCATCGCCCGGCCGCGCCCCTTGGCCTTCGCCAGCAGGGTCTGGGTGATGATCCCCTCGAGCACGAACGCGAGCTGCGCCCGCACCTGCGACTGCTGGTGCGACGGGAACACGTCGATCATGCGGTTCACGGCTTCGGCCGCCGAGTTGGTATGCAGCGTCGCAAACGCGAGGTGGCCCGTCTCGGCGATCGTCAGCGCGGCCTGGATCGTCTCCAGGTCTCGCATCTCACCGATCAGGATCGTGTCCGGGTCTTCGCGCAACGCGTACTTCAGCGCGCTCTGGAAGCTCTTGGTGTCGGTCCCGACTTCGCGTTGGTTGACGATGCAGTTCTGATGGCGGTGAATGAACTCGATCGGGTCTTCGACGGTGATGATGTGGCCGCGGCGCTCGCGATTGATCTTGTCGATCATTGCGGCCAGCGTCGTGGACTTGCCCGACCCGGTCGGCCCGGTCACCAGCACGAGCCCGCGCGGCTTCTCGGCGAACTTCGCGATCACGGGTGGGAGCCCGAGGTCCTGGAAGGTCTTGATCGAGAACGGAATCTGCCGGATCACCATCGAGACGCAGCCGCGCTGCTTGAAGCAGTTGCCGCGGAAGCGGGCGAGGTTCTGGATGCCGAAGGAGAAGTCCAGCTCGTCCTCGGTCTCGAACCGCTTCTTCTGGTTCTCCGTCAACACGGAGTACGCCAGCGTCAGCGTGTCCTTGGGCGTCATCACCGTGTCGTTGCCCGAGTTCGTGATCTCGCCATCGATGCGCAGTTTCGGCCGCTCGCCGGCCGAGATGTGCAGGTCGGAGGCGTCGCGCTCGATCATCTCCTCGAGCAGCACGCGCAGGTTCACCCCCGAGGCGGGAGTGGTCGAGGCCGGAGGAGCGTCAGGAGCGGTCATTGGGACAGGCCGGTGTGGAGGAGTCGAGGGGATGGCGTGCCGGGGCGTCGGCGGGCCCCATCCGTCAACCGACGACCCACCGCCGTTCTAGTCATGCGGGCGAGCGGTTCAGGGCCCAAGCGCGGGGTCAAACGCTGGTCTCGCGGACGACCTGCTCGATCGTCGTGATGCCCTTCAATACCTTGAGCCAGCCGTCCATGCGCAGCGTCAGCATCCCGTCCTCGATCGCCGCATCGCGGATCTCCGCCGCGCCGACGTTCTGGAGGACCAGCTTTCGCAGATGGGGATTCATGAACATGACCTCATAGAGGCCCTGCCGGCCCTTGAGTCCCGTCGTGCTGCATTCGGCGCATCCACGGCCGCGGAAGAACGGCACGTCGCCGATCTTCGTGTCGAGCGAGAGGTTCTCGAGGAAGGGCGCGGCTTCCGCGCTGGCCCGCGACTTCGCGTTCCGGAGGGCCTCCTCCGTGAAGCGCATTTCGCGGAAGGTCGTATCCCGCTTCACCTTCGCGCCGGCCAGCTCGGCATCGTCCGGGTCGTACTTTTCCTTGCACGACTTGCAGATCTTCCGGACGAGGCGCTGCGCCAGCACGAGGTTGAGCGCGCTCGCCACGTTGAACGGCTCGAGCCCCATGTCCAGCAAACGCGTCACCGTCTCGGCCGCCGAGTTGGTGTGGAGCGTGGACAGCACCAGGTGGCCGGTCAACGCGGCCTTGATGGCGATGCCGCCCGTCTCCAGGTCTCGGATCTCACCGACCATGATGATGTTCGGGTCCTGCCGCAGGAACGCCTTCAGCGCGGCGGCGAACGTCATGCCGATGTCGGCGCGCACCAGCACCTGGTTGATCCCGTAGAGGTTGTACTCGACGGGGTCTTCCGCGGTCATGATGTTGACGTCAATGTTGTTGACCTTGGAGAGCGCGGAATAGAGCGTCGTCGTCTTGCCCGATCCTGTCGGCCCGGTCACCAGCACCATGCCGTAGGGATTCGAGATCGCCTCCATCAGCTCCTGCTCGGCGCGCGGCTCGATGCCGAACTTCTCGAGATCGAGCGTCAGGTTGCCCTTGTCGAGGATTCGGAGCACCACCTTCTCGCCGAACAGCGTGGGCAGCGTCG
The DNA here is from genome assembly GCA_963757855.1 of uncultured Gemmatimonadales bacterium. GTDB lineage: Bacteria > Gemmatimonadota > Gemmatimonadetes > Gemmatimonadales > Gemmatimonadaceae > Palsa-1248. The sequence continues at coordinate 316,175 of CAVWTI010000037.1, forward strand.
ACACACGGTAGTCGATGACCTTCTTGCCCATCTTGAGCTTGATGCGCCCGTCCTGCGGCACGCGGCGCTCGGCGATGTTGAGCGACGACATGATCTTGAAGCGGGAGATGAGCGCCGCCTTCATTTTGAGCGGCGGCTTCATCACTTCCTGCAGCGCGCCATCGATGCGGTACCGGACGCGCAACTCGTGCTCGAAGCACTCGAAATGGATGTCCGACGCGCCGCGCTTCACGGCGTCGGTCATGATCGCGTTCAGGAGTTTGACGACCGGTGCGTCATCGACGGCCGCGGCCAGCGCGGCGGCGTTCGGCGCGTCGTCGGCCTCCGACTCCAGGACCTCGAGCTCGCCCTCCTCGGTCATCTCGTCGAGGAGCGACTGCATCGCCGTGTCGGACGCCTCGTAGTACTTCTCGATCGTGTTGCGGAGCGTGAACTCGCCCGCAATGACCGGGAAAATGTCGTACCGCGTGATGAACTTGAGGTCCTCGATGATGCCGAGGTTGGTCGGGTCCGCGACCGCGACGGTCAGGGTCCGGCCATCCCGCTTGAGTGGCAGCACGAGGTTCTTCGTGGCCAGCTCGTTGGGGATCAGTTTGGCGATCTTGGGGTCGACTTCGAACTTGGAGAGGTCGACGGCCGGCATGCGATACTGCCGGGCGAGCATTTTGGTCAGCTCGATTTCCGGGATGTACCCGAGCTTGACCAGGTTGTACGTGACGCTCGTCCCGCTCTGCTTTTGCTCCCGCTGAGCGTTGGCGAGCTGATCTCGCGTGACCTGCCCCTCGCGCACCAGCAGTTCGCCGATGCGCTCATACGGGACCGCGACCGCTAGGGGCGGTGCCGCAGCCGGCATGGGACGGTGAGCGGGAGGGGTGAGGTGACGGGGCGCGGATTACGGCGCAGCGCGAGGAGCGGCACGTGTGGAGGACGCGGCCGCCGCCGCAAACGTCACCGGTAACGCGCTCGCGGCTACGGGGTGTGTTCGGGCTCCGGCCGCTCCCGGCCCGCAACTATAGACACGACGCCAGACAGACGCGAGATGCGACGCCGGGCCAGCGACCCGTTACTGGACGAGCGCCGTCGCCACGTCTCCGACGATCTGTAAGCGACTCGGCCGAGATCTGGCCAATGGCATCCTGCGGTGTGTGGTGGGCCGGGTAGTTGTAGTCGATGACGTCGATCACCCGCAGTCCCGCCTTCAGCAGCGGCACGTGGTCGTCGGTGATCCGGAAGTTCATCGTCTGCGGAATGAAGTACCGGTCGTACCCCAGGTCGGCCGCCTCACGCCACACCCGGGTCGACGACTTCCGGCGCGCCATCCATCGAGTTCGGCTCCTCGTAAATGGCGAGATTCTTCTGGCCGATCATGTCCCACAACACGCCGAAAATCGGCCGGTAGTCCGGTGAAGGCAGGTGCGTCGCGAAATACGACGAGCCGATCAGCACGTCCTGGTTCTTCGTGAAGTCGCCGTAGTCCTCGCCGTCCACGAACACGAGATCGACGCCGACCGAGGGCGGGGTCTTCTTGAGCACATCGCCGAGCGCGATGAGCAGCGCCACGCCGGACCCTCCGTCATTGGCACCGGGCATGGGGAGACGGCGCTGCTCGGGGGTCGGCGCTTCGTCCGAGACGGGCCTCGTATCCCAGTGCGTCACGTAGAGCACGCGCTCGGTCGCCGTCGGGACGGAACCGGGCAATGATATTGCGGAGTGGCAGCACCGTCCCGCCCACGGTGGTGTGCGACCAACTCTGGACGATCACCGTGTCGGCGCGCTGGCGCATCTGGGCAATGATCCAGTCCCCGCACTGCTGCGCGCCCGGCGTCCCCGGGATGCGGGTCCCGAACGCGAGTTGGGCCTGGACGTATCCGTACGCCGCCTGCGCGTTGAACGGCGTCTGGGGGGTGACAGCGCCACCGTGGCAACCGGCGAGCGAATGACCACGCAAAGGAGTGTTGGCACTTTCACGACACGGCAGGCAGAAGACACGCGGATGTGGGGTATGATACGGAAGCCGCGGATCGGTGGGCCAACGGCCGTGGTGCCGTCGGGACGCCTGGAACGCGCGGCGGGAACACTGGCGCGGATCGCCAGGTGCCCGCAAGAGGCCAGCGGCCTTGCATTTGACTCGCGACGGGGCGGAATTTCAGACAGTGAAGATACTCAACAAGTATGCGTTGCAGGAGCATGTGGGGCCGCTGTGCTTCGCCATGGGCGCGCTCACATCACTCCTGTTGCTGAACTACATCGCCAAGAATATCGGGAATCTCGTCGGCAAGGGATTGCCGTGGACCGTGATCGCCGAGTTCGTCGGGCTTTCGGTGCCGTTCACGGTGGCAATGACGATGCCGATGGCCGTGCTGGTCGCGGTCCTCTATGCGTTCAGCCGGCTGGCGGCCGAGAACGAGATCACGGCGCTCAAGGCCAGCGGGGTCGCCCTCTCGCGCCTGTTGATACCCGTGCTCCTGGGTGCATCGGCCATCTCAGTGGGCATGATCGCGTTCAACGATCAGGTCCTCCCGCGCTCGAACCATCAGCTCCGGAGCTTGATGGAGGACATCGCGCGCAAGAAGCCGACGTTTTCGCTCCACGCCCAGGTGATCAACGCGGTCTCGCCCGGCAAGCTGTATCTGCGCGCCGGCCAGCTGGATGAAGCGACCGACAAGATGCGCGAGGTGGTGATCTACGACATGGGCGATCCGGCGCGCCGGCGCACCATTTTCGCCGACAGTGGGACGATGGCGCTGACGCCCAGCGGCGATCTCGCGCTCACGCTGTTCGACGGATCGATGGAAGAAGTCCAGAAGACCAATCCGGGTGAACTGCAACGGCTCTACTACATCGAGAATCACATCCGCGTCCACGGGGTCGGCAACACACTCACGCGCTCGACCAACGACACGTACAAGAGCGAACGGGAGATGTCGATCTGCGAGATGCAGGATGTCGCCGACGGAGGCAGAGCGCGATCAGGCGGCCATCGCATTGGAGATCGAGCACAGCCTCGTCAACGGCGTCCGTATCGCGACGACCGGCACCAGCGGCCCAGCGCCGCTGCCACCGGGGACGACGGGTGGCCCCCCGTTCCGCGCGCAAATGGAGTCTGGGCCGCGCGTACTGCGACTTCACGGCGTGGGCGTTCCACCGGCGTAGCACCCAGCAGGCTGCGGCGGCGATGGTCGCAGCGGCGGCGCCGGCTGCCGCGGCGAGCAGCGGCTCGAACGGTGGGGCGAACGGCGGTCCGAAGTGGCTCGCCCGGATCCAGCGCCGCTTCGAGTGCCCCTTCGGGTACCGGTTCGAGTGCCGGTCCGAGTGCCGGTTCGAGCGCTGCCTCGGGCAAGCCGCCGGTGACGACCACACAACACCCGGCGCCATCGGCTCGGCCACTGCCGCCCTCGGCCGGCGCCACCGGGGGTCCGATCCAACTCACCGGCCGGTCTCCGGCGCCGGCACAATGCCGGGCGCGGTGCCTGCTCCAGTGCCCGTGACTGTCCAACCCCGGTCGCCGCTCGTGCTTCCGCGCGGGCGAACAGTGCAGATCACGCCGAGCGCTGCCGCGGTGACGCTCACCAGCATGAGCGCGAGTCTCGAAGCGGCGCGTGCGCGCGTCGATGGCGGCCACCGCACGTTCAACACCTACGACGTCGAGATCCAGAAGAAGTTCGCGATCGCGGTCGCCTGTGCGATCTTCGTTCTGCTCGGCGCCCCGATCGCCCTCCGGTTTCCGCGCGGCGGCGTCGGGCTGGTGATCGGTGTGAGCTTCGGCGTGTTCGGGCTGTACTACGTCGGGCTCATCGCCGGGGAGCCACTGGCTCAGGCCGGTAAGGTGAGCCCATTCTGGGCCATGTGGGCGTCCAACGTCATTTTCCTCGTAGTCGGAGCCGCACTGCTCTCTCGCGTCGGCCGGGCCGGCAGTACCGCGCGCGGCGGCGATCTGGGCGAGCTGAAGGACGCCATTCAGGCCTGGTTCGCCCGCGTCCGGCATCCACTTCCCGCCTCCGTCGTGCCGCCGGAACGGACGGCGTGAGCGCCACCGCCGGCCGGGCAATCTCTCCTCTTGTACCGCCGGGCCGGCGCCCGGCGCCCGGGCGGGCCCCGAAGGCGCGCGAGCGCGGCACACTCCAGGAGGACCCGCGGGCATCGGGATTCAAGATCGGCCCACTCGACTGGTACGTGTTCTTCGAGTGGATCAAGATCTTCGTGACGACGTCGCTCGGATTTCCCGTCCTGGTGATCGTCATCGACCTGACCGACCACCTGCAGACGTATCTCCAGCGCAATATCCCGGCACCCCAGATCGCGCTCGGATACATCTACTGGATTCCGGGCTCGATGTTTCTCGTGCTCCCGGCCGCGGTGCTGTTCGCGACGGTGTTCTCGATCGGGGCGCTGACACGGTACTCCGAGATCACGGCCGCCAAGGCCTCCGGCATCAGCTTCTACCGGCTGACGGCGCCGATCTTCTTCGCGGCCTGCCTCTCCGCCCTGCTCGGACTCGGCATCGGCGAGCTGGCGCCCGTCACCAACGCCAAACATGACGCCATCCTCGAGGAACAGCAGTTCCGTGGAGGCAATGACCGGTTCAATTTCGCGTATGCCGCCGAAGAAGGGCGTGTCTACAAGGTCGGCTCACTCGACGCGCAGCGCGGCGTGATGAACAGCATCGAGATCGAGCGTCGCGGTGTCGGTTTCGACTATCCGACGTACATTCTCACGGCGCAGAGCGCAAACTGGAAGACGGGCCGTGGATGGGCACTCGGACCCGGCGCGGTCCACGTATTGCCTGACAGCGTGCAGGACTTCGTCGTGTCATTCGATTCCGGCCGTGACAACCATTTGCGCGAGGCACCCGCGGAGCTCATGGCCACGCCCAAGAACCCGGAGGACATGCGGTTCGCGGAGTTGCGGCGCTTCGTCACGGCGCTCCAGCGCTCGGGCGGCAACGCCGATGAGCTCAAGGTGGAGCTGGCGCAGAAGATCGCGGTGCCGGTGACCTGCATCATCATCGCGCTCTTCGGCGCGCCGCTGGCAACCAGCACGCAGCGCGGTGGTGCGGCGTACGGGATCGCGATCAGTCTGGCGACGACGGTTCTCTTCCTGATGATGATCCAGCTCACCAAGGCGGTGGGCGCCAAAGGGCTGATCCCGCCGTACCTCGCCGCCTGGATCCCGAACGTGATTTTCTCGATCGCGGGGATTTACCTGCTGGCACGCGTCCGGACGTGAGCGCGAGCGTGTTTTCCGACGGTCCGGGCGAGGGCGGCACGGGCGAATGGGGTGTTCCCCTCTCCCCGCGCCGTCTTCGGGATGCGATCGCGAATTGGGTGTCCACGACCATCATTAGCTCGTTCGCGGGCGTGGGTGCGCGCGTGTACTACCTGCGCGACATCATGCGTGGGCTCGCCGAGCCCGGGACGTATCTCCCGGAGACGCTCAAGCAGATGCGGGCCATCGGGGTCGACTCCCTGCCCCTCGCCTCGCTCGTCGCCGCCTTTATCGGGAGCGTGATCGCGCTCCAGTCCCGCTACCAGCTCTTCCCCGGCGTCCAGCTGTCGATCGTCGGTCTCATCTCGCGCCAGATGATCATTCTGGAGCTTGGCCCGTTGCTCACGGGGCTCGTCCTGGCCGGCCGTGTCGGGGCGCAGATGACGGCCGAGATCGGGACGATGCGCGTCACCGAGCAGATCGACGCCCTCGAGACGCTGGCGTACGACCCGCTGGCGTACCTGGTGGTGCCTCGCATGATCGCCGGTCTCATCATGCTGCCCGTGCTCACCGTCTATGCCGACGCCATCGGCATCGTGGCGGCGTTCCTCACGTCCACGGTGGCGACCGACATCCACTATTTCGACTTTCGTGACGGCCTGCGCCTCGGGTTCAGCCAGTTCCAGCTGTTCTATAGCCTGCTCAAGGCCGTGATGTTCGGCGGCGCGATCTCGTTCCTCTGCACGTACGAGGGCTACACGGCCAGCGCGGGCGCGGAGGGGGTCGGCAAGGCCACGGCCAAGGCGGTCGTCATCGCATCGGTGTGGATCCTCGTGCTCGATGCCCTCACGGCCGGGCTCCTGGCCAAATACCTTCAGACATGAAACATCGCGACAATGTGCTGGTCGGCGTGGTCGTCACCATCGGGTTCATCGTGCTGCTCCTCGGCAGCGTGTGGCTGGTCCGCGGCGGCCTGCAGAGTGGTTATCCCCTGTATGCACGGTTCCCCTGGGGCTCGGGGATCAAGCAGGGCCAGTCGGTGCTGTTGTCGGGCGTGGACGTCGGCTTCGTCGGTGATGTCGATCTTCGCCCCGATGGGACGCTGATCATCACGATGCGCATCAACAAGCAATACCATGTCCCGCAGGGCACGACCGCCACCATCGAGCCGAACGGGATCTTCGGCGATGTCGATGTGGCGCTCCGCCCGGCGCGTCCCACCAACTCCTACATCGCGGAATCCGACACCGTCCCCAACGGCCGGCCGTCACCGACGATCAGTGATATCCTCGCGAGCGTCGACACGGCGAGCGGGAAGCTCAACGATGTCGCAAAGACGGTGCAGGTCGAGCTGGTCCAGGGGGGCGGTATCGCCGACCTGCATCAGACCTTGCAACATGCCAACCACCTGGTCGTCCAGCTGTCCGACATCGCGGCCGAACAGTCGAAGCAGCTCTCCACATCAATGCATGCCCTCAATCGCGCGGTGACGGCGATCGACTCCGCCGCGATGGATTCCACGGTGCAGAATCTCAAGGCGTCGAGCGCCAACATGGCCAACCTCACGGACAATCTGAAGCAGACCACCGTGCGGCTGAACAGCGTGCTGGCGAAGGTGGACAGCGGCGGTGGGACCGCGGGCAGGATCATCAACGACCCCGCCATCTACAACGACGTGCACGCCCTGCTCGCGCGCTTCGATTCGCTGACCGCGGATCTCAAGAACAATCCGAAGCGCTACATCAACGTCCACATCTTCTAGCCCCGCAACCAGTAGCGCGCTACTGGAACATCACGAACGCGGGCGCGGGGAAGAGGCCGAGGACGTCGTGCGGCGTCATGACAGGTTTGTCGTTCTTGTAGAAGAGCTTGAACCCGGTGTATTGGACCGGGTCTGACGCGACGTACGCCCGGTAGGAGCTGCGCTTCATCCAGTCGGGTCCGAAGCCGTCCATGTCGATCACGACCTGGACGCGCGGGTCGAGGTGGATCTGGCCGGCCTCCCGCAGCATCGGATGGGTGAATCGGTGGACGATGAGCACCTTCGGCGGCAGGTGGTTGTCATCCACCAGGCTCGCCAAGATCGCCGATGCGGCGTTGACCTGATCCGCATCCATCCGCCCGATCACGCGGCCGGGCACCTTTCCCGGCGGCAACGCGAACTCCGGATCGAGCGCGAGATGGACGGTCGGGCGCTGGAGGTATTTCACCAGCGGCTTGAGCTCCTCCTCGACGGTGCTCCGGCCGATCTGGACATCGAGAATGAGGATCGCGTGGGCCTTGTCCGCCCAGCTCGCAACGCGGTCGATCAGCGTGTCGGGCATGCGGAGCCGGTACTTCCCGTCCGCGCCCGGGCCGGCCTGCGCGACGGTGACGATCAACTCCAGCGCGGGCATCACCGGCGTGGAACTGTATCCGCGGCGGTATACGCGCGCACCTCACCCTGCAGTCGCGCGAGCATCGAGTCGGGCGCGATCTGCCCGAGGATGCCCATCCGCCTGGACATCGGATTGCCGTAGTACGCAACGATCCGATAATGCGGCAGGAGCGCGCCCGGCAGTGGCTCCGGACCTTTCACGGGCCATCGCGCCGCCAACGCGGAGTCCGACAACCCGGCGGTACGCGCCGGGTGCGCGTGCGGAGCCTTCCGCGCATGGGCATGACTCCCGTGCGGCGGTTTCGCGACGGTGGTATCAGCGGACGCCGGCGGGCGGCGCGGGCGCCGGTGACGCCGGAACTCTGCGCGAGCCCTGGACGCGCGCCGGCCACGGCGATGGCCAGCGCCGCGCCCATCGCGGCAATCACCGTGCCTCGGTTCATGATCTGTTCATGATCGTCATGTGTCGCAGCAACATATCGCGTCCGCGCCCACCGTGAAGCCCAGGACGCGCGCGCCCCGGATCAGCGCCCGCGTCAGCCTGCGGTCGAGCCGGGTCCGCCGCCCCCGAGCCGCCCGGCCGCAGTGCGGCCGACGGTCGCGTAGTAGACCGGCGCACCAAGAACGACGGTGCCAAGGACCGCCGCGGTCGCCCACCGGGAATCCGGATCGATCAGGGCGTTGGCCAGCAGATATATGGTTGCCAATACGAAGAGGGCGGGCACGAGCGGGTAGAGCGGAACGCGAAATGGGGGGTCGTAGTTCGCGCGGCGGCGCATCACGAACACCGCAGCCACGCCCAGGGCGTAGAACGGCACGATCGCGGTCACGAAGGTGTCGCTCAACTGCTCGAACGTGCGGAGCAGAACAAATGCGATGCCGAGCGTCGCCGACACGGCGACCGCCACATACGGCGTGCCAAATCGCGGGTGGACCGCGCCCACGCGCTGGAAGAACAGACGGTCCGCGGCCATCGCGTAGAAGATCCGGGGCGAGGTCAGGAGCGAGCCGTTGAGCGTACCGAATGTCGACACGACGACGGTCGCGGCGACGAAGATGGCCCCCCGAGTTCCCATGACGCGTTGCGCCACGTCGGCCGCCACGAGCTTGGATCGGGCGATTTCACTCACGGGGAGCACTGCGAGATACGCGATGTTGGCCAGCAGATAGATCACCACCACGGCCAATGTCCCGCCGATGAGGGCGCGCGGGAGGACGCGCCGCGGGTCCTTCACCTCGCCCGCCACGAAGCTGAGGTCAGCCCACCCATCGAAAGCCCAGAGGACGCTGACCAGCGCCAGTCCGAATGGCACCACGTGCAGGCTGCCGGCGGGAATCACGGGCGTGTAGTGGCCGCCGGTGGACGGCAGGCCAAGCGCGAGCGCCACCAGCACGATGAACAGCAAGCCGCCGTACTTGGCGAATGTCGTGACGTTCTGGACGGCCGAGCCCCAGCGGAGCCCGCGATAGTTGAAGAAGGCGGTCAGCGCGATCGTCGCCGCCGCGACGTAATGGACCTGGCCGACGTGCTCCGGAGCCGCCGGATCGCGGCCGAACAGCCGGAATCCATACTCGGCACAGGTCGTCGACACGGCCCCGAGCGACGCGGCACGGATCAACACCAGCTCCGACCAGCCGAAGAGAAACGCCGGTAACCGGCCCCACCCCTCCCGGATGTAAATGTACAGCCCGCCCGTCTCCGGGAAGGCCCCTGCGATCTCGGCGAGCGTCAGCGCGCCACACAGCGCGAACAGGCCGCCGATCGCCCAGACCGCCAGCATGGGGCCCGGCCCGGGCAATCGCGCGGCAATGCCGGCCGGTGACCGAAAGATCCCAGACCCGATGGTCGACCCGACCAGCACCGCGACCGCGCTCCAGAGCCCCAGGCGGCGCACCAGAGCCGGGCGGTTCGGGAGCGTCCCCGCCAGCGCGGGAGCGGATGGCGGAGACGGGGACCGCGGGCTCACGATACTGCTCACGATACTGCTCACGATACTGCTCACGATACTGCTCCCGATGCTGCTCCGGTGCTGCTCATGGTGCTATGGTACCTCGGCGCGTCGCACTGGGCTACCTCCAGTCGCTACCCCGTGAGAGCGGGCAGGTACATCTTTCGCCGGATGCCGTCTTCGATCGCCGTCTGGTCGTTCTGGATTGCCGTGGGTGCCTGCGCGGCTGGCCAGATCGCGATCCTGCGGGACACCCTGATCTCTCACCCGCCGCAGGTCCCCGAATCCGGGACGGTGCCGGCTGCGCCCGCGTCACCGGCATCGCGGCGACGGCACGCTGCCGGCGAGGTGATGTGGGCCGTGCTGCCGGGGATCGCGCTCATCTTCGTGCTCGTGTGGACGTGGCGGGCGGTCCAGTCGGGCCACGCGCCGGCACCGGAGACGCACGCCGCCGCGCCAGCGGTCCCTCTCCGATGACCCTCCAGCGCAGATTGGCGTGGCTCGCGCTCGGCATCGCGTTCGTGCACAGCGTGTTCGGCGCGATTGTCCGGATCTCGGGATCCGGCATGGGATGCGGCGAGCATTGGCCCGACTGCAACGGCGCGCTGGTTCCCACGTTCACCAGCTATACGACGGTGATCGAGCTGACGCATCGCTGTCTCGCCGCTACGCTGCTCGGGCGTCACCGCTGCGCTGGTCCTCGTGGCGTGGCGCGACCGCCGCGCGGGCACAGCCGCGACGAACGGAGGCTCGGTGCTGCGGGCCGCAGCGCTCGCGCTCGGACTCGAGATCGTCGCCGCGCTCGTGGGAATGGTCGTGGTGCTGCTCGCGCTGTCCAGCCGCGGCGCTCATCGCGGTCCACTACACGATCGCGATGGCCACCCTGGCCACTCTGGTCATCGCCGTGCAGCGGTATGGCGGACTGGGAGCGGCGAACGTGCGCGCTGGCGATGCTTCGCGGCGCACCTACCGCGGCGCGATGGCCGCCGCCACCCTGGCGTTCATCACCGTTGTTTTCGGGGCACTCACCGCGAACCTGGCCGGGGCGGCGGAATCGTGCCTCGGTTTTCCGTGGTGCCGGCTCGCGATGACGGACCTCAGCGGGACCCTGCCCGTGCAGATCACCCACCGGGTCCTGGCCATTCTGCTGTTTCTGCACCTGCTCGGCCTCGCGACCGCGATCACGCGCCGGCGGGAGTCACCCGCGTTGGTACGCGCCGGCTGGACCGCCTTCGGGATCGTCGTGCTGCAGATCGTGATCGCCGCGTCGCTGGTCGAGCTGCGACTCCCGCCCGCCCTTCAGTCGCTCCACCAGGCGACCGGGACGCTGGTCTGGGTCGCCGCGTTCGCGCTGGCGGCGCTCGCGCGCCGCGCGGCGTTGCCCATGCTCGTGACGCACCCCGTGGGGACCGCCCGCGCCGCTGGCGCGGCAGGAGCAATGGCATGAGCAATGGCGTGAACGATGGGGTGAAGGGGGTGACTCCGCCTCGCGTGGCCTGGCCTCGCGGCCGACCTCGTGACCTTGACCAAGCCGCGGATCATCTCACTGCTGCTGGTGACGACCGTGGCACCCATGTTCGTGGCGGGCTCGCCGAACTGGCTACTGGTGCTCATCGTCGTCGTCGGCGGCTACCTGATGGCTGGTGGCGCGAACGCCGTCAACATGTATTTCGATCGCGACATTGATGAGCACATGGCGCGCACGCGCCTGCGGCCGATTCCGAGTGGGCGTCTGGCCCCCGTCGCCGTCCTGGCGTTCGGGATCGCGCTGGCGGTCGCCGCCACGGGTCTGCTCGCGCATTTCGTCAACGTGCTGACCGCGGCACTCGCGCTGGCCGGATTCTATTTCTATGTGCTGATCTATACGCGCTGGCTCAAGCGCAGCACGCCTCACAACATTGTGATCGGTGGCGCGGCGGGGGCGTTTCCGCCACTCGTCGGCTGGGCCGCCATTACCGGCCGGGTCGACCTGACCGCGGTGTATCTGTTTCTCATCATCTTTTTACTGGACGCCTCCGCATTTCTGGGCACTCGCCCTCCTCAAGCAGCGCGACTATGGTCGCGCGGGCGTCCCAATGGCCCCCCTGATCTGGGGTGAGCGCACGACGACGGACCAGATGCTCTGGTACACGGTGATCCTGTGCGCGCTGACTCTCCTGCCGGTGACGTTCGGCGCGTTCGGCCTCGGTGTATCTCGTCTGGGTCGTGGTGCTCGACGCGATTCTGCTCGCCGGGGTGATTCGCGTGCGGCATGCGACGGTCCGCGCGCCGGCGGCGTGGTCCGTGTACAAGTACTCCCTGCTCTATCTCGCGCTGCTTTTTGCGGCCATGGCAGTCGACCGGCACTCGGGAGCATGGCTGGGCAGTCTCCCCGCGAGGATCCAATAACTACCAGCGTTCCGGCCGGAAAAGGACGCGGCGCCCAAGCCGCGGGTTCCGTCGCCCAAACCGCTCGCGCGACTGCTGCCCCTGCTCCGTCCGTACGCGGGGCGTCTCGCCGTCGCGGCCGTGTGCCTCGTTGCCGCGGCGGGTGCCGGCCTGATTTTCCCAGCGGTCGTCCGATACCTGATGGATGCGGCGTTCCAGAAGCACAGCCGCCCATTGCTCGACCGGCTCGCGCTGGGACTCCTCGGCCTGTTCGCGGTCCAGGGCGCGATGAATTTCGTACAGGTGTTCATCCTCACATCGACGGCCGAGCGGGTGATCGCACGACTCCGCGAGGATCTGTTTGCCCACCTGATTCGCCTGTCACCGGCCTATTTCACCGAGCGGCGAACCGGGGAACTGACGAGCCGGCTGTCGGCCGACCTCGCGGTCTTGCAGTCGCTGTGCAACACCTGGATCTCGGAGTTCCTCCGGCAGACGATTCTGCTGGTGGGCGGCGTTACCCTGTTGATGCTCACCCATACGCGGCTCGCCGTACGACGCTCGCCGTCTCTCCGATCGTGGTGGCGGCGGCGTTCGTTTTTGGCCGCGCGCTTCGGCGCGCGAGCACGGGCGTGCAGGACCGGGTCGCTGAAGCGATGGGGACAGCGGATGAAGCGTTCTCCCAGATCCGGATCGTCCAGGGCTTCGTGCGGGAAGAAGGCGAAGACTCGCCGATTCGCGAATCATTTGCGGGATGTCGTGATCGCCGCGATCCGCCGGGCCCGTCTGCGCGGGCTTTTTTTCGGGGTCGTCGGATTCGTGGCGTTTGCGGGCGTGGACGTCGTCCTGTGGCAGGGCGGCCTACTGGTGCTGGACGGCAAGCTCACCGTCGGCGGCTTTTTTCAGTTCCTGCTCTACGCGTTCATCGTCGCGGCCGCGGTGGGCTCGTTGACGTCACTCTTCGGCAGCTATCAGGAAGCCGTCGGGGCCGTGCACCGCGTGTTCGAGATGCTCGGCACCGTGTCGGCGGTGGACGAGCCAGCGCACCCGGAGCCCCTCAGGCGTCCGGCGCGGGGCGCCATCACGTTTGATCACGTGAGCTTCCGATATGGGGACGAGCTGCCTGAGGTCCTCCGCGACGTCTCGTTGACCATTGCCCCAGGCGAGGTAGTGGCGCTGGTCGGACCGTCGGGCGCCGGCAAGACGACGATCGCGTCCCTCCTGCCACGGTTCTGGGATGTGACGTCGGGAGTCGTGACGCTCGACGGTCGCGATGTCCGCACGCTATCGTTCGCCGATCTCCGGGGCGCGATCGGGATCGTGCCCCAGGAGCCCGCGCTGTTCAGCGGCACCGTGCGCCAGAACATCGCATACGCCCGCCCCGAGGCGTCGGAGGCGGAGGTGGCCGCGGCCGCTCGCGCGGCGCACGCCACGGAGTTCATCGACCGCCTGACCGACGGCCTCGAGACTCGGGTCGGTGAGCGGGGAGTGAAGCTCTCCGGGGGACAGCGGCAACGGCTGGCGATCGCCCGCATTTTCCTCAAGGACCCGGCGGTCGTTGTGCTCGACGAGGCCACCTCGAGTCTCGACAGTGAGAGCGAGCGGCTCGTCGAGCAGGCAATGGAGGACCTGTTGCGCGGGCGCTCGACAATGATCATCGCCCATCGGCTGAGTACCGTGCTGCGGGCGGACCGTATCGTCGTCCTCGACCGCGGGCAAATTGTCGAGCAGGGCACACACGCGACGCTGCTGGCGCTCGACGGCGTGTATGCGCGGCTCTATCGCGGGCAGTTTCGGGCCGGCGAGGACGCCACGGCCGTAGCGACGCCGTAGCGCGTCGTAGCGTCTGCGCTACTTGCCGAACTGGAGGTGCGCGGCCGCGTCCTGCGCCGCCACCACGGTCACGCTGTCCGTCGTCGTGCCGAACCGTTCGTGCCAGGCCGTGATCTGATAGCGGCCGGGTGGGACCGAGTCAATGGTGAATGTCCCGTTGGCATCACTGGACGTGAAGTACGGATGATCGAATACGAGGATCCATCCGCGGGTCCACGGATGCTGATCGCACCGCACTTCGACCAGACCCGGCACGGACAGCACGGCTGCCGTCGGGACCACGGCTCCCGCTTCCGTCTCCTGGACGGCGGCGAGCGAGGCGCCCGTCTCCTGCCGAATGAACACCGTGCGATGGGTCGTCTGGTCGGCGTTGCCGACGTTGAGCGTGCCGCCGACGACACCAGCCTGGACACGCGGCACGAGGCGGCATCCGACGGTCGTGATGTCGTAGCGCTTCACATAGGGCAGATGCTTCCCGGCCGTGATCCCCTTCAGCCAGACCACGGCATTGCCGAGGCGCGGGCCGCAATGGTCAACGCTGACGTCGACAAGGGTCTGTCCACACACGTCCGCATCACTGGTCACGTGGACAACGGAGTCGGAGGGCGCGGTGCCAGCGAATCGACCACGCCTTTGATCCGGCCAGAGGCAGTGAGCGAGACGACCCGGTAGCCACCGAATGATTGCGGGCCGTCCGGTTTCCGCGCGCGCGCAGGCCGGGTCGTCGCCGTGGCCAGTGCGATCCGCTGGGGGCTGGCATCGGAGCACGCCGTCGCGACAGCGCACAACGCGGCAACGGCCGCGACGCCCCGAATCATCGTGTGCACCGCTCGGCGCCCGCTCACGATTCGAGACGAAAGGCGGCGGACCACGTCACCCTGTTGATCCGCTCCGGCCGCGCGGCCGAGCGTAAGGCCGAGGCCGCAATGGATACGGGGAGCCGCCGCCGTGGGCAGTCGGGGGCTGATAGTTTGCCGGTATGAAGTCCAGCCATAGCGGCGCGAAATATACCCGAGCGTATCTGATCGGACGGCCCCTTGTCACCATGTTCGCCGTGGGGGTCTGTCTGGCTGGGACGCCGTTGCAGGCCCAGCCGCAGGAGGTCGCGCGCGCGACAACGCCCACGACGCGTCCGGAGGATGTGGGGATTCGCGGCGCCGTGGGACCCGCGGAGCGCGGCCACACTGGCGGCCCACGCGCCTGCCCTCCGGGTCGTGATCTCGGGATGGTTGCGCTCGGATACCCTGTCCGCGCTACCCGCCAGCGCCTATCGTGATACCCTGCGGGTGCCGTACGGGACGAAGCGCTATCTGCTCGTCACGACATACGCGCGCGACCGGTTCCATCCCGAAACCATCCGGCGGCTGGCGGCCGATCGGGCGTTGCGAACACGTTCCGCCGCGGCGATCGCGCTGTGGGCGTACCAGCATCGGTATCGCGGGATCGTACTCGATTTCGAATCGCTCGTCCCCGCGGATTCCGACGCGCTGTCGGCAGTCGTGCGTGCGATCGCGGCCGCCGCGCATCGCCGGCAGTGAGGCCAGTCACCGTCGCGGTCCCGCCGGCGACACGCTCACCTACGCCGCACGGCGGCTCACCGCCGCGGATCTGCTACTCCCAATGCTGTACGACCAACACTGGTCGACCGGAGCGCCCGGGCCGATTGCATCGCCGGACTGGGTCCGGCAACTCCTGGCCCCATGGGTCGCCACCGCGGGCGCGTCGCGCCTCGTCGCCGCGCTTCCGTCTACGGATATCTCTGGAAGTCCCCATCCGCTGCCGCCGTATGAGTTTGGATGATGCGCAACGCCAGTCGGCGGCAATAGGTGTTCCGCTGGATCGCGACTCGGTGTCCGGGACCCTGCATTTTATCCGTCCCGATACCGGAGGGTTGGTCAGCGACGCGGTCCCGCTGTAGCGCCTGATGCGGGAGGCGGACACGCTGGGCGGATTGCTTCGCCCTCTGGCGCCTCGGCCTCGAGGATCCGGCGACCGGGCCGCGACTCGAGCGCGCGGGGATCCGGGCGCCGCCGCAGCGGGCGCGTTCAACTCTCGCTCGACGACGGTCAGCGACCGCTGCTTCACTCGCCGCTAGATACGGCCGAGGTACTCGCCGATGATCCCCAGAAACAGGGCGTCGAGGCTGAGTCAGCCGAAAACGAGAACGACACGCTTCGCGAGCCGGGGGGCGAGTCTTTGCCGAAGACGAACCGCCCGACGAGATAGCCCAGCACGGCCAGGAACTGAGAGAGGGAGACCGCCAGGCCTATATACGCGGCAATGCGGAGCGGGATGACGGAGTGATCGAGAATGCTGTCCAGCGCGAGCGCGATCAGCTCGAAAGGGGAACCCGCTCTCACCCGCTGGCGTTCGGCCCGGTGAAGGGAACGCCGATCTGGTCGAACCCGAGGGCCGCAATCGTCCCGTGCAGATAGGGCTGCGAACCGTCGACCGTCCTAGCCCGTCAAGGACGCAGCGGTCCATGAGCCGGGAGTTGCTGGCGTTCAGCCAGCTCGACCCACTGAGTTAATCGATCAGCCGCGAGAACAGCCGCCGGGCCGCGATTATTTCTCAGCTTTCCTTGCGTCGGCTCCGGATTCCGTACACGACGCGGTACCCGCTTTCCCACTGGCGAAGGAACTGAGAATGAGCGAGGCGGATCCTGGAGATCACAATCGATCTCCACGGCCGCATTGCCGCGCGCACTGAGGTATCCGGTGAGAATCGAACGCTGGAACCCGAAGTTGCGCGAAAACCGGAGCGCGCGGACCCGTGGATCACGCTTCGCCAGACGCTCCAGCACCCGAGGTGTTGTCGCTGGAGTGATTGTCCGTGAAGAGCAGCTCGAAGTCGTACCGGTCGGCCACCTGCGCCATGACCGGCACCAGCGCGTCATAGAGCGGCTCGATATTCGGTTCTTCGTTGAAGACCGGCACGCAGATGCGATGAGTCGCTTCATCTGCAGGATGCCTTCCTCGCCGACATGGCGTATTGCGCGCTGCGGCAGCCACGCGAGCCACGGCTCCATGGGACGGAGCCACGCTAGCGTGCGCGGCATGAACACGACGAGACGCGTCTCAACACGCAGCCCGGCGGCCCGTGCATAGTCATATGTCTCCGATGGCGGCAAGAGGATCGCGTCGTGATCGAACGGGAACTGCTCCACGACAAAGCGCGTCACGGCACTGGGCGGGTCGTGCTCAAGAGACAAGCGCGCCCCCGATCGAGCCGCCCGGCCGACTCGCGACAATGGCCTGCCGCCCGGCAGAACGAATGTGACGGAATACGTTGGCCGCTACGATCAGATCGTACCCTCGAGCAAGTGTATCCGGGCCTGAGGTGAACGTCCCCCGCACCGCGAGACCGGGGGAACCCGTGCGATGCTGTCGCGAGATACGTCGAAGCCATCGACCCGGCTCCCGGATGCGATGCCGCAGGACGCCGGACAGCAGGCCGACGCCGCAGCCGAAGTCCAGTACCGTTCCGACGGGGTCCGCGGCGAGCAGACGGAGGAGACAGGCCGCCTGGTACTCGGCGAAATACGCGGAGTCCTCCACCAAAGGCGGCCACGGACTGGTCCAGCATCGCCTCAAAGTCGTCCGCAAAGTGGTCGAACTCCGTCCCGCGCGTCATCCGCGCACCGCCGCCACCCACCGCCCGATGCCATCCTGACTGGCGATCCGGGACGCCAGCCGGTCGCGCGGCGATCGCGGTCGTCACCGACCTGCCACGGCGCTTCATCCGGACGATACGGGCGCGCACCCCACTGCAGGAGTTCGCGCGGCCCGCCCAGTGTCGCGGCGACTGCCTCACCAAAGTCGCGCACGCGGTCGCCTGCCCGAGCACAGTTGGACGCCACGCTGGATTGGAGGGCCCCTCCGTCCGCGGCGACCATCTACGCTCCACCACATTTACTGGTAGAGGAGGTTCCGCACCTGCTCGCCCGCTGTCAGGGCGACCGGCTGGTCCTGGCTCAGGTGCTGGATCATATGGGCGAGACGCAGCGGTCCTTCGCGGACGCCGAAAACGCCAAGAGCCGGCGCGCCACGAACGGCAGCTCCAGCCGGGCCGTCAGCGCCTGGCCAGCGAAGAACGCGACGGCTTTGGCGGCGGCGTACATGGACGCCGGCCGGAGCGCCTGCGTTTCCGGTATCAGCGCCCGGCTGGACGGAGCACCCGTACCCGGCGCAGCTCCCGCGTAGATGAATCGCCGCATCGGCGATGACGAGGTCGCACCAGCAGGTCGCAAAGAACGATACGTCGCCCTCGGCGAGCTGCACCGATCGCGGTCCGCCTGAACCACCCCCAAGGATGCCATATGGAAGACGACATCAAGCGGACACACGGCGAGGGCGGTCGCCATTCCACCGGGCCAGACAACCGAGACCGGACTGCGTGCGCCATCGAGCGACGCCGGGGCGCCCGGGGCCCCGTGCACGCGCGCGCACCAGCAGGTCACCGCCACCCCTTCGGCGAACAGCCGCCGCACCAGCACCGACCCAATGAATCCGGTTCCACCGGTCACGAGGGCGGATCGAAATGATGTCACGCGGCCACGCGGCGGCGACCGCTGGATCTGGGCCGTCGTGACCGCTGCGGCCGAGCGCGGTCGTCCTGCACGGCCGATACCAGTCGCGGTCCAGCGCAACGCCTCGTTCAGGGTCAGCGCGGCCGTCCAACCGAGCCGCGCGCGAGCCTTGCTCAGTTCAGGCGAAGCTCGCGGCTTCATGGGGCGCCGCGGGATCCTGCCGCCGCCAGCTCGCCGCTCCCCCACTCGCGATGAGCTCGCGTGCGACCTCCACCACGTGGACGGCATTCGGCGGACGCGGCCGAGATTCCACGGCTCCGCGACGGCCTGCCCCTGCCCAGAGAGGCGCTGGGCGAGCACGAGAACGCGCCCACCGGCTCGAGGACGTGCCGCCAGGGACGAACCGAATCCGGCCGCGGGATCACGACCGGCGTGCCGCTGGCGATCGCCCGCATGATGTCCGGGACGAGACGATCCTCGCCCGAGTCGCCGCCGCCGATGACATCGCCTGCGCGGCCGATGCCACCGCCGCACCGCTGGGACTCGAAAAGTACGACCGGCGATAGCCGCGGTGACCATCGGCGGCGCCCTTGCAGCGAGCTGTACGGATCATGGCCGCCGACGAGTCCGCTTCGACCTACTCGCGCGACCCGCCGTGGTCCTCGGAGCACTTGTCGCTGGTTACGACCACAACCGCGCGCACGAAGGAGTCTGGCGCGCGGCTTCAAGCACGTTGACGGCGCCAATGACGTTCGCTGCGTAGGTGCCGGCCGCATCGTGGTAGGAGCGCCGCACAGCGCCTGCGCGGCGGCGTGGATGATGACGGCCTGCCGGTGCCGTGCACACAGCGCCGCGACCGCGGCGGCATCGACATCCCGACGTCGTCACCATTCGCTGCCGATCCGCCGGCGGTATACAGGTTCGGCTCCGCGTCCGGTGGCAGCGCGATCCGACCACCTTGGCGCCCAGGAGCTTCAGCCACGCCGCCAGCCATCCGCCTTCGAATCCCGTATGTCCGGTGACGAGCACCGTCTTCCCGGCCTAGAAGACGCTGGCGCTCTCCGGCATCACGCCATCTTCCAGGGCGCCGTCCGGCGACCAGAGCGCCACGAGGAGCCGCTTGTCGCGAAGCTGTCCATTGGATGTCATAACCGTGGTGGGTAGGCCATGAGTTGTTCGTCGCGCGCCAAGTGCTCGAGCGGCTCGCCCTCGAGCGGCGTGTCATCGGCGTCGATGTAATCGAGCACCTCGGGCTCGAAGACGAAGAACCCCCCGTTGATCCATCCGTCGCCCGCCGGTGGCTTCTCAGCGATGGCGACATGCGGTCGCTGTCGAGCCGGAGGCTTCTGAACCGGGCCACGGCGACACCGCCGTGACCGTCGCGAGACGTCCGTGCTCCCGGTGGAAGCGCACCAGGCGCCGATGTCCACGTTTGCCATGCCATCGCCGAAGGTCACGATGAACGTCTCCCCGTCCAGCCGGTCCTTGAGACGCCGAAGCCGCCCGAAAGCCAGTGAATCGAGGCCAGTGTCGATCAGACGAACGCGCCATGGTGGAGCGGCCGAACGGCGAGCGTGCAGCTGCCATCGCGCAGGTCGATCAAGAGGTCGCGATCGCGAATGAGAAAGTCGTGAAAATATTCCTCGATGATCTCGGCCTTGTACCCGCAGGCCACGAGGAAATCGTCGATCCCTGGCTGGCGAAGATGTTCATGATGTGCCAGAGCATTGGCTTCCCCTCGATTTCCATCATCGGTTCCGGCCGGGCTGTCGTCTCCTCGGCGAGGCGCGCGCCGAGGCCACCGGCGAGGCCCACGACCTCCATGTGGGAGGGCACGTAGCGGTGAGCTCTGAGAAGAGGTAGATTGTCGCTCTATTGTCGGAAGCCATCACGAAGAAATCAATGATCGAAGGCATTCGCTCGCTCCTCGCGCACCTGAAGCATACCAGTTCTTCTTCAACCTGGTGGGGGGCCTGGCGGAGCCGCATCCCCGTTCGCGACTACATCCGGCCTGCGCCCGGCGACCGCATACCGGAGATCGGCCGCGCCCGGACGACCGCGCCCACCTGCTGAAAACCGAGAATGTCGGCTCTGATCTGAGCCCGGAATACATCGACCAGGCCAGCGCACGGTTTCCGGATGCGACGTTCGTCTGCGAACGCGTCAGCGAGCTACGCCCCGATCGCGGACACTACGACATCTTCCTCGCTGGCGATTCTCCATCACCTGGATGATGCTGAGGGGCCGCAGCTCTTTCGGATCGCGTACGAGGCGCTCGTCCCGGTGGCCGCCTCCCCACCCTCGACGGGGTGTGGACCTCCGGCGAACTCGCGCCGCCCGACGTGCAGGCCCGCGACCGCGGCTAGTTCATCCGCGATGAGCAGGGCCATGTGGCGCTGGCCAGCCAGGTGTCTGGCAGCGTGCGCGACCATCGACGAGAGCTTCTGCGCATCCCGTACACGCATATAATTCTCGAGCGCGTCCGCCGATGCCGAAGACCACCTGGGCTAGGGGCTAGACGATCAGCAAGTCCCGCTGAGACTCCCCGGGTGATGACCACCTCGCCAGTCCCCATCATCCCGTTCACTCCGGAGTGGATCCGAGCGCGTCCGGGATGTAGATGCCCGGCTCGATCGAGAATCCGACGCCGGGGATCATACGCGCTCTCCCGGGTCTCCAGGTCGTCGATGTCCGGGCTGTGATCGGTCGCGATGTCCTGGCGCTTCCATGGAGCGGCCTGTCCTCTACGCGTGAGAGACCTCCCTGAGCCGGCCAGCCGCCCGATCTACGCTCGCGCGCTGCATCGCTCGATGTCCGCGCCGTGCACCGGCCGTCCGGCCTGCGACTCGCGCGCGCAGGCCTGCGCATCGCCGCATCACGCGTGTGCCCCGGCATGGTCGCCCACACTCCCCCCGTCCCACTCGCGCTCCGGCGTCCCGAGGACGCCCACCGACGCTCCTCGGCTCTCGCGTATGGATGGCCGGGCTCGCGCGCCGACAGCTTCATCAGCAGCAGATTCCCCCGCTCCATCCACGGCCGAGCGTCCCGCCGCTGGCCCATAGTGGGAATTCCGCGGCATCGTGCCCATCGCCACGATGGCACCATGCTGCGCAGTCCATCCCGGCGCGCGCGCACGCCGAGGGCGATCCACCCCGGTACGCTCCAACTCGGCGAGCGCCTCGCCGCGCCTCCGTGCGCTCGCTCACTCATCTCGCGGCGAACGCGTCGACGAGGGCGATCGTGCGGACTGGCTTCCGCCGCCCGCCTGCGCGCCGCGGCGTCGGCGGCATTCGACAGGCCGCAAGAGACCGGCTCACGCAGCTCCCCTGAGGACACGACCACCGCTCCCGCCTGGCGGACCATCTCGATCACGCCCGCAGGCACTCGGTCGACGTACGGGACCGCATCGCCGGGCGAGTATTCCATCGCGATGCGATGGCCCCGCACGAGCGTCGCGAGCGCGGCCTCCAGCTCCCGCCACCCGCTGTAGACGACGCGGCCCCAGGACTCCGGCCAGCGGCGCCACGGCCCTTGCTCGATCGCGTGCGTAATGGCCGTCGGCATCCCACGCCGCGGGACGTAGACGAAAATCCGCCGCGTCACCATGCCTTCGAGTGCGATCATCCCGACGGTCACGGGATTCACCCCGTGAAAGTCGAACAAAAGCCAGCCGTCGAGGTCCATCCTCGGAGAGTGCGGCCTGGATGCGCGGCAGCTCGTCCAGAGTCAGCATCGTAACCCCCATTCTCTGATGCGCGGCATCATGAGCGCCGCCATTCGGCAGGCGGCATGCATGAGCGCCGCCATTCGGCAGGCGGCATCATGAGCGCCGCCATTCGGCGCGCCATTCGCACACGCCTTCGCCGCGCGCGACACAGCGGACGTGCTCGACGGCACCGGCTCCTCCGACGAGCAGCCGGACCAGCTCTCGCAGCACGGACTCGTAGTACGCGCAGCCGCGTTCCTTGGGCGCGCTATCCACCGTGACGGACACCGGCACCTCGAGCATGAGTGACCCGCCGACTCGCCGGATGTTTCCGTTGAGATACCGCTGCGCGATCCGCCGCGCCTCTCGCAGGGCCAGGGGCCGGGCCAGCAGCGAGGGGAGGACGAAGATCACGTGCCGCGTGACGGGGGAGGTCGTTTCAAACGACTGTCGCGCGAGGATCCGTCCCGCGGACATGAATACTTCGTGCGCGTCGGCGCGGCGCCCGATCAGGCGGGCGAGCGCGACCGCCTCTTCCTGCGGCGCACGTTGGCTCTTCCGCACCGCCGCCGTATAGCGCCGGATCTGCGCGTACACGGTCTCGCTCAGCCCCAGCCGCTTGTTCCGCAGCTCGGGCACGTACTCGGCGTCTTGATCGTCTCGCGGGGAGTCTACGCTGCGGACCGCTTCCAGTAGGCTGAGCGGTAGTAGGGGATCGACGGTGGCAGGCGCGATCATAGCGATACTTGAGGCGGGCGCGACAAGACCCAAATGTAATCAATGCCACCGACAGGTGGATCGTCCCGGGGCGCGGGACGTCCCAAAGCGAGCAGGGTATACTTCCGGCGTGACGTCTGCCGACCCCCACGCCGTGTTGGGCCGAACGTTGCTGGGACTCGCCGCAGCCGCCATGGTGGCAGCCGCCGCGTACCGCGCGGACACCCTCACGATCCGAGGAGCCGCAGCCGCCACGGTCGTGGGGGGCGCCGCGGTCGCCGGCGGCTGGGATTGGGGGGCGCTCCTGATCGCGTTCTTCATCGCGTCGGCCGGTCTCTCACGCATGGGACATGCACGCAAGCAGCGGCTCGCCGGCGCGGTCGTCGCCAAAGGCGGCCCGCGCGATGCGGTGCAGGTCCTCGCGAACGGCGGCGCGTTCGCGTTCTGTGCAGTGGCCTACACGCTCCAGCGATCGCCACTCTGGTACGCAGCCGGCGCCGGTGGCCTGGCGGCGGCGACTGCGGATACCTGGGGCACGGAAATCGGCATGCTGTCTGCCGCCACACCGCGGTCGATCGTCACGGGGCGAATCGTGCCCCCCGGCACGTCGGGCGGGATTACAGCCGCCGGGACCCTGGCCTCGATTGCTGGCGCCCTCTTCATCGCGATCGGTGCGCGCAGCCTGGGCTGGCCCGTGGCCGCGGGCTGGAGTGCGCTCATCGGTGGGTTTGCCGGTGCGACATCCGACTCGATCATCGGCGCCACGCTTCAATCCCGGCGCTGGTGCCGCACGTGCCAGACCGCGACCGAGCGGGCCGTGCACTCCTGCGGCGCTTCGACGACCGCGGCTGGTGGACTCGCGTGGCTCGGCAATGACACGGTCAACCTGGCGGCCACCGCCGCGGGCGCGCTGATCGGGGTGGCGACGGCGCTGGCGTCGGGCTGGGTTGCGGGATGATCGCGCCCGGCAACGGCCCCCGCGGCAGTGCGCCTCGCGTCCTGCTCGTGAGCACGAATCGCGAGCGCTCGCCACAGCCTGTCGTGCCCAACGGCGTGGCATGCGTCGCGTCGGCGCTTGCGGCGGCGGGCCACGATGTCCGCGTGCTGGACCTGTGCTTTGCGTCCGATCCGGTCGCCGCGGCCCGCGAGTCGGTGCGAGCGCTCCGCCCGGATGTGATCGGCGTTTCGATTCGCAACATCGACAACAGCGACACGATCGCGCTCCGCCACTACACACCGGAAGCCGCGGCCGTCCTGGGCGCGCTGCGCGACGGCGCCCCGCACGCTCCCGTGCTCGCCGGCGGCGCGGCCTTCGGTGTCGCTCCCGAATCGCTCTTCCGGGAGCTCGGCGTCGACTACGCCGTGGCAGGCGATGGCGAGCGAGCCAGCGTCGCGCTCGTGGATGCACTGAGCGGCCGGCCGCTCTGCTGAATCCGTCGCCGGACTGGTGCGCCGGGTGGGAGACCGGATCGTGTTCACTCCGCCGGGCGAGGATGCGGATCTCGACGCGCTGCCACGCGCGCGCGTGCACCGGTGGCTCGACGTGGCCCGCTACGAGCGCCACGGCGCGACGGTGCCGATTCAGACCAAGCGCGGATGCGTGTACAAGTGCGTCTACTGCACGTATCGCAATGTCGAAGGCTGGGGATACCGGCTCCGCGATCCGCGCGCGGTGGCGGGCGAGATCGCCGAGCTCCGTCGCGAGGCCGGGGTCACGGATTTCGACTTCGTCGATTCGACGTTCAACTCGCCGCCCGGCCATGCCATCGACGTGTGCGAGGCGGTCGTGCACGCCGGGCTCCGGGTCCAGTTGGAGACCATGAACTTTACGCCGGCGAGTTGCTCCGGCGAACTGCTGGCGGCAATGCGCGCCGCCGGCTTCCGGACCCTCGGCATTACGGCCGAAAGTGCCAGCGATCCGGTGCTGGCGCGCCTCGAAAAAGGCTTCGATGCCGCCCGGGTTCGTACAGTCGCCGAGCAGGTGTCGCGCGCAGGTCTCCGGACACTGTGGATTTTCCTGATTGGCGGGCCCGGCGAGACGCCGGAGACGATCGAGGAAACACTGGCGTTCGCGGCCAGCCGGATGCGCGCAGGCGATGCGGTGTACGTCACGGTGGGGCTTCGCATTTACCCGGGCACGACGTTGCACCGGATCGCACTCGCCGATGGTGCCGTCGGCTACGGGGATTCGCTGCTGGCCCCAGCGTTTTATTTCGCCCCCGGCCTCGATCTGGCCCAGACCGTGCGTCGCTTGCGGATCTTCGCCACCGAGCACCCACGATTCATGTTCTCCGCCGACGCGCGATCCCGCCTCTTGCCACTGCTGACACGCTTCGCGTCGCTCGTGCGGCTGCCACGCCCGCACTGGCGCTATATGGCGCTCTTCCAGCGCATGGCGCGTGCGGCAGCAGGGGCGACCTATAGCGGGGCCCAGCCGGCGCTCGGCATCTCCACGGACCATCGGCACACTGTCGCCGGCCGATCCGCCACGTGAGGCTGGATGCGGAGGTCATCATCGTCGGCGGCGGCCCGGCTGGCGCCGCGACGGCGTGGGGGTTGGCGCGGGCGGGCATCGACGTCGTCGTGGTGGACCGCGCCCGATTCCCGCGCGACAAACCGTGTGCCGAGTACCTGAGCCCCCAGGCGTCACGGATCCTGTCCGACATGGGCGTGCTCGCGACGGTCGAGGCGGCGGGCGCGGCACGGCTGACCGGCATGACGATTCGCGCGCCCAGCGGCGTCTCGTTCCGCGGCGACTTCGCCGCTGGTCACGGATTCCGCGGATTTCGGAGCGAAGGTCTCTCTCTGCGCCGCCTCGTTCTGGACGCGATTCTGTTGCGCCACGCGGAAGCCGCGGGCGCGCGGATCATGGAAGGCTGCGCCGTAACGGACCTGGTGCGCGACGGCACGGGACGCGTGACCGGCGTCCGGTTGCCCGCCGGTGCGGATGGCCAGGATTCTGGTGCGCCTGCGTCCATATTGTCGGCGCACGTCGTCGTCGGCGCCGATGGACTGCGATCCGTGGTCTCGCGGCGCGCGGGACTCGCGTACTCGCGGCACTGGCCCAAGCGGGTGGCGTTTGTCACGCACTATCGCGACGTCACCGGCATCGGCACGACCGGCGAAATGCACGTCGAGCGGGACGGCTATATCGGTCTCGCGGATGTCGGCGGCGGCCACACCACCGTCGCGCTGGTCGTCCCCGCAGTGGCGGCACGTGGCGCCGGAGCCGATCGCGCGGGATTCCTGGACGCCTGGATCGCCCGCCATCCGCAACTGGCCCCGCGGTTCCACGGCGCCAGCCGCATTTCGCCGGTGCGTGCGACCGGACCTTTTGCGCAGCACGCGCGCCGCCTGTGGGTGCCGGGCGTCGCACTCGTCGGCGATGCCGCGGACTTCTTCGATCCCTTCACCGGTGAGGGCGTCTACACGGCGCTCCGCGGCGGCGAGTTGCTCACCCCATATCTTTGCGAGGCGGTCCGAGGTACGAACTCACGCGCCGCGGATACCGCGCTGGCCGCGTACGAGCGATGCTGGCGGCATGAGTTTCGGGGGAAGCAGATCGTCGAGCGCGCCGTCGGCGCGGCCGTCGCGATGCCGGCGGTCATCGGCCACGTGGCGCGCGTGCTCGCCCGCCGTCCCGACATGGCGGATCTGCTGATCGGCGTCACCGGGGACTTCGTTCCGGCCGCACAGGTACTGCGGCCCGGCTATCTCGGGCAGCTCGCGCTGCCTGCGTTCCTTCACCGCTCGGCAGGGCAACGATGAGCCTGGACCAGGACGAGTTTCGCAGTGTGCTGGGACGGTTTGCCACCGGGGTCACGGTTGTGACGGTCGCCGACAAGCAAGGCCGCGACTACGGCATGACAGTGACGGCATTCAGCTCGCTCAGTCTCGAGCCGCCGCTCGTACTCGTCTGCATCGACCACGACGCCTCGATCCTGCCAGCGTTCACCAGCGCATCGCATTTCGTGGTGAACGTGCTGGCGGCCCATCAGGAGGCGATCGCCCGCCGGTTCTCGGTGCCGGATGCGGAACAGCGCTTCGAGGGCCTCGGCTTCACGCGCGGCCAGACCGGGCCCGCCGTGCTCGAGGACGTGCTGGCGTCGATCGAATGCCGCGTCGTCCAGTCGGTGGTGAGTGGAGACCACACGATCTTCATGGGGGAGGCCGAGGCCGCGAATGTGCGGCAGGATACGCCGCTCCTGTACTATCGCGGTGGCTACTCCCAACTCGATCAATGAGTACTCTGCTGTGAGTACCCTGCTGTCGCCGCCGCGCGGCCGGGGCGAAGAGACGCTCGACACACCGGGCGCCGATCCCCGGCTCGCGCGGCGGTCGTTGCGGGATGTGGCCGTCGCCAACCGGTTTTTCGGAGGCACACGCGCTGTTCTGAAGGCCCTCGAACCCCTCTGGGATCGCCTGCCCCGGCAGGCCACGTTGCTGGACGTCGGGACCGGAATGGGCGACATCCCGGCCCGGGCGCGGCAGGCCGCCGCGCGCGCCGGGGTGACCCTCGAGACAGTCGGCCTCGAGGCCAGCACGGCGCTGGCCGCCGCGAACCAGGGGATCGTGACGTGGCCCGTCAGTGGTGATGCCCGCGCGCTACCCTTCGCCGACCACAGCGTGGATGTCGTCACGTGCTCGCAGGTCCTGCATCACTTCTTCGATGCCGACGTCCGATTCGTTCTGGCCGAGATGAACCGCGTGGCCCGGGTGCAGGCGATCGTGAGTGACATCCATCGGAGCCGGATCGCGGCCGCCGGGATCTGGCTCGCGTCCTTCGCGCTGGCGTTTCACCCGGCAAGCCGCCACGACGCGGTCGTGTCGGTCATGCGTGGATTTCACGCGGGCGAGCTTCGGCGAAATGGTGCGCGAGACGGTCGGTGTGGACGCGTCCGTCCAATACCGCCCGGGCTACCGGATCACCGCATCCTGGGCTCCGTCGTTGGCGCCGGGTCCGAGCGTCGCATGATCGGGTCGTCGCACCCTGGATCCTCCGCCACGCTGGCTGGTGAAGCGCCCGGATACGACCTCGGCCCGCTTCCCGACCGCTATCTCATGCGCGTCGTGGACGAGCGGGTGGTCGAGAGTGCCGTCGCTCCGATCTTTGCCGTGGCGCGAGACGTCGAGCGGTGGCCGCAACATCTCGCACACTACCGTTACGTCCGGTTTCGCGAGCGGCGGCTGGACGGCGGCGGCCTGGTGGGAGATGTCTGCCAACCGACCGTTCGGTCCTGCCGCGTGGCCCACCTGGTGGCTCTCCCGAATGCAGGTGATCACCGCGGGAACCGGGGTGGGGGCAACGCCAGCCATCCGTTTCCGCCACGTCGAAGGCATCACGACGGGGATGGAGGTCGAGTGGTCATTCCTCCCCCAGGCTCCCAAACGGACGCTGGTGCGAATCGTGCACCTATGGCTCGGACCACCATGGCCGCTCGTGGGCGCGTTCGCCGCGCGCGCGGTCATCGGGCCGGTGTTCGTCCACGGGATCGCCTCGCGCACCTTGGCGGGACTAGCTGCAGTGGCCGAATCCCGCGGCGAGCAGAGACTCGCCCCGGCCCTCTCGCAATCGTGATCGTGATCGCAGACACGCCACCCGACTGTGGCGTCCAGCCCCGTCCACGGTGTCATTCGTCCGTCCTAGCGCGCTGTTCACCCCACCGAAGTGTCCCCTCAGGGGCCAGATGAGTATGTCTATTGGCTCGGGCCTGACGCTTTTCGTGGGAGTGTGTGCATGATCATGACAGGACGGCGCCGAGTCGTGGTAACCGGTATCGGCGCGATTACGCCGATCGGCATGACCCGCGATGGACTGTGGAATGGGATACAGCGCGAGCGCTCGGCGGTGGGGACGATGACTCGCTTCGACCCAACGCCGTTCCGCAGCCAGAATGCGGCCGAAGTGCCCGATTTCGTCTCCGGCAGACCATCTCGACGCGAAGCGCGCGCGACGCCTGGATCGCTTCGGGCAGTTCTCGGTCGTTGCGGCGCGCATGGCGATCGAGGACCGGCACTCGATCTGGCGCGGGAGGATCGCGAGCGCGTGGGACCAATAATGGGGACCGCGCTCGGAGGGATCGGATACGCCGAGGAGCAGTCGGGCGATACATCCTTGGCGGGCTGTCGGCGTCGATCCATCCTGGCGCTGGCGGTATTCGGCGGAGCCTCGAGCTGCAACATCGCGATCGAGTTCGGGGTCTCCGGGCCCAACTCGACCAATGCGATGAGCTGCGCCTCGGGACGATCGCCATCGGCGACGCCTTCCGGCGCATCCGCGATGGCGACGCGGACCTGATGGTGTGCGGCGGCGCGGAGGCGCCGCTGGCGCCATTGTGCTATGGCGCGTTCACGATCATACGCGCGATGTCCACTCGCAACGACGATCCGGCGCACTCATCGCGGCCGTTCGACAAGGATCGCGACGGATTTGTCATGGGTGAGGGCGCAGCGGTCCTGGTCCTCGAGGAGTTCGAGCGCGCGGCGCACGCGGCGCCCACATCTACGCCGAGATCCTGGGCTACGGCTCCACGAATGACGCCTTCCACATGACCGCACCGCGGCCCGATGGCAGCCAAGCGGCTCGTGCGATGCGCATCGCGCTCCGCGACGCGCACGTGGCACCCCACGAGATCGGTTACATGAACGCGCACGGGAGCTCCACGCCGCTCAACGACACGACCGAGACGCTGGCCATCAAGCAGGTCTTCGGCGGACCACGCGTAGCGGGTGCCGGTGAGCGGCACGAAAGGATACTACGGCCACGCGCTCGGCGCGTCGGGCGCGATCGAAGCGGCGATCTGCGCGATGAGCTCGAGCACGAGTGGCTGCCGCCGACCATGAACCTGGCGGCTCCGGACCCAGCCTGCGATCTCGATTACGTGCCAGCACGGGCCGGACGCAGCGCGTCGATGTCGTGCTGTCGAACTCTTTCGGGTTCGGTGGGGTCAACGCGGCACTGGTGATGAGGCGGGTGGCCTGGAGCCGCTCCCGCACGTGACCGCCGTTCCTCCGGCGGCCGTTCGCCCGCACGCCATCTACGCGGTCGCGACGTTCTCCCGCTCCATCGTGCCTTTGTACGCCATCGGCGGCTCCTCTACCCCGAAATTGACCGCGGCCAGCTGCCCGACCTGGTCGAGCTGGCGCGGCGTGAGATCCGGCTGATCGCTCGCCGCGGCGAACTCGCGCAGTTGTGCGGTATCGTCAATGTTGGGCAGCGTCGTGATCACCAGCGGATCGGCAAGCAGCCACTTGAGTGAAGCCTGCCCGAGGGTCATGTCCGGCGTGAGGAAGCCGAGCGTGGGGAAATTTTTTTCACACCATTCACGAGCCACGAACGCGGCCGGTGCCGCCAATGGTCGTCCTCGGGAACACCGTGTCCTCGGTGTAGTGCCCCTCGAGCATCCCCAAGGCGTGCGTCACTCGGATCGTGAACGCGCAGTGCGGCGCATGCCGTCGCGCGGCCTCGAGCATCGGCGTTCCGGATGCTGCTCCAGAATATTGCAGATCATCTGGATCGCGCCGACGTCGGGCTCGCGCTCGCACAGCTCGATCGCCTCGTACAGCCAGCCGATCGCCGGACCGAATGCCGCCGCCGCGCGGACCTTCCCCTCGCGCTGGAACGCCCGCAACGTCTCCCACAGCGCGGGATCCCGCACGTGCTCCATCTTCACGTTGTCGATCTGGAGCACGTCGAGGTAGTCGGTCTCGAGCCGCTCGAGGCAGCGGTCGAGCGCCAGCCGGAGATACGCCGGAGTCGGTACGCATCGGGAGCTCGGATTGCCCGCGCCGCGCCCGCTGCGCGGCCTCATCGTCAATGTCATATCCGATCTTCGTCGCGTAGACGACCTACGCCCGCCGTTCCCGGAACGCCGTCGCCAGCTGCCGTTCCGCCCGCCGTGGCCATAGGTGTCCGCCGTGTCGAAGAACGTCACGCCGTGGTCGTCGTGCGCGCCGCCGCAACAGGGCGATGGCCTCCGCATCGGTCATCTCGCCCCACCGGTCGGTCGCGAGCGTCCAGGTCCCGAAGCCCGACCTCGCTCGCCGAGACACCGTCCCCGGAAATGTGCGATATCGCATGGGTACTCCCCTACCAGGCCGTCGCGCAACCCCCGCGCGGCTTCGTGGCGAAATACGTCAGGATCCAATCCGCCCCTGCGCGACGGATCCCAATCAGGGACTCCATCATCGACCCGCTCCCGTCGATCCATCCCCGATCGGCCGCGGCCCTGATCATCGCGTACTCGCCGCCCACCTGGTACGCCGCCAAGGGATACCGCGTCGCGGCCTTCACGCGGTGCAGCGATACCGAGATAGGGGCCCGCAGGTTTCACCATAATCGCGTCCGCGCCCTCGGGCGATATCCAGCGCGACCTCGCGTAACGCCTCCTCGGTGTTCGCGGGATCCATCTGATACCCGTGCCGGTCTCCAACTGCGGCGTCGACTCGGCGGCCTCCCGGAACGGCCCGTAAAATGCCGAGGCGTACTCGGCGGCGTAGCTCAAGATCGGGGTCTCGGGATATCCCGCGGCATCGAGCGCGGCGCGGATCGCCCCGACGCGGCCATCCATCATGTCAGCGGCGCGACGACGTCGGCGCCCGCGGCGGCGTGCGACACGCCGACGCGTGAGAGCAGCGGAAGCGTGGCGTCGTTGTCGACGGACCCGTGTTCATCCAGTACGCCGCAGTGCCCGTGATCCGTGTATTCCCACATACAGACGTCGGTGATCAGCACCAGCTCCGGGAACTCCCGCTTCAGCGCCCGCACGGCCTGCTGAACGGCGCCATGCTCGTCCCAGCCGCCGGACCCGGTGGATCCTTCTCGTCCGGAATACCGAACAGGATCACGCCACCCACGCCCGCTTCGGTCGCGGCGCTCGCATCCCGCAGCATCTCGTCGACCGAGGTTGGGGACATCCGGGCATGGACTCCAATGGCGATGCGGAGCTCGGCACCGCGCGCACGAACAGCGGCAGAACCAACTGCCCCGGATCGAGGCGCGTCTCGCGCACCAGCCGCCGGAGCGGCGCCGTCCGCCGCAGTCGCCGCGGCCGGAAAGCGGCAAACGACGCCACGATCGTGATCGCTATTCCGGCTGCGGCGTCGGCACCTGTTCAGCGCCGCGCAGGGCGACCAGGATCTCGTCGGCGCCCGGACCCTCAGGTCGTCGCGCGAGCGCCGGTCCCGCATCGGACCGGCCCGCGCCCACGATCCGGGACCCGCAGATCACGCGGCGACCCGCGACGTC
The DNA here is from genome assembly GCA_963757855.1 of uncultured Gemmatimonadales bacterium. Taxonomy (GTDB): domain Bacteria; phylum Gemmatimonadota; class Gemmatimonadetes; order Gemmatimonadales; family Gemmatimonadaceae; genus Palsa-1248. Next base: position 348,104 of record CAVWTI010000037.1, read on the forward strand.
GGCGATCAAGCCGTGCAGTGTCGAACGCTCCGTCCCGACCACGCTTCGTCCATGACCACGCCCCGATCGGAACCTGACACCCGCCTTCGAGTCCCGCCAGCAAGGCCCGCTCGGCGGTGCACGGCGACCATCGTCGCCGCATGGTTGAGCGGAGCCGAAGAGGTTCGGGCGCAATCTGGTCGTCGAGTCGCGGATCTGAATCGCGATCGCCCCCTGGCCTGGGGCGGGAAGCCGAGTCCGGCGCGTCGAGGTACGCCGAGATGTGCTGGGTCGCGTCGAGTCGAAGGAACCCCGCGGCGGCCAAGATCGCCGCGTGTACCTGCCCCTCGTCGACTTTCTTGCAGGCGCGTCGGAACATTGCCCCGAAGCTCGACGACTTCGAGGTCCGGGCTGTAGGGCCAGCAGCTGGGCCCGACGGCGCAAGCTCAATGTGCCGACCCGCGGAGCCGCGCGGCAGGTCGGCAAGTCCGACGGCGCGGGCCGGGGCGGCCCAGCGACGAGCACGTCGCGTGGGTCTTCGCGCGCCAAGACCGCCACGAGGTCGAGGCCGGTCACCCCGGTGGTGGACAGATCCTTCAACGAATGCACCGCGCAATCGATCCTCCCCCCGCTGCAATGCAACCTCGAGCTCGCTGGTGAACAACCCCTTTGCCGCCGATCTCGCTCAGCGGCGCGTCCAGCCGCTTGTCACCCGTCGTCGTAAACGTCACCAGCTCGCCCGCGACGCCGCGCGCCCCCAGGGCGCGATTGCACGAGTCGCGCCTGATCGAGGGCCAGGACTGACCCTCGGGTCCCAATGCGGGAAGCGCCGGATCGGACGCGGCACAGCCCGCGCAACCCGCGATCGCGTCATGCGCCGCCTCCGTGTGCGCTGCCAAAGGCGCCGGGTACCGGCAATCGCGTTGACGGACCAGCGATCGTCGACGGATCGGTCCTCGATATGGAATGCCGGCGGCACGCGCGGCATCGCTCGTGATCGGCCCAATCGAGGCGGCGCTGACTCGGCCGACCAGGAATGGCCCGACCGCCTCAACGTAGCCGCGGACGATCGACGCCGACGTGAAGGTCACCAGATCGATCTCGCCCGCCGCAAGGCGGGCCGCAGGGCCTCCGCAGCAGGACCGTCGGATACCGACCGATAGACGGAACCACATCGACCGTCGCGCCGAGTCACCCCACGCCGGCCGGAAACACATCGCGCGCACCCCGGCGCTGGGATACAGGACACGCTCCCCGCGCATGTCGGCCCGCGCCCCGAGCGCCTCGAGTACGCCCTCGGCGACGAAGCGCTCCGGCCACACGTCGACGGCAAGGCCATGCGCCAGGAGCGCGTCGGCGGTCGCGCGGCCGACCGCGCTGACCGTGAGGCCCGCCAGCGCTCGAGCGTCGCGCCCCGCCGCGCGCAGCCGCCCCACACAAGGTGCACGGCGTTCTGACTCGTGAAGACGACGTGCCGATAGCGCCGAGCCCCACCAACCTGATCGCGCTGAGGAGGCGCCGGGATCGAGCGACTCGACTCGCGTCACGGGCATTTCGGGGACCGGGCGCCGACCGCACGGAGACGCTCGGTGAACGAGCTCGCCTGCAAGGCCGGGCGCGTGACGAGGATGCGGCGGCCGAGAGTGGACAGCGGTCGGGCATGGTCAAACCAGGCGATCTCGTTCCGCAGCGTCACTCCCCGGCCAATCACGGTGATCACCGGCGCCTGAGACCTGCCTCCGCGACCATCCAGCCAGCGTCGCGAGGGTCGCCACCACCGTGCGTTGTCCCGGCAACGTCCCCCACTGGATCGCCGCGGCCGGCGTCGCCGCCGCCAACCCGCCCGCCCTCAGCGCCTATCGTCAGGGCCAGTCGAGCGCACGCCCATGTACAGCACGATCGTCGTGCCGCTGCGCGCGAGCGCCCCCCAGTCGGTCTGCGACTGCCGGCTTGCCCTGGATCCTCGTGTCCCGTCACGAACGTCACCCCCGTCGCCACTCCCCAATGCGTCACCGGAATCCCGGCGTATGCGGGCGCCGCAACGCCAGCCATCACGCCCGGAACAACCTCGAACGGGATGCTCGCCCGCGCGAGCGCCTGCGCCTCTTCGCCGCCTCGGCCGAACACGAAGGGATCGCCGCCTTTGAGCCGCACCACGGACTTCCCCGCTCGCGCCAAACGCACCAGGAGGGCGGTGATCTCGTGCTGGCTCGCCGACCCCTCGTCGCCGCCACGCTTCCCGACGAAATACGACTCCGGCGGCGTCGCGTGTCGCGGACGCAAGGCCCGAGAGGGTGCGGTAGAGACCAGCGCATCGTACACGATCGCGTCACAGTCGTCGAGCAGCGCCCGCGCGCGCACCGTCAGCAGTCCCGGATCACCCGGACCTGCTCCCACGAGATAGACCGTACCAGTCGCGCGGCGGTCACCGGACGAGGGGACGGACGATCGGGCGGCTTCGCGGCACGGATTCTCGTCGCCAGCGCTCCGCCCACGCCACCAGATCGCGATCACATACCCGGCGTAGACGGTGATCGCCGCGACGTATGCCGCGTAGGCGTAGCCCGCGTTTTCGGGCGGCATTAGCCGAACCTCTCACTCGCGGCGCCATCGGCCAGTCCAGTCGGCGATGGTGGCCAGCCGATACCGGGCCCGCAGCAGCGCCACGAACAGCAGCGCGAACGACGCGAACGACATGAGGAGCGTGGTCAGCATCTCCGGCGGCAGCGACGGCGCGCTCGGCTTGAGCACGATGGGCGCGGATGCAGCGTGCGAAACAGATAGACGCTGAGGTGGATGAACGGGATCAACAGGCCGGCCAGAATCGCGAGCACCGCGGAGTAGCGCGCCCGCTGCGCGCGATCATCGACCGCCTGGCGCAGGATCAGGTAGCCGAGGATGATGAGCCACAGAAAGAGCGTCGACGTGAGTCGCGCGTCGCCGGACCACCACGTGCCCCACAGGGTTTCGCCCACAGCGGGCCGGTGACCAGGACGACCGTCGTAAACGCCAGCCGACCTCGGCCGATGTCGCAGCCACCCGGTCGAGTTCGGGTCGCGGAGCCACAGATAGAGCACGCTCGCCACCGCCATCAGCGCGAACGCCAGATAGAGCGCGGTGACCGCGGCCGGGACGTGAATGTAGAAGATCTTCTGCGCGGCCCCTGCGACGCCTCGATCGGCGTGAAGACGCAATCCGCACCAGCGTGGCGACCACGGCGGCGACGGCAACCAGAACAGCCCCGAACGGCCGCTCGAGCTGCGCCAACGCCGCGTCTCGCGTCACCTGGCGTCGGACCCGCCCGCTTCTGTTCCCGCTGTCGCACTCATGAAAATTTTTTTTTTTTTTTTTTTTTTTTTTTTTTTTTTTTTTTTTTTTTTTTTTTTTTTTTTTTTTTTTTTTTTTTTTTTTTTTTTTTTTTTTTTTTTTTTTTTTTTTTTTTTTTTTTTTTTTTTTTTTTTTTTTTTTTTTTTTTTTTTTTTTTTTTTTTTTTTTTTTTTTTTTTTTTTTTTTTTTTTTTTTTTTTTTTTTTTTTTTTTTTTTTTTTTTTTTTTTTTTTTTTTTTTTTTTTTTTTTTTTTTTTTTTTTTTTTTTTTTTTTTTTTTTTTTTTTTTTTTTTTTTTTTTTTTTTTTTTTTTTTTTTAAAAAAAAAAAAAAAAAAAAAAAAAAAAAAAAAAAAAAAAAAAAAAAAAAAAAAAAAAAAAAAAAAAAAAAAAAAAAAAAAAAAAAAAAAAAAAAAAAAAACCATTCAGCTCTCGATGGTGAAGGGGTACGCCACGGTGCACGCGGGCACGAACACCAGGTCGAATGCGACCAGCACCCGCATCCAATCCACCGCGCCCGACAACGGCCGGCCGTTGATCACGAGCACAGTCGCCTGCGCCGCCGCGGTCACGACTGGCACGAAGAACGGCAATGCGAGCACCGGCAGCAGCAACTCGGCGAGCCTCGTGTTCACGGCCATTGCGCTGAACAGCGTGCCCACCGCGACCAACCCGACGGATGCGAGCACCGTGATGCCTGCGATCGCCGCCGCCGCGTCCCAGCCGAGCGACAGGTTGTAGAACAACACCACGATCGGGATGGCCACGACCTGCACGCCGAGCACGAAGATCAGATTGGCGAACGCTTGCCGAGGAACAGCCTCGCGGCGGATCGGGGCGATCAGCAGACCGTCGATCGCCCGGTCGGCCAGCTCCGCCGAAAACGAGCGGTTCAGCCCGAGCAGCCCCGCGAACGTAAAGATGACCCAGAGCACACCGGGGGCCAAGTCGATCGGCGCCACGGCCGTCGGGTCCCACGTATAGAGGAAGATCGCGGCCGCCAGCACGCTGAATACCGCTGCGGACAGGAACGCCGCGCGCGTCCGCAGCTCGACCGTCAGGTCCTTGCGCGCGATGGCCCATGCGGCGGCGATCACACCGGGTGGCCCGCTCATCGCCTCACCCTGCCACACCCACGAGTGCGCGATACTGGCCGCCGAACAAGGCGGGATCGATCGCATCGCGCCGCTCGTGCAGGACAAAGCGCCCGTCGCGCATCACGGCCACGTGCGTCGCGATCGCCAGGCCCTCGTCGAGATGATGCGTCACGAGCATGAGCGCCGCGCCGCCCGATTTGAGCCCGCCGAGCGCGGACGAGAGCGCGGCTGCGCCAGTGGCGTCGAGCCCCGTGTAGGGCTCATCGAGCAGGACGACCCGCGGCGTATGCACGAATGCCCTCGCGATCGACACCCGCTGCTGGAGGCCCCGGCTCAGGACGCGGACCGGCACGTTGGCGCGGTCGAGCACTCCCAGCCGGGCCAGAGCCGACTCCGCCAATGCTCGCGGATCCGTGAGCCCGTGCAGCCGCGCAGCAAACTCCACGTTCTCACGCGCTGTGAGTGCCGGGTACAGCATGCTGTGGTGCGAGATCAGTCCGACCTGTGCTCGCGCGGCCGGCCCCGCCGGCAACGCCACTCCCGCCACGCTGGCCGCGCCACCGGATGGGTTCAGTAACCCCGCCAAGAGGCGCAGCAATGTGGTCTTTCCCGCTCCGTTGGGGCCGAAAATGGCGAGGCATTCGCCGGGAGCAACTGACAGATCGACGCCGCCGAGCGCCTCATAGCGGTCGAAACGGCGGATCAGGCCGCGTGTCTCGATCGTAGCCAGGGGCGGCAGTGGCACCGGGTGCACGGCCCAGAATCTAGTCTGGGCGCCCGGCCTCTGGCCCCCGGCGGCCGCCCGTCGCCAGATTGCACTCCGTGAACGACATCGACGTGCTCATGGACGAGCGGCGGCGATTCCGCCCCGCCGACGAGTTCCGCCAGCATGCGGTCGTGCGCGACCCTTCGGTCTACCAGCGCGCGGCTGCCGACCCCGAAGCGTATTGGGCCAGCCGTGCGCGGGAGTTGGACTGGTTCACACCATGGAATCGCGTGATGGAGTGGACGCCGCCGCACGTCAAATGGTTCCTCGGCGGCACGCTCAACGTGTCGGTGAATTGCGTCGATCGGCATCTCGCGACTCGCCGCGACAAACCCGCGATCATTTGGGAAGGTGAGCCCGGCGACCGGCGCACGCTGACCTACGGCGAGCTCTCGCGCGAGGTCAATCGCTGCGCGAATGCCCTACGTGCGCTGGGCGTCGCGCGGGGCGATCGCGTCGCCATCTATCTCCCGCTCGTGCCGGAAGCCGCCATCGCGATGCTGGCCTGCACGCGCATTGGCGCCATTCACTCGGTGGTCTTTGGCGGGTTCTCGCCAGATTCGCTCCGTGACCGCATCAACGATGCGCGGGCCAAGGTGCTGATCACCGGCGACATCGGCTACCGCCGCGGCAGCCCTGTTCCACTCAAGCGCAACGCCGACGCCGCCGTCGCCGAGTGCCCGACGATCGAGCATGTGGTCGTGGTCCAGCGGACGGAAAACCAGCCCGCTGCCGGCGCCGCGTTCCAGGCGCCACGAGACGTCTGGTGGCACGACATCATGCGCGACGCCGCGGTGGAGTGTGTGCCCGAGCGGATGGACGCCGAGGATGTGCTGTACATCCTCTACACGTCGGGGACGACTGGCCGGCCGAAGGGGATCGTGCACACGACCGGCGGCTACCTCACGGGCGTCGCGGCCACGACCAAAGATGTGTTCGACCTCCGCGAGGACGATGTGTTCTGGTGCACCGCCGATGTCGGGTGGGTGACGGGCCACTCCTATGTCGTCTACGGTCCGCTCGCCAACGGCGCCACGACGGTGGTCTACGAAGGCGCGCCCGATTGGCCGGACAAGGATCGGTTCTGGGCGCTGTGTGAAGCGCACGGCGTCACGATCCTCTACACGGCGCCGACCGCCATCCGCGCATTCATGAAATGGGGCGACGCGTATCCGGCGAAGCACGATCTGTCGCGGCTTCGGCTGCTGGGCTCCGTCGGTGAGCCGATCAATCCGGAAGCCTGGATCTGGTACCGCCGGCACATCGGCGGTGACCGGTGTCCCGTCGTCGACACGTGGTGGCAGACCGAGACCGGTGCGATCGTGATTTCCCCGCTCCCCGGGATCACCGAGACGAAGCCCGGCAGCGCGACGGTCGCGCTTCCCGGCTACAGCGCCGAGCTGCTCGACCGCGCTGGCAACGTGATTCCCGTGGGTGGCGGATTCCTCGCGATGACGCGCCCGTGGCCATCGATGCTGCGCACGATCTGGGGTGACGATGCGCGCTACACCGAGACGTATTTCTCGAAGTGGCCGCAGCGCTCCGACGTGTATTTCGCCGGCGACGGCGCGAAGCGCGACGACGATGGCTACTTCTGGATCCTCGGCCGCGTGGACGATGTGCTCAACGTCGCGGGGCACCGCATTGGCACGATGGAAGTCGAATCCGTGCTCGTGTCCCACCCGGCGGTGGCCGAAGCGGCCGTTGTGGGCCGCCAGCACGACATCAAGGGGCAGGCCCTGGCGGCCTTCGTGACCCTGCGCGCCGGCCAGCAGTCTTCAAACGAGTTGCGCGACGAGCTCCGTCGTCACGTCGTGGACAAGATCGGCGCGATTGCGCGTCCCGATGATGTCCTGTTCACGGCCGATCTTCCCAAGACCCGATCCGGGAAGATCATGCGGCGCCTCCTGCGCGACATTGCCGAAGGACGAGCGCTGGGCGATACGACGACGCTCGCGGATCCCACCGTCGTGGCGGGGCTCAAGGACCAGTACGAGTCGATGGACAGCTGATCGGGCACTCCCGTCAGACACTCCACGCCAGACGGCCTCAACAGTTATATTATGGATGTGTTCGGCCGCCTCTTTCCTGAATCGCTCTTCCCCCGGAAGCTCTCGGATGCCGCGGAGCGGCGGCTCCGCCTCGCACAGGCGCGCGCCGAGGAAGCGATCGTCCGTGCCCACGTCGACAATGCCCTGATGTTCGTGGATACACTGGCCGAAGAGCTGTCCTTCGACCGTGCGATCGACACCTATGTCCGGGTCATGGGCATTCCCGAGCCGCTCGCGGGCACGATCGCGACGCGGGCGTTGGTCTCGCTTGGGCAGGATCTGGTCACGGCCACCCGCCGCCGGGGACGCGACTCCGAGCCGGTCACTGGTGGCGATGAGGACGGCCGCCCTCGCCTGCGCATCAACGACGCCGACGCGCGGCAGCGATCCGTTAAACGGGCCTGAGATCGGGCCCGGATCGTGTCCGGGGTCGCGGTACTATGCTCCACGACGCACACCGTGAACATCAGCGTCACGACCACTGCCGACGCGATGCAGTACATGCATATCGCGTGAATCACGAACAACTCCAGCCAGGTCAGATACGCCGAGAAGAGCACGCCCGCGCCGGTCATCGCGGTCAGGAGCCGCATGATCCCGCGGGATGAAGCGGCCGGCGTCTGCGTCGCGAGCATCGCCACGGCCAGCGTCGTGAGATAGAAGCCAGCCCCCCAGAGGGAGACGGGGATCCCGAACAGCATCGACCAGCGGCTCGTCTGCACGCGCTCACACGATCCCACGGCGCAGCTGAGGTGCCCGATGTATCCGAGCTTGTAGAGCGTGAGGTAGAGCGAGAGGAACAGCCCCACAAGCGCCAGGAGCGCGATCGCCATCCGCCGGGTCACCGTCAGCCGTTCCGCTGGCGGCGCGTTAGTGCGCGGTCGTGTTGTCGGCCGTCTTGGCGCCGCCACGCGCGCTGTCGACGTAGGCCTTGATCTGGTCGTCCGTCAGCGAGCCTGGCACCATCCGGTTCCCAATCACAAACGTCGGGGTCTGATTCACCTGGCGCCGCTCGCCTTCGGCCTTGTTGGCGAGAATCTCGCGCTCGTGCGTGCGGGAATCCACGCAGGCCCGCCACTTGTCCACGTCGAGGCCGATCGCCTTCGCGTAGCCCTGCATCACACTCACCGGATCGCTCGTGGCTTCCGTGTTCCAGTCGGTCTGTCCCTGGAACAGGCGGTCGTGCATCTCCCAGAACTTCCCCTGGTCATTCGCACAGGCCGCCGCTTCCGATGCGGTCATCGTGTTCTTGTGCTGGGGCAGCGGGAAATCGTAATAGGTCACTCGCGCGAGCCCGGGCTCGATGATGCGCTTGCGCACATTGGGTTCGGTGACCACGGAGTAGTTGCCGCATGCCGGGCACTCGAAGTCGGCGAACTCGAGGATCTGCACGGGGGCGTCCGGCCGGCCCATCGTATATCCCTTCGCCACCGCCGGGGGGAGGTTCGGGTCCACGATCGTCGCGGCCGGCGCGCGCCGCCGGCCCGTGAGATACGCCAGCCCGCCAGCCCCGGCGAGAATCAGCACCAGCACGAGCGCCACGAAGGATTTGGGATTGGCGGCGCCCGCGCGGCCCCGCGCACGTCCAGCGTTGGTCACCATGGCTGGCCCTCCTCGTCGTCGGGCGCCCAGTCGGTCGGCTTCCATTGGGATTCCTGCTTCTCCGCATTGGAGACAATGCGCCGGTTCTCGGCGACTTCGGGCGTATCGTAGGTCGCCCGCACTTCATAGTGAAAGAGTTCAGTGCGCACGTCGCCGATCAACTCCATGAGTTCGTTCGTCCGGGCCAGGAGGGTCCCGGCCTCATCCAGCTCCCGAATTGTCTTCGCGAGCATGCGAAGCAGCTCTTCGAGTTTTCGCTGCCGGGCCTCGCCGTAGGTCTCGTCCGCCATGAAATCCGCCACTGCTCCCGCGCGGCCCGACCGGCCGCTCGCCGGCCCGGGTGCGACGTTGTCGAAAGGTAGACATCGGCCGGACGTGCGCAAGCAATTGCGTGCGCATATCTTGCCCGCGTGCGTGACCCTGCTGCAGTGCCCGCGCTGCTGGACGAACTGGCCTGGCGCGGCTTGCTATACGACCACACCGACCGTCTAGCCGACGCGCTCGCAGGCGGCCCCGTCACTGGCTACTGCGGCTTCGATCCGACGGCTGATAGCCTGCACGTCGGAAGCCTCGTTCCGGTGATGGGGCTGCTCCACCTCCAGCGAGCGGGTCACCGGCCAGTGATCCTGGTGGGGGGCGGCACGGGCCTGATTGGCGACCCGAGCGGCAAGAGTACGGAACGCCCGCTGCAGTCGCGCGAGCAGATCGCCGCCAATTCGGCCGCCCTGCGGAAACAGCTCGAACGGTTCCTGGACTTCACGGGCCCGCACGCCGCGCTCATCCGCGACAACGCGGACTGGCTCGGGTCGCTGGTGCTGGTCGATTTCCTCCGGGATGTCGGCAAGCATTTCAGCGTCAACGTGATGCTCGCCAAGGATTCCGTGAAATCCCGGCTCGAGGCCGGGATCTCCTTCACGGAGTTCTCCTACATGCTCCTCCAGGCGTATGACTTTCTCGAACTGCATTGCCGCGACGGCGTGACACTGCAGCTCGGCGGCAGCGACCAGTGGGGGAATATCACCGCGGGGATCGAGCTGATTCGGCGCACGTGCAGCGCCGAATCCAATGGGCTCGTGCTGCCGCTGGTGACGACGGCATCCGGCACCAAGTTCGGGAAGACCGAAGCCGGCGCGGTCTGGCTCGACCCGGCCCGCACGTCGCCGTACCAGTTCTATCAGTTCTGGATCAATAGCGATGACCGGGATACCGGCCGGTATCTCCGCTACTTCACACTGCTCTCGCGTGACGTCATCACGGCACTCGACGCCGAGACCGCCGCCAACCCGGCCCGCCGGGAGGCGCAGCAACAGCTGGCCCTCGACGTGACCAGCCGGGTCCACGGCGAGGACGCGGCGCGCACCGCCGCCGAAGTGTCGGCCACGCTCTTCCGCGGCGGCGACGTGCGCACGCTGTCCACGCGGGCCCTGGAGGTGCTGGCCACGGAGATCCCGTACGCGGAAGTGCCGCGCGCCGAGTCCTTCGACACGCTCGAGCTCTTCGTCGCGGTCCGCATCGCTCCGTCAAAGGGCGCGATCCGCCGCCTGTTGGAGCAGGGCGGCTTGTCCGTCAACGGCCGCAAGCTGCCAGCCACGGATCGCGCCATCCCGGCGGCTGAGGCGCTCTCCGGCGGGTACTTTCTGTTGCGCAAGGGCGCGCGCGACTACGCGCTGGCGCGGATCGCCGGCTAGACGGCATCGCTGGCTAGACGGCTTCGCCGTTGTCCCGGGCGGGCGGCGACCGCCGCCAGCGGCGATGGTGCCACAAATACTGCTCGGGATACGCGCGCACCCAGCGTTCCAGCACGGCGGTATAGCGAGCCACGACGGCATCGACGTCGCGCTCCCGGTCCCCCGTCGTCACGACGTCGACCGCCTCCACGAGCGCGCGATATTTTCCGTTGGGCAACCGCACCGCGGTTCCCGCGACGACGGGAACGCCAGATCGCAGGGCGAATACCCCGGGACCGCGCGGCGTCTTGGCGAGCCGGCCGAAAAACGGTACGAATGTCGATGCCATCCCTTTGGTGCCCTGGTCGGCCACCATCGCCACGACATGGCCGGCTCGCAGGGCCCGGGGGATGCGGCGCACGGCGTCCGAGTCCGCGATCACGGCCAGTCCCGCTTTCTCTCGCGTCGCCGTGAGGTAGCGGTCGAACATGGAATTGGTCATGCGCCGCGTCACCCCTTCGATGGGAATGCCGCGCGCGGCGATGTACGAGCCGCCAGCTCCCAGTTGCCGATGTGGCCCGTGACGACGATCACGCCCTTCCCCGCCGCGTGCGCAGCCGCCAGCACATCCCAGTCCCCGTGCGGATCGAACAGCGAGATGACGCGCTCGCGGGACAAGTCCGGCAGCAACGCCGCCTCGACGGACGTGCGGCCGAGGTTCTCGTATGCGGCCCGCGCGACGTGCCGCACCCGCGTGTGATCCCAATCCGGGAACGCTCCCGCGATTTGGGTTTCCACCACGCGGCGGCGAATGCCCAGGGGCCAATAGCCGAGCGCCGCAATGCGAGCGCCGGCGGCCACCGCGCGGTCCCATGACACGAGGCTCAGGCATCCGATCGCGGCCCGTGCGGCCGCGTATTCGATCGCATCCATGATCGTCGCCACTAGACCGCCACGCGGGCCGGACACGCGCCGCTACGCCGCGGCGAGCGGAGACGGCCTCCGTGGCAAACGCGCGGACCTCGTCCGCCACGCGGTCCCAGTTGAAATGCGAGAGCGCGCCGGCGCGCCCCGCCGCGCCCATGGCCTGGCAGCGAGACGGATCGGACAGCAAAGACCGAATCGCCTCCGTCACCGCGGCGACATCGGATGGGCCCACGACGAGCCCCGTCCGGCCGTCGGCCACCGCGGACCGCACGCCCCCTGAATCTCCCGCGACACTCGGAATGCCACTCGACGCGGCCTCCACGAACGCGATGCCGAACCCCTCGGCGTTGATGCCGGCATCGACGCGGGAGAGCCCGATGTAGAGCGTGGCGGTGGCGTATGCCTCGGCGATCTCCGCGTCGGAAAGATTCCCGGCGAAGATGACCCGATCGGTGAGACGAAGCTCCTCCGCGAGTGCGGCGAGACGCGGGCCGTCCTCACCGCGGCCGGCCACCAGATACCGGAGCCCCGGCCATTCGGGCGTGAGCGCGGCCATCGCACGCAGCGCGATGTCGATGCCCTTGTGCGGAACGAGCCGTGACACCGTGAGCATCAGCGGGGCGGCACCGACGCCGAAGCGCGCCCGTACGGCGCCCGTGTCGCGTCCCGGGTGGAAGAACGCGGGGTCAGTACCGAGCGCGTTCGTCAGGATGCGGGGCGGCCGGCCGACCCCCGCGAGCCGCATCACATCGGCGGCCAGCGTCGCGCTCCAGTCCGAAATCGCGACCACGCCCGCACTGTCCTCGAAGATCCGGCGCGCCGTCCATCGCTTGAGCGCGCTGGCGCGCAGCTTCCGCTGCTCGCGCAGGAGGTCGCCCCCATACACGTAGACCAGGTACGGGACGCCGGTGACGCGGTGCGCCCACCAGACCGGATACCCCGCGGGCCGGATGTTGCCACAGTGGACGATGTCCGCGGCCGGCGGAACGGTCGCCGCGCCACGCGCGGCGCAGCGGGGCACGAGCCAGCGCGCCCAGCGTGCCTGGTTGAATACCGTCTTGGCGCCGCGGAACCGGAACGGCTGCCGGACAATCTCGTACGGCTCCGCCGTATCGAACGCCGCGGCCGCATCTTCCTCCCCGGCGTCCGGGGCCACCGTGGACACCGTGACACCATCCGGGGCGAGGCGCCGGCACAACTCGACGTGGCGCCGCGCCATGCCGCCGCCCATGGGCGGGTAGTCCTGCGTGATGAAGAGATGCCGGATCGCCGCGGCGGCGTCCACGCTATCCCTGCCACCGGGAGCGATCGCGCGCGCTATCGGCCGCTTGCTGCAGCGCATCGACCATCGCCGTCTCCGTGTACTTCTCGCGCCACGCGCGTCCGGCCCGCGTTCCCCATCGCCCGGCGGCGCTCGTCGTTCCCGAGCAGACCGGCGACGACCGCCGCCGTACCCGGGGTGTCGCCCGGATTGAGCAGCGCGCCGGTGATGCCGTCGGCCAGATAGCGGCCCGCGACCGTTCCGCGGTCGGCGAGTACCGGTATGCCCATTGCCATCACGTCGAGGGAGGTCAAGCCTCCGGAATCTTCGGACGCCACGACCCACCCGACGTGCGCCGCCTGCAGCACCGCGAAATCGTCATCGCGTTCGCCGAGATAGGCGACGCGGCGGCCAAGGCCGAGGGAGGCGGCGTGCATCTTGAGATCCTCGTCATTCGACGCCGCACCGAGCAGCGCCAGATGCAGCTCGGGGTGGCGAGGCGCCAGGAGCGCCATGGTGCGGAGGACCGTCGCCGCCTGCGCTTTGCCGCCCGCGTCGTACGCGCAGACAATGAGCTTGGCACCGGCGCTGGTCGCGCCCAGCGTCGGCAGCGCGACCGCGCGCAGCTCGTCGTACCGCGACACGTCGACGCCCAGGTCGGCGATGATCGGCTCCCGCGCGCGCCGCGGCATGGGCACGGCGGCCGCCTCCGCCGCCGTGGTGAACACGAAGCCGCCGGTGGCGAGACGGAGCGCGAGATTCGTCGCCCGTCCCACGGCCGGCCGCGTTCCCGCGGGGACCCTCCGGACGACACCGCCCCGCGCGGCGATGCGCATGGCAATTGAGACATCGAGATGTTCCTCTTCGGTGTGCACGAAGACCGTCTCGATGAAGCGCTCGGTCAGGAGGCGCTGCAGGCGCCATCCACGGCTCACGATCGACCCCGAGGTATCGAGCGCCACCACGTCGCAGCCATCCGCGGCGGCGCGCGCCTCGACGGATCCGCCGCCCTGGCATGCGAAGGTCACCTGGTAGCCCCGTGCCGCGAGACCGCGCGCGGCGGCCACGAATACGCGGGCACCCCCCGTCCAGCCCGGCGCGGAGTAGTAGAACATGACGCGCACGTCCTACTCCGCTACGCCGTCGATGCCGCCAGCGCCCTCGGCCGCGCGAAACTGCAACGTGTACAACCGGTGATAGGCACCCCGTGCGGCCAGCAGATCGGCATGCGTGCCACGCTCGATGATCTTCCCCCGGTCGAGCACGAGGATCTGGTCGGCGTGGGTGATGGTCGATAGCCGGTGCGCGATCACGAACACGGTTCGCCCAGTGAGCAGCCGGTCGATGGCTTCCTGCACGAGCCGCTCGCTCTCCGTGTCGAGCGCAGACGTGGCCTCATCGAGGATGAGGATCGGAGGGTCCGTGAGTAGTGCCCGGGCGATCGCGAGCCGCTGCCGTTGCCCGCCGGAGAGGCGCGTGCCTCGTTCGCCGAGTACCGTATCGTATTTCTCGGGCAGCTCCGAGATGAACACGTGCGCATTCGCCGCGCGTGCCGCGCTCTCGATCTGCGCGTCGGTGTATCGGTCGCCGGTGCCGTACGCAATGTTGTGCCGGACGGTGTCGTTGAACAGGACGGTGTCCTGGCTCACAATGCCGGTGAGGGCGCGGAGCGACGAGAGCCGGATTGTCTCGGTGTCGATCCCGCTGAGCAGCACTCGTCCACGGGTCGGCTGCACGAACCGTGGGATCAGGTCGACGAGGGTGCTCTTCCCTGCACCGCTGGCGCCGACCAGCGCGACGATTTCGCCACGGCGCGCCGTGAACGACACGTCCGAGAGGACCGTGTCGCCATCGGCGTCGTACGCGAACGACACGTGGTCAAACGCCACGGAGGTGAAATCCCCGGGGGCATCACGGGTGCCGCGATCCAGCGCCGTCTCGGTGGGCTCATCCAGGATGTCGAAGATGCGTTCCCCTGCGACCAGCGCGCCCTGCGCGACCGTGGGCAACTGGGTGACCTGCTTCAGCGGCTGGAGCAGCTTCATCATCACGGCCAGAAAGACGAGGAGCTCCGACCCCGCCAGTGTCTGCGCGATCAGCACTTGCCGCGCGCCGAACCAGAGCAATCCGACGAGCACCAGCGTGCCCAGGAACTCCGTGACCGGCTGCGAGAGCAACGCGAGTTTGGCGACCCTGACCAGCCGGCGCGAGTACTGGCCGCTCGCGTGGATGAATCGCTCCTCCTCGTAGGCCTCGGCCTGGAATGATTTGACCAGCCGCATCCCGGACACGATCTCCTGCAACACGCTCATCATTTCACCGTAGTCCTCGCGCAGCCGCCGGTGGTTCTTGCGCAGGCGGCGAAGAATCGGTTGCAGGAATCCGGTGATCGCCGGGGCAATGACCAGCGCCACCAGCGTCAATCGCCACGAGATCGCGAACATGATCACGATGTCCACGACGATGAGCGCGACACTTTGCACGCCGGATGTCACGACCTGCGTGATCAGCGCCTTGGTCTGATCGGTGTCGACCAGGATCCGGGCGCTGATCTGGCCGCCCTTGGTGCGCAGGAAATACGGAAGCGGCAGCCGCTGCAAGTGCGCGTAGACGACGTTGCGCATGTCGCGCGTCACGAATTCCTGCAGCTGCGCGCCGAGCTGGCCCCCATACCACACCAGCAGATTCTTGACCGACACCACCACGAGGATGATGACGATGACCCTCTCCAGTGACGCGATCTTGTCCGCCGGGTCGAGCAGCCAGCCGATGGCGAGCGCCACGAATCGCGTGAGCCCGACTCCCGTACTGGGGAGCGCCTGGTGGCCGAACAGCGCGTTGAGGAACGGGATGAGCAGCGCCAGCGAGAATCCGTCGAGTACGGCCGCGATGAGGCTGGACCCGATGGTCGCCGCCATGGTCCACCGGTGCGGTCGCAGAAACACCAGCAGGCGCCGGTACATCCCGGGCGTCCGCGCCACCCGTTCGAGAGCCGCCGGCGGGTGCCGCGGGCGCCAGGTACCGGCGCTGGACGACGGCGCCGGTGGCGCCGCGGACGGCGGGCGTATGGCGGTGGTACTCACGCGCGCCGCTCCACGGGCGGCTGGGACTACCGGCGCGGTGTGAGCAACGCCACCGGGAGGATCATTTCCTCGGGCGTCACGCCGCCGTGCAGGAACGACCCGCGGTACCGGCTCTGGTATTCGCGCAGCTTGGTCGGATAGACGAAGAATGAGTCGCCAGTCGCCAGCAGCGTGTGCGCGCCCATCCCGCGATGGGGCAGCCGCAGCCGGTCGGCGTTCGGGAAACATCAGCGCCTGGTCGGAGCGCTCGGCACGCACGTCCTCGCCGAACTTGTAGCGCAGGTTGGCGGTGGCGTCACGCTTGGCGTACACCGTCGCCGGCGTCTGGCAGTGGATCGATCCGTGGTCGCTCGTCAACACGACCGTGATCTTCCGGCGCGCGGCTTCCTTGAGGACGCCGAGGAGGGCCGACCGCTGGAACCACTGCACCGTCAACTGCCGGAGCGCGATCTCATCACGCGCGACTTCGTAGAGGATCGCCGACTCGCTCCGCCCATGCGTCAGCAGATCGACGAAGTTGAAGACGAAGGCACTGACGCCTTCGGGCGCGATCGCCGAGTTGAGCCGCCGCTCGAGCTCATCGGAATCCGCCGCCGTCGAGATCTTGGCGTAGCGCACCGGCCCGGCATGCCCCGCCTCGGCCAGTTGGGCCTCGAGCAGCTCCCGCTCGTGGGCGTTGAGCGTTTCGTCCTCGCGCACGCCCGGGCCCCACCAGTCGGGGAACCGCGCCGCGATCTCACCGGGAAAGAGCCCGCTGAACAGCGCGTTGCGGGAATACGGCGTCGCCGTCGGCAGCACCGCGAAGTGGTGGGTCACTTCGACGTCGAAGAGGGGCGCCAGCAGCGGCTCGAGCGCGAGCCACTGATCCAGCCGCAGGCAATCGACCACCACGAACACCGCCGCGCCGTGCCGCTGCAGCACCGGCAGCAGAAACTCGCCGATGACGTCGACGGAGAGCGGCGGCCGGTCGCCTTCCAGATTTTCGAGCCACGCGGGATACGCCGTCGCCATGTACGCCGCGAACTCGCGGTGCATGTCCGCGTAGAGACCGCGCAGCGATTCGTACAGGCCGGTCTCGCCGGCCGCCGCCAGCTCGACATCCCAGACCATCAACTCGCTGTACCGCTCGACCCACCCGCGCCAGTTGAGCGGGCGCGCCC
Source organism: uncultured Gemmatimonadales bacterium (assembly GCA_963757855.1). Lineage (GTDB taxonomy): Bacteria > Gemmatimonadota > Gemmatimonadetes > Gemmatimonadales > Gemmatimonadaceae > Palsa-1248. The sequence goes on from CAVWTI010000037.1 coordinate 365,020, forward strand.
GTTCGAGCTCGATCGCGCGGAAGCGCTCCACGAACCGCCGCGCCATTGCCTGCTGGCGGATGCGTGGCCCATCGAGGATCCGCCGGACCGCCGCCAGCACCTGCCGCGGATTGATCGGCTTGGTCAGGTAGTCGCGCACGTTGGCGCCGATGGCCTCCGTGAGCGTCGCGTCCTCCTCGCTCTTGGTGACCATCACCACCGGCACGTTGGGCGCCAGCTCCCGCAGCTCGCGGTAGGCCTCCAGCCCACGCTTGCCCGGCATCTGCTCGTCCAGCAACACCACATCGAACGGCGCGCCGGCGCAGCAACTCGATGGCGTCGTCGGCATTGCTCGCCATCTCGACATCGTAGCCGCTCTCGCCCAGAAAAATGCGATGCGACTCCAGCAGGTCCGCCTCGTCATCGACCCACAGGACGGCCTTCCGCGCCGGGGGCGCCTTGGTCAGCGGAGGAGGTGCTGGCAATGGGGGCATCTCGTGCGGAATGTACCGTTGCTCTCTACATTCCTGTAGGTGTTGGCCACGCTCCCACCATACGCCCTGGCGGCGCCAGTGTTCCGCTTCCGCGCCCTCGCCGGACTGGCCGGCCGGCGGCAGCTCGGTGGAGACCGCGAGGTCGCCGTCGCGGCCTTCGTGGCGGCGCGACTCGCGGCCGCGGCGCTGCTGCCGGCACCACTGGCCGCCGACGCCCGCGCGGCGCGCGCGGCCGGTGCGCGCGCATGGCTCGCGGCCGTGGCCGTGCCCGCGCCCGCGCGCGCGCCGCTGGTGCGCGTGATCGATGCATCGGGCCGCGACGACTCGGCCGCGCTGGCAGCGGCCGTGCGCGCCCTGGCTGACGCGGTGAGCCGGTGCCTGGACGGGGCGGCCCGCCGCGAGCTGGACACGCTCGCGAAGGAGTTGGACGCCGCAGCGCCGGCCTGACGATGGCCGCGAACGATCCAGCCCGATGATGGCCCGATCGTTCGCCGGTCTGGTATATTAGGCAGCCACACGGCACAGCCACCCGGCGCCCACGAGACGCCACGCGATGCGCACTGCCGCGCGATGCGCGAGTCGCCACGCTCCGACCACCGTCCACCGCCCCTCCCATGGCCGGTCACAGCAAGTGGAAGCAGATCAAGCATTACAAGGCGGCAGCCGATGCGAAGCGCGGCGCCCACTTCACGAAGTTGATCCGCGAGATCACCGTGGCCGCGAAGCAGGGCGGCGGCGACCCCGCCGGCAACCCGCGCCTCCGCACCGCGATCGAAATCGCGCGCGCGGCGTCGATGCCCAAGGACAACATCGAGCGCGCCGTCAAGAAGGGCACGGGTGAACTCGAAGGCGTCCAGTACACCGAGGTCATGTACGAGGGCTACGGGCCCGGTGGCGTGGCGCTCATCATCCAGGCCGTCACCGACAATCCGACGCGCACGGTGGCCGAGATCCGGCACAAACTGTCGCGCGGCGGCGGCAACCTTGGCGCCACGAACTCCGTCGCCTGGATGTTCGACCGGAAAGGCCTGCTGACGCTGGACGCGGCGGCCCACGACGAGGACGCGCTCATGGAGGCGGCACTCGACGGCGGGGCCGAAGACGTGCGCCGCGAGGACGAGCAGTTCATCGTCACCACTGACCCGGCCGCGGTCCACGCCGTGCGGGGCGCACTCGAATCGCACGGGATGCATGTCGCCGGCAGCGAGATCGCGTGGCTCCCAAAGACCACGGTCCGCGTCGAAGGCAAGACGGCGGAGTCGCTCATCCGGCTGCTCGAAGAGATCGACGAACTCGACGATGTCCAGAAAGTGGACGCGAACTTCGACATGGATGTGGCCGACATGGCGAGTGCGTGACCATTCTCGGGATCGACCCCGGCACCGCCACCACCGGGTACGGTGTGCTCCGCCAGGTGGAGGGGCCGCGGCGCGCGGTCCTCGTCGAATGCGGTGTCATCCGCACGCTGCCGCGCGATACCGCTCGCCGCGAGGTTGCGGGCGATCTATGACGGGGTCGCCGAGCTGATCGACCGGCACCGCCCCGATGTGCTGGCCGTCGAAGACGTGTTCTACGCCCGGAACGTGCGCACGACCGTCGTGCTCGGCCACGCGCGCGGCGTGATTCTGCTCGCAGGCGCGCAAGCCGGCATTGGGATCCACGAGTTCCCGCCCGCGACCATCAAGAAAGCGGTCACCGGCTCCGGTGGCGCCACCAAGGAGCAGGTGCAATTCATGCTGATGCGGTTCCTGCGCCTGAAATCCGCTCCGCACCCGAGTGATGCGGCCGACGGCGTCGCGGCGGCGCTGACGTACTGCCTCGAGGGTCCGCCGATCCGTCTGGCCACGGTCCGCCTTCCCTCCCGGCCAATGGCCCGAGCGTGATCAGCCAGGTCACGGGCCGGCTGATGGCCAAGGAGATCGATCGGGCGGAGGTGATGACCGAGGGCGGCGTGGCGTACGACATCGCGATCCCGCTGCCCGTGTTTGAGACGCTGCCGCCCGCTGGGGACACCGTCACGCTGCATACCCACCTGGTCGTGCGCGAAGATGCCTGGCAGTTGTTCGGGTTCAGCACGCCGTATGAGCGCCAGGTCTTTCGCGCCGTGCTCGCCGCAAAGGGCGTCGGTCCGGCGCTCGCGCTCAGCCTCTTATCCTCGCTATCGGCCGACCGGTTGATCCAGACGATCCGCGACCGGGACATCGCGACACTGCAGACCGTGCCGCGCGTCGGACGCAAGAAGGCGGAGCAACTCGTGCTCGATCTCGCGGACAAGCTCGATGAATTGTTCGCGGCTGCCGCGCACGATCGCGGGCTCGCGGGCCGGCCGCAGAGCGCGGCGGCCGAGGATGCGATTCTCGGGCTGCTGCGCCTCGGGTATGGGCGGGCGGACGCCGAGCGGGCGGTGCGGGGCGTGCTCGAGTCGGGCAACGGCGACGCCTCGGTGCCGAATCTCCTCCGCAGCGCGCTGGCCGCGATCGTCAGTCGGTGAATCGCGGCAGCGCGCCGCTCGCCTTTCGGCATTCATTCGGCATATATTCGACTGCATGACTGCCACCGCGCCGACGCGCGTCGCAGGACCCCCGGGAGACATGCCGCGCCGCGAGATCACCACCCCCGACGAGTTGCCCGAGGAGGGCCCGGTCGAGTTGTCGCTGCGCCCGCAGCGGCTCGCCGAGTTCATCGGACAGCCCAAGGTGAAGGACGCGCTGCGGATTTACATCGACGCCGCACTCGTTCGCCGCGAGCCGGTCGACCATATCCTGTTCTTCGGACCTCCTGGCCTCGGAAAGACCACGCTCGGCGAGCTCATCGCGCGCGAGTTGGGGGTCAATATCCACACGAAGTCCGGGCCGTCACTCGAGAAACCCGGAGATCTGGTCGGCACGCTCACCAATTTGCGCGCCGGCGACGTGCTGTTCATCGACGAGATTCATCGCCTCCGGCCGATCATGGAGGAGTTCCTCTACCCGGCGATGGAGGACTTCAAATGCGAAGTCCGCCTGTCCGACGGTCCCAAGGCGCAGACGATCACCATGCCGGTCGAGCGATTCACCCTCATCGGTGCGACGACGCGACTCGGCATGCTGACACCGCCCATGCGGGCGCGGTTCGGCATCGAACAGCGGCTCAACTATTACCCGGCCGCGGACCTCGAGACGATCGTGCGGCGCACGGCCGATGTGCTCAAGGTGTCGATCGACGCGGGCGGAACCGCCGAGATCGCGCGCCGCGCGCGCGGCACGCCCCGGGTGGCGAACCGGCTCCTCCGCCGCGTACGCGACTACGCGCAGGTCCGTGCGGATGGATTGATCAGCGAGAGCGTCGCCCAGCGCGCACTGCAGATGCTGGATGTCGACCAGCTCGGGCTGGACGACATGGACGCCCGCATCCTCCGCACCATCATCGAGAAATACGAAGGCGGTCCCGTCGGGATCGGCACTATCGCGGCCGCCGTGGGTGAAGATCAGGGGACGATCGAGGAAGTGTACGAGCCATTTCTCGTGCAGAACGGTTTCCTGCACCGTACGCCGCGCGGACGCATGGCCACGGCGGCGGCCTACCGGCACTTCGGGTACACCCCCCCAGGCGATCCGGGGCAACCGGAGCTGTTTGGCAGCTAGCCCGGTGCCGCACGCGCGCGGTCGTCCGCGCGCCGATCGCCCCTCATCCATTCCGCCGGCCGCCATGTATCGCACGTCCGACTACGACTTCCCCCTACCCGCCGATCGCATCGCGCAGACGCCGGCCGAGCCGCGCGATGCCAGCCGCCTGATGGTCGTCGACCGGGCGAGTGGGTCCATCACCCACCGGACGTTTCGCGATCTCGAGCAGATGATTCCCCCGGGCGACGTGCTGGTGCTGAACACGACGCGCGTATTCCGCGCCCGCCTTCTCGGCACCCGCGACGGATCGGGCGCACCCGCCGAGGTGCTGCTCCTCAAGCCGCACGGGGACGGACGGTTCGAGGCGCTGGTCCGTCCAGGGGGAAAGCTGGGACCGGGACGCATCATCACGGTGTCTCCGGAGTTGTCCGTCGAGATCGAGCGGGTGACCGAGCGCCGCACACGCATGGTGCGCCTGCGCACTCCCCTCGGGTTCGACGAGGCGATCGATCGTTATGGACACGTGCCGCTCCCACCCTACGTCACGCGCGCCGACACGGCGATCGATGCGGACCGGTACCAGACCGTGTATGCCCGCGAGCGGGGCTCGATCGCCGCGCCGACTGCGGGACTGCACTTCACCCCTGGGATGCTCGCCGGCCTCGCGCGACGCGGCGTGGAGCGCGCGGACGTCGTGCTGCATGTCGGCGCTGGCACGTTCAAGCCCGTGGAGACGGACGATCCCGCGGAGCACCCGATGCACGAAGAGTGGTACAGCGTCCCCGCGGAGACCGCCCGCGCCCTCAATGCCGCGCGTGAACGGCGGGCCCACATCTGGGCCGTCGGGACCACCAGTGCCCGGACCCTCGAGAGCGCGGCCACGGAAGATGGGCACGTCGCCGCCACGACGGGTGAGACGCGCCTCTTCATCCGTCCCCCGTACGTGTGGACGGCGGTGGACCGTCTCATCACCAATTTTCACCTGCCCCGCTCGACGCTCCTGATGCTCGTCGCCGCATTCGCCGGTTACGATCTCACGATGCAGGCATACCGGGAGGCGGTCGGCGCCGGCTATCGATTCTTCTCGTACGGCGATGCCATGCTGGTCACGTGACCGATGCCCTGGCACATCCAGTGACGGCTCCCGGTCCCGGCGCGGCGTTCTCGTTTTCCATCACCGCGACGGCCGGGCGCGCGCGCGCGGGCGTCTTCATGACGCCGCATGGCTCCGTGGAGACGCCGGCGTTCATGCCGGTCGGGACGCTCGCCACGATCAAGGCGCTCGATCCCACCGAGGTCCGTACCGCTGGCGCGCAGATGATTCTCGCCAATGCCTATCACCTGCATCTGCGGCCGGGTGATGAAGTGATCCGTGACCTGGGCGGGCTGCACCGATTCATGGGATGGGATGGGCCCATCATCACCGACTCGGGCGGCTTTCAGGTGTTCTCGCTCGAGACGCTGCGCACAGTCGATGAGGACGGCGTCGACTTCCGGAGTCACATCGACGGATCGCGGCGGCGGTTCACGCCCGAGTCGGTGATGCGGATCGAGCGGAACATCGGCGCCGACGTGATCATGCAGTTCGACCACGTCGTCCCGGGCCAATCCAGTGCCGCCGTGGCCCGCGAGGCGTCGGAGCGCAGCATCCGGTGGCTGGTCCGGTGCCGGCGATGCGTTCAGTCGCCTGTGCGCCGATCAACCGGGACTGCATCAGGCGCTCTTCCCCATCGTGCAGGGTGGTATTCACGCCGCCCTCAGGCAGTCCGCGGCGCACACCATCACCGGGCTCGGCCCGTGGGCTGGCTACGGCATTGGCGGGCTCTCCGTTGGCGAATCCAAGGAGGACACGTACGCGATGGTGGACGCCGTCGACGCGGTGCTACCGCGCGACCGCCCGCGATACCTGATGGGCGTGGGATTTCCTGGCGACCTGCTGGCGGGGATCCAGCGCGGCGTGGACCTGTTCGACTGCGTCGCCCCGACACGAATGGGCCGCAACGGCACCGCCTTCACCAGTACGGGGCGCATCAACGTCCGCCGCGCCGATTTCCGCGCCGACGCCCGGCCGCTGGACACTGCCTGCACGTGCCCGGCCTGCGCCCGATTCTCCCGCGCCTATCTGCGGCATCTGTTCGCCGCCGATGAGATGCTGGGCCCGCGCCTTCTGTCCCTGCACAATGTACATTTCCTGACGTCGCTCGTCCGTTCCGCGCGCGCGGCCATTGTCGCCGGGACCGCGTTTCCCGGCGCACCGCCCGACAGCGCACCGGACGCGCCATGACCGTGCCCTTCCACCCCAGATGATGCCATGAACTCCGCCGCTGCGCCGCAACTGATCATGTACGCGGCCATTTTCGCGATCTTCTACTTCATCCTGCTCCGGCCCCAGCAGCAGCAGAAGAAGAAGCTCGAAGAGTTGATGCTGGGCGTGAAGAAAGGGGACGAGGTCGTCACCGCCGGCGGCATTGTCGGCGACGTGATCTTCATCAAGCCCACGCGGGACGGACGGCACGCCGTCGCTCGATGACCGGATCACGATCAAGTCCGGCGAATCCCGGCTCGTCGTCGAGCGTGGACGCATCGCGCGCGTCACGACGGGCGGCGCGACGACGACCGCCGCGGGCAAGACCGCGGCGTCGGGGTCCGGCGGCTGATTCGGAGGACGGCAACCCGTGAGCCTGCTCGACATCCATGTCCTGGGCGCCCCGATTCTCCGCCAGGAAACGACGCCGGTCACCGCCGTCACGGATGACGTCCGCCAGCTGATCGCCGACATGTTCGACACGATGTACGCAGCGCGCGGCATCGGACTCGCCGCCCCCCAGGTCGGCCGCCGGAGCGGATCACGGTGATCGATGTCGCGCGCGACAAGTCACCGTCGCAGCCCATCGCCCTCATCAATCCGGAGATCGTGTTGCAGGAGGGCGCGGCGCGGGGCGAGGAAGGCTGTCTCTCGATTCCCGAGGTGTACGGAGATGTCGACCGCGCGACGCGGGTGATCGTCCGCGCCCTGGATCGCGACGGAAAGCCGTTTGACGTCGAGGGCACGGATCTCCTCGCCCGGTGCCTGCAGCACGAGATCGATCACCTGCACGGCAAGTTGTTCATCGACTACCTGAGCATTCTCAAGCGCCGCGCGGCGCTGAGCAAATGGGAAGAGCAGAAGGCCAAATACCCGGCTCTGATTCGCACCGTCGTGCCGGTGTCCGTCGTCGCCGGACGGCAGGATAGCGAGGAGACGTGATCCGGCCGGTCCGCCGGATACGCGGTACGGGACGCTAACCAGGCTCTCGCTGAACGCCCGGTGAGAATCCTGTTCTGGGGCACCCCTGAATTCGCCACCCCGTCGCTGCTCGCACTGCTCGGCGAGGGCTTCGACGTCGTTGGGGTCATCACCCAGCCGGACAAGCCGCAGGGACGCTCGCGGTCGCAGCTCGTGCCATCGCCGGTCAAGCAGGTCGCGATCGCGGAAAAGATTCCCGTGCTCCAGCCGGCGCGCGCCAGCAACCCGGAGTTCCTGGCTGAGATTCGCGCGCTGCAGCCGGACGCCTCCGTCGTGGTGGCGTACGGGCACATTCTCACGGCCGCCGTGATCGCGGTGCCGCGCCCGCGGCACCTTCAATGTCCACGCGTCGCTGCTGCCGGCTCTGCGCGGCGCCGCGCCGATCCAGGCCGCGATCCGCCAGGGGATGAGCGAAACCGGCATATCGGTGATGCGCGTCGTCCCGGCGCTCGATGCGGGTCCCGTGATCCTGCGGATCGCGACTCCGATCGCGTCCGAGGAGACGTATGGCGAGCTCGCCGCACGGCTCTCGGAGCTGGGGGCCCAGGCACTCATCGAGGCCCTCGCGCTGGTCGAGCTGGGTGCCGCGCGCGAGAGCCCGCAGGACGATGCGCTGGCGCCACCTACGCGCCGAAGCTGGAGCGTGGCGCGATCGCGGTGGACTGGACGCAAGCCGGCCGACTGATGTGGCGCGATTGATCCGGTCGGTGGATCCGAAGCCGGGCTCCGCGACCGCAGGGCCCGTCGGGACCGGTCAAGCTCTTTGGCGCACAGGTGCTCGCCGCGGCGGATCTCGCCGGGGAACAGCCATCCGGCGACCGCCAGGCGGCGCCGGGCATCGTGCTCGGCATCGGCGCCGCGGGCATGTCGGTCGCGTGTGGCACTGGCGCGGTCCGGGTCGCCCAGGTCCAGCCCGCGGGCCGCCCGCTCATGAGTGCCGCGGATTGGGCCCGAGGCCGCGGTATCGCCGCGGCGACAGCGCCTCGGCGCGTGACGTCGCTGCCCGTCGTGCACGCGGTCACCAGCGACGAGGTCATCGCTCGCGGGCGATTTTCTCGATCGGGCGTTGAGCGTGATGCGGGCGCTGGGACCCCGTGGCGCGATCCACCTCCGGGCCGCCGCCGCCACCTCGCGGCACGTGTACTCCCTCGCCGCGGCTCTGGCGGCGGCGCAGGACACGACTGGCGCGTGGCTCGTGGTGAATGACCGCGTCGATATCGCGCTGGCGAGTGGCGCGCGCGCCATCCAGCTCACGTCGCGGTCGATTGACGCGGCCGGCACCATGCGCGCGTTGCGCGCGACGGCGCCCGGCACGCCGCACCCGGCGCTGGGCCTCAGCGTGCACAGTGCCGCGGAGGCGCGTGCGACCGGCGACGGGAGATGGCATCTCATGGCTCGTGGTGGGACATGTGTTCGAGACGCCATCGCACGCCGGTGAGCCCGCACGGGGGACCACCGTGCTGCACGACGTCTGCGCGGCCACGACGCTCCCCGTCATTGCCATCGGCGGCGTGCGTCCGGAGCATGTCGCCGCCCTGCTCGCCGACGGTGCGTACGGTGTAGCCGTGATCCGCGGCATCTGGCGCGCGGACGATGCCGAATCCGCCGCCGCCGAGTATCTTTCGGCCTATGACGCCGTCCCACACGCAGGGCCCAGCGGCGGATCGTAACCGGGCTTCAGCGGCACGCAGCGGACATCCGGATGCCACCGCCGGGGCCATCGATCCTGACCGTCAACGGGGACCGCCGGACGGTCGCGGATGGGGCGACGATCGCCGACCTGCTCCGTGAGTTGGACCTCGACCCCCGGATGATCGTCGTTGAACACAACGGGGAGATCCTCCGGCGTGATGTGTCTGCCGCCACGCACGCGCTGCGGCCGGGCGACATCATCGAGCTGGTGCACTTTGTTGGAGGTGGCTGACCAGTGGTGACCGCCGTCACGTCGCTTGCCGAGCTGTCGACCGCCGACGCGCCGCTCACTATCGCGGGCCGGGAGTTTCGCTCGCGCCTGATGGTCGGCACAGGCAAGTACGCGCTCCACCGCCTTGATGCGCGACGCGATCGCCGCGTCGGGCGCGGAAGTCGTCACCGTCGCGGTCCGGCGGGTCGATCTCGACCGAACCAAGGACGAAAGCATCCTCGCGCACCTCGACACGTCGCGGTATTTCCTGCTCGCCAACACCGCCGGTTGCTACTCTGTCGCCGACGCCTGCCGGTACGCACGGATCGCGCGCGCGGCGGGATTCAACGAGTGGGTCAAGCTCGAAGTGATTGCCGACGAGGCGACGCTGTTGCCCGATCCCGTCGGCGTTGTGGAAGCCACGCGCATCCTGGCCGCCGAAGGATTCCAGGTCACTGGCGTACACGAACGACGACCTCATCACCGCGCTCCGGCTCGAGGATGCAGGGGCGGCGGGCGTGATGCCGCTGGCCTCGCCGATTGGATCGGGACTGGGACTCCTCAATCCCTACGCGATCCGCACGATCAAGCACCGCCTCGGCGTCCCGGTGATCGTCGATGCGGGCGTCGGCACCGCGTCCGACGCGTGCCTGACGATGGAGCAGGGCGTGGACGGGATCCTGATGAACACGGGCGTTGCCGCCGCGCAGGACCCGTTCGGATGGCGACCGCCATGCGCCTCGCCGTCGATGCAGGCCGCCACGCGTTTCTCGCCGGCCGCATGCCGCGCCGCGAAGTCGCGGTGCCGTCGTCACCACGCACCGGCATGCTCGGATGACCGAGACATCCGCCGGGAGGGGGCGCGGGACGCAGCTCCGGCGCGATCCGCTTCGTCATGCCTGCCGACGCCACTGTGGCGCCAGTGCGGCCACCGGCGGACTCCCGGCGGACGCGGCGTCGCAACCCGAGCGCCCGGCGGCCGGCTCGCCCGCCGCGGCTCGCGCGGATCGCCGATCGGCGGGGTCACGGATTCCCGCATCGCGGCCGCGGATGTCCTGGCGGACTTGCGGGGCGGCGAGCTGCTCGACGCGACGTTCGACCGGCGCGCCGGCCGACTCGACGCGCGCGATCGCCGGTGGACGCAGGAACTGGTGTACGGCATGCTGCGCCGCCGCGCCTGGATCGACGCGCTGCTGCTCACGCGCGTGCGCGGCGGCCTGGCGCGACTCGACGCCGATGTCACCGATCTCCTGCGGCTCGGCGCGTACCAGCTGCTGTACATGGGGAGCGTGCCCGCGTACGCGGCGATCGCGCAGACGGTCGAGCTCACGAAGCAGCGGCACGGGATCGGCGCGAGCCGGCTGGCCAATGCCGTCCTCCGGCGTCTCGATCGCGAGCGCGCGGACGCGCCATCGGCCGTGGAGTCCGACGCACCGACGGATCCGCTCGATGCGCTCGCGCTGCGCTTCTCGCATCCGCGGTGGCTGATCGCGCGGTGGGTCGCGAGGTGGGGCGCGGAGGAGGCGGCCGCGCTCCTCAGCGCGAACAATGCCGAAGCACCGGTCGTGCTGCGCCCGTACGGGATTGTCCGCGAGCAACTCGAGGCCATGCTCGAAGCGGCGGGCGTCCAGCACGAAGAGGCACCGTTCGTGCGCGACAGCATCCAGTTGCGCGTGACGCCGGCGCTCACGGAGCTGGGCGCCTATCGCCAGGGACTCTTCTTCGTGCAGGATCCCGCCGCCACGCTGGTGACGCAATACGCCTGCGTGGCGCCGGGCAGCCTCGTGGCCGATCTGTGCGCGGCACCGGGCGGCAAATCGCTCGAGCTGTCGCGCACGGCGAGCCTCGTCGTCGCCGCCGACCGCTCGGCGCCCCGTCGAGCAGCGCCTCCGCGGCAACCTCGCGGCGGGTCGATGCCCGCAACGTCGTCAGCATCGTGGCGGATGCAATGGCACCGCCGCTCGCGCTGGCCGATGCGGTGCTGCTCAATGCGCCGTGCACCGGGACGGGCACCTTCCGTCGTCATCCGGACGCCCGGTGGCGCCTCAAGCCGTCGGACCTCGCCGTGCATGGCATCGGCGCAGCGCGCGCTCCTCCGCGCCGCGGCGCGGATCGTTCGCCCGGGTGGGTTGCTGATCTACTCGACCTGCTCGCTCGAGATCGAGGAGAACGACGCGCAAATCGAGAGCTTCCTCGCCGACCATCCTGACTTTGTGCTCGAGCCGCCGCCCGAGGGCGTGGTGCCCGCGGCGGTGCTCGATGCCGGCCGGCTGCGGACCTTGCCGCAGCGCCACGCAGTGGACGGCGCGTTTGCGGCGCGACTCCGCCGGGCGGGCGGGGCTGGCGCTTGAGCACTGGAGTCACTCGCCCGACGATTCGCCCCGTACGTCGCCGTCGCAGTGGGCGGGTTCGCACTCGCGTATGTGTTCGTCCTGCTGGTCGTTTTCCCGTCGGTGGCCAGCCCGAGCAAGCGCCGCGTCCCCAACGTACTGGGACTGACGTTCGACGAGGCCGCGACGCGGCTCACCGCCGCCGGATTCCGCGCGCAGCAAGGCGAATCCCGATTCAACGTCGGGTCGCCGAAGTCGACCGTGCTCACGCGAGACGCCCGGGCCGGAAACCTCGGCAGCCAAGGGTACGCGGGTGCGTCATGGATGTCAGCGCCGGCCAGCGCCGGATCAACGTCCCCAACGTCGTCGGGATGGATCGCGAGGCGGCGCAGCTGGCGCTCGAAAAGGTCGGACTCGAGGTGGGCAGCGTCGCCGAGCACGAGAGCCCCCTCCCTCGCGGCGAGGTGATGACGACGTCACCGGTCGCCGGCACGGCGCTGATCCTGCCAAGCAGCGTCGCCTTCGTGGTGAGCGCGGGTCCGGCAACGATCGAGGTACCGTATCTGGTCGGGCGCCCATTCGGCGAGGCGCGCGCCGCGCTCGAGCAGTTGGGACTGACCGCTCAGACCGCCAGTGTCGATTCCGCGTCGAACGAGCCCGAGGGGGTCGTCACCATCGCAAACTCCCACGGAAGGGACCGCCGTTGGCGCCGGGACGTCGGTTGCGCTGACCGTTTCCCGAGGATTGCATTCACCGTGATCACCCGCCCATGACCGTTCGCATCGCGCCATCACTCCTCAGCGCCGATTGGGCTCGGCTCCCCGAGGCGGTGGCCGCTGTGCGAGTCCGGAGGAGCTGACTGGCTCCACCTCGACGTGATGGACGGGTGCTTCGTGCCCGAATCTCACATTCGGCGCACGCTTCATCGAGACGATCCGTGGCCTGACCAAGCTCCCGCTCGACGTGCATCTCATGGTGATCCAGCCGGAGAAATACTTCGATGACTTCGTGCGCGCCGGCGCCTCGGGGCTGAGCATCCACGCCGAGGCGGCACCGCATCTCCACCGGCAGATCACGCGTATTCGAGGAACTGGGGTGCCGGGCAGGAGTCGCGGTCAATCCCGGTACGCCGCTGGAAGCCGTTGCGCGATGTCGCCGCCGATCTGGGCACGCTGTTGGTCATGTCGGTCGATCCGGGCTTCGGAGGCCAGCAGTTCATCCCGCACTCGCTCGACAAGCTGCGCCAGGCCCGCGCGATGCTCTCCTTCGCGAAGAGCCAGGCCGTGCTGGAAGTCGATGGCGGCATCAATCGGGACACCATCACGGCGTGCTGGCGCGCGGGCGCCGACACGTTCGTCGCGGGCAATGCGGTGTTCGCCGCGCGTGACCCGGCGGCCGAGATCCGCGCGCTGCGCGACCAATGCCGGGAGACCGTATGATGCCAATGGCGGTGCCGCCGGTGGCGGCGATATGACGCTCCGGCGCCAGTGGGCCGTGACCGTGGCGGTGGTCGCCGCACTCGGCATCACGCTGTTCGTCCTCAACCGTGTCGTCGGCCGACAGCTCGTGCTCGTGTCGGTTGGCTCACACGCCCCCGCGTTTCGCGGCGAGACGGTCGATGGCGACAACGACACGAGAAGACCTGGCCGGACTATCACGGGGATGTGGTGGTGCTCAACGTGTGGGCGACGTACTGCGTGCCATGCCGGGTGGAGATGCCGTCGCTCGAGGTCCTGCAGAAGACGTACGGCCCGCGCGGATTGCGGATCGTCGCCATGAGCATCGATGACACCGCGGGGCGCGCGGCGATTCGCGCGTTCGCCGACCACTATGGTCTCACATTCGAGATCCTGCACGATCCCACCGGCGCCATTGCGCAGCGACTACCAGACCACCGGCGTGCCGGAAACGTTCGTGATCGCGCGAGACGGCGTGATTCGCAAGAAAGTGATCGGCGCCGATGACTGGGGCTCGCCCGGCAACCAGGCGCTCATCGCGCAACTCCTGCGCGAGCCTGCCGGATGATGCCGCGCTCCCAGACGCTGCGACGGCGGCTGACGGCAGCGTTCAGCCAGCGGCTCGGCTACAAAGCCGTCGCGCTGTTCCTGGCCATCGCGCTCTGGCTGTTCACACATTTCAACGGCCGGCCGCCGCTCCCTGACGCTGGTGGCCCGTGTCCTCGGCATCGAGACGTCGTGTGATGAGACCTCCGCCGCGGTCGTGGAGGGAACTGGCGACGACGTCGTCATGCGGTCGCTGGTGATTCTCTCACAGGACGCGCACGCGGTGTTCGGCGGCGTGGTGCCCGAGATCGCCTCACGCGCGCACCTCACCAGCATCGTCCCCGTGGTGCGCCGCGCGCTGGATGAAGCCGCCCTCGCCCCCGCGGACGTCGACGCGGTCGCCGTCACCTATGCTCCCGGTCTGGTCGGTGCGCTCCTCGTGGGCGTGAGTTACGCCAAAGCGCTGGCCTTCACGCTCGGCCGGCCGCTCGTGCCAGTGCACCATCTCGGAAGGGCACCTGTTCGCGGCCGCGCTCGAGCATCCGGACGCCGTTCCGCCCTTTACCGCGCTCCTGGTGTCGGGCGGCCACACCATGCTGATCGATGTCGCCGCATGGGGCGACTACCGGTTGCTCGGCACGACTCGGGACGATGCCGCCGGCGAAGCGTTCGACAAGGTCGGCAAGCTCCTCGGACTGCCCTATCCCGGCGGCCGGCACGTCGAGGCGCTCGCGCTCACCGGCGTCCCGGGACGGTACCCGTTTACGCGGCCCATGCTGCGGCAGAACCAGCGGCCCGGCGACGCCGATTATTTCGACGTCTCGTTCAGCGGCATCAAGACCGCCGTGCTGCACGCGGTCGAGCAGGGGACCCGCGAGCTGGCGGGGCGCGATCCCGCGCGACATGCGAGCGGCCATCGCGCGCGGATTTCAGGACGCGGTCATCGGGACGCTCGTCGCCAAGACCATGCGGGCCGCCACGGCATACGACCGCAGCCGGATCGTCGCTCGGGGGCGGCGTCGCGTGCAACCGCGCGCTTTGCCGCTGCGCTCAGTCGCGAGGCCGCGACGACCGGCGCGACCGTGTACGCGCCCACCCCGCGGCTGGCGACCGACAACGCGGCCATGATCGCCCGCGCGGGACTGTTCCGGCTGGCTCGAGGCGATGTGGGGACGCTCGATCTCAACGCGTTCGCCTCGGCGGGCCTGCCCGGTCTCCGCGCGGCGTAACGCCGGTGTAGCTTTTCCAGGTCGTTCTTCATCCGGACTCTTCGTGCCTCCATATCCCTTCGGTGCCGCACCCGTTCGTCCATCACGCATTCTCGTACGACCTCGGGAGCTTCCAGTTCACCGGGTTCGGCATCGCGGTGCTGCTCGCGTTCGTCATCGCGCAGATCACGTCCGGGGAGATCCTGGAGGAGCGCGGACATGACCCGAGCGTCACATCGGATTGTGTCTTCGCGGCGGTCATCGGCGGCCTGCTGGGCGCGAAGATCTACTACGCCATTCTCACCGGCGACATCGCAACCTGTTCCACCGCGCGGGATTCGTGTTCTGGGGCGGCCTCATAGGCGGGATCGTCGCCACGCGCGGGTCTGATGCGCGTCCGGCACTGGAAGTTCACTCGCATCAGCGATGCGGCCGCCCCCGGACTTGGCGGCGGCCTACGCGATCGGCACGAACCGGCTGCTGGGCGGTCGGCGACGACTACGGGCGGGTGTGGAACTCGCGCTTCGCCGTGGCGTTTCCGACAGGGTGCGCCGCCGTCGACCGCGGCCAACCTCGCGGAGCTGTTCCATGCCCGGATACCGGCCGGCACCTCACCAGCCGAGGTACTCAGCGTGTACCCCACGCAGCTGTTCGAGGTCGCGCTCGGCTCGCTGATGTTCCTGATTCTCTGGCGTTTCCGGAATCACAAGCACGCCGAAGGCTGGTTGTTCGGTCTCTACTGCGTCATGGCGGGGATCGAACGATTCATCATCGAGTTCTTCCGCGCGAAGGACGATCGCTTCTTCGGCCCGTTCACGACCGCTCAGATGATCGCGATCGTGTTCGCGGTCGGTGGCGCGATCTGGATGTACGCCCGGCGGGACGTCACGCCGGCCACGCCCGGCATTACGGCGGAGCCGCAAGCCGCCTGAGTCGTGGGACGAGCTAGCGCGTCCCGGCTCGCTCTTCGATCGCCGCGACGCGACGGTGCAGAGTGTCGATCGCGGTCTGCAACGCACCTAGCCGCTGGTCGAGGTCGCCGCTCACGGCGGCCCCCCGTGGCGCGACAGCCACTGTGCCGTTTTCCGGCGAGCCCGCGGCCACCGTTGGAAGCGTCACCGAACGCTTGGGCCAGAACGTCTTCGCCAGCGCGAAGACGAGCAGTACGACCAGCACGAGCTGCGCGAGGAGCGTTTCCACGCTCGGGAATATTCCCATCAGCTCAATGTGCGGGAATCCGGGCAGCAGCGTGATCGGCACCGCACCGCCCTCCTGGAGCTCGCGCACACCTTTGCCGGCGAATACGAATGCCATGTAGTAGAGCAGCGCACTCGTGACGGTGAAGAACGGACGGAGCGGAATGCGCACGCCGAATCGATAGAAGAGCGTGAAGATGACGCCGAGCGCCGCGAACCCGACGACGATCCCGAGCGTCAGCGGGACCGCGGTATGACCACCCTCGTTGAACAGGGCCTGATAGAAAAGCGCCGTCTCCGCGCCTTCCCGGTACACGGCGAGAAACGCGACGAACGCCAGGGCCTGACCGCCCCCATGCTCGAGCGCGTTGGTCACTTTCTCGCGGATGAATTGCTGCCAGCGCGCAGCTTCGACTTTGGAGATGAGCCAATAACTCACCGAGAACAGCACGGCGACGGCCACCAGGAGCGTCGCGCCCTCCAGGACCTCGCGGCTGGCGGGCATCGCGCGCAGCACCGTTGCGAGAATCACGGCGGTGACGCCGCTCGCCAGTAATCCGAGTGCGGTGCCCTTCCAGATCGCCGGGAGCCGGTCGCGATGACCGGTCTTGAGGAGGAACGCCACCACCGCGCCCACGACCAGGATCGCCTCGAAACCCTCGCGCAGAATGATCAGGAACGACTGCAGAAACGCGCTCCAGCCGCCGCCGGTCCGCTGCGTGAGTTGCACGATCTCGGGAAGGCCCAGCTGGATCGCGTCACGCGCCCGGTCGGCGACTCGCAGATCGCTGATCTTGATGGCACCCTTGAAGTCGGCGAATTGCCGCTCGAGTGCCGACACGAGTCCGGGATTCTTGGCCCGGGCGGGGGTCTCCAGTGGCTCAAAGGCGATGTACGAATCGAACGCGCGATCCGACGCGTCGCTCATGCGGCCGCCTCGCGCATCAACCAGCGCCTCATTGACCAGCGCCATCACGTGGGCCGCGATCCCAGCCGCACTCGTGCTGTCCACCGGCGACGCCGGAGATGCCGCGACGAGCGCCACACTCTGTCCCGCCTTGCCTGGCAGCGTCCGGATGTACGCGACCAGGCTCGCGATGTCCGCCGCCGGCAGGTCCCGCGTGCCCGGCATCGCCGAACCCGGTACGCCCTGCACGATCGCCTCGGCCAGCTGCGAGTCGCTGCGCTCCGCCTGCCACGCGAGCCGGCCGATCTCGGGCGGGAGCGTCGTCAGATCCCGCGTGTATGTGCCCCCACCGGCGCCGGTGGCCCCGTGGCAGGAGGCACATCGCTGAAAGTAGAGACCTTCGCCAGCAAGCACCTGCGCGGGCGTCGCGCGAAGTGACGTCACGTAGGCCACGACGTTCCATCGTTGCGATGGGGTCATCGACGTCCACGCGGGCATCGCGGTCCCCCGTACGCCGACGGAGATGATCCGGTACATCAGCGCGGGACTCACGGCGTGCATCTCGGCGGCGGTGCCGATCGCGGGCGGCACCGTCGACAGGCCCTTCGCGGCCGGTCCACCTCCTCCGCCCGCCGCGCCGTGGCAGGTCGTGCAATTCTGCTGGTAGAGCACCGCGCCGGCCGCCACATCGATGCCGCCCGCAGGCAGCTCCAATGCGCCTTCACTTCCCAGCGCCGCCGCGAAGCGCCGGTAGATCGCGGCGATCTCGTGTGGCGGCCGGTCAGCGTCCGCGGCGACGATCAATGTGTCCAGGATCGCACGGGCTTCTTCGGCCCGTTTGCCCGGCAGGCGGCCAGCCACTTCGTTCGCATCCCGCAAGAACCCCGTCGCTTCGGAATGCTCTTCGGCTGAGATCAGCTTGCCGTGCTCATCCACGCCCTTTGCATATTCCCCGACGGCCACGCCAACGATGCTCGAGAGGCGCTGCGCCGGGTGGTCGTCCTGCGCGCGCGCCGGGCGGGCGCTCGCGATGCCCAGGACCGCAATGCACGCGGCCGAGGCGGCCCACGCGAATGGCGGTGGACAAGGGCGAGATCGGGTTGGCATTCCGACCGAATTTATCGGCAATCGCTCGGCCTGGGTAGCTGCGTCTCGCCACTCTGTGGGACCGCGGCGACCCGCTCCGGACGGAGTTACAGCGATTCGGCGATGACCACGGCCACAGCCGAGCTGTCGCTGTGCGTCAGCGAGACCCACACCCGGGTCGCCCCGATCTCGGCGGACCGCTGCGCCGCGCGGCCGTGCAAGGTCAATGCTGGTGAGCCATCGTTGCCTGGTACGACCTCGATCTCGCGCCACCCGATCGCACGAGCCAGATCGTTGCCGGCCAACGCCTTGTACGCAGCCTCCTTGGCTGCCAGCCGCGCGGCGTAGTGCCGGATCGGATCTGGGCGCGAACATGCGTAACTAGCTTCCCGCGGCGTAAACAACCGGGCCACAGCCCGGTCGTGGTGGCGCGACATTAATTGGCTCACCCGCGCGATGTCCACCGCGTCGACGCCCAGCCCGACGATCACGACGGGAACTCCTCGATCGGTACCGCGACACGGCTCTCGGGATGCTGGCCCTGCCGCCACGGCCACCGCCAGAATCGCCTCAGCGGAGGCGGCGCTTCGCCGAGCGCTGGCAGCGCCGCGAGCCAACAGGCGTCGGCGTGCGCAAAGAGCGCCCGGCATTCGGCGGCCCACGCCCGCCACCAGACGAACGCTGTGTCATCGGGTGCCGTCGCCACCGCACGGGCGGCCTCGTCGAGGCGGCGGAGACTCACGCGCACCGGTGCCGCGAGATCGTCGAGTTCCGCCTCCAGCGCGCGCCGGTCCGGCGGGCTGGCCGGGTATCGCTCCGCCGCGAACGCGTGCAGCACGCGGATCAGTTCGGCCTCGAGCGCGGATCCGCGCATCGCCGCCAGTCGCCCGGCCGGGTCACTCGCGCGCTGCGCCGCACGGCGCGCGGCGAGCAGGGGCCCGAAATACCGGTCGTGGTCCGGGCCCGGTTGCGCTCGCGGCGAGCCCAGCCCGCGCAGCGCGAGCGTCAGCTCCGGCAAGGTACAGGCGCGCGCGCGGAGATGCCTCCCCATTTCGCCCAGCTCGGCCGCGCCACTCAATTCCACGACATCGCCGTTGGATGGATACAGCGTCAGATGACCGACTGACACCCGGGCGCCGTCGAGCGTGGCGAACGGGATGACGACTTCCAGACCCGCGGGCGGCACGGACACGCGCACACCGTCCGAGCGCAACTCGAACGTGCCAGAGCCGGCGATCTCCGCGCCACGCCAGAGCGCCCAGACCGCTACTCCGAGCGGCGTCGTCTCGGCGTCAGACATGGCGATCGGAAATGAGCTCGCGCGCGCAGAGCGCGGCCCGCGTGCCGGTGCGCGCTTCGTAGCGTGCGACGAACTCCGGGAGAGGCTCCGCCGAAAACGCGGAGCGGGGGAGCGCGAGATGGCCGATCGCCTGCTCGATCGCGCCGGGTGATCCTTCCACCTCCACGAGCACATCCATCCTCGGATATCGCTCGAAACGCACCATCGCGCCGCCGAGCGTGTACTGGCTCACCACGCGATCGATCTCCCGGATCACGGTGTATCCCAGGCGCCCGAGGATGGCCGCCATGACATCGGGATCGGCGACGGGCGACGACAGCTCCTCGCGCACTTTGTATCCGTTCTCGTACTGGGTTGGACCCTTCCAGTCGAGGTGGGCACTGCGCAGACGGCCGTCGGGGTCCCGATAGGCGCGGAGACGCAACACGAGATCACGCGGCGCGAGGCGTCCCGCGGCGTCGTCATACCGCCGGTCCTCGAGGCGCCCGGCGAAGGAGAGCTCGCCGCCTGCCGCCTCCACTCGCTGGCGTGCGGCCGCTTCGTCCGGGACGACTCCCTTGAGCTCGATCTCACGCATCCGCGCCGTCGTGCCGGGCGTGACCCATGATCGCGGCAATGACCCGTTGCGTCTCGGCGAGATCGCGAAACACCGCCGCGGGCGAGTGGGCTTCGAGCTCCGTCTCGGAAAACCGGCCGGTGGCGACGGCGATGGCCGTGGCGCCGATCGCGCGTCCACAGGCGATATCGTCCGGCGTGTCGCCGATCACGACGATCGCCGGACCGTCCACGTCGAGACCGAGCGATTCGCGGGCCCGGCGCTGGGCGACATGCGGGAGCTCGGGCCGCCGTTCGTGGTCCGACCCAAACGCGCCGATCACGAAGCGGGCGGGATCAAGTCCCACGGCCGACAGCTTGGCGTGCGCGCCGGGCTGCACGTTGCCGGTGAGGAGTCCGACCACGACATCGTCGCGCGCCTCGAGCGTCTCGAGCAGCGCGGCGACACCGGGATAGAGACGCGGCGGATGGCCGGGATCGACCAGCGCGCCGGCGAGGTGATGGAGGTAGCGCGATAACAGCGCATCCATCCGGTCGTCAATGTCGGCGTCGTCATGACCCTTGGACCGCATCAACTCCCGCACGATCTGGCGGTCGGTCTTGCCATCGAACCAGTAGTCGGCCGGCGCACTCCACCCGAAGAACTCCTCGAACGCCGCGTTGATCGCCCGGCGACCCGATCCGCCGGCGGACAGTAGCGTGCCGTCAATGTCGAAGAGAACGAGTCGCACGGCGTGAAAGCTACATCACGCGACGCCCGCTGCGGGGCGTAGCAGCGGGACGGTCAGGCCGGATTCGGCTCGATGGTCCCCGTCTGCTCGCACCCCAGGCAGTACTGGTGTCCCCGGAAGGTGCATATCAGGCAGAGGAAGGTCCCGCAGCCCTGGCACGGGTAGCCTTCCGACGCGCGCTCCTCGCGGCCACACCACCGGCACACCATGACGTCGTGCTCCGGAGGACCTGCGGCCGCTGGCTGGTTCACAACCCGTACGCCTTGATCTTCTTGATCAGGGTCGCCCGGGAAATCCCGAGCTCCCGCGCGGTGTGCGTGCGATTACCCGTATGCGCCCGGAGGGTCCGCTCGATATGCGTCCGCTCCACCTCGTCCAGCGATTTCGGCACGTGATGTCCCCCTCCGGCCGCTGCGGCGCCTCCCGCGGCGTCCCGCACGTCGCCCGGCAAATGCTCCGGGCCAATGCTCGCCTGTCCGCGGGACATGATCATTGCCCGTTCGAGCACATTGCGCAGTTCCCGGATGTTGCCCGGCCACGAATATCGCAGCATCCGCTCGAGCGCGGCCTCGCTCACCACCGCCGGCGCATCGGGAAGACTGGGCCGCAGCTCGCCGATCACGTGTGCCACCAGCTCCAGGACGTCCTCTCTGGCCCGCGCGCGCAGTGGGGGCAGATACACCGGCATCACGTTCAGGCGGTAGTAGAGGTCCTCGCGAAATGTGCCGGCGGTGACTTCGTTCACCAGATCCTTCCCGGTCGCCGCGATCAGCCGGATGTTCGCGCAAATCTCCTGCGTGCCACCGACGCGGCGAAATGCTTTGCCCTCGAGAACGCGGAGCAGCTTCGGCTGGAGGTGCCCATCGAGGTCGCCGATTTCGTCGAGGAACACCGACCCGCCGTTGGCCACCTCGAACAGCCCCGGCTTGAACCCGTTGCTCGCCGCGGCCGCGTCGCCATCGGTGCCGTTACCGCCGCTCGCTCCGGGCGGGGCATGCTCCTGCCCGAACAGCTCCGCGTCGAGCGAGCTGGCGGTGAGGGCCGCGCAATTGACCTCGACGAACGGCATCGTCGCGCGCGGGCTCCGCGCGTGAATCATCTCCGCCACGCGCCCCTTGCCGGCGCCGCTCTCGCCGATGAGCAGCACGGTGGTGCGGTCGCTCGCCGCGAGCATGTCGATTTGCGCCGCCAGCTCCTGCATGGGACGCGAGGTGCCGAGGACAAACTGTCCCTCGCCGTGACCGTGCCGCGCCGTGAGGTAGCGATTCATCTGGCGCAGCCGCGACTTCTCGAAGGCCCGCTCCGCCACCGCCTCGAGCTGCGTCAACTCGATCGGCTTGGTGAGGAAGTTCTCGGCGCCGCTCTGCATCGCCTGCACGGCCTGCGGCACATCACCGAACGCCGTCATCATGATCACGACGGGGTCGTTGCCGCGGAGCCGGCCGAGCACATCGAACCCGGTCATGTCGGGGAGCCGCACATCCAGCAGGACCAGATCGGGATGGGTGCGCTGGAAGAGCGCGACGCCCTCCTCCCCGCTGTGCGCGGCAGTGACTACGTGCCCGCCGGACCGCTCGAAGAACGACCCGAGGGTCTGCGTGATCGATGGCTCGTCATCGACGATGAGAACTGAAGACATCGGGTAACAGCCCGTGTGCGGGTGACGCCAGGACTCGCGATCGACATCTACTCCGCCTCCGCCTGCCGCTGGTGCGGGACGAGCAGCTCTGCTGCGAGCGGTTCCACCGTCACTTCGAACGGGGTGTCGCCCAACAACTCGCCGTCGGCCTGCACGGGACGCGGTGGAAACGTTTCGACGCGGAAATGGCGGCCCGCCCGATAGAGCATGCACGGATCGGCTTGGAAGTCCTTCCGCAGGAGTTTCCAGGCGACCCGCACTGCATCCCGTGCGGTCCCCGGAGAGAAGACGCACAAGTCCAGCTTTCCGTCATCGTGCTGAATTCCGGGCCCGAGCCGGATCAGGTCATTGAGCACGGCGCCGAAATTGGCCAACATGACCGCAGAGACATCCCGCTCGATGACTTCGCCGTCCACGGTCACCCGGGCCCGGAAGGTCTCGCGGCGAAGCGCCGCGGTGACCCAGCTGAGCATGTACGCCGGCACCCCCAAATGGCGCTTTAGCTTCGCCGAGACCTCGGCGACCATGGTGGCGTCGATCCCAACCCCCGCCGCGAAGGCAAAACGACGGGCCTTCGACACCGGACTGCCTGTCAGCACCCCCAAATCGACCCGGAGTGCCCGGCCGTGGAGCAACAGGCGGACGGCCCGCCGCACGTCGAGCGGGATTCCCAGGGTCCGCGCGATCAGGTTGCCGGTCCCGCCGGGCAAGATACCCACTGGCGGCCCCTCAGTCCCCGCCAACGCGCCGACGACCTCCATGGCAGTCCCATCGCCGCCCAGGGTGAAGACGACGTCGTAGCCTGGCGCCAGCGTCGTGGCGAGGTGCGCCCCCTGCCCCTGCCGTTCGGTCAAAATGGCATCGCACAGGAGGCCCGCCCCGGTGATCGCGTCCAAAGCCGGCTGGTGGAATTGCGAGCCGCGACGCGACGCCGGATTGATCACCAGCAACGCGCGAGAGAACCGGCTGGTGCGGGCCACGCCTTCCTCGGTCGCTGGCGCAGGGGACACACCGTCCCGCCGGCCGTTCGCGGCCTTCGCTACCCCCTTCGCTATTCGCGTTCCCGTCACTCAGAACTGCCAGCTGCGAAAGACGTCGAGGCCCCATTGCCGTGGCGTGTCGACGAAACTCCGGGTGAGCGCTCCCGTCGTGCAGTACAACCCCACGGTTCCGGGCTCGGAGCTCGCGGCGAGGGTCAGCCGCTGCGTCAGTTGCTGCTCGAGGCGCACGCCGATCTGCGATGCAGTCGGCGGCGGCGACGCGCCACCCGCAGCACCCGTGGCGCCCAGGCCGCACACTCCGAGGTCGGCGCTGATGAAGGTCGAGCGTCCCAGCTGCTTGCCGGCCCCGATCCGCGTCGTGGACAACGCGGTGCCAAAACCACTCGTCGCGCCGTTGGCCGAGTATGCCGTGCCCGCCTGCACGTTGACGTAGTCGAAGAGGCCGCCGGACAGCCGGCTCCCGATGGCCGTGCCGATCGTCGGCAGGAACACGGACCCGACCGTGTACGCATCCGTGCCGCTCCCCACCCCGAACGACTGCTGCCCCGTGATCAGATAGCTGAGCAGGTCGGACTGCGAGAGTTGCAGCGCGCTGTCGGCGCTCGACAGCGTCACCGTCGGCCGATCGAGGGTTCCACGCAGAAATACGCGGATCCGGAGATCAGGGATAGTGTTGCCGGCGTTCGTTCGCGGCTGCCGCACGGTGTAGAGGCCCGAGATGTTGAGATCCGGGTTGATGTCGACTTGCGCCGCCGAACCGCACGGTGCCGCCCCGCTCCACCGCGAATGTCCGCTGCACCAGACCCAGATTGAGCCGGTAATCCCCCCGTTCCGCGACCAGGGCGCCGGTCAGGGCGAGTCCCTTGGTCGAGTCCCGGCCAGTCGGCGCAGTCGTGACGATCAGCGGGCCGAGACTGGTCGAGAGGTTGACGTTGGTTTCCGACGACTTGAGCCACACTTCGTTGCCGAGCGTGATGCGCACGTCGGTCAGCGTCAGATCCTGCAGCAGCCGGGGCGGTGCCTCGGGAAGGAGCAGCCGGTTCTGAAAGAGCGACGTATCCACGACGTTGAAGAACTCGGGGTCATCGAGACTGACGAGGTTCTTCTGGGTGAGGACATCCGGTATGTAGATCACGCCCCGGTCCATCGACACCGCGCCGGTCAGCTGCGACCGGCTGAAGCGCCCCGTGAGCTGGAGCGGTGCCACAGTCGATATCGACATGTCGGCCACTCGCGGGTTGCTGAGCGCGTGCAGCTCGGACGCCCGGAAGGTGAGGTCGAATCGCGGATCCTTGATATCCCGGAACGTGAGCCAGCCCTGCAGGGTCGCGTGTCCGCGGTGTTGGCCGTCGACCGTCGAGACGGAGACGTCGCGCACCGCCAGGCTATCGCCGGCGAGATGCAGGTTGGCGTTCATCCCCAGAAACCGCACGCCGACCCGCGGGATTCCGGCTTCCCCATTCCGGAGCAGGACGTCGCCCGTCAGTGCCGGGTGGTCGAGGGTGCCGCTGATGTCGATGTTCGCCGCGAACGACCCTTTTGGGTTCTCGAGCGAGGGGTACATGGCCGCCAGCGCGCCGAACTCGACGCTGTCGGCGCGCACGTTGCCGCGCAGCGAATCGCTACCCAGCGTGCGCCGCACACCGGTCTCGAGGGCCAGGTCCACCGGCAGCGACACCAGCACGTGCAGCGTGGTGTCGTGCGCCGCGACGAGGTCGCCGTGCAGCGCCAGTCGCCGGTTGGCGTACACGGCGTGTCCCAGGAGCTCTTCGAACCGCACATCGCCGAACTGGGCGTCCGTCAGCTGGCTCTCCCCAGCCATCGTGGGGTTGACGCGGGTCCCGCCAATCGTCCATCCGAGCGACGCGAGGCCGCCATACGATCCCGGGGACTCGGCCAACTCTCCGATATCCGCCAGGGGGATGCTGTCGGCCTGGATGCGCGCGGCTGCCTCACCCTGCTGCGGAAGATCGGCGGTCGCCGTGAGCCATCCGCTCACCGCCCCGCGAACCGACAGTTGATCGATGGACAGTCCACGCGCGTCCCGCCGGAAAATCGCGGGTTCCGTGAGAATGCCACGCATTGTTCCGGGTATAGATCGCCAGCGTGTCGAGTGTGGCGATGATCGTGTCGCGTGATTGCCGGACCTCGGCTGACGCACCGCCGTGCGGGCCGGTCGGCATCGTCAGTGTCATTGCCAGCGCGGACCGGCCCTCGCCCAGGAATCGGGCATCGACGCCCACGTGATCCACCGCCAGTCCCTCGAGCGTGATCCCATCGACGGCAAGTCCGGCGGTGCCGCGCGGCGCCCATGACAGATAGCCAAGCGCAAAGGACGCCGACACGCCACGAATGCTGGCGCCAGCCGCGCGGAGACCGGCGCCCTGCAGCGTGCCCGTCAGCCCGAGGGAATCCACCCAACCAGTGAAGGTCCCTGACGCGCGCACCGTTCCGAGCAACGGATCGGCGCCTCCGGAGTCACCCGCCAGATACCGGCGCCATCCGCCGAGCGAATCCAGCGCCACCGCGATCACCAGCGAATCCTGGTCCTCGGCCGCCAGCCCGAGCCCGCCGTGACCCGTCAGCGATCCACCAGGCGCATCGAGGCTCAGCGAATCGATCCGGAGCTGGCCACCGCCAAAGCGGCCGATGACCCGCGCGGTATCGAGATGCAGCTGGCCCACATCGGACCTCGCGAGCGTCGCGCTGACCGGCCCGTCGAGCACGGCCAGCGAGTCGCCGCGGACGTCGGCATCCATCCGCAACGACAGGTCGGTCTGGGGAAACGAATCATCATCGAACAGGGCCTGCAGGTCAGTGTGGACCAGGGTGAGCGCGCCGGAGCCCGCGAGCGACGCCGGCAACAGGTTGAAATGTCCATCGGCTCCGAGGATGCCGGGCTCGCCTGTGAGCTGGGCGGTAAGATCGAGATTGTCGAGCGTGCCCTGGAGTGTCACCGGGCCGCTGAATTCGCCGCGCAGCCGCAGGCCCGTGTAGGTACGCGCGAGCATCGTGAACGACAGCGGCTGGACCTGGAGATCCATGTCGTACGACGATGCCACAT
This sequence comes from uncultured Gemmatimonadales bacterium, assembly GCA_963757855.1. Classification (GTDB taxonomy): domain Bacteria; phylum Gemmatimonadota; class Gemmatimonadetes; order Gemmatimonadales; family Gemmatimonadaceae; genus Palsa-1248. Next base: position 391,307 of record CAVWTI010000037.1, read on the forward strand.
CACCAAGTGTGAAGCGGCCGCTCCCGGTCACCCGGTCCGGTTGGCCTGGCCCGTCCGTGTGCGTGATGTCCGCATCCGTGAAGCGCACGTCACTCCACGTGGAGTCGAGGATCGCCGTCCCTCGCACGATCCCATGCAACCGCGGGAAATCCGGCAGGACGAACTGCGGCGTGCGGAGGTCGAGGCGATCCACCGACATCCGAAAGTCGTGAAACGCCGTCAGCGACGGCGCCGAGATGTCGAGACCGCCCGATCCCGCGAGCCGGGAGGTCGCCCCCGGGACGTGGGCATCGTGGAGCGTGAGATCGAGGCTATCCACGCGGAAGCGGGACACCAGTCCGCCTGGCGCGCGGATGTGGCCCGTCCATTGCCCCGCCCAATCGACAGGAAACGGCGCACCACCCGCCAGCACGCGGATGAACTTGAAATCCACCGGCGCGACGTCGGCGACGACGTCCTTGATCACGAGCTCGGGATGGCCGCTCTCGAACGTGATGTTGCCGATGAACCGCGAATCGGTGGTGCGAACATCCATGTTCTTAATGGCGTAGTCGATGATCTGGGGCTTCGGGATGTCCGAGATGATGTCGGCCGATGCGCGCCCGCCGCCGGTCGTTGGAAGCGTCGGGTAGACCCATGCGATATCCGCCATCGAGACGGTGTCGGCATCGAAGTGCAACGCGAGACTGAGCGGACGCCGGTCGCCCCAGAACACTTTGCCGCCGCCATGCAACACGCTGCCCGGTAGCTCGACGTGGCTCAGCGTCGCCCACAGCGAGTCGTGGACGATGCGCACGCTGCCGTGCACGCGGGAAAAGCGAAATGGCGGGAAGAACTCGTTCATGTCGAGACGCTGGATCTCAAAACCGGGACCCGCGCTGTCCGGATTGGCGATGCGCGCGTAGGGAGCGTCGAGCTCGACGCCAGTCCACGACAGCACCCGCATCAGTCCGTCGGACGTGCGCTGCAGTCCGAAGTGCGGCCGGTGTAGCGCCTCGTTAATCGCACTATCGCGCCGGGCCCCCCGCAGCGTGTCGTCGGGAGCCCAGCGTTCGCTGTAGACGAACGTGCCCCCGTGAATCAGCACGTGGGTGGCCATGATGAAGTCGCCGAATCCGCGATTCTCCGCCTCGGGGATCCGCGCCCGCGCGATGGCACGGGCGGGCGCGGAGCGAGGCGCCGGTGCCGGCGACAGGATCCGCTTGAAGTTCCAGGTGTCGTCGTGGTAGTGCGCCAGCATCACGTACGGATGCGTGACCTCCAGCCGCTGCAACAGGATCCGGCGGTCGAGCAGGTCACGCGGGTCGAACTCGGCGTGCAGGCGGCCAGTGGCGAGAAAAAGGGTGCCCACGCTGTCCCGCACGTCGATCGAATCGATGGTGAGGTTCGTGAACAGATTGCCTTCGATATCCCCGACGTAGACCCGGCCATGCACGATCCGGCGCAGCTCGCCGACGACCAGTGCCCGGATGCGCCCGCGCCCCCACGCCGTCTGGGTGGCCCCGATGACGGCGGCCACCACCAGGATCGCCGTGAGCAGAATCCCAAGGGCACTCAGGCCGACGATCACCCGGCGACGGATCATCCCGCGAATCGCCCGGCCGTGCGACACGCCATGCGACACGCCATGCGACACGCCATGCGACACGCCATGCGACACGCCATGCGACAGGTCATGGGATCAGAACGCCTGGCCGATCGACAGGTTGAACGTCAGCCGCTGCAGAAAGCCGGTGCTCTGGTTCGGAACGTACGTCGCTGGGCATTCGTGACCGGTCTCCTGGACGAGCACCTGCGGGTATTGCGGGCTCGGGTGCGCCGGAATCGAATTCGTCGGACTGACACAGTAGAGCGGCACTTGCTGCGCCAGATTGATGGTCGTGGTGCCCGACGTGATCGTGGCGGGCGCGTTGAAGTAGGCCGCGCCGGCCGGCAAGAGGTAGGGATTGTACCCCACGTCGAGACGGATGGGCCCGACGGGCGTGAAGACCCGCACCCCGAGACCCGGTGTCCAGAGCAGCCCCCGCATCTGGGCAATGTTCCCGTTCCATACCTGCCCCGCGTCGACGAAAAATGCCCATTGGAGCACGTTCCGGAGCACCGGACTGCGCCAGCGGTATTCGAGGTTCCCCACCACAGACCAGTTGCCGCCTTCCGGGACGACGCGCTGGCCCTGCCCTTTGGAGCCCGAGTTCGCGCGGAGGACGGTATCAGCTCCCCGGATGGTGTCTACGACATTCGGGATATAGACGACTGGACCCAGCTCGTTCTGCTGGAACCCCCGGACAGTGGTTGGGCCACCCGCGTAGAGCCGCTGATCCGGCGGAATGAACCCCTGTGCTTCCCGCCCTTGCGCGACAACGGCGCCGAACCGGATGCGCGCGGCAAAGACGCCGTCGTCGTTCGCCTTGACGTAGCCGGCCGCATCGACCGTCGCCTTGTCGAACTGGAATCGTGCCGCCGAACCGAGATACCGCGACCCCACCAGGGCCTCGACCGAGATCAATGAACCTCGGGTCGGATTGTACTGATCGTCGCGGCGGTCCTGCACGGCCAGCGCGCCCCCCTCGGCCAGTGGCAGCAGCTCCTGCAGCGGCTGGATGTCCTGCGGCGTGCACAGATTGAACACGGCGCAGTAGAGCGCGGGCTGCGCACTCGTGCGCCCAAGGTCGATCCGATATTCCGGCGAGAGTGAGATCGTCGAGCTCAGGCGGCGCGTGAGCGACAGCGACGCGCCGATCGGCGTGGAACGGACATACGCGTTGTACTCCGACTGCCGCTGCGTGAACAGCGTGAACGTCGGGTTGAGGTCCGCCCCGAACAACACGGGACTCCGCAGGGTGGCCGACACGCTGTAGTTCAGTGTATCGCTGTAGATGTCCGACTTGGCCTGCGGACAGAGGCCTCCGTTGTCAATCCGGAACGGGGACGCAATGCCGATCTTGGTCACGCTTGCGTCGAGCCGGAGGAGCCGGAGCCCGCTGAGGAAATCGCGGTCCGCATACTCGGCCTGCGTGCGGAAGCAGTCGAGGGTCGCCCACCCGCCCCCCGCGCGGGCCGTGTGCATGTATCCTTCGACCAGATCCGCCTGCACCGTGACGGTCGTGTCGCGCCCACCGGGGGCTCCAGCGGCTTGCGATGTATCCGCCTCGAGCCCGACCGCAATGTGTTGGAACGCATCGGTCTGGAAGAGCGCCCGCTGCGCCGCCGCGAGGTCGCCGAGCCGGTACAGGCGTCCAGGCTTGAGTCCCATGACACTGCGGACCGCGTCCTGGGAGATGATCGGTTTCCCGGACCCGCGCGGCTGAATGCGCACGACGACGCTGTCGATGCGCGCGACGGGCCCGGTCGTCACGTCGTAGATCAGCGATGCCACCCGGCGCGCCGTATCGCTGGAGTAGCTGCGCATGACTTCCGCGAACGGATAGCCGGCGTTCAGGAGACGGAACCGTAGCGTGTCGCGCGCCTGCTCGATCGCCGTCTTGTCGAACGTGCCCCCGATCCGCACCGGGAGCTGCCGCGTGACCCGCTGCCGCTCCGCCGGCGCCAGCGAATCCAGACCCACGATCGCCAGTGAATCGATCAGCACGGGCCGCCCTTCGCGGATATGGAACTCGACGTCGGCCACGCCACGGCGGACGGGCCGGACCATCGTGTCGACCTGCACATCGATGTAGCCGTGGTTTCGGTAAAAGATCATCAGCCGCAACCGGTCGCGCGGAAATTCCGTGCGATCGAGACATCGCCGCGTGCCCAGGAAGCCGAGCGTCCGGCGCGTCCAGCTGGAGGGCGTGGCCACGATCGCGTTGGCGAGGGCGTCATCCGAATAGGCGCGGTTTCCCGTGAACTCCAGGCGCCGGACTTCCGTGTCTCCCGGATGGCACGTGACGTCCTGGGCGGCCAGCGAGATTGGACGCGCGGCGAGCGCGACGACGGCCAGGATCAGTGCCGCGCGGCCAGAAGGGCGCACCACGCCCGCTTACACGGCGTTGACGAGGATTGTGCCTGCGCCCTGCTGCTTCGCCCGCCGCTTCGCGTCGGCGGCGAGCGCGCCAAGGTGTCCGATCGAGACCCACTGCTCCGGCCGCACGGCGACGACCGCGGCGGCCATGCGCGCGATCGGAAACTGGCGCGGCACTCCGTCGCGATCCACGCCATCGAATGTGCCGCGCTCCAGCGTGTCGTACCCGACGATGCGTCCAATGACGTCCCGGAACCGCTGGACGGTCTCGCGCACCACCGGCTCCGCGCGATCGGCGCGCGTCACCACGAGAAAATCGTCTCCGCCGACGTGGCCGACGAAGTCGACGGGATCACCCGCCGCGGCGACGGCGTCGATCACCGCCGCGCCGGTTCCGCGAATGACGGCGTCCGCTGCCGCGAAGCCGAACGTGTCGGCAAACGGCTTGAAATAGTCGATGTCGAAGTAGCACACCGCAAACGCCTCGTCGGCGTCCACCCGCCGCCGGATCTCCTCTTCGATTGCCCGGCCTCCGGGAAGGCCGCTGGTCGGATTCCGGTCCGCCTCCCGCCGCACCAGCCGAAGCAAGGCGTGGACACGAGCGCGCAACTCGCGCGGATCGAACGGTTTCGCCAGATAGTCGTCGGCACCCGCCTCGAACCCCTCGACCTTGCTCTCGATATGCCCTTCGCCCGTCAGCATCAGCACGGGGATCCGCGCCGTGAACGGGTTGCCCTTCACCGTCCGGCAGGCCTCGAGGCCACTCACGCCCGGCATCATCACGTCGAGCAGCAGCAGATCGGGTTCTCGTTCCTGGACCGCCGCCAGCGCAGCCCGGCCATCCGCGACGAGCCCCACTTCGTGCCCGACCGACGCGAGCACCGCGCGGACCATGAGCCGCATGTCCTCGTGATCGTCGGCGTACAGGATGTAGCTCACGGGAGGCGCATCAGAGGTAGCCGCGTCGGTGCTCGGAATGTGCCACGATATGCCTACAATTTGGCGCCCGGGAGCCGGGAACCGGTAGTCGCGCACCCGGTGGTACGCCTGCTCGTACGACCCCGTACCACCTCGTACGGCCTCCGCCCCGCGCGGCGGGCGGCCGGCTACTCGTCGGCCTGCCCGAACAGGGCCATGTTGGAGCTGTGCGCCGGCGCGACTTTCTTGGCCGGGTAGATCCAGTGCACAGCCTGATTGACCGCGACCGCCGCTTCGCCGAATCCGGTGGCGATCAGTTTGAGTTTGCCCGGATACGTCGTGATGTCGCCGGCCGCGTAGATCCCGGCTCGCCCCGTCTCCATGGTGCTCGTCACCACGATCTCATCGTTGGCCAGTGTGAGGCCCCACTGCGCGAGCGGCCCGAGGTCACTGACGTAGCCGAGCATGGGGAGTACGGCATCAGTGTCGATGGCGCGAGTCGTTTTGGTCTTGGTGTCGCGGACGACGATGCCGCGGACTCGCGCGCCATCGCCGGGCGGCCCGTCACTCACGACCTCGTGCAATTCGTGGAAGGTCAAGACATCGGTCCGGCCCGCTGCGGCCGCTGCCTGCACGTCCCGGACGGTAGCGGCGTGCGCCCGAAACCGGTCGGTGCGGTGCACCAGGGTCACATGGGCGGCCCGATCCGCCAGCTGGTGCGCCCAATCGAACGCCGAGTCCCCTCCGCCGATGATCACGACCCGGCGCCCGCGGAATTCGTCGGGATCGAGCACCACCTCATAGATGCCCCGGCCGTACCAGGGCTGGGCGAACGGGTGGGGGAGCCGGCGCGGCGAGAATGCCCCGATCCCGGCGGCGATCACCAGCGCACGTGACGGGAAGCGATCGGTGTCCGTGACCAGGGTGAACAGGGCGCCGTCATGTTCGAGGGCGTTGACCCGTTGGTTGAGGTACGTGGGATGCCCGAACTGGCTGGCCTGGGCCGCAAGTGCTTGGACGAGATCCTTGGCCAGGATTTTGGGATACCCCGCGACGTCGAAGATGTACTTCTCCGGGTACAACGCGGTCAGTTGCCCCCCGGCTTGCGGGAGGGCGTCGACGATCCGGGCCGTCGCGCCACGCATACCTGCGTAAAACATTGCGAACAGCCCGGTAGGACCGCCGCCAATGATCGTGATGTCGACCGCTTCGTGCTCGGCCGGTGCTCGCGGCGGGACCGCGTGCGGTGACGTGTTCGGTGACGTGTTCGGTGACGTGTTCGGTGCGTCTTTCGCCATCTACCAAACATCAGTGGCGCAAGCGGGAGCGGCAAGGTGACAGCCGCGCCCTGGTGCGATCGCTGCTCCGTCCGGACGCGCCCCTCGTGACGACTGCCGCTGGCCTCCCGCTCACCGCCGCCGACCGCTACATCGAGTATGCCGGCACCTTTCGCCTCGTGCGCAAGATCGCGGTCGGTGGCATGGCCACCGTCTACGAAGCCGAGCAGCTCGGCCCCGCGGGCTTCGCCAAGCGCATCGCGCTCAAGGTGATTCACCCGCAGTACGCGAAGCAGAAAGAGTGGCTGCAGCTGTTCATCGATGAGGCCAAGCTCTCGGCCAACTTAATGCACGGCAACATCGTGCAGATCTATCAGCTGGGCGAAGTGTCGGGCGAGTACTTCATCGCCATGGAATTCATCCAGGGTCCGACGCTGCGGCTGGTGATCGACCGCCACTGGGAACTGGGGCAGCGGATTCCGCTGCCGCTGGCCGCCTATGTGGCGAGCCGCGTCTGCCGGGCGCTCGACTTCGCCCACAACTTCGTCGCCCCCGACAAGCGTCGCCTCGACATCGTGCACCGCAATGTCTCACCCGGCAACGTCATGGCCTCGTGGGATGGCCACATCAAGCTGGCCGACTTCGGGATCGCCAAGGCGCGCACCTCGATCGACCCGGCGGCCGGACGCCAGTTCCTGATGGGCAAGAAGCATTACATGAGCCCCGAGCAAATCCTCGGCTTGAGCGTGGACGCTCGAAGCGATGTCTTCGCGGTCGGTGTCGTGCTGTACGAGTTGCTGGCCCTCGAGCCGCTGTTCACCGAAGACATCACGCAGCTCGCTATCGACGAGGTGGCGGTGCTTCCGACGCCCAACATCCGGGCCAAGATTCCCGGCATTGACCCGGAGCTCGAGCAGATCATCTCGGTCGCGCTGAACAAGGATCCCTCCCTCCGGCCGACCGCGGCGGCAATGGGGCAGGACCTCGACGAATGGTGCGCCGCGCAGGCCCAGATTCCGTCGCCGGACCGCCTCCACGACCACCTGGCCAAGCTCTTTCCGACGACGTTCCAGCCCGCCAAGTACTCCGGGGAAAAGACGTCGTTCTCGAATCTGAAGAAGTCCGCCAAGCGCCTGGCCGTCGGCCACCCGGCGGCCCGCGGCGCGAACGGCACGCGGGCGCCCTGGTGGGCGCGAGTCCTGGGACGCGAGCGGTAGCCACGCGCACCGGGGACACACGGAAGGACCGGCCGATTCCGGCTACCTTTCGTGCATGAAGATCTACACTCGGACCGGCAATGCCGGCGAGACGGGACTCTTCGGCGGCGGGCGGGTCGGGAAAGACGATCTCCGCGTCGAAGCATATGGTGAAGTCAATGAGTTGAACGCCGCCGTCGGACTGGCCCGCGTGACAGACCCAATGCCACGGATCAATGAGGTGCTGGTCGCCGTGCAGCGCGACCTGTTCAGCCTCGGGGCGCTCCTCGCGACGCCGAAGCGCGACAAGATGCAGGAGCATCTCACCAAAGCGCGCATCAATGCCGCGCGGATCGCGCAGCTCGAACACGCGATCGACGCGGGCGAAAGCGAGCTTCCTCCATTGACCGCCTTCATTCTGCCGGGCGGCACGCCGAAATCGGCCGCGCTCCACGTGGCGCGCACGGTGTGCCGGCGCGCCGAGCGGCGGGTCGTGCAGCTCTCTCGCACCGTGGAGTTGCCACCGCTGGTCAGCATCTATCTCAATCGCCTCTCCGATCTGCTGTTCGTCCTCGCCCGCGTGGCCGCGCATCGCGCGGGGGCCGGTGAGGTGACGTGGTGACGAGCGGCGGCATCGTCGTGGCCACCGGCGCGCTGGACACGGCCGGTGCCCAGGCCGAGGCGGCGGCGCCGGCGCACCGGTACGTCGTGGTCACCAATGATCACGTGGGGCCGCTCTACACCGCACGCGTGGTCGCGTCCTTCGGTCGGGGCCACGCGGTGAGTGTGCTCGTGATGCCGCACGGCGAGGCCGCGAAGACACGTGCCACGTGGGCGCGGCTGACCGATGAGATGCTCGCGCTGGGATGCGGACGTGACACGACGATCCTCGCGTTGGGTGGTGGCGTGGTGGGTGATCTCGCGGGGTTCGTCGCCGCGACCTACATGCGTGGAGTGCCCGTGGTGCAGGTGCCCACGACGCTGCTCGCGATGATCGACGCCGCGATCGGCGGGAAGACCGGGGTCGACACTCCCGCCGGCAAGAATCTGGTGGGCGCGTTTCATCCGCCGGCCGCCGTCGTCGCCGATCCGTCGGTGCTGGCCACGCTGCCGCCGCGGGAGCTGCGTGCAGGCATCGCGGAGGCCATCAAGCACGGCGTGATCGCGGACGCCGGGTATTTCGCCCAGATCGCCACTGAGCTGCCGGCGCTGCTGGCTCCCGGTGGCACGGCCACCGCCGCCATGGAAGCGCTCATCACCGGGAGCATTGCGATCAAGTCTGCCGTCGTGGCCGAGGATGTGCGCGAGCACGGCCGCCGCCGGATTCTCAACTTCGGCCATACCATCGGCCATGCCATCGAAACGGCCAGCGATTTCGGGATGCTGCACGGCGAAGCCGTCGCGATCGGGATGGCCGTCGAGTGCCGGCTCGCGGAATTGTCGGGCGCCGCCGTGTGCGGCATCACGGAACAGGTCTGCGCCGTGCTCGACCGGGCCAGGCCTGCCGACACTTCCGCCTCCGGGTCTGGACGGGCTGGCCCTCGTCCGTCACACGCATTCCGACAAGAAAGTTCGGGCAGGAACGGTGGAATACGCGCTGCCCCACGCGATCGGAGAGATGGCGGGCGCCGGCACTGGCTGGACGGTGCCATTACCCAATGCATTTGTGCGCGAGGCGCTTGCCTGATCGGCAGTTGCGTCGCACCCGAGGATCGCCCGAAGACACTCCGCGCGCGGCAGCGCCATCGTTCCAGCGGTGGCTCCGGCGATCTGTCCGGCTCGCGATGCAGCGCGTCGCGTCGTTACAATTGGCTAGTGTTGCGCAATGTCACATGCATCGGCATCACGCACCCCGCATCGCGTCCGTCTCTCTATATGCGAGCGGAGTGACGACTGCAGTCGGCACAGCTTTTGGCTGTTGACGCCATCTGTTCACGTTGTTACACTGCGGCGACTCACAGGGGGGTGCTCCTTCGTCCGCAGCCAACGCAGGCCTGGCCGCGATTCGTGGACGCCGACCACTCGCTCCTCCCGCCAGATCATGCGCGGGCCGCGCGTCCACACGACGATCGTGACTCTCTGTTAAGGGGCGTGTATGCAGCAAGCGACCGAAAGCAGGTCCAAGGGATACTTCCGCAATTCACCCTCGACCGCTTTCGATCAGTACTTGCAGGACATACAAAAGCTCCCGCTGATCCAGGACGCCGAGGAAGAGCGGCGCCTCGCCCGGCGTGCGCAACGCGGCGATGAGCTGGCCGCCGAGCGACTCGTCACCGCGAACCTCCGATTCGTCATCTCGTACGTCAAGAAGTATCAGGGTCACGGTCTCGATCTGAGCGAGCTCGTGGCGATCGGCAACGAAGGCCTGCTCAAGGCCGTGCGCAAGTTCGATCCTGATCAGGGCGTGAAGTTCATCTCATACGCCGTGTGGTGGGTTCGCCAGGCGGTGCTCAAGGCGCTGGCTGAGCAGACGCGCTCCGTACGCATCCCGCTCAATCAGAACTCGCAGCTCATCAAGCTCGCGCGCGCGGAGACGGTGCTCGCCCAGGTGCTCAAGCGGGATCCCACGGATCATGAGATCGGGCGGCTGATCGAAGAGACGCCGGAGCAGGTGCGCTCCTCGCGCCAGATGTCGTCGACGGAGATCTCGCTCGACGCGCCGATCGACCGCTCCGATCGCGAAGCGTGCACGCTCGGCGAGCGCTTCGCCGGCGTCGACGGCGGCGAGATCGAGGATGTCACCGACTTCAAGCTGATGCGCGAGTTCATCGATCGCGTGTTCCGCAAATATCTCACGCCACGCGAGCGCAAGATTCTCTACCTGTACTACGGGCTCGAAGAAGGCTCCGAGGCCATGACACTGGAGAAGATCGGCGCCCTGCTCGGTGTCACCCGGGAGCGCATTCGCCAGATCCGCGAGCGCGCATTCGAGAAACTGCGGGAATCCCCGGACGGATCCGCGCTCGCGGGGTTCTGGACTGCCTGATCCGTCTGCCGCCACGCAGGTCGCGCTCGTCATTGACGACGAGCCTTCGATCCGTATGGCGCTCCGGCGGTGCCTCGCCCGCGAAGGCTGGCGGGTCGAGGAAGCCACCGACGGCCGTGCCGCTCTCGAGAAGTTGATTCCGGCCGCGGGGCCGCTGCCGCACTACGATCTGATCATCTGCGATCTACGGATGCCCGGATGCTCGGGTTCCGAGTTGCACGAGCGGTTGAAGGCCGAGCGTCCCGCGCTGCTCCGGAGACTCATCGTCGCGACTGGCGACACGGTGTCCGACGACGCCGCCGACTTTGTCCGCCGTACCTCGTGCCCGGTGCTCCAGAAGCCGTTCGAGCTGTCCGAGCTGCGGTCGCTGGTTCATCGGGTCGTCGAGGCGGCCTGAGACACGGCGAGCGCTGAGCAGTTGGCCGCCGCGATCGGCGCCCGGGATAGACGCCGGGATAGCCGCTGGACGCAGTCCCGTACGGCTGAGACCCGGGTGCGTTAAATTTGTCACCCGCGCGTTGATCGGCGCGTTTGCTGGCTCCCTCGCGGCCGCGTCTCGTTTTGTGGCCGTATTGCCCTGATGCCTACGCCCCCCACGCCCAGCCCGGCCCCGAGCCCCACTTCGACCCCGTCGCAGCCCGTCTTTCTCGACCCGCTTGGCCGGCGAGCCCGTGGGTGGCGGCGGCTGTGGATCGTGGTGGGTGCGATCGCGATGGCGATGGCGGCGCTGCTCATCGTCGGGGTGGCGATTCCGCCGCTCGTGCCGGCACTCCCCATCGACCATAAGCTGTTGCCCCCGGTGGCGTTCACCCGCGACCAGCGCGAGCGCCTCGCGATCCGCCGGAGCCTCGCGCACGCCTTCCGCCCCGCGCCGCCTGCGAGGCACGGACGCCACGCACCGCCGGGCGGAAGCGCGCTCATCGCCCGGCGCGGAACGGCCACCAACCCGATTGTCGCCGGGTTCTTCGTCGACTGGGCCGACAACTCCCTGGCGTCGCTCATCCAGCACGTCAATGATCTCGACTGGGTCATCTGTGAATGGTCGTTCCTCTCGCCCGCCGGCGACTCGATCGATTTCGAGATCAACCGCCGCGTGTTTGACGTCGTGCGCAAGCCGGGTGTTCAGACACCGCCCGCCATCCTGCTCATGGTCAGCAATTTTGACCGGCGCACGACGGGACCGACAGCGAAGCGGTTCAATGTCCCGGCATTGCGGACGTTCCTGCGCTCGCCGCAAGCACGTGCCCGAGTCGTCGGACAGCTCCGCAATGAAGTGGTGCGCGACTCACTCGCCGGTGTCACGATCGATTTCGAGGACATCCCCGAGGATCTCCGCGGCCCGGCGCTGCAATTCGCGGCGGCCCTCCGCGTCGCCCTCAACCCGATCAAGCGCATCGTCACGGCCGCGGTGCCGTCCTATACCACGACTCGCGAGCTGCAACGAATCGCCGCCGTGACGGACTATGTCATTGCCATGCTGTTCGATGAGCACTACACCGGCGGCGCGCCCGGACCAGTCGCGAGCCAGCAATTCTACACCGACCGCGCCCGCGACATCGTGGCGGCCGTGCCGCGCGAGAAGGTGATCTTCATGGTTGGGGCATACGGCTATGACTGGCACGACGACGGCAGCCCGCCCGAGACCATGACGTTTCAGGAAACGATGCAGGCCGCGCGCGACCACCGGGCGCCCACGCTCTTCGATCCGGTGGCGTTGAATCCCTACATCGCCTGGACCGACCCGGATTCCGTGGACCACATCGTCTGGTATCTCGACGGCGTCACCGCATACAACGAGCTGCGCGTCGGACACGAGCTCGGTGTGGCGGGCGAGGCGATCTGGCGGCTCGGTGAGGAGGACGCATCGCTGTGGTCCGTGCTGGGACGGCGCGGTCTCGATGGCCAGCCGGACAGCCTCCTGGTCGTGCCCCCCGGGTACGACGTGGAGTTCATCAATGATGTGGTCTGCGAGGGGGGCGCCCTCTGCCGGAAGGGTGAGAAGCCCGACAGTGGCGGCGACATCCTCCGGATCCGGGACTGGCCGAACTCCGGCCGCCGGGTCGTCGGGACCGACCCCACCACGGGGCTCATCGACCGCGATTCCACTCACGGCCTACGCGACGCCCTACATCGTCGATCGGTACGGCCAGCGCGAGCACGAAGTCGCGCTGACGTTCGACGATGGGCCGGACGGGACGTGGACGCCGATGATTCTCGACACGCTGCGTGCGTACCACGTGCCAGCCACGTTCTTCGTCGTGGGGGAGAACGTCGACACGCACATCCTCCTGACGCGGCGAATCTACGACGAAGGACACGAGATCGGGAGTCACACCTATTCCCATCCCAACCTCGCGCTGGTGTCGGATCAGCGGACGCGGTTCGAGCTCGATGCCAACGAGAGCCTGCTCGAATCGGTGCTGGATCACCGGACCGCGTTCTTCCGCCCGCCGTATTTCGGTGACGCGTCCCCGACCACCCCGGACGAATTGCAGCCGGTCGGGATCGCGACGCGCAAAGGCTACTACACGGTGGGGCTGCGGGACGACTCGGAGGACTGGCAGCGCATCCCGGTCGACTCGATCATCAAGCTGACGCTGTCCGGCCGCGATACGGGCAACGTCGTGCTGCTGCACGATGGCGGCGGGGACCGGTCCAACACGGTGGCGGCACTGGGCGCGATCATTGACTCGCTGCGCGCGCGCGGCGACACGCTCGTCCTCCTCTCCCAGCTCGTCGGGATCTCCCGCCAGGACGCCATGCCGCCACTGGCGACGGTCAACGAGGCCAGCCGCGTGGCCCGTCTCGCCGGGTGGGCCGCGCTCGGCGTCGGCGAGCTCGCGCTCTACTGGATCTTCATGGCGGCCGTCGTCCTGGGCATCGGACGGCTGTTCCTCATCGCGCCGCTCGCCATCCTGCAGCGCCTGATCCGGCATCAGCGCCGCGGGTTGCCTACCCGGTTCACACCGCCGGTCACCGTCATCGTTCCCGCCTACAACGAGGGGAAGGTGATCCTCAAGACGATCGCCAGCCTCCTGTCCCAGCGATACGACGGCACGATCGAGGTCATCATCGTCGACGACGGATCGGCCGACAACACGTACCAGATCGTGCGGGAGAGCTACGCCGATTCGCGCGCCGTATCGGTCTATCGCAAAGAGAACGGCGGCAAGGCCAGCGCACTCAACGCCGGGCTGGCGCGGGCGAAGGCGGAGTTCATCATCGCGCTCGATGCCGATACGGTCTTCGCTCCCGATACGGTCGCGGAGCTGGTCGAGCCGCTGGCCGATCCCCGCGTGGGCGCCGTCGCCGGCAACGCCAAGGTCGGCAACCGGGTGAATCTCGTGACGCGCTGGCAGGCGCTCGAATACGTCACCAGCCAGAACCTGGATCGCCGGGCGTTCTCGTTGCTGAACGGCATCACCGTGGTCCCCGGTGCCGTGGGCGCATGGCGGAAGTCCCTCGTCGACGCCGTGGGCGGCTTCCGCAACGACACGCTCGCCGAAGATCAGGACCTCACGCTCAGCATCCGGCAAGCCGGGCACTCGATCGCGTACGCCAATGGCGCCATTGGATACACGGAGGCGCCCGACTCCTTCGGCGCGCTGACTAAACAGCGGTTCCGGTGGTCGTTCGGCACGCTGCAGTGCGCGTGGAAATACCGCACCGCGCTGTTCCGCGCGCGCTACGGATCGCTCGGGTGGGCGGCGCTGCCCAACACGTGGCTCTTCCAACTGCTACTGCCGGCGATCTCACCGCTGGCCGACCTGATGTTCGCCTTCAGCCTACTGTCCATCCTGCTCACCCGCTATCAGCACGGGACGACGTACGCGCTCACCAGTCTCGCGCACGTGTTCACCTACTACGCGGTCTTCCTGTTCGTCGACTGGCTGGCGGCGGCGCTCGCCTTCCTCATGGAGCCGGGCGAAGACAAGTCGCTGACCTGGCTCATCCTGATCCAGCGTTTCGCGTACCGGCAACTCATGTACTGGGTCGTCGTGCGCTCGTTCAAGGCGGCATTCCAGGGGCGCGGCGTGGGGTGGGGCCAGCTCGAGCGAAAAGCGACGGTCCGGTTGCCGGTCGCATCATAACCCGGAGGCGACGTGGTCTCGGAGCTCCCGCTCTTTCCGCTGCGTCTCGTGCTCTTCCCCGGCGTGCATCTCCCGCTGCACATCTTCGAGCCACGCTACCGCCGGATGCTGGCGGACTGCATGGCCGGGAACCGGAACTTCGGCATCATCTACCGGCCCGATGGCGCCGGCGAGCAGGACATCCCGGCCGGACAGGTCGGCTGCGTCGCGCACGTCGAGCGCGCCGAGATGCTTCCCGATGGCCGGTCCAACATCCTGGTCGTCGGGACGACCCGCTTCGCGCTGGACGGGTTCGAGCCCACGGCGTTGCCGTACAGCGTCGCTCGCGTGACCGGCGTCGAGGATGTGCCGGAGAGCGCGGCCGCGCTCGCGCCGCTCGCCGCGGCGGTGCGGGCGCTGTTCGTCCGCGTCGGCACGGCGGCTCGCAGTCTCAACGATGACACCGACGCATTGCCCGATCTCCCTGGCGAATCAGGCCTGTTGGCGTTTGCCATCGCCGCCGTCATCGACATGGATGCCGGCGCGCGCCAGCGGCTGCTCGCGTCCCGATCGGCGGCGGCTCGCCTCCGCGAGATCGAGATGCTGATGGCGCCGGCGGTGGAGGCACTCGAATCGCGGGCCGTGGTACACACCCGCGCAAAATCGAACGGGCATGGCCCCCAGCCGCAGTCGCCGGGCTGACGGCGCAACGATGCCCACCGGGAGCGGTGCGCCGCCGCAGGTCGATGAGCCGTCGCTCGCGCGCGCCCTCGAAGCGATCGTCGGGACACGCGGACTGTTGCGGCAGCGCAGTGAGCTGGCGGTCTACACCGCCGACGGGTTGCCGGGCTATAGGAAGTTTCCTTCTCTCGCGGTCTTCCCGGCCAATCGCGCGCAGCTGATCGACGTCGTAATCGCGCTGGCCGAGCATGGCGCGCCGTTCGTCCCGCGCGGGGCGGGCACCGGCCTCTCGGGGGGCGCCCTCGCGGACGGTGTCGTGCTGGTTGGCCTCAACCGTCTCCGCCGCATTCTCTCGCTCGATCCCGACAACGCGGTCGCCGTGGTGGAGCCCGGTGTGGTCAACGCGGCGCTCTCTCGGGCCGCCGCGCCGTTCGGCCTGTACTACGCGCCCGATCCGTCCAGCCAGGCCGCGTGTACGATCGGTGGCAACGTCGCCGAAAACGCCGGCGGCCCGCACTGTCTCAAGTACGGCGTCACGCTCAACCACGTCCTTGGTGTTACGGCCGTGCTGAGTGACGGCGAGACCGTCACGCTGGGGCCTGGCGCCACTGGAGCGGAGTCCTCGGGCTACGATCTGCTCGGCGCCTTCATCGGCTCTGAAGGATGTTTCGGGGTCGCACTCGACGTGACAGTCAAGCTCACGCGATCGCCACAGGCGGTCCGCACGTTGCTCGCCGATTTCATGTCCATGGATGACGCCGCGCGCGCGACGTCGGCGATCATCGCCTCCGGCATTCTGCCCGCCGCACTCGAAGATGATGGATGGCCCGACCATTCGTGCGGTGGAGGCGTCCATCTTCGCGGCGGGATATCCGGCCGATGCCGACGCGGTGCTCCTCGCGGAGGTCGATGGTCTGGCCGCCGGCCTCGATGCGGACGCCGGTACCATCGAACGGATTTGCCTCGCGCACGGCGCGCGCACCGTACGGATCGCATCCGATGCCGCGGATCGGGCCCGGCTGTGGCAGGGCCGGAAGAAAGCGTTCGGCGCGATGGGACGCGTCTCCTCGCATCTCGTCGTCCAGGATGCGGTCATTCCGCGTACGCAGCTCCCGCCGGTGCTGGCGCAGATTCGGGAGATCGCGGCGCGGCACCGGGTGACCGTGTGCAATGTCTTTCATGCGGGGGACGGCAATCTGCACCCCAACATCGGCTACAACGCGTCCGATGCCGATGAATCCGCGCGCGTCGGCCGCGCCATGCGGGAGATCATGCGCGTCTGCGTGGACGCGGGCGGCACCATCACGGGCGAACACGGGGTCGGACTGGACAAGCTGGGGTACATGGAGATGATCTTCTCGCCGTCGTCGCTCGCGGCGCAGTGCCGCCTCCGCGAGGTGTTCGACCCGGCGCGCCAACTGAATCCCGGCAAGGTGGTGCCCATCCACAGTTGCAGGGAGTGGACACGCCGTCCGTCATGAACGCTCCCGCGTCCGGCGAGGCATGGGCGCCACCGACGGCTGCCGCGGTCCAGGATGCCGTTCGCGAAGCGGTCGCGACGCGCACCCCGATCCGCGTTGCCGGCCGGGGAAGTTGGCTCGGCGCGGGATGGCCCGTGGTCCCCGATGCCCGCCTGCTGCGGCTCGATGCCTTGCGCGGCATCACGCAATACACGCCGGGCGATCTCACCCTGACCGCGCGTGCCGGCACGCCGCTCCGCGATATCGCGGAGGTGACTGCCGCCGAAGGCCAATGGCTGGCGCTCGACCCCTGGAGTGTGGCCGACGATGGTGGCACCATCGGCGCCACGATCGCCACCGCATCAGCCGGCCCTTTCGCGCAGGCGCTTGGTCTGCCCCGCGATATTGCCCTCGGCATGGAAGTCGTGACCGGTGATGGTGAAGTGATTCATGCGGGTGGACATGTCGTCAAGAACGTGGCTGGCTATGACCTCACCCGGCTCATGACGGGAGCGTGGGGCACGCTCGGCATCATCACCGAGGTGTCGGTGCGCCTGCGCGCGCGCCCAGAAGTGGACCGGACGCTCGCGATCGCCTATCAGGGCGCGCCCGAATCGGCGGCGGACACCGCGGCTCTGCTCCGCCGGGCCGCCCTGGCGCCTCTCGCGGCCGAGCTGCTCAATCCACCACTCGCCTCGCGCCTTGGCGTGAGCGCGACCGGATCGTCTGTGCTGTTGCTGCGCTTCGGTGGCAACGCGGAACGCGTGGACAGCGAACAGTCGGAAGCGGCCACGCTCGGCCAGAGCGCGGTGGTCAGCGCCGATGTCTGGCGCGCCGTACGCCAATGCGAGCGGTCCTGTGCCGGCGCGGTCGTCATCCGATGGTCACAGATGCCATCGCTCGTAGCCGCCACGTGGCGCCACGCGTTGGAGTGCTGCGCCGGGTGCCCCGATGCGCTCATCCATGCGTCGCTGGCGCGCGGCGTCGTGCGCGCGATCATTCCCGCTGGCGATCCCGCGAGTGAGGCGGGCGCCCTGGCACGCGTGTTGGGCGGCGGTGACCGCCCGTCTGGCGGCCGGTTGTTCGAAGGGCGCCGAATCGCCGAGCGGCTGCCCGCTCCACTGTGGTCCGCGGAGCCGCCCGCGGGAGGTACCGGCCGGCTGTCGCGGCGCGTGCGGTTGGCATTCGACCCATGGCATATCCTGAACCCGGGGATTCTGGGCGAAGGCCTCCGTAACCCATTGGCGTCACCATGACCGCGACCGGTGCGGAGTTGCGCGGCACGCCGGGCTCGCACGTGAACGTGACCGCGGCGGCTGGCGCCCTCGCGGGCTCGCCGCTCGACGAGGCACGCAAAGGCCTCGATGCGTGTGTGCATTGTGGGTTCTGCCTGCAGGCCTGTCCCACGTACCTCGCGCTCGAGGATGAGAACGACAGCCCGCGCGGTCGTTTGCTGCTCATGCGATCGGTGGTTGATGGAACGCTCGCGCTGAATGATCCCGCCGTCGAGTTGCACATCGACCGATGTCTGGGATGCCGGGCGTGCGAAACAGCCTGCCCGTCGGGCGTGCCGTACGGGGAGCTGCTCGAGGCGACGCGCGCCACCATGTTGGCCACGCATCCGCTCCCGTGGGCCGGCCGGGCCATCCTCTGGCTGTTCGCGGGACGCCTCCGCCTGGCCGCCGTGCTCGCGGGCGCCCGCCTGCTGCGCGCCACCGGCCTCGCGGGACTGCTCGGCCGTTTGCCTGGACGGATCGGGTTCGGGATGGCGATGCTCGCCGCGAGCGCGCCCGCCCTCGGTCGCCGAGTGCGTGGCCGCTACCCCGCGCAGGGCGACGCACGCCGTGGGCGGATCGCGGTGTTGCGCGGATGTGTGATGGCGGGATTGTTCTCCGGCACGAATCGCGCGACCGTCCGCACGCTCGTGGCGAACGATTACCGGGTCGTGAACGCCCCGGGCCAGCGATGCTGCGGCGCGCTCCACGCGCATGCGGGCGACCTCGAGACAGCACGGCAACTCGCCCGCTCCAATGTCGCGGCATTCGAGCGCGCCGGCGTCACCGCGATCGCCGTGAACGCCGCGGGCTGCGGCGCGATGATCAAATCGTATGGCCATCTCCTGGCCGGCGATCCGCAATGGGCGCATCGCGCGGACACCATCGCTGGCATGACCCGCGACATCAGCGAGCTGCTCGCCGCCGCAGGGCCTCGGCGCGGCGCCCCAATGCACGCATCATCGCCTCCCCCGCGCGTGGCCTACGACCCCCCGTGCCATCTCCTGCACGCGCAACGCATCGCCGATGCGCCGGCCGCCGTCCTCGCCGCGATCCCCGGAATCGACCTCGTGCCGCTCGCGGACGCCGACCAGTGCTGCGGCGCGGCCGGGATCTACAATCTGGTCCAGCCCACCGTGTCCACCGCCGTGCTCGAGGCCAAGCTCGCTCACATCGCGGGCTCGGGTGCCGACTGGGTCGTCACCGGCAACCCCGGATGCCTGATGCAGATTGGCGCCGGGTTGCGTCGCGGAGGCCTCCACGCGCGGGCCGTGCACCCCGTGGATTTGCTCGAATGCGGCCTATGCCGCAGCTCACCGCGTGCGCGACGGGGCCAACAACTCGCCGGTCCCTGCCAGGCCGTAGCGGCCGACTACCATGCGCCGCGGCCCCAGTGTTACTTGCAAGCATGAGTGACGTCGCGCGCACGGTGCCCGATGCCGGAGAGATCGCCCCGCGCGCCATCGTCCTGGATCGCGGCGATCTGGGCCGGGAGTACGCCGCGATTCGCGGCGGCGCCCTGGTGGTGGATCGCAGCTACCGGTCACGCATCCGGTTCCGGGGGGCGCGCGCGAGGGAGATGGTCACTGGTCTGGTGACCAACGATGTCGCGGCGCTGGCGAGCGGACATGGATTGTACGCCGCCGCATTGACGCCCAAGGGCAAGATCGTCGCCGACCTTCGCATCTTTGCGGGCGCCGAGTCGCTGGTGACGGACACCGGACAGCGGGCCGCGCCGGGTTGGGCTGACATCGTGCGGAAGTACATCAATCCGCGCGTGACGCCGTTCCAGGATGAATCTTCCGTGACCGCCGATATCGGAGTATTCGGACCGAGGTCGGCCCACGCAGCGGGCGCGGCACTCGGCATCGCTCCGGAGGCGCTGCTCGCGCTGCCAATGTATGCCCATACTGACGTGACAACCGGCGGCGCGGTGGTGACGATCGCGCGCGTGCCCGACCTGGGAGTCGAAGGCTTCGATCTCTGGACCGACGCCTCGGCGCGGGATGGACTGTGGGCGGGCGTGGTGGCCGCGGGCGCGATACCAGGCGGATTACTCGCGTGCGAAATCAGTCGCGTGGAAGCGGGACGCCCAGAATGGGGGATCGACATCGATGACACCACGATCCCGCAGGAAGCCAACTTCGATGAACTGGGCGCGATTTCGTACACGAAGGGCTGCTATACGGGGCAGGAGACCGTCGCGCGCATTCACTTTCGCGGGCACGTCAATCGTCTCCTCCGCCGGCTCCGGCTCGGCGGCGACACACTCCCGCCGCGCGGTGCCCTCCTCTCGGAGACCGATGGCAAGTCGGTCGGCGACACGCGATCCGCGGTGCTCTCACCGCGCCTCGGCCCGATCGCGCTGGGCATGGTCCGCCGCGAGGTGGCGGCAGGTACGACGCTCATCGTGCAATGGGATGCCAGCGAAGACCGCGACGCGGGTGAGACCACCGCCACGGTGGCCGCGCTCACGTTCGGCGGTCCGTCGCCGGACATCTGACGGACGAATCCGTGGAGCGCACCGCGCTCAAGGAATGGTCGGTGGTCGTGGATGCGCTGGCTCGCGGGGCGGTGATCGCCCTGATGCGCAAAGGCGGCATCCGTGAGCAGCGCGCCGGCTTCGTGGTCCGGCACGATCGCTTCCTGCTCTATCCGACGTATTTCCACGAGAACAGCGCGGGACTCGCGCCCCGGCTGCTGCCTGAATTTCACGCGCTTCCCGCCCCGCCCGCGCCGGGAACGGTGCAGGTGACGCACGTCGCCGATGTGTCCCGCGTGTGGCAGGTCGAGGCGCTGGATCCGCTCCGTCGCATCGAAAGTGAGCACCCACTCGCGTGGCCCGCGGTCGAGTCGCGGTTCCACTACCGGGGCGCGCCGGGAGTTCAGGTGGTCGCGCTCCGCGTCGCGAGACTGCGCACGCCGGCGCAGGTGCGCGAGCTCCCCCGCTACCGCGGGTGCGTCTCGTGGGTGGAGCTGGGCGAGGATGTCGATGTGGCCGGTGCCGTTCCGGTCGTGCCCGACGCCGAGTTCGTGCGGCGTCTGCATGCGATCGATCAGCATCTGACGGCCGGATCTGGTCCGGAACTTCGAGCAGCGCACCGCGCGGCGAGTTCGTAAACGAACGAAGGCCGGTTGCGCGCACGCAACCGGCCCCCGCGAGTACTGCTGGCCGCAGACTACTGAGTCATACTGTCCCACCCAACTCCGTGACGCCGGGGAGATTCTCTCCGGAGTCCGTCACGACACGATTACGACTTCTTCGCCTTCTTGGTCGTGGTGGTCGTCGACTCCTTCATGGCCGGCGCCTTCATGCCGGTGTCCATGTTCATCTTCATCGACGTGTCCTTCTTCATCCCCGTGTCAGCCGGCGCGGGTGTCATCGCGGGCGTCGTGGTGGTGGTGGACGTGGAGTCGGTCATTGTGCTGCCTGTGTCCTTCGGCTTGCACGCGGCCACAGCCAGCAAGGCGGCGATTACGGCGAGGCGCTTCATCTACGATCTCCTCAGGAGTGGGGGGGCCAGTAGCATCAAACCCCGTGGTCCGCGCACGCCCTCGTGCCCGGAATCGGCGCGCGGAAAGCTACTTCCACCGCACACCATGTCAAGACCACTGCGGCGTCCAAGTGTAGATGCCACAATGGGGTCCGCGCTCGCAGCGGACACCCGGCCGGCCTGGGTGACGTACTGGGTGCCACCAGACGGCGGCCTCCGCTAGCTTCCGGCGGGGACACGCGTATCCCAGACACGCATCCTTCATGCCCAACCCCCCGTTTCCTCGACGTGCGCCCGCGCTCGTCACCCGGGCCTGTGGTCACGACCGCCGCGATTCGGGATACGCTGCAAAGGTCGCTCTTGCCCGCCGCCTCCGCGCCGGCCGTTGCGCCGCGGCGCTGTTCGCGACCTGAACTTCCCCGGCGGGCGAAGTGTCTTACTCTATTCTTTTCGGAGTCTGCCGTTGCCGCTCTACCCGCAAACGTTCGGGGCGCTGAAGCGCTCACCATTCGGCGCCGCCGATCTCGCCCGCCGCTCGGTCAAAGACGAGCTGCGACAGAATCTCCTGAACCGCCTGCGCCAGGGCGGCCCGCTCTTCGAGGGCGTGATCGGATACGATGAGACGGTCATGCCGCAACTCGTCAACGCCCTCCTGTCGCGGCACAATTTCATTCTGCTGGGACTCCGCGGCCAGGCGAAATCGCGCATCCTCCGCGCCCTGACGACGCTCCTCGATGACGTCATTCCGATCGTGGCGGGCAGTGAAGTCAACGACAATCCCTTCGGCCCGATCTCGAAATACGCCCGCGAGCTGGTGGCGTCGGCGGGGGACGACACGCCGATCGCGTGGCTCGATCGCGACACCCGGTATGTCGAGAAGCTGGCGACACCTGATGTCACGATCGCCGACATCATCGGAGACCTCGACCCCATCAAGGCCGCCCGTGGCGGGCATTTGCTGTCGGATGAACTCACGATTCAGTACGGGATGCTGCCACGAGCCAACCGCGGCATCTTCGCGCTGAACGAGCTGCCTGATCTCGCGGGCAAGGTCCAGGTAGGATTGTTCAACATCATGCAGGAAGGCGATGTCCAGATCAAAGGGTATCCGGTGCGCCTTCCGCTCGATGTACTCCTCTGCTTCACCGCGAACCCCGAGGATTACACGGCCCGCGGCAAGATCATTACGCCGCTCAAGGATCGTCTCGGCAGTGAGATCGTGACGCACTATCCCGAGTCGGTGGACCTCGGCATGGCGATCACCGAGCAGGAGGCGTGGACGGCGCGTTCCGGGCCGCCGGTCCGTATTCCGGATTTCATCGCCGAGGTCGTCGAGCGCATCGCGTTCGAGGCGCGCACGGACAAGCGTGTGGACCGCCGCTCCGGGGTTTCGCAGCGCATGCCGATCAGCGTGCTGGAGAACGTGGTGTCAAACGCCGAGCGCCGCGCGCTCACCACGGGCGAGCCGGAGGTCGTGCCGAGGATCGCCGATGTCTACGCGGCCATCCCCGCGATCACGGGCAAACTGGAGCTGGAGTACGAAGGCGAGCTCGTGGGAGGACACGTGATCGCCCGTGAGCTGATCCGTCGCGCGTCGGATGCCACGTTCAAGGTGCGGGCTGGCGGTGTCAACACGGATGATGTCGTCATGTGGTTCGACGCCGGTGGCGCACTGCAGGTGAGCGACGACGTCTCCGCCGACGCCGTGTACAAGGGATTCGAGAACGTTCCTGGGCTCGCCGAAGTCGTCCGATCGGTCGGCTTGGCGCGCAACGGAGACACGGCCTTCGGGGCCGCGGCATGCGAGCTCGTTCTCGAGTCGCTCGTGGCGCGCAAGAAAATCTCACGGTCGGACACGGGCCAATACGGCCGCGCCGTCCAGGAGCCGCGCCGCCGGCCCGGCCAGGATCTGTTCGGCGGCGGACTGTCGGCGTGACCGGCGGATTGGCGACTGCGCGGCTGTCCATCCGCCGCGCAACTCCAGCCGATCTCGATATCGTGGTCGCATTGCGGCTGGCGCTGCTGCGTGAGGAATGCCGCAGCACGGCGTCCGGCCGGTTGCGCGCGGGGGTGACGCGCCGGGCGAATCAGTTGTATCGCACCCAACTCGAATCGCCGGGCGAGGTGACGCTCCTGGCGGAGCACGATGGCGTGGCGCTCGGTATCCTGCGCTGCGCCGAATCGAACGGCCATCCGCTCCTCGAGCCGGACCGCTACGCGTACGTGTCGTCAGTCTACGTGGTGCCCGCGGCGCGGCGGTCCGGTGTCGTGCGTGCGCTACTCGAGTCACGCGAACCACTGGTGCCGCGATCGCGGCCTCGTGGAGATGCGGCTCCACAACGCCGCGGATTCGGCCACGGCCAACGCGGCCTGGGACGCGCTGGGCTTCGCCATCGTCGAGCACCTGCGCGTGCGTCGCGTGCCGCCCGGTACCCGTGCGCCAGCACCCGCACGCACCCGCGAATCCACATCCGGCCGGCACACCAATACGGCTCGCGGGCCAGCGCCTGCGCCCGTTCGTGCCCACTACGAGCGCTGAGCCGCAGCGCCTCCATGCCCATCATTACGATCACCCGGCAATACGGGTCGGGCGGCTCCAATGTGGCCGCACGCGTTGCCGCCATTCTCGGCTGGACGCTCTTCGACAACAGCATTGTCGATGCCGTCGCCGCGAAGATGGGGGTGCCAGCCGACACCGTCCGTGCGCTCGATGAGCGCACGCCGCCATTCGTGGCCCGCCTCGCGGACACGCTCGCCCTCGGTACTCCTCAGGTGATGAGTCCCGCCGCCGCCGCGGCGGTGCTGTCCCCCGATGAGCGCGTGATCGAGATGACGCGGCGCGTCATGGAGGACGCGGTGACGCATGGTCCGGTCGTCGTGGTCGGTCGTGGCGCGCAGGTCGTGCTGAGTGAGCACACCGACGCCGTGCACGTGTTCTGCTACGCCCCGCGCGATGCGCTGGCGCGCCGGGTCGCCGCCCGCGAGGGAGTGGCGCTGGCGGAAGCGGAGCGGATGGCCACGGAGGTGAACCGCCAGCGCGAATCGGCCGTCCGCCGGCACTACGGGCGCGCGTGGTCAAACCCCGAGCACTACCACCTCTGCCTCAACACGGAGTGGCTCGGTATTGAAGGCGCCGCGCAACTGGTCGCCCATACCGCGCGCGACAAGTTCCAGGACGGCTAGAGCCCGGCGCGCCGGGCAAGGCGCGTGTCAGGCCGGTGTCAGAGTCGTTTCAGCTCCGGGTAGTGGCTGTACGCGAATCGCATGTATGCCAGCATGATCACGGCCGCGCCTCCGATCGCCCAGTCGACGCCGACAGCGCGCGCGACCGCACCAGCGACGAATGCGCCGACGACCTGCGACAGCCCCACGACCACGAACGAGTAGGCCGCCATCAGCCGGCCCCGCAGGGCATCCTCGACGTTGGCCTGCAACAGCCCGTTCGCGAGGGCACCGCTCAGGATCATCGCGCACCCCGCGGCGAGCAGGACGATGCAGGACACGACCACCGACCGCGACAGTGAGAACAGGATGAGGAGAACGCCGTAGGATATCGTGGCGGCCTGCAGCAGCCGGCCACGCCGCATCCAGCGGCCGACCGCGGCGAGAAAGAGCGCGCCACAGAAACCGCCGACCCCCACGCACGCGAGCAGCACGCCGTACCCCGCGGCGCCCGTGTGCAGCAGGTCGCGAGCGACCACCGGCATGAGGACGATGTACGGAATCCCCAGAATGGAGAAGACGGTCACCACCTGCATGAGCGCGTTGATCTTGCGGGTGGCGAACATGTAGCGGATCCCGGCCACCATGGCGGTCCACGGCGAGGCGGGAGGCGTCGTCGCCGGCGCCGCTGGTTGCAGGTGAATCATCGCGAGACCTGCCAGCACCGCGAGATAGCTGGCGGCGTTCAGCGCGAAACACCACGCGATCCCGGCCGTGGCGATCACCGCCGCGCCGGTGGCCGGGCCGACCACGCGGGCCAGATTGAATCCGCTCGAGTTGAGGGCGATCGCGTCGTGCAGATCCTCGCGCGCGACGAGATCGACCATCATCGCCTGGCGAGCCGGGATCTCGAACGCCGAGCACGTGCCGTTCACGGCCGCGAGGACGAGTAGCCACGCGATGGTGATGTGATGCGACCACGTGAGCCACCACAGCGCGGTCGCCTCCAGGAGCATGAGCGTCTGCATCGCCGTGACCAGCCGCAGCTTGTTGACGCGGTCCACCACCACACCAGCCGGCAGGGAGAGCACGAGGATCGGCAGCGATCCCACCGACGCCACGAGTCCGACCAGAAACGCGTTGTTGGAGAGTTCGAGCGCCAGCCATCCCTGGGCCATGGACTGCATCCAGGTGCCGATCAACGACAGTGTTTGCCCGGTCCAGAACAGCCGGAAGTTCCGGTGCGCCAACAGGGTCCGGAACGGGTTGAGCGATCGGGCTCGGCGGGCGGCGGCTGACAGGGTCGGCTGGCGGCGGAAGTGCACAGGCGCCACTCGGGTGGCGTACGCCATTCTAACGCATTGCGAGACACGCGTGGGGCACCGCGTGCGGCGCGCGATTTTCGACGGACGGTGCCCGGCGCCGGTGGTATATTGCGGGACGACCCCCGCCGACCACTGCCTTCGCCGCCGCATGCGATTCCACACGTACGCGAAGTTCAGCCCCCAATCCGCCGACGCCGTCGACCTGCAGGCGCTGCTCGACAAGATGGCGGATTTCCTGCTGCAGTCGGGATTCGCCGGCGGACGCCACGTCAATCCGTATTGGGGTGAGTTCGGCGGCGATGAGGACCGCTCGCTCGACGCGCTCCGCGAGGCGATCCTCGAAGCGCTCCTGGAGAGCGGCCAATTCACGCCCGAGATGCTCGAAGCCCTGCGGGGCGACGGCGACGAAGCCGCGCAGGCCAAACTCGCGCAGCTCCTTGATGACCTCGTCCAGCGCCTGGCGGCCGAGGGCCTTCTGAACGTGCAGGCCCCGCCGCAAGTGCCCAGCGGCCAGCAGCCGGTGATGGGCCCGGGCGGACTCGCGCAGGCTGCCGCCAAGGACGTCCAGTTCAACCTCACCGAGAAAGGCATCGACTTCCTCGGCTACCGGACGCTGCGCCACATCCTTGGCTCACTCGGAAAATCCAGTTTCGGAAGTCACGACACGCCCTACCTCGCGACCGGCATCGAGGCCGACGGATTCAGCAAGCCGTACGAGTTCGGCGATACGCTCAACCTGGACGTGAGTGAAACACTGAAGAATGCGCTGGCCCGCACCGGGCGGCTGGGCACGCCGCTGGATCTCGACTACGGCGACCTCATGGTACGCCAGGCGGAATACCGGTCGTCATCGGCGACGGTGTTGATGCTCGACACGTCGCACTCGATGATCCTTTACGGCGAAGATCGCTTCACGCCGGCCAAGAAGGTCGCGCTCGCACTCACGCATCTCATCCGCACGCAGTTCCCCGGCGACACGATCCGCGTCATCCTGTTTCACGATTCCGCGGAAGAGATTCCGCTGGCACGGCTCGCGCATGCCCAGGTCGGCCCGTACCACACGAACACCGCCGAGGGCTTCAAGCTCGCGCGCCGGATTCTCATGACGCAGAAGAAGGACATGCGGCAGATCGTGATGATCACGGACGGCAAGCCGAGCGCCCTGACCATGCCCAACGGGCAGATCTACAAGAACTCGATGGGCCTCGACGCGACGGTCATCGCGCAGACGCTCCGCGAGGTCGCGGCCTGCCGGCGGTCCGGCATCATGATCAACACGTTCATGCTGGCCCGCGATCGCGCGCTCGTGGAGTTCGTCAAGCGCGTCTCCGAGATCTCCCGCGGCAAGGCGTACTTCACCAACACCATGACGCTGGGCCAGTTCATCCTTATGGACTTCCTGCGCAAGAAGACTCGGAAGGTGAGCTAGGCGCATCCGGATCCCGGAAGAGCGCGGTCGTCAGATACCGGGACCCGCTGTCCGGCGCGATACACGCCACCCGGTGGCCAGGCCCCAGCTCGCGGGCAATACCGAGCGCCGCGCCCACGATGGCGCCGCTCGACATGCCCACGAAGAGCCCTTCCTCCTGCGCCAGCCGGCGCGCCAGTGGAAACGCGTCCTCCTCCCACGCCTGGACAATGCGGTCCACGACCGATCGGTCGAAGTTCCGCGGCACGAACCCCGGACCCATGCCCTGGAACTGATGCGGCCCGCGCGCCCCGCCTGACAGCACCGGCGACCGCGCCGGCTCCACAGCCACGACGAGCGTGCCGGGCCGCCGCTCTTTGAGAAACCGCCCGACCCCGCTGATCGTGCCACCGGTTCCTGATCCGTAGACGAACGCATCGATGCGCCCGTCCAGCTGATCCCACAACTCGGGCGCCGTCGTCTCGTAGTGGATGCGCGGGTTGGCGGGATTGTCGAACTGATTCGGCATCCACGCGCCAGTCGCATCGCGGATGCGTTCCGCCTCTTCGATCGCCGCGAGCATGCGGCGTTCCGGATCCGTCAACACGATCTCGGCGCCATACGCGAGGAGTGTGCGTTTCCGCTCTTCGCTCATCGACGCCGGGATGCAGAGCACCAGACGGTAGCCGCGCGCCGCCGCCACCTGCGCCAGACCAATGCCGGTGTTCCCCGACGTCGGCTCGACGATCCGGCCCCCCGGCTGCAGGAGCCCGCGCGACTCGGCGTCGACAATCATGCCGAGCGCCGTGCGATCCTTGATCGAGCCACCGGGATTGAGTCCCTCGAGCTTGACCCACACTTCGGCCATGCCTGGCTCGGTCACGCGCTCCAGTTTCGCGATCGCCGTGCGGCCGATCGCGGTATCGACCCAATGCGGCGGTGTCGCATGCATCGCCTCTGCCGTCGTGCCCATGCCGCAACGTAACGGCGGCCCCTCCCCTTGCGCAGAGCCGGATGCGCCGATATCGTACAGACACAATCGAAGGCACGTGGCGATTTACGGCGTATTGCAGCCACGATAAACAATTGCTAAAAAGCCCTCGCGTCCCGCGGCTTTTCTAGCTCCGGGACGTTCGTCGTTCCGGCGCCTGCGAGCGGCGGCAGCGAGGCGGGAGAACCGGCTCATGACGACGATCACCGCACCACCGCCCGCGCAGTTCACGGTCCCATCAAGTGGGTTCCCATCCGCTGATGCCCGCAATGGCGGCGTCCGCCCCGACAGTGGACCCGGCCCGCTGCCGCTCATCTGCCGCCAATGCGGGAGCCAGTACGATCCAGCGCCCATCGCCATCTGCGAGGAGTGCCTCGGGCCGCTCGATCCGCTCTACGATCCGCAGCGCACGCTCCCCAGCCGCGCGACCATCGCCGCCCGCCCGGCATCGCTCTGGCGCTATCGCGAATGGCTGCCCTTCTCCGGGTCGCCGGTCCATTCGCTCGACACAGGCTGCACGCCGCTGGTCGAAGCGCCGGCCCTCGCCCGTGCGATTGGTGTGGCGCGCGCATGGGTGAAGAACGACAGCGTGTCACATCCCACGCTCTCCTTCAAAGACCGGGTGGTCGCAGCCGCGATCAATGCGGCCACCGCCTTCGGCCTGGACACCTTTGGCTGCGCATCGACCGGCAACCTCGCGAACGCCGTGGCCGCCCACGCGGCCCGCGCCGGGATCCCGGCCTGGATCTTCATTCCGCACGACCTCGAGCTCGGCAAGGTGGTCGGCACGCTCGTCTACGGCGCGCACGTGGTGCGTGTCCGCGGCACGTACGACGATGTGAACCGGTTGTGCGCCCAGGTGGCTGATCGCTATGGGTGGGGCATCGCCAATGTCAATTTGCGCAGCTACTACGGCGAAGGGTCCAAGACCGTCGCGTTCGAGATCGCCGAGCAGCTGGGATGGCGTCTGCCTACCGCGGTCATCGCACCGATGGCGGGCGGCTCGCTCGTCACGAAACTGCGGAAGGGCTTCGCCGAGTTCCGTCTCGCGGGACTGGTGGAGGAGCAAGTGCCGCGGCTGTACGGCGCTCAGGCGACTGGATGCCAACCCATCGCGCGTCTCGTCGAATCACGCGGCAATCAGATCATCCCGGAAGTCCCGCAGACGATCGCACGATCGATCGCGATCGGGAATCCCGCCGATGGGCTCACCGCCGCAGCGGCCATCCGTGAGACCGGCGGATGGGCGGCTGCGGTCAGCGACGAGGCACTGGTCCGCGGCATCCGGTTGCTGGCCGAGTCGGCCGGCATCTTCACGGAGACCGCCGGCGGGGCCACCGTCGCCGCTGCCCTCTCGCTGGCCCAGGCGGGGCACCTCCGCCCCAATGACGAGGTCGTGCTGTGTATCACCGGCAACGGCCTCAAGACTGTCGAGGCGATCGCGCCCGCACTCGGCGACACTTCGATCATTGCGCCACGCATCCGCGACGTCGAACCACTCGTTGCCGCCGCGGCCAGCGCGGGCCGGCTTCCCACCTCCGCACTCTGAGCCTCTCATGCCGATTACGATCGCACTCCCAAATGTGCTCGCCCGCCTGGCTGACGGTCATCGGACCGTCGAAGGCGCCGGACCGACCCTCGGCGACGTCGTCACTGACGTTACCACGCGCTACCCCGGGCTACGCCCCCGGCTCGTGGACGAGAGCGGGAACCCATATCCTTTCGTGACGTACTATTTGAACGACGAGGATATCCGCTTCGCTGGCGGCTTCGGTGCCGCCGTGACCGACGGCGATGAGGTGATCGTCGTTCCCGCGGTCGCGGGCGGCTGACGCCATGACCGCGACACTGTCTCTCGCTCCCCCGCCTGTGCCGCACCCCGTGCCGCATCCCGATCCGTCATCCCGATCCACATCCGCGCGACCCGAATGGCGACGACGCGTTACCGGCCCTGTCGCGCGACGAGGTGCTCCGCTACAGCCGCCATCTCATTCTCCCCAATGTTGGTCTCGAAGGGCAGCAGAAACTCAAGGCGGCGCGCGTGCTCCTGGTTGGCGCGGGAGGACTCGGCTCGCCAGCCGCGCTCTACCTCGCGGCGGCGGGGGTGGGCACGCTCGGTCTCGTGGATTTCGACGTGGTGGACGTCACGAACCTTCAGCGGCAGATCCTCCACGGGACCCGCGACGTCGGCCGGTCCAAACTCGCATCCGCGACCGCCCGGATCGCGGACATCAACCCGCACGTGCGCGTCGAGCCGTTCGAAACGCGCCTGACGTCGTCCAACGCGCTGGACATCATTCGCGACTTCGACCTGGTCGTCGACGGGACGGACAATTTCCCGACCCGCTACCTCGTCAACGACGCGTGCGTGCTGGCCGGCCGGCCGAATGTGTACGGCAGCATTTTCCGGTTTGAGGGTCAGGCATCGGTCTTCGCGACGGCGGACGGGCCGTGCTACCGGTGTCTGTTCCGTGAGCCGCCTCCGCCGGGACTCGTGCCCAGCTGCGCCGAGGGCGGCGTCCTCGGCGTGCTTCCGGGCCTGGTTGGCACGATCCAGGCGACCGAGGCGATCAAGCTCATTCTCGGCATCGGCGACACGCTCGTTGGACGGCTGCTGCTGGTCGACGCACTCCGGATGCAGTTCCGCACGGTGTCAGTGCGTCGCGATCCCGCATGCCCGGCGTGCGGAACGCGGGAGCTCACGGCGCTCGTGGACTATGAGGAGTTCTGCGGGATCCGCCAGGCGGCCGCCGCGACGGGAGCGGCCCCCGCACTTCCGGAGATCGCGCCGCGGGCGTTGGCCGCCAAGCTCGCGCGGGGCGACGATTTCGACCTGATCAATGTCCGTGAGGTGCAGGAGTACGAGATCGCTCGCATCGACGGCGCCCGGCTCATCCCGCTCGGCCAGGTCACGGAGGCGCTTCCGTCGTTGGACCACACACGGGAGGTCGTCGTGATGTGCAAGAGTGGAATCCGAAGCGCGCGTGCCGTCCGGCTCCTGCAGCACGCTGGATTCGGCCGGGTCTGGAATCTTGCTGGCGGCATCACGCGGTGGAGCGACGACGTCGATCCCGGCGTGGCGAAGTACTGACCGGCTGCCCGCCGACCTACTGAAGAGTGGGACCGGGCGGCTGGATTCGCCGCCCGGCCGCCGTGCTATGACCGCTTCGCCTGCAGCGGCGTGGCCGGTGCCGCTGTCGTGCGGGACAACCCGCTCGATGGCGTGCACCTTCGTGCCATCGGGCAGGTCGTCGCCCGGGTTGAGGACGACGGACTCGCCTTCGCTGATGCCGCCGTCCGCTTCCATGTAGTCGCCATAGTCGCGCACGATCCGCAGCTTGCGGTGCTGGACGCGTCCATCGGCTCCGACTTCGATCACGTGAACGCCGTCCGTCGTTGGCAGCAGCGCGGTGGCCGGCACGATGAGCGGCGGGTTGCGACGGTTGAACACGAACCGGATCTCGGCGTACATCCCCGGCAAGAGCAGCCGCTTCGGGTTCACGATCTGCACTTCGGTGAGGAGCGTCCGCGACTGGGGGTCGACCGCGCGGGCCGTGCGCACGACGCGGCCCGTGAACACCTGATTGGGAAACTCCTGGACGCGGACGTCCGCCACCTGCCCCGGTTCGATCGCTGTCGCGTCCGACTGCGGCACCGTGATGTAGACCCGCACCGTATCCGTCTGGACCATCTGAAACAGGCTCGATGGCGCGGCGCTGCCGTTCGACGGCATCGATGTGCCCGTCCCGCCACCCGCCTGCACGAAGGCGCCCACGTCGACGTTTCGGCCCGTCACGATGCCATCGAATGGCGCGGTCACGTGCTCGAACGACTGGAGCGCCGCCAGCCTCGCGACGTCCGCCTGGGCCGCGGCGACCGCGGCGGCTGCGGCCTGCGCGGCCTGCGTCTTCTGATCGTACTCGTCGACCGTGACGACGCTGTCCTTGACCATCGCGGCCCACCGCTGCTGCTCCACCTTGGCCAGCTCGAGTCCCGACCGCGCCTGTTCCAGGGTCGCGCGCGACTGCAGCAACTGCTGGTCGAGGTCTGGCGTCTCGATGACCGCCAGGATCTCGCCGGCATGCACGGTGCGGCCGATGTCGGCGCTCCATTGCTTCACGTATCCCGATGTCCGCGCGTAGATCGCCGCCTGGTGCAGCGGTTCGAGCGTACCCGGTAACGCAATGTCTGGTGGTCTTGGGTGCGCGCACGACCCGCTGGACTTCGACGGAGGCGATCGAATCGCCGCGGGCGACCGCCGCGAGCGCGCGCGCGTTGCTCAGGCGGGGGAGAGTCCCGATCAGGAACGCCACCAGGAATACCGCCGCCACCAGGGCGAGCGCCATCCCGATCCGCCGGTTCGCGACCGGCCGCGCTTCGGGGGCGTTCTCGCTGGAGGCGTGCGCCGGTGGGGTGTGCGGCGCCGGATCGTGATCCTGGCTCAGATCCTGGCTCATGTGCTCACCGCGGGGACCGCGATCTCGGAGGGGGCCGGACCCTGCCGCATCCAGCTATAGAGGACCGGTACGACGAACAGGGTGAAAATAGTGGCGAGTCCAAGGCCGCCGATGACCGCGCGGCCGAGCGGCGCGTTGGCCTCGCCGCCGTCGCCAAGGCCGAGCGACATCGGGAGCATGCCGATGATCATGGCGAGCGCCGTCATGCACACCGGACGGAGCCGGGTATAGCCTGCGTCGAGCGCCGCCTGCGCCGCGGTCCGTCCGGCCCGGCGCTGGTCCTCGGCAAACACGATCAGCAGGATGCTGTTGGACGTCGCGACACCGACCGACATCACCGCGCCCATCAGCGACGGCACGTTGAAGGTCGTCCCGGTCACGTAGAGCATCCAGATCATCCCCGCGAGTCCGCCGGGCAACCCGAGCACGATGACGAGCGGATCGACCCACGACTGGAAGTTCACCACCATCAGCAGATACGCGAGCACGATCGCGCCCAGGATGCCGACCCCAAGGCCCAGAAACGAGGATCGCATGCTGGCCACCTGGCCACGCACGACGAAATGGGACCCTTTGGGAAGCGCTGACTTTTCGCTGGCCACGATCTTGTCGATGTCCGCCGCCACGCCGCCCAGATCGCGCTGGTCGTTCGATGCATAGACATCCATCACCGGCGCGACGTTGTAGTGGCTCACGACGCCCATGGCGTCCCGGCGATGCATGGTCGCCAGGTTGCCGAAGAGCTGCACATCGTGGCCCGCCACCGCCACCGGCGTGTTGACCAGGTCCTCCATGTTCGCGACCCGGTACTGGGGCGTTTGCACGGCGACCGTATAGCTGACGCCATTCCGCGGGTCGAGCCAGAAATTCGGCGCCGTCTGCCCGCTCGAGCTGAGCGAGATCGTGAGCTGGTTCGCGACATCCCGCTGCGCCAGTCCCACCTGCGCGGCGCGGTCGCGGTCGATGTTGAAGAACAGCTCCGGGTAGTTCATGACCTGCTGGACCCGGACATCGACGGCGCCGGGGACATGAGCGATCCGGCGGGCGAGCGTCCGCGCGAGCTGATAGTTGGCGAGCTTGTTCTGCCCCTGCACCTGCACGTCGATCCGCGCCGGCAGGCCGAGATTCAGAATCTGGCTCACCATGTCGGCGGGCTGAAAGAAGAAGGTGACGCCCGGGAACTCCCGGTCCAGCACGGGGCGCAGCTTCCTCACGTAGTCCCACGTCGAGTGATGCCCCGCGTTGAGCGACACCAGGATGTCGCCGTCCTGGGGACCGATCGTGGCCGATGATCCGGTGGCCAGGTACGTGGAGCTGTTGTTCAGCAGGCCAACCGTGCTCAGGACGAGGCCGAGCTCGGACGGCGGAATCTCGCGACGGATCGCGTCCTCGACCTGCGCAAACAGCAACTCGGTGTCTTCCACCTGCGTCCCCGTCGGTGCCCGGACGTGCAGCTGAAACTGTCCACCATCGATCCGCGGGAAGAAATCTTCGCCAATGAAGGGCGTGAGCAGCATCGACGCGAGGCAGAAGAGGCCCGCGCCGGCCAGGACCGCGCGGCGATGACCCACACCCCAGGCGAGGGCATCGAGGTAGTGGAGCCGGGCCCGCTCGAAGCCCGCATCGAACGCCAGGTGCAACTGGCGGAACCGGGAGGTCCTCGCGTCGGGGAGCGCTGCCTCATCAGCGCCATGCAGTGTGTGTCCCAGGCGCTCCCGCACCAGCGCGAGCTGGTGCGCTTCGGGTGAGAGGAGGTAGCGCGCCATGGTCGGCACAATCGTGCGGGACAGCAGGTAGGACGACAGCACCGCGAACACGACGGCCATCGCCAACGGGCGGAAGAGCGAGGCGGCGGGGCCGCTCAGGAGGAAGATCGGAATGAACACGATGGAGATCGACAACGATGCCACGAACGTCGGCGTGGCGATCTGGCTGGCCGCGTCGACGATCGCCTGCAGGATCTCTTTCCCCTGGTGCACGTTCCGATTGATGTTCTCGATCTCGACCGTCGCATCGTCCACCAGAATCCCGACCGCGAGCGCCAATCCCCCCAGTGTCATCTGGTTGAGCGTCTGGCCAAGCGCGTAGAGGCAGATGATCGAGCTCAGGACCGCGAGCGGGATCGACGTCGCCACGATCAGGGTCGAGCGCCAGCTCCCCAGGAAGAGCAGGATCATGAGCGCCGTCAGGCAGGCGGCGATGACCGCCTCCGTGATGACGCCCTTGATGGCACCGCGCACGAAGATGGACTGGTCGGCGAGCAGCTCCACGTGCATCCCGGCCGGCAGCAACGCCTGGAGGCTGGGCAGCATGTTCTTGACCGCGGCGATCACGTCGAGGGTGGAGGCGTTTCCGGTCTTGAAGATGGGTATGACGATGCCGCGGCGGCCGTTCAGGCGGACGATATTCACCTGAACCCCAGAGCCTTGCCGCACGTGCGCGACATCGCGCACGTACACGGTCGCCCCGTTGATCTCCCTGATGGGCAGATCGTTGAGGTCGCGGACGGAATCCGGGCTGGCGTTCGTCCGGACGTTGTATTCGCGACCGCCCATCTTCACGGTGCCGGCCGGCAGGACCACATTGCCCGCGTTGATCGCGTTGCTGACGTCGGAGGGCGAGAGGCCCTTGGAATAGAGCGCGGGCAGGTCGAGATCCACCATGACCTGCCGGGGCTTCCCGCCGACGCTCGGTCCGATCGCCGCTCCGCGGATCGTGGCCAGCGGCACGCGCACGAAATTGTTGCCGAAGTCGTTGACTTCGTCCTCGGACATTGACGTGCTACCCAGCGCCAGTTGTGCGATGGGCACGTCGGTCGCATTGAAGCGGACAATCGTCGGAGGCGTCGCCCCAGGCGGCAGCACTTTGATAATCGCTTCCGACGCCGCGGTGATCTGCGCCACCCCGGCGGCCACGTCGGCGCCCGGCTGGAAATAGATCTTGATGACCGCGACGCCGGCGAAGGACGATGACTCGATGTGCTCGATGTCGTTGGCGGTGGACGAATAGAACCGCTCACTCGAGGTCACGATCCGGTGCTCCATCTCCTCGGGCGCCATTCCGTAGAAATACCAGACCACCGTCACCACGGGCAGGTTGATCACCGGGAAGATGTCGACCGGCATCCGGACGATCGCGAAGATCCCGAAGATGAAGATCAGCAGCGACATACACACGAACGTGTATGGCCGCCGCAGCGCGAGGATGACAATCCACATCATGGCCGGCCGCTCCTCCTAGAGATCGCGCCCAACGAGCGCCTCCAGCGTCGCACGCGCGACCAGATAGTTGTAGCGCGCGGTCACGAGGTCGACTCCCGCCTGCGCTTCCGCGAGCTGCGCGGTGCTCAGATCGAGAAACGTGTCCACGCCGTTCTGATACCGCACACTGACCACCCGGAGGTCCTCTTGCGACACCCGCACCGCCTCTGCTGACTCCGCGACATTCTGCCACGTAAATTTGACACTGGCCAGCAGGCGTTCGGCTTCCGCCCGCGCGAAACGCCGTTCGTCGGTGGCCGACACCCTGGCCGTATGGGCCGTCGCCGAGGCCCGCGTCACGTCATCCTCTCGCTGGAACCCGTTGAATAACGGGAACGTCGTGCCCAGCTCGATCAGCCAGCCTGGCCGGATCGATCCGAACGCCGCCGAATTGTTGGCCCAGTCGTAGCTGCCCGTCAGCTTGATGTCAGGGACGTACTGGGTCTGCGTGGACCGCACCGTCGCGTCCGTGGCCCGCGCGAACTCCTCCGCGCTCCGTACCCCGGGGCTCCCATGGACGGCCAGTTCGACCAGGGCCGAATCGGTCAGGGCCAGGTTCACCGGTGGCAGGCTGTCTTCCCCGCGGGTGCCGACAGCGCCATCCACACCGACGAGGCGCCCGAGTGCGTACACGCTCGTCGTGAACGTGTCACGGGCCGCGATGAGCTGCTCGCGCGCCGTGGTGAGGTTGAGCCGGGCCAACAGCACGTCGGCCCGCGTCGCGGTGCCTCGGCGCATTCGGGTATCAGCGTACTGTAGCGCACGATCGGCCGTCGCGACCCGGTCGAGTGACACGGCGACCAGGCCACGCGACCGCCGGACTTCGTAAAACGCCGACCGCGCTGTGAGACGGACAGCGTAGCGCTGCTCGATGAGCCCCGCATCGGCCGAGCGCGTGGTCGCGCGTGCAGCCTTGATGTCGGCGGCGCGACGGCCGCCGGTGAAGATGTCGTACGATGCGCCCAGCCCGATCGAGTACGCCTGGGCAGGATACGCAATGCCCACCTGTCCGGCCCGCGCCTGCGACAGCGCGAGCGCGTGCTCGTTAGTCTGGAATATTCCCGAGTTCATCGACAACGAGGGCAGCAATTCGCCGTATGCCACCCGCTCGCCGGACCGCCCCGTGCGCACGGCGCCG
Source organism: uncultured Gemmatimonadales bacterium (assembly GCA_963757855.1). Taxonomy (GTDB): domain Bacteria; phylum Gemmatimonadota; class Gemmatimonadetes; order Gemmatimonadales; family Gemmatimonadaceae; genus Palsa-1248. The sequence continues at coordinate 428,365 of CAVWTI010000037.1, forward strand.
TTGGCCTGTGCGATGGCGGGACTGTTGCGCAGCGTGGCTTCCACGACCTCATCGATGCCCATCACCGCCGTGTACTGGACCGCGCTGTCCGTCCGGGTCGTGTCGTACGCCGAGTTGAGCGGGCGCATCCCCGCCGTCGAATCGGCCGCTCCGGGGCGCGCTTGTCCCGCGTGCGTGGTATCGGGTCCGCCTTGCGCGGACGCGGCCAATGCCGCGAGCGCTAACACCAACACGCTCGCGCACGGCATGGTCCGGCGCAATTCGCCGCCGGTCAAGAAACCGGTGATACGCCTCGTCATTCGCCTCAACGTCACTCCCATCGTGCTACACCCCTGTGCGGCCACACCTGTTGGCCGGTCATGATCGGCACGACCGGCCCGGCACTGCCATCCTGAACGTGCCATTCTCGAAGGAACGCCATGCCGCTCGATTGGCGGGCCTGTCACCGCGGCTCGGCCGCCGCCCTCAGCGTCCTGGGCGGTTCTCGTCTCACCCGTGTACGCGCGACCCCCCGGTCATGCTGACTCCTGGCTGGCCGCAACCTCCCGTCCCGCCAATCGTCGCCTACGAGGGCACCGCCAGCGGCCATCCGGGCCGGTCACAATGACGACACCCAACCGGCGGAAACGACGTTCTGTCCCGCGAAATCCGCGTCCAACCCACCGGATATAATTAGACACCTGCATGTTCTCTCGCTACACACCTGTGCCGAGCCTTCCCGATGTATGAGACGGAGGTCAACGGACGCGCCGAATCCCTGGACCAGATTCCGGTTTCGATCCGGCAGCGCTTCGACGAGTTGGGCGGCCGGGTCACGACCCGGAGCGTCCTGCCGTGGGGCGAGCACTGCACCGAGTGCGTGTGGCCGACGTGCTATACGACGTGCGACCTCTATTCCCCACGGACGGATGGCAAGTGCCGCCGTTTCGTGGATGGGATGGTCCGCCTCGAGGCACCGGAGACGGCCAATGGCTACCTGCTCAAGATCTCATTCAAGCAGTGGGGCAAGCTGTGGGCACCCGGAAACGCCGGCCTCATGCCTGCGGCCGACGCGCGGACGCTCGAACAGCGGGATCGGCGCGTAGGCCAGACGCTGTACCAGATCGGGATCCCGGCGCGGGTCAAGCGGTTCGCGATCTGGCGGCGCTACGACTACAAGAAGAAGCGAGCCCAGTCCGGGCGGGCGGCGGCCGCGGCGCCGGAATGCTTCGTGGTGGAGTGCTACAACCCCAACGCGGGGCCGATCGCGCTCTCCCTCACCATGCGGCCCGACGACCCGGCGAATCCACTGCCGTTCCAGACGCTCCTCACCGCCGCGCCAGGGTACTCGCGGTTCGCAGTTCCGATGGCCGGCATTCGAGCGCGTGCTCGACGTGCACGCGCCGTTCAGCATCGAGCTGATCCCGAACAACGTGCCGGATGGGACGACGCTGTACTTCGGCATGCTGGATTTCGCGACCGGTACGGGGCTTCTCCCCGCGGTGGCGGGTCCGGTGGAGGCACCCGCGACGAACGGGAGCCCGACGAACGGGAGCGCGACAAACGGCGCCAAGCCGCCCAAGATCAAGACGTACAAATGCATCGTCTGGGATCTCGACAACACGATGTGGGACGGGATCCTCGTCGAGGATGGTGCCGCCGCGCTCAAGCTCAAGCCGGGGATCACCGGCATCATCCAGCAACTCGACCAGCGCGGCATCCTGCACTCGGTGGCGAGCAAAAACGACGCGCCGGAAGCCCTCAAGGTCCTGGAGCAGTTCGGAATCCGCGACTACTTCCTGTATCCGGAGATCTCCTGGGGGCCGAAGAGCGAGGCGATCAAGCGCATCGCCCTGCAGCTCAATATCGGCATCGACTCCATGCTGTTCATCAATGACTCGGACTTCGAGCTCGCTCAGGTCGGCGCCGGATGCCCCGAGATCCGGACACTCAATGCCACGGCATACCAGTCACTCCTCACGATCCCCGAGACGCAGGTTCCGGTGACCGCGGAGGCCAGCGAGCGCCGCACGATGTACCAGACTGAATCTGTGCGGCAGACGGTCGCCGGCCGCTTCGGTGATGATTATCTCGCGTTCCTGCGCGATTGCCATCTCGAAGCGCATCTCCGGCCGCTGACACCGGACAACGTGCAGCGTGTGCACGAGCTCACGCAGCGCACCAACCAGATGAACTTCTCCGGCAACCGCTACGATCGCGCCGTGCTCGAACGCATCCTCGCGACGCCGTACCTGGACACCTATGTTCTCGATTGCCGCGATCGCTTCGGTGATTACGGCGTCGTCGGCTTCTGCATCGTCGACAGCCGCGAGCCGCGTATTACTGACCTCGCATTCAGCTGCCGGGTCCAGTCCAAGCGCGTGGAGCATGCGCTGCTGTCGTTCATCCTGCAGCGGTATCGCAAGCCGGCCGTGCGCAATGTGTATGCCAACTACCGCAAGACGCCGCGCAACGCGCCCTCGGGGCGCGTGTTCGAGGATGTGGGCTTCGAGACCGCCGGCGAAACCGACGCGGGCACCTCGCTGATCTTCCCGGGGACTCGGGACGTCCCGGATGACGGCATCATCGACGTGATCTACCATCCGGTGGACTCGGCGGCCGCGGCCCACTCCGGGTAAGGTCGCCCGCATCCAATGACCAGTATCCGCGCCTCGCTCAAACGGGCGTACTACAGCGCGGTCTCGGCGGTCCACCAGCGACCGCTCGCGCTGAACGACACCGTGCCAATGGTGACGTTCACCTTCGACGACTTCCCGCGGTCCGCCTACGAAGCGGCGGGCGAGACACTTCGGGCGTTCGGTGGCCACGGCACGTATTACGCGGCAGCGGGCTGGATGGACGGTGGCCCCGCCACCGGCGACCGATTCCGCACGGCCGACCTGCCCGACCTGCTTCGCGACGGCCACGAGCTGGGCACTCACACCTATAGCCACGTGTCGTGCCGGTCGCTCTCGACGGCCGCGTTCGCGGCGGAGATCGCCAGGGGGCACAAGGCCCTCCACGAGACTCGTCGGCGCGAGCGCGTCTGGAAATTTCGCGTTTCCGTTCGGTGCGGTCACACCGGCCGTCAAGAAAGCCGCGGCACGCCAGTGCCGCAGTTGCCGGGGCACGATCGGTGGGTTCAACGGCCCAACGGCCGATCTCAATCTGCTGCGCGCGAACCGGCTATACAGCGAATCCGTCGCCTTCCCCGACATCCAGGCGCTTATCGCGAGGCGCTGCACGTCCCGGGCAATGGCTTATCTTCTACACGCATGACGTCCGCGATCGTCCCTCAGCGTACGGCTGCACGCCGCAGTATTTCGAGGACACGGTGCGATGCGCCGTGGATGCGGGCATGCGCGTCGTGACGGTCGGCGAGGCGCTGGCCGCCATCGAGGCGGCCTCCGCACCTCCGGCACCGGCGACCTGATGGCCGCGCGCGGCGCCGAGGCTCCGGAGCATTCGGCGGCCTCGGGCGCCGCTCGCTCGCAACGGGGCCGCATCGTCGCGGTCTACGCCGGACTCATCGCCGCGAACCTTGCCGCGTGGGCCTGGGCTCTCGCCGCGTTTCACCACTATCCCGTCGTCCTCGGCACCGCCCTGCTGGCGTACGGCCTCGGGCTCCGCCACGCGATCAATGCCGACCACATCGCGGCAATCGACAATGTGACGCGCAAGCTGATGCAGCAGGGCCAGCGGCCGGTGGCGGTCGGACTGTTCTTCTCGCTCGGCCACTCGACGGTCGTCGTCCTGGCATCGATCGCCATCGGCGCGACGGCCATGGCGTTCAGCCAGCAGTTCGCCACGATGCGGGATATCGGGGGCGTCATCGGCACCGCGGTCTCCGCGTTGTTCCTGCTGGCCATCGCGATCATCAACCTGGTCATCCTCGCCGCGGTGTACCGCACGTTCCATCACGTGCGGCGCGGCGGCTCATACGTCCAGGAAGATCTCGACACCCTGCTGGCCGGCGGAGGGTTGGTCGCGCGCGTGTTTCGTCCGCTCTTTGGTCTGATCCGGACCAGCTGGCACATGTATCCGCTCGGCTTTCTCTTCGGCCTCGGCTTCGACACGGCCACGGAGATCGGCCTGCTGGGGATCTCGGCCGCCGAAGCGTCCAAGGGTATGCCCATGTGGTCGATCCTGGTCTTTCCCGCGCTGTTCACCGCGGGGATGTCGCTGGTCGATACGACCGACAGCATCTTGATGGTCGGTGCCTATGGCTGGGCGTTCGTGAAGCCGCTGCGAAAACTCTATTACAACATGACCATCACGGCGGTGTCCGTCCTCGTGGCACTGATGGTCGGCGGGATCGAGGCGTTTGGACTGCTCGCCGACAAACTCGGACTCCACGGCCGGGCGTGGGACCTCGTCCGGACCCTCAACCAGCACTTCGGCATCATCGGCTACCTGATCATCGGGATCTTCATCGCCAGCTGGGTTGTGTCGGCGGTCGTATACGAACTGAAAGGCTACGACCGGATCGAGATCGCGTGACGACGCTCGCGCGCCCGGCTCGCTCCGCGGGGACAGGGCGAGCACGGCCTGCGCCACGGATCCGCATTCCGGCGGCCGTGCGCCTGGAGTTCGGCCGGCGCCTGCGTGCGTGGTACCGGAGATCCGCCCGGGATCTTCCGTGGCGCCGGACTCGGGACCCCTATGAGGTCCTGGTCTCGGAGCTGATGCTGCAGCAGACGCAGGTCGCGCGCGTGGTACCGAAATACGCCGAGTTTCTTCAGCGGTTCCCGACGCTGGCATCAGTGGCCGAGTCGGAGGCCTCGCAGGTGATGGAAGCATGGGACGGACTCGGGTATTACGCGCGCGCGCGCGCGCTGCACCGTCTGGCGCGCATCGCGACGCCGGCGCTCCCCGCCGCCCTTGCCGCTCTGCGCGCCCTGCCCGGCATCGGCGCGTACACCGCCGGCGCGGTCGCATCCTTCGCGTATGAGCGGCCCGCGGCGCTGGTCGACACGAACGTCGCCCGTGTGCTCGTCCGCGTCTTCGCACCCAGGCTCGATCCCCGAACCGCCCGCGGGCGGCGCGCGGCCTGGGCGATCGCCGAGACGACACTGCCCCGCGCCGGATCGGCCGCCTATGCGCACAACCAGGCGCTGATCGAGCTCGGTGCCCTCATCTGCACGGCGCGCGTGGCCCGCTGCGCGCGTGCCCGGTGCGACGCGTCTGCAAAACGGCCAGCAAGACCGCCGGCAAGGCGCCGGCAAAAGCGCCGGCAAGAGCGCCGGCAAGAGCGCGCGCGGCCGCCAATGTTCGGCGGCCGCGTCACATCAGTCGAACACAATCCGGCTATTACCGTCCCGGCGGGCCCTTTCAGCACGCGCTGATACGGGCGCTCCGGCGACCCAATGTAGATCTGCCGCGGGCGCGCGATCTTCTGCTCCTTGTCGAGCAGCATTTCCTCCCACTGGGCCAGCCATCCGGCGGTCCGCGCGATGGCGAAGAGCACTGTAAAGAACGACGTCGGGAACTTCATGGCCCGATAGATGAGCCCAGTATAGAAATCCACGTTGGGATAGAGCTTGCGTGACACGAAATAATCGTCCGCCAGCGCGATGCGCTCGAGTTCGAGCGCGATCTCGAGGTCCTTGTCCATTCCCACCGACTCGAAGACCTCGTAGGCGAGGCGCTTCACGATCTTCGCGCGAGGGTCGTAGCTCTTGTACACCCGGTGGCCGAATCCCATGAGCCGCCCGGATCCACCCTTGACGCCCTCGATGAACGCGGGGACGCGGGACTTGTCCCCAATCTCCTGGATCATCCGGAGCACCGCCTCGTTCGCGCCACCGTGGAGGGGCCCGTAGAGCGCCGCGATGCCCGCCGCCACGGCGGAATAGGGATCGACGTGCGATGACCCTACGCCGCGCACGGCGCTGGTGGAGCAGTTCTGCTCGTGATCCGCGTGCAGGATGAAGAGGATCTCGATGGCGCGGGTGAAGACCGGGTTCGACCGGTACTTCGGCTCGCTCATCCGGGCCACCATGGACAGGAAGTTCTCGCCGTACGACAGATCGTTGTCCGGATAGACGAACGGCAGTCCCTTCATGTGCCGGTAGATGAACGCCGCGATCGTCGGCACTTTCGCGACGAGCCGCACGATCGAGAATGTTGCGCTGCACCGGGTCGAAGATGTCCTTCGACTCAGGGTAGAACGATGAGAGCGCGGCCACCGCGCTGCACAGCATCGACATCGGATGCGCGTCGTACCGGAACCCCGACAGAAACGTCTTGAGATTCTCGTGCACGTACGTGTGATAGGTGATGTCGTGCACGAAGGCGTCGTACTGCGCCTGTTCCGGCAGCTCGCCGTGGCGGAGCAGCCACGCGACCTCGAGGAAGCTGGCCTTCTCGGCGAGCTGCTCGATCGGGTAGCCCCGATAGCGCAGGATACCCTTGTCGCCATCGATGAAGGTGATCGCGCTCCGGCACGCGGCGGTGTTCAGGAACGCCGGATCGTAGCTCAGTAGCCCGTGATCGCCGGGCGTGGCCGAGAGTTGCTGGAGGTCGGCGGCGCGGATGGCACCGTCGGTGATCGCGATCTGGCGGGTCGTGCCAGTGCGCGAGTCCTTGATGTCGAGGAAGTCGGGCATGCGATGAGCTGAAGAAGCGGACAGTGAAGCGTGTGGTGGAACGCGTGGGGTGGAGCCCGTGTGATGCAGCGTCTGGTGAATAAATAATCATCCGCCGTGCGGACCGCTGCGATCCGCGATGGTTGCAGGCGGGACTACAGCCGGGGGGCGATCGGCAAATCCACCTCGAAATGGAACCGCGTCCCCTTGTCGGACGTGTCGACCGCCAGCTCGGCGCCCAGCGAGGCGACCAGTTTCTGGCAGATCGCCAACCCGAGGCCGGCACTCGAAAACGTGTATTCACCGGGCTTGGGGCGGCGGCGGAAGGCATCGAACAAGGTCTCCATGACCTGTGCGGGTATACCGCGCCCGGTGTCGTGCACCGAGAACTCCAGCCGGGTCCGCGACCGCTGCGTCGCCGCCACCTCGACCCCCCCCTCGGCCGTGAACTTGAGGGCGTTGGTCGTGAGGTTCAGCAGCACCCGGTTGAGCACCGCAGGCTGCCCGATCCGGGCGTCCGCGGGCGGCGGCACCAGGCGCACGGCGAGACCTTTTTCCTCGGCGATCGGCTGCACGATCGCGCCGACCGACTCCATGAGATTCGCGACCGAAAACGGAATTGGCTCCTGATGCAGGAGCCCTTCACCGCCGCGCGCCAGTTCGATCACGTCTCCGGCCAGCGTGCTCAGCCCAAACGCCGCGCTGTAAATCAGCCCGATCTGCCGCTCCTGAATGGCGTTCAGCGGGCCACTCTGCATTGCCCGCAGGCGCTCCGCCAAGAACAGAATCGAGCCGAGGGGCGAGCGCATGTCGTGCGCGACCTCGACGATGAGCTGCATGGCGTCCCGGCCGGCCAGGTGATCGGCAAACTGCTCCGCCACGTCCGGACCGGGGGTGCTGGATGCGCTGCGCGCCGCGTCGCTGGGCTTGGCCGACTCCGCCGGCATTGGCGGCGCCCCCCCGATCATTCAAGGGTACCGGACAGCTCGTCGCGCCGGAATCCGTGCTTCTCCATCAGCCGATAGAGCGTTGTGCGGTCGATATTGGCCAGCCGCGCCGCGCGGGACATGTTCCCTCCAGCACGCACCACGAGGCGCTGAAGATACTCTTTCTCGAAATGCGCGACGAGCTTGTCCTTGGCCGAGTGATAGGCGTCGCTCATGATCGCGGCCGACACACCATCGGCAGGCGGATGGGACACCGCGTCCTCGTACACGGGGATGTCTTCCGGACGGATCGGTTGGCCCGGCTCCGCGATCACGGCCACGTGTTCGATCACGTTCTGCAGCTCCCGGACGTTGCCCCGCCAGGGCCTGCTTCGCAGGAACTCGATGCACGCGTCAGTGAGTTTCGGCGGCGCATCGCCTGCGGGCCGGTGGCGCTCCCAGTAGTGCGCGAGGAAGTGGTTGGCCAGGAGCGGAATGTCCTCCAGGCGCTTCCGGAGCGGCGGCAGCTTGATGGGCACGACCCGCAGGCGGTAGAACAGATCCTCGCGAAGCACGCCGGCTGTTCACGGCCTCCTGCGGCTCCCGATTGGTCGCGGAGATGAACCGTACATCCACGACGGCATCCTGCTGCTCGCTGCCCACCCGCCGCACCACGCCATCCTGCAGCACGCGCAGCAGCTTGGCCTGGAGCGGATGCGACATTTCCGTCAACTCATCGAGGAACAGCGTGCCGCCGTTGGCGGTCTCCAGAAGACCGGGCTTGTCACGATCGGCGCCGGTGAAGGCACCTTTTCGGTGCCCGAACATTCTCGGACTCGAGGAGCGGCTCCGGCAACGCGGCGCAGTTGATCGGAACGAGCTTGCGGCTCGCGCGACGGCTGTGGCGGTGGATGAACTGGGCAATCAGCTCCTTGCCCGTCCCCGATTCGCCACTGATCATCACCGACGCGTCGGTCGAGGCAACCTTCCTGGCGAGGTCCACCGCTTGGCGGAATGCCGGGGAGACGCCGAGCAGGGTGATCCGGTCGCTGTTGCCATGCTGCTCGGCAAACTGCGTGCGGAACTCACGGGTCTCGCGGGCGACCATGACGGCGTGGGAGGCTCGCCCGAGGAGGATCTGCATGTGCTGTGCGGAGAACGGCTTGGGCAGGTAGTCCCAGGCTCCGGCGCGCAGGGCTTCGATACTCGTGGACACGCTTGGATTGCCGGTCATCACGATCACGATGGTCTCGCGATGGGCTTCCAGGGCGCCCCGGAGGATGTCCATCCCCGTCACGGGGGTCATATAGAGGTCGACGAGGATGATGTCGAACTTGCGGCGCTTGAGGAGATCGAGTGCCTCATCGCCCCGGCCCGTCGTCGTCACGTTGTAGCCGTCGATCTGCAGGACGCTCGCGCAGCCTTCGCGCAGTGTCCGGTCATCGTCCACCAAGAGAATGCGCAGACTGGATCGAAAGTCGGGGGACCCAGCCGATACCTCCCGCGCTGGCGTCATGGGCGCCGCACCGCTGCCCACAGTCGCGGGCGGGGCACCGGCCGCGGGCCGCAAAATGCACCCGCATCGCTGGACGTGGCGCCGGCTGTGCTGCCGACTGGCGTTCGACGGTCGGACGTCATAGCATCTCCTCAACGTAAGCCGGTTCCAACGTGGTAAGGCTAGTTAGCGCAGCCTGTTGCACGTGTCAAGACAGATCGTTGCGCCAATGATACACCGACTGTCACATTAATTCGACACAGTGTTGCGCAATGGCTACACTCAAGACGATCCACAATGTCATTTGGCTCCGATCGGCCTATGCCGACTCTGGGCTTGAACTTGCGCTGGCGGGGGCGGTTCAGGACGGCCGCCCGGTGCTGAGCGTCCTAGATTGGAAGAATCATCCGTCCAGCCATCTGGCCGGCAACCTACCGGCCTCCATCCCGCGATCTCGCGAATGACCCACTCGCCTCTCCCCTCACACCTTCCGGTGCCCGCCCGGCACGGCGGCCCAGGCACCGATATCTCCATCAACGGGGACGGATGGGGACCGCCGCCGCCCTTCGTGGCGGGAGACACCGAAGGCCGGACGCCGTGGCATCGCTACCTCGCCGCGCTGCGCCGCTTTCGATGGCTGATCATCGGGCGCCTTATCGCCGGCGTAGCGGGGGGCTTCGCGACCACGCGCTTCGTGGCGCCGGAGTACGAGGTGCACGGCACCATTCGGATCTCCCAGCCCGATGAACGCCGGCAGACGCCGGGCCAACCGATCCAAGCGGACCAGCTCCTGAACTCGAGCACGTGGGAGCAGCTGTTCACGAGCTTGCGCGTGACGGACTCGGTCGTGCTCAAACGGCGCCTGTACCTCCACACCCCGCAAGGGACCGGACCGCTGTTCGTTGGGTTCGACGTGGCGCAGTCCTATCGGCCCGGGGCGTATGAGCTCGCGGTGAATCCGGGTGCGGCGCAGTACATCCTCTCGGTCGTCGGACCTCCCGTCACGGTCACTGAGCGTGGGCAGTTCGGAGATTCGATCGGACGGCGACTCGGCTTCCGTTGGCGTCCTTCGGCCGCCACGCTTCGCCAGGCAGGCACCGTCCGGTTCTCGGTCGATCCGATCCCGCTGGCGTCGCAGTCGCTCGTCGACCACTCGACGGCGGCGCTGCCGGACCAGAGCCAGTTCATGCGCGTCAGCCTCACATCGGATCACGGGTACGACGCCGCGGCGAACCTCAACGACTGGATGACGCAATTCGTCGCGGTGGCTGCGGATCTCAAGCGCCGCAAGGTGGTCGAAGTCACGTCGATCCTCGGCACCCAGCTCCAGTACGCCGAGACACGGCTCGCGGTCGCCGAGCACGGCCTGGAGGTGTACGAGACGGGGAATCCCGATGTGGTCGCTCGGGGACAGCCCGACCCGGCACCGAACGTGACGGCTGGCGGAGTAGGCACACCGGCCCTCACCAGCGCGATCGGCCCGGGGCAGAATCCCATCGTTTCGAGCTATTTCACGAATCAGGTCCAGCGCGACAACCTGGTGCGGGATATCGCGCGCGTGAAGTCGATCCTCACCACGCAGGGCACGCCTCAATTCAATCCCGAGGATCTGTTGTCGGTGCCCGCGCTGATGCTTAACGCGGACAACCTCAACAACGCGATCAAGTCGTACAGCCAGAAGCAGAACGAGCTGCGCGACATGCGGCTCAAGTACACCGACGAATACAAGCCCGTCCGCGACCTGCAGACCGCCGTCACGACACTGCAGATGCAGGAGATCCCCCAATTGGCGCGCGAAGCGCTCGCACGCCTGCAGACCAGCGAACAATCGGTCGCGCAGCAGGTCGCGAGCGAGTCGCACGACATCACCCAGTTGCCGCGGGCACAAGTTGAAATGATGCGCCTCAACCGGGAGGTCAGCCTCGCCAGCCAGCTGTACACGACGTTGCAAGGCCGCTACGAAGAGGCACGCCTCGCGAGCGAAAGCTCGATCCCCGACGTCCAGATCCTCGACCGGCCGGTCGTCCCGTCGGTCCCGACCCGGAACACCAAGCCGCGGATCATGTTCATCGCGCTCATCGGCGGGCTCGGTCTGGGACTGGCGCTCGCGATCTTGCTGGATCGTCTGGATCGCCGTGTGCGCTATCCCGAGCAGGCGACCGAAGAGCTTGGGCTCCCGATCATCGGCACCGTCCCACGGGTGCCCGTGTCGACTGCAGGACGTGGACGACGAATCCGCGGCACAGGTGGTCGAAGCGTTCCGTACGATCCGCCTCAACATTCTGACGGTATTCGATCCGAGCGCGCCGGTCGTCTTCACGATCACGAGTCCCGGGGCGGGCGAGGGCAAGTCCCTCGATCTCGTCGAACTCGCGATGTCATTCGCGGAGTCGGGACGCCGTACGCTGCTCGTCGACGGTGACATCCGCCGTGGCCAGCTCCATGCCACGTTCGGGATCCACCAGGCGCCGGGCGTACTCGATTACCTCACCGGCAACGCGTCGCTGGAGGAGGTCCTTCAGCAGACGGACTATGAGCACCTGACTGTCGTCTCGTGCGGAGCGCGCCGCCATCGCGGCCCCGAGTTACTCGCCTCGGAGCGCATGCCGCAGTTCCTGAATTCCCTGCGTCCGCATTTCGACGTCATCGTTGTCGACAGCCCGCCGCTCGGTGCCGGGATCGATCCCTTTGCCCTGGGTGCGGCGACCGGGAATCTCGATGGTGGTGCTCCGCGTGGGACGGAGCGATCGCCAGTTGGCGCAAGCCAAGCTGGGAGTCGTCGACCGGTATCCCATTCGCGTGCTGGGATGCGTCCTGAATGACATCAAGGCGGAGGGCGCCTTCCGGTATTACTCGTATCTCTACGGATACAACCTCGACGACTCCGAGCGCCAGGCACAGCTCCCGTCGAGAGTGGGCGAGGTCGGCACGCGTGAGGAAGTGACGGGCTAGCACTACCCGCTCGCGGCGTCTGGCGGCGGCGATGGCCGCGCCGATCACGCGCTATTATCACGGGGATAGTGAAAACCGCGCCGGCGAAGCCGGCGCGCCGTCGGGTCTAGGCGCGCACTCCGGCGAACGCTTGAATCGCCGCGAGCCTCGGATCACCCTCGCGGCCGCCCTGCCGCAGCGCGGCCGCGGCGCGGACCAGCATCTCCACCGCGTCGACTGCGGATTCCGCGTAGTCGGGCACCGCATAGTATCCGGCGCGGATTCGCACGCGCGCCGCACCATCTGGCCCCGTGCGGGATGACCATGTGCTCCGCGTCCATCGCCTCGCGCACGCGCTCGGCCAACCGCTCGGCGCCCGACGCTTCGGTGGCCGCGGCAACGATGGCGAACTCGATCGGCCCGAGCCGCCCGACCGCATCCGACGTCCGGCCGGTCCGCTGCAACACCCCGCCCAGTTGCTCGGCGACCCGCACCACTGCGTCGTCGGTCACCGCGTCATCGATGCGCGAGCCTTCGGGCGAGGCGGTGAGCGCGACACAGGCGAGCGGGTCCCGCCGCCGCGCGGCCGCTGCGCCGATCTCCCGGGCGCGACGCGCTAGCCCCCGCGCGTTGTACAAGCCGGTCGCCGGATCCAGCAATCCTTCGTCCCGCAACCGGTCCGCTTCGCGCTTGGCCGTCGCGAAAGTGTCCAGCTTGTGCAGGAGGACATCGCCGTCGAGCGGGAGTGCTACATAGTCCCAGGCGCCGCTGCGGTATGCCGCGACCTGTTGCGAGCGCTGGCCCGGGTCCGACGTGGTGACGATGATCGGCGTGGCCGGACCGAGTTGATCTTCGCCGCGCAACGCTGCGCACAGTTCGAGTCCGTCGCCGTCCGGCAGCCGGGCATCGAGGATCACCGCGTCCGGACGAACCCGGCGCGCGAGGTCGAGCGTCTGGCGCGCGTTGTAGGTGCGGAGTACCGCGTACCCGTGCGGGCCGAGAATCGTTTCGAGCGACCGGGCGGACCACTCCTGGTCGTTCGCGATGAGCACGAGCAGTGGGCGCGTGGCGCGTGGCGTCGCCGCTAAGGTTGCCTCTGGCATGTGCCTCGGATTATGCAGGTCTCGTGCGGGGTTTTGCGATCCGCGTAACCCTCACACGCATAACGAGTTCCGAAATCATGACAGACTCGTCCATTGTCACACGGTGCCGCACCGGCCCTACAGCTTCAATGGTGGCACGTAACACGAGCGCCGCGCAAGTGACATTGCGTGCCCCCCACATACCCTACGACGGCCTCGCCCAGTCGTCACGACGGCCGCCACGACGGCCGTCACAACCGCCGGGGCAAAACTGCCGCATGATGTCACGTTGAACGCCGATGACCAGTCTTGAACAGAAGGCATCCGTCGCCTGACGCTACACTCATGTAGTTTGCGCCCCACAGGTGGCGTATTCTAGCCACATGAATATTCGGATGACTCATCGCGTAACCGTCAACACTACAAGGTATTAACAAAATTCCCCCGCGCGCACCTGCCGTAGCACAATGGGTGCGTATGTTTCCTCCGCTTCTTGCTTCGAGACCCGTGTCCACTGTTGCCACAATCGATCGCCCCGTCCGTCGCCCCCCAACGGCAGCGCAGTTGATGCCATTGCTATGCCGACAATCCGGCGAAGACCACCATCCGAATCGTTCCCCGATTCACGACGCGCTGGCCGTTCGGCCGCGCGTCTGGCGTGGCGCGTGTGCGCGGCGGTGACGCTCGGAGCGGCGGCAGGGCCCATGACTGTGGGTGCCCAAACCTCATCGCCACCGCCGGCGGTGACCTCACCGGGAACGACGGGACTCGGTGCCGTTGCGTCCCGGTCGGACCTGCAGGCCCTGGCTGCCGGCAACGGGCCTCAGGCCGAGTCGGCGCGAGAGCGGCTGGCCAACGGGGATTTCCAGGTAGGCGACCGGATCGCAATGGTCGTGCAGGGCGAGGCGTCGCTGAGCGACACACTCACCGTGCGCGCCAATCAGATCGTCCATCTCGCCAATATGCCGGACATCTCGCTTCACGGCGTCCTCCGGTCGGAGTTGCAGGATTATCTCAAGCAGCAACTGGGGCAGTATCTCCGGAATCCGGACGTGCGCGCGGTCTCGCTCGTGCGCGTCGACGTCCTGGGACCGGTGCTCCGGCCCGGATTTTATACGGCACCCGCCAATGAACTGGTGAGCGACGTCGTCATGCAGGCCGGTGGATTGTCGCCCCAGGCCGACATCAACAGAACCGTCGTCCGCCGGGGCGAAGTCCTGATCCAGCCGGCATTGCGGGTGCAGGAAGCGCTGGCCCGGGGTGAGACGGTGGACCAGCTCGATGTCCGCGCGGGCGACGCCATTGTGGTCGGCGAGCGTCCAACGGGCGGGACTTTCCTCCGCGTTTTGGAAGTTGTGGGCGCCGTCGCGGGCATCGCGGTAAGCGTCGTCCTGATCGCTCGCCACTAGCCCAGACCCGACGGCTTCCGCCGCCTCATGGACCTCTCCAGCGCTCCTTCCCGGCAATCCGGCCAGGCCCTCCCTGACGTGCGCACGACCATCACGTCGCGCATCTCCGGGGAGATCCGTGCGGCGCGCGCATCGGGGGCCGCAGTGCGCGCGATCGTCGGCTCGCGCCGGCCAAGTCGGTCCGTCCGCGCGCGTCGAGTGCGCAGGCGGCCGCTCGCGCCGCACACGCTCCGCGCAGCCGGTCTGAGGTCGCCAACCGCGTCGCCAACATCGTCCTTGCGAGCGTCGCGCTGATCGTCCTGATCCCGGTCTTTCTGATCATCGCGATCATCGTCAAGCTCACCTCGCCGGGACCGATCCTCTATACCCAGACCCGCGTCGGCATTGATCGCCGTTCGCGGCGGGCGCTCGCGTTGTACGACCGTCGCGCGCGTGATGTCGGCGGGCTCGTTTTCACGATCTACAAGTTCCGTTCAATGTATATCGACGCCAAGCGTCACTGCGGCGAAGTGTGGGCCACCAAGAACGACCCGCGGGTGACCCCGGTCGGGCGGTTCCTGCGCAAATCCCGCATCGACGGTGCCGGAGAGCTGGAACGTGCTCAAAGGCGACATGAACATCGTCGGGCCGCGCCCCGAGCGCCCGGGTATCGTCGTACGCCTTAAGGAAGACATCTCGGACTACGCGCTCCGCCAGCGGGCGAAGCCCGGCATCACCGGCCTCGCGCAGATCAGCGCCGCATACAATGCGTCCATCGATGAATGTGCGGCTCAAGGTGCGCTATGACCTCGAGTACCTGCGCCGCCAGGGACTCGTCGAAAATGTGCGCATCATGCTGAAGACCCTGCCGGTCATGTTGTTCAAGCGCGGCGGCTGGTAACGCCGCCATCGCCGCACCGCTCGTGACCGTACCCAGTCAGCCGGGAGCGGACCCCGGCACTGGGGAAGGCACGCAGACTCCGGTGCGCGGCATGGCGCGCTCCGTGATCGTCCACCCGGGCCGCACTGCCGCATTCATCCGGCTGCTCCGCCCACGACAGTGGATCAAGAACACATTCTCGTCCTCGCCCCACTTATTTTCTCGGGGACGTTCATCTACGCGACGTCGGTGGAACGTGCCGTCATCGCCACCGCCCTGTTCTGCATCGCATCGTCAGCGACGTACGTCTTCAATGATCTGACCGACCGGGCCGCCGAATGCGGCGCACCCCACGAAGTCGCGGACTCGCCCCATCGCCGCAGGCGACATTTCCCCCGCGCAGGCGCGCATCATGCTCGGCGTGCTCTACGCCATCGTGGGCGCATCGGCCTTCTGGAGTCTCGAGACTGCCGCCGTCGCCGTGCTGTATCTGGCGCTCAACGCCGCCTACACGGTCAGGCTCAAACACATCCCGGTCGTCGACATCTTCACGCTCGCCGCTGGTTTCGTGCTGCGCGTCTTCTGCGGGGCCGTCGCCATCGGTGTGCCACTGTAGTTGTGGATGCTCATCACCACACTCTGCCTCGCGCTCTATCTGGCCGCCGTCAAGCGGCGCGACGAGCTCGTGGCGACCGGCGGCTCGGCGCGATCCGTTCTCCGCCTGTACACGGTCCGGGGCCTCGATCGCTACGCCAATGTCGGCGCTCAGCGCCGTCGTGTTCTACGGGCTCTTCGTGATCACCGTCCGGCCGGGCCTCGCCGTCACGGTGCCGCTCGTGCTGTTCGGTCTCTTTCGGTATTGGTATATCGCCGAATCCGGGACCGCGTCGGAATCACCGACGGACGCCGTCTGGGCCGACATTCCGCTCATCGCGACGGTGTTGGGCTGGGGCGCGCTCTGCGCCGCCGTCCTTCTGCGGCACCGGTTCACCGGGCCGTAATTCCGCCCGTGTGGCGGGGGTAGACTGGGGCAGAGGCGCGTCGGCTCCCACATCGGCAGTCGCCTGCCGCGGAAGAACGTCACCCACGCCAGGACTCCGGCGGTGACGCTGCCTACCAGATAGCCGCATAACGCGATCGGGCGGGCCAGCGGCCGCCAGTCGCCGGCCCGCAGGGCCAGGAGCCCGACTCCCGCTCCCCCAATCGCCGCCGCCAGCAGCACCGCCGCGGCGCGATTCGTCACAGCCAGGACGACGAGGCCGAGCAGGGCCAGCGGCATCGCCAGATACACCAGCCACCGGCAAAGCTTGTGGCTGAACAGCATGAAGGCGAAGACGCCATACCGACGGCCATCGAGGAGCGCTCGCTTGTACCACAGCGTCGCGAGTCCCCGAGCCATCGTCCGGATCTTGCGCCGGAACTCCGAGCGCAGCGACACGGTCCGCGGGACGACGCAGCGAGCCGCGGCGACCGACACGGACCGGAATCCCCGCTCGCGCGCAATCAGCACACTCGCGAAGTCGCGGCTCAGCGCGTCAGGGAAATCCGGCGCATACACCGCGCGGCGAAAGCCGTAGTAGCAGCCGCTCGCTCCGATGATGGAGCCCAGCCGCGTCTCGAGATCCGAACCGCCATCTCGTACCCGACGTATCCCGACTCGCCGCGATTTCCCTCGGCCTCGACGTCGCCGACGCTGACGTCACTGCCCGAGGCGACACCGACCGTCGGATCGCCAAAAGCGCGAACCAGGGGCTTGATCGCGTCCGGCAGAATGCGAACCAATGCATCGGTATTGATGATGATCTCGGCGCGCACCGCGCCAGCCGCCGCGTTCTCGGCAGCCGTCTTCCCGCCGCGCACCGGCAGCCGGAAGAGCTCGACGCCCCGGTCCGCATAGGTGCGCACCACCGCGTCGGTCCCATCCGTCGAGCCGTCCGACACCACCAGAATCTGGCGCCGATCGGCGGGATAGTCGGCACTCAGGAGATTCTCGATGGTCGCGCCGATCGACCGCTCCTCGTTGTACGCGGGAACGGTAATGCTGATGAACGGCCACTCGCGCGGCACGTCGGGCTCGCGCACCACGGGCCGAGCACGGCCGAGCACCGCGAGCAGCAGCGGATACAGCCCGTAGGCGTACGCCACGAGCGCCAACGGCACGAGCAGCAGCGCAAACGCCCACCACGGCCCGGCGAGGGTCACGTGCCTCCGGCCGGGAGTTCGGCGTGGCCGAACCGCCACCAAGTCGGTGTAGAGGCGATCGTACCGGTCGAGCCACGGACCGACCGCATATTGGGCGCGCAGGCGCAACCGTCGCGGCGGCCGCGCGGGCCCGTGCCGGTGCCCGGTCGTCGTACGCGGAGCGGATCGCCTGCGCCAACGCAGGGGGTCTTCCGGCGGGACGAGAGCCGCCTCTGCGGACGACACGACCGCCGGCACGCCGCCGACGGCGGTCGCGACGACCGGGATTTCCGCGTCCATCGCTTCAAACAGTGCGATCGGCGTACCCTCGGTACGAGAGCTGAGGACGAAGAGATCGAAGCCGCGGTACAAACGGGGCGCGTCGTTGACCTGGCCCATCCAGCGGACGGCGCCGTCGACCCCGAGCCGCACGGCATCCGCCTCGAGCGCGGCCCGCTCGGCTCCGCTGCCAATGACGGCGACAGTGACGGGCCGGTCACGCACGTGGGCGAGTGCCGCCAGGAGCACGTCCAATCCCTTCTCCCGGGAGAGGCGGCCTACCCATCCAATGATGAACTCGTCGCCAGTGGCCCGGAGCCGGATCCGGGCATCCGCCCGGGAGAGCGGCGGCGCCACTTCATCGTAAGCGTTCTGAATCACGTGCACCCGGGCCGGTGGCACGCCAAACCGCATGAGTGCGTCGGCCACCGTGTCCGACACCGCCACGATGGCGTCGAAGTGGCGAAACGCCCTGCGCTGGATCGCGGCGTTGACGAAACTCCGCAGCCCGGCGCCCGTGAAGCCATGGACGGTGGTCACCGCCGGGACCTTGCGCTCCCGGGCGATTCCGGAGTCCACCACGTCCGGGCGCCGGCCGTGGGTGTGTACTATCCCGGCTGAGTGCTGGATCGCGAGCCGCCGGATCGCTGCTCGCTCGCCCAGGTATCCCCGCCGGCCGACGATCACCGGCACGACGAGCACGCCGGTGCCGGCGAAGCCGGTGATGAAGGGGTGCTCGTACGCCTCCGCGGCGGCGTCGGCGCTTCGGCGCTGTCCCCGCTCGAGAACTGTCGCGACCGTAACCGTGTGGCCCCGCGCAGCTTGGCCGACGGCCAATGCCCGGACCACTCGTTCGAGGCCGCCGGCCGGAGCGGGGGCCAGGACATGGAGGATCGATCGTTGCGATACCGGCGGTACGACGGGCACGTCCATACGCTAGCGGTAACCCGGGGGCCAGTATAGGGGTGCCATACCATCAATTGGAGGTTTGCTCCAGGGCATTCGCGGCGGCTCGCTATTTTCCAAGTGGCGTATCGCGCGGATGTGCGTCGATTGTAGAGACAACGCCACAAATGCCGGCTCCCGGGCCGCCGGCCTGAGGACTGGAATCGGACGCACCCGGTGTTTTGATCGCCTTGACGATTGTTAACTCGCTACTCGGCATAGACTTGAGAATGATTCCTGTGAGCCGGAGTTGGGCCCATGGCGTCGCCTCGCGTGGCCACTGGCTTGCTGAGGGGTGGACGCTGTGGACCCCATCGCAAGTTCGCACCCGGAGACCGGCGTGAGCCGGCCCGGGTGGCGCGCCCCGACTCTTCCTCCCTTGGTCGTGACTTCCGGCCCGTGCGAGTAAGCACACAAACGCCCAGCGCCAGCCTGCCTGTCCGCGCCTCGAGTTTCGAGGACGCGTCGGCCACCGGGCCGCACATCCTGACGGTCGCGCTCGAGGACTACTACCATGTCGGTGCGTTCAACCGGGTCATCCAGCGCGGCCAATGGTACCGGTTCGAGCGCCGGATCGAAGCGAGCACACTGCGCACGCTCGACCTGCTGGACGAATTCCGGTCGCGAGCGACGTTCTTCGTGCTCGGCTGGGTCGCCGACACGATGCCGGAGTTGATCCGTGTCGTCGCCGAGCGCGGCCACGAGATCGCCAGCAAAGGCTACTACCATCGCAACATCCGCCAGCTCACGCCGGCCGAGTTTCGCGACGATCTCGCCCGGGCGCGCGAGGCGCTCGAGCGGGCAGGCGGGCACCGCATCCTCGGCTATCGTGTCGCGGACGACTGGTTTCAGCCGGCCGACCTGTGGGCGCTCGACGTCCTCGCCGACGAAGGGTACGAGTACGACTCCAGCGTCGGTCCGATCTACGGTCGTACGCAGCTGAGCCGTGGCGCCGTTTCGCCCATCTGCACCGCTACGGCGATCGGACGCTGTGGGAACTGCCGATTTCGACTGCCGATGTCTTCGGCTTCCTGGTGCCGATCGCGGGCGGCAATTATTTCCGCCAGTTCCCGGAGCGGATGGTCCGCCGCGCGGTAGCCCAGTGGACCCGCACGTACACGGCGCCCTACGTCATGTACTTCCACACGTGGGAGCTCGACCCGGACCAGCCCAAGATCAACTCCGCTCCGTGGTTCTCGCGGGTGCGCCAGTACCGCAATCTCGACCGGATGCCGCAGATCCTGCGGTACTATCTGAAGCGGTATCAGTTCACGACCGCGGCCACATACCTGGGACTCACGCCGGCCGCGATCCGGACCGATAGCCGCGAGACGATCCTGCCGCGCGCCCGCGTATCGGGCGGCGTGATGGTGCTGAAGCCGGCGACACCCGGCGACGCGCAGATCGCGGCCCCTGACGCCCGGGGTCTGCTGAGTTCCGGTTCCGCGTCAGGGCCGGCGCTCGGTGCCCCGCCGGCGGCCGGACGCCGGTCTCGGTCGTCATCCCGTGCTACAACGAGGAGCTGATCCTCCCCTATCTCGCGAACACGCTGGCGAGCGTCGAGGCGCAGCTCACGTCGTACGCGTTCACGTTCATCTTCGTCGACGACCACAGCTCCGATGGCACGAACGAGGCGCTGCACCGGATCTTTGGCGATCGGCCCGAACTGCATCATCGTGCGCCACGCGACCAATCAGGGCGTCGCGGCGGGTATCGTCACCGGTATTCATGCGCGCCAACACCGAGATCGTATGCTCGATGGACTGTGACTGCACGTACGATCCGCACGAGTTGCAGCACATGATCCCGCTCCTGGCGGACGGCGTCGATCTCGTCACGGCGTCGCCGTACCATGCGCTCGGCAAAGTCCGGAACGTCCCTGCCTGGCGGCTCGGCCTCTCGAAATCCCTGTCTGGCCTGTACCGGATCGTCCTGCATCAGCGGCTGGCCACGTACACGAGCTGCTTCCGCGTCTACCGCCGGAGCGCGGCGGCCGCCGTGAGGCTGGACAACTCGGGCTTCCTCGGCGTCGCGGAGATGCTTGGAAAGCTCGACCTGGGCGGCTCCAAGATCGCGGAATACCCGACGACGCTCGAGGTCCGGATGATCGGGCGGTCGAAGATGAAGGTGCTGCGCACGATCGCCGGCCACCTGGGCCTGTTGGCGCGCCTCGCCTTCCAACGCGTGGCGTCGCCCCGCACGTCGTGATGCCTGCTGACCGCGGCACTCCGAGCGGGCTGCCAGGCAGCGGCCCGAGCACCGGCGCGCGCCCGCACGTCGGCATCATCGGCGGCGGCATGCTCGGACTCGGGCTCGCCTCGCAACTCGAGAAATCCGGCCACCGCGTCACGGTCTTCGAAGCGGCGCCCACCCTCGGCGGCCTCGCGGCGGCCGACGGCATTGGCGACGTCACGTGGGACCGCTTCTACCACGTGACGCTGCTCTCGGACTCGTATCTACGCGAGCTGCTCGAGGAGATCGGGCTGGGCGACCGGCTGCGCTGGCGGACGACGCGCACCGGGTTCTTCACCGGTGGGCGCCTGGTGTCGATGTCGTCGGCACTCGACTTCCTGATGTTCCCGCCACTCGGCCTGTTCGCCAAAGCCCGCCTTGGCTGGACCATCTTTCACGCGTCCCGTGTCACCGACCCCGCGCCGCTCGAGCAGGTCACGGTCGTCGACTGGCTGACGCGCCTCTCGGGCCGCAGTACGGTCGAGCGCATCTGGCTTCCGTTACTCCGCAGCAAGCTTGGTGAGAACTACCGGCTCGCGAGTGCGGCATTCATCTGGGCCATCATCGCCCGCCTCTATGCCGCCCGCCGGTCGGGGCTCAAGCGCGAGATGTTTGGCTACGTCGAGGGCGGATACGACTCCGTCCTCACGCGCCTGCGGCCGGCGCTCGAATCGCGCGGCATCGACATCGTGTGCGGACGACCTGCGGCGGATGTGCGCGGCGACGCGTCCGGATCCGAGGTGCGGTTCGCCGACGGGTCATCCCGGCGCTTCGACGCGGTGGTGCTGACGGTGCCGTGCGGCCGGGTGGCCGCCATTTGCCCGCAGCTGACTAGTGCCGAACGCGAGCGCCTCCAGAAGGTCGTGTACCAGGGTGTGGTCTGTCCCTCGCTGCTTCTCGCGCGGCCACTTGCCGACTATTACGTCACCAACATCACCGACCCGGGTATTCCATTTACAGGCGTGATCGAGATGACGGCGCTCGTGGATCCCGCCTCGTTTGGCGGACGGTCGCTGGTCTATCTGCCGCGGTATCTCGCCCAGGACGATCCCACGTGGAAGCGCAGGTGACGACGACCTGGTCGCCGAGACGGTGGCGACGCTCGCCCGGATGTACCCTCAGTTCCGGCAGAGCGACGTGCTGGCGTCACGCGTCGCGCGTGTGCGCGAGGTCCACGCCATCTCCACGATCGACTACTCGCGATCACTGCTGCCGCCGCTCAAGACATCGGTTGACAACGTGTTCGTCGTGAACTCCGCGCAGATCGCGTACGGGACGCTCAACGTCAATGAGACGCTCGCGCTGGCGGCCCGCCAGGCCGCGGCGCTCGCTCCGCTGATCCATGCGTCCGCCGTCGCGGGACCGTCCGGCCGGAGCCAGAATGGCAACGGCATGCCGGCGGCGTCACCCGCGCGTGCCGCCAGCGCGCCGGCGCGAGGACCGGCCGGAGCGCCCTCGTGACCGCGCCTTCAGCCCCCGTCATGGCAGACTCCCGCCCGCTCGCGAGCGTGTCGCTCGACGTCGACAACCAGTGGTCGTACATGAAGACCCACGGCGACGCCGGATGGGAGGCGCGCCCGTCGTACTACCCGGTGTTCTTCGACACGACGCTGCGCGCGCTCGACGCGCTCAACATGCGGATCACGTTCTTCGTCGTGGGCCGCGATGCGGCCGTTCCCGCCCACCACGATCAGCTACGCGCCGTCATTGCGGCGGGACACGAAGTCGGCAACCACTCGTTCGAGCACGAGCCGTGGCTCCATCGCTACACGCCTGAGCAGCTGGCCTCCGAGATCGGCAACTGCGGAAGCGGCGATCGAGGCGGCGACCGGCCGCAGGCCAGTGGGCTTCCGCGGGCCCGGGTTCAGTTGGAGTCCGACGCTGTTCGAGGTCCTCGTCGACCGCGGCTACATCTGATGATGCGTCGACGCTGCCCACGTACCTCGGGCCGCTCGCCCGCGCCTACTACTTCTGGACCGCGCACCTGACGCCGGCCCAGCGCGAGGAACGCGCCGCGCTGTTCGGATCCGCGAGCGACGGATTCCGGCCGGTGCGGCCATACCGGTGGTCGCTCCCGTCGGGCCGTACGCTGCTCGAGATCCCGGTCACCACGATTCCCGTGGTCAAGACGCCGTTCCATCTCAGCTATCTGCTGTACCTGAGCCGCGTGTCGGAGGCCGCCATGGTCGGCGTACCTGCGGTTCGCGATCACGATGTGCCGGCTCACCGGGACGGAGCCGAGCTTTCTGCTGCATCCGCTCGATCTGCTGGGTGGCGACCAGGCGCCGGCGCTCCAGTTCTTCCCGGGGATGGACCTCGCGGGACACCGGAAGGTGCAGCTCTTCACGCCGCGTGCTCCAGATCCTGGGGGAGCATTTCCGCCTGGTGGACATGAGCACCCACGCCCGCGCCATCCTCGCCCGGCGCGCCCCCGCGCTCCGCCCCGCCCTTCCCCCGGTCTCGGCGCCGCCTGCGCGCGCCGGCGCCAGTCCCTCATGAGCGTCTGACCATGTGCGGAATCGTCGGGATCATCAATCGTGACCGCCAGCCCGTCGAGCGCGCCGTGCTCGCCGACATGGCGCATGCCATTCGCCATCGCGGACCGGACGGCGAGGGGTGCTTCATCGACGGCCCCGTCGGCTTCTATCACAAGCGGTTGGCCATCATCGACCTGGTGACGGGCGCACAGCCCATGACGCGGGGGCCGCTGACGGTCTGCTTCAATGGCGAGATCTACAACTACGTTGAGCTGCGCGCGGAATTGCAGCAGCGCGGCCACTCGTTCCACACGACCTCGGACACCGAGGTCATTCTCGCGATGTACGCGGAGTACGGCGCCGAGTGCGTGAAGCGGCTGAACGGCATGTTTGCGTTCATGATGTACGACCGCGGACCGGCAGACGGTGTTCGTCGCCCGGGACCACTTCGGCATCAAGCCCCTGTACTACTACGCGTCGGACCGCCACATCCTGTTCGCGTCGGAGATCAAGGCGCTGCTCCAGCATCCGTCGGTCACGGCGGTGCCGGATCAGGACGCGGTCCGCGAGTACGTGACGTTCCAGTTCGTCACGGGCGAGAACACGATGTTCGCGGGCATCCGCAAGCTGCGCCCCGGGCACTGGCAAATGATCGATCTGGCCTCCGGCGACCAGCGGACGGAATGTTTCTGGGAGCCGCGGTTCAGCATCGACCCGTACCACACCGAGGAGTATTTCGTCGTCGAGGTGCGCCGGCTGCTCGAGGACGCGATCCGGCTGCAGCTCCGGAGCGATGTGCCGGTCGGCGCCTACCTCAGCGGCGGTACGGATTCGAGCATCGTGACGCTGCTCGCGGCCCCGCATGCCGCGCCGCCGTTCCACACGTTCACCGGTGTGTTCCGCGAAGGCCCCGAGTTCGACGAGACCCGCTACTCACGGGAAGTCGCCGGAATGTGCCAGGCGACGGTGCACGAGATCGTCCCGACCGAGCAGCAGTTCGTCGACCTGATGCCGTCCATGGTGTACCAAATGGACGAGCCGACCGCCGGCCCGGACTCTTTCCGCAATTCATCGTGGCCCGGTGCGCGGCCCAGACCGTCAAGGTCGTTCTTGGTGGCCAGGGCGGCGACGAGATCTTCGGCGGGTACGCGCGCTACATGGTCGCGTACCTCGAGCAGGCGATCAAGGGTGCGATCTTCGAGAGCAACGAAGAAGCCGAGCACATCGTGTCGCTCAAGTCGATCATCCCGAACCTGCCCGCGCTCCGGCAGTATGCGCCGATGCTGCAGACGTTCTGGCGCCAGGATGTGTTCGAGCCGATGGACCGGCGCTACTTTCGCCTCATCGATCGCAGTGGGGGCGCCTTGTCCCTGTTCAGCGATGACTTCCGCGCGACCTATCATCGCGAGGACCTCTTCGCGCGCTTCCAGGCCGTGTTCAATCACCCGGACACGCAGTCGTACTACAACAAGATGACGCACTTCGATCTGGTGACCGGCCTGCCGTCGCTCCTCCACGTGGAGGATCGCGTCAGCATGGCGGCGTCACTGGAATCGCGCGTCCCGATCCTTGACCACCGGGTGGCCGATCTGGTGACCAGCATGCCACCCCGCATGAAATTCCGCGGGGGCGAGCTGAAATACATGCTCCTGCGCGCGACGGCCAATCTGTTGCCTCAACGGGTCGCCGAGCGTAAAGACAAGATGGGGTTCCCGGTGCCGCTGCATCTGTGGGCCAAGGGCGCGTCGCGGGATTTCTTCGCGGACGTGCTGCTGTCGTCTCGTGCCCGTGAACGCGGTATCTTCGACACCCGCGAGGTGGCGAAACTCATGGATGGAGAGTCTGCGTTCGGGCGCCGTCTGTGGGGCTTGCTCAACCTCGAGCTCTGGCATCGGCAGTTCATCAATGCCGCCTAGCGCTCGGCTACACTGACCGTCCGACTTCGTTTCCTGTACATCCCTGTACGTCACGCTTCCGACAACACGAGCGATTCTCCGTGCCTCTTACTCTCAGCGACCGCGGCGTCCAATCCTGGCAAGTTCGTAAGATCGCGGTGATCGGTCCCGGCATCGTCGGGATGCCGATGGCGGCGCTCCTTGCCCACTCCCGCATCTGTGAGGGCGGCGATACGCCCGCACGGGTGGTCGTCGTTCAGCGCGACTCACCCACCTCCGGCTGGAAGGTGGACGCGATCAACGCCGGCAAGTCTCCGATCGGTGGTATCGAGCCCGATCTCGACCGCATCGTCGCCGAATCGGTCGCCGCAGGGTTGCTGAGCGCGACGCGGGACTACGCGGGGCTGCGCGATGCCGACGTCATCCTGGTGTGCGTGCAGACCGACAAGGCCGGCATCGCGCCCGATTACGGGCCGCTCTTCGAGGCGCTGACGCATGTCGCGGAGACGCTGCGGACCCGCCCGGCAGGCAACGTCCCGCTGATCGTGTTCGAGTCGACGCTGGCGCCATCGTCGATGGCCACGGTCATCCGCGAGCACTTCGCCCGGTATGGACTGATCGAGGGTCGCGACATTCTGCTCGGCAACAGCCCGAACCGCGTCATGCCCGGCCGCCTGGTCGAGCGTGTCGCCGCCTCGGACAAGCTGGTGGCTGGACTGCACCCCGCGACGCCGCAGCTGATCAAGAAACTGTACGCCCGGATCGTGACACGCGGCACGCTGTACCCCACGAACAGCATGACCGCCGAAGTCGTGAAGACACTCGAGAATGCCTACCGGGACGTCCGCATCGCATTCGCCGCGGAAGTGGCACGCGATTGCGACGCCCGCGACATCGATTTCTACAAGGTACGCGACCAGGTCAACACACGGCTCGCCCAGGCGGATGCCGCGAGTGCCGACCCGAACGCGGTCCCCAGCGGCGGCCTGCTCGTGCCCACGGTTGGCGTGGGCGGCCACTGCTTGCCGAAGGACGGCATTCTGCTCTGGTGGCGCCGCCTCGAGAGCAAAGGTGATACGAGCCGCAGCCTGATTCTCGAAGCGCGCCGGATCAACGATGCGTCGCCCGCCGAGACGGTGCGGCTCGCCGAGCGTGTGCTGGGTGCCGTCGACGGAAAATCCGTCGCGTTGCTCGGCACGGCCTATCGCTTCAACTCCGAAGACACCCGCAACTCCCCGACGCTCGCGCTCGGCCAGCTCCTGCTGGCTCGCGGGTGCCGCGTGACGCTGCACGACCCGTACGTCAAGGGCGATGACCAGAATCTCCGCAAGTTCGGACTGACCGACCATTTCACGCGCGACCTGCCGGCAGCCGTGAAGGATGCCGAGTGGCTCGTGATGTGCACCGCACACCGCGACTACGTGAGCGGCCGGGAGGCCATGCTCGACGCGGCCCCCAAGGCCCGCGGCGTCGTCGACGGTTGCAACGTCTACCATGCGGCTGATATCACGAAGCGCGGACTGGTGTATACCGGAATCGGGCGTGGGCATCGGGCACCGACCCCGGCCGAGATCGACTCCGTCACGGCGGCCTTCCGCGCCGTCGAGCGGGGATTGGCGAACGAGGTGCGGGATGTGGTTGATTTCCTCAATGAGCGCTATGCGAGCGACACCTTCAATCGCGTGCAGTTCGCTGACGTACAGAAGCTGGCCGGCACCTGTGTCACGGGGTGCGCCATCGTCGATCCAGGGCCGGTGGCGGCGATTCCGGCAGGTCTGGGCTCGGGATCTGTCCTGCTGCGGCGCGCCGTCGGCGGTGCGGGCCGGGTTGCGGCCGCCGCTGTCTGAGTGCTAGCTGACACCGCCGCGACGTAAATCTCTCCGGGCTACCGCGTGCCGACCGTAGCGGCCGTTTCGCAGCCGCCCGCTCCGCCGACGGCGGGGGCAACTAGCGCTCGAGGCTTACGATCGCGGTGGCCCCTCGTCGCCTCGGCGGCGGGCCTCATTGCCATCACGATCTGGAACTCGGTGCACAAGAGTCTCTGGATCGACGAAGCCTATTCGTTCCACTCGGCGAATCGCGCGGTGCTGGCCACGTGGCATCAGGCTGTCCACTTCGAGACACAGCCACCGCTCTATTTCGTCCTCCTCAACCTCTGGCTGCGCCTCGGCTCGCCGAGTGTGCACTGGATGCGCACCCTGTCGGCGCTCGCCGCGATCGGATGCATGGCGTTCCTCTGGGCCACACGGCCCGCCAACCTGGGACGCCGTGGAGTGCCCGCCCCCGTGTTCGCGATGGTGACTGCCACGGTGGTCTGGGCCGCTGCCGAGGCCCGGCCGTACGCGCTGGCGCTGTTTTTCGCGGCGTGGACGACGTACTTCTTCATCCGCATTATGGACCGGCAGGACAATCGCTCGTGGCTTGACGCGACGCTGTACGCGATCGGGGCCTACGCCGGGTTGATCACGTTCTACTACGTCGGATTCCTGCTCGCTGGGCAGTGGATTGCCGCCGTGATTGATGCAGCGCGGCCGGCGATGGCTGACCATCGGCCTGACGGCCGTCGCGTTCGCGTTCCTGCCCTGGCTGACCGTGGTACACGACCAGCTCACGCGGAACATCAATCCGATGCCGGCCATCGTCCCCCAGCCGGCAATGCGCTATCTCGCCGGGGGCCCGTCGACGAACGTGCCGTCCGCGTTTCTCGCGGGCGTATTCGGCGACTCGCCGGTCCTCACGCAGACGTCGTTCGGCGCCATCATCATTGGCGGGTTGATTCTCATCGTCGCGGCCCTGCGATTCGCGAAGCCGGATCGGGGACATCGGCGGCGGCGCCCGCGGCACGGCGCATCTCCGCCGGACGGCCACGCCTCCAGCTCCGATCTCGCGACCTATCAGTGGCTCGAGCCGACCCTCTGCATCGCGCTGGCGGCTCCCGCGCTCGCGCTGCTCGGACTGCAATACTCGAACATCGTGTCGGTGTATCCGCGGCACCTGGCCGTGCTCACGCCCGCGTTCATCCTCCTGTGTACGCTCTGGACTGCGCGGACCGCTCCCGGGGTGTGGCGACGCGTGGGCGGCGGCGTGCTCATGCTGGCGGCACTGCTCGCGCTGGTCAGTTACGAGCGGCATGTCGATGTCGCAGACTCTCGCGGTGCCGCCGCCTACGTCGCCGGACATGGTGCGCCGGACGAGCCAGTGCTGGTGATCGGGCCGGAAGCCGTACTCCCCTTCCGATACTACTATACAGGAGCTGACGGCGGTCGCGCACCGGTCTTCGGCATCCCGATCGATGCGTCGCTCGACGTCTACGACCCGGTGCTCTTCGATCTGCGCGACACATCGCAGATCGGCAAGCGCATGCGCGACGCGGGCGTGCAGAACCGATTCTGGATGGTGGTCTCGCAGGGGTTCGTGTGGCGGACGGCGCCCGCGGATTCGATCGTGACGAGCTACCTCAAGGCCCGTGCGACGGTACTCGATAGCACGACCTTCGAGAATGTGTATGTCATCCATGCGGTGAAACGGTGATCGTGCTCGCGGCCGTCCGCACGTGAGGCCGCGAATCCGGGGCACACCGCTGAACGAAGCGCCCCCGATGGGCCGGGATCCCTACGCGTGGGGTGGCTCGATCCGCTGAAGGGGTTCGCGATCCTGGCGGTGCTCCTCAATCATTCTCGTGGAATCGTTCGGGCCGGGACCCTGGTTCACGGACCCGAGTAGCGACTGGCCCGGCCTGGCGACGCGGCTCCATACGTTCTTTCCTCACGATCACTCGCGCCTCGTCGCGTTCGTCCGCTTCCTCGGCTGGCTCGGCGACAGCGGGCCGGGCGTCTTTCTGTTCGCGAGTGGCGTCGGGCTGACACTGGCTACCGCGGGGCGTGCCCACGCACCCGGACGCGGGCATCGGGGGATTCTATCGGCGGCGTCTCGCCCGGCTGTATCCCCTCTCTATCGCGATGCATGTCGTCATACTGGGGCTGGCGCTCGCGATCCCGGGCGACACGCTCGTCGTTCGCCAGTCCGATGACGATGTTCAGCCTCACCGGCTTCCGCGGCCTCCCGTCGCTGTTCTACTACATCGCGCCCGCGTGGTGGTACGTCTGGCTCATCATTCAGCTCTACCTGCTGTATCCGTTCCTCCTGCGGTGGCTGGACCGCTCCGGACCGGTGCTGTTCTTCGCGGGCACGCTGGCGATCACAATCGCCTCACGCGCGTTTGGCATGCTGTTCTGGGCGCGGCTCCACATCCATCTGTACATGTGGATGACCGGATTGTTCGCCCTCACCCGCCTGGCCGAGTTCACCGCGGGGATGGTGGTCGCCCGCAGCGTGATCGCCGCCCGGCAGGCGGGCCGCCGAGAACCGGGACTCTGGCCGGCCACGGGACTGTCGGTCGCCATCTACGTCGCCGGGCTCGCCTGCTCCTTGACACTCACCGGATCACTCCTCTCCAATCTGCTGGTGTCGCTCGGTCTTTCGGGACTGTTCTACTGCGCCTGGCGAGCAATGCGAGACCATGCCCCCGGTCTGGCGGCGGTGATCGCATCGGCTGGCGTGAGCTCGTATGCCATTTACCTCGTCCATCACCCTCTGTTGATCTGGACCGGGGTGTTCCTGCCGGGCAACCGCCCGCTGCACCTCTGCGCGGCCGTTTTGGCCATCGCCGTCTCGGTGCCGTTGGCGCGATCCATCGAGCGGGCGACGAACGCCGTCGCGGACCGTGGGTCCGCGTGGCTCGCGACGCACTCGGACGCGCTCTCCGTGGCGGCCGGCGGCGTGACATTCATCCTGCTGATCGCGGTAGAGCCGCTGCTCGGTCCGCGGGGCGGTCGCGCGGTCAGCTATCTGATCGCATGGAGCACGGGTGTCGCGCTCTGGCTCGAATGGCTGCGGCGCTCCGGCACGGCGCGGGACAGGGCGCCCGAGCCCGACGTGTGTGCCGCCATCCGTCGAATTGGCCTCGCGTCGGGATTGCTCGGGCTGTTCATCATGCCGCCGGGCACCGGATACCTCGCGGCCATAGCAGGTCTCATCATCGGGGTCATTGCGACGGTCACCCATGGGTCCGGGGCGTCTCCGCACCGGCTCTGGACTGCATGGTCCACCGGGACCGTCATCACGCTGCTGATCGCCGCGGGTGCCGAGTGGAGCCTCCGCATCGTCGCTCCGCGCGAGATCGGGGGCTGGGGCGAGCGGCCTGCACTCATGATCCATCCGACGCGGGCCTTCGCTCTCATCCCGAACCGCACGACGCATCTTCGGTACAACGACTACGACTACGTCATTCGCACCAACGGGCTAGGGCTCGCGAGCCCGGAGATCCCGGCGGCTCGTCCCACGGCCAACACGTTACGGGTGCTCACGACCGGTGACGCGTTCACGATGCCCGAGGGCGTGAACTACGAACAGTCGTTTCCCGCGCTGCTCGATTCCGCGCTCGCACAGTGTCTCGCCCCGCGGCCGGTTCAGGTGATCAACGCCGGCGTCACGGGATACGGACCACGCGAGGAGGAACCGCAATTCGATGAGCTGGGCGCGATCTTCCACCCCGACATCGTCGTACACGAGTTCTACGTGAACGACTGGTCCGACATCATGGTCGGCGCCCAGGAGCGCCGCGAAGGGATCGGCCTGGCGAAGCGGCACGTGACGCGCGGCGCGCTGTTCGACCGCTCGGACCTCGTCGCCAACGCGCGGCTGCTGTACGAGCGCGTCGTATCGGGCCTGACCGGCCGGATCTCCAACACGCAACGCTACAAGCTCCTGCTCGACTACTACCGCACCGGTCCAAACCCGCTCTACGACACCCTGAACACCGGACCGGATGGCGCGGTTCATCGCCCACTTTCGGGACGCGGCGCGAGCGGACGGGGGAATGCTCATCATCTTCTTCACCCCGGGCGGGGTCACGGTGCTCCCGCGCGACCAGATCGCGTACCTGCCGCGGTCCGGCATCCCGCTGACCGACTCGGTGGACTACGACCTTCGGCGGCCTCTCTCGGCGCTCGAGCACATCACGGATTCGCTGGGCGTGCCACTGGTCGACCTGACAGGCCCGCTGCGGGCCTATCGCCCGCAGCCGGTGTATTTCCCGAACCAGTGGCATTGGACAGCGGCGGGACATCGGGCGGCGGCGGGAGCCATCATCGCGGCGCTCGGGCGGCAGGGACTGATTCCGCTGGCGTGCACGTCGTGAGTGCAATCGTTGGCAGTGCCAATTTCCTGCGGGCGATCTTGCTGGCGACCGTGTGCGTGTGCGCGGTGATCGATGTGCATCGCCATCGGGCGGCCGGGACGGCTCCGGTGCTCGCCAAAGGGGCGCTCGCAGTATGGTCGGGAGTGGTCATCGGCTTCACGGTGTTCCTGTGGGCCGATCACATCCGCTTCCCATTTCTGCTCGACTTGATGGAGGGCACCATCCTCCAGCACGTTGGCCGGGCCGCCCACGGGTTGGCGGTCTACCCGCAGCCGACGCCGGATTTCGTTCCCCTCGCCTACAACCCACTGTACTACTACCTGTGCGCGCCCGTGACGTGGGTGCTCGGCCTCGATCTGCCGGCGGTGCGCCTCGTCGCGATCGCCGGCATGGTGGGCAGCGGCGCCATCATCTACCTCACCGATCCGGAAGTGGACGGGATCAGCATGGTGGGGGCTGATCGCCCTGGGGCTGTTCGCGACGGCATACCGCGTGATGGACGCATATCTCGACACCGCACATTCGGATTCCTGGCTGCTCTGCGCGGCGCTGCTTGGCACGTACCTGATCGATCAGGCGCCGGGGCGCGCAGGCCGCATCGCCGGCGTTGTTCTGCTCGTCCTGAGCTTCTGGTTCAAACAGCACGGCGCGCTGTTCGCGCTGGGCGGCGCCGCGTTCCTGACCTTCCGTGATGGATGGCGGGCATCGCTGCCCGCGTGGTCCGTCATCGCGATCCTGGGCGTCGTCGCCTACGTGGCGGCAACAGCATGGCCATTTGGTCCCGCGTTTCACTACTTCACATGGGACGTGCCGCGGAAATGGTCCACGATCAACCCGGGCGCGATGGTGCGGCTGGCACGGTTTACGCTGCGCAATTATCTGCCGCTCATGCTGGCAGGCGTGATCCCGCTGGCGCAGGTCTGGCGCGGGCGCGCCCCGTTACGCGTTTGGCACATTCAGTGGTGCTGCGCGGTCGCGAGCGCGCTACAGGGGGCGCTGGACGCCGGATCCTCCGACAATGTCTTCATTCCGTTTGGCGCCTTGGTCATCATTCTGGGCACGGTCGGGCTGGCGGCGTGCGTACGGGCCGGCGCGGGGGCGTGGGCCCAGGTGGCCCAGCCGATCGCGGTGGCAGTGGCATTCGTACCGCTTATTTACGCTCCCCAGACCGTCATACTTTCGCCGCAGGCGCCGGTGGCATACGCTGATTTCCTCGGGTTTGTGCGCGGGCTGGACGGCCCGCTGTACGCCCCGGACATCGGCGAGCTCCCTGGGCCGCCCCTGTTTCATCCCGGAGCCCACTGGGTGGCACTCGACGACATCGGACGCGGACCCGGTCACACCAACGCGGACCGCGCGATCGCGTACGGTCTGATGGGGCCCGCGGAGCACCCGGTGGGTCGCGCGTATCTCATCACGAATCTCCCGCTCGCCACCGAACAGCCGCCGCTCTCACGACTGAGTCGTCTCTACGTGCTGCAGACTGATTTTGGGGACCGGTTCGCAGCCCTCGCTGGCCTGCCGAAACGATACAACCACCGGTTTCCCCGGTATCTGTACCGGTTCTCCGGCACCGCGGCCGATTCGGCCGCGACGCGAGGCACATGAAGCCGGCCACGCGACGGCGCTCCTGGTATAGCGCACATCGAGCCTGGCTCTTCGCGGCCATCTTCATCTTCGGCGCGGGCGTCCGGGCGATCGATCTCTGGCGGCCGGTCGATGGCCGCATCCGCGAGAGCTGGCGCGAGAGCGACGAAGCCGCGATCGCACGTAACTTCACGCGCGAGGGGATGAATATCCTCTATCCTCGCATCGACTGGCGCGGGGACGGACCGGGGTACGCGGAGATGGAGTTCCCACTTTTTCCGTGGACGACCGCGGTACTCTACGACACCTTCGGGTTCCACGAAGTCCTCGGCCGCGTGCTGGCATACACGTTCGCGCTCGCGACTCTGGCGATCTTCCTCGCGCTCGCCCGTCGCCTGTTGCCGTGGCGCGGGGCGATCGCGGCCGGCCTGTTCTTCGCGCTCAATCCACTCATCGTCCGGATCTCCAACGCGCTGCAGCCCGAAGCGCTCATGTTGCTCGCGTACGTGGCGGGCGTCTACGCGTTCGTGCGGTGGCTCGACGCCCGGCGGCCAGGGCATCGAGCCGCCGGCTGGTGGGTGGCGGCGACGCTCGCCACCTCCCTCGCCATCCTCGCCAAGGCGACGGCGGCGCACGTCGGGATCCTGTTCGCCGTGCTCCTCTGGCGGCGCTGGCGTTGGGCCGCGGCCCGGGACCCGTGGGTGTGGGCGTTCGGGGCAATCGCCCTCGTGCCATCGGCCCTGTGGTACACCCACGCGCATCACTTGTGGATCACCTACGGGAACTCGCTCGGCCTTTCCAATGAGGATCACTGGATCGGGATGGATGTGTTTCGCGAGTCATCGTTCACCCTCGGGCTCATCACGGCGGAGCTGTTTTACGTGTGGACTGCCGCCGGCGCGATCACGGGACTCTACGGTCTTGCCGCCGCGCCAAACGCCCCGGCCGCCCGCGTCGCGATACCGTGGCTCGCCGGCGCCATGCTGTTCTACGTCGCCGCGATTCGCACCACCGCCAATTCCTGGGCGCTGTACTACCACGTCTTTTCGGTCGCGCCCGTCGCCCTCCTGTTTGGTCTTGGCGTCGCGCAGCTGGCGCGCCTCCGGTGGCGGCCGGGAACGCGCCCCGCAATCGCCGTCGCGATGATCCCCTGTGCGATCGCACTCTGGTACATCGTCGCACATGATCTGCCGATCGGCTACAGCTCGTCGCGCGGGGTCAAGTTGGGCGCGATCGCGCTCGTCGTCGGGTTCATGACGCTCCTCGTCGTGCGCGGGCGCAACCGGACGTCCAGCCTCAAACGCGCGCCGGGCCTGGCGATCACGGCGGCCATCGCCGCGCCGCTCGCCCTCCTCCTGCTCGGAGCGCAGGTCGCGGCCGACGTACACCCGCACCACGAAACGGGCAATTTCATCGCCGCGAAGCTGTTCGCCCCGTCGATTCCGCCGGGCACGCTCATACTGTCGTCAGGCGGTCCCTGCCACACCGTGATGGCCAAGCACGTGGCGTACAATCAGTCGTACATGTTCTACTGGCTCGACCGCAAAGGATTCGACGTCTGCGTCGAACAGCAATCGATGGCTCGGCTCGACAGCATTGTCCAGCGAGGGGCGCGCTACTTCGTCGCGAACGACACCCTCGTGCATTCCCAGCCCGGATTCGCGGACTCGCTGGACCGGCGCTTCCCGATACTCGCCACATCCAACGGATGGTCGCTGTACGCCCTCCGCCCCGCTGACAATGGAGAGCATGGCCACTAACACATCCGGCTGGCCCGCGATGGACGGACCGAACGAAAACAAAATCGGTGCCTCGGCGATCGCGGCAGTCGCCCTGGTCGTCGTCGTCCACGTCCTGTGGCTCGGCCGGTATCCGATCATCGCAGCCGATGAGGGCGGTTGGCCGCTCGCGGTCCGTAACTGGGCGGGCCAGGGGCTCGCCACGTTCGACTACTACCAGGCGCCCGTCTATCATTGGATCCTCGGCCTGGCCTTCAGGATCTTCGGACCGACGGTCGTGGTCGGACGCGAGGCCGCAGCGGTATTCAATTTATTGGGTCTCGCCTGCTTCACGGGCGCCGCATACCGGCTGACCGGGAGCCGGCGCACCGCACTGTGGGCCCTGCTGCTGCTCGGTCTGGATTACGCCACGGTGCTGACGGACCGGCGCGCGTATATCGAGCCGTTCCAGATGTTCTGGATGAACGCGCTCGTATTTTTCTTCCTCGGCCGCAGCCGGCGGGATCTCGTGTGCGCGGCAGTGGCGGCCGCGGGATTGCTCCTCACGAAGGCGAACGGCGCGTTCATTTTGGTGGCGCTCGTCCTGGCCAGCCTCACCGACGTGCCGGCGATGAATCGTGCGGACCGCCGACGCTCGTGGACGGCGCTCGGTGCGGGCATCGCCATTGCCGGGATCGTGTTCGCGCTCCTCGCCCTTCACGATCCGGGCGAGTTCCTGAAAGGATGGATCGCCACGACTCGCGGCGTGCCCGTCCGCCCGGGCAATGGACCCGGAGTCGTCCCCGCAGTGTTCCGGGTCGGATTCATCGTCATTGATCCGAACTTTGGCTTCAGGATCCTGCGCGTTCTCTCGACCGACGCGCCCTTCGGCGTCGTCCTGGGCACCGCCGGGGCCATCATGACGCTTTTCGAGCGGCGGGCCAGCCTGATCGGCTGGTGGTTCTTCCTGGGGCTCGCAGCACTCGTCGTCCAGGCCGTGTGGCTCGAAAACCATCTGGCGGTCCTCTATCCGGCCATGGCCCTCGGCAGCGCCTGGTGCCTGGCCGAGATGGACCGGACCGCCATGGCGCGCCAGCGTTTCGGGGTGCGATGGACATGGGCTTCAATCGTCCTTGTGTGTGTGCTGCTGTACGACGTCGCCCGTTTTGCGGGGGGCGTCGCCACCACCAAGGAGCCGTCGCGCGCCACCGTCCAGTGGCTCGACCACCATACTCAGCCCTCGGATGTCGTCCTGGCTGCCCCCTATATCGTGATGCAGCGCGCGACGCCCCAGCGGTCGTTCTGGGATCTCGTGCCGCCGTACTTGCCTGCGGCAGACAGCCTCCAGGCTTGGCATGTCCGGTGGCTCGTCGTCGATCGCAAGGAATGGGTCGGCGCGATGCGCCTGCAGAACGCCGACCTCGGTGCGTTCAACACCGCACTGGCCACCTGCTGCACGCCCGTCTGGCCCGATAGCCAGGCCGTTGACGTGACCTCCGCCGGTATGCCGCCGTTCGAGGTGTACCGCGTGCGAGCGCCGTGAGCACGGAGCGCCGCAGGCCGGCCACCAGCGCGGACCGCTCGCCGCCGGCGCACCTGGTCGAGGACCCCGTCGAGGTCTCCTCGCAGGATGAATCGGTCACCGAGCCGACGTCCGACGCGCCAGCGCCCTTCCGGCTGGCATCCCTTGGCGGCTACTCGCTCATGTTCGCCGTCGTCACGGTGCTCACCAAAGCCGTGTCGTTCATCATGCTGCCGGTCTACACCCGGTATCTCAGCCCATCGCAATATGGAGCGATCGAGCTGATCGAGATGAGCTTCGATCTGCTCACAATGGTCGCGGGCGCACGACTCCTGGGCGGCGTTTTCCGGTACTACTACAAGGCGGACACCGAACAAGAGCGGAACGCGGTCATCTCCACCGGCTCGCTCCTGATATGCGGAGGCTACGCGGCCGTCGGCGCCATCGCGTTCGCGGCGGCGACGCCCCTGGCACGGCTCGTCCTCGGCGACGGGTCTCTGTCGGGCCTCGTCCGCATCGGATCGCTCGCCCTTGCCAGCCAATCGTTGACCAGCCTGCCGCCCGCCCTCCTCCGCGTTCGGGGCCGGTTCCGCACCGTGGTCGTGGTGCAGCTCGCGCGCCTCGCGATGCAGGTCGCGCTCAACGTGCTGTTCCTGGTGCACTATCTGATGGGACCGAACGCGATCTTTCTCAGCACGCTCATCGCCAATCTGTGTGTCGGGGGCGTGGTGCTGGTGATGGTCTTGCGGCCGGTCGGGCTTCACTTTTCGCGGCACGCGGCCACCGCGCTGTACCGGTTCGGACTCCCGCTGATCGTGGTCCAGGCC
This sequence comes from uncultured Gemmatimonadales bacterium, assembly GCA_963757855.1. Taxonomy (GTDB): domain Bacteria; phylum Gemmatimonadota; class Gemmatimonadetes; order Gemmatimonadales; family Gemmatimonadaceae; genus Palsa-1248. Next base: position 465,495 of record CAVWTI010000037.1, read on the forward strand.
GCGACGTTCATCCTCACGTTCGGCGACCGGCCATTCCTGCGCGCCGTGACGAACCTGACGTCGGTCGGCATCTACACGATGGCGTATCAGTTCGCATTTGCGCTGGCGTCGCTGACCCAGACCCCGTTCAGTCTCGTCTGGGAACCGAAACGATTCGAGATCGCCACCCACGCGGACCACGACGCGATCTACGCGCGCGTATTCATCTATTTCAATGTCGTCCTGATGGCGGGGTCGCTTGGCGTCGCGATGTTTGCGCACGACGTCCTTCACATCATCGCGACCAAACCGTTCTTCGGCGCTTCGGATTACGTCCCCGTGCTCGTCGTCTCCATCATCCTGCAAGGATGGGCAGGAACGCAGGACATCGGGATCCTCGTGTCCGAGCAGACCAAGTATCTCGCGATCGCCAACTGGGCAGCGGCCGTCGTCGCGCTGATCGCCTACGCGCTGCTGATCCCCCCGTATCACCTCTGGGGCGCCGCTTGGGCGACGGCGATCGCATACGTCGTCCGCTACGCGTTGACCTATGTGTTCTCGCAACGGCTCTGGCCCGTCCGGTACGACTGGCCGCCAGTCATTCGGCTCATCGTACTCTCGGCGGTTGCCTATGGGATCAGTGTCTATATCCCGTGGGGGCCGCTCGTCTACATGCTGCCGGTGCGGATCTCGCTCTACGTCGTGTACCTGATCGCCGTATGGTTCGCCGGCGTGGTGAGCGCCGACGACCGCGCTGCTGCGCTCCGCATGGTGGGGCAGTACCTGACGAAGACTGCCGACGCGGCAGATCGTCGTCCGCTGGCGGCGGCTGGCGGCGGGCCCGCGCGGCCTGTCTGACCCGCCGCGCGGTGGTGTGCTCACTACGTCCGGTAGTCCCGCGGTGGGGCCGGACTCATTTCGGCGCGCGGTACAACGCCTCGTATTCGTCGGTCATGCGATCCAGCGAAAACTTGGCGCGGGCCCGCGCCAGCGCCGCCGCACCGAGCCGCGCGCGTTCTGTCGCATTCGGCAGCAGCCGGACCAATGCATCTCCGCAGCGCCACAACATCGCCCGGCGGTGTCAACAGACCGTCCACGCCGTCCGTGATCGCCTCTGGAATTCCCGACGTCCGTGACGCGACGATCGCGGTCCCAGCGTGCATGGCCTCGAGGAGAGCCAGCGGAAGTCCCTCCCACAGCGACGGCATGACGAAAATATCGGCCGCCGCATGCAGGTCGAAGACGTCCGAGCGCTGGCCGAGGAGGGTCACACGATCGGCGACACCGTATTCCTCGGCGATGGCCAGGAGGCGGTCCCGCTGATCACCCTGGCCGGCGATCGCCAGCCGCCATGGGACGTCGGGCTCCGGATGGGCGCTCGCGAGTGCACGAATGAGCTCGGCGTGGCCTTTCCGCACGATGAGACTGCCGACTGCGAGCACGAGAATCTCGTTGTCCGAAACCCCGAGCTCGCGGCGCACGGCGATCCGATCGCCCGGGCGATAGGGCACGCCGTTCGGGATCGTCTGGATCAACTCGCGCGGCAATCCAAGCCGTGACCGCAGATGGGCCGTGGTATCGTTGGACACGCCCACGACGTGCGCGCTCGACCGAAATGCCCAGCGGAGCGCGATCCGGCGGCGTTGCTTCGCCGTGACGTACTGGCTGCCGTGCATCGTGATGACGTGCGGAATTCCGAGCCACCGGGCCGCTGCCGCCCCATATACCGCCATCGTGAACTCGTGGCTGTGCACGATTTCGATTCGCCGGGCGCGCAGCACCTGGATCAGTCCGCGCACACATCGCCAATCGACCGGCCGCCTGATGGTGAACGTCTCGCGCCGGAACCCCGCGTTGGTCAGCCGGGCCGAGAGCCAGCCCACTCCGTGTGCCGGACCGACGGGGCACACGTCGTACCCCCGCGATCGCAGCGCCTCCGACAGACTGATGAGCATCGTCTCCGCGCCGCCCGGCCCATCGGACTCCAACATCTGAGCGATGCGCAACGGACGCGCGCTGGCGGCAAGTGTCATATGGGTCGCGCGGCAATCTGGGCCGCCAGTGGCGCGGCCGCAACGGCCCCTGATGCGTGTGGTACGGAACGGGTCATTGGCGGCGAAACCACGACGCAGTCTCGGTCAGAAAGGGGCGGGGATCATTCCACCGCCAGACGGCGTCGGAATCGAACCTGAGGCAGCTGGCGAGAAACGCGAGGACGGCACCCCCGCGTGACGGCGCGCCCCGTGGAAGCGACAGGTCCGCGGGCGAATGCAGCAACCGCGCCAGCACGTGATCGGCGTCGCCCCACCACCAGCGGCCGCGGACGCCTGTGCGATAGCGGGGCGGACTAGCTGCCGGGCGCCCCAATGCGCGGTCGAGGAGGATGCGGGGGAAATCCGCTCCCGCGTCGATCGCCAGCTGCAACGATCCCCAGAACCGCCCGTTGATCTCCATGAGGTATGGCATGCCGCTCGTCTGATCGATCTTGTACTCGACCATCGCCACCCCGCGCCAGCCAATGTCCTCCAACAGCGCGCGCGACCGCTCGGCTAGCCCCGCTGGCGGGTCAATGCTTTCGGCGTAGACGCTGACGCCTCCCGACGGAGGCTTCTCGCGAAGCCGGCGATGCGCGAAGCTCGCGAGGAGTTCCCCGTCCCAGAGCAGGAGGAATATTCCGACACCCGGTCCCACGATTCGCTCCTGGATCAACAGCGGGTACGCGGGCCGGGGCATCGCGCGGATCACCGACGTAAGTTCATCCATCGACGCGGCGTGCCGGATCCCGAGTTTCGATGGCGTTGGGTGCGATTCGCCGGAGTTCGAATCCGGCACGGCCACGGAGCGGGCGGGTTTGACTACCACCGGTAGCTGCACGGCACCGGTCAACGACCGCTCGCGGTCAGACCACTGCAATTCGACTTGCCTCGGAAACGCGATTCCCAGCCTGAGCGCCCGCTCGCTCAATCCTGCTTTATCGGCGAGGGCCAGGAACGCCTCGAGGCTGCCGCACGGGATCACTGACGCGCCCAGCCGCGCACGCTCCGGGAGCAGCGCCAGCATGGAGGCGTCCGTGACAGGCAGGATGAAATCGATGGCGCGATGAGCGGCATACGCCGCCACGGTGTCGGCAAATGGTCCTGGCTCACGTAGCGGATCGGGGGTCACGAGCACACCGGTCGCCCATCGCGACGTCGCGGCCAGAGCTCGTGGGCGGCGCGCCCCGACATGGACGGCGTAGCCCGCCCAGCCGAGCGAACGTACCGCCGCAAGCGCGGAGCGTTCCTCGCCATCCGTCACCAACACGGACCGCGGTCCCGGCTCGGAATTGATTCCGTCGCCTGGCCTTCCGATCAACGGTCGCGACCCGAACGCCCCATCAGCCATCGACGCAGGTATGAGACAGCCAAACCATTATTTGACCATAACTTAGGGGCAGAGCCCAGGGCAGGCGCGCGTCACCCCAGGCAATCCGCCCGGCGGATCATATCACATTCGGGCAGCGCCGGAGCTCAGTACGCCAGCCACCCGCAGGGCGAAGCCGGCCGCGCTGACCCCCGCCGGGATGTTCACGCGCGGAACCGCGAATGGGTCACGAATTGGCGGTACCACCCATCCACCGGATACCAGAACCGCCCCGGCGTACCCGGCCGCCCTGGCAGCCTGGGCGACCGTCGCATTGGCGAGGCCGTAGGGGTAGGCCAGCCACGGAATCGTCCGCTCCTCCCGCCGATTCAGCCACTCCAGCGGCAGGCGGAGCTCCTCGGCCAAGTCCGGCGGGGCCGACCGCGTCAGGTTGGGATGTGACCAGGTGTGCGAGCCAAGCGAGAGCCCGTCGTGCCGCCGGCACGCGTCCGCCAATTCCTCCTCACTCGCCGTCAGCGCGACGTCCGGTAGCGCCCGGCCGCCCCATCGGCTCCGCGCGGCCAGTTCCCGGACACGAACGTCGCGTCCGCCGCATTCCGTCAGCGCCCGGCTGCGCACGTCCGGAACGGACCCCTGCCGGCCGGCCGAGTCGTGCGGCACAAACGAATCCCACCACATCGCGTGCCGGTCTAGTAGTCCGGGCGGCACGAAGATCGTCGCCGGGAACCCGTGCCGTGCCAGTTCCTCGACGCCAAGCGTGACGGCGCCGAGGTATGCATCATCGAACGTGATCGCCACGCGGGGGCGGCCGCCAGGAGCCGTCTCGTCCATCGCCTCGCGCAACGGCACGACGTCGTACTGCCGGCCGATCTGATCGAGCTGGCGCCTGAAATCGCTAGCGCGGAGGTGGAGTGACACATCGCCCACGCCGACGAGTGCATCGGGCACAACGTTGTGGTACGCCAGAATGCAGATACCACGGCGGTGGCGGCGCGCGCTCCACGCTGGCGCCCCAGCCGCCACCAGGAGGTCCTCGGCGATCGCCTTCACCCGGCTGCGTACGGTCACAATGCCGCCGGCTGCGAATACCGCCCCGCGACCGCCGTCATCACGTGCTCCGCGAGTCTCTCGATCGTCTCATCTCAGTAGTGGCGGCAGTGGCATCCGGCACGTCGCCCGGAAAGATGGCGTAGCGGTCGCGGCAGCCATAGCCCGTACTCTGAACGCGACGAGACCAACACCCTTCTGTACTTTGCACACCGGTCCGCTCAGATTCGATTAATGATGGTGTTCGCGGGACTACTGTCCGCTGTGATTGCCGTGCTCGCGGTCGTATTTCTCCTTCCCACCATCTCCGACCTCTTCAGCATCGTCTTGCGGCCGCGGTCGAGTGACGTGCCCTCACCGGGGCCGCCAACGGATACGCCGCGATTCCTGATTCTGATCCCCGCGCACGACGAGGAGATTCTCATCGACGCGTGCTTGGCGTCGTTGCAGCAACTCCAGTATCCCGCGGAGGCCGCCGAGACACTGGTGGTCGCCGACAACTGCACCGATGCCACCGCGGCCCGGGTACGGGCGCGAGGGGTTCGGTGCCTCGAGCGGACCAACCTCGAACAGCGAGGGAAGCCGTGGGCCGTGGCGTGGGCGCTCGAGCGCATCACGCTCTCGGACTACGATGCCGTGATCGTGCTGGACGCGGATTCCATCGTCGATCCGGGATTTCTACGCGCCCTTGCCCGGCGGTCGCCCATGGGCTCCAAGGTTGTGCAAGGCTACATCGACGTGAGCAATCCAGGCGAAAGTGCGGTCACGCGGATGGCCCGCGTGTGGTCGGCGGTGCGGTTTCAGGTCGTGAACAACATCAAGGTGCGCGCGGGTCTCAACGTGCCGCTGGGCGACGGACTGTGCATCGGGACGGGCGTGCTTCGCGAGTTTCGATGGTCCGCGTTCTCGCTGTCGGAGACGTGGGAGATCTACGCGAGCATGACGGCCGCCGGGGTGCGGTGTGTGGGCGCGGAGGACGCGCACCTTGGGGCGCAGGAGGCGCGCTCGCTGAGCCAGAGCGCGAGCCAACGGAAACGGTGGACGGCGGGACGCCTGACGGTGCTCCGTACGTACGGACCCGCGATTCTCCGGAGCCGACGGATCAGTCCCCGGCAGAAGCTCGACTGTCTCGCAGAGATGATGGCGCTTGGTCCCGCGGCCCATCTCGGCACCGCTGTCGGTCTGGCCGTGGTCGCCGGATTTGGAGGATTGCCGTGGGGCGTTCCGATCGCCGGGTTACTGCTCGCGTCGCTCGTGCGGCCGGTCACATATACGGCTATTGCGCTAGCTCGCGATCCCGAGCCGGCGCGCGCCGCCAGTGCGTTTGCGTTTCTTCCGTTCTACGTGTGTTGGCGACTTGGTATCCAACTGGCCTCACTCGGCCGGCTGGGCAACAAGCCATGGGTACGTACCGGTCGCCATGAGCCGGCGCCCCCGGCGCCAGCCGGCGCCACTCCTCCGGACACGTCCCACCGCGCCTAGAGTGGGGCGGTCCGCTGCCCCACTCTCATCACCGCGGGCAATGCATACTACGCTGCATTCGAGTCACGCTTGCGTGTCGCACCGGCGGGCCTGAATGCCGAGACCCGCCGGGGTTCCTGCCGCCGCGATCAATCCGGGCTGACCGCCACGTACACGTTGTCAATGTCTTCGAACGTGGTCTTTGACTGGACGCCGCTGTAGACCGCCCGCGCCGCGTAGATCGACCAGTTCCGCCACTGCATCTTCTGACCCTTCCCGAAAATCGAGACGCCTGTCGTCTTGGCGCCCTGGACGCCATTGACCCAGACCGTCACGGTACCGTTACCGGCTCCCGCGGGGCTGTCCGCGGTAATCAGAACTTCGACCTGTGTCCAGGAGCCCGGCGGGGTAGATGTCGCTCGACACCGGTGTGGCCACGTTGTTGTTCGGGACGTTCGTCGTCGTCGGCCCCTGGAGTCCGACACCGGCCGCATAGTTCGACGGCGACGGGAGGTACGCCATGATGATGTCATCAGTGGCGCTGTTGACGTCCTTCGGCGCGAACAGCTTGCTCGACTGCGCATTCATTGCACTGGTGGACCATGTCGAGCCAAGCCGCATGCGCCACCGGGCGTACAGACTGCCACCTCCGACTGGTGTGAACGGAAGGGAGGCCGCGACCGCGGCGTCATTCTGCGCCCCGGCCGGGAAGTAGATCCGGTATCCCTCGCTCTGTGCTTCCGCCGATCCCGCGCTGGAGAGTCCCATGTTCGAAGCGGGCGTTCCCTGAACGAGCGTCCACGACTGCGCGATTGGACCGCCCGACGTCCACGAGGTGTTGTGGCCGGTCGGACCCGCCGTCAGGGGGCCGGTGTTGACCACGGCAATGTAACCAGAGGGCTGATGGGTGGTGAGGCTCCCGATCGGCGCTACTGGCGCCGGTGTCGGTTTCGGCGTCGTCGTCGATCCGCCCGACGATCCGCCCGACGATCCGCCCGACGATCCGCCCGACGAACTCGAGCCACTCGTGACGCTGACGGCCATCGATCCGACCGTCTGGCTCTCCGTTGTCGCGGTGATGGTGACCTTTCCCGCCTTCTTGCCGGTGAAGATCCCTTCATCGCCGCCGGACCCGCCCCAGTTGGCAGTCTTGAGCGAGAGGATCGTCGTGTCCGAGCTCCGCCACGTGGTCTCCTTCCCCATCCACGTCGTGTTCCCCTCGGAGAGCTTGGCGGTCAGCGTCACCGACGCACCGACGGCAATCGTCGTCGTGGCCGGCTGGATCGTGACGGTCGGACCCGCTGATGCTGCGTGGGCCTCGACGGCCTCACTCGCCAGCGCGGCATCGTGTGGCGCGGTCGGCGACGAGGGTGAATCACTGCACGCGACAAACGTCGACACGAGTGCGACGCAGAGCGTTGCGGCAGGCGAAAAGAACTGACGTGCCAGTCGTGACCGGCGGATCCGCGCAAATGCGCGGCCGCAGTCCAGCGCTGAGGGCATGGCTGGTTCCTCATCCTTCGAGATTGTGAGGTAGCCGGACTGGCGTGGCACTCGCGAGACGTCTGCGTGTGCTGTAGCCCCCAGAGCTTTGCGTCACCGCCTTTCGGCGGGTTTGCCATGGTCGCGCGTGGCCCAATGGTCTTTCGCGGCCGCGCAACTGGTGACGCCTAGAGAATAAGGCCGCGAAATGATCGCGCAACCCCTCTCGGCGATTTTTTTTTTGCGCGACGGTCACGATTCAGATCGCGTGCGTTGCGCCTCGCCGGCAGACGCCAGCATCACCACGCGAATCGTCGGGCGCGCCGCCGACGGCGTTCGTCTGAATGTCAGCGTTCCCGAGGATGAAACGGACGACAGGTCGGTCAAATTGTCGCGTGACCGCGATAATAACGGCGTCGCAGCCATCGAAGTGATACCTATGGATGACGCGGTGTGGTTGAGGCTGATGCCGCGGTGTCCACTCGGGAGGCCGCAAGCCGGCGCCGCAGAATTGCGTCCCGGACACAATCATCCAGAGGGCAGGAAAGCCGACGGCCCCGCCAATCATGACGGGGCCGCGGCCTGCGATGGAACGCTCGCTTGGAACGCTCGGTTACCGCGCGGGCTCGCGCCGGGCGGCCGATCACTTCACCGCAATCGTTACCTGATCAATGTCCGTATAGGTGGTCCGCGCTTGCGTGCCGGAGTACACGGAGCGGGAGAGATATTGCTCCGTGGCGTTCCAGGCGTTCGCATTCGTGACGCCCGTTGCCGTGCCGGCAGGCGCGCCATTCACGAAGAACGAGACGGTGCTCGTACTTGTGTTTCCGTCGCTGACAATGAGCACCTCTTCCTGGTCCCACCCGCCGTTACCCGCGGCGACACCCGGCAGTGTCATCGCGCTCGTCACTGGCATCGTACCCGATCCGCTGGTCTGATTCACATTTGGAATGTTGTGGCCGTCAGCGCCCTGGAAATTGAGGCCGATCACCGGCGTGCTACCGAAGCCCATGAACGACATGATCGTGAGGTCGCCGCCCGACGGGCCCTTCGGCGCCCAGGCCTTGCTGTCGCCACTGTTCAACGCCGACAGCAATGCCTGATAGCTGCCGAGGGGCTGCCACCGCTGTCTCCAGCCAATGTAGTACGTCCCGGTGCCGGCCGCGTGATCGAAGTACATGTCCCAGGCCGGATCGTTCACCTGTCCCGCCGGGAACATCACGCGGTAGCCGGACGGCTGCACGTCGTTGTTCGTGGTGCCATCAGGATTCGTGGACGATGAAGCCAATCCGATCGAGCCGTTGCCACCATTGCGCGTCCACGCGCACGGAACCGGGCCGCCAAAGTTGATCGAGCTGCCGGCCGGCATCGAGAATCCCGGCGACGATGCCGTGACGGGGCCGGTCCGGCACACGACCGTCATCCCGGCCGGCATGTTCCAGCCGCTGACCGGGGCAACCCCCGTCTGCACGGAGGCGCCGCCCCCAACGGTGATGGTCAGTGATCCCGTTGTGTTGCTCTCGGTCGCGGCGGTAATGGTGGCCCGGCCCGCCTTGCGGCCGGTGACAGTTGCCGCATCGCCGCCTTCCACGCCCCAGTTGCTCGTCCTGATGGCAAGCACGGTCGTATCGGAGCTCTTCCAGGACGTCTGGCGCCCCATCCACATCGTGCCGTTCGCCGCCGTCAGCTTCGCCAGCAGGTGCACGGTGTCGCCGACGGCCAAGGTGGTTTGCTGGGGTTGAATGGCGACGAGCGGGTACGCGACCTTCAGGCTATCCAGCGTCGCGTCTGCCGCGCGTGCGGCAGCCGGCGCGGTCGGCTGCGGTGGTGCGTCGCTGCAACCCGCGAGCGCCAATCCGCCTGCGAGCAGCATTGCGAGCCTTGCTGTCGAATGAATGTGAAATCGGCTTGCCGATCCGGAGCGATGGGCGCGCGAAAACGCGCAGCCACAGACGTGCGCAGAGCGCATGGCTGACCCTCGTCAAACAGGATTATTGTCGGGTAGCCGGACTGGCGTGACACACGCGGGCGATCTGCGTGTGTGGTAGCCCCCAGAGCTTTGCGCCACCGCCTTTCGGCGGGTTTGCCCGGGTCGCGCGTGACCGCACTCGGTTCGGCGGCAGCGCAACTGCGTGTGGGGCTAAGGGTAAGGCGATGACAAAATCGCGCAACCCCCTTTTGCGAATTTTTCTTGGACCGCGAAATGGCTGACGGCCCCGTCCGCGGAGACAGGGCCGTCAGCACACGGCCTACGACATGATCGTGAGCGGCGGCGTGTTGGCGCCGCCGCTCACGCACGCGACCGTGTCACTTCACCGCGATCGTGACCTGATCGAGATCGGTATACGTCGTCTGCGCCTGCGTCCCGGAGTAGATCGAGCGCGAGAGATATTGCTCCGTGGCGTTCCAGGCATTCGCATTCGTGACGCCGGTAGCTGTTCCTACCGCCACGCCGTTGACGAAGAACGACACGGTGCTCGTGCTCGTCGTGCCGTTGCCCACGATCAGCACTTCTTCCTGATCCCACCCGCCGTTACCCGCGGCGACACCCGGCAGCGTCATCGCGCTCGTCACCGGAATCGTACCGCCGCCACCAGTCTGGTTGACGTCCGGAATATTGTGGCCGTCAACGCCCTGGAAATTGAGACCGATGACCGGCGTGCTGCCAAAGCCCATGAACGACATGATCGTGAGGTCGCCGCCCGACGGGCCTTTCGGCGCCCAGGCCTTGCTGTCGCCGCTGTTCATCGCCGACAGCAGCGCCTGATAGCTACCGAGGGGCTGCCACCGCTGTTTCCAGCCAATGTAGTACGTCCCGGTGCCGCCGGCATGATCGAAGTACATGTCCCAGGCGGCGTCGTTCACCTGTCCCGCCGGGAACATCACGCGGTAGCCGGACGGCTGCACGTCGTTGTTCGTGGTGCCATCAGGATTCGTGGACGATGAAGCCAACCCGATCGAGCCGTTGCCACCGTTGCGCGTCCACGCGCAGGGGACCGGCCCACCGAAGTTGATCGAGCCGCCGGCAGGCATCGAGAAGCCGGGTGACGACGCCGTGACGGCACCGGTCTGGCAGACGACCGTCATGCCCGACGGCATGTTCCACCCACCGCTCGGTCCGCTACTCGTCGGCTGCGAGGTCACCACTTGCACCGTGGCAGTCGCTGCGTGCCCCCCGCTCGTGGCCGTCATGATCACCGTGCCGGCCACGATCGCTTGTACGACTCCCGTCCCAGACACTGTCGCCATCCCGGTGTTCGATGACGACCAAGATATCGCCGCTCCGCTCATTGTGTTGCCGGACGCGTCCATCGCCGTCGCGCTCAGCTGGCTCGTCTTTCCCACGCCGAGGCTGATGCTGCTCGGAGTCACCACCACCGACGCGACGGCCGGCGGTGCGGGTGCGTTGACAGTGACGCTCGCCGTGGCCGACACACCGCTGCCCGAGACGGTGATGGTGGCCGTGCCCTGCTTGACCAGGCTCACCGTGCCGCCTGACACGGTCGCGACCGCTGTGTTGGATGAACTCCACGCCAGCGTCACTCCACTCACCGTGTTGCCGGACGCGTCTTCGGGAACGGCCGCCAACGTCGACGTGTTCCCCGGTACACCGGTGACTGTCGTCGGCGAGAGCGCGATCGCCGCGACGGGGGGTGCGGTCACCGTGACGGTCACGGACGCCGTGATGCTCCCATCGGACGCGGTGACGGTCGTGCTGCCCTGTTTCTTGAGGGTGATGAGACCGCTCGAGCTGACGTTCGCAACGGTCGCGTCACCCGATGTCCACGAGACGCTCTGTCCCGTGACGGTGTTGCCCGACGCGTCCTTGGCCACGGCCGACATCTGCGTTGTATTGCCCGGCACGCCCGCGACCGACAACGGTGAGAGCGATATCGAGGCGACCGGTGCCGCGTTGACCGTCGCGCCGATCGTCGCCGTGACACTCCCTGTCGACGCCGTGATCGTGGCCGTGCCCTGCTTGACCAGTGTCACCAGCCCATTCGAGGAAACTGTCGCCACGCTCGTGTTCGACGACGACCACGCCAGCACGACGCCGGTGACGGCGTTGCCGTTCGCGTCGCTCAAGGCGGCCGAGATTTGCGTCGTGTTGCCCGGAACGCCGGTGATGGCGGTGGGCGACAGCGTGATCGACGTGACGGGCCCGGGGGGCGGCGTCGCGGCCGTCACGCCGACGGTGGCCGACACGCCGCTCGCAGCGGCCGTGATCGTCGCCGTACCCGCCTTGCTAAGTGTGACCAGGCCGGACGAGGACACGCTCGCGACCGACGAGCGGGATGAGGTCCAGCTGAGCACCGGTGGCGTCGTCATGACGGCGCCGGTCGAGTCCTTGAGGACAGCCGTGATCTGCGTGGTGCTTCCAGTGGCGCCGCTGATCGACGCGGGCGAGAGCTGGATCGTCGCCAGCACCTGCGGAGCCACCGTGGTCGGGACCGAGTCGGTCAGGCCACCGACTCTGATGCTGATCCACGAGAGCCCCTTGTGCCACAGCTTCACGTGGCCATTGGCGGACACTGTCGCGACCGACGAATCGGTCGACGACCAGGCGACGGCGGAATCCGTCACGACCGCGCCGGACGAATCCTTCAGCGTCGCCGTGATCTGCGTAGAGTCGCCCGGTTTTCCGCTGATTGACGACGGCGACAGCACGACGGCCGCGATCTGGGAGGCCGGAGGGCGAAATCCAGTCCCGGGATTGCCGGAGCTTGGATCGGTGAGGGATCGGCCGCTAAAGCAGCCGGATGTACCAATGGCACTCAGAATTCCAGCTAGCGTAACCGCCAACGCCAGCATGGGCCGCGTGTTCGCAGCGCGCATGTGTCCCCCTGCGTCTGTTCGGCGGCCCGACTGGCGTGGCCCGCGCTGATCCTGCTGCGCGCGGACGGTAGCCTCGTGGCTTTGCGTCGCCGGCTTTCGCCGGTTTTGCCTTTGTCGCAGCCCTGTCCAGGGCGACGATCCCGCCGGAGGTAAAAAGCGTCAGCCCACCCGAATAGCGGGCCGATCCGGTCCTGCCTGCCGGGGCGCGGTGGTCCACCGCTGAAGTCCAGGCGACGCTTTATCGCCCGGCCCCGACCTCAGGCAACGTAGGGAAGCAGCCTCTACGACGCCAGATCCAATTTTCGGTCGGTCATACTGCAAGGCAGTCAGTATGTCCGACTCGCCTTCCACCTCCCGGACGATCGAGGCACCCTCCGGGGCACCGCATCGATACCACGGACGCCCTGTCCCGGGACACCCGTCAGCCCATCGTTACCGAGGATGCCCACTCGACGATCTGGCGCTCGTCGGCGCGGGTCACGAACTCGTGGACGGGCAGTGTGAACAGCTTCCGGCAAATGTCGCGCGCGCCGGGTGCATCAGGCTCGCCGCAATGGATGATCGGTGCGATCTCCGGCTCGTCACCAAGCGGCCGCGGATAGCTGCGTACGACGCCCAGCGACGGAGCCGCGCGGCGCCCCGCCTCGTCGAGCACTGCGAGGCGGAGGTACCCGGGGTTGCTGCCCGGAATCGCGGTCACCGGGTGGAGCGACGGGATACGCGCCAAATGCCCCGCGAGCGACTCCGCGACCACCGCTCGCGCGAGCCGCTCCGCGTCGGCCTGCGGCAACCCCCGCCGCACGAGTGCCGCTGCGGCACGCGAGAGCGTCGCTGGCTCGCCAGCTGGATGGTAAATGGTCTCCCCCAGGTGCAGGCCTGGCAGCGACGCCGCGATCCCGTAGGTGCCCGGCCGCCCCATGACCCACTGCGCGCTCGCGATCACGACCTCGCCCCACCCCGCGGCCGGCGCGGCCATCGCCCGGCCCGCGGCTTCCACTGCCCCCGCCATCGCCGCCGCCGCGCCGCCCGTCGCCAGCAGCGCACCGCCACGGCCCCCGGTCGTTCCCTTGCCGCGACCGAAGCTCATGACGCTCAACGGTCCAAACGCGCCGAGCCGCGTCCCGGACAACCGTCCGCCCGCGTGCTGGGCCGCGTCTTCGACGACCAGGGCTCCCGCGGCATCGGCCAACGCCCGAACGCCCGGCACGTCGGCCGGATAGCCATAGAAATGCGCGACGACGATCGCGTCCGCTCCTCGGGCGAGCGCGGCCCGCACCGAGGCGAGATCCGGACTAAGGGTCGCCGGATCGACGTCATAGAGGCGCACCCGCACTTTCGCGCGCACCGCGGCGGCAATGAGGTCCACGCACCCGTACGCGGGCAGGGCGACGGTTCCCCGGGGTGCCGCGAGCCGGAGCGCGATGACCAGAGCGGAGGTGCCGCTGTCGGTGAGGGCCACCGCGCGCGCGTCGTATCGGGTGCTGAGCGTGGAGCGCACCACTTCGTCTCCGCGATCGACGCGCCCGGCGTAGCGGCGAGCCGCGACCCGCGCGGCCGCCAGGACGGCGGAGGGACTGACGTGCGAAACGACCGGCGGCTGCCGGCGCGGGACGATCATCGGGTGGCCAACCGGATCACGAGTGTCGTGGGAGAGGAAAAATGCGCGACGCGCACCGGCGCTACCGAAGCGCCGGTTCCGGACCCTCCGCCTCATCATCGATCGGATCGACGACGACGCCGACGTTGGACAGCGGCGCCACGTGCGGCGCATCGTAGTCCCCGCGCAGGACGTGGGTGCGGATCACGAGGAGATCGTACGCCATGTGCAGCGAATCCCGCACGAGATTCACGCGCGATCCCGGCTGATGCGTCCAGTTCACCGGCACCTCGGCCACCCGCAGTCCGCGGAGTTGGGCCATCACGAGGACTTCCACGTCGAAGCTGAATCCGGTCATCCGCATGCGCGAGAAGAGGTCGTGCGCCACATCTCCGCGGAACATCTTGAATCCGCACTGGGTGTCGGCAATGTCCCGCACCGTCAGCGCGCGCACCAGCGCGTGGAAACTTCGCCCGATCAGCCGCCGGTAGAACCGGGCACGCACTTTCACGCCCTGCCCATGCAGCACACGGGATCCGATCGCCACGGCCGCGCCGCCGTCGATCGCGGTCTCCAGGCGCTCGAACTCGGCGATCGGCGTGGCGCCGTCCGCATCCATGAATATCACGAGGCGCCCGCGCGCGTTGACCACCCCGGTCCGCACCGCGTAGCCCTTGCCGGCGTTCGCAGCCAGCCGTATCAGCCGCACCTCCCGCATCTCGCCGCCGAGCTGATGGGTCAAGTCACTCGTGCGATCCCGGCTCCCGTCGTCCACGACAATGATTTCGGCGGAGCGCGCACGGCGGCGGAAATACTCCACGGCCTCGCGGACAGTCGGCGCGAGACGCTTTTCCTCGTTGTACGCGGGGATGATGACCGAGATGTCCGGACGGCCGAGCGCCATTCGCTAATGGTCCTCGCAGTGAAACAGGTCCACCCGGTACAGACGGTCGTCGAGTCTGGGTCGCTGCGTCACCTGCTCGAGGTGGCACCGCGCCAGCAGCCACGCCTGCAACGCGCCACCGTCATCGCCGACCAATCCATACCGCTTCTCCGACGCGACGACCCACAGCGCGCGCTCCTGCCGGACCTTCGCAGCCAGAGCGGCAGTATCAGCCGAAATATCCGCCAGACGGAGGCCGGGGCCATAGTACTCGGGCGGCCCGATGGGACCAGTGACCACCAGCTCCGCTGGTGCCACGGCCGTGATGCGGCGATACGCCTGCCGGTAATCGAAGCGCGTGCCGTCGATGAGAATGGGAAACCGTCGCCGGCAGCACGCCCGCGATCAGCGCGGCACTCACGCCCGCTGCCAGGAGCCACGACGACACCGGCGAGAACGCGTGCACGCCATCCGCCATTCCGGTCCGCTCCCCGATGAGTTGCGGGAGCGCAGCAGCCGTGACCAGCACCAACGGGAGGGCGGCCATCGCGTAGTCAGCGTAGGTGTTGGTCTTGGTCGACGACGCGATCAACGCGACAAGTGATGCCACGATGCCAAGGGCGGCCATCAGGGCCCATCGCCGGCGGACCGGGCTCTGTTCGCGAAACAGCAGGACGACGCCGGCGAGCGCCGCGGCAAACATCACGGGCGTCGCCCACTCGACCACTGCGGGGAGCAGGCGGAGATCGGCGGCGGCGCCGCGTCCGCTCCAGTTCGTCAAGCCGGAGGAATGGGTGAGGGACCGCACCACGAGCACTCCGGCCGCCAGCGCGAGCGTGTAAGGGCCCCACAGCCATCGCCACGCGGTCGCCGTGGGCCATCGGAGCCCGAGCCGTCCGTCCGCGTGGATGAGATGCGCACCGAGAATCGCGCCCGACATCGGGAAGAGAAATGACGGGTGCGTGACCGACCCAAGCAGTAGCACGACGAAGGCCGGAAGGTATGCCCGTGGGTCATCGCGATCGATGGCGCGCGGAATCAGCGCGTAGCTGAGTGCTGCGAACAGGAAGACCAGCGACCAGTACCGCGCCATGCCCGAGGCGTACAGGTGCCACGGCGAGATCGCGACGAAGGTCGCCGCCGCCAGCCCGGCGGTCCGGCCCAGCGTGCGGCGGGCGAGCCACCACGTAGCGATCACGCCACCGACGCCGAACAGAAACGGCAACAACCGCAAGAGTACCGGCGTCTGCGGCAATCCCATCAGCATGGGATGCACGAGCAGATAGTACAGTGGACGCGCCGCGATCCCCGGCCGCAGCTCCGAATGCAGGAGGAAGGTGCCTTCATCAACCGTATACAGCTCGTCCTGCTCCAGCGGAAACGTCGAGAGCCCGTGCGCCCGAAGCGCCACCGCGGACAGCACGATAGCCGCGACCGCGATCCGCTCCGGCCACCCGGCGCGGGCCGGTAGCGCAGTGCCGTGCGGGGCCAGCTCCGGTGCCTGCACACCACGGACGGGCGTGGGACGCCGCCCTTCCGGGGCCGCGATGTTTGCGCTCGCCGCCGGGGTCATGCGGACCCGCCGGCCGTGACCGCGAGATGTGCTCGCGTCTCGGGTAGCCATGCCATATGGACGATCATCGGGCGCTCATGGGATGTACTTCACGATCCGCGGACCGAGCACGGTCGCGACGGACAGCGGCAGGCGCTTCCACAGGCGCGGTCCCCAGGCGTACGCGGAATCATGTGGCGAAGGCGTCGTCGCGGCGGCGCCCGCGTGCGCGCCAGGTGTCAGTCCGTACCAATACAGCTGCTCATCCTCCGCGCCCCATTGGCGCTTGAATCGGTGCGTGCCGCTGTCCGGCGTACAGCGCCCAAAATTGAAATGCGTCAACCCCTCGGCCGCCGCCCGCTCCATGAAAGCCCAGTACAGGAGCATGTTCGGCGCGAGTTTCTTGTGCTCCACGAGCGCCGACGCCCACGTCATCTCGAACTCCGAGCGCCAGCGAAATCCACACCCGGCCGCGACCGGCCGCTCGCCAATGTATGCGCAACCGAACCAGACCTCACCGGGGAAGCTCGCCGCGATCTCCTCGAAGAGGCGCCGAGGCTGGACGGGGGTGCCCAGGTCACGCATATGGTGCGCGAACACCGCATAGAACGGTGCCAGCTGGTCGTTCCCGAATTTGACAGTGACCCCCTCCTTCTGGGGGCGCCGAACCTGGCTCCGGAGTTTTCCATCGAGTGCCTTCCAGAGGGCGCCCTCGCCCCCCGGCGGGATGGGCAGTACCACGGTGATTTTCCGGGCCGATACTGTCCAGCCGTCGCCCGGTGCCTGCGGCAGTGGCGCCCGGTTCCGGAGTTCCGCCAATGCCACACCATCGCGCCGCGCCTGGTCACCCGCGGCGGCCACCAGCGCGGCCACCGCGCGATCGCCGCCGACGGGTCCGCCGTAATTGAGAAACGGCATCGACACCAGGAAATGGCCGAACAGCGGGCTCTTGACCCGGACGAGTGGCAAGACGCCCTCGAGCACTCCCTGACGCGTCCGTGCGGCCAGATACACGCATTCGTGGCCGAACACACGCTCCATGACGCCGCGCCAGCCATACCAATGGCACTGCGTCGCAGCAGGGGCGGCGTCGACGACGGCGTCCCACTCAGCAGGCGCCCCCGAGAAGACCTCCACGCGATAGCCATCGTCCCCCGATGCTGCACCTGGATCACGGCCGGGGCCGGCCGTGCCGGCCACCTGTGCGGCAACGCTCACGTCACGACGCCCCGGGTCGCGACCGCGGTGGCCGCCGCCTGCGCCTCAACCATCGCGCGCCTCACCTCGCGCCCGCCGGATTCGGAGCGGCCACCGTGTGGCCGATGGCTGAGGGTGCGAGACCCTGGGAGATCGACGTAAAGCGGAATTCTCCAAGGAGACGGTCGACCCGCTCTGCTGTTCCACGCAGTCCCCGGTAATGCCGCACGCGAGTCAGCAGGGGAACCGCGAGGCGGGGTTGCTCGGGATCCAGTTCCCAGGGGTGTATATAGAACACGGCCGGTAGCTTCGCGTCGTCGTGCTCGCGAAAGGCTCGCTGGACCACATTGTACGGGAAATGGCGGAGGTAGCCGCCGCCCGCAGCGGGGATTCGGACTCCATTCCACGCCAGGGTCGCCAGCGGGAACTCGATAGAGCCGGCCGCTCGGCCGGTCGATCACATGGGCGATCGGGGTCGCACCGGGATATCCATATCCGGCGCGCCTCACCGGAAAGATGCTCGAGTCGTACACGTACCCCTCTTCAATGAGCACATCGAACGCCCATTCGAGCCCGGGGACGATCGAAAAACTCGGCGCGCGATACCCCAGGACGCGACGCCCCGTGATGTCCTCGAGCACGTCCTTTGCGCGCCGCACGTCCTCGCGAAACTGCGGCTCGCTCAGGCTCGTGACTTTCTGGTGCCACCACCCGTGTGAGGCGATCTCATGGCCGGCGTCCACGATGCGCCTGATCACCGCGGGATGGCGTTTGGCCACCCACCCGAGCGTGAAAAAGGTCCCCTGCACGCCGCGGCGGGACAGAAGCTCGAGCACGATGCCGACACTTTCCGACACGCGGCTCGGCATCGCCGGCCACGTTTCGCGCGAGACTACGTCGTCGAACGCGCTGACCTGGAAGTACTCTTCCACGTCAACGGTAAAGAAGTGCCGAATGTGACTGTTCCCTGGAGCTATCATGCGTCGAGGCTATACCCCACCCTGAGGCAGAACGTGATCAATGTCGTACCCGGCGGGACCCACGGCTGCCGTTCCGCCTCCTGTCCCAAGACGACCAAGCCGCCTCGTCGGGGCCAACCCAGCACGCGCAATGCCCGAACCAATTGACTCGTTACGACTCGATTCGGGCACTCCAACCCGAAAAGGGGGCCACAACAGCCCATTTAGCCGCCTTCTCACTGTGGCATTGGCGCAACAACGGACGCTAGGCGCCGCCATCACTGTCGTAGCGGTGCTCGCCATCGCCGGCCTGACTCTCCTACCGGGCGCCGGTCCCCCCGCGAACCATTTCGACCTCTGCGTCACCTGCGGCACGCACTGGGCATCAGATTTTGGCCTCAACGTCCTACTCTTCGTGCCGTTCGGGTTTGGACTCCGGCTGGCGGGTGTCCGCCAGCGGACGGCATGTCTGCTGGTGGTCGCGTCGAGCGTCACGATCGAGTTGCTCCAATACTCGGTCATCGCCGGACGCGACTCCGATCTGAGTGACATTCTGTCCAATTCGGTCGGCGGCGGCATCGGAATCGCCGCGGCCGGTTTTCGCCGCCAGATCCTCGCGCCCTCGGCGTCCGCGGCGATCCGTCTGTCGGCGGCCGGGGCGGTGGCGTGCTCCGCGCTGGCTGCCTGCATCCAGTGGGCTCTCTGCATTTCACTCCCGCACAGCGTTTACTACGAGCAAGTCGCACCGCATCTCGGCCAGTTCACCACGTTCCGCGGGCAGGTGATCAGTGCCTCCTTCAACGGCGTCCCGTTTCCCGGCGGCCGGCTTCCGGTCGAGGCGAGCGTCGCCATGCGCGATGACCTCATCGCGGGCAACGCGCGCCTCGTGGGGGTGATCACGACCTCCAGTCCGCCACGGCGTCTCGCTCCGGTGCTCAGCGTCTTCGACGATCAGCATCGCGAGATCTTCGTGCTCGGGCAGCGACACCGCGATCTGATCTTCCAGATCAGGCGCCACACCGACGATTGGGGCTTTCGCTCGCCGTCGCTGGCGCTGGCCGACGCGGTGCCGCCGCAACCGGGGACGGACGATACGCTTCGCATCTCGGCAACCTTTGACGCCGGTGCCAGCGCGCCTCGTATCGGGGCCGAATCGCCGGCGGGTCGCATCGAGCGGCGTATCGGCACCGGGGTCTGGCAGGTCTGGAGTCTTCTGCTTCCGGATGAAGGGCGCTATGGCCGATTCGCCACTCCGGTCACGCTCCTCGTCGTCGCCACAATGTTCGTGCCGCTGGGATACTGGGCGGGACGGGTGTCCCTCGGCGCGAGGCCCATCGCGCGCCCCATGGCGACCGGTGGCGCGCGCGAGGCCACGACTGGAAGCGCACGGCGAGCCGCGAGCGCCGCTGCGCCGCCGATCCTGACGTTGGCGGCGGCGTTCGCTATCATCCCGTGGATTGCGGGATCCCCCGCGGCGCCGTGGCCAGCGTGGGGTGCGGGCGCCGCGGCGATCGGATTCGGAGGACTCGCCGCTCGGTGGATGTCACCATTCGTGGATGCAGAGTTGTGAATGATTTTCTGACCGTGTTCGATGTTGTGGACCTCGTGGCCCGCCGTATGGTCCTGGCCCTGGCCGTGCTGTCCGGGATCGTCTTCAGCGCCGACTGGCTCGTCCGCACGCGCCGGATCAACCCGTTCAATCCCATTGCACGCTTTTTCCGGAGCAGCGTCGAGCCACTCATGGTTCCGGTGGAGCGGCGAATCATCCGCGCTGGCGGCAACCCCGCCAGCGCGCCGTGGTGGACACTCGTCGCGGTGGTCGGCGGCGGGATTCTCGCGCTCGCCGCGCTCGACTACGTGCGACAGACCGCGTTCGAATTCATGGTCGCCTCGCACAGCGGCGCGATGCCGCTGGTCCGGCTATTCGTGCACTGGGTGTTCCTGTTCCTGCAGCTCGCCCTCATCGTCCGCGTCCTGTCTTCGTGGCTTGGCCTCGGCGCCTTCTCGCCGTGGGTGCGGTGGGCGTATCCCACCACGGAATGGATTCTTCGGCCGCTGCGCCGGGTGATTCCGCCAATGGGGATGTTCAATGTTTCGCCCATCGTGGCCTGGCTCGGGCTGAGTCTGCTCGAATGGCTCGTGATGAATGCGCTGAGCTTGCTCACCGGCGGATTGTAGCCGAGGTTCTCTCCGCTGGCCGAGTGACCGGCGCCATATCCGGCGCCACACATTGCCTGGATGCACGGACGAGGGGTCAATGGCGTTGATCTTGTTTGTCGGTTCCGATCTGGCGTTACTCGAAGGTCTCGCGCAGACGTTGGCGGCGGCCGGCGAGCGCGTGCGGCTCGCGCAGTCGCTGCACGACAGCGACCTGGTGACGGCCAATGACCCGCCGCTCGTCGTCGTGGCGGAGCGGCGGCTGGCATTCGAGGCGGCCGCGAGCGATGCGGGCATGCCCAATCTCACGCTCGCCCGCGGGGGCACTGTGGTACTCTATCACGGCGTCGACGACGCGGCGCTCGCGCTACCACCGGCACTGATGCGGACCACGCTCGCGGATCTCACCCTGCCGCTCGAGCGGCAGCGTCTCGTCGCCCTCGTGCGCACGGTGGCCGACCGCGCGCGCGCACGCGGACGCGAGTTTCTCCAGTCGCAGCCGGAGACCCGGACTCCCTGACGGGCGGCCGCGACCGCACTCGCGGCTCGCGGCTCGCGATCGTACGGGGCGAGTTTGCCTAGCGGCGGGCGGCGCGCGGCGTCCGAGATCCCCGCGGCCCCCCCGGGCCCCCCGGGCCCCACGCCGCCGGGCGTGCGATCCACCGCCGCACTTGCCGCGCCGCCAGCTTGACGTTGCCGATCGATCCGGGCAGCAGCGGGCCCGGAATGCCTTCGCGTGCCATTCGCTCCGCGACGGCGGCGTCCAGGCCAGCCACCACGCCCGGGATGTAAAAAGTGACTTCCCGCCACGCGAAGGTCAGGAAGAACGCCCCCACGGAGAACGCGATGATGCCGATAGACAGATACATCGGCGCGAAATAGAGGAATCGCTGCTCGCCATCGCCGCGCAGCCAGTGCTGGGGCATCCGGCGTCGCAGGAGCACCAGCCAGACCGCCGCGCCAGGTATCATGACCAGCCAGAGCAGGATCCCGCCCGTTCCGGTTTCGGCCAGCGCCTCCACGTAGGAATTGTGCGGCGGCTCACACCAGACACCGAGGCCGTGTGCGTACCGGTACCGGGCATTCGGTGAGATCTCTGGTGTGCACTCGGCACGCTCGAAGTTGCCGACACCGAGGCCGAATATCGGAAACATCTTGAAGTAGCCAATGCCGCGCGTCGCCACCGCGCGGCGTCCGTGATTGGAATCCCAGTTGTAATCGTTCTCGGGATGGATGATGGTTTCCATCTGCTTCCAGTACCCCGACGGCGCAAACAGCGTGATGCCCGCGACGGCCGCTACAATGAAGGCGCACCGCTTCCAGAGCGGCACCGCCTGCAGAAGTACGAGCGACGCCAGCGCCATAGCCCCCAACCCGACCAGGGCGCCGCGCGACCCGCTCTTGGCGATCGCCGCGGCGATCCCCAGCAACACCCCCGTGACAACGATCCGCCCGCGCCATCGCGCCACCTGGAACACGAGGAGGGTCAGGGCGAGACCCAATAGCAGCACCAGCCCCAGATCGTTGGCATCGTACGTGTCGAGATGGCTCAGGCGGTAGTACCCGCCCTGCTCCATCTCGAGGTGGAAATGAAACACGGCCTGGTAGACGAGCCACGACGCGCTCGCAATGTACGCGACGATGACGGTGAAGAGATCGCGCGATGTCCGGATCGACACGAGAATCAGGAACGTGAAGATCAGCGTCTTGCCGAAATCTTCGGTGATGAACGTCGCCGTGCTGCCGAACGACATCCCAAAGAACATGCCTAGGAGCGCCCAGATCGCGATCGCGCCGACGATCTTGGCCGGCCAGGTCGCGAACAGCGGACGCTGCGCCAGCAACTCCGGCCGCACCCAGGCCACGCCCAGCGCGGCGATCGTGAGGACGATGAGCGGATGGGCCTTGTTTAGCGACGGGATGGCCATGTGCAGGCGGCTGACCGTGAGGACGACCAGCAGCAGGAGCACCAGGCGGTACGGATCCTTGGCGAATTGGAGCGCCCGGCGCGCCCGGGCGCGCGGCCGCGTCCGTCCCCGGGGCTGCACCCCGGACGGAGCCGCGCCCGTCGGGGCGAGCGCCTGCCCGGCAAATGATGTCTGTCGCACTCCAGGAACCTACCGCGAGAAAGTCATCCCCGGGGGCGGTCACCATCGCTGTGCCCACCGGAGTCCACGATCGTCGAACACCACGCTACCCACTCTGCATCAGACGCGCCGGCCGTCTTTTTGCTACGCCACTTTGTTATGCCATTTTGCTACGCCAGTTGCTCCACCGTATGCCCGGCCGCCGGCGCAGGGTTGCGCTGCCTGCTGCCACCGTTACGTTACGGACAGAACAACTGAGTTCGTGGCGATTTACGGCAACTTGCGGCCACGTTAAACAAATGCTAAACCGCCAAGCCCGGCGGCGTACAGCGTCCGGGCATTTTTGTTCTCGCGGGGGATATCCCCAGGTATGAGTCACACGCAATCCGCCCCACAGATCAGCCCGCCGGACCCGTCGCGCCCGGAAACGGCGAAAGCCGCCTCCTACCTCGGAGCGCTCGCGCGCGGGGTGCTCATCTACGACGGCGCCATGGGCACCAACATCCAGCGCCACAAACTCAGCGCGGCGGATTTCGGCGGGATATTCCCTCGAAGGCTGCAACGATTACCTCGTGCTCAAGCGCCCCGATGTCATCCGGAGCATTCACGAGTCGTTTCTCGCGGTGGGCTGCGATGTCGTCGAGACGTGCACCTTTCAGGCGACGCCGCGCCGGCTCGCCGAATGGGGCATCGGTGAACACACCCACGAGCTGAACGTCGCCGCCGCGCGCCTGGCGCGAGCCGCCTGCGATGTGTACGCCACGCCCGATCACCCACGGTTCGTCGCCGGCTCGATCGGACCGACCGGCATGCTGCCGTCGAGCGACGACCCGGTGCTGGGCGCCATCACCTTCGGCGAGCTCTCGGAGAACTACTACGCGCAGGCCAAAGCCCTCGTCGAAGGCGGTGTCAATGTCCTCCTCGTCGAGACGTCGCAGGACATCCTCGAGGTCAAGGCCGCGGTCGCGGCCTTTGAGCGGCTTGTTCGCCGAGATTGGACGGCGTGTTCCCATTCAGACGCAGATCACGCTGGATACCAGCGGCCGCATGCTGCTGGGCACCGATGTCGCGAGCGCGCTCACGACACTCGAAGCCCTGCATGTCGACGTCATCGGCTTGAACTGCTCGACGGGGCCCGAGCACATGCGGGAGCCCGTCCGGTATCTCTCCGAGCATGCGACGCGGCCGATCTCCGTCATCCCCAATGCCGGACTGCCGCTGAACACCGGTACCGGCGACGCGGTGTATCCGCTCGAGCCCGCACCGCTGGCGGCCGCCCTGTCGGCATTCGTCCGCGATTTTGGCGTGCGCATCGTCGGCGGATGTTGTGGCACGACGCCCGAGCACCTGCAGGCCGTGGTGGCGGCGATCCGGCCGCTCACCGGCGCCGGCGCCGGCGACGCTTCGGCGCCCCACCACGGTGCCGCGCGTCTCGAGCGCGATGCGCGCCATCACGCTCCACCAGGACCCGCCGCCGCTCCTCGTGGGGGAACGCGTCAACTCCCAGGGTTCCCGTGCCGTCAAGCGGATGCTGCTCGCGGATGACTACGACGGCATCGTACGCGTCGCGCGCGAGCAGGCCGAGTCGGGCGCGCACGTCCTCGATGTGTGTGTCGCGCTGACGGAGCGTGCCGACGAGGCCGAGCAAATGTCGCGTGTCGTGAAGCTGCTGTCGATGAGCGTCGAAGCGCCCCTCATGATCGACTCCACCGAGCCCGCGGTGCTCGCTGCCGCCCTCGCACACTTGCCCGGGCGCGGCATCGTGAATTCGATCAACATGGAGAACGGCCGCGAGCGCATCGACGCGGTCCTGCCGCTCGTCCGCCAGCACGGGGCGGCCGTCGTCGCCCTCACGATCGATGAGCAGGGCATGGCAAAGACGCGCGAGCGGAAACTGGAGATCGCCCGCCGTATTCATGACATCGCGACCACGGAGTTCGGGCTCGCGCCCGCCGACATTCTCTTCGATGCGCTGACCTTCACGCTCGCCACGGGTGAGGCGGAGTGGATCGACTCGGCCACCGAGACGATCGAAGGCATCCGGCTCATCAAGCGTGAGCTGCCCGGTGTGCTCACCAGCCTGGGCGTCTCCAACGTCAGCTTTGGGCTGTCACCGGACGCACGAGCGGTACTCAATTCGGTGTTCCTGCATCACTGCGTCGCAGCCGGCCTTGATGCGGCCATCGTCAACCCCGCCCACATCCGCCCGTACGCCGAGGTCGATGCGGCCGAGCGCGCGCTCGCCGACGACCTCGTGTTCAACCGGCGGCCGGATGCGCTGCAGCGGTTCATCGAACATTTCTCCGGCACCGGCGCTGGCTCGCGCGCAACCACGGGCCCCGCCGCCGATCCCACGGCGGGGATGACCGCGGACCAGCGCATCCACTGGATGGTGGTCCATCGCAAGAAAGAGGGTATCGAGGAGCAGCTCGACGCCGCCGGTGTCCGCGAGCAACCCGTCCGTGTGCTCAACGACGTGCTGCTACCGGCGATGAAGGAGGTCGGCGACAAATTCGGCGCGGGTGAGCTGATCCTCCCCTTCGTGCTGCAGAGCGCCGAGGTGATGAAGCGGGCCGTCAAGCACCTCGAGCTGTTCCTGGAGAAGAAGGAAGGCTACACCAAAGGCAAGGTCGTGCTGGCGACCGTGTACGGCGACGTGCACGACATCGGCAAGTCGCTGGTCAACACGATCCTCAGCAACAATGGCTACACGGTGTACGACCTTGGCAAGCAGGTTCCGGTCAACACCATCATCGCCAAGGCCGACGAAGTCCAGGCCGACGCGATTGGTCTGTCCGCCCTGCTGGTCTCGACCTCGAAGCAGATGCCGCTCTGCGTGCAGGAACTCGACCGGCGCGGGCTGGCGTATCCGGTGCTGATCGGCGGCGCCGCGATCAACCGGCGGTTCGGCCGGCGCACGCTCTTCGTCGAAGGCGAGCGCCCGTACTCGGCCGGCGTGTACTACTGCAAGGATGCGTTCGAAGGGCTGGCGATGATGGATGAACTGATGGACACCGGCCGCCGGACAGACGCCATCGCCCGCACGCTCGATGAGGCGCGTAACGACGTGTTTTTGCATACGACCGTCGGCAAGGACATCGCCGCCGGCTCGGCCAGCACGGAGCGGAGCGCGGTCCGCGCCGACGGGCCCATCCCCGCGGCCCCGTTCTACGGCGCGCGCGTACTGCGCGACATCCCGTTGACGGAGATCTTTCCGCTGCTGGACCTCGACGAGTTGTTCCGGCTGCAGTGGGGCGGCCGAGGATCGGGGCCCGCGTTCGAGCGCACGGTGCGTGAGGAGTTTCGCCCCGCGCTGGAGCGTCTCACCGCGCAGGCCGCACGCGAGAAATGGCTCGTTCCACAGGCGGTCTACGGCTATTTCCCGGTCCAGTCGCGCGGGAATGAACTCATCGTCTACGATCCCGCCGCATTCGAGAGCGACGGCGGCGCCCTGCGCGAAACGGCGCGCTTCACGTTCCCGCGCCAGGTGGGTCGCGAGCGGCTCTGCATCGCGGACTATTTCCGGTCGGTGGACTCCGGCGACGTGGATGTCGTGGCACTGCAGATCGTAACGGTGGGCGACGCCGCGACGCAGCGGTTCGACGCGCTGCAGCAGGCCGGCGAGTACACCGAGGCGTTCTACACCCATGGGCTGGGCGTCGAGACGGCGGAGGCACTCGCCGAGTGGATGCACCGCCGCATTCGGACCGAGCTGGGGCTGCCGGCCGGACAGGGGAAGCGCTATTCCTGGGGGTATGGCGCATGCCCGGACCTCGACGACCATACGACGGTCTTCCGGCTCCTGCCCGCGGACGCGATTGGCATGCAGCTCACCTCGGCGTTTCAGCTGATGCCGGAGCAGTCCACCGCCGCGATCATCGTGCACCACCCGGAGGCCAAGTACTACGCGGTTCGTGGTGAAGGCGGCTCCGACGCCGGCTCGCGCGGCGAAGGCTCCAGCGAGCCGGCCGCGGGTGATGCGACGACCGGCGCGAAAGGCGCGGCGGCGTGACCGGGCGTCCGCGTGCGGATCTGCTGGCGCGGCTCGTCGATCCCGCGGCGATCGTCGTCTTCAATGGCGCGATGGGAACGATGCTCTATGCCCGAGGCGTGTTCATCAATCAGTGCTACGATGAGCTGAACCTCCGCTCGCCCGCGCTCGTCCGCGGCGTGCACGACGAATACGTGCAGGCGGGCGCCGAGGTGCTGGAGACCAACAGCTTCGGAGCCAATCGCGCGAAGCTGGCACAGTACGGTCTCGAGTCGCAGGTCGCCGACCTCAATCGCCGCGCCGCGCAACTGGCACGCGAGGCCGCCGGTGAAGACCGGCTGGTCGCGGGCGCCATCGGACCGCTCGGCGTCCGCATCGAGCCCTATGGCCCGACGAGCCGCGACGAGGCGCGCGAGATGTTTCGCGAGCAGATGGCGGCGCTCGCCGAAGGGGGCGCCGACTGTTTCGTCATCGAGACGTTCGCGGATCTCGACGAAATGGAGCAGGCGGTGCTCGCCGCGCGCGATGTGGATCCTGGCATGCCCGTCGTCGCGCAGATGACCATCGGGGTGGACGGGTTGAGCCCGTACGGCGTGCCGCCCGACGAGATCGCGCGGAGCCTCGACCGGTTCGGCGCCGATGTCATTGGGCTCAACTGCTCGGTCGGCCCGCAGACGATTCTCGAGGCCATCGAGCGGATGACGACAGTCACGCGCCGTAAGCTGGTGGCCCAACCCAACGCGGGGATGCCCCGCGAAGTCGGCGGCCGCAGCATGTACATGGCCAGTCCCGAGTATATGGCGACGTACGGCCATCATCTGATCCTGGCCGGCGCCAAGGTCGTGGGTGGCTGCTGCGGAACGACACCAGCACACATTCGTGCGCTGGCGGACTCGGTCCGGTCACTCGCGCCACGAAAGCCGCGCGACAGCGCGGGATCTGGTGGCGCCGCGCCGACTCCGGATCATGCCACGGTACGGGCGTCGGCCGGAGGCGGCCGGTTGTCCCGCCGAAGCGCGCCCGGAGGCGCCGGTGTCCCTGCCGCGCCCTTCGCGGAACGGTCGCGTTGGGCCGCCAAGCTCGCCGCGGGTGAGTTCGTGACGTCCGTCGAAATCGTCCCGCCGCGCGGCGTTGACGCGACCCGCACGCTGGCCGAAGTGGGCGAGCTGCGCCGCGCGGGGGTCGATGCCGTGAATGTGCCGGATGGGCCGCGCGCGCAGAGCCGGATGAGCGCGGTCCTCATCAGCATCCTGATTCAGCAACAGGTCGGCATCGAGGCCGTCACCCATTACTGCTGCCGCGATCGCAATCTCCTCGGCATGCTGAGCGACCTGCTCGGCGCATCGGCCATGGGGCTCCGCAACCTGCTCCTCATCACCGGCGACCCGCCCAAGATGGGGCCCTATCCGGATGCGACCGCCGTATTCGACATCGACGCGATCGGCCTCACCAACCTCGCATCCCGCCTCAACCACGGGCTCGATCCCGGTGGCAATGAGATCGGCGAGCCGACCCGGTTCGTGCTGGGCGTGGGCGTGAATCCCGCAGCGGTCGATCCCGCCCACGAGCTCCGGCGCTTCGAGTGGAAAGTCGAAGCGGGCGCCGAGTATGCCATTACCCAACCGGTGTTCGACGTGGCGCAGCTCTCACGGTTCCTCGGCACGGTGCGGCATCTGCACATCCCGGTGATCGCGGGGATCTGGCCGCTGGTGTCCGTGCGCAACGCCGAGTTCCTCGCCAACGAGGTGCCCGGGGTGACCGTACCGGACGCGGTGATCCAGCGGATGCGGCGCGCCAGCGAGAAATCCAAGGAGCATGCCGTGGCGGAGGGCATCGAAATCGCCCGCGAGATGCTCGTGCAGGTCCGGGATGAGGTCCAGGGGGCGCAGGTCTCCGCGCCCTTTGGCAAGGTCGATCTCGCGCTCAAGGTGTTCGAGGCGGCAGCCAGCACCTGACCCGGCCCGCGATGTAGTTTGACCACCCAACCGCCAACCGGCATCCCAATGAAATCCATCCTGCTCATCGACCACGGGTCGCGCCGCGACGAAGCCAATTACATGATGGCGTGCATGGCCAACCTCGTGCAGCATCTCGTCGGTACGACGGCCGCCGTCCGGTTTGCGCACATGGAGATCTGTGAGCCGTCGATCGAGCAGGGGTTCGCGGCCTGTGTGGAGGCGGGCGCCGACGAGGTGATTGCGTTTCCGTACATGTTGTCGCCCGGTCGTCACTCCACGAGCGATATCCCGGCGATGGTCGCCAAGGCCGCGGCCCAGTTCCAAGGGGTCAGGTACCGGGTCGTCCCGGCGTTCGGGGTCCACGAGTACCTCGCCGACGTCATCCTCGCGCGCGCCGGCATCACCCGCGTACACGCGCTGCCGGACGACACGACCGGCTGTTGCTGGGACCCGGAGCACTCGAACGGCGCCTGCGGCGACGCCTGTCCCGCGCGGGCCCTGGTGCCGAGCCGGTAGTCCCCGGGCGCCCGCTCGTTATTTCCGCCCAGGCCCCTCGTCTACCTGGCAGGTGACTGACAGGTGAAGGCTGGAGTTGATTCCCGGAATCGGGCACTCGCGAGAGCTCAGCATGGCCTCACGCAGACGATGGGCAGGACCAGGGGTAGGGCAGGAGTGGCGGCAGGAGTTCCGGCACGGTTACTGGGCAGGCTGGCCACGGTGGGACTGTTGGCCGCCGGCGTCATCGCCGTTGCCACCGCGACTCCCGGGCGCGCCCTCGCGCAGGCCGCACACCGGAGTAAAGCTCCTGCCGCAGCACCGCGCACCTCGGCCCCGCCCATCATCACGCTGGAGCGCACCGGGTGCCACGGCCAATGTGCCGAGTACAAGCTGTCGTTCTACGATGACGGCGAGGTGGTGTATGAGGGAAAGGCCAACGTCAGCAAGGCGGGCCGGTGGCACGCCACCGTCTCCAAGGACATCCTGTCGGACCTCCTCACCGAGTTCCAGCGGACCGGGTACGCGGCCCTGAGCGACAAGTATCCCGCCGGGTTGACGGAAACGTCGACGGCCACGACCTCGCTCCGCAACGGGGACAAGGTTAAAACGGTGACCCATGAGGTCGGGTCCCCCTTCCCTCCCGCCTCGCTGGTCGCCCTCGAGGACCGGATCGACGCCAGCGTCCAATCGGTGGAGTGGACCCGGTAAGGCCATCAGGTCCTCCCCGCGAACGACCGGCGAATTCATGAGGGCCGGTTGCGAAGCACCCGCAGCCGGCCTTCGAAGCATCCGCCGCTCCATCCAGCGCGGTCTCGCAATCCCGCCCTCAGATCCCGATTAACTTCCTGCCCATGGCTACGGACACTGCCCCCGATCGCCCCGCCGCCCTGACCTCGCTCACGGACGAGGAGGTCATGTTCCGTTCCGCCGTCGCGGAGTTCGCGGAGCTCGAAGTGCGGCCGCGCGTCCAGGCGATGGAGCGGGCCGGCCGGCTCGATCCGGCGCTCATCCCGCAGCTGTTCACGCTCGGCCTCATGGGCATCGAGGTGCCTGAGGAGTTCGGCGGCGCCGGTGGGTCGCTCATGATGGTGACGCTCGCCGTCGAAGCGATCAGCCGCGTCGATGCCGCGTCGGCGATCATGGTCGACGTCCAGAACACGCTCGTGAACTACCCCATCACGCGGTACGGGAGCGATGACATCAAGTCGCGGTACCTGCCGCGGCTGACGAGCGGCACGGTCGGGGCGTACGCGTTGTCGGAGCCCGGCTCAGGCTCGGACGCGTTCGGCCTGCAGACGACGCGCGACCCGGTCGGGCGGCCATTTCGTCCTCAACGGCCGGAAGATGTGGATCACGAACGGCGCCGAGGCGGAGATCTACGTCGTATTCGCCAACGTGGATCGGGCCGCGGGCTACAAGGGCATTACGGCGTTCATCGTCGAGCGGGACTTCCCTGGGTTCCGCGTCGGAAAGAAAGAGGACAAGCTCGGCATCCGTGCGTCGAGCACCGTCGAGTTGATGCTCGATGGATGCGAGGTCCCGGCCGCCAACGTCCTGGGACCGGTGGGCCAGGGTTACAAGATCGCGATCGAGACGCTCAACGAGGGGCGGATCGGGATCGGCGCGCAGATGATCGGCATCGCCGACGGCGCGCTGTCCGCGGCCACCGCCTACATCAAGGAGCGCAAGCAGTTCGGCAAGCCGCTGGCTGATTTCCAGGCCATCCAGTTTCAGGTCGCGCAGGCCGCCACCGAACTCGAGGCGGCACGCCTCATGGTGTACAACGCCGCGCGACTCAAGGACGCCGGCCACGACATCGCGCGCGAAGGCGCGATGGCCAAACTGTTCGCCTCCCAGGTGTGCGAGCGCGTGACGTCGCCGATGCGTCGAGCTGTTCGGTGGATACGGCTACACGACGGACTATCCGGTGGAGAAGTTCTACCGCGACGCGAAGATCGGGACGATCTACGAGGGCACGTCCAACATGCAGTTGCAGACGATCGCCAAGGCGGTGCTCCGGTGACCGCCACCGGCGGTACGGCGGCGGAGTTCGTCGCGCAGCAGGCCCGCACACGGTGGCTTCGCACGCGCGATGTCGGACGCTCGGCGTTCGTGTGGCGCTACGGCATTGTCGGGTGGGGCCTTCCGGCCGGTGCGGTATCGGCTGCTGTGCATATCGTCCGCGTGCACGGGTCGAACTCCCCGTGGACGCTGGAAGCGGTCAGGCCGCTCTGGGGAAGCGTCGCGGGACTCGTCTGCGTCTGCGCCGTCGTCGGCTATCTGCTGGGTTCCTGGCTCTGGGACTTCTGCGAGGCCCGCTTCGGCCACCACGCGCGCTAGCCGCCGGTAGGGAGAATCAGTTGGCCACTGGGCCGAAGGCGCGGATGTCAATGTCGCCCATCTTCCACGCGGCGCGGACTGGGATCTTGGGATCAAGGCCAAGACTGGACATCACGTGATTCGACAGGCTCGGGGTTGAACCGTCGCTCGAGCCGTCCGAGGTGCCGATCTCGAGCAACGACTCCAGACGGTTGCCGTCATGCGTCGCCACGAGCATTGTGCCCACCGCAATGCCTTTGCACGCGAACCGCGTGCGGCCAGGACCGATCCCAAACCGCGCCGCCGCCGTCCACAGTGGATGCGCTTCGTCGAGCACGGTTGTGACATCTGCGCCCCCGAGGACGAGATATGCGTACCCGAACGCGCCCAGGGCCCCGGCCACGTCTTCGCCACGGCGCGCCGCGCCGAGCCCGCACGCGGGTAGAATGTCCGGACAGCGCCGCGCCGCCATAGCAGATTGTACGAGGGCGTGTCGCCGAGGCGCACCACGAAGTCGTAGTCGTTATAGCTTGACACCAGATCCAGCACCGAGGCCCGCGCAAACCCCGATCGCCGGACGAGCTCCGCATAGCCGCGCGAGTTGTAGAGGTACGTACGGAAATCCTGGTGCGATCTGGCCTGGACCACCATCTGGGCAACTCGCCGCGGCAATGCAGGCACGAGGCGTAATCCGGTATGCGTGTCCGGCATGCCGGCCAACGTCTCCATGGCGAACCGATTCTCGATCGCCATCGCGAACACGCCGTCGGGCGCCAGTACACGACGTACCTGCTCCAGCATCGACCGCTGCAGGTCGTCGGGCCGCCCTGCGCCGTGCAGGCCCGCCCACTCGAGCACGCCATTCATGGTCACGAGTCCGAAATCACCGGCGGTAAACGGCAATGTCGAGCCCGGTGCCTTCGACGAACGGTGGCGTTCGCGCGGCCGTCCTGCCGCGCGCGGAGGTTTCCATACCGCACGCGGCTCGACAGGGCATCCAGTCCCACGGCTCGCTGGTAGTACTGGCTCAATCCAAGCACCAGAGAACCGAACCCGCAGCCCACGTCAAGCGCCGCGCAGTCACGCGGCCGCAACAGCAGCACATGCCAGTTGCCGAGTCCGAGGTCCCGCATCCGCTTGGCGAAGAACGGATACTGTCTCCGCAATGGCATCCAGTGCGTGCCGCCACCCCGTCGCTTGACTCTCAGCGATCAGGCTCTCGATGACTGGGACGTCGGGGTCCGCCCATTGCGCGCTTCGCGGTGCGGCGACACCACTGGCGGGTGCCGTCACGCCCACGAGACCCCCATCGTCCTGGAGACGCGGGATGACCCGGTCCGGCGCGCCGTTGGCGGCGCGGCGCTCACTCTCGTGCTCATCGTATGCATTGATTGTGACAGATCACAATAGAGACCTGCTGGGACATGTCAACGGCCGGGGCCGCCCCTCGCGCACCATACTAAAGGACTGGGCTCCGTGCGCACCGCAACGCGCTCGACTTTTTCAGGGGGCCGCGCGATCTTTCCGCCCCGGCGGCTCCCCGGCGACCGGGGCTCCGGATCACTCGCGGGCCACGGATGACCGAGGGCACAATGACCACTATGGGCGGTTGATCGTGCCGGGCCATCCGCTCGGTGTGCTCGTGCAGCGCGTCAGCACCGACTCGGTGCGCCAGGCCATCACGACCGTCTTTTCGCGCCGCCCGTACGACCGGTCGATCGGAAGGACTCTCCTGGACATGGCGTGGGATAAAGTCACCGAGTGGTGGGATGCGTTCACCGAGGGGCTTCGCCATTCGGGGCCGGTGCGGACCGGCGTCTACGTCCTGCTCGTGGTCGTGTTCATTGTGGTCGTCGCCCGGATCGCGATGCTCAGTACCGCGAGCGCGAAATTCCGGTCCAGGGGCGCGTTCGGCGGACGGGGAAGCCCCGAAGACGCATGGGGTGATGCCGAGCGGCTCGCCAACGCCGGGCAGTACACGGACGCCGCGCACGCACTCTACCGCGGCCTTCTCTCCGACATGGCGCGGCAGGAGCAGATCCAGCTCCACCACTCGAAGACCGTCGGCGACTACGGCCGGGACCTGCGACGTCGTTCGTCGAGTCTCGCCCCGCGTTATCGCGAGTTCGCGACGCACGTACGAGACCGTGGTGTACGGGCTGGGGACCTGCGATCGCGAGCGCTACGAGCGGCTCTTCATGCTCGCGACGGGCATTGTCCGCGTCGCGGCATGACGGGACCCAAGTTGGGGCCGGGATGACGGAGCCGCAGACAGCGGCACCGCGCCGCCATCGCGGCTCGCGTGGGCGCTGCGACCGCGTGTGGCACTCCCCGTCCTTACCGGGCTGCTCGTGCTCGCGGTGCTGGTGACGCCACAGTCGGCCCCGATCCAGCCTGATCTCCGCCTCACGACCTACTCATATTCTGCTGGCGCGGCGTCCGGGATCTACGACATTGCGCGGGAGCTGGGCTGGCGCGCCGAGCGGCGCACCGACCCGATTGCGGCTGATCTGGACACGGGCGCGGTGTACGCCGTATTGGCTCCCACCAATCCGATCACGCCGCCTGAGGCCCACGCGTTGCTCGATGCCGTTCGCGGCGGCGCCGGTCTGATGTATGTCGTGTCGGACTCGGGCGCGCTCGAGGATTCGCTCCAGGTGAACCGGTCCGATTCGGGATTCACCATGACGCGAGTCCCGAAGGCCCTCGCCTCGCAGTGTGCCCATGACAACGTCGAGAACATGCTCGACTGGTTTCGCGAGGGCGTGCATCTCTATCGCCTCGTCGCCCACCGCGCCGTGACGTACGACATGCCGGTGTTCGTGACCGTCGACCGGCCCGGCCCGAGTGCCGAGCATCTGCCGACCGAGCCCGCAGCGTTCGGCTTCACGCTGGGTCGTGGCCGCGTCGTCGTCTATTCGGACCCCGACCTGCTCCGCAACGACGTCGTGCGGGTCTGCCGCTGGGACATCGGACGCCGCGTCGTCGAGTCACTCAACTGGGTCGCCGGCGGGCGGCGCCAGGCCCTGGTCTTCGACGAATACGATCAGGGGTACGGGTCTCAGCCCAGCATGTGGCGCGTCAGCCGCCAGTTCCTCTTCGGCTCCGTGGTGGGGCGCGCCTTCGCGCAGGCGATCGGCGCCGCGCTGGTGCTGATGCTGGCGCTGGGCGTCCGGCCGATTCCGCCGCGCGACGTCCCACCGATCGAGCGCCGGTCCCCGCTCGAGCACGTGACGGCGCTCGCGCGCGCGTACGAACGCATCAACGCGACCCGCCTCGTCGCCCGCCGCCTCGCCGCCGGACTCCGCCGCCGGCACGGTCGCGGCTCGTGGTCTGCGCGCGCGGCCGGCGCTGGTACTGCTGCTGGTACTGCTGCTGGTACTGCTGCTGGTACTGGTACTGGCGGCGGGGATGCGGACGAGCGATTCCTGTCCGCCGTGGTGGCGAGTCATCCCGAGGTCGCCGCGGATGCGGCACGGATTCTCTCCGCCGAACGCGCGCCGATCCCGGCGAGCGGACTGCAGGCCCTCGCCGATGCCGTCGACCACATCGATCATACGTTCCCCACCCCCAAGCCGTGAGGCCGCACCGTGCCTGACACACCACCACTGACCGCCGAACAGATCGCCGACGCGCTTCGCCGAATCCGCGAGGCCGTCTCGACCCGGGTCGTCGGCCAGGATCAGGTGATCGAAGAGGCCGTCGTCGCGTTCCTCGCCCGCGGGCACATCCTGCTCGAAGGCGTCCCCGGTACGGCGAAGACGCTGCTGGTACGCACGCTGGCGGACGCTCTCGGCGCCCGGTTCGGACGAATCCAGTTCACACCCGACCTCATGCCATCGGACATCACGGGCGTCAGCGTGCTCCGCGATGCCGCGCGCGACTTCGAGTTCCGGGCGGGCCCGATCTTCACCGACTTGTTGCTGGCCGACGAGATCAACCGCGCGCCGGCCAAGACACAGGCGGCGCTGCTCGAGGCAATGCAGGAGCGGCAGGTGACGACCGACGGTGTCGCGCGGCCGCTCGATCCGCTCTTCACGGTGTTCGCGACGCAAAACCCGGTCGAGTATGAAGGCACGTATCCCCTGCCTGAGGCCCAGCTCGACCGGTTTCTGGTGAAGATCAAAGTCGTGTATCCGGCGAAGGAGGCCGAGCTCGAGATGCTGTCGCGGTATTCGGACGGCTTCGACGCCGACCAGCTGAGTACCCGTCCCGTCGCGCCGGTGCTCGACGAGGCAGGATGCCGGGCGCTGCGCGCCGCGGTGGATGGAGTCAAGGTCGCGCCGGAGGTTCGGGAGTACGTCGCCGACATTGTTCGCGCGACGCGTGAGGACACCGGGCTCACGCTCGGCGGATCGCCCCGAGCGATGGTGGCGCTCTTCCGCGCGGCACAGGGGGCGGCGCTCCTCGCGGGCCGCGACTTCGTGACGCCGGATGACGTCAAGGACTACGTGCCCGCGGTGTTGCGGCACCGCGTGATCGTCGCCCCGGAGCTGGAAGTCGAGGGGCGCTCCGCGGACGACGTGCTGCAAGGCGTGCTCACGCGTGTCAACGCCCCGAAGTGACGAGCCGCACACGGCCTGGGCACACCGCGCAGCGACGCAAAGACCAGCGCAGGCAGGACCTGGCGACTGAATCCGTGAGCCAACTAATGTACGTCCCGACACGCCGGCTGGCGGCAGCCGTGCTCGTGACGGCGCCGGTGTGGTGGCTCGCGGCCATTGGGTCGTCGTTCGCGTTCGTCGTCGCGCCGGTGCTGCTCGGCGTACTCGCGATCGCGGCGCTGGCCGATGCGCTGGCGATTCCGGGGCGCCGGTCGGTGACGGTCATCCGATCCTTTCCCGCATCGGTCGGGCGTGCGGGATGTGGTGACCGGGACGTACGAGGTATCGGCGCGGTGGCCGTTCCGCGTGGCGGGTGAGATTTACGACGCCCTGCCCGCCGCGCTTCGCCGCGAGACGCCGGCGCCGGGCGCGTTCGCCGTGCAGCCCGGCGGGACGATGCGCGCGTGTCGTTCTCGGTGAGTGGCCGCGACCGTGGAGACTGGCCGCTCGGCCCCGTCGCGCTCCGCCTCGCCGGACCGCTCGGTCTCATGGCGCGGACCGTCCAGTATCCGCAGGACGACCACACGCTCGTGACACCGTCGATCGCATCGTGCGACGGTACCGGCTTCTGGCCCTGCAGCGGCGGCTCCGCGACGCCGGCGTGCGCGTGTTGCGGCGACGCGGGGAGGGCACGAGCTTCGCCGGACTGCGCGAGTACGTCCAGGGCGACGATCCGCGGTTCATCGACTGGAAGGCCTCGGCGCGGCGCCGGTCCCTCATCACGCGCGAGTTCTCCGTCGAGCAGGGGCAGACGGTGTTGATCGTGATCGACTGCGGGCGCCTCATGACCCAACTCGCGGACGATCTGCCGCGATTCGAGTACGCGCTGTCATCGGCGTTGGTGCTGGCGGATGTCGCGGCCGGCTTGGGCGATCAGGTCGGGATGATGGCCTTCGACGATCAGGTCCGGGCCTGGGTACCACCGTCGCACGGGACCGAAGCACTGCGGTCGATCCGCGCGGGACTGATCCCGCTTCGCGCCTCGATGGCGGAGCCGGATTACGCCACCGCGTTCCGCACGCTGGATGCGCGCCAGCGCAAGCGGGCGCTGATCGTGTTCTACACTGATGTCATCGACCCGCGCGCGTCCCAGTCATTGATCGCCCACACGACGCGCGGGGCGCGCCACCATCTGCCGGTCGTCGTGGCGTTGCGCAACGAGGCACTGGTCGCCGCGGCGACCGCGGCGGGCGGCCACACCACGACGGCGATCTACGAGCGGGCCGCGGCTGAGGAATTGCTGTCGGCGCGCGACGAAGCGCTGCAGCGGATGCGCCAGGCGGGTGTGTCGGTCATCGACGTGCGGCCGCAGGCCATGACAGCAGCGGTGGTGAACCGCTACCTCGAGCTCAAGGGTCGCGGAGTGGTGTAGCGGGGTTAGTAGGGGGCAGCCATCCTGGCCGCCCCCTCATTCCGGGACGCTACTTCGCCTTCGACGCGGCACGAGACTGGTCCTCCGTGAGAAACCGCACGATCAACGGAGGGAGGAGCGGCGAATCAAATATGGTGTAGTGCGTGGTGCCGGCAGAATCGCCAGCCGAGCCTTTGACATCCCGGACCCGTCCAGGCCGCCATCTTTGTGCCGCCGCCCAGCAGATGGAAGAACTCCACCATGTGCTCCGGCCGTATCGCATCGGCGTCGCCAAAGACCAGCAACGTCGG
The DNA here is from genome assembly GCA_963757855.1 of uncultured Gemmatimonadales bacterium. Classification (GTDB taxonomy): domain Bacteria; phylum Gemmatimonadota; class Gemmatimonadetes; order Gemmatimonadales; family Gemmatimonadaceae; genus Palsa-1248. Next base: position 503,127 of record CAVWTI010000037.1, read on the forward strand.
CGCCGCGATCGATTTCACTTCGCGCGTCCAATCGAAATCCTGCCTCAGGAGCGCCCCGGTCTTGTCGAGCAACACGGGCCAGTCTCCAGGACGCGGCGCGATGCGGGCGTATGACTGGTACGCGGGCTCGGCTTCATCGCCTCGGCCATTCCAGCGCCCACCTGCTCCATCGCCGCGCGCCCCTCCGGGTACCAGCCCGACGGCTGAACCACCGCTGAGACCACGACGAGCTTGTTGACCATCTCGGGGTGTTGAATCGCTGTGCGGAGCGCGACGATCCTCCCAGGGAGTATCCCACGATGTCCGCCTTGGGAACTTTGAGATACCGGAGTAGCGCCGCGATATCGTCCGCCATCGCTTCGCAGCGAACGGACGATCGATGTCCGCCGTGCGACCGTGCCCCTGAAGATCCACCGCAATCACGCGCTGTGTGCGCGCAAGATTCACGACAATGCCCTCGATCAATTCCGTGTTGCTAAGGCCGCCGTGCAGCACGACCACCGGCGCCCCCGTCCCCGAATCTCGTAATAGAGCTTAAGGCCATTCACCGGTGCGTACCCCGATTCAGGACGCGGCGCTGCGGGTGCGTGAAAGGTGGCCGGGCCCAGCCGCCAGTGCCAGACTGGCGGCGGATGTGGCAATCAATCTCGCCATGGACAACATCGTCGGAATCCTCGCGCAAGGTGGAGTGGCCAGTGTCGCCTCTGTGATGACGTCGAACCGGGCTCGGGATTCTCGACATCGTCGCGTGCCCGGTGACGCCAGCCTGTCCGGGGGCAGTCTTAGGTGTGAAGGTGACGAACCGGAACCCGGCTGCGAGTGATGCGACTGCCGGGGAGCGCTACGTTTTTCCCATGAGCGAAACCCGTGAGCGCCTTCAGGTAGGGGGCAGGCGAATCATGTGTTTTTGGGAAGGCGGGCGAGTGACGGCCGTCTGTCGATTTCCTCGACGTCCGTTCGACGCCACTATACGGGGGCACTTCCGATCCCTGATCTCTGACCCTTGCTGAGGATTCGGACTATGCGGTTCATGGCAATCCAGTGGGAGGAACAGCACATCGCGACGCCCATGCTGCCGCCGACGACCGACCAGATCACGAAAATGGTGAGCTTCCACGAAGAACAGGTGAACGCCGGGGTGTTGGTGCAGGCCGAGGGGCTGCACCCGAGCTCGAAGGGTGCGCGTGTTCGGTTCTCGGGGAAGAACCGGGCGGTCACCGATGGGCCGTTCACCGAGACGAAGGAGCTCGTCGCCGGATTCTGGATTATTGAGGCCAAGTCGATGGAGGAGGCGATCGAATGGGTCAAGCGCATTCCGAACGTGTGGGAGGAGGATAGGGAGATCGAGAATAGGCAGGTCGCCGAAGCCGAGGATGTGGGAGAGGCGATGGCGCGGGACCTGGAAGCGCAGATAGCGAGGCTGCACAGCGAGGCCCCGCTGGGACATCGCCAACCGGAACATCAATCGTGAGGCGCTGACGCCCGAGGGCAGCTAGCCAGAGACATTCCCGCAGTGCGGTGCGACGGACGGCCGAAGTCGCTACCGCATCGCGCCTTCGAGGTCAGTGGCTGTGTAGGGGACTCCGGGCGTAAGCAGCTCCGCGCCGGTCAGGGTGATCAGGTACATGTCCTCGAGGAAGAAGGCCTGGCCGTCGACGGCGGCGATTGGCTCGAAGTTGATCGTCGTTCCGGCCCGCAGCGGAGAGTAGGCGCGCCCAGCACGCAAGTTGGTCGTGTGGATTTGCCAGAACGGCACATTGTCGCGTGACGACCAGGCTATCGATCGCGTGCTGCGCGAGCGGCGTCCGGACCGAATCGCGATGGCGAAGCAACTCCGTGCGCCATGCGTCGAACACGTCGCCGACGCTCACGCCGGCTCTGGAGTGTGCGGGCGCCAGCTTGATAAGCGGCCACGAACACCGTCCATGTTTCGCGTTGCTCGTCTGTGTAGTGGCCGAACTGGCACAGTTCGTCCCAGATCTCCGCCGTAGTGATCCCACTCGCAGCCCACGTCGAGGCGAACCAGCTCGCCTGGTTCCATCACCGTGTCGAGGTGGTCGTGCAGACCTTCGGACACAAAGGGCCGCGGCATGATCGCGTTGGCGCCGGCCATTGCCCATGGCCAGAACGGGGAGCCGTGCGCGCCGGCTCTCCAGCACGCGTTCTCCACAACGGCTTCCACGGCGCGCTGGTGGACGCCCAGTGGGATGGCGCGCATCCCGGCCTTGAGAGCGGCAACCGTCGCGGTTGCCGCAGATGCGAGCGCGCGCTGTTCATCTGCAGTCTGGATGGCCATGAGCGAGTCGATCCGCGCCGCCGGAGTTCTTCGTCCTAAAGGCCATCGACTCGAGAATGACCTGCAGCCACGGGGTGCATCCGGTGCTGCCTTGTTCTCCAGGGTGGGCGGCATCTCCGGGGCCCGTCGCTGCCTCGTAGTAGAGCTGCCCGCCCGCGCCGTAGGGATAGAACGATGCGAGCGCTGCCATCGACGACGTGTTCGATGCCCAAGCGTGATGCCGCACCAGCGCCGGGCACCGCTTCCGGCATAAACCTGCTCGCCGGAGTGGCGGATCCGGTTCCAGAAACAGCCATGAATCGCCAGATCGCCGTCGATGGCGAGCAGCGCGCCTGAGGTGTTGGCCAGCCCGGTGAAGTAGAAGAACGAACCGTCCTGGCGGAACCCGTCGGCGACAATGTCAAAATTGCGGGTGGCGCGCAGCAGGAGAATGCCGTCGCCGAAGAGCTGACCTGCGCGATGTCGGCGCTGGCGGAAAACGGGGTCAGCGATCGCCGGGTCGTGTGTAAATGCCGGTCGCCCGGTCACCTGATTGCTAACCGGCTGGCGAGACACTCCGCGGCGCGCCGCTGCCGGCGGGGTGGCGTTCTCCGCTGTTCCCGACCGGCCGTGAGCAACTGCAATGTAAGCCGCCAAGCCGCATGCCAACCGACGCGCGTTCATGATCGCCTCGCAGGTGACGCAACGGTAAAGGGACGGAAGGATCGAGTGTGGTGGCGCGAATGTAGCGCCGCCGTGCGGGGCCCAGAAGTGTCTCCGCTTCTCTCGACGCCTGCGGGGACCGGCGGTCGGGGGCGTCCCGACCGTCAATGAGGCACTATCTTTGACGATCGCCATGCCGCCGAACTTTGTCCGCTTGCTACGTCAGCCAGTGTCCCGATCCGAACTCACGGAGATCGCGGCACAAGGATTCGGCGACATGGTAAAGGCAGTCGTGGATGTTCGACGCGCCGTCGTGGCGGTGGGGGGCGAGCTGCATTCCGATGAGGAGGCGGCATTGCTCAATGACGGATCGCTGCAGGCCGACCTCTGGGGGATCAACCTGTATCCGTCGGAGCAGACTGACGACTGGATCGAGTTCGACTCCATGATCAACGTGCGGCCGGCGCAAGGCAACCGATCCCGCTCTGTGGAAGACGAAATGTTGCGGGCCGATATTGTGCGGATCATTCGTTCTCTCGTCGTCAACTAACAATGCCGCCACTCCACACGTCGCTTGCGTCGGGCAGGTGGGCGGAACTGTCAGTCGTCGAGCAACTTGCCAACATCGGCAGCGAAGTCGACAGGACCTTCCGAGCGCACGAGGCGGCCGCATCGACCGACGGGATCACGCCCTCGCGCGCGCGCTCGAACTATTCGACCTCACGGCCTCGGATCCGCAATGGCGAGGCCCCCGCCGGCGAGAAGTGCTCCGGGCGCGGGAATACTTCTGCGACACGGTCTTCTCGGACCGCCCGGATCCCCGCGACGCCGCGTTCCTGCGCAAGTACTTTCTGCAGTTTGCGACCGCCGCACGCCAGGGCGTCGGGCGCGGGGCAGTCCAGCGACAGGAGTAGGACGGCCTCAGCCTGCGTTACGGCAAGCGGACGACTTCTCGTGGCTATCACTTTCCCCGGTGTGGTGTGGCGGGGATCCGAAAGAGGCGTGCGGTATCTGGAATCAGGAGACAACAATGAGAAGGATCATTGCGACTGCTTTTGTGTCGCTCGACGGCGTCATGCAAGGTCCGGGTGGCGAAACCGAAGATCCGAGCGGCGGGTTCGATCTTGGCGGATGGATCGTGCAATACTCGGATGAGCAATCCAGTGACGCCGTACGGCGGATGGCAGGGACCCTCGCCAAGCCAAATGACCTGCTGTTCGGGCGCAAGACGTACGACATCTGGACCAGCTATTGGCCGCATGCCGGCGCGGACCAACCGCTCGGAGCGGTGCTCACCAAGGCCAACAAGTATGTGATGACCAGTCGCACGGAGACGCTGTCGTGGGCCAATAGCCACCCGGTCCACAGCGTTGACGAATTGAAGAAGGTCAAATCCAGCGATGGGCCTGACATCGTCCTGTGGGGCAGTTCGACGCTCTATCCGCAGCTGTCAGAGGCCAATCTCCTCGACCGCCTGCTGCTGATGACGTTTCCCGTGATACTCGGAAAAGGCAAGAAGCTCTTCGGAAGTACCCCGCGGTCAGCCCCGATGAAGCTGGTCGCCAGTGAAGTGACGTCGACTGGAGTCATCATGGCGACGTACGCCAATGCGCGACCGGCTTTCACCCACGACCGCTTGTAGGGGGCCGTCACCGCCGCGACCCAGTTGCACCTCAAATGCAGCTCAGATGCGGCGCACCTGCAGCGCGTTGCACGCAATTTGGGACAAACGCAGCCATGCGCAAAATATGGGACACAGGCCCGTCTTACTTGATAGGCGGTGATTTTGGGTGCAATGTGGTCTCACATGGTACGAGTCCTTAACAATTTTTCGCAGTCATTTGCAGCCAGCGGAGGCGCGCGTGCACCCGTTCCAACGTGTTTTCTGCTCCTTGCCCATCGGCGCGGCGAATACACTTGCCGCCGCTGCACTCGTCACCGCCGGCCTGGTGGGGTGTAGTCCGAAGACCGACACCGCGCCACCGGCGGACGCGACGCCGGCCTTCGTGCCGCCACCAGCATCGACTGGCCCGGCGCTGCAAGCGACCGACCTGTACCACCTCGAGTCCGTCACGTCGGTCGCGATCTCCCCGGATGGCAAGCGCGTGGCGTATTCCGTGGGTCATCACGACTCACCGCAGCGGACGACGCCGAGCTTGATGGTGATCGAGCTGCCGAGCGGGCAGCCTGCCCAGTCGGGCCGGCGAAATCGAGTGGAAGCGCGCCGCACTGGTCCCCGGACGGCAAATCGCTCGCGTATGAAGGCAGCGCCGACGGTCAGTCCGGCCTGTGGGTCGCCCAGGCGGACGGGTCGGGCGCCACCTTCATTGCCCCCATGGCGGGAACCAACTTTCCCGTACCCGGATCCGGCAACCACATCAGCTGGTCGCCCGACGGCAAACAGATCGCCTTCGTCTCATCCACCCCGGGCCCGGAGACGGCGGCCGCTGACGGCGATCCGCACGTCTTTACCCGGTACCTCTATAAGCCGGACGCCGCGGAAGGTGTCCACCCCTTCCAGGACAATAAGCGGCTGCACGTCTTCATCGCCGACGTCGCCTCGAAGCAAGTGCACCAGCTCACCACCGGCGACCGCTACGAACATTCCATCGCGTGGGCGCCCTCGGGTGACAAGATTCTCTTCGAGTCGAACATGGAAGAGAACGCGGACGAGAACTTCAACTACGACATTCTCACCGCGGGCGTGAGCGATGGCGCGATTCACCGGCTCACGCACCAGGTGGGCCCGAAGTACGGCGCGGTCTGGTCGCCGGATGGGTCGAAGATCGCCTACACCCACACCACCCGTCCGATCACCTCAATGGAAACGACGGCGGAGGATGATCACCTGTACATCATGAACGCCGATGGATCCAACGCGCACCTGGTCACGGGGCAGGCCGATCTGCGCTATGGCGTGCCGCAGTGGTCGGGGGACGGTTCGCAGCTCTACTTCACGGTGCAAGATCACGGGCAGGTGCGGCTCGAGCGCGAGCCCGCTGCGGGCGGTGCGCCCGAGGTGGTCGTCGGAGGCGATGGCTCGCTGGGCTACAGCGGATGGTCGCTCGCCAAGACGGGCGCCGTAGCCTACGCGTACAGCACGCCCACGTCGCCGCCGCAGCTGTATGTGGCGAGCGGCACCGGCGCGCCGCAGCAGATCACGCATCTCGACCAGGAGATACTGGGCGGCAGGCAGATCGCGCCCGTCGAGCGGCTGGAGGTCAAGACCAAGGACGGCCTCACCGTGGAGGCGTTCCTCACGCGTCCGGCGAACGTCGGTTCCTCGCCCGCGGCCCATTCCGTTCCCCTGGTGGTGAACGCCCACGGCGGCCCGCACGGCGAGCAAGGACCGGAGTTCAACTCCACCAACCAGATCTACGCGGGCCACGGTTTCGCCACGCTGATGGTCAACTACCGCGGTTCGACCGGCTACGGCCAGGCGTTCGAGGACAAGATCCTGAACGACCAGGACGGCGGCGAGATGCGCGATGTGCTCGACGCGGTCGACGCCGCACTGGCCAAGTACTCGTGGCTCGATCCGAACCGGCTGGGCGTCGAGGGCACCAGCTACGGCGGGCAGGTCGCTGATTTCCTCCCCACCATGACGACGCGCTTCAAGGCGAGCATTCCGACCGCCGGCGTATCCAACCTGGTGACGGAGACCTATGTCTCCTATTACCACGACTACCTGCCGTCCGAGTACAAGGGCAACTTCAACTCGCCCGAGCGCAAGGACATCCTCTGGAATCACTCGGCGGTTCGGTTTGCCAACAAGGTGACGACGCCGATGCTGATCATTCACGGCGCGAACGACAACGACGTGCCGTGGGTGCAGGCGGAGGAGTACTATATCGCCCTGAAGCAGGCCGGCGATCAGACCGAGTTGGTGCTCTACCCGAATGAGGGCCACGGCATCCGCGGGACGGGGCATCAGGTGGACAAACTCACCCGCAGCATGCAGTGGTATGACAAGTACTTCGCGCCGCCCCCGACCGACGAGCACAAGAAAACAGCCGTCGGGAACTGACGCGTGCTCCCGCCCCACGGTTGCGGCATGCCGCGCCGTGGGGCGGCCTGCGCCCGCTTTGGCGGAGTAGCAGCCAGCGGGTAACTTGGCCATCGTTCGCCCATGGCCGAACAACCCGTTTCCTTCGACCGCGAGACGAGACGGCGATTCGTCGGCGCCATCAAGGTCTTTTTCGGCTCGGAGGTCAAATGGCAAGCCCGCGGGCTCTTCGCGCTGCTCATTGCGTTCGCGCTCGCGATCAACGGGCTGAACGTCGTCAACAGCTATGTGGGCCGCGACTTCTTCACGGCAATTTCCCAGCGGAGCCAATCAGGATTCATTCGCCAGGCCGCGCTCTACATCTGCGTGTTCGCGGGATCGAGCCTCGTGCTCGTCTTTTACCAATTCACTCAGGACCGGCTGGGGCTGTTCTGGCGAGTCTGGATGACGCGCCGCATTACTGGCCAGTACCTCGCGAATCACGCGTATCTGCACATCAAGGAGTCGGGCTCGGTCCTCAACCCCGACGAGCGCATCGCGGACGACGTGCATGCGTTCACGGGAACCACGCTCTCGTTCACCGTCATGCTGGTGAACGGCACGCTCGCGGTGGTGTCGTTCTCCGGGGTGCTGTGGACGATCAGCCCGACCCTCTTTGGTGTCGCGATCGGGTACGCCTGCCTCGGCACCCTCGTGACGATTTTCCTGGGCCGTCCGCTGCTCTCGCTGAACTATCGCCAGTTGGACCGCGAGGCCACGTTCCGCTCGACCCTGATCCACGTGCGCACCGAGGCGGAAGCGATTGCCATCTCCCGGCGAGAAGGCAATCTGATGACGCGGCTCATGGGGCAGCTCGACGATCTCGCGGCGAACACCCGGCGGACGATCTCGGTGAGTCGCAACCTGGGGTTTTTCACGACGGGGTACAACTTCCTGATCCAGATCATCCCCGCGCTGGTCGTGGCACCCCTGTTCATTCGCGGCAAGGTGGAATTCGGGGTCGTCACCCAGTCGGCGATGGCGTTCTCGCAGGTGCTGGGCGCGTTCTCGATCATCGTCGACCAGTTTCAGTCCATCTCCTCGTTCGCCGCCGTGGTCGTGCGGGTGAGCGCGCTGTCGGGCGCCGTGGAGAACGATCCAGACCGCGCGGCACCGGCGATCACGCTCGTCGAGGCCGAAGGACGAATCGCGTATGACCGGCTGACCCTGTCGTCAGCCAGCGACGGTCACGCGCTGCTGTCGAACCTGACCGCGGAGATTCCTCACGGCACGAACGCACTGGTCGTGGGATCCGACGAGACGGCGCGGACGGCCCTCTTCGACGCCACCGCCGGCGTCTGGCCAGCGGGCAGCGGCATGGTGACTCGCCCGCCGCTCGACTCCATCTATTTTCTGCCCCAGCGGCCGTACGTGCCGCCCGGCACGCTCCGCAACGTCCTGCTCCGGGATGGTTTGCGAGAGGTCGTCAATGATGAGCAGATGATGACCACGCTTCGTGATCTCGGCCTGGACGCCATCGTGGTGCGAGCCGGCGGACTGGATAGTGAGCACGATTGGCCGGCCACGCTCTCGCTGAGAGAGCAGCAACTCTTTGCGCTGGCGCATGTGATGCTCGCCCGCCCCGCCTTCGTCATGCTGGACGGAGTGGACGTCGTGCTCGAGCCGGTGCAGTTCCACCACGCACTCACGCGTCTCGCCGAGAGCTCGGTGACGTACGTCGTGTTGTCCGAGCGCGCCGAATTCACCGAGGAGTACGACGCGGTGCTGGAGCTCGAGCGCCGATGGCACGTGGAGCTGGCGCCCGCGCGCGCCGAGCACGGCATCGCCGTGAAGCGTGTCGCCGCGTTCCTCGTCGGGCTCGCCGCACTGGGGTTTGCGCTTTTCGGCACGCTGGGCGCGGCGGTCCTGGTTCCGTTCGGGATGCTGGTGGTGGGCCTCCACGCGCGCCGCCGGGGGCGGACCATCGCCCGGAGCCAGAGCTGGCTCGCCGGAGTGCTGCCGTTCGGGGTCATCGTGACGGTGGGAGTGATGGGCGCCGCGCTCGTCGGACCGTGGCGCGGCAAGTACGACGATCTCCAGCGCTCGGTTATCGCGGCTGACAAGAAGCCTCACGAGCCACCGGCCTTCATGAAGGAGTTGAACCGGGCGCTGAATGTGCCGCCGCCCGCACCGCTCGGCCCCTCCGTGGAGACTCCGCTCGCGGCCTACAGCCTGCTCCTGGTCGTGCAGTTCTGGTGCCTGATGATGGGATCGGTGGCCTGGGCCGGCACGTCATTGCTGGTGTACGGGCTACACGGGCCCCGCGCCGCAGTCCCGGACCCGGCGCTGGAGGCGTTCACGCGCGAGAGGGAGCCCTGAAACCACAAAAACGATTAAAAGTGCGTGAGTGACAGGTAAATGACAGTCAGGTGGACGAACAGGCGACACGCGACGGCGATGTTGGCGGTGTCCGTGAGACACCCACCGGCTCAATGGGTCCCCCTGAGCCCCGTCGAGGAGGTCCGTCATGGTCCGCTCCGTTCACTCGCTTCTTTCCGGTCTGCTTCTGCTGGCGCTCGCGCCAGCGCCCCACGTCGGATCACGGGATCTCGCTCCAGCCGGCCGGACGCGGACGTACTACGTCGCCGCTGACGAGGTCTCGTGGGACTACGTGCCAGGCCAACGCGACGAGATCGCGGGGCGGCCGTTTGCCGACTCGGCCTTCTTTGCCAAAGGCGCCCCGCGCGTGGTGAGCACCACGTACCGGAAGGTGCTCTACCGCGAGTACACTGACAGCACCTTTCGGACGCTCCGGCCGCGGCCTCCGGAGTGGGAACACCTGGGCTTCCTTGGCCCGATCATGCACGCCGAGGTGGGTGATACGATCCGGGTGATCTTCCGGAACAATGGGCATCGTCCGTTCAGCATGCATCCGCACGGTGTGTTCTACACCAAGAGCTCGGAGGGCTCTCCCTACAACGACGGTACCGCTCGCGGCGACGGCACCAGCAGCGGCACCGGCGTCGCCCCTGGCGCCACGCATGTCTACATTCTGGCCGGTGCCGTCGCGAGCCGGACCGGGTCCAATGGATGGCAGCTCGGTCATGTGGATGTATCACTCGCACGTGGACGAGGACCGCGACATCAACTCCGGACTCCTCGGGGTGATGATCATTACCGCGCGAGGCATGGCGCGGCCGGACGGCTCACCGAAAGATGTCGATCGCGAGATCGTGACGACCTTTGCGCAGGTGCACGAAGAAGACAGTGGGCTGGCGGACGAGAACCTCGGACCGGCCGATTCACTGGACAGCAGCCATCCGATCGCCAATCCCTCCGAGCGCCAGAACTTCTATCCGTGGTTCGTGAAGTTCACGATCAACGGGTTCATCCACGGCAGCATGCCGTTGCCGGCGCTCTACGATCCGCCGCGGGCAACGGGTGCGCTGGTACCTCATGTCATCGACCAATGACTTCGACGTGCATGCCCCGCATTGGCACGGGAATACGACGCTCATCGCCGGGATGCGGACGGACGTGACCCAGATCGCCCCAATGAACATGGTGACGGCGAACATGGAGCCGGACAACCCGGGCACGTGGCTCTTCCACTGTCACGTGACATTCCACAATGCGGCGGGGATGGCCGTGCGATATCAGGTGCTGCCATGATCATCACGGGCGCCCGGATTTCCCCTGCGACGCGAGGAGGGCCTCCAGCTTGCGCATCTGACTCTCGAAGCCGGCGCGGGCGCGGGCGGTCCACACGTCGTCGTGCATGGCATTAACGGTGACGGTGAGCCTCACGCCGCGGCCGCCGCCTGAAGCTCGACCAGCGTGCCCACAGATAGGGCGCGACGCTCGGGACGAAATCGGCCAAGGTCGTGTACGCCAGGCGGAAGGGCGCCGACACCTCAGTGTAGGTCACCGTGCACTCGCTGGCGAGCGGCAGGCCTGCCTGCTTCATGAACGCCACCTGATCCGGCCCGCGTGCGGTCATCACGTAGACCAATGCGCCGCCGGGCCGCAGGTCGAGCGAAGAGACGGTGACGTCGAACCCCTCCGGCCCCCACCAGGACTCGAGGCCGGACTTGGTCGTCCACAGCGTCCATGCCTCGTCGATCGAGCAGGCATAGGTGCGCTCGATCGAGAATCGGCCCCGCGCGGGCGACGGTCCAATCATCATGATTTCTCCTGCGAGCTGGATTTGGTGGCCTGCCGCCGTTCAAGCGCGGCGCCGAATCGGTCGAGCCGCGCCTCCCAGTGACGGCGATATCCCGCCACCCAGACGTCGAGCTGGTCGAACGCCCCTTTGCGCAGCGAGTAGAGACGCTTCTGTCCGTCCGGGCGCATCTGCACGATGCCTGCGTCCGCCAGAATCCGCAGGTGCCGCGACACCCCGGATTGGTGGATGTCCATTGTCTCGACGATGTCGCCGACGGCCCGTTCTCCCGACTTCATTGCTTCGACGATGCGGAGCCGGGCCGGGTCCGCGAGGGCGTGGAACAGCGTGAATTGCGCGGCCATGCATATACATTATCATGTATATATCCGGCCGTCAAGCGGCGTTCGCGGGCCGCGCGCCCATGGCTACCGCAAACGCCCTCGCCCGGGCGAGTGGCGCGCCGGTTCCCCCTTGGTCATGCCTGAGTCCGCTGCGTCCGCCACCGGTGTCCGCCCGCAGGTGTCCGCCCGCAGGTGTCCGCCCGCAGATTCGGATGGCAGTGCAACCACCCGCAGGGTCACGCACACCAAGGATGAGGCTACCTACCCCGCGCTGCCATCAGCTGTGAGGGCGCGGCGTTAGTAATCCTCTCCTGGATCTCGTGACTCCGGGCCACCATCTCAAGCGGGAGCGCACCGTGACGAACATCCGAGGCTACTGGCGCGTGCTCCGTGGGCATCGCGAGTCTGATCGGCGGGGCGACGATCGCCGCCTGCAGCTCGAGCACGGTGCCTGGCCCGTCGAGCCTATCGCTCGCCCGGCTGTTCGACAGTGCGTACGTCGCGGATTCGACGGCCGAGGGTCCTGCGTCCCTCCGGCCCATCATCGAGAATTACCTGGCGTTGATGGCGGACGAGGGTTTGACTCCGGTCACGGTCCTGGTGAAGACCGATGGCGGCACACTCCCGATGCGTATGATGGCGGCGGTGAGCTACGACACAACGGCGACCGGGCTGGCGGCGGACTCCCTTGCGCTGGCCATCGGGTGGACATCAGACTACAGCAAATACCTGGTGGTGCTCACCGAAGCGGTCACGCCCAACGGACCGCGCGCCAGCCGGGTCGCCGTGATTCCCGGCCCGGTCGCCGCGCTGGCGCTCGAGGGCGCGCGTCGCCGGATCCACACGGAGACGGCGATCGCGAGCCTCATGCCGATCATATTTCTGGCCGATGGATCAGCCGCCAACCTCGCCGACTCCGTGGCGGGCGACGTCGCGTGGTCCGGCACCGGGAGTTGTCTCTGGCAGCACGTTCCGATTTCGACCTTCAATGCGGACTCGACGATCGCGTGCTCGCGCGTCATCGTGTCGCTCGACTTCGCGTTCCACTTCCCGCCCGAGCCTGGAATCGACACCGCCCTGACCCATATGAGCATGTCGGCCGCGCAGACGTCCGGGGCACGGCTCGTGGGTTTCAACGGCTTCTGATTGTCAGAACAGGACGGCGGAAGACTGGCGCCGCGCGGGGATCCATTGCCAGCCACTAGCCTGGCGGCCCCGGCCGCGACATAGTAGATGCCGTGAAGCCATCAATCGGGCGCTCGCTGATCGCCTCGATCACCTTGTGCCTGGTCGCCTGCGCATGGATCGAGGCGTGTTACCCGCTACCGTACCACCAACGCTATCGCCCGGAAGTGGCGGGCCGTCTCGTCGATGCGAGTGGCAAACCGATCGGCTTCGCGACGCTGATCGTGGCTGGACACGTGCCACCGCTCAACGATTTCAAGCTGGGCTGCGCCGCATCACCTGACACCGCGCGAACCGACTCCAACGGGGTGTTCTCGTTTCCCGCCCGTTCTCGGCTGACGTTTCTGCCGGTGGCTGCTGGTATGTCCTTGTACGCGTGGGAGCTCTGCATGCCCGGGCCTGGTGGTGCGGCGATACCGGTGTACACCGGCACGGACAACTCAGTGGGGGTCGCGCCGCGCCTGGAGTGGCTGATGTGCATCGAAGACAGTGCACGGGATCGCACCCGTCCCATACACTGCGAGAGCAGCGGGCGTCTTCACGGCTGACTCACCACACGGCTCAGGACTGCGAGCAGCTGCCGTTGTTGTAGCTGTTGATGTTGATGCTCACCCGGTATCCCCGCTTCACGAGCAGCGACATGAAGTCCACCGCCTTGTCCGCGGGGACAACGGTGAAGCTCGTGTTGCCGTTGTACTGCACCATTGGATCTCCGCTCGCGTTGCGGTTCGAGTTGCTGCTGATGCTGATGTTGTGTGACTGGACCTCGAATTTCGTGAACCCCTGCTCCTCGGCCAGTGACTTGATTTCCGCGGTCTTGGCGTCGACCGCCGCCTTCGCCGCCGCGACGTCTCGCTCCGTGCCGTTGAAGTTGACCGAGATCTGTGCGGTCTCGTTCTGGCAATTTTGACGCGTCTGCGCCCGCGCGGGCGTAGCGCCGGCCAATCCGGCGAGGGCCGCAATCACGACTGCCCGGTAGTACCTCATCCTCGCTCCTTCGGCTTGCGCCGTTAGTCCGCCTCCACCCGCATCGACCCTCAGTCCCGATTCAACGACACAGCATGACCGTTGGTCACGGTGGGCATGCACCCGGGGTGTGACCCACGGCCTGCTACGGCAGCCCGTCCCCCGGAATCGCCACGCGCACGACTTCGATCTTCCCCGCCCGCTGCGCTCGCGTCTCCGCCGGCACGTAGGATCGCGCCGTGCAGATGTAGAGATCGCGACGGTCGTCGCCTCCCAGCATACAGGCGAACGCGTCGCGCCCGGGTAACGCGATCGTATCCGTGATCTCGCCGCCACCGATCATCCGGATGATCCGGTTCGCCCCCAGACACGCGATCCACACCCCGCCCTCCGCGTCGAGACAGATCCCATCCGGGACCAGTCCCGTGAATCCCCCGAAGACGCGGCGGTTGCTGAGCGCGCCATCCTCATCGATGTCATACGCCGACACGCACTCCCCGAATGTCTCCGCGACGATGAACGTCCGGCCGTCCGCGGTGATGACGCACCCGTTGGGAAACTGAATGCCGTCCGCCGCGATGGCGATGCGGCCATCCGGATGCACGCAAAACACCTGGGTCGGACGCGGAGGGTCGCCGTTGTTGAAGTCGCAGCCGAACGTCCCGATGTATGCACGGCCGGCCCGGTCGATCACCATGTCGTTGATCACGTAGCGCGCCACGCCGCTCAGATCCGCTAGCGTCACCGGCCCATCCGGCGTCACCCGCAGCAAGCGGCGATCCTCCATCGAGACGACGCACATCGTCCCATCCGGCAGCCATCCGAGGCCCGATGGCAACGTTGGCAATTCGAGGACTTTCGTGGCGCTCCCGCCGGGTGTGAGCCGCCAGACAGTGGCGTCGTGCATGTCGGAGAAGTACAGCGCGCCGTCGTGCCATCGCGCGCCCTCGGGAAACGCCAGCCCATTCGAGCACGGTCGCCGGCGTCCCAATCGCACGGGTCACGGTCAGGTCTGGAAGAGGGTGAAATGGAGATAGAGATACACGCACGGAGACACGAGCAGGATGCTGTCGAAGCGGTCGAGCGCACCGCCGTGTCCCGGAATGAGTGCCGAGGAATCCTTCACACCAGCGTCACGCTTGAACAGGGACTCCACCAGGTCGCCGAGTTGCCCGGCCGTGCCGACGATGGCCCCGATGACGATCGCGCTGGCGAGCGGCAAAAAGGCCAGCACCAGATACTTCGCCGCGATCGCCGCGAGGATGGCGAACACAAAGCCAGCGATCGCGCCCTCCCAACTCTTGTTCGGGCTCACCCGCGGAAACAGTTTGTGTTTTCCCAGCGGCGCCCCCACGTGAAACGCCGCGGAGTCACAGATCCAGATCATGACCAGGACGGAGATCACGAGATAGCCGCCCCAGCGGTGAACCTCTGCGCCGCTGGCCGTCGCGACGCCGGTGGATGCGGGCGGCATGGCGCCCGACATGAGGATCTGCCCCAGCCGAATCGGCCCGGGATCAAATAACTCCCGCAGGCCGATCAGCGTGCCGAACAGCAGTGAGACGTAGAGCAGTCCGAAGAACGTCGCCGACAGGTTGAGGAGCGGCGACCCATCGTTGCGAAACAACTCCCAGAGATTGAACAGCACCACGGCCGCGACCAGCGTCACCACGAGCAGCACCGGCTGGGCGGGCCACGACACGTAGAACGACAGGTTGATCGCGAACCCCGTGACGATCCCCGCCACCATGAGCGGCCGGGCCCCCTTGGCCTCGGCCAGCCCGTAGAACTCGCGTAACGTGACGGCCGAGACGAGGGCGATGAATCCGAAGAAGTACGGACCACCGGCCATGCACAGCACGAGAATGATCGGGATGGCGACGACCCCGACCATCACGCGCTGGGCGAGGTTGCTCACGGGTCGGCGGGTACCGGCTCGGCCGCGTCGGCCCGCTCCGGCCGGGGCGGCCTCGCCGAGAGCGGGCGCCCGCCGTCCATCGCCGCGGCACGTGACGCGACGGTGTCGAGATCACCGCCTAGCGCATCCATGTCCACCTGGAACTGGCAGTCGATGACCAGCAGGTCGATCGCGTACCCCGCGAGATTGGCGAGGAAGATGACGTCGAAGATGATCGGATACGGAAACCAGATCCCGAAGTACAGCGCGAATCGTTTGAGGCCCGGATCGAACCGCGCCCGGTGGGCGACGGTCGTGAGCAGCGCGATCGCGATCAGCGCGAGCACCACGATCTTGTACGAGACGATGCCGGCGATCGCGAACCCGGCGAAGATCACCACCTCGGACGCGCGATCGAGGATGTCGTCGAGGCGCTTTCCCGCCTCGGACGCGAGGTTGAACTCCCGCGCCATCCCCGCCATCGATACCATCCAGCACCTGTCCGACGAACATGAGCCACAATCCCATGTGGACTCGTCCCGTCGTGATCGCCACCGCCGCTGCGGCGCTGAACACGAACGCCGCCCAGGTCACATGTGCCGGCGTCGCCCCCAGCTTGAGATGCAGAAACCGCAGGATCGGCCTGACGGTCCAGTCCGAGATCCGGACCAGGACCGGGAGACGCTCATGCACGAAGCCAGCCCGCGTAGACCACGACGTTGAGGATGAGGAGCACGGTGAACAGCACCCGCTCCTTCACGGTGTCGGAGATGCCCGTGAGCCAGCCCCGCGTCACGTAGGGCGAATAGGGATAGAACGGCATTTTCTCGAAGCGCACGCTGTAGTCCATGGCCACGTGGATCGCGAAGAACACCACCGGGACGATCGTGCCGAGGAAATATGACAGCGGCAGGATCCAGAGCAGGGCCACGGGCTCCTGCAGCGATGAGCGCCAGTAGTACCCGCGCTTGTCGTGCAGCCCCACCGCGCGCAGATAGTACGGCAGCTTCACCAGGTGATCGACGTCGACGGCCATCCCGAAGGTGTACGCGAGTATACGATCCTGCCCCGCGAGCCCCATAGCCTGTACGCCCAGGGTGGTCGCGAGAAAATGGGTACCAATTTTCATGTCCGATTCACGAGGAGGAGACGGGACCAATATCGACGAGAGCCCGCCGGCGGCCGACCCGGGGAGGAGGCTCCTCGGTCCCGTCCAGCGTCCGGGTAAAGAATAGCATTCTGCCGTTGCCGGCGACGAGGGGTCTCCCTCAACCCGCCGCCATGCACTGCTGGAGCGTCCGCACCGCGCCGCCAATCTGCGCTCCAGGCGCGCCCCCGAAGCCCAGTATCAGCCCGCCACGCGACGGTGGCCTGAGATAGCAGGACGAGAGCGGAATCACCGATACTCCCCTCCGCGCGGCCTCCATCGCGATCGCGACATCGTCAGTGCCGGCCGGCAGGAGCGCGACGAAGTGCATCCCGGCCTCGGTCCCCACTACTTCGAGCGCATCCCCCATCTGCGCCCGGATCGCTCCGGCCAACGCCTCGCGCCGCTCCATGTACAGCATCCGCATCCGCCGCAAGTGCCGCGCGAAGTGCCCCTCGCGGATGAAATCCGTCATCGCGGCCTGATACAGGACCGACGAGAAAATGTCCGTCGCATCGCGCGCCGCGGCGAACGCACTCACGAGGTCTCGCGGCACCACCATGTAGCCCAGCCGGAGTGACGGAAACAGGACTTTGCTGAACGTCCCAATGTAGAGTACACGCCCATCTTCGTCCTGCCCCTGGAGCGAGGCCACTGGCCGGCTCTCGAACCGGTATTCGCTGTCATAGTCGTCCTCGATGATCCACATGCCACTGCGCGCGGCCCAGTTGAGCAGCACGATCCGCCGCGCGGCGCTCATGGTCATCCCCATCGGGTATTGATGGGACGGCGTGATGTACGCGGCACGCGCGGCGCCGCCACGGTGGATGTGCGGTGACACATCGAGTCCGTCCTGGTCCACGTGTACCGGCACCAGCCGCGCGCCCGCCGCCGCGAATGCCAGCCGCGCACCGGGATATCCGGGCTCCTCCACCCAGACCCGGTCTCCCGGATCGAGCAAGACGTGCGCGGCGAGCTGTAACGCCAGTTGGGATCCGGTGGTCACCAACACCTGAGACGCGTCGCACTGTACCGCCCGCGCGACCCCCAGATACTCGGCGATCGCCTCGCGAAACGGCAGATATCCCATCGCGTCGCCGTACGCCATCATGCTCGGCGGCTGCCGCCGCGCGTACCGGGCGACGATCTTGCCCCACACCTCCGCCGGGAACTCATCCAGCGCGGGAAGCGTCGCCCGGAATGGTCCGAGGATGCTGGTCCACGGATGCGCGGACGTATGCGCCACTCGGGCGCCGCGCCGCGACACCCGCCGAAGCCCCCGGCGCTCGCTCGGCTCCTGCCCACGCGCTCGCGCCGCGACCGCCGGCCGCAACCCCTCATCCGGGATCGATCGCGCCACACACGTCCCCGCCCCGACGAACGCCTCGAGATACCCCTCGGCCAGGAGCTGCTCGAATGCACCGAGCACCGGAATGCGCGAGATCCCGAGCTCCAAGGCCAATCCCCGGGTCGATGGCACCCGTTGCCCTGGACGTAACCGCCCCTCGACGATCGACCGGCGGAACCAGTCGTACAACTGCCGGTACATTGGGGCCGGCGACGCACGGTCGAGCACGATCGGCAGCAGAAAACTCGCGCCTACCCTCGTCATGCAACGACGCTCCGTTTTAAGTGGCTATATCATAACACCACAATGTGGTCATTGTGAGAGACCACTCCGCCGATTAGCTCTTGGCTCATGCGATCCCTTCCAATGGTGCAGCGGCGACGCGTGGCGGGCCTCGCCGCGTGCGGTCTTGTGGCGTCCCTTGCCTCGCCGGCGCGTGCGCACGCCCAGTCCACGCCGGCCAATCCCGCGATCGCGGACGCCAAACACGACGGCGCGCATGATTTCGACTTCGAGATCGGGACGTGGACGACGCACCTGCGGCGCCTGGCCCACCCGCTGACGGGGTCGGCCACCTGGGTCGAATACCTCGGCACCTCCATCGTCCGGAAGGTGTGGGACGGGCGCGCGAATCTGGTGGAGCTGGAGGCCGATGGGCCGGGCGGCCACATCGAAGGACTCTCGCTGCGCCTGTACAATCCCAATGCCCATCAATGGAGCCTCAATTTCTCCAACAGCGCGTCGGGCACATTGAGCCAGCCCACGATCGGCCAGTTCCGGAACGGTCGCGGGGAGTTCTACGACCAGGAGCCGTACAACGGGAGGATGATCCTCGTCCGCCAGGTCTGGTCCGGCATCACCGCCGACTCCGGCCGGTTCGAGCAATCATTTTCGGATGACGGCGGCAAGACCTGGGAGCTGAACTGGGTCGCCGTGGATACGCGGCAACCTTTGCCACGGCACGACGACTAGCCACCACACGCCACTCCGAACGCGGCGAGAACGCCGCGAGCTAATTCTGCAGGTCGGTGTCGGGCGCGGGGTGGCCGAGGAGCCTGCACATCGCGACCACCTGTCCCTTGTGGTGGTGCGCGTGCGTGATGACGTGGTGCAGGATGAACGCCGGACTGCGCAGATCGCCATGCCAGTCGGCTGGCCGCCGCGCGAGTATGGTATTGAGTTCTGAATCTGGCAACCGGGAGAGATAGGCGATCGTCGCGGCCTTGACGCGCTCCTTCACGGGACGGATTGACTCGGCCGTCGGATATTCGGCAGCCACCCAGCGCGGGAGCGGCAAGTGCTGCAGCCAATGCACCCACCGCTCCTCAGCGCCCAGCAAATGCGCCAGCTGGTCGCGCACGCTGGCGAAGCCGAAGCCGGGTATCTCGCGTACGAAGTCCGCCGCCGGGAGCTTCGCCACGTGACCGAGCAGCAAGTCGAGCCGGTCGTGGGTCACACTGTGCAACGTCCGAATGCCGTCGCGATTGAACATAGGAAAAAGCTAACAAGATCTCCCGCGTGCTGGGAACCGGCCCGCTACCGCTGGCATAGGCGTTCGTGAATTGCCCGGTCGTGACTGAACATGGGATGTTCCGATAAACCAGGCATATCGATAGTATGTAGCGGGTGCGGTGCGGCATTTGACTCCGCTCCGGCGCGGCGTGTTGCCGCGCTCCCCTACTCCGCCTGGTCCTCCGATATGAAGATGCTCGTCCTCGGGGTCGCTCTGGTGTGTGCCACGCCTGCCGGCGGCCAGCAGGCGCCATCGCGGCCACAGTCGCAACAGCCATCGAAGGCGGAAGTCGCGGCCTGGCAGCGGCAGGCTCAGAACGTCACCATCACCCGGGACGATTGGGGGATCCCGCACATTCACGGAAAGACCGACGCGGACGCGGTGTTCGGGCTGATGTACGCGCAGGCCGAAGACGATTTCAATCGCGTCGAAACCAACTACATCAATGCGATGGGCCGGCTAGCCGAGGCGGAGGGCGAGAGCGCGGTGTATCGCGATCTGCGCATGAAGATCTTCATCGATCCGGACAGCATCAAAGCCCTCTATGGCGCGAGCCCCGCGTGGCTCAAGAGCCTAATGAATGCGTACGCCGACGGGTTGAATTACTACCTGTACACCCATCCACAGGTCACGCCCCGCGTCATCACGCGGTTCGAGCCCTGGATGGCATTGACATTCAGTGAAGGCAGCATCGGCGGCGACATTCGAGCACGTCCGTCTCGACCAGCTCGGCGCGTTCTACACCGGGGCCACGGTTCCGCCGCCGTCGCTCGGCATGATCGAGGACTACAAGGAGCTCTCCGGCTCGAACGGCATCGCGATCGCGCCGTCGAACACGCTCTCGCACCACGCGTTGCTTCTCATCAACCCGCACACATCGTTTTTCTTTCGCGCTGAAGTACAGGTGTCGAGCGACGAAGGGCTGGACGCCTATGGCGCGGTGACGTGGGGGCAGTTCTTCGTGTATCAGGGTTTCAACCCGCGCATCGGATGGATGCACACGACGAGTGGCGTGAATGCTGTCGACGAGTATCTCGAGGCCGTGGCGAAGAAGGGCGATGGATACGTCTACCGCTACGGGAAGGAAGAGCGCCCGGTTCGCGCCGTCGCGGTCACCGTGCCATTCAGGGGCGCGGCTGGCATGGAGAAGAAGGACTTCACGGTGTACTGGACCCACCATGGGCCGATCGTGCGGGTCCAGAACGGCAAATGGGTGAGTGTCCGGATGATGCGTGACCCGCTGCACGCGCTCATCCAGTCCTATTCACGCACCAAGGCGAAGGACTACAAATCGTTCCGCCAGACCATGGAGCTGCACACCAACTCGTCAAACAACACGATCTTCGCGGATGCGGATGGTGATATCGCCTACTTCCACGGGAATTACATCCCGCGGCGTGATGCGCGGTTCGACTGGAACAAGCCAGTCGATGGCAGCGACACAGCGACCGAGTGGCACGAGCTTCTGCCGGTCGATGCCTCACCCAAGCTGCTCAATCCGCCGAACGGATGGCTCTACAACAGCAACAACTGGCCATGGTCGGCGGCGGGTCCCAACAGCCCGAAGCGAGCGAACTATCCGTCCTACGTCGAGACTGGCCGCCAGGAATCGTGGCGCGGGTATCACGCGCTGCGCGTGCTGACCAATCGGACTCACTTCACGCTCGATACCCTCATCGCGGCCGCGTACGACACGTACCTGCCGGCATTCGGAGCGATGCTGCCGCCGCTCTTGAGGGCTTACGACCAGCTACCGGCGGGAGATCCCCGGCACGATCAACTCTCGGAGCAGATCGCGGCGCTTCGGAGATGGGATGACCGCTGGGGCATCTCGTCGGTGCCGACATCGCTCGGCGTGTTCTGGGGAGAAGACGTGAGCCGCCGCGTGAGCGAGGATGCCATGCGCGCGGGCAAGTCCACGGATGACTACATCACCGGCAGCGCGACACCGGACCAGCTGTTGGCATCGCTGGCGGCGGCGTCAGACAAGCTGACGGCGGATTTCGGCACATGGCGGACGCCCTGGGGCGACATCAACCGATTCCAGCGGCTCACCGGTGACATCGTACAGCCGTTCAACGACTCGGGACCGAGCATCCCGGTGGGGTTCACGTACTCGCAATGGGGATCGCTGGCATCGTTTGCCGCGCGAGCGTATCCGGGCACGAAGAAACGATACGGGACGGATGGGAATAGCTTCGTGGCGGTGGTGGAGTTCGGCGACAGCGTCCGCGCGCGCGCCGTGACGGCGGGCGGCGAGAGTGGCGACCCGAAGTCGCCGCATTTCAATGATCAGGCGGAGCGGTACAGCGTGGGCAATCTGCGCGACGTGTATTTCTACCCGTCGCAGCTCGCCGGCCACACCGAACGGGAGTATCACCCGGGCAGCTGACCCGTTCAGGCGGTACCGGGTGAGTCCGAACGCGCTTCCTCCGACTCCTTCTTCTTCCGGCGTGACAAGGACATCGCGACCCACGTCGCGGCGTCCCACGCGTTATGAATGGCGGTGAGGAGGATGAACATTGTGTCGGCCGCCAGCAACTTCAATCCGCCGGCGACGTGGCCGGTACAGATCACCACCGCGACGACGAGAAAGATCGTGTAGGCGAGGACGGGACATGCGCCATGCCACAGCCAGTCCGACCCGACGGGCTGATATTCGCGGAGCCCTCCGGCGGCGCGCATGGCGTCGGCGACGTAGAGAAGGCCTACCACCCCGAGGATCCCGTTGCCGACGCCAATGCTCGCTACCGTCTGTCCGGGGCTGCTCATGTAGACCGCGACGACGAGGGCAATGCAGAAATGCACCACGGTCGGGGTGACGAATGCGCGGACGCCGTTGTCGCTGGCGACGGCCTGTGCTTCGGCGCCAATGGTGATGACGACGAACATGAGGCCGGTGAGGCCAGCCGCGGCGGAGCCGATGATGACGTAGAAATTGCCCCAATCAGCGAGTTGTGCCAAAGCCGGGTCGGCCACGCAACCTCCGCAAGTTCGGGATTACCGTGCAATGGTGCCGCCGATCCCAACATACGCTTCGAGTGAGGGCGGCAGAAGCACCGATGCGAGCAGCAAGCTATTCCCTTCGTTCCGCGGCGCCCGGTCGCGTGAACGCGGAGCTCATTTCGTCGATTTCGTGGCCGGAGAGGCCGACTGCCCGGGCCTGATCGGCCCATTTGATGAACGGCAGTGCCGACCGCGCCGGCGATACTGCGCGCCTCACGTTGGTCGATGTCAAAGTAGGCGGCCACATCGAGTGCAATGTCGAGATCGGCCGTCGTGTTGGACTCGTCGATCGCAAGCGTCAGGATCCCGGGCGGACCGACCGGGGGGTCGGATTCACATCATAGAGCGGGGCAAGCCGCCAGCCACGCGTGGCGCCATCGTAGAGAAATCCATGGTTGCGAAGGTGGTCGTCCGTGTTCGAGATGAGAATCGTGAAGACGATCCGTCGCCAGAGCTCGCGCAGATCCTCGCCTGCCGCTGCCCCATGCTGCCGGATCGCATCCGCGATCTCCAGGTAGCTGTGGGACTCGTTGTCGCTCGCGCCCAGCATGCTCATGGCGGAGAGGAATGGCACGCGCCGCGAATGGACGCGGTCGAACCGCTGTACCACCAGGACCGGCCGGTCCCCCACAGGTACGATCCGAATGTTGTTCCACTCGGAGACCTGAGTGCTCGGCGAGCGTGAGCGCGACCGACTCCCAGAGCACGCTGCTGACGCGATCGGTCCGCGACGGGAAATTCGCGATCGCCAATTGGCCGTCGTGATCACGTACGGATGCTTTTGGCCTGGCACCGCCCAGCGAGGATCCGGGCGCGAGCAGGAGACGGAGCGCGGCCGCACCGCCATCGTGCTCCGCGATCTCATCGCTGGCGTTTAGCAATGCGGGAAGGTCGACGACCGGCGGAACGTCGTCACCGGAAGGCACCGCAACGAACGGCCCGCGGGGCTCGGTAGCGAAACGAAGCGCGCCCCCCCGGCTCTCGTCGAGACGCCGAGTAGATAGTCGGCCTCCGTGAGGCGTGGAACCGCGACACCGGTTTCACGGGCGCGCTGCGCGGCTGCCCGGTCCATCAGCATTCGGCCCCATCGATCCGGTGCGGAGTCTCCGAATGCACCAAATAGCGCACGGCCGCGTGCTGTCTGAAACCTGCCAGGACCAATTGTCAGCGCGGGCTCGAGCGAGAAATGAGCGGGGTCGCGAAGCCATTCGGGCGCGTATTCGAACGTCGCGGCAGCCGTGCGTCTGGTGGAACGACCGCGATGCGCCCACATGGTCCCCACGCGCGTCGTGACGCCGCCGACATGAATGTGCACGAAGATCGAGGCGGCGGTCGTCACGATTCATCGGCCGGCGTCGGGTTGGCGAGGCGGACGCGTTGGGGCAAGCGCTCATCGTCGAGCAGCCGCCCGACCGCATCGGCGTCCGCGTCGGCGAGATCGCTCACCCGATCGATCATCCCGAGCACGAACATCACCGTGGCGTAGATGCCGAGTGACACACTGGGCACACCGCGTTCGACCCGCCATAGCGTCGCTGGATCAATGCGGGCGCGGTCAGCGACGATGGCGACGGTGAGGCGGCGCAGGCGACGGGCATCCCGAATGTCGCCACCGAGCTTGCGACAAGCCCGTCGGACCGGCAGTGGCAATGGTGGGAGTTGTCGAGCCATCATATTATGATTGAATATCGTCAATACTAACTGACTTAAGATTGACGATATCTCAATCATAATTGCAACCACCTAGCCCATGAATCGGCTCCTGGCCACCACCACGTGCCGATCTCGTACCCGGCCACTATGATGCCGCTTCGGCAGTCGCGGCGAAACTGGCGAGCGTGGACGTCCACCCCTCTGGCGCATCCAGCATCGGCCGGATCATACCGGCCTTGTCGCCGTAGCGCTCCAATGCCGGTGCTCGAGGTCGACCCGCGTGGCGTTCGGTCCCTCGGGGGTGAACCGGATCTCGAGCTCCGTCTCGAAGTCAGGGTCGTAGGTGAAATCGGCGTTGAGTTGCCAGGTCAGGATCACTCGCTCCGGCGGATCCCACGATACGACTCGCCCCCACGTGCACTCACTGCCGTCGAGGCCCCGTTCATACCACCTGCCGCCCACGCGTGGCTCGACCGCGATCGCCGCACGCGGCGCCTTGAGGATCGAGTGCACGGCGGGCCACCAGCGGTGCATGCCGGCGGTGAAGACGTCGAACGCGCGGGTGGCGGGGACTGCGACGCGAATGGACTTGCGAATCGGGGGCGTCTTGGCGGTGGCGGGCATACGAGAGTCTCCTAGTGGGATTCAGCTGCTGCCTTGAACGCTTCGAGAGTGCGGTCCCAGAACTGATCGAGCCACGCGCGGATCGCATCGACCCCGGCGGGATCGACGCGGTACAATCGCCGGGCACCGTCGGCGCGATCCGTCACCAGGCCTGCCGCCTTGAGGATCGCGAGGTGCTGGGACACCGCCGGGCGTGAGATCGGGAGCCCGCGCGCCAACTCGCCGACGGCACGCGGCCGCTTCGCGAGACGTTCGAAAATGATGCGCCGGGTGGGATCCCCAAGGGCTCCGAGCGCACGCGTTGCGTAAGCCATGACTTACGGTAAGTAGTTACTTACCTCCTGTCAAGACCATGTGGCGAGCGGTCCTCCGGTTGCGGACAAATGCGCTCGTGGTGCAGGTTCTCACCGCCCCGCGCCGGGGGTCGCGTCACTTCAAGGAGGGCCGCTGTGAGCTCGCGCAGACAGTTCCTCGCTCGTGCACCGCTGGGCGTGATCGCGGCCGTCGCCGCATGCCGTGGGGAGACGCAGCAGGGCGCACCGGACGCGCCCGGCGCGCCACCGCCAGGATCACCCACGACCTTCAATGGCGCTCCCGCCGCCGGGCCCGAGGTCTCGCCGTCGACATTCGAGGCGGCGGAGAAGCTCGTGCAGGTCCGGCTCACGGATGCGGAGCGGCGGATGGCGGCCGCCAGCTGGCGGCAGTCGATGGCTCCCCTGCTCGAGCGCCGTACGGGCCCACGGAAAATGACACTGGAATCCACCGACGCGCCCGGGACGCGCTGGAACCCCGTCCTCACCCCGGCGGACGCCGGTCCCGCGCGCGACCGCTTCGTGCGGAGCACGATCGATGCAGGTCCGCTGCCGGAGCGCGATGAGGACATCGCGTTTGCGTCTGTGACGCAGCTCTCACGATGGATCGAACGGCGGAAGCTGACCTCCGAGCGGCTCACCGGCATCTATCTCGACCGGCTGCAGCGATTCGATCCCAAGCTCCGCTGCGTGATCACGCTGACCCGCGACCTGGCGATGACGCAGGCCCGCCAGGCGGATCAGGAGATCGCCGCGGGCAAGCGCCGCGGACCACTGCACGGGATCCCCTGGGGCGGCAAGGATCTGCTGGATACGGCGGGCATCCCGACGACGTACGGGGCCGAGCCGTATCGAAACCGCGTGCCGGCGACGGATGCCGCGGTGGTAAGGCGGCTGCACGACGCCGGGGCCGTCCTCGTCGCGAAGCTGAGCTTGGGCGCGCTCGCGCTCAACGACATCTGGTTCGGCGGCCAGACCATGAACCCATGGCTGCTGGAGGAAGGGGCATCCGGATCGAGCGCCGGGCCGGGGGCCGCGACCGCGGCGGGATTAGTGGGGTTCGCGATCGGCAGCGAGACGGGTGGCAGTATCGTGAGCCCAAGCATGCGGTGTGGCGTGAACGGACTGCGTCCGGCCTACGGCCGCGTGCCGCGGACCGGCGCGATGACGCTGTGCTGGTCGCTCGACAAGCTTGGCCCCATGGCGCGGAGCGTCGAAGACACGATGCTGGTGTTGCAGGCCATCACGGGGCCGGACGCCGGCGATCTCGCGAGTGTGCCCAGTCATCTCGACTACGACGCCGGGGGGCAGGTGGCCGGACTTCGCGTGGGGTATTTCCCCGTCGTGGATGCAGGAGAGTCCCGCCACGGATGTGGACCGCGCGGCCCTGGAAACGGTGCGCAAGGTGGGGATGGTGCCCGTCGAGGTGACGCTGCCGGATTGGCCATTCGACTCGCTCAACGTCGTCCTGTTCAGCGAGGGGGCGGCGGCGTTCGAGGAGCTGACCCTCAGCCACCAGATCGATCAGCTCAAGGCACAGGTGCCGGACGCGTGGCCCAATCAGTTCCGCGAGGCGCGGTTTCTGTCGGCGGTGGATTTCGTCCAGGCCGACCGGATGCGCCGGCGGGTCGCCGGCGAGATGGCGCGGATCTTCTCGCAGGTCGATCTGCTCCTCGTGCCGTCGCTGCGCGATCGAATGCTGACGATCACGAACTTCACGGGCCATCCCTCACTGACCATGCGGGCCGGGTTCGTCGAGGTCTCGCAGGCCCGCAGCGACTGGGCGCCGGATCCGCAGCATCCGCTCCCAAAATTCAATCCTCCACGGCGCGTGCCGCATGGCGTCACGTTGATCGGCAAGCTGTTCGACGAAGGAACGATCGGGCGGGTGGGCTGGCGCTGGAGCGCCAGTTTGCCGTCGCCCAGGAGCGTCCCGCGGGATTCTAACGAACGTTCTCTCTCTGTACTCCGCCCGACCAGAGGGCTCAGGTCACAGGGGCTGCGCCATCTCCCTGTACCGGCACAGCGCGTTCGCCAGTTTCATCTGCCTCGGCGAGTGACACGCCAGGCTCATACAGCCGCGGACTGGCAACAACGATGACGGCGCATTGTGCGCAATGTCGCAACGTTCAGCCGATTGAGGCTGTACAGAAAACTCCATCCCCGAGGTGCGTCTTCGGGCCGCGATGTCGCCATGCTGTAAATCACGACCGGAGCGGCTTGGCCCTGGAATTTGTCGACCGTTCCGACTCTGGCGCAGGCAGGCAGGCGTTCAATGAGGCGGTCGACCTGTGCATTGAACGGCGACACGACCAGCACGTCGTCGAGAGTCACAAGGGACTCCGTCCCAGTCTGCGAAATCCAGTGCGAGCCAGGTGCGGTCGGCCCGGCGAACGAGGTGTACCACCGCGTCGGCTTCCTCATCGCACGAGTTCGTGCAGCCTCATGGGGGACGTCCAGGTGCCAGAGGCCACTTTCCGTGACGGGCCCGCCTCTGAGCTTCTGCGATGCTAATCCGTCCTTCGAGGCAAGCCGCGATTCATAAAACACTTCCGACGTGAAGGCACAGATCGCGGGCGACAGCCGCCACGTCACTGGCAGAAAGAGTCCCTTCTCCGGCTGAATCGTGCGGGAATGCGTCCCCAGCAGGTGCTGCAGCGCGGACGCATCGACACCGTCGGGATGGCTTCCCTTGAGCGGCTGGTCGAGTTGCTGGGGATCTCCGAGCAACACCATGCTCGACGCGGCGCCCGAGGCGGCGATCACATTCGCCAGAGAAACCTGCCCAGCCTCGTCGACGAACAGCACATCGACGGTCCGAGCCATGTCCGCCCGGGCCCACAGCCACGCCGTCCCACCAACCACCTCGACGTCGCCCGCTGACAACGCCCGCAAGACTTCGTCGTTGCTGCCCATCGCGAGGATTCCACCGGCCGCGTGGCTACGTCCTCCGAAGCCACCTTTTGCGCAATGCGAACGGCCGCGCCCGGTCGACGGCGGCCTGGCGAACCGCCTCGAGAAAGGGTGGCGATCGCCTTATGCCCGGGCCCCATCACGCCGACCCGTTTCCCCTGGGCGACGAGCGCACAGATCATCCGCGCACCGGTGTACGTCTTGCCGGAGCCGGGCGGCCCCTGGATCGCAAGGACGGTCTCATCGAGTTGGCTGGCGACCTCAATCGCGAACGCCAGCGGATCAGCGCCGCCGGGCTGGTGGAATGTTCCGGACGCGAGACGGGGCGGTTCCCGCATCAGCAGTGCGCGCGCAATGCCATTCGCGTCTAACCCCGCAGACGCTGACACGGAGTCACCGATCCGGACCAGTGCCTCCTCGATCGGCGCGCACGGGACGTGGGCGTGCGCAAAGACCGCGGACGGAATGCTGCCACTTTGTGTTTTGCTCTTCTGGATGTCGATCGTGCAGCCTGCCCGGTCGATTGCAATCACGGTCCCGTATTTCTTCTTCTCCGCGAAGTGCAGTTCATCGCCGGCATCGATGGTGATTTCCTGTGGTGGATACCGATATCGGTCCACGACACCGCCAGTTGGCTTGTGTCCTGGCATGAGTGATGGTCCGGACTGTAGTTAAATGCTCGAGCCCCGCGACCGCCACTGGCTCGTCCATCAACTCGTCGTCGGTCGCGTCACACAGTGAGAAGTATTCCCACCATGCCGCCTTCTCCTCCCGGCGGTGGAAATCGAGCAGATATGCCAGCAGCCATCGCGCCCGCTCCGCTCCGTCGGTGCTCGGCGCGACATCGATTCCTCCAAGGAGTCGCTGGCGAATCGCCTCGACGCGCTCCTGCTTCTCGCTGAGATCCGCCGACGGGTCGGGCGGCTCGAGGACAGGTCGTGCCACTGTCGTGCCTCCCTGCACGAGCGTCGTTGCGCAACGCTTCGAGCCAGTCTCGAAGGCGGAGCGTCGACACGCAGTCGTCCCGGTTGTAGTCCTCGACCGTGCGGCGCGCCTTGGGGTCCAGCGAGCCAGCCGCGCCAATGGCGAGGGAATATCCGAAGGAGCGAAGTGCCGGACCCGCATCCTCCAATGGAACGACCCGCTCGAACCCGTAGAGGGCCTCGAGATTCTTGATCGAGTACCGTTCGATCCCGGCGCGCAGCCCCTGGTGCACCGCCGAGGTCGATGAATCGCCCCGCCCGGAGCGTCCGTCCAGCTCGCTCTCTCGCGTGGCATACCGCCCCATGAGCCGTTTGAACGCGGTCGTCTCATAGGCGGCGTAGTGATACACGTGCATGCTCGGGTGCGCGGCCGTCGCGACCGCAATGCGATCCATCACCGCTTCGAACGCGTTGCGCTCTTCGCGGTCCGTCATGGCCCAGTACGCCGTGTAGTCCGCCTCGCCGGTGCCGCGCCCGGCCGTGACCACGCCGAAGAGGAACTCGCGCCCTCCTTCGACTGCCAGGTTGTCGCCCTCCAGGTCGAGGAACATGTCGCCTGGTGTTGGTTCCGGGAGCCGGGCCAATCCCTGCCCGTCGGCGACCTCGCGAAGCTCGTACAGCGGCGGTGTTCGGCCACGCGACTCCAGTTGAAGGCGTGCCTGCTCCAGAGCGGCATATGAGGCATCCGATCCATGGTCGAACCGGAAGGGCAATGGCGGCGAGAAGCAGGCCCAGATCGTCAGGGTCCCGACGCCATGACTTTGGAGGAAGACTCGCGCCGCTGGGCTGCCGTGATCCCGGCAACGAGCGACAAATAGTAGTAGCGGCGGCGCTTGTCCTGCAGAGCATCGACCAGTGGCAGACATCACAAGCGGGACCGGCTCCGGATAGCTCGCGGCGGCGATCTCGCCGGGGGTGAGAGCAACCGTCGCGATCATCTGCCCACGTACCAGGCGGATGTACGCTCCGTACTCGTCGGAACGGAAACACTGGACCGGCCGCTCTGGGTCCGGCGTCACGATGCGAAACCACTCTGGAGCGAAGCCCTGGACGTGCGACAGCAACTCCGAATACAAACCGAGTTGAACGACCGATCCCGCGTGCGTCTCGCGCGCCAGCTTGGTGTCGGCAATCTCGTAAGACCAATCACCCAGGGCGCTCGGCCGTGAGGTCCGCTCGAGCAATCCGGCGGGCCAAACCGTCGGTGCCGCGCCCAGCGCGCCCTGCACGATCACGTCAACGCCGGCGCGCATGGCCTCCTCGGTCGCGCTCAGCGCATCCGCGTGCTCCCTGCAATGGCTGAAATCGGTAATGCGGAGCCCGCGATCGCGCAGGCGTTCCACGTACGCCTTCTCATGGTCAATGCCGCGCTGCCGGATGACGTCCAGGATCGGGTCATCGCCGGGGATTCACGCGCCGCCGCGTGCCCCGCGGCCACCTCCATATCCAGCGCTGTCCGGTGACGGCAGCCAAGGAAGTTGGAGAGGTCGGTCGCGGTGATCGACAGAGCCCCTCGGGGAGTTGAGCGCATTCGCGGAGTCAGGGAAAATATGAGTGAGGCCCAGAAAATGGGGCGCCACCCAGGCTACCGCCAGCGAGGTGCAGAACAGATACCCGTTGCCGATCGGGTACGGGCACACGCCATCTTCCAGTGCTATGTCCACGACTCCTACCGCCCTGGAGATCTGCGCCCGGCGCTGGCGGCCAGGCCCTCGGCATCGAATGGCGGGGTGGCACCACACCGCCGCGTGCGAGATGAAATTCACGGCCTGCGACACGCTTCCGCCTCAACCGCCCTCGTTGGAATGTCGTCCAGCGTGACGTGCGTGAGCTGCGGGGCGCGGACTATCGCGGCATCGATCTCCTGGCCGGTGGCGTGCCGTGCCCCCGTTTTTCCATCGCGGGAAAACGACTCGGGCCAAGACAATGAACGAGATCTCTCCCCACCGCGCTCCGCCTGGTGCGTGAAGCGAAACCCGCGGCGGTCCTGCTCGAGAACGTCCCTGGCTTCGCCACCACAGAAGTTCTCAGACTATCGCGCCGCCCTCATCGCCGATCTCACCCGGTCCGGGTACACCGTCGCATGGCAAGTACTCAATGCCTGCAACTTCGGCGTCCCCCAGCTCCGGCCACGATTCATTCTCGTCGCCATTCCGCGGCAAGGCCGCGACCCGCTTCGTGTGGCCGCAACCGGCACACACACCGCCCACCGTCGGCGAGATACTCATTGACCTGGATGGCGTCGAGAGGTTGGACGGGCGCCACCACCTGGGCCGCACATGCACACGGCATCGCCCCCACGCTGGTCGGCGGATCGAAACGACACGGCGGCCCCGACCTCGGCCCAACTCGGGCTCGCGTCGCGTGGCGCGAGTTGAGGGTCGAGGCCCGGAGCCTGGCCGACGCGCCGCCGGACTCCACCTTTACTATAGAAGGGCTCCCCCGGCTGACGACGCGCATGGCCGCCCGCATTCAAGGGTTCCCGGACAACTGGACCTTCTCGGGAAAGAAGACCGCTGCGTACCGGCAGATCGGCAACGCTTTTCCTCCACCCGTCGCGCACGCCGTCGCCGCCGCGATCCGGACGGCAATGATGGGCGCACAGCGCGGGGCGAATACTGAGTCCGAACCCGCCGCACATCACGCATGACGCCTGCACCAAAGCGCCGGCCCAAGGACCCCGACGAAATCGCGCGCAACATGTCGGCGATCCGGTCGCACGACAATCAGACGGAGAGCCCGGCTGAGGCGCGCCCTCCACGCAATGGGATTTCGCTATCGGAAATACGTGCCTGGGCTGATCGGACGCCCGGAATCGTCTTTCGGAAAGAAAAGGTCGCGGTCTTCGTCGACGGCGACTACTGGCACGGCCGGATGGTCCGCGAGGGCGGCATTGAAGCGCTCCACCACTACTACACGCGCAAACAGCAGACGTATTGGGTCACCAAGCTGTCTCGCAACGTCCGCGCGATGATCGGGTAACGACCGAGTTGGAAGCGCTTGGCTGGAAGGTCCTCCGGTTCTGGGAAACCGACATCAAGAAGGACGTTGCGCCAGCCGCCCGGCGCGTCGCGGCCGCTGTACGCCGCCGGCGAGGTGCAACCACCAGCTAGCCGCCGCTGGCGCGAGCCACGCAACGGGTGACATCCCTACCGCGAGGCGAACGGACTCTCGCCGGGTACGACCGTCCGTTCGTAGGCTTGGCCGTCGCGGAGGACCCGTACCGGCGTCGTCACGCCGATCCGTTCGTCCGTCAGCAGTCGCTGCAGATCGTCGACACTACCCACCGGCTGCTCCGCGAACTGGTGATGATATCCCGGGTGCGCACACCGGCGCGCGCAGCGGGACTGCCCGCCGTGATCTCAGTGACGAGCACGCCACCGGTGCTGCCCAGGTGACTGAGCTGGACCCGGCGCCGCGAGAGCTGCACCGACTGGCCCGCCACGCCGATGTAGCTCCGCCGAACGCGCCCGTCGCGCAGGAGCCGCGGGATAACGAAGTGCGCAGTGTTGATCGGGATGGCGAAGCAAATCCCCTGTGCGCCCGCGATGATGGCGGTGTTCACCCCGATGACCTGGCCCCGCGAGCTGACCAGCGGACCGCCGGAGTTTCCCGGGTTGAGCGCGGCATCGGTCTGGATCACGCCCTCGATGAGGCGTCCGGACTCCGCACGCATGGATCGGCCGAGCGCGCTCACGACGCCAGTCGTGACGGTAGCCTGGAATCCGAGAGGATTCCCGATCGCGATCACGAGCTGTCCGGGACGCAATCCGGCCGAATCGCCCAGCGCGGCGGCCGCGACGGACAGGCGCTGCGCGACGCGGACGACAGCGAGATCGGTCTCCGGGTCATTGCCCACCAGCTCGGCGGGCATTCCGCCCCATCCGCAAACGTTGCGACCAGCGAGACCGCCCCCCGCACGACGTGACTGTTCGTGAGGATGAACCCGTCGGGGGTAAAGAGGAACCCAGAGCCGCTCCCCGACTGTGCGCCCCGGCGACGGGCTGCGGGAAGCTTGGCGTGCAGATGGACGACACTCGGGCTGATGGCCTCGACGGCGTCAATGACGGCCGCCGAGTAGGCATTGAGGAGCGGCGCATTGGACAGGGGCGTCGGCGCCTCGCGGGCGAGCGAGTCCCGCGCGGGCCCATCGTCCGCGATGCGTCTCTGGAAGGGGAGCACTGTCATGGCACCCGACCTATCCGGACGGTGCCCGATTCGTTCCCATTCGATGGGCGATGCCGGTCACTCCGGCGGTGAGTAGGACAGCATTCCGATTTTCGGATTCGCGTACCGGCCATTCGCGTCCCCGAACAGCACCGTGACCGCCCAGATCGATTGCATGATCGTATCGAAGCCGCGAATGACGCGGACCCGCCTGCTGGTTGGTGAGAATTGGACCTGGTTCTCGCGCTCCAGGAGTTCGCAGCAGCTGTCGCTTGTGAGGTCCTCGAGATCCCGCGTCGAGAAGAAGTAGTGGGCGCCCGTCATCCCGTGCAGCTTCCAGACCTCCATTCGAAACGGGCGCCCGTCGCTGAACACACCCTCGTTCCAGCCGAGGTCCAGCCACTCGCCTTCCGACTCCGGCACCAGGGTCAGGCGATAGCCCGACCGATCGGGTCGCGGGTAGGCGGCCCCTGTCGTCGGCATCTCGTTCCCGTGTTGCAGCCGTTCGAATTCCGGTTTCAGCAGTTCGTCAGTCATCTCGGCTCCGTGAGTCCCGGTCCACCCGTTGATGGCCGATGCGCCAAAGCGTGTTGAAGACCGTCACGCGGGCGATTCAGGACGTCTTGCCAGAGCCGGAGTGCGTGCGCCCTGGTACGCGCTCGTAGCCTCTGAACGGGGGCGGGGATCCTGAGGTTCGGGCACCTCCCACATTCGCGACGCGCCACGACAGGTGAGAACCCTCTAACCATTGGAGTCTCCAAGAGCCGCCATCACGCACGAGGGCGACGGACGCGATGCATCGGCTCTGAGCAGGGTTGCAGGGCCCGGCCACCGATCGTCGTCCCCGCAGATGCACGCGGGCACCATCCCGTCATTCGTCGGCGTACGCGATTGATCGACGAGGATGCGAATCCCGCTGTGCGCGCTGCCCAGCGCACGTGATGGGGACTGCCGCTGCGACGGCCGGATCGTTCAAGCACCCAACTCGAGGTCTCGATGCCGTTGCGCCCCTCATACCATGCCACGCGGAGCCGCAGCCCGTTGCTGCACGTGGTCACGGCCGCGACACTGCTGGCCGGTGTCGCATGCGGCTCGACCGGGCCGAAGACCGGCAGTCTGGCGGTCACGATCACCGCTCCCGCTGGCGTGACGCCCCGTGTCACGGTGACCGGTG
Organism: uncultured Gemmatimonadales bacterium; assembly: GCA_963757855.1. Lineage (GTDB taxonomy): Bacteria > Gemmatimonadota > Gemmatimonadetes > Gemmatimonadales > Gemmatimonadaceae > Palsa-1248. The sequence continues at coordinate 537,443 of CAVWTI010000037.1, forward strand.
GGAATGGCTTTTCCAGAACCATCACGACCACCACGACGCTGACTGGCCTCGGCGCGGGAACCTACACGGTGACCGCGGCCCCGGTGACATCCGCGAACGCGATCGTGGCAGCGGTGAACACCGTAACCGTCTCGGGCAGCCCCGCCACGGTGAGGGCTGGGCGACTCCGGCGAACGCGTCGGCGACCTACAGCGCTCGGCCCGGCAGCGGCGGCTTGTGGGTGTCGAACTTCGGGTCCGCGCACACGACGGTGCAATACACGGCGGCGCAGCTCGCCGGCACGACGTCGGCTGCCGCGGCGACCTCCATTGCAACCGGAACCGAGGAGGAACAAGCCAGCGCGTTCGACGCCGACGGCAATCTATGGGTGACGATTAGCGGCGGCACGTCGGTCGTCGAGTATTCCGCCCTCCAGCTCGCGACCGGTGGCACACCCGTACCGGCTGTCACGATATCGGCGAACGCGGGATCACTGAACGCGCCGAGCGGGCTAGCGTTCGATCCGCCGGCGATCTCTGGGTCGCCAACTATGTCGAAAGCTCGATCGTTGAGTTCACGCCTGGCCAGCTCGCGGTGAGCGGCAGCCCCGCGCCGGCGGTGGTGATCAGCGACACGGCGAATTCCCTGCACGGATCGATCGGCCTCGCGTTTGATGCCAACGGGGATCTGTGGGTCGCCAACCTCGGTACCGAGTCGGAATGCTTTAAAGGAAAGGGCGCGAGCGTCGTGGAGTTCACACCCAGCCAGCTGGTCGTCAGCGGCTCGCCGGCGCCGGTCGTCTCGCTCTTGAGAGCAACAGATCTGAACGGGCCTCTCATGATCGCCTTCGACGCGAGCGGGAATCTCTGGCTGACGAACGGCGCAAATACCCCATACTCGGTTGTCGCCTTCTCCCCGAGTCAGCTCACCACATGGGGATGACCACTCCCGCCATTGTGCTGACCGCGAACGCCGGGTCGCTGGATGGGCCGGCAGGGTTGGCGTTCGATGCGAGCGGCGATCTCTGGATTGCGAATATGCTGAACAATTCCGTGGTGGAATTCACACCCGCCCAGATCGCCGCGAGCGGTGATCCGGCGCCCGCGACAGTGATCACGGGCAGTTCTCTCAGCGCGCCGTTTGGCATCGCGTTCGACCCGCACCCCGCTGGTCTGCCGATCAAGCCCTGACGTGGAGCATCCGCCGTCTCGGTGGCGGCACGAGTCGCCTGCACAACACACCCTCATTGACTACCAAATGCATCTGAGCGCCCTGGGCCCGATCCCGCGAACGCGCAAGCCAGTCCTCATCGCCGCGTGTAGCGCCGCGATCATCGCCGCCGCTGGGTGCAACTCGGCCAGCGCGCCAAAGACCAGTGCCCCCACGACGGGTAGTCTCGGCGTGACCGTCGTCGCACCAACGGGCGTCACGGGCAGCGTCACCGTCACGGGGCCCGCTGGCTACTCGAAGTCGGTCAGCGCAACGACCACTCTCACCGGACTCGCGCCGGGCAATTACATCGTCGCCGCCACGCCCGTCGTCACCGCCGATCCAATCGTCGGGACAGTGGAATCGGCGACCGTGTCGGGAAGCCCTGTCACAGTCACGGCGAGTAGAGACACCGAAACAGCGACGGTGACGTACACACCACGCGCGGGGACCGGAGGATTGTGGGTCGGCAGCTTCACCAGTGGCGTGATCGCCGAGATGTCGGCGGCACAACTCGCCGCCGGCACACCCACAGTTGCCACGATCGCCCTCACCGTCCCCTCTTCAAACGGTGTGGGCATGGCGTTCGACGGGAACGGCAATCTGTGGACTGCCAAATCACCGGGTGACTCCATCGTCGAGTATTCGGCCGTGGAACTGGGGTCGAGCGGGTCCGCGTCGCCGAGTGTGGTGTTGGCCAGCAGCGCCATCAACAAGCCAGGAGCAATGGCATTCGATGCAAATGGCAACCTGTGGGTGACGAACACCTCGGGCAACACCGCCATCGAGTTCACTTCCAGCCAATTGGCCGCGAGCGGAAACCCAGCCCCCACGGTCGTTCTCGGCGCGACCGCCGGATCGATGAGTCGCCCTACGGCGTGGCTTTTGACGCCAGCGGGGACATAAGTCGCCAGCACCGGAGTGCTGGTCGAGCACACCCCAAGCCAGTTGACGGTGAGCGGCTCGCCCACGCTGGCGATTACGATCACGGCCAACGAGACATACGCTCCCGCTGCGCTTGGGATGGCGATCTAATGCCGCCGTGTGGATCTGGATCGCGAATGGCATAGCATCCCCCTACAGCATTGTCGGCTATTCGGCGAGCCAGCGCAACCACATCGCGGCAATCCCGCTCCCGCGGTGACACTGACGCCCAACGCCAGCTCGTTGAGCGTCCCCCGCCCGCATCGCGTTTGACGCGAGCGGCAACATGTGGGTCGCGAACGTCGGCGGCCTCCACGCTTGTCGAATTCACTCCCAGCCAGATCAGCTCGAGCGGCAATCCCGTGCCCACAACGACCATTGCGAGCAGTTCAGCGACCCGGCCGTTTGGGCTCGCGTTCAATCCTCACGCCACTGGTTTCCCGCTCAAACCCTGACGAGGGGTATCCGCCGTCTCCGCGCCCACACAGAACCGACAGCAGCAAGACGTCATTGAGGACATGATGAATCCGAGCGCTCCAGGCACGACCCGCCGTACACGCACGCCGACACGATCTCTACGAGCGCCTGTGATCATTGCGGCCACGGCGTGCGGCTCGTCGAGCGCCCCCAGGACCGGCAGTCTCGACGCTACCGTTGTCGCACCAGCAGGCGTGACCGGCAACGTCACGGCGACCGGACTGGGGCCGGCTTTTCCAGGTTGGTCGGTGCGACAACGACCCTGACCGGACTCGCGTCTGGCAGCTACACCGTGGCCGCCGCCGCCGTGACGAGCGCCGATCCGATTGTCGGGATTCTGGAAACGGCGGCCGGTGCTCGGGAAGCCCTGTGACCGTGACCAGCGGCAAAGCCGCCAAGGCGGCCACAGTGACGTACACGCCCCGCGTCGGCAGCGGCGGACTGTGGACGACGAGCTTCTGGTGGGGGCGTGATGACGGAGCTATCCGCCGCGGCGAGCTCGCCGCCGGTACGTCGGGCGCGGCCGCGACCGTGATCGGCGCTGGCGCATACGCGGCTTACCGGCATCGCCTTCGACCCGCACGGGAACCTCTGGGTCGCAACATTCCAGTCGGACACCATTCTCGAGTTCCCCGCGGCCGGATTGGGCGCTAGCGGAACGCCGTCGCCCGGCGTGGTTCTCACTGGCAGCGCGATAAACGTCCCCGTCGCGCTGGCATTCGAATGAGAACGGCGATCTCTGGGTGGCCAACCTCGTCGACAGCAACGTTGTCGAGTTCACCGCCAGCCAATGGGCCTCGAGCGGGAGCCCGACGCCGGCCGTGGCCGTCAATATTGCAATTCCAGCCAGCGGACACTTTAGCGGACCCACGGGAATCGCCTTTGACGCCGCCAGGGCGACCTGTGGGTTGTCCAGGAACCAAAACTGATCGAATACACCCCGAGCCAACTGAAGGTCTCCGGCACGCCCACACCGGCGATCACGATTGGGAGGTGATGGATCGCACTCGCTCAACAGTCTCCCTCGGCATGGCGATCGACCCCGCGGGCGGTATCTGGGTGGCAAACGGGAATCTCCCGCCGTACAGTGTGGTGAGGTTCTCCCCCAGCCAGATCACGGCGTCAGGCACCCCTGTCCCCGCCGTGACGCTGACCACCAGTGGCAGACTCGCTCGACGAGCCCGCGGCCATCGCGTTCGATGCGAGCGGCAACATGTGGATCTCGAATGTCGCTGGCGCGTTGCCCATTGTTGAATTCGCTGCCAGCCAGTTGCTATCGACTGGTAGTCCCGCGCCCACGATCACGGTCACAAGCAACTCGCTGTCCAACCCATGGGGCCTGGCGTTCAACCCTCAATCTCGGCCCTCCCCATCAAGCCCTAGCGGACCCGCTCCCGCAGGTTGGCTCCGTCGGCAACCGCGCGATCCATACCCAACGGATCGCGCGGTTTCTTCTTATTCCTCGCAGAGCCCGCAATCTGGATGGCACCGCTGGTGGCACCCTTCCGTCAGACCCCCCGGCCGTGCATCCTCCGTGATCTTGATCTCAACGAGGAGCATGACCATGCTGCGCTGGCGTCTCATCATCAGCAGGCCCTCTGCAGGACTGCTTGTCGCGCTCACCGGAGCCCTCGCGATCGGGTGTAGCTCCAGTAGTACCACGTCCCCGGGCACCTCCGGCCGGACCCGCGCGACTGCCGGGAACCTGGGTTGCGAACGCCATCGCCCCGCCCACAGTCGTCGAGTTCACCGCGGCGCAGCTCACGAGCGCCACATCGGCCCCGACCATCACAATCGGCGCCGGCTTGACGGTAGTGACATCGGCGTGGCGTTCGACGCCAGCGGCGATCTCTGGGTCGCAAGCAACGGCGCCGTCGTCGAGCCTCGGCCAGCCAATTGAAATCCAGGGGCCGCCCACCCCCGAGGCGTACCCTCTCCGGCGGCTCGATTGTGTCGCCGGAAGGACTCGCTTCGATGCCGGCGGCAATCTGTGGGTCGCGTGCTCCGGCAACAGTACGGTCATCGAGCTGGCGTCGGCGCAACTCGCCACGAGCGGAACCCCGACACCGCCCATCGTCATCAGCGCGCCGGGTAGCGGACTCACTCGCCCGGTTGGACTGGCGTTCGACGCCAGTGGGGACCTGTGGGTCGCGAACTCCACACCGAGGCACCGGTGGTGGAATACACGCCGGCCAACTCGTCGGCACGGGCGACCCCGCACCGGCGGTGAAGCTCTCCAGTGTCGCAATGTCCTTCAGCGCGCCGCAGTTCTGGCGTTCGACGGCGGCGGCAATCTCTGGGTCGCCAACGGCGAAGGCCTGACGACGTTCACGGTCGCCGCCTACACGCCGGCGCAGATCGCCGCGGGATCGGGGAATCCCATCCCAGCGATCGCCCTCTCCAGCTTCACCAACAGTGACGCGCCCGCCGGGCTCGCGTTTGACGGCAGCGGCGATCTCTGGGTCTCCACGATCAACTCGCTCGTCGAGTTCACACCGAGCCAGTTGACCGCTACCGGCGCGCCGGCGCCGACGATCACAATCGCGGGCAGCGCCATCGCCGGCGCGTCCGGCCTGGCATTCGACCCGCAAACCACTGGCCTGCCCCTGCAGCGCTAACCCAAGCGCAGACACCGTCCCCTTGCGTGCCAATGGGAGGGATGGTACCGTGCAGGTACCTCCTTCCCAACGGCCCTCGTGGACGATCTCGACGTCAATCTCACCCGCGGCACGCTCGATCTCCTGATCCTCAAGGCCCTGAGTTGGGGCCCGCGCCACGGATACGCCGTCTCCGATTGGATCGGCCAGGCGACGGGTTCGGCGCTCCAACTCGGTGAGGGCACACTCTACCCGGCGCTCCATCGCCTGGAACGGCAGGAGTTCGTGGTGGCCGAGTGGGGCCTGTCCGAGAACAATCGGCACGCGAAGTTCTACCGGCTGAGCGCCGCGGGACGCCGCCGGCTCCAGAGCGGCGTCTCCTCGTGGCACCGCTTCGTGGAGGCGGCGGCCAGCGCGTTGCGAGCGACGGCCCCCGTACCGGCGGCATGAGCGATGACCCCACCCGCCGCCCGTTCCGCCTCGCACTCGGCGCCAAACACCTCAAACGCGATGTGGACCAGGAGATCGAGTTCCACATTGCCATGCGCACCCAGGCCCTCGTGGCACAGGGGCTCGACGCCGAAACAGCCCGCGCACGGGCGGTCGCGCAGTTCGGCGATTCGGCCGCCGTCCGCGAGGAATGTGTGACGATCGACACGCAGCGCTCACGAGCGATGACTCTGGCCGAGCGACTCGGCAATTTCCGCCAGGATGTCGCGTATGCCGTCCGCACGCTCAGGCAGCATCCCGCGTTCGCCGGCATCGTCATCCTGATCCTCGCCCTCGGCATTGGCGCCAACACCGCCACGTTCAGCGTCATCGACGCGCTGATGCTCCGCCCGCTGCCGGTCAGCCACCCGGAAGCGCTCGTCACGATCGGCGATCCACGAGCGACTGGCCGGCTGTCCGAAGGAACACCGGAATCGGACATCGCGTCGTATCCGCTGTACACGGACCTCCGGGATGGAAACCACGTCCTCACGGGGCTGTATGGAAGTGGGCGGGCTGGCCGCCTCAATGTGGTGATCGATCAGGCGCCGGCCTCCGCGAAGCCAGGGCCGACCGAGGGGAGCATCCCCACGGCCGTTTCGTCACCGGAAATTTCTTTTCCGTCCTCGGCGTCGGCGCCGCCTCGGGCCGCACGTTCGCGGCGACCGAGGACCGCGTCACGGGCGCCGACCCCGTCGTCGTCATCAGCGAGGCGTACTGGCGGAAACGATTCGCCGGCGATCCCGCCGCGATCGGCCGGACCATCACGATCAATGGAGCGGGTTTCGTGATTGTCGGCGTCGCAGAAAAGGGGTTCACCGGCGATATCGTGGGCCAGCCAAGTGATCTCTGGATGCCCGTGACAATGCAGCCGGTCGTGATGCCGAACTCTCCCTGGCTCACCAAGCGCTCGGTGAGCTGGCTGCTGCTCATGGGACGCCTGGCTCCCGGCGTCTCTTTGGAGAGCGCGCGCACCGCTCTCAGCGTACTCGAAACCCGGTCGTTGCTCGAGAACGCGGGAACCGAACGCCGGCACCTCGAGACGCGGCTGCATGACTCGCCACCCAGGATCGAGTCCGGCGCCCGGGGCTTTTCGTATTACCGGGCCGCGTTCGCCTCCGCGATGTTCACCCTCACCGCTGCAGTCGCGATGGTGCTGTTGGTGGTCTGCGCCAACGTCGCCAACCTGATGCTCGCCCGCGCGGCGGCGCGCGGCCGCGAGATCAGCGTCCGCATCGCCCTCGGCGCGGGGCGCATGCGCCTGGTGCAGCAGTTGCTCACCGAGAGTGCCGTCCTCGCGATCATTGGGTCTATATGCGGTCTCGTGGTCGCGTGGTGGGGGAGCACCGCGATCCTGCGACTCGCCGCTCGCGGCCCGAGGCCCGTCCCCGTCGATGTGCGGCTGGATTGGCCGGTGGTCGCGTTCACCCTCGGCCTGTCCATCACGACCACGCTGCTCATTGGGCTCGTGCCTGCCCTTCGCGCCACCCGTTCGGATGTCGCGTCCGCACTGCGCACGCAGGGACGCGACAGCGGCGCCGAAAGGACACGCCGCGGACGTATCCCCCTCGGCAAGGGATTGGTGATTGCGCAGATGGCGCTCTCGATGCTTCTGCTTGTCGGGACCGGCATGCTGGTACGCAGCACGGAACGTCTGGCGCACGCCAATGTAGGGATCGCACGTGATCAGCTCATCCTCGCCGACGTCGCGGCGCAGCAAAGCGGATACACGGACGCCCGCATGAATGCCCTGGTCCGCGACCTCATGGCCCGGGCCGCCGCAATTCCAGGTATCGCCGCGGTGAGCGTCTCCGAAAACGGCATCTTCAGCGGCACCGAATCGGCAACCGACGTCCAGGTCGAAGGGTTCACCGCGCGAGTGGACAGCGATACAGCCGTCAAGTACGACGACGTGGGAGCCGGATATTTCAACGCGGTCGGCGCGCACCTCCTGCGCGGGCGGGGTATCGAGGCGCGTGACAACGAGACCGGACCCCGGGTCGCCGTGATCAACGGACCATGGCCCGATTCTACTTTCCGCACGGCGACGCGCTCGGCCGCCACATCACGTCAGATAGCACAGTCTGGGAGATCGTGGGCATCGTGGCCGACGCGCGCACCAATGACGTGCGTGAAACTCCCGACCGCCGCCTCTTCGTGCCGATCGTGCAAATGAGACATTCACCCGACCAGTTTCGGGTCGAGCTTCGAACGGGAGGTGATCCGGCCCGTCTCGTTGACGCAGTGCGACGGGCCCTGCTGGCATCGGACCCATCACTCGTGGTGACGGACGTCTCAGCTCTGCCGGCACTGATCCAGGACTCACTCACCGAGGATTACCTGGTTGCCAAGGCGGTGAGTTTCTTCGGGGCAATCGCGCTCATTCTGTCCGCGCTGGGCCTCTATGGCATCATGGCATACGCGACTTCCCGCCGCACGGCCGAGTTCGGACTCCGAATGGCACTCGGCGCGGAGCCGGGTGCGGTGATCCGGATGGTTCTGAGCGAAGCGATGACCCTCGCGGTCTCGGGGATCGTCCTCGGGTTGCCCGTCGCTGTCGCGGCGTCACAACTCATTCGAGGGCGGCTCTTCCACATCGGCGTGTTCGATCCGCCATCGATCGGGATCGCCGTCATTGTCCTCGCGATCAGCGCGGCGCTCGCGGCATACCTGCCCGCGCTCCGCGCGTCGTCCGTCGCGCCACTGGCGGCGATCCGCGCGAGTTAGCGGCTCGGCAGACGTCCCAACGCGATACGGGCCAGCGGCTTAGCATCGTGTGACCGGCCACGGCGCCGCACCGCGTCGCCTGTGTGGCGCGTCCGCAATACTCGCGGCGCCCCACCGTTGCCGTCATAATGGGCCAGCGGACACGTCCGCACCGCAACCCACGCCGCGCAATATCCGTAGGGCGTGTTGGCAGGTTGCGGGGCGCCCCTTCAGGGCAGCCCGATCCGGAGCGTCACATCGTGGAGGAATGATGAGCATTGCAGACGAAATCGGCGGCATTCTCAAACAATACCAGACCGGCGCGACGCCAGCGCCTGCCGCCGTGAACGCCCACTTCGACCAGGTCGCCAGCGCGGTGCCGGCCAACGTGCTCGCCGACGGACTCGCCCACGCGATGACGTCGAGCCAGACACCACCGCTTGGCCAGATCGTCAGCGCGCTATTCAACCAGGCCAATCCGGCGCAGAAGGCGGGGGTCCTCAATCAGCTGATGACCGTTCTCGGTCCTGCAGCCGTTGCGGCAGCGACGGGTGGGGCGCTGGGCGCGGGTGCTGGAGCCGGCACGACTGTCTCACCTCAACAAGCGCAGCAGGTGTCGCCCGCCACGGTCACCCAACTCGCGGACCGCGCGCAGGCTGCCGACGGTTCGGTCGTGAATCAGTTGAGCGCGTTCTACGCGCAGCACCCGACGCTGGTGAAGGGACTTGGTGTCGGCGCACTGGCCCTCGTCATGTCACACATCTCCAACCGGAGGTAGACGTCGTATGGGCGGCATTCTGTATTGGATCATCATCGGCCTGATCGCGGGTTTCGTCACGGGCAAGCTGATGGGCGCACCGTCTGGGGACGTGCTGATGACGATCATCACCGGAATCGCGGGTGCGTTCGTCGGTGGGTTCATTATGAGCCTGCTGGGCTTCGGCTATACGGGAGGCCTGATATACAACGTCATCGTCGCCGTATTCGGAGCCGTGGTCCTGACCTGGGCCTATCGCAAGGTGAAGGCGCGAGCCTGACCGGCGCGACGTGAGGGCCCCGGCAGCCCAATGTGGCGCCGCCGGGGCATCACGCGCCGTCAGGGCGCGCTCAGGTCGAACCCTTCGGAGACGACACCGCGACGCGCGAGCGCCTGTAGCGCCGTGCCGTCATGGCTCACGACCAGCGAGACCCCGGCCGGTGCCACGCTGTTCTTGAGCCACGCCATCTCATAGCCGAGCATGGTGCGGTCCTCACTCATTTGCCGGCTGGTCGAATCCGGCTTCTGGCGCTGCATGTCGAGTCCGGCGTGGTGCCACACGATGTCGCCGATCAACATCAACTCACGCCCTGACGCGAGTTTGACATACACAATCTGCGAACCTGGTGTGTGCCCGGGCGCGCGGATCAACACCATGCCCGGAGCGATCGGCAAGACCCGTTCGTAGTCCACGACAATGTAGCGCCGGAATCGCGCCGAATCGAGGCCCTCGCCTGCGGTCCCGGGTTTGGCCAGGAGCGTGTGCACCTGCGCTTCGGTCAGCATGGTGCGCGGCGCAATGTCGTCGAGGTAGGGTGAGCGGATCACCCCGTCGACGTGATCATAGTGCTCGTGCGTCGCGACAATGAGACGGGCGCGGCGCAGGGCGGCCTGCACTTTATCGTAGTTGTCCTGATGGTAGGTGCCGTCCTTGCCCGCTGCCGCATGACTCATCCCGGCGTCGACCATCACCCAACCGGCGCGATACCGTACCTGAAAAGCCGGCGTGACCTCGAAGGTGCGTGTCTTCGGCGCTCCTTCCACCGCGTCCGATTCGGGTGTCGAGTCATCGACCACACTCAGGTAACCCACCGCCCACGGCAGGTCGCCAGGAGCAGCATGCGCGAGCAGGCGGACGGTCGCCAGCAACGAGTCGGTATAGGGGTTGGTCTGAGCGGAGAGCGGCGCGGCACCAATGGCCGTCGCGATAGCCGTCGCGATAGCCGTCGCGATAGCCGTCGCGATAGCCGCGCAAGCGGCTCCCGCCGGGAGAACACGCCCGAGCAACCTGCAGGTGATCGCAATCATTGATCTCTCAGCCGAAGTTGAATCTTCCAGAGTTCCGCGTCTTGCACGAGCGGGATCGGCGACACCCCAACAGGCTCGAGGAGCCCGAAATCCTCGACCGGTGACGGCCCCCGAACAACCGGTATCCATCGATCCGATCGAATCAAGTCGCCGACGATGAATCCCGCTACACTACCGGCGGCGCCACCAATGATCGCATATCGGCTCGTCGTCGAGCCAGTGTGCTGTTTGGCCTTCCCCGTGAAAATGGTCCCGCCGGCCACGACGCCTGCCGCGAGCCCGGCAATCGTGCCCACCACCGCGTGCCCGCGCGATCCGCGCCGCACATCCAGCCAACGGATTTCGCCGAATGGGACCACGGTGTCACTGGTGGCATTGATCCGGATGACGATCGCCAATGGGCGTAGCTCGACGACCCGGGCGCGAATGAGGAATGGCACGCCCGGCGGTGCATCGACTTGCACGGTGTCCCCGGCGGCAATGGGCACGGCGAGGACGGGCTGCGCCGTCGTCTGGGCACCGAGCGGCGCGGTGACGGCCACGACGATCGCGATGAGCGCGAGGAGCCACACTGGTGCCTCGCCGGCCCGTCGCATTACCGCGCTGGCAGCGTCGCAATGAACGCCTCGAGATACGACTTCCACACCGCCGCCATGGTGTGGGTCCCATGCCCTCGGGTGGCGTCGCTCAACGGGAGCAGCACGTAGCGTCCGTGTGCCACACGCGGCATCAACCGCTCCATGAGACCCAGCTCCGGCGGATTGATCACGTCGTCGGCCGAGTTGATAGCGAGGACCGGAGCCGCGATCTGTTCGAGGTGAGCCGACGGATCGTAGTCCCGGGAGGACGCGATCTGATACAGCAGGTCGTTCGCATCACTGGTCGCCACCATCGCCCGCAGGCGTGATGCGAGAAAATGGTCCGCTGAGTCTCGCGTGGGTGCGCTTCGCTGATACTGGATCGGGTTGCTGGAGACAAGAAGCTCGGTCCGCAGCGCGGCCGAAAACCCTGCCGGTTGCGTCTGATAATTGCCCGCCATCCACGCGGGGTCATCGCGAATGTCGTCCATCATCATGTCCCGGAACATGCGATTCCGTCCGGCGATCTGCGTCGGCGCACAGGCGAGGGGCACCAGCCCATCCATGTACGCCGGATACTGTTCGCCCCACATCCAGGAATGCATGCATCCCATCGACGTGCCCATGACGAGGCGCAAAAATGGTCGACGTGGAGCCCGTCGCTGACCAGCGCGTACTCCGCCATGACCATGTCGGCATATCCGTAGTGCGGGAACGCCGCCTTCAATCCGTCGCTCGGCTTGCTCGATCCCCCATGCCCAATGTCATCCGGCAGGATGATGAAGTAGCGAGCCGTATCGAGTATCTGCCCGGCCCCGAACAGCTCTCCGGAGAACTCCGGCCGGATGAACTGCGTCCCGGCACCGCCGGTACCGTGCATGATCAGGACCGCGTTGACGACGTGTCCGGCGGCATTCCGGCGTGTGGCTCCAAACGTCCGGTAGTGCAGCCGAAGCTCCGGCAGCGTCTCGCCGCTGGTGAAGTGGAAGTCCCGCATCACGAAATCGTGACCCGGTGGCACCTGCGCCCGCACGCCGGCGGCGCCGATCAGGGCCGCACCGGCCGTAGCCCCCACCCAACTCCGCGTCGCAGTCACGATGTCCAGCCCTCCGGGCCATGTCATTGCGCCGAGACCTGCCAGTTGGCGTATCCTTTGTACTCTCGCGGCGCGCCTTTGGCTAGCAGGCCTCCCTACCATCTGCCGTTAGGCCGTTCCCCGCGCGGGGCGCGGATGGCATGACCCCGGAACGGCCCGAGGGCGGCCCGGGGCCGGCCCGCGACTCGGAACGGAGTGAGCCACCCAGCGATGAAAATCCGCTCTACGAGGTAGGGCGACGACCTTCGGCTCGGCCGCCCCAGCGGCACCCGTTCGCCGGATCACACTCGTTCCGCTCTCCGTACACCTTGGTCCGGACTGCCCACCGGATCCCGTGAGGTCACCAATATGTCTCGGTCCCTGTTTCGGCCCCTGCGCCGGCTCCTGATTCGGTCGCACTCGGTAGCGGCGCTCGCACTCCTGGCCTCCGTGGCGCCCGCGCGCGCCCAGCAGGCCGCCCACCAAAGCGCGCAGCAGCCGGCGCAGCAGGCCACTCAGCAGCCGCTCGATCATGCGCACTACGTCCTGCACTGGGGCCAGCTCATCGACCAGTACGGGTTCGCGCAGCCGATGGAAGCGGCGCGGATTCTCACGCCGGTCGACTGGAAGTTCGAGGGCGTCGTGGCCTGGGGCGCAGCCAACGGATGCCCGCCCGAGATGGTCAAGACCGCCGGCAGCGCGATGAGCAAGGACACGCTCTCGGGGTTCGCGTTCTTCCCGGTCCACACGTGGCAATGGTTCGATGACCCGCAGCAGCAGATGGCGGGCCGCGGCGCTTCGCAACCGTCGATCCAGCGGGGATGTGCGGTCGAGCCGCTGGTCGGCGCGGTGGACTACATCCGGCGCGCGATCCTTCCCAAGTGGCGACCGAACGCCCGAGTCGTGGCCACCGAGCCCATGCCAAAGCTCGCGCAGGCGCTGACGGAGCAGGCGCAGAGCGCCGCGGCTGGTATGCTCCAGAACCGCATGTACAACTGGGTCCGCGTCAATGCGGGACGGGTGAAGATCGCGTACGAGATCAACGGCCACCCCGTCGAGGAATGGATCATGGCCACCGTCCAAGCGATCGCCAAACCAGGACTCGGGGCGGGCCGGGGCAACTGGTACAATGCCACTGCCAGCCGGATCTTCGCGTATCGCACGCCAGCGGGAAAACTCGATTCGGAGCCTGCGTTGTTCTCGACCATGCTGGGATCGATCCGCTCCAATCCGCAGTGGCAGGCGAAGATGACGCAGGTGCTGCAGAATACGGGCAACATTGAGCGGAAAGGTGCCGCCGACCGGGCCAGGATCCGGGCCGGCATGCAACAGGCGCAAGGCGACGCCAGCACCGCGCGCTACGAGCAGATCTCGGCCGCCGAAGACAAGCAGTCGGAGGAGTTCGCGCAAACACAGCGCGGCCTCGAGTGGTACACCGACCCCACCACGCACGAGAAGGTCGAGATGAGCTACGGCTACCGCCACACGTATACCAACGGCAACGGTGAATACATCCTGAACGACGATCCCAATTTCAATCCGTCGAAATATTTCACCGGCACGTGGACCCAGATGGAGCGCAATCAGCAGTAGCGCCCGCCGTTTCCCTTCCCCTCTCCGGATTAGCTCTATGCGCCCGATGTCTCTGTTCCTGATGCTGGTGGTCACGGGCGCTTGCCCGGCGAAAAGCTCCGGCCAGCAACAACAATCCGCCGCCGACCGGTTCGATCAGTACATGAGGGGAGACTCATCGCCCGCGGCGGCGGCACCGCAACCTCGCCCCGCGCAGCAGCCACCCGCGTCCGCGCCGGGACAGCGCCCCGGGACGCCCCTCGGCCAGCGGCCGGGCTCGTCGCCCGGCGGACGATATGTGATGCGGTGGGCCAAACTGGTCGACGAATCGGGCTTCGAGCACCCAATGGAGGCCGGTAGCGTTCTCATACCCTCGGACTGGAAGTTCGATGGGCGGGTGCAGTGGGGACCCGCGACCGGATGCACCCAGAATCTCATGACGACATCGGGCCGGGCCACGAGCCCCGACGGCCTCTCAGGTTTCGAATGGTTTCCGACGTATACGTGGGTGTGGATGGATGACCCGCAAACTCGCGCGATCATGCAGCAGGCGGCGGCGCAACAACCCGCGTCGATGCGTCCCTGCGATATCGGCCCGCTGGCCAGCCCCGTGGACTTCCTCCGGAACGCGATCATCCCTCGCATGCGCCCCAATGCCCGCATCGTGTCGGCGGGTATGCTGCCGGCTCTCACTCGCAGCGCACAGTCGAAAATCGAAACGGAGAATGCGCAGTACCTGCAAATGGGACTCTTCAGCGGCGTGCGATCTCAGGTCGGTGAAGTCAGGATCGCGTACGAGATCAACGGCCAACCGGTCGAGGAATCCCTGATGGCGCAGGTCGACGTGGTGGTGCAGGAGGCCCCATCCGCCGCGGGCCTGAGCCAGGGCACGATGACGCCATCGAATACGTACACGATTCTCGCCGAGCGTCTCTTCGCGATCCGGGCGCCCGCGGGCCAGCTCGCGCCGCGCGCCGACCTCTATGCAACAATGCTCGCCTCGCTGCAGCAGAACGCGCAGTGGCTCAACGCGGCGCAGCAGGTGCTGTCCAACATTAGTGGTGCACAGCAGCAAGGCGTGATCGATCGCCAGCATATCGTGCACGACGCCCAGACCGCGCAAGGTGAGGCGATCATCCAGCACGGGCAGGAGGTCTCCGTCATGGAGGATCGCAGCGCCGCGGAGTTCTCCCAGGCACAGCGCGAGGTCGAGTGGTATACCGATCCCAATACCAACGAACGGATGGAGCTGAGCGCGGGGTACGGGCACTCGTGGTCCAACAGCAACGGGACGGTCATCCTCAACGACGACCCCAACTTCAATCCCTCCCGGGTCTACCAGGGCAATTGGACGCAGTTGGAGCGCAACCAGTAGCCGCTTGTCCCGCCAGTGATTGACGAAACCGCCACGCGAGTCTACCGTGGCACTGAATGCCAAGCGAGCCAACCGCCGCCGATACCATCTCCCGGCTTCTCGATGATGCGCGGCGCGGTGACGACGCCGCACTCGGCAGGCTGCTGCCGCTGCTCTACGCGGAGCTGCGCGACATCGCCGCCCGGCACATGCGCCGCGAGCGCCCCGACCATACGCTGCAGCCGACGGCCCTCGTGCACGAAGCGTTTTTGCGCCTGGCCGGCGCGGCGCCGCTCTCGGCACAGGACCGGACGCATTTCCTGCGCACGGCATCACAGGCCATGCGCCGGGTGCTCGTCGATCATGCGCGGGCCCGGAACGCGCAAAAGCGGGGCGGCGCATTGCACGTGACCCTCGATGAGGCGATCGCTGGGCGCACGGAGCCCCCCGTAGACATGCTGGCCCTCGACGACGCGCTCGACCGTCTCGGTGCCGCCGAGCCGCGGTGGGCACAGGTCGTCGAGCTCCGGTACTTCGCAGGCCTCGAGATTCCGGAAGTCGCCGCCGCGTTGGGCGTCTCGCCCGCCACCGTCAAACGCGATTGGCAGTTCGCCAGGGCGTGGCTCTCCCGCGAGCTGGGCCCGGATACCGCGGCGACACGCGATGCCTAGTGCCCCCGAGCGGCTGCGCCGGGTCCGGGAGCTGTTCGATGCGGTGATGGATCGCCCGCCGGACGAGCGGACGGCGTTTCTCGCGAGCGCCGTGGCGTGGGACATCCCAACGCGCCGAGAGGTTCTGGAGCTCGTCGCCGCGGCGGACCAGGCCGGGGCTACGTTCGCGGCCGCGTGGGGGAGTGGCGCCGGTCATGCCGAGGCGCAGGCTGATGGCCTCATCGGCAAACGCCTTGGCCCGTACGAGGTGGTGCGGGTGATCGGGATGGGCGGCATGGGTGCGGTCTACGAGGGCGTGCGCGCCGACCAGTATCGCAAGAGGGTGGCGATCAAGCTGGTTCAGGGCGGCCTCGATTCCGAGCTAACGATCGCGCGGTTCCGCCGCGAGCGACAGATCCTGGCGAATCTCGAGCACCCCAACGTCGCCACGCTGCTGGATGGCGGCGTCACGCCCGACGGCCGGCCGTTCCTCGTGATGGAGTTCGTCGAGGGCGACCCGATCACCGCGTGGTGCGACGCCCGGAGGCTCTCGGTCAGCGCTCGGCTCCTACTCTTCCGCCAGGTGTGCGACGCGGTGCAGTACGCGCACAAGAACCTCGTCGTGCACGGGGACATCAAGCCCGGTAACATCCTGGTCACTGCCGACGGAACCGCGAAGCTGCTCGACTTCGGGATCGCGAAACTGCTCGGCACGGGCGCCGGCGACGATGCGCTGCCGCTCACTCGGGGAGACACGCGCCCGTTCACGCCGGAATACGCGAGTCCGGAGCAAATCCGTGGGGACGCGCTGTCGACGGCGTCCGATGTCTACTCCCTCGGCGCCGTGCTGTTCGAGTTGCTGGCTGGCCGGCGGCCACACGTCGTCACCGGTCGCGCCCTCGTGGACATCATGCGGGCCGTGCTGGAGGTACCCGTCCCGCGGCCGAGCAGCGTCGTCACGGCCGGCGCGGCCGAGCGCCGCGGCGAGACGGAGTGCCGCCCGTTTGCGCAGGCGGTTGCAGGGAGAGCTCGATAACATTGCGCTGATGGGGCTGCGTCCCGAGCCGGAGCGCCGCTACGCGTCGGCCGGCGCGCTCTCCGAAGATGTGCGACGCGCGCTGACCGGGCTTCCGGTCGAGGCCCACGGCGATTGGGCCGGGTACCGCCTGCGCAAGTTCGTCGCCCGCAACCGCACCGGTGCCGCCGCGTCGCTCCTCGTCGTGGTCGCGCTCATCGGCGGGCGTCATCACCACGGCCGACCAGGCCCACCGTGCGCGCGCCGCGCAGATGCGGGCCGAGCGGGTCAACGGCTTCCTGCGGACGCTCCTCAGCTCCGTCCGCCCGGCCACAGGCGGCCGGGATGTCCCGGTATCGGATGTCCTCGATTCTGCCGGACGGCGCGCCGACATTGAGCTTGCATCGCAACCGGACGTTCATGCGGTGCTCGAAACGGTGATCGGACAGAGCTACCTGTCGCTTGGACGCTATGCCGACGCCGAGCAGCATTTGCGCGCGGCGCTCGCCCTGCATTGCGAAGTGTCGGGTCCGCGGAGTGAAGCCGTCGTGCTCGCATTGCGGGATCTGGGTTCGGCCGCGAACGACGAAGGCCAGATGGACCGCGCCGACAGCCTGTTCCGGCAGGGACTCTCGATCGAGCAGTCGATCTCCGGCACCCCGGATACGATTCTCGCGTCGCTGATCGACAATCTCGGCAGCGTGGCGCATGGAAAGGGCGACTTCGCAGCGGCCGAGCGCCTTCACCGGCAGTCACTGGCGATTCGGAGCAAGCTGCTGGGGCCGAACGCCGATATCGTGGCGGAGACGATGGCCAGTATCGCTGTTTCGCTCGGCGAGCAGAATCGGATGACCGAGTCGGACTCGATGCTGCGGCACGCGCTCGCGATTCTCAAGCACAACCACCCGGAACCGAATGTCCTCGTCGCCAACGTGCTCGATCCCCTGGCCACTGAGCTGGACATGGAGGGCAAGACGGCGGCAGCCGATAGCGCGTACGTCGAGGTTCTGGACCTCCGGCGGCATGCTGCTGGGTCCGGAACATCCGGACTACACGCTGACGTTGATGAACTATTCGTTCTTCGTGTACGATCGCGGGCGTTACCAGGAAGCCGCCGACATGAGCCGTCAGATCCTCGCGCTCCGGGGACGCGTGCTGCCCGAGAGCCATCTAGCGATCGCGGCTGCACTCCAGACGCTCGGCCGGTGTCTCGACAAACAGCGCGATACCGCGGGTGCACGGCGTGCGCTGGAGGAGAGCCTGCGGCTCCGGAGGAAGTACTACGCGGGCAGCTGGATCGTAGCCAGCGCGGACGGAGTGCTCGCCGATCACGATGTCTCCGTCAAGCAGTACACAAAGGCAGAGTCGTTGCTGGACGACGCGAATACGATTCTCACCGGCGCGGTTCCGCCGACGCACCCGAAGATGCAGATCAACTACCAACGTTACGCGGCGCTTTACGACGCGTGGGGGCAGCCCGCCAAAGCGGCCGCATATCGCGCCAAGCTGGTGACCCAGCCAGCCGGCCCGTGAGCCATCGCGCCCGGCGATCTCGCTCTAACAGATAGAGGGCGGCACTCTCCGGCCCGGCGAGACGAGCATGCCAAACCTCATCTTTCGGCACATCAGTGGCACTCGTGCGACTCAGGTCGACGTCGTGCCTATCGGCGCGCACCGGGAGTTGATCCTGGGCCGCGCTGCATCCGCGGCCGTCCGCTTCGATCCGCGACTCGACGATCAGGTGAGCCGCCACCACGCCCGCATCATCCCGGTATACATCGACCCAACCGGGTACCTGCTCGCGGACCTTGGCAGCCGCAACGGGACCTATCGAAACGGCAATCGTGTCACGGAGCCAGTGCTTCTGCGCACCGGTGACATCGTGCGCCTGGGAGAGGTGGGGCCCGAGGTCGAAATCGAGTTATAGCGGGAGGGGACCGTCACTCGTACCGCAGCGCGGCCACCGGGTCCAGGCGTGACGCGCGCATGGCGGGCAGCAGCCCGAAGAACACCCCAGTCACGGCACTGACCGCCAACGCGGCGGCAATGGCGACCGGAGGAATGGTAGCTTCGACCGGCGTTGCGGCGCGGATGACCGCGCTCGCCGCGGCGCCGACCGCGAGGCCGGCGATGGCGCCAATCGTGGTGAGCGTCACTGCCTCCACGAGGAATTGCCAGAGAATCGCGCCGCGCGTCGCCCCGAGCGCCTTGCGCACGCCAATCTCGCGGGTCCGCTCGGTGACGCTGATCATCATGATCGCGACGACTCCCACGCCACCGACCAACAGTCCGATCCCGGACAGGACGATCATCACGAGGAAGAACACGAACACGGTCTTGTTGTACAACTCGAGCACCTTCTCCTGTCCGTACAGGAAGAAGGTATTCTCGGCGGCCGGACGCAGCCCGCGATGGATCCGGAGGGCGGCCGTCGCATCATCCATCGCGTCCTCGCGCGCGACGCCTTCGCGCGGCTTGACCGTGAGATCCATCCAGTGGATGTCCACGGAGAGGAGCCGCCGCGCCGTCTCGAAGGGCACGATCAGTTTCGGCTTGTTGGCCGGGTCGAAGAAATTCCCATGCGACTGATAGATCCCGATCACCTGGAACGGATGGTTGTCGAGCATGACCGTTTTCCCGACAGGACTCCCCTCCGGAAACAGGTCCTTGACCACAATGTCATTGACGATGGCGACGGGCGCCGCGTCGTCGTTCTCGCGCGGTGTAAATGTCCGGCCCGACACGACCGATCCCGGATCGACTTCCAGCCACGCCGGCGTATAGGCATCCACGTTGGCGGCGCCCAGCACGCGGTCATTCACTTTGGCGACGGCGGTCGTATTGGTGTGGGCGATGACCGCGTGAATGCTCGAAAGCCCGCCGAGGATCGCGACCTCGCGGACGGTGAGCGGTTTGTTGTGGCGCCAGGGACAGCTCCCGGCATCCCCGGAGCAGCTGGTCACCGCGATCGGCCACCGGGTGACGAAGAACGTCGTGGGCCCCGCCGCCGCCAGACTGGATTCGACGCCCGGAGTCGATCCCATGTACCGCGGCCGACATCGCGGTCACGACGAACACGCCGACCGCGATGCCCAGGATCGTGAGGCCGGCCCGAAGCCGGTTCGCGCGGATCGCGTCCAGGGCAATCGCGGCGCCCTCTCCGAGTCCGAGGAGGACCCGCCCGATCCGGGTCGCCCAGGACTCGGTCAGGTGGCGTCCGTCGGCGCCCATGTCGCACTCGGCCTCCATCGCCCGCGCGGTCATTCGGAGCGGAGCGCGACGATCGGGTCCAGCCGTGCCGCTCGCGACGCGGGATAGACGCCCGACGCGATCCCGACGCCGGCGCCGACGATGATGCCCGCGACCAGCGACCACGGCGCGATGGTCGCCGGCAACGGCGACAGCACGGCGACGAGGCGAGACAGCGCCACGCCGAGCGCGATGCCCACGGTTGCGCCCAGCATGCTCAAGGTCGTGGCTTCGACGAGAAACTGATTGAGGATGTCTCGCCGGCGGGCCCCGAGCGATTTCCGGATCCCGATCTCGCGCGTGCGCTCGGTGACGGAGACGAGCATGATATTCATGATGAGGATCGCACCCACGAGGAGACCCACCGATGGCAGCAGGAGCCCGCCCCAGAACAGAAATCGCTTGATCTGGACCCAGTCGGACAGCGCGGAGTCGGAGGTCTCGAAGACGAAGTCGTCGGGCTCGGCGGGCCGGAGACGATGGCGCCGGCGCATGACCTCACGGACCCGCTCTTCCGCATCGTTGAGCGCGTCCTGCGATGGCGCCTGGACTACGACGCCGTACAGGCCCGCGCGCGCGTGGTCGGCGCGAGACATGGGCGAATTGAACGGCCCGAGAATTTGCCGGTCGAGCGAGAGCCCGAACACACTGCCCTGTACCTCCAGCACGCCGATCACGGTGAACGGGAGCCCATCGATCCGGACCTCGCGGCCGATCGGATCGAGATGGGGAAAGAGCTCACTCGCGGTCTCGGTACCGATGACGACGACCGGCGTGCCTCGCGCGTCTTCTTCGGCATTGAAGACCCTTCCCTTCGTGACCTTCAGGTTCTTGATCGCGAAGTAGTCCGCCGACACCGCCTGCACCATGTTCTGCGGGCCGCCGCGAGAATATTCGGAGCGGGGCGTGTACCACCGCGCATCATGCAGCGACCACCGCAATCCAGGAGGCAGTGCCTCGCGGACCGCTTCGCCGTCATCGATGGTGATTTTCGGACGCTCCTGCCATTGCCGCCACGTCGCGTCGGACACGTCGCCGGTATTGATATCCGGGAAACGGCGCAAGTTGAACGTGTTGACGCCGAGGAATTTGCCGCCGAAATCCTCTTCGACGTATTTCGCCATCCCACTGACCACGGACACGACGCCAATCAGAAACATCACGCCCACGGTAACGCCGAGGAGCGTGAAGAAGCTTCGGAGCTTCTGGGCGCGAATCTGCGCGAAAGCCAGCCGAACAGCGTCGAGAATCAGCACACGAGTTGGGGCGGGTGAGAGTGATATACCAGTACGCGCCGGGACCGGTCCGGGTTTCGGTGCCGGTCTTGGCTCCTTCAGGCGCCCTCCAGCCCCTGCCCTGGAGCGCTCTGGCCGCCTCCAGCCTACGCCTGTAGGTTTGCCGCCCATGATCGATCGCCGGTTATTCCTCGCGGCCTGCTCGCGGATGGGCCTGGGCACCACCCTGTTTCCGGGCACGCTCTGGGCGCTCGCGCACCGGACGGGCACCGTCACCAAGGACATGATCGAGCAGGCGGCGATCATCGCCGACGTGCCCATTCCGGCCGAATTCCGGGACGCCATGCTGCGCAGCCTGAACGACTTCGTGGACGGGTACGATGCGATCCACGAGCTGCACCTGCCGAACTCCGTGGCACCGGCGCTCGACTTCAATCCGGCGCCAGCCGCCGCCAAGGTACCGGAAGGCAAGGTGCCCATGCGCATCTCGCCCGCACCGGTGCTGGGCACTCGCGATGTCCCGCGGAACATCGAAGATCTCTGTTACGCGACGGTTCGTCACCTGGCCGCGCTGATGCGGAGCCGCAAGATCTCGTCGGCCGCGCTCACCGACATGTATATCGCGCGGTTGAACCGGCTCGACCCCACGCTCCACTGCGTGATCACGATGACGGCGGACCGGGCGCGAGCCCAGGCAGCCGAAGCCGACCACGATCTCGCCGCCGGCAAGTACCGCGGGCCACTCCACGGCCTTCCCTGGGGTGCCAAGGATCTGCTGGCGGTCAAAGGCTACCCGACGACCTGGGGGGCGGGTGGATTCGAGCACCAGGTGATCGACGAGGACGCGACCGTCGTGCAGCGGCTGGACGCCGCAGGAGCCGTCCTCATCGCCAAGCTCACCCTCGGCGCATTGGCATTGGGCGACGTCTGGTACGGCGGCATCACGCGCAACCCCTGGAAGACCGAACAAGGATCGAGCGGCTCGTCTGCCGGGCCGGCGTCCGCCACTGCTGCAGGATGCGTCGCGTTCAGCATCGGGTCGGAAACGCTCGGTTCGATCGCCTCACCGTCAACGCGATGCGGCTGCACTGGATTGCGCCCCACGTTTGGCCTGGTGCCTCGCACCGGCGCGATGGCGCTGTCCTGGTCGATGGACAAGCTCGGACCCATCTGCCGCTCGGTCGAGGATTGCGCGATCGTGTTGGACGCGATTCACGGTCCCGATGGCCACGATCGCACGGTGCGTCCGGCGGCGTTCAACTGGGATGCATCGCTCGATTGGCGCACGTTGCGCGTCGGTGTCCTCGAGGGCGACTTCGCGGCGCCCCCGGTGCCCCCGCTCGCCAGACATGCGGATACGACAGGCACCGAGGAAGACGCGAAGCGACGCGAGACCGAGCAGCGCCAGCAAGCCGCGAACCGCGCGCACGCGGACTACGACAGGAAATACGCCACCGCAGGGCTCGAGAAGCTCAAGGCGATGGGCGTTCGGATGACGCCCATCGAGCTGCCCAAGTTGCCGTGGGCGGCGATGCGGCCGGTCCTGCTCGCGGAGGCGGCCGCGTCATTCGATGAGCTCACCCGATCAGGGCGCGACAAGCTGCTGACCAGCCAGGGACCTAACGACTGGCCGAACTCCTTTCGCACCGCGCGATTCATTCCCGCGGTCGAGTATATCCAGGCGAACCGCGCGCGCATGATGGGCATTGAGCAAATGGCGGCGCTCTTCGACCGGCTCGATGTCGTCGTCGCGCCGACGTTCTCGCTGCAGCTGGTCGTCACGAACCTCACCGGACACCCCGCGCTCATCCTGCCGAACGGTTTTCGTGGCGAGGATGCCCCTCCATTCAGCGCCGAGCCGGGTGCTGACTACGGAGGTCCCGGCACACCTGTGAGCCTCACGTTCCTCGGGCCGCTCCACGGCGAGGCGAAGCTCCTGGCCTTCGCCCGGGCCTACCAGGACGCCACCGGATTCCACGAGAAGCACCCTGCCCTCTGAGGAGGACAGTGCCGCTGAAGGGGGTCCCGGCGGGCGAGCGGACAGGCAGTTCGACACGCGCTGGCGCTTCACATCGTCCTATTACAGGGCATTCACACCAAAACCGCTGGCGCGGCGGGTGAAGCGTGCTCATCCTGTAGGGACCGTCACCGCAGCGGAGCCGCACGGGTGGAGGCTCAAGCACTGAACGGAAACGACGTCGCATTCGCCATGGCCGTCGGCCCCGGCGAAGGACGCATTGCGCTCGACACGCTCGAGAGCGTGGCGACGTTTTTCCCCGGCGCCAGCCGGTGGATTCTCGACGACCACACCAGCGACGGCACGTACGCGATGCTGGAGCAGTGGGTCGCGACGCACGGCGGACATCTCATCCGCAACACCAGGCATCGCGGGTACCGGGGTATCGCGGCATCGTCGTTCGGGCTGCTCGAGACGATCGCGCGCCGCGAGCCGGGTGTCGAGATCGCGATCAAGATCGACCCCGATACCTGCCTCCTTGGCGGCGACCTCCTGGAGCGGATCCGCGCCCGCTTCGCCGCGGCCGGCCCGGGCATCGTCGGCGCGTTCCGCGTTGGCGCCGGCGGGCGCCGGCGCGTATTCGGCCACATCCGCCGCAATATGCTGATCGATTTTCTGCCGGTTGGCCCGCACAAGACGTGGCGCGCGGTGCGCATCGGATGGCCCTACTGGACGCGCTATGTCATGGCCGCCCGGCGCCATGGATACGTGTTCGGCGAGCACGTGCTGGGCGCGCTCGCGGCAATCCACGGCGACACGCTCCGCGCGCTCGCCGATGCACGGTTCCTCGCCGTGCCCGACGACTTTCGCGCGCTCACCGTGCAGATGGACGTCCTCCTCGGGCTCGGCGTGCGCGCCGTGGGCCACCGTCTGATCGATCTGGACGAGGGTGCGACGCAAGCGAGCGTGTGGTTACAATTCCTGCCACCTGTTCCGCTTGGCGCCGATGCGTTGATCGCTCGCGGCATGCTTGCCGTGCATCCCGTGAAGGCCACCCCCGATGGGGACGCCATGCGCGAGGTGTTCGCGCGGCACCGGGAGTCGGCGACCGCCGCTGCGCCGTACGCCGTTTCATAATCAGCCGGAGCCCGGCCCGCCGGGAACCACGACAGTGATCGATCTGACCGGCCGGGTGATACTCGTCACCGGCGGCTCCCGCGGCATCGGCGCCGTCATCGTCCGCACGCTGGCCCACGCCGGCGCGCACGTCGTGCTCCACTATGGACAGACATCGCGACGCCGCACAGGCCGTGGCGGCCGATGTGCCAGCCGGGCCGCTGCCACCTGGTCCACGCGGACCTGTCCGCTCCGGGCGCGGCAACTGATCTGTGGAAGGATTCCGTCGCCTGGCGCGGGCACATCGACGTCGTCGTCAACAACGCCGCTGTCGCCACGACGGCCCGGATCGAGGATCCGGCCGAGCAATGGCGGGCGATGTGGCGGGAGACCCTGCAAGTGAACGTGATGGCCGTCGCGGATATCTGCCGTGAGGCGCTCCTCCATTACCGGACGCGCGGGGGCGGGACGATCATCAACATCGCGAGCCGCGCCGCGTTCCGGGGCGATGAGCCCGACTACATGCACTACGCGGCATCCAAGGGCGCGGTCGTGGCACTGACGAAGAGCATCGCGCGAGGATTCGGACGTGAGCACGTCGTAGCCTACGGGGTCGCGCCGGGATGGGTGCTGACCGACATGGCCCGTCCCGCCATTCAGTCCCGAGGCCTCGACACGCTCACTCGCGACATCCCGCTCGGCGCAATGGCACGACCCGAGGATGTCGCCAACGTGGTCGCGTTTCTCGCCTCGGGTCTCGCGCCTCACGCCACCGGAACAACGATCGACATCAACGGCGCATCGTACGTCCGCTAGACCGTCTCCGCCTGCGTCGCCGGAGTGGTGATCGCACGGCCGCGGTCGAGATTCACGAACAGCGCGAGCGCGATCGCGGTCAGCCCCGAGACCAACAGCTTCTGGTTGAGCGACCACCACGGAATTGGCGACACGAATCCTTCCAGCGTGCCAGCGACCACGAGGAGCATGGTCGATCCCGCGATGAGCCGGATCGCACGACGGCCGCGGATGACCAGCGCCTCCCGGCGCGTCATCGCCCCCGGGAGCAGCAGCGCGGACCCGATGAGCAGGCCGCCACCGCCGGCGATCGCGATGGCGCTCAACTCAAGGACGCCATGCGGCGCGACGAACGCGAGGATGAGCGACAGGATGCCATTGGACTGGTAGAGACCCATCACGCCGCCGAGCTGGATACCGTTCGTGACCAACGCCAGTACCGTGCCGGCGCCGGCCGCCACGCCACCCGCGAACGCCAAATACGTGACCTGCACGTTGTTCGTCATGATCGCGCTCGCCGCGTACGGGCGCCACTCGCCGAAATCGCTGATGTAGCCCTCGTGATTTCTGGCCCGCTGTACGCCATTACGCGCCCGCTCGAGCATCCCTCGGGGAATGAACTGCTCGGCAATCGCTGGATCGCGCTCGACGGCCACCCACGAAATCGCAGCCGGCGCGAACAACAGCGTCGCCGCAATGCCGATCGGCAGCACCGACCGGCGGATCTCGCGCGGCACCAGGATCGTCAGATACTCCCAGGCCACGTCGCCGTGACGCGGCGGTCGCGATACAACAGGTTGTGGCCGCCCGCGACGAGACGACTCAGGTAGAACACCGAGTCGATCTCACGTCCCTTGGTCGCGGTCTGCAATCGCGCGAGGTCGCCCGCCAGGTCCCGATACCGCGCGACGAATGCGCTGACTTCGGCCTCCGTCATGCTCCCGAGTCCCCGGCGCTGCGCGCTCGGTAAGCATCGCCGCGAAATCGCGCCACCGGCCAGGCGCCCTCAGCGACGATCGCATTCTGCTCCCGCGCCGCCCCGTGCCGGAACGACCGGCGGCACCGCGAGCCCGCGCCGCTCGCTCGTGTTCGTACAGCCGGGCGAGCACCGCGCTATCACTGCCCGTGACGCCGGGCAGGCGATCACCGAACCGCACGGCCAGCTGCTCGGCGAACTGCGCGCGGCGGTCCGTGTCCAGCGTGTTGCGACGTGCCAGGTAACGATCGAGCAGCGCGTATTCGTCGTCGGTGAGCACCGTGCTGGGCGCGGCGGCCACCTCGGCGCCGGGCGCACGGGCAGCGGCCGCCGCGTCGCCTGGAGCAATCGAGACGGCGCGCTCGCGTACGACGATGGTGCCGGCAGCGTAGTCGCCCAGCCGCTTCCCGGACTTCGACAGGACGGCACTGACCAACCCGACGCCATACATGACGATGGGTTGCATGTCGATGAAGCGAACGAGATTCCGGACCGCCGATGCACCGAAGGTGACGGAATACCCACCGTCCCGGACGACCCGCAGGCCGAATCGCCGCTTCCCGGGCGTCTGCCCGTCCCATAGACCTTCGAGGAGGACGTAGTAGCCCCAGAACGTACCGAAGATCAGCAGCCCGGCGATCGCGACGACCCACGGCACCGGCACTCCGCGTCGCGTGAACGGCTGGATGCAGAGCACCACGACGAACATGATGCCAAAGCAGACGGCGTAATCGATCAGGGCCGCGGCGGCCCGTGATCCGATCCCCGCGATGGTGTACGAGAATACCACCTGTTCCGGGGTCTCGACATCGACGAACTGTTCGAGCGCGGACGCGCCGGCCGCGCTCACCCGGTCACACCGTGCAGGATCCCGTTGCGAATTCGCGCGGCCTTGGGGGTGGCGTGCGGATCAGCCTCGATCCGGTGGACAGCGTGGGTCCGGAACCGGAGCGGCGCCCGGGCCGTGATCGTGCGGCCTGCCCGTCGCACCACGACCGATACGGTGGACTCTCCGGCAGCTGGCGCAGACGCATACTTCGCACGAAATTGCGCGCCGAAGTCGGCCGCCGTCACGGGGATGTCGGCGAGGGAGACCAGCACGTCTCCGGGCTGCAGGCCGGCATTCGCCGCCGCGGACCCCGGCTCGACCTGCATGATCCGGACATTCCCAGCCGAGTCCATGGCGCTCGCGACGCCAAGCCGCGGCTCGCGCACGCTGTCGGTGACCGCGCGCAATCCGGCAAGCGGCAGGATCGAATCCCACGGGAACGGTTCCCGCCCATCCACGAAGCGGCGGTTGAAGTCGGCGAACGACTTGCCGCCGGCGGCCCGGCTGACCGCGCCCCACCAGTCGCTCGCCGTGAAGCCGCGGCCCTTTTTGTACGTCGTCGTGTACACCGCGCGCATGACCGAATCGAGCGACTGATGATTGTCGCTGGCATCGCGGATCAGGACATCGAGCATGAACCCGGCCAGTGATCCCTTCGGGTAGTAGAGATACCCGGTGCCGTCGGTCGGATGCACCCATGTCGAGAGCGATGCATCGGTCAGTGCGACCGGTGGTGCCTGGGCCACCTCATCGATCTTGCCCGCGGTCAGCCCATAGAATCCGGTGTCGGGGATGACCCCGCCGCGCACCTGCGCCAGATCGGCGTAATAGTCCGTGATCCCCTCGCTCACCCACAGCCACGGCGTGGGCTGCGCAACATCGTATCGGTAGGGGACCATCTCCGCGGGCCGCATCCGCTTGACGTTCCACGAGTGAAAGATCTCGTGCGCGTAGAGTCCCGGGATGAACGGATCGTCCAGCGCGCCCGTTCCGACGACATCGACATGGGAGTCCTGATGTTCGAGGCCGCTCGCTCCGCCGTATGACGAGTCGTTGATCTGCATCACCGTGTAGTTCGCCCACGGGACTTCGCCAAACACGGCCGCTTCGGGGGGGATCACCTGGCCGAGCACCTTGAGCACCGTCGCGCGCCGCGGCCCGGCGACGCTTCCCGCCGGATAGCTCGCGTAGCGCACCCACCGGTCACTGGTCTGCACGCTGTCGAGGTCGAACCGCCCGACGAAGAACGGCATGTCCACCAGATCGTGATACGTCGGCGCGGTGAAAGTGCCTGGCGCGGCTCCGGCGGCCATCCCCGTCGTCACCAGCCATGACGGTGACGTGTGCACCGTGACGGTGGCCGGGAAGTTGAGTCCGCGTCCGGCGGGATAGAGGAACAGGTTCGTCCCGTTAAACAGCACGAAATCGGGACGGGTCCACGATATCGCGTTGTCGAGCGAGTCAGCCTCGTAGGTGAAGGCGACCTGGACGGTCTTCGCGCCACCGGTCTCGATTCGCCACGTCTCGAAATCCACCTTGTCCCACACCAATGGCTTGCCGTCCGGCGTGGCAGGGCTGAACCCTGACACCCAGCGCGAGAACCAGGTCAGCTCGTAGGCGCCCGGAGTCCACGCCGGCAGCTCCAGCACCAGGGGACCGGGGCCCGCCATGGTCACCGTCGTGACGACCAGGAGGTGCCGGTTCGCCGCCGCGGCGGAATCCGCGGTCACGTCGTAGCGAATGTCACTGACCGGCGCGGACACCGCGGAGACCATCTGCGCGGTGGCGACTCGGGCCACCGGTGTCGCGAGGCCGAGGAGCAGTGCGGCGGCTACGGCCCGGTGAAATGCGGCAGGCATCGGATACCAACTCGATAGGAGAAAGACGGGGTGGAGCCTGCGGTGAACGTTACCGCATCGACGCCTATTGGTGGCTCACTGTATCGATCGAGACCCCGTATTTCGTGTTGATGCCCTGGATCAGGACGTTGGCGAGGAGTTTATGCGCCAACGCGGAGGGGTGGATCCCATCCAGGGTGATGTAGGAGCCAAAGGTCTGGGTGGCGCTGGCGAAATTGGGCAGGGTGGGAATCGCTCCGGACGCTTTGAGCGCCCCCAGCGCAATGTTGGGATCGACGTATGCCCAGCCCAGGGAGTCGGCTTTCGCGCTGATATAGGCATTGTACCCACTCACCGCCGCGCCGATGACGCGCTGCTTCGCGGTGTCCAGCACGAAGAAGTCGCCGTACGGTTCGACCGGGACGCCAGCCTGGCAGCTGATGACCGGCGGGATCCCCGCCTCCTGCCAGAACTGGATGATGCCGATCGCAATGAGGGCATGCGATCCCGCGCAGTTCGGCACATACGTGACCGAGCCGCCAGCCGCGTCGGTGAACTCGGCGTTGAAGGTGGCGTTCGAGTACAGGCTCTCCGCGGGAAACAGCGACGGAAGCGCCGTGACGTCGAAGACCCCGACGAGGAGTCCTTTGAGGGATGGCCGTGCCTTGGTCAGTTGCGCCAGCATCGTCGCGTACTCGGCCACGACCGTGTCGACCGGCGTCACCCCAGGCGAGCCGATCGAGGCCTCGGGAACGACGGTGCCGTGCTCCGCCGCCGACAACACATCGTTGTTGCCGATCTCGATGGACACGAACGTCGGGTCGGCGTCGAGCGCGCGCTGGACCTGCGTCTGTCCGCCAAGAATGAACATCGTGAGCGCATTCGACGCCGGACGTCGTGACCGACGTCGGATCGAGCGTGATCGCGCCGGGGACCGCGACGTTGTTGAGAACCGCGGTCACGCTGCCTGCGGTCCGTAAGGCACAGGTGGTGGCGGTCCCGCCACCCAGCCGCGCCTGGGTCTGGAAGTTCACGATCGGCGGCGGACAGCCGGGATACTGCATCGACGGAATCGCGAAGCGCGTCCCGGCCTGTTGGGCGATCACTGCGGCGTAACTTTCCTGCTGCGTCGTATCCACGATACCGCCGGACTGATAACCAGCCGTGATGCTGTTGCCCATCGCCACGTAGCTCGCGAAGAGCGTCCCATTGACGGGCGTGCGGGGACGGGTGGCCAGCTCATCGTGCTCGCAGCCGGCGAGCATCCCTCCGAGCGCGCCCGCGAGCAACGCGGCGGCGGCCGCACGTATCAACGCGCCGTGGATCGTAGGCATCGGTCGATCCCTCAGGCCCCGGGTGACGAGCGTCATGTCAGAGGTGGAGTCGCAGGCTGGCCGTGAACACGTCTGCCGCCAGGGTATAGAATCCGGAGTTCAACTCCGCGGCCGTCTGCGATGCATCCGTCCGCTCGGCCAGCCGCCCGCGCCGGCCGGCGGTGAACACGTGGAGATAGGCGACGTCGAGCGTCAGCATCCGCGCCAGCGGGAATCCGACTCCGCCTGACACGTTGTACCGGTTCATGTCGGGCAGCAGCGGCGTCACCGTCTCCTGCGGCGCGGGCGTCGCGATGTAGCTGAAGCCGGCCCGGGCAGCGATCCCGTGCTCGGTCTCGCCGAAAATGTGCTCGGCGCTTCCGCGCAGAGACCAGGAGCTTGTGTAGTCCTCGAGCAGAATGCGGCTGAGCCCCGCCGCGCCCGCGGGGCCGGTGAATGTCACCGGCAGGTTCTGGAACGACTGGTACCCGATGTAGGCATAGTCCACGTCGAATGTCGTCTGCGGCAATCCGGTGTACGCGACGCCTCCCTCCGCCTGCAACGGATGGACGATCCGTGTGCGAACACCCTGCCGCGACAGGGCACCGGTATCGCTGAACTGCGGGGCGAGGATCGCGTCGACGGGCGTGCCTCCCGGGACGTTGAACGCGTTGTTGGCCGCCAGGATCAACCCAGTCGGGACCTGCTGGAACCGGGCGGTCGCATTGTTGTAGTCGAAGGTCAGCGCGGACAGGAATCGGGCGCCGATCTGGAAATCGTGCCCCGGCCGGAACAGCGCGCCGCGCGCTGAAGCCATACGCCGTCGCCGATCCGTTGAGCTTGGCGATGCCGAACTCCGTTCCCTGCGGGATCCCGAGTTGGCCGAACGTCGCGCCTTCCCCGGGCACACCCACCGCCGACAGATCAAGTGCCTGATCGAGCACGACGTCCGAGTGGCCAATCACCGGACCACCGCCGACGGACAGGACGCCGGGAATGATTTCGATCGCCACGTTGGGTTGGAAATAGATCGTGCGCAGCGATGCGGTCTGCGCTTCAAACCGGCCCGGGAAATTGGATGGCCACTGCGACGTCAGACCATAGGGGACGTAGATGCCGATGCCGGCCGAGGCCCGCCGGGCGCCGAGCTGCGCGCTGTAGTTCAGGAACGCCGACGGCACGAAGAGCGTCGGGACGTTCGCCGAATAGTGGCGGAGGGTGGTGTCGGCGGTGAATCCGCCGTTGACCCCGATGATGTCGCCGCCGAGGTAGACCGACAATCCGGAGAGCGTGGCGGCCGCACCGGGATTCCAGTAGATCGTCGACGCGTCGCGGCACGGCGAGCCCGTAGTCGCGTACGCGCGGGCCACCGCACAACTTCCAATGTCGTTCAGCCCGAACCCCTGGCCACGTGCGGCGCGCGGCGCCACAGCCATCACGGCCGGAGCGATAAACGCGACGATTCTCAGCGAACATCGAATGCGCATTTCAACTCCCCGTGAGCGACGCACGGCCACAAGCGTAGCCGGAAGGCACACGACTGTAAATAGCGCCACCTGGGTCCGTTTCGCCGAAACGGACGATTCCGCGCACGACGGCGATGCCCGATGCGGGTGATTTCCTTGCTGCCTGGCGCCACGGACATGGTCGCCGCCGCCGGGGGCGCCGGGCTGCTGGTCGGGATCACCCACGAGTGTGACCTTCCCCCCGGAGCGCCGCTGCTCCCCCGGGTCACGGCAACGGTCATCGCGGACGACGCGCCGGGCGCCGT
Source organism: uncultured Gemmatimonadales bacterium (assembly GCA_963757855.1). Taxonomy (GTDB): domain Bacteria; phylum Gemmatimonadota; class Gemmatimonadetes; order Gemmatimonadales; family Gemmatimonadaceae; genus Palsa-1248. The sequence continues at coordinate 569,212 of CAVWTI010000037.1, forward strand.
CGATGAACGCGTTCGCGCACTGTCCGCGGAGGGCACCGCGCTCTTTACGCTGGACGCCGCGCGCATTCGCGCACTCTCTTGCGATGTCGTGATCACGCAGGCGCTCTGCGATGTGTGCGCGGTGCGGGAGACGGACGTCCGCGCCCTGGCGGCGTCGCTCTCCCCGCCGCCCTCGATCGTCACCCTCGGCGCCACGACGCTCGATGGGATACTGGTGGATCTCGAGCGCGTCGCTGCCGCCATCGGGTCTTCGCGCGAAGGCGAAGCCGCGGCCAACGCGATCCGCCAACGGATGCTGGTCGTCCACGAACGGCTACGCGCCGCCGCTGTCCCCCGCCCCGCCGTGGCGGTCGTCGAGTGGTGCGATCCGGTCTACGCCGCCGGTCACTGGGTCCCCGAGATGGTGCGCCGGGCGGGCGGGCGTGATGTCATTGCCAGGCCGGGGCAGCACTCAGGCGTCACCACCGCCGCCGCGATCGCGGCAGCCGATCCCGAGGTGATTCTGGTTGCGCCCTGCGGGTATGATGCCGCCCGGGCGGCCGAGGCGGCCGTCGCGTTACTCGCGCAGGCGGAATGGCACTGGGCGCGAGAGCGGCGCGTGTGGGCCCTCGACGCCAACCGCCTGACCAGCCGTCCGGGCCCGCGTCTGGCGGATGGCATCGAGACGATCGCGAGTATCCTCCATCCGGCATTGTTCACCGCGCCAGCGGTGGGCTTCGCGCGGAACATATCGGGTAACTGAGCGCGGTCCCTCAGTCGCGCACCACAGGGCCCGCCTACGACGGCGGCGTCACCCGGCGGTCAGCCACATCCGCACGGCGAGCGCGACCAGCAGGACGGCGAACGCGCGGCGCAACGACCCGGGCGCTACCCCCTGGGCAAACGCGGCCCCGAAGAACACGCCACCGGCGAGACCGGCCGCCAGCAACGCGGCCGCCCGGACATCCAGGTGGGAGTTCTTGTAATAGGTCCACGCACCGAGTGCCCCGACCGGGAGCAGGAGCGCGCCGAGCGACGTGCCCGTCGCGGTCAGGGTAGGCATGCGCGCGAGGAGAATGAGCGCAGGGACGATGACGACGCCGCCCCCGATGCCGAAGAGCCCTGAGAGCACTCCGGCCACGAGACCGATTGCCAAGTAGATAAGAGTCATGTGATCAACTTATGCCCGCGACTGCCCGGTGGCGATTGGATGCGGGCGCCGCCTCTGGCCCCTCGGTCGCGGCCACGCTACGATTCCCCCCCCATGCTGACCCCTGACGCGCTCGCGTTCCTCAAATCCCTGCTCGACACGCCCGGCCCCTCGGGTTTCGAAGGTCCCCCGGCGCGCATCTGGCGCGACCGCGCGCGGCAATTCGCCGAGGTCCGCGGCGATGTCGCGGGCAACAGCATTGCGACGGTGAACGCCGGCGGCGCACCGACGATCATGCTGGCCGGCCACATCGACGAGATCGGCCTCATCGTGACGTATATCGATGATGAGGGCTATCTGTACGTCAGTGGAATCGGGGGGTGGGACATCCAGGTGCTCGTCGGGCAGCGGGTCCGTCTGCGCGGCCGGGGTGGCGACGTCGCCGGCGTCGTCGGGAAGAAGCCGATCCATCTGATCAAGCAGGACGAGCGCGATCGCGCCTCCAAGATCACCGACCTCTGGATCGACATCGGCGCCCGCAACCGCGAGGAGGCGGAATCTCGCGTGACGGTCGGCAATGCAGCCGTCATCGACGGCCGGGCTCTCGACCTCCCCAACGACCGTCTGGTCTCCCGCGCGATCGACAACCGGATCGGCGCGTTCATTGTCCTCGAAGCGCTGCATCGCTACGCGCAGAAACCGGGCGCCGCGCGCGTCGCCGCGGTCGCGACCACGCAGGAAGAGATCGCGTATCATGGCGGCGGCGCGATCGTCAGTGCGTTCGGCGTGCAGCCGCGAGCGGCGATCGTCGTCGACGTGACGTTCGCGACCGACCACCCGGGCGTCGAGAAGAAGGAGCTCGGGGAGCACAAACTCGGCGGCGGACCGGTGCTCACCCGCGGCTCGATCATTTCGCCGGTGCTGCTCGGCATCATCCGCGACTCGGCCCAGCGCAGCCAGATCCCGTACACCATGCACGCGGCCGGCCGCGACACCAGTACCGACGCCGACGCGATCCACATCGCGCGCGAAGGCATCGCGACAGCGCTCGTGTCCATCCCCAACCGCTACATGCACTCCCCGAACGAGAATGGTGAGTCTCGACGACGTGGATCGCACCGCGGAGTTGCTGGCGGAGACCTGCCGCGCCATCACGGCGGCGACTGATTTCACGGCCCGCGACTAGCAACGGAGGATCATGATGCACACAATGGGGATGCAATGAGATGCACGGAAAGAATTGACCGTCCGTGGCATCATTCTGGGAGTGTTGATCACGCTGGTTTTCACAGCGGCGAACGTGTTCTTCGGCCTCAAAGCGGGATTGACGTTTGCGACCTCGATCCCCGCGGCCGTCATCTCCATGGCGGTGTTGCGCGGGTTCAAGGACGTCACGATCCAGGAAAACAACATCGTTCAGACAGTCGCGTCGGCTGCCGGAACGCTTTCCGCGATCATCTTCGTCTTGCCCGGCCTGGTGATTATCGGCTGGTGGACCGGATTCCCGTACTGGACGTCGGCGTCGATTTGCGCGCTGGGCGGCGTCCTGGGCGTGATGTATTCGATCCCGCTGCGACGCGCCCTCGTGACCGAATCGGACTTGCCGTACCCGGAAGGCGTGGCGTGCGCCGAAGTGCTGAAGGTCGGGGCTGGCGGCACCATAGAGGCGGGCGGCGTCGACGAAACGCGCGCCGGCCTGCTTGCGGTGGTTGGCGGTTCGATCGTGTCCGGCGTGTTCGCGATCATCGTAGCCACCCGAATATTCGCCAGCGACCTCGCCCGGTATTTCCGCGTTGGCGAGCGGGGTAGCGTGAGCGGATTTGATCTCTTCTTCTCGGTCGCACTCTTCGGTGTTGGGACACCTGGTGGGGCTGTGGGTCGGGGTCGCAATCGGCCTTGGAGCGGCCATTGCCTGGGTGTGGGGCGTTCCCCACTACGCGGTACTGAACGGTGGCCACGCCGCCGCGCAGCTCGCACAAACGACCTGGAGCCACCAGGTGCGCTTCGTCGGTGCGGGCACGATTCTCGCCGCGGCGATCTGGACACTGGCGACGCTGGTGAAGCCCGTGTACGGTGGGTTGCGGTCCGCGCTGGCCGCATCGCGCGCGCGGCGCACGGGCCAACAGACGCTGCTGCCTCGCACAGAGCGCGACATTCCAATCGGCATCGTGGCCGTCGTGACGCTCGTCTGCCTGGCGCCGATCGCGGTCCTGCTCGCGAATTTCGATTCCGGCGGTGCGCTCAATTCCAAGATGCCCGTGCTCGTGATTGGCGGAGTCGTGTTCATCGCACTCATGAGCTTCTTCGTCTCGTCGGTCTGCGGCTACATGGCCGGGCTCATTGGCGCGTCCAACAGTCCGCTATCCGGCATCGGAATCCTGGCGGTGATCGGAGCTGCGCTGCTCATGGTCGCAGGCGTGCGTCCGTACTTGCCAGCCTCCGCGCAACCTGCCCTCGTCGCCTACGCCCTGTTCGTGACCGCGGTCGTCTTTGCCGCCGCGACGATCGCGAACAACAATCTGCAGGATCTCAAGACCGGGCAACTCGTCGACGCGACACCGTGGAAGCAGCAGGTCGCTCTGGTGATCGGGGTCGCCGCGGGGGCATTGATCATCCCTCCGATCCTCGATTTGTTGAATCACGCGTACGGGTTTGCTGGCGCGCCCGGACCGTCCGAGCCAATCCCCTGCCGGCGCCGCAAGCTGGCCTCATCTCCGCGCTCGCGCAGGGTGTGTTGCAGAACAACGTCGATTGGAGCTTGATCCGTGTCGGTGTCGCGATCGGCATTGGCATGATCGTCATAGACCAGGCGCTACGCCGAACGACGGGTGGCCGCGTCCATCTCTCTCCGCTCGCGGTTGGCCTGGGGATTTACCTGCCGACGCAAAGCACGCTGATGGTGGTCCTGGGTGCTCTGGCGGGGTGGTACTTCGATCGGCGCGCCGAACAGCCACGCCAACCCGGCAGCGGTCAAACAGCTCGGTATCCTGCTGGCCTCCGGCCTGATCGTCGGCGAGGGGCTCGTGGGCGTGCTGATCGCCGCGCTGGTCGCGTTCTCCGGGAAGAACTTCCCACTGTCACTCGTCGGCGACCACTTTGCCGAAAGTGGTGCGGTCGCGTTGTCCTGCATCGCGTTTACGGCGACAATGTTCTTCATGTATCGCTGGGTCGCCCGCCTGCACCGCTAGCACGCCGGGCCATTCGGCCCAACATCGGTCGCGCGTTCTCTGCCGACCCGCTGCGTCCCTCAGGCGAGCGTCGTCGGTTCCGGCCGGTCCGTGTGCGCGAGGGCGCGTGTGGCAGCCTCGCGGACGTCCTTGTCCTTGTCGGCTGACAGATCCTTGAGCACCGCGAGGGCCGCGGGAGTCCGCGCCTCACCCAATGCGTGCACCGCGGCGACGCGCAGCGCGGCGGGTTTGCGTTTGAACAGGTTTCCGGCCGGCTCCGCCACTTTGATCAGCCGCTGCACGGCCTCGGGGGTCCCGACGCGGCCCAACGCACCGAGGATCGCCACCTGGACTTCCTGTTCGGTCTCGCCATCGAGCGCCTTGACGAGGGTCGTCGATGACGGGGCGCCTTTGCGGTTCGCGAGCCCCGCCGCGGCCAGCGCGCGCACGTGCACCGACGAATCCTTGAGGGCCCGGCGCAACGCCACAACCGAGTGCCGCGTGCCGAGTTTGCCGAGCGCGTGCGCTGCCGCTCGGCGGACACGGTCATCATCGTGCTTGAGGAGGTCGCTCAGCTTCTCGTCGGCATCCGTCGCCCCCAACTCACCCAGCAGGTCGGCCGCGTTGCGCGCGACGTACCAGCGCGGATCGCCGAGCATGTGCACCAGCATCGGTTTGCCGGTCTTGAGCTGGACGAGGGCATCGAAGAACACGCGCCGCTCGGAGAGCGACTGCGCCGCCGTCAGCTGTTCGATCAGCGCTTCCGCCCCGGCGTCACCCGTTCGCATCAGCACGTGCGTGAAGTCGTCGGTCCGCTCCTTCCGCCGCGGGAGCACCGACGCGACCGCACGCAGGATCGTGGGCTTGGACAGCCGCCGGATCGCCGCGCCGTAGGCCAGTTTCATGTCAGGATCGGGCTGCGCCGCCTCGCCGGTGACGAGACTCGACATGAGATCCGCAACCATGACCGCCTTGTTGGTGCGCGCCTGCGTCTCCACGACATTGGCGATCTGGTCGAGGGCGCGCGTGGCCATCGCGACGGATGTCGCCGCCTTGAGCGCGCCCACGAGATCGTCGGAGCTGTCCTGGTTCCGGTCCACCGTGGTGAACGCGCGCACGATGATCGGGTCGGCTTCGGCAGCCTCCCGCTTGAACGTGACCCGCACGGAGCGTGGCGCGAGCTCGCGCAGCTTCGAGCGAATCTGCCGTCCTTCATCGCCACTGACCGGGACCGACGCGATCACCCGGGCAGTCCCCAGAATGTCGGCAGGAATGGCACCGACATCCGCCACCATCTCGGCGACATCGTGGCCTACGAACTGGCTCCTAAGCTCCTGCACGCCGGTCAGCGCGGGCGGCAACGGGGCGCCGTTGACGGTGAGCTGGCCGTCCTGGACGGCCAGCGTCACGCCTCCCTGCTTGGACACGGTGACAAGCGCGCGAAGTGCGGCCTTCTGCTCATCCACCGAATCCGGCTGATGGACCAGCAACCATACCAGCCTGGAGAAGTGGCGCGCGAAGGTGATCGCGTGATCTACGGACAGCGCGTCAGCCTCCGGCGCAGTCCTCGCCGCCCATGTGTAGAGTGTTGCACGGTGCCAAGTTAGGGTTCATGCCCGCGGTCCGCCAGCACCGCGGTCTCGCTGCGCGCAACCGCGCGCGCGAGCAATATTCGGGGCCAGCGCCGCCTCGGCACTGACGCCCCACAATCCGACGACTCAGAGGGGCGACGGGCCACGCGGCTGGCTCACTCCGCTCCGGGACCCTTGTAGACCTTGCCGCCCTTCATCACGAAGGTCACGCGCTCGGTCACGGTGATGTCCTGCAGCGGATCGCCCGGGACGGCGACGATGTCGGCGAACTTCCCGGCGGCGAGGGTCCCGACTCGGTCCTGCCATCCGAGGAGCTTGGCGGCGCTCGACGTCCCCGCCACCAGGGATTGCGTGGGCGTCATGCCGCCCCAATCCACCATCAGGCGGAACTCGTGCGCGTTCACGCCATGGGCGCCGACGCCGGCGTCCGTGCCGAGCGCGATCGGGACATTGTATTTCACGGCGAGCTTCACCGCGTTGCGCATTGCCTGCGCGGCCGCCAGCGCCTTCTGTGCCCGCAGACCCTTCAGCCGCCCGGATTTCGCGAAGTTCTCGACGACTTCCCCGGCCGACAGGGTGGGCACGAGAAACGTGCCCCGAGCCGCCATCATCCGCGCTGCCGAGTCGTCGAGAAACGAACCATGTTCAACCGACGAGACGCCAGCGAGGATCGCGAACTTGATGCCCTCGAGCCCATGGGCGTGTGCTGCCACTTTGCGGCCCAGCTTCCGGGCCTCATCGACCGCGGCCTTCATCTCCTCGAGGGTATACTGGGTGGCGCCAACCGCGTCGCCCTCGGAGATCACACCGCCGGTCGCACAGATCTTGATCACGTCGGCGCCGTACTTGACCTGATACCGCACGGCTTTGCGGATCTCCTCGGGACCGTCCGCGATGCCCGAGCGATAGTCGCCGTCCACGAGTCCCGGCCGCCATCCGTTGGCATCGCAATGGCCACCGGTAATCCCGATGAGGTGGCCGGCGTTCTCCATCCGCGGACCGGGCACGACGCCGGCGTTGACCGCCTGGCGGAGCGCCATGTCGTCGAAGTTCGGTGCGCCGACGTTGCGAATCGATGTGAAGCCGCCCATCAGCGTGCGCCGCGCGTTCTCGACGCCGACGATCGCTCCGTAACTCGGGTAGTCTTTCACCACGGCCATGTCCGACCCCGGGTCGGCGAGATCGCGTCCGAATGATGTGCGTGTGCGCGTCGATGAATCCGGGCAGCAGCGTCGCCTGCCCCAGATCGACCACGCGCGCCCCAGCCGGCACCGGCACCGAGGAGGCGGGACCCACGGCAGTGATCTTGTCGTCCGTCACCACCACGACGGCGTTCGTGATCAGAGCCGCCCCGGTGCCATCGAACATGTGCGCGGCACGGAGCACCACCACGACCGGCGTGGCGGCCGGCGCACCGCCCGCCGTCTGGGCGACAGCGGACGTGCTGGCGGCGGACACACCGCCAACGAGCGCGAAACAGACGGCCGCCCCTCGGATGCCGGAACACCGAACGGCAGGCCGAGTGGCAGGCCGTTCGGCATGGCGCTGCGCTGCAGGAATCGATCGGACTGGACGCGCGCTCAGGCGATGCATGGCGAGACGGGGCTGGGGAGGCCGGCGATGAAGCGCGAAGACCACGACGCCGCAATTCTATGCGCCGGGGACGGGCCAGCGAAAGACGCCCACGCATGACACCCCCGCCAAACCATTACGGCTCTCGCGCTATCCAATGGTCGCCCACGTCCGCACGCGGATGCTGATTCTCCCCCTGTCCCGTTGGAGCCTGTCTGCCCGACCGTTCGCGCTGCCGGCCACCGTGCGCGCCCTTACCGTGCGCGCCCTTACCGTGCGCGGCCTTGTTGTCGCTCGCCGTGTGCGCGATCGGTCTTGCTGGCGCCGCAGGGTCTGGCGCTCTCGCCAAGGCTGGCGCGCAGGACGCGCGGTCGATTCATCCACACCCACCGCCGGTCGCCCACGCCGCTCGCCGGACCGGAGAGATCATCATCGACGGCCGTCTCGACGACGCCGCCTGGGCCGCGGCGACGCCGATCACCACGTTCACCCAGGTGCAGCCGGCGGATGGCGCGCCCGCGACGCAGCGCACCGAGGTCCGGTTTCTCTACGATGCCAATGCCATCTACATCGGCGCGCGGATGTACGATTCGCTCGGACGGCACGGGGTTCGCAGGCGGCTGATCCGGCGTGATCAGCAGCTCGACCTCGACAACTCGGGCCGCGCCGCAGCTCACGTCCGACAAGCTGACCATCATCCTCGACCCATACCATGATCACCTGACTCGCGCGGTGTTCGAGGTCAATCCGTCCGGCGTCAAAGGCGACGCCCTCGGCGCGGGCGGCAGCAATATCGACGCGTCATGGGATCCGGTCTGGGAGGAGGCGAGCCACGTCGACTCGCTCGGCTGGACGGCCGAAATCCGGATTCCCCTGAGCCAGCTCCGCTTCCCGGCCCGCGACAGCATTCAGACCTGGGGACTGCAGGTCATCCGCACGATCGACCGTCTGAACGAACGCGATTGGTGGGCCTATTCGCACCGCAACGAGAACAACGGGCCGGCCACGTTCGGCCACCTCACCGGCCTCGCCCTCGGTCACCCGCCACGACAGTTCGAGATCGTGCCGTACGTCTCGAACAGTATTGAGGGCTACGCCGCGAATGCGGGCAACCCGCTCCTGCCGATCGATAAGGATCGTCCCGAAGTCGGTGCCGACATCAAATACCTGGTGACGTCCAACGTCACGCTCGACGCGACGATCAACCCGGACTTCGGCCAGGTGGACCTCGACCCTGCCGTCATCAACCTCACGGCCTTTGAGACCTACTTCCCGGAGAAGCGGCCCTTCTTCATCTCGGGCTCGGGGGCGTTCGACTATGGTGCGATTCAATTGCTTCTTCTGCAGCAACGTGTCGTCCATGACTCTCTTCTATTCGCGCCGGATCGGCCGCTCGCCGCAACTCGCGGACTATTACTCCAGTCTCGCCGCCTACACCGATATCCCCAATAACACGGCGATTCTCGGTGCCGCCAAGCTCACCGGACGGACCGCGAGCGGATACACGATCGGCGTGCTCGATGCGGTCACGAACCAGGAGAACGGATCGTACGTCATCGCCCCCGACAGCGCGCGCCACACGGTGCCCATGGAGCCCCTGAGCAACTACATGGTCGCCCGGGTCAAGAAGGATCTAGGCGATGGCGCGACCCAGATCGGCGGGATCGTGACGTCGGCGGTGCGGGATCTCGATTCACCGATACTGGCCGACAGCCTGCACCGGCACGCCGAGGCGGCGGGCGGTGATTTCATCACGACATGGGATCACCGGCACTACTCGCTCATGGGAAACGCCGCGCTGTCGGACGTGGCGGGCACGCCGCAGTCGATCCTGCTGACGGAGGAATCGAGCGCTCACTACTTCCAGCGTCCGGATCGCGGGCACGAAGGCGGCGGTCTGTTCGGAGACCGCCTCGATTCGGCGGCGACATCGCTTCGAGGGTACGGCGGCTACCTGCGCCTGGCCAAGGACAACGGCGACTGGCTGTGGGAAACGGCAACCAACATCCGAAGCCCCGGCTTCGAGGTCAACGATCTTTCGTTCATGGGGCGGTCGGACTACGTCTGGAACAGCGCGAACATCGTCCGGCAATGGACCGTGCCAGGCATGTGGTACCGCTCGCTGTTCGCCGATATCGGTGGCCAGACGCAGCACAACTTCAGCGGCGATCGCACCGATCTGCAGGCCCAGGCATCCCTCAACGGCCAGCTGCGCAATTTCTGGCAGTTCAACCTCTTCTACATCTATCATCCGACCATCATGGACGACGAGTTGACCCGGGGCGGCCCCGTCGTCAAGCGAAACGGATACCAGGACGCCCTGGCGGCCGCCGGAACGGACCCGCGGCGCGCGCTCGTCGTGCAGGCGAACACCGAGGTCAACGTGGGCCTCAACGAGCCGGGCCAGCAGCTCACATCGCAGCTCTCCGTGCTCGTGAAGCCTGCATCGAGCGTCTCGGTCAGTCTCGCGCCCACACTCGTCCTCCTGCGGCACGGTGTGCAGTACGACAGCGCGATCACCGGCCAGAACGTGCCGCTCTTTTTCGGCACACGCTACGTCTTCTCGAGCATCAACCAGACCACGCTGTCGATGGATACGCGCCTGAACATCGCGTTTACACCAACGCTGACGCTCGACCTCTATGCGCAGCCGCTGCTCGGGAGCGGCCACTACTACGAGTTCGAGCAGTTCGACCAGCCCCGCCAGCTGCACAAGAGCGCCTTCGGCCGCGATGTGGGCAGCATCAAGACGCTCACCAACGGCGACGGCTATTGCATCGATCCCACGGGTGCCACGGCCAGCCCGGCGGCATGCCCGACCGGCTCGACGCAGGACTTTGTGCTCCCCAATCCCGATTTCAACGTGCGATCGCTCCGCGGCAACGCGGTGCTTCGTTGGGAATACCGGCCCGGCGCGACCGTCTATTTCGTCTGGCAACAGATGCGCTTCGACGACACGGCGTTCGGAAACTTTCAGTACTCGCGCGATCAATCGCTGCTGCTGCGCGCACCGGCCGACAATGTGTTCCTCATCAAGGTGAATTACTGGTTACCGCTCTGATCCGCCGGCGGTTGTGGCCGGCCACCGCTGATTACATTGGGGGGTCTTCCTCCGGCGACAGCCTGTGCCACTTCCGATCCCGGCTCCGCGCGACTCCGGGTACACCACAACGACCGCGGTGCCGCTGTACTGGGCGGCTTATGGACCACCGGGCGCGCCGGGGGCGGTCGTGCTCCATGGCGGGCCCGGCGCCGATCACCGGTATCTGCTTCCGCAGATGCTGCGGCTCGCCAGCCACCACGATCTGCTGTTCTACGATCAGCGCGGCGGTGGGAAGTCGCGAGCGGACGCCCGCGACCCGATCACCTGGCGTGAGCACGTCGAGGATCTCGGACGCGTGCTGGGCGAGTTCGGGTTGGTTGCACCGGCAATCGTTGGCTATTCGTGGGGCGGCCTGCTCGCGATGCTGTACGCCGTCGCGACGACCACCGACCCGCGACTCGTCCAGGCCGGCAAACTGGCATTGATCGATCCGGCCTCGGTCACCCAACGCTATCGCGTGGAGTTCGAGGCGGAGTTCATGCGCCGAAGCAGTAGCGAGTACGTCCGGACCGAGCGGGCAGCACTGCTCGCATCGGGGCTCCGCGAGCGCGATCCCGAGCAGTACCGGCAGCGGGCGTTCGAGCTGAGCGTCGCGGGATATTTCGCGGACCCGGCCGCCGCGCGAGACCTGACGCCGTTCCGCGTCGTGGCGCGGATCCAGCAGTCGGTGTGGTCGAGTCTCGGCGACTACGACCTGCTCGGTGCGCTACCGGCCGTCCGGGCTCGTGCCACCACCCCGGCGCTCATCATCCACGGTCGCGAGGACCCGATCCCTCTCGCCTCATCGATCGCCGCCGCGCAGGCTCTGGGCGCCCAACTCGTCACGATCAATGACTGCGGCCACGTTCCGTACGTCGAACGCCCGGAGCCGCTGTTCGCCGCGCTCGAGCAATACCTGGCGCGCGACACAGCGGCAGGTGGCGGGCCACCGGCCCATACCGCGACGACGGTGAGGAGCTAATGCGCACGCCGCACGCAGGCGGGAAAAAGTCCGTCGGGAGGACGGCGAAGAGACGAAGAGAGAAGACGGCGAACAACGAAGGCGGCGAAACGAAGGCCGCCGGGCGGCCCCCGCGACGACCCAGGGTATTTGGCGGCCCTGCGCTGGTTGAGCAGGCACACGAGGTGGTGAAGCGGCTCCGGCACGAATACCCCGACGCGCGGACTGAGCTGGTCTACCACAGCCCGTACGAACTGCTCGTGGCGACGATTCTAAGTGCCCAGACCACCGACGTACGCGTCAATCTCGTAACGCCGGCCTTGTTCGAGCGTTTCCCAACGATCGCTACTCTGGCAAACGCCGATCCCGCGGTGTTGGAGAACATCATACGCAGTACGGGATTCTTTCACGCCAAGGCCAAGAGCCTGATCGGAATGGCGACCGCGGTCGTGACGCGGTTCGGGGGCACCATTCCGGCGACGATGGACGAGCTGGTGACGCTCCCGGGCGTGGGACGGAAGACCGCGAATGTCGTCCTGGGCAACGCGTTTCACCGCAACGAGGGCATCGTCGTGGATACTCACGTCACGCGACTCAGCGAGCGGCTGGGGCTGACAGCGGAAACCGACCCGGTGAAGATCGAGCAGGCGCTCATACCCATCGTGCCGCGCGAAGACTGGGCGATCTTCTCGAATCTCCTGATCTTCCACGGGCGGCGTGTGTGCACGGCGCGCTCGCCGGCTCACGAACGCTGCGTCCTCGAGGCGATCTGCCCATCCGCGACGCTGATCTGACGCCGCGCGGTGTCTGCCAGCAGGTCCGGGCGCCATTGCCCGCCGCGAGCGCTCCCGAATGAGTGACCGGGTGAATGACCGGGGGGCGCCGGTGATCAGATCGCCGGCGACGCCTCACGCACCGCCCGGGAGCCGCTGCAGTATGCGGACTACCGTGCGGTACGGCACTTCACCGCACTCGATGGCTTACGCGCGGTCAGCGTACTACTGGTCGTGCTGGCCCATGCCCGTGGCCGCGAGGATTGGCTGTGGATCCGCGGCGCCAACGGCGTGACGGTGTTTTTTGTCCTGAGCGGATACCTGATCACGACATTGGCGCTCCGCGAGGAGGCCGTACGCGGCACGATCGATCTTGGCGCGTTCTACCTGCGCCGGACGTTCCGTATCCTGCCAATGTACTACCTGACGCTCGCGATCTATTGCGTGCTCATTCTCGTGCTTCACGCCGATCCCGCCCGGCACGACAAGTTCGTCCGTGCTCTGCCGTATTACCTCACCTATCTACAGGAGTGGCCGCACCTCGTCCTCAAGGATGTGCCGTTCGAGTTGTCGTGGTCCCTTGGGATCGAGGAGAAGTTCTACCTGGTGTGGCCGGTGCTCGGCTTCCTGCTCCTCAGAAAACAGTTCGGACTGCGGGTTGCCACCGCGCTCACCTTGGCCGCGGCGTGCACAATCGCCGCCTGCTTCACCTCATGGGGCAAGTTCGTGCTGTTCTACGCGCATATCCTCATTGGCTGCGCGCTGGCCGTCCTGCTCGATAACCCCGCCGCATTCGCGCGACTACGCGGACTGGCCCGGCCGGTCCCCGCCATGGTGGTGGCACTCCTGACCATTGCGGTGCATTTCACGACGGATGCAGCGCGGCCCTGGACCCACGTCGCGTTCGCCGCAATGGTCGCCCTCGTGCTGATCGGTCTCGTGGCCGGGCGCTCGCCGGTCACCCGCGCGCTGGTGTGGCCGCCACTAGTATGGCTGGGCGGCATTTCATATGGGGTGTACCTCTTCAACCAGCTGGGGTTGCACGCCGCCATGCGGGTCGTTCCCGAACGGTGGGGCTTGCCAGGCGACGCGCTGGCAATGGCGCTCGGACTGGCCATCACGCTCGCAGTGTGCCAGGTGCTGCACCGGTACCTGGAAATCCCACTCATGCGGTACGGGCGAACGCTGGCCAACCGGCGGAAATCTGTGCAGGGTTGCGCCCCGGCCACCGCTGGCTAACGTTCGTCCTGCCATGTCCAAAACCGCAACGTTCGAGACCAATCGCGGCACCATTGTCGCAGAGCTGTACGACAAAGACGCTCCCAAGACCGTCGAGAACTTCGAGAAGCTGGCGAACGCCGGCTTTTACGACGGCGTGAAGTTTCACCGCGTCATACCCGATTTCGTGGTGCAAGGCGGCGACCCGCTCTCCAGGGATCTGCCTGCCGGCGACCGGCGCATCGGCAGCGGCGGGCCGGGCTACCACATCAAGTGCGAGACCAAGGGCAATCCGAGGACCCACGCGGTGGGCGCCCTCTCGATGGCCCACGCAGGCACGGATACCGGCGGCAGCCAATTCTTCATGGTGCTGAGCGAGACCAACACGCGGCACCTCAACGGCAAGCACACCGTGTTTGGCCAGATCACGAAGGGGCTCGACGTCATGAAGTCGATCACTCAGAACGATTCAATGACCACGGTGAGGGTCGCGTGACAGAGGAATACCCGCCCCAGGGACCGGACACCGCGCCGGCGTTCGTCGGCCTCGTGCTCGCCGTGATCGCCATCTTCGTGGTGCTCTTCGCGATCGTGACGCTCACGAACCACCATTACGAGCGGAGCGAATCCGCCCCGGCGACCCAGCAGTCGCCGTAGCCCGCCCTGCAGGCGGCAGCCCCCGCAGCCGTGGGCGTGCTCGACCTGCCGCGCCTAGCGCCCGCGCGGGCCCGTATCGTGCACCGCGCTGACCAGCCAAGACTGGCGAACTGACCAGTTGACTGGGTGCTCGAAGGGCTAACTCAGCCGGGTTGTATAATGACTGACCGGTCAGTAACTTAATTGTTGTGATCGGGACAGACGAACACGAGCCCAAGTGGCGCCGCCTTCCAGGGGAGCGGCCACAGCAGATCCTGGACGCCGCGATGGAAGTATTTGGCGACCATGGTCTCGCGAATGCGCGGCTCGAGGACATTGCCAAACGCGCCGGTGTCTCCAAGGGCACGATCTATCTCTACTTCCCGAATAAGGAAGCGCTGTTCAAGGAGAATGATCCGGCAGACGGTCATCGACCAGCTCGAGGAACGGGAGCGGGATCTCGTCAATGATCGTGGTATGTCCGCCACCGGCCAGGTCCGGCTCTTCATGCGGTGGTGGTGGGAGTTGATGCGGCGCCCCGATTACCAGCGCGTCCACCGGCTGGTCGTCGGTGAACTGCAGCGCTTCCCGGAACTGGTCGAGTTCTATTGGGATGAGGTGATCGTGCGCCGGCAACTGCTGCTCGACCGGCTGATTCAGCGAGGCGTCGACTCGGGCGAGTTCCGGGCAGTCGACCCGACGACCGCAGGCCGCATCGTCACGTCAATGTTCTCCGCGCATTCACTCTGGGCGTGCACCCGCTTCTACGAAAAGCAGGAACTGACTGACGAGATCGTATTCGAGCAGGTGATGGACTATTTCTTCCGGAGCCTGTCACCATTCAGCGGTCTCGGCCGCCACGGCGTCACCCCCATCGTGAACCAGCCACCGCCACCGAACGTGTCTACGCGACCAATGAACGCGCATCGCTGCCGTGGAGCGCTGCGCCGCCCCATCGCCCGCCCCTTGAGGCGCGCCGCAGCCGAGACTGGGCGCGCGCGCTTCCGCCCCGCTGTGCTCGTACTCACGACCGTCCTGGCGGTCCTTGCGGGCGTGCAGCCGCTCGGCGCCCAGCAGGACACGACGACGCACGTCCTGACCCTCGGCGGCGCCGCGCGGCTCGCCGCGCGGCAGAACGCCAACGTACTGGCGGCTCGGGCCGAGGCCAATGGAGGCCAGCGCCCGGGTGCACGAGAGCTTCAGCGCGTTCCTGCCGAACGTGTACGGTGGCGCCTCGGAGCGGGAGTTCACGGAGAACAGCGCCTCGCTGCTGCGGTTCCCGCCCAGCCCTGGGTCCGCCGCGTTCGCCGCCCTGCTCCCGCCCGGCGGTATCATCTTCCCGCCGATCAAGTCGGTGGACTTTCGCGGATACGCGTCCGACACACTGTTCAGCTACGGCGCCATCCAACGATACCGGCAGTCCCGTGTCGTGGAGCGTGCAGCCGGAGCCACTGCCGACAACGCCGCCGAGCAGGCGGCTGGGACCGCGGCATCCGCGTACCTGGCGGCCCAGCATGCGGATGCGCTCGTGTCCGCGCGCGTCGCCGACTCATCGCTCGCCGCAGACCTCCTCACGATCGCACGGCAACAGCTGGCGGCCGGCGTCAGCATTGCGCTCGACGTCACGCGCGCCGCGGCCCGCCTCACGGCGAGCCGCGCCCAGCTGATCGCCGCTCGGACGGATCGAGACCGGTCGCGCCTCGACCTCTATCGCGCGCTGGGGCTGCCGCTCGACACCCGCATGGTGCTGACGGATTCGCTCTCGCGTCTGCCGGTCAAGGACTCACTCCCCGCGGAGCGGGACGAAATCGACCGCGCCCTGAGACATCGCCCGGACCTGCACGCCATCGATGAACAACTCACGGCGGCGGAGCAGGCGATCAGCGCCGTGCGCGCGGAACGCCTGCCAGCGCTCGCCGTGTTCGGCGACAAGGGCGTGAACGGCGGAAACTGGAACCGGCTGCTTCCCACCTATACATGGGGAATCGGCCTCACCGTTCCCGTCTTCGACGGCGCACATCGCGAAGCACGGATCGAGGAACAGCAAGCGGCCACGCAGGAGATCCTGGTGCGCCGGCGTGACCTCCGGCAGGTGGCGGCCATCGAAGTACGCGGCGCGTTCCTGCAACTGGCCTCGGCGCGCGAGCAGCTCGATGCCGCGACGGAGCAGCTGCAGTTGACGCAACAGGAACTCTCGGAGGCGCGCGAGCGCTTCCGAGCTGGTGTCGCCGGTGATGCCAATGTCATCACCGCATCGCTGGACCTCAATGGCGCGCGGACCCTGGAAGTCGATGCGCTCGCCAACTACCAGGCCGCCCGCGTGGCGCTCGCCCTCGCGACAGGCTCAGTCACGGAGTTGCCGTAATGCGAGTTGCCGTAATGCGAGTTGCCGTAATGCCGGGCACTGACATGCGGGACGCAGGCTTCATCTCACCACACTCAACGCAGTAGACGACTATGGCCACCACCGTACGCCCCGAGCAGCAGTCTGCACCCAGCCCGTCTGCGCCGCCGCAGCACGCGGCGCCTGGCGCCGCGCCGCCAGGCGGTGCACCGGGGGCAGCCCCTTCCCCCCCGGCACCCAAGCCGCGCAACAAGCTGATGATCGCGATCGTCGTCGTGGCCATCATCGCGGCGATCGTCTGGGGCGTCAAGACATGGACCTACAGTCGCGTCCATGAGTCCACCGACGACGCCCAGGTCGATGGACATCTGGTCCCGGTGCTCGCCAAGGTCGGCGGCTACGTGACACGCGTGAACGGGGACGAGAATACGCACGTCAAGGAAGGCGACACCGTGGTGGTCATCGACGACTCGGACTACAAGGCCCAGCTCGCCCAGGCTGTCGCGAACCTCGCCGCGGCCCAGGCTGGCGTCGGGGCACGCGGGTATACGGGACAGGCCGCCGCGCAGGTCCAGACCGCGCAGGGCGAGGGCGCGGCGGCGGATGCGCAGATCGTGGCCGCGCAGGCGAACTACGACAAGGCCGTCGCCGACTTGCAACGGACGCGCACGCTCGCCGACCAGCAGATCGTCTCCCGCCAGCAGCTCGACGCGGCCCAGGCGACCGCCGACGCGGATCGCGCGGCACTGCTCGCTGCGCAGAAGCAGGCCGCAGCCGCGGGCGCCACGGTGACGAACGCGCAGGCCGGCGTGCGCTACGCGCAAGCCCGGTTGGCGAGCGCGCAGGCGCAGGAGCAGGAAGCCGCGCTCAATGAGTCGTACACGCGCGTCACCGCCCCGGTGAGCGGCATCCTCTCTCGCAAGCAGGTCGAGCTCGGCCAGCTGATGCAGGCCGGCCAGACCATGTTCACGCTCGTGGCGGACACCGGCGTGTGGGTGACGGCGAACTACAAGGAAACGCAGATGGATGACATTCGCGTGGGCGCTCCGGTGGAGTTCGAGGTCGATGCGTATGGGAGCTGCACGTTCCACGGCACGGTCGAGAGTATCGCGGCGGCCACCGGCGCGAAGTTCGCGCTGCTGCCGCCCGACAACGCCACCGGCAACTTCACGAAGGTCGTGCAGCGCATCCCGGTGCGCATCCGGCCGACGGATAAGCCCGACCCGAACTGCGTGCTCCGTCCCGGCATGTCCGTGGACACGCACATCGAAACGAAGAAGTAGAACGCACACCCATTGGGAGTGACGGCGAGTGGCGCGAACCGCCACTCCCGCCACCACCCATCTCGGCCTGCCCGTGTCCGCTATCGCGCTTCGAGAGATCCAAAGCCGCCCCGCCGCCGCCCGCGCGGCGGCGGTGGCCGCGGACCCCTACGCCCACAAATACATCATCGCCATCGCGGTCACGCTCGCCGCGGTGCTCGAACTGATCGACACGTCGATCGTCAACGTCGCGATCCCGCACATGATGGGAAATCTCGGCGCCACGCTCGACGAGATCTCGTGGGTGTCGACCGGATACATCATCGCCAACGTGATTGTCATCCCGATGTCGGGCTGGCTGTCCGGGTACTTCGGGCGGAAGCGCTACCTCACCGGATCGATCATTTTGTTCGTGTGCGCGTCGTTTTTCTGCGGCGCCGCACGGTCGCTCGACGCGCTGGTCCTGTGGCGCGTGGTGCAGGGCCTGGGCGGCGGCGCACTCCTGTCCACCGCGCAGGCGACGCTGTTCGAGGCCTTTCCGCCGTCTGAAGTGGGCATCGGACAGGCCATGTTCGGAGTGGGCGTCATGGTCGGCCCGACTGTCGGCCCCACGCTCGGCGGCTACATCGTCGACAGCTACAGCTGGCCGTGGATCTTCTACATCAATGTGCCACTCGGGATCCTGGCGGCGTTTCTGGTCTTCAGGTACGTCCGCGATACCAAATTCCAGGTGCGGGCCAAGACCGTCGACCTGGGCGGCATCGCGCTGCTGGCCCTGGCGGTCGGCTCCCTGCAATGGATGCTGGAGCGCGGCGAACGCTTCGACTGGTTCGACTCGAAGTTCATCACGGCGCTCGCCATCGTCTCGGCGGTCTCCACGATTCTGCTCATCTGGCGCGAGTTGACGATCGAGGAGCCGATCATTGATTTCCGGGTGCTCAAGAGCCGCCAGCTCACGGCCGGGGTGCTGTTCGCCGGCGCGCTGGGGCTCGCGCTCTACGGCTCGCTCTTCGTGTTGCCGATCTTTCTGCAGCAGTTGCACGGCTTCACGGCGTGGCAGACGGGCAAAGTGATCCTTCCGGGCGCGATCGCCTCGGCGATCACCATGGCATTTGTCGGCCGGAACGCGGGGCGCCTCGATGCCCGGTACACGGTGGTCGCCCGGCTCGATCCTGTTTCTCGGCGCCATGGCGATGCTCGCCCATCTCAGTCTCGACGCGGGGTCGGGCGATCTGTTCTGGCCCCTCATCCTCCGTGGCGTCGGACTCGGGCTCATCTTCGTCCCGCTGACGAATGCCGCGATGGCGGACCTGTCGTTCAGCGAGCTGGCGCAGGGCACCGGCATGTTCAATCTCACGCGCCAGCTGGGCGGATCACTCGGCATCGCGATCATGGCGACGCTGCTCACGCGATTCACCAAAGTCGCGCGCGCGCTCCTGTCGGAGCATGTGGTCGCGGGGAACGCCGACGTGCAGCACCGGCTCGACATGATCGCGCGCGGGATGATGGCGCACGGTGCGACACCGCTGCTGGCCCGGCAACAGGCGCTCGCCGTGCTGGATCTGCAGATCGGGGGGCAAGCGAGCGTGCTGGCGTTTTCGCGGCTCTACTTGCTCAGCGGCATCATCCTGATCGCGGGCTTGCCGCTGATGCTGCTCTTCCGCACCGGCAAGGGTCGCGCGAGCGCCGGTATTCCGCACTAGGGGTCCTGCGGTGACCCTCAGCGCGCCCCGGCGCGCGTGAGCGCGATCGCCGGCAGCTGCACGGACTGGCCGGCCGCCACCGCGACCGTGGTGTCGAAATCCACGTACCCGCTGGCGGTAATGTGGAGGTGCCGCAGACCGGACGCCACACCGGAGTCGAGCGCGCCGCCCTGCCCCGCGGGTTGTCCGTCGAGGGTGATCGTCGCGGTCGCCGGCTCCACATGCACGCGCAGGGTGCCAGTCGCGCTGGGCGGTACCGCGGCAGCCGGGCGCAGCCGCCGCCGGAGCGGGGGGCGCGACGGCGTGCCGGGGGCGGAATGACCCCCACAAGGCAATGACACCTGCGACCACCAGGACACCGGCGGTCCCCAGGTGCCGCGCGAATCTTGCGCACCCGGTCGGCCGAGCGCATGAATGCGTCGTGGGCGGCGACCACGGACATGGTGTCGGCGAGCGGCGGGAGCGCATCCGTCCGGACGACGGGGACTGCCGATGAGCCCTGCGCGAGCTCCCGGAGCATTGACTCGCCGGCAGCCGGTCGGCCTCACTGAGCGGCACCGCTTCGATCGCGATCCGCATCTCGCGAGTGGTCGCGAACCGGCGATCCGGATCCTTGGCCAGCACCCGATCGAGGATGGCGACCAGCTCCGTCGGCACGTCGTGCCGGGCGACCGACACATCCGGCACCGGCGTGAAGAAGTGGTGGTGCATGATCGCCGCGAGCGTATCGGCGTGGAATGGCACCGTGCCCGTGAGCATCTGGAACGCGACGACACCGAGCGAGTACTGGTCCGACTGCGGCAGCGCGAGCTTCCCGGCGCACTGCTCGGGACTCATGAAATACGGCGTCCCGATCACGGAGCCGGTGGTGGTCATCGACGCGTTCTCGATCGCCCGTGCCACGCCGAAGTCGGTCACGATCACGCGGCCGTCGCGATCGATCAGGATGTTGCCGCCCTTCACGTCACGATGCACGATCCCATGTTCGTGCGCGTAGCTGAGCGCGCTCGTGGCGGCCCGCATGACGAGCAGCACCACGGGAACCGGCAACGCCCCCTGGGTCGCGATCACGCTGTCGAGGGGCCGTCCCTCGACATGCTTCATCGCGAGATAAAGCAGCGACGGCGTCTGGCCAACGCGATAGATCGGGATGATGTTCGGGATGATCCAGTGCCGCGGCCATCTGGGCCTCGCGCTCGAACCGCTCGACGACGGACGGTCCCAGTGCCAGCTCGGGCGGCAGCACCTTGAGCGCCACCGGCCGGCGCAGTTGCAGCTCGATCGCGCGGAAGACCACGCCCATCCCGCCTCGCCCAACCTCACGCTCGACGTCGTAGTCGTCGGCGAGCTCGATCCGCGCGAGCTGCAGCAGCGCGTCGGATTCCGGGTCGGGGCCATCCGGTGTCCGGCGGGGCCCCGTCCGCCTGACGTCCCGGGAGTGAACCGCTCGCCGGACGCCGGGGCGGGGCCCTCGGGCCGTGAGCTCCGCGGCTCGTAGACGAGCGTGGTTGCCGCCGGATTGGCGAGCTCGGTGCCGCACTGCTCGCAGTAGTGTGCGTCGGCCGAGTTGGCGAACTGGCACGCAGGACAAGGCAGCCACTCGGGTGGAGTGGGTGCCCCGATACCGGCGGGCGGACGCGCATCAGAACTGGCGGGCATTAGTGGATTGACGACGCCGACGCTATGGTTGTCAAATGGGCCATTGGCGCTGCCAGGGGACTGGCGCCGCGGGCCCGCCCTGGTAGGGTGTTTCCCGTGCCTGGGCTACGCGCAACTCAGTGTCAGCACGCATATTGCACCCAGGAGAAGGACGACCGCCGCTCGGCCAACGTTTCCCTTTGACGGCGCGTAACCACTTCCAGAGATTGGCCTGGAGAATGGCACCACGAGATGTCACCCGCCCTCGCGCTCATCCGCACCCAGACAGACCCCACGCAGCGGCCCGGCCGCGCGCGCGCCGAAACGCCCGCGCCCGCAGTGCCGGTGGCGTCGTTCGGCCCGCTCGAAGCGGCCGACGAGCAGCGTCTGGTCGCGAGTGCGCAACGCGGCGATGCGGAGGCGTTTGGCGCGCTCGTACGCGCCCACCAGCGGCGAGCCTACGCCGTGGCGCGCGCGATCGTGGCGACGCACGAGGACGCGGAGGACGCCGTGCAGGACGGCTTTCTGCACGCCTACCGTGCGCTCAGCCGGTTCCTCCCTGGCCAGCCGTTCGGCGCGTGGCTGCATCGGATCGTCGCCAACGCGGCGCTGGATGCGACCCGCCGGCGCCGCGTCCGCGATGCCGACTCCCTGAGCGAGAATCTCGCGGCGGGTTGGCACGACCCTGCCGAATCGTCGGACTTGCGCACCCGGCTCCACGCGGGCCTCGCGGCGCTCACGGAGCGCCAGCGCGCGGTCATCGTGCTGCACGATGTGCAGGGGTTCCGGCACGGCGAGATCGGCCGCATGCTCAATATCCCGGAAGGCACCGCGCGATCGGATCTGTTCCACGCGCGTCTTGCGCTGCGGCGCTCTCTGCGCGCGCTTCACGAGGTTCGATAGCCGTCATGACTGGCGACGATCGGAACGAACCGGGGCGGCCACCCGCCGGATCGCTGTTCCGCCGGGGCGCGGCCGGGGGCCGCCTGCCGTCGGGCCCGTCTCTGACGCGCTTGCTGCGCGAGGCGTACGCGTCGCCCGACGATCCGCACTACTGGAACCGGCTCGAGGCGCGGATCATGGCGGGCGTGCGCGGCCAGACGGGCCGTGGCGCCGCCGAGGGCTGGGGTGCGGCATTCCATGCGTGGGCTCGCGCCGGCCTCGCGGCTGCGTGCCTCGCCGCGGTGGCCGGTGGCGTCGCCGCGTGGAACAGCCGCGACATGGAGGCGCGCGTCGCGTACGAGGCCGTGGTCGACGTTCCGACGCCAGCCGTGGTGCAGTCCGACAGCCGTTTCATCAACGTCTCGGAGCGTGAGGCGACGGGCCAGTATGTCTTTTCGCATTGATCCGACGAAGAACTCCGCGCTCGCCTTTCTCCTCGGCGCGC
Organism: uncultured Gemmatimonadales bacterium; assembly: GCA_963757855.1. Taxonomy (GTDB): domain Bacteria; phylum Gemmatimonadota; class Gemmatimonadetes; order Gemmatimonadales; family Gemmatimonadaceae; genus Palsa-1248. Next base: position 591,676 of record CAVWTI010000037.1, read on the forward strand.
TGCTCGTAGGCGGAGTCCTGGGATTCACGGCCGACCGCTACGTCACGCGCGCCCGCGTGTGCCCGCGGTACGGCGATGACGCGGCGATGCGCCGCCGTTTCGGGGACGACCTGGGGTTGTCCGACGCCCAGCGCGCGGCCGTGGACACGATCCTCAACGCCAAGCATCGCGCGATCGCTGAGCTGGACAAGCCGGTACGGCCGCAGATGGACTCGATCAGTGAGGTGGCAACCAAGAGCATCCGCGCCCGGCTCGACCCAGCCAGCAGGTGACGTTCGATCGCATCCATGCCGAAGTGCAGGCGCGGAAGCGAGCCGAAGAGCAGGCCGAGCAACGCTGAGCGAGCAACGCTAAGCGAGCCGCGCTGAACGATCCAGCGCTGCCGAAGCAATGAGACGAAGGGGCCGCTCGCACGCCATCTGCCGCCCCATTGCCAGCCCGATTGGCCGCCCCATTTGCCGCCCTATTTGCCGCCCTATTTGCTGCCCTATCGCTGTGCCCTACCGCGCCAGCGCCACGCCGATCCAGTCGCCGACGTAGTAGCCCACGACCGCGACACCGATGCCGACGACGAACATGTCGAGGCCTGACCGGAAGACACCCCGGCCGGTAAAGATCGACCGCGCCGCCCCGACAACGAAGTGCGACAGCATGGCGACCGTGAACGACAGGAGAATCGCCGTCGTCCCCTGCCAGAAGAAGAACGGGAACACCGGCAGGATCGCACCCAAGCCCGTGGCGAATCCGGTCACCCACGCCTCGCGCATCGGGGACATCACGGGATCGCCGATCTTGAGCTCCTCCTGGACCTGCTCCGCCAGCATCCGCTGCGGGTCCGCCATCACCTGCGTGGCAAGCCGCTCCGCGGCATCGCGATCCATGCCTTTGGCTTCGTAGATGAGCGCCAGCTCGTCACGTTCCACTTCCGGCATGAGGGCGATCTCGTCTCGCTCCATCGCGATCTCGTGCGCGTACACCTCCTGCTCACTCTTGGCCGCGAGATATCCGCTGGATGCCATCGAGAGCGCATCGGCGATCAGCCCCGCCACCCCCGCCACGACGACCGCCCGATGCTCCTGCGTCGCCACGGCGCCGATCACGCCGGCCACGAGTCCGAAGTTGGCTGTGAGCCCGTCGTTGAACCCGTACACGATGTTGCGGAGAAAACCGCCCGACGCCGTGCGATGCCACGGCTCTCCACTCTGGCCGGCGATCCCGGCGAGTGTCGTCGCGTGCTCGGCACTCTCCCGCGCCAGCAGGAGTGCCTCCCCACCCCCAGGCGCGCCCTGCGCCGTCGTGCGGTGCATGGTCATGTAGCCCTTGACCTCTCGTCCCTCCTCGGCCAACAACATCGGGAGGAGAAACGCTGGGCCAAACCGGCCGCCAAGCCACGCCAGCGCGCGCGCGCGGAAGCTCGGGCGGAATGCGCCGGGAGCATGGCCGGCATCGGCCAGCAGTTTCTCCCAGATCGCGACGTGCCGGTCCTCGACCACCGCGAGACGCGCGTAGACGTCCCGCTTATGCGCGTTGCTCTCCGCGCCAGCCAGCGCGCGGTAGAGGAAGGCCGCGTCGGCTTCATCCTGCCAGTGATGGACGAACGTATGCGCGGTCTCGGCCGTGATAGATGCTGGCGCCGGCCGCTCGGCGGACTCAGCAGTGAGCCCGCTCTCACCTAGTGAAGTCATACTCGTAATATGCGGCCAAAAAGCGAGACGCGGCGGACCCGGGCCCACGCGGGCAAGACATGGAGAGCAAACCCGTTCCCAGGCCGTGGTGTCACATCGGTACTACTGGTGCTCGGACCCTTCACAGCGAGGCTGTCGGCCCATGCGACTCACGATCTTCCTCGCCAGCGCGGCCACTATCGTGGCGTTGCCTGCGTCCGCTCAGAACACCGCCCCCGGTTCGGGAGACCGAGCCCCGCGAGCCGATTGTCCGGCTCCCGTTCGGCGCACGGTGTCCGCGTTCTTCCGCACCAGCGATCAGAATCGTGCCGTGCTTGGCATCGGGACGACATCCGGCGGGATGCGGGACACGCTCGGACTCCTCGTCACCGAAGTGACGTCGGGCGGCCCGGCGGAAAAGGCGGGGATCGAAGAGGGCGATCGCCTCGCCTCGGTCAATAACACGGATCTCCGCCTCAGTGCGGCTGACGCACAGGATCAGGAGATGCGCGGTCTGATGGCGCGCCGGCTGGTTCGCGTGCTCGCGAAGCTCAAAGCCGGCGATGTGGCGGCATTCCGCGTCGAGGCCGATGGCAAGACGCGCGACGTCAAGGTGACCACCGTCAAGGCATTGGACCTGTTCAAGGACGACGGGATTTTCCGCCTCGGCGCCCTGGGCAATGGTATGGACGCGCTGCACCTGGAGCACGCGCAAGAACAGTTGGATGCCGCCACCGCCAGACTCGGGACAATCGGCAGCCAGATGCGCGAGTTCCACTTCGAATTGCCGTCCACCGACGGTTCGGATATCCGGATGCTGACGCCGCCGGAGGCGCCGGACGCGCCCTGATGCGCCTGGTTCCCGGTTGTCCCGGCGTCCCCGATGCCCCGAATGTCCCGGATGTGCCGGACGCGCCCGCGCCACCGGCGTCGCGGCACTTCATGCGTATCCAGACACCGGCGGCCCCTCTCGCGCCCCTCGCTCCGCTTCCGCCCGCCCCACCTGCCCCACCTGGCCCACCTGCCCCACGGGCCGATTCGGAGACGATCTAGCGGGACGGTCTACCCGTCACCGGCTCCGGGATCGAGCACGATATAGCGCACATCGTCGCGTGCGACCTGCTTCAGCCAGGCGATCAACTGATCGATCTGCTCGGCGGGCTGCACGCCGGTCGCTCCGGCGATCGTGCGATCGATCACGAGGACGCGGCCGTGTTGTGCGTAGTGCGCGTGGTACCGTCCAAATACGCTCTCGGCATCGACGTTGCCGGGCAGGCGTGCGTGCCAGCCCTCGGGCAGCGTCAGCTGAAACTCCGACGCTTCTTCGTACGGGCCCACGACCGACTGGACATCGATCGGGGATCGCCGGTAGCCGCGGGATTCGAGGTCGGCCAGGATATCGGGGCGCGAGTAGTCACGGATCGGCAGCGTCAGGATCTCCGTGCCGCCGGCGACCGAGACCGGCCGTGCCTCCTTGATCGCCAGTGCCACGCGCGGCTCGGCGTCCAGGTCCCGCCCGTTGAACGACACGAGGCTGTCGCCCGTCGCGCCCTGAAAGAGTGCGTTCGCGAGCGATCGCGTGAGGCGCTCCCGGTCCGCGTCCCCGAACGGGGTCGCGAATGCGCTTCGCAGATTGTACTGGCGGCTTCCGGTCTCGACCTCGACGTAGCGACCACTGAACGTCCCATCGGTCGTGAGCTGCCCGCTGATCTTAAACGTGGCGCGATTCACAGCCACCGGGTCCGCGGGCAGCGTCACTTCTTCGCCGCGGCCGTCCGGGTAGACGACGAGCGCAAACTCCCCCTGCTCTTGCGGCGGGATCGACCCGAACGGCGTGAGGTCGGACGTCAGGTCGACGAACAGGAAATGATTCGGGTGTCCGTCTGGCACGCCGGGGCGCGCGATCGCGGCGATCATGTGGTCGAGCTGGTACGCGGACGGCAGCGACCGATTGATGCCGCCGGTCAAGCTCATGAGCACCGGATACGCGGACACCCCCATGCGGCGCGCGAGCGCGATGAACAACGTCGCCTTATCCTTGCAGTCTCCGTACTTCGTCTCCCACACGGACATCGGCGTCCGCGGCTGGTACCCGCCAATGCCAAGTGCCAGCGAGACGTAGCGGAAATCCTGGGCGACCCACCGATGCACCGCGCGGAGCGAGTCGTCGAGGGTTTGCGCGCCCATCACCACGGTCGAGAGCTGCTGGTTGAGCGCGGGCGTCAGCTTGTACCGCTGCTTCGACAGCGCGGCGTACCAGCTCGCGATGCCGCCCCAAGTGATCGGTGCCGCGACCGACACCTGCGGATAGAGGGGATTCGTGTCGGGCGCAAATGGCTCGGGCTCCGGCCGCGGGACATCGGTGGTCGACCAGACGTACACGCGCCGCCCGTGCGACTCCGTCACACGGCGCGCGAAGTGGATGTTGCGCTCCTGAATGCGCGGCGTGAGTGACCCGGGCACATCGAGGATGAATCGCGACCGTCGGGTCACGTGACCCGTCCCGATATACCAGGGCTGGTAGAAATCTCCGGGGACGACCGGCTTGGTGTCTTCGATGGTGTAGCTGAAATCCACGATCGTGTTGGGCGCGACGCCGCTCAGCGTGTACTGGCGCACGCGCGTGTCGGAGTAGATCGGCGCCTCCTGGGCGACGGGCGCGATCGACTCCTGTTCGTGCGCGGGCTTGTCGCTGATCACCTGCCCGTTCAGGTGGAGCACCCGGATCCAGTTAACGGTCAGGCGCTGGCGGCCGGTCGTGTAGGAGAAAGTCTTCTCGCCCCACTGCTCGGCGGCCTGCTGGTTCAGGATCTGGATGACCAGCCGGTAGGTGCGCTTCGCCCGGCCGTCTTCTTCGAACCGCACCACCCCGTCCTCGAACAGATAGACGAAGGGCTGCCCCGGATAATCCCGCGGGCGCACGACCAGCGAGTAAATGCTGTCGTTCCGGATCGAGGGATCGCCCTTGGGCGTGATCCGGGGTGACTGCGCGCCGGCCTCGCGCGTACAGCATGCCGCGCCAACGATCAGGGCAAGACCGGAGACTACGACCGGCGCGATAGCGCGCATGCGAGACCACTCGGCGGAATGAATCGAGATAGTCTCAAAAAATTTCATCGCCATCCGGCGTACGTCAATGCACAAAGCGCCGGGGCAGCGGTTTGGCCCCTTCAATCGAGCTATGCCCGCCTCCCGCCACGACATCCATCGCTTCGGCGGACGCGCCCGGCCAAGGCACGTGCCTTGCAAAACACCATCGTGAACGCGGCAGAGTGCACGCCACGGTCCACATGAGATCGCTATCCGCACAGCTCGTCAGGTTCCTGCGGGGGCGTTATCAGGCGGAGCCTCGCCGTAACCCCAGGAGGACAGATGACTGACGAAACCAGCAAGGGCATCAAGAACCAGGTCAGTCGGTTCCGCCAAGGAAGTGGCGGGCACGGTTCGCGACGCCGCCGCAGATCTCACGGGTGATATGCCAGAGCAGGTGAAAGGCAAAGCGGAGAAGATGGAGGGCAAGATTCAGGAGACGGTGGGCCGCGTCCAGGAGAAGATTGGACGCAAGGAAGACGAAGAGCGGATGAAGCGGCGCGACGGCACTCGCTGAGCGCGAGCGGTGCGGCGAGCGCTCACGCCCGCTACCCACTGACCACCAGATTCATCAGCCGCCCCGGGACGTAAATGCGTTTCCGGGGCGGTGTGGTGATGTGCCGCGCTACCGCGGGGTCCGCCAGCGCGCTCGCATACACATCATCCTCCAGCGCATCCGGTGCGACGACCACCGTTCCGCGCAGCTTCCCGTTCACCTGAATCGCCACGGTCACCGTGTGCTCGGCCGCCAGGGCCGCATCGAACGATGGCCATGCGGCGTCGAAGATGCTGCCCTCGTGCCCGAGCCGCTCCCACAATTCTTCCGCGATGTGCGGGGCAAACGGCGCGACGAGTTGCACCAGCGGCTCGACTTCCGCGCGGTGGGGACGCCGCTCGCCCGCGCGCAGGACGTTCATATACGCCATGAGCGCGGCGATCGCCGTGTTGTAGGACAGCCGCGGAATGTCCTCCGTGACTTTCCGGATCGTCCGGTGCAACTCCCGAAGCACGCCAGGATCGGGCTCACCCGCGGCCCCGCTCGCGAGTACCGCCGACCAGAGGCGATCCAGGAATCGCCGCGGGCCAGAGATGCTGGCGTCGCGGAAATCGCCGCCCTGCTCGTAGGGGCCGAGGAACATGAGATAGGTGCGGAAGGCATCGGCGCCCCAATCCGCAATGTACTGGTCGGGATTGATGATGTTGCCCTTGCTCTTCGACATCTTCGCGCCATCGCGCACGATGAGGCCGTGCGCGCGAAATCGCGTGAACGGCTCCTCGAAGTCGAGCAGCCCCGCATCGTGCAGCACCATCGTCACGAAGCGGGCGTACAGCAAATGCAGGACGGCGTGCTCATTGCCGCCAATGTAGGAATCGACTGGCAGCCAACGCCGCGTGAGCGCCGCGTCGAACGGTACGTCCTCGCGATTCGCGCTCGGATACCTGAGGAAATACCACGCACTGTCGAGGAAGGTGTCCGAGACGTCGGTTTCCCGGCGTGCCTGGGCACCACACGCCGGGCACGGCACGCGATACCACTCCTCGTGTCGCGCCAGTGGTGACACGCCGGAGTCGTCGGGCTTGAAATCGGCGATGAACGGAAGCAGGACGGGCAGATCGGCGGCCGGTACGGGCACCGGTCCGCAGTGATCGCAGTACACGATCGGAATCGGAGGACCCCAGTACCGCTGGCGAGAGATGCACCAGTCGTGAATCCGGTAGTTCTCCACCGCCGTCGCCGATCCGTGCTCGGCCAGCCACTCGACAATGCGCCGCTTCCCCTCTTCAATCGTGAGGCCATCGAATGCGCCGGACCGGATCAGCCGTCCCGTCCCCGTGTACGCCGCCGCGAGGGCCGGGTCCCCTGGCGACGCCTCGCCGTCGGGGGCCACGACCTGGACGACCGGCAAACCGAATGTCTCGGCGAACGCGAAGTCACGCTCGTCATGCCCCGGCACCGCCATGATCGCTCCGGTGCCGTAGTCCATGAGGACGTAGTCCGCGACCCAAATGGGGATCTGGCCGCCGGTCGCCGGGTTCGTCGCGTAGGATCCCGTGAACACGCCGGTCTTCTCCCGCGTGCCGATGCGCCGGCTGACGAGATCCTGATCGGCCGTGTGCTCGCGATAGCGCTCGACGGCCGCCCGCTGTGCGTCAGTCGTCAGCGTGATGGGCGAGCGGATGTTCGGGAGCCAGCACCAGGTAGGTCGCGCCGAACACGGTGTCCGGTCTGGTGGTGAAGACGGTGACGGCCATCGCGTGTTCGCTATCGGTCACGCTTTCGCCGGCCGTGAAGCGGATCTCCGCCCCCTCCGACTTCCCGATCCAGTTCCGCTGCGCGGTCTTCGTGGTCTCTGACCAGTCGAGGCGGTCGAGATTCGCGAGGAGTCGCGGCGCAAACTGCGAGATCGCGAAGAACCACTGCTCGAGAAACCGCTGCTCGACTTTGGACCCGCACCGCTCACACTCGCCGTTGATCACCTGCTCGTTGGCGAGGACGGTCTTGTCGAAGGGGCACCAATTCACGGCGGCTTTCTTCCGATAGGCCAGCCCGCGCTTGTACAGCTCGAGAAAGACCCACTGCGTCCACCGGTAGTAGCCAGGATCCGTGGTGTCGACCGCGTAGCGCCAGTCCACCATCAGCCCCGCGCGCTCCAACTGGCGGCGGAAATTGGCGATGTTGCGCGGGATCAGCTCCGAGGGATGCGCGCCGACTTTGAGAGCGAAGTTCTCCGAGTGGATGCCGAATGCGTCGTAGCCCAGCGGCTCGAACACGGTGCGGCCCTGCATTCGGTGGAACCGGGCGTAGATGTCGTTGCCCGTGAACGCGAACAGATTCCCGACGTGCAGCCCCTCGGCTGACGGATACGGGAACATCATCAGTGCGTAGAACTTCTCGAGTCCGGCGGCGAGATCGGTCGCGTTGGTCTCGCGGCTGCGCCAGCGGGCTTGCCATTTCTCCTCGACGCCCGTTGGATCATAGGCGTCAGGCAGCGGCATTCCGGGGTCGGTCACGGTCGGGGTCGTCGCGGCGGACATATCGGTAAAGTAGCGAATCGGGCCGACGAGCCGGTGGCGCGGGCGACCCCTTCCACTCGCCGGTTTCCGCTAACTTTCGCTGATGGCGCCCCGGCGACGGAAACGACTCGAGCCCGCGACGTTCAACCTCCCCGCCGAACGACTGCGCCAGAGTGGGACAGGCGATGGATCCGCACTACGCCTGCGGGACATCCTGCTGCGCACCCAACCAGACACGCGCGCCACCGTCCAGATCACCTCCGAGCGGGCGTGCGTCCTTGGTGGCACAGACGAGTCGGTGGCATTGCTCAAGCTGTGCGCCGGCGACTGGAACGCGCTCGTGGTGCACTCCCTGTACGATGGCGATCACGCTGAGCCCGGCGATACCGTCATGACGGTCGAAGGGCCGTATGCGGCGTTCGCCGGCTTCGAGACCGCCATCCTGGGTACCCTCGCGCGCCGCACGCGGGTCAGCACAAACGCTCGCGCCTTCGTCGAAGCCGCGCGGCCCAAGCTGGTGATGGCGTTTCCCGCGCGCCACGACCACTGGATCCTCCAACCCGGCGACGCGGTTGCGGCGCAGATCGGGGGCGCCCTCACGATCTCAGGCGGCCCGGTGATCGCCGGCCCGGGAAGCAACCGACCCCGGTCCCGCCGCTGGCGCTGCTGCCCCACGCGTTGATTGGCGCGTATGGCGGTGACACCAAAGCCGCTGCCACGGCGTTCGCCGCGCAGGTCCGGGGACGAGACGCGGCATCTGCCGCGGCAACCGACGACGGGTCGCGCGATGCACCGGGCAGATGTGCAGGTCGTGGTGCCTGTCGATTACGACAACAATGCCGTGGGCACCGCGCTCGTCGTCGCGCGCACCCTGGAAGGGCAGTTGTGGGGTGTCCAGCTCGCGACGTCTGAGAATCTGGTGGATGTCTCGATCATCCCCGCCATGGGCACGTTTCCGCCGACGGGCGTCAATCCGAATCTCGTGTGGAATGTGCGGAACGCGCTCGATGCCGAAGGGTTCGGCCACATCAAGATCCTGGCATCGAGTGGCATGACACTCGACCGCATTCAGTATTTCGAGGAAGAGGGCGTGCCGGTGGACGCGTACGGCATTGGCGCGGCGCTGCTTGCGGGGCGTACGGGATTTACCGCCGCCCTGGTTCAGCTCGATCGCCCGCTTCGCTTGCGCGTGGGAAGCGAGTTGCGCCCCAATCCGCGCCTGGAGCGCGTGAAGTAGCGCTCTCAGCGAAACGACCCGCGTTTCACTGCGTCCTTATGAGGATGGCTGTTGTCCGCGCGTCGTCCGAACGACTGGGAGCTTCGCCGCGGCACTCGGACCCCAACCACCGCTCCTCCTCATGGCCGGACTCAAGCTCGACGGCGCGGGAACCGCCAAGATGGCGACCCTTGAAAGCGCAATGAACCACCTGGCGCGGCTCCACAGCACGGTCGAGCAATGCGCGACGGCGGTCAAAGGCAAGGCCCCGGCGGCGCCTTTCATCCCGCAGGTCCGCCGATACGCGCAACCGATGGTGGGACTGCTCAAGGGGCAGTTCGGCATGATCGCCGAGCTGGTGTCGGCATTCCTGCTGTCGTCGACACGCAGCGCCGGCAACGACCAGAACAAGATCCGAGGGCTCCGCGAAGGCGTGGCACAGATCCGCGTTCAGCTCGAGCTCGCCGTCGCCAAGACGATCGAGCTGCACACGGCCGCGGACTCCCACTAAGCGTCCCACCATCCGGGCCGTCGGCCCACTTCGGCGGGCGACGGCTCCGCCGCCCGGCCCTGCTGCGCGACGCGCATCGACGCGCATCTATCGGTCATTTCAGATGATGCCACTTCACGGCGTGCCCATCGCTGCGTAGATTCGGCGAGCTTTTCCTACCCGGACACTCCGACGAGTCTCATGCCCTTCCCCACTCGCCCGCGGCGGCCATTTCTGGCCGCGCTGGCAGCTGCCGCGGTCCTGGCTGTGCCGCTGCTACTGGCGGCTTGCGACGTCAAATCGTACCCGAATTCGACGTTTCTGCCACATACGGACTTCGGCAGAGCGATCGACGATCTGTGGAACTTGCTGCTTCGGCTCGGCACCGTCGTCTTCATCTTCGTCGAAGGCCTGCTGGTCTACACGATCGTGAAGTACCGGCGGCGTCCAGGCACCCCGCCGCCCAAGCACGTCCACGGGAATACGACCCTCGAGATCCTGTGGACGGTCATCCCGGCCGTGATCCTCGTCTTCATCGCCGTTCCGACGGTCAAGACGATTTTCAAGACCGAAGCCCGTGCCTCGGCTGATGCACTGCAGGTCGAGGTGTACGGCCACCAGTGGTGGTGGGAGTTCCGCTATCCGCAGTACGGCGTGACGACGGCCAATGAGTTGTATCTGCCGATCGGGCGCAAAGTGAATTTCGCGCTGCGGACTCAGGACGTGCTCCACAGCTTCTGGATTCCGCAGCTCGGCGGAAAGCGCGACCTGATCTCCAACCATACGAACTACCTCTGGTTCACGCCCGACTCGTCGATGTCGACGAGCGCGTGGAACGGCACGTGTAACGAGTATTGCGGCGCGAGCCACGCCAACATGCGGTTCCGCGTCTTCGTGGTGCCAGCCGGGGATTTCGCGAAATGGGCGACCCACCAGGCCGGACCCGCTGTGTTCGACGTCAACGCGGTCGCACCGCCACCACCCCCGGCGGCCGCACCCGCGGCGGCGCCCGCCCGGCGGCCTGCCGGACGGACTGCCTCCAACACGCCTGACGCCCTGCCGCTCGTGCGGCAGGTCTCGGATGTGAAGGGCACGACGAACCCGCAGCCCGGCGGTCTCGACGGATGCCCCGACGATCGTGCAGGGTGGGAATCAGGCGTCCGACGGCGATGTCTTCCCGCGTGACAGCCTGCGGCCTAACAACATTCCCACCACCCCGACCCCCGACGGTCTCACGTTCACGCCGGGATTGGTGGGCGACGCGGGCCGCGGACAGAAGGTGTACTCGATCTCCGCGTGCATCGGCTGCCACACGATCAAGGGTAATCCGAGTTCCGTCGGCATCACGGGCCCGAATCTGACGCACATCGGGTCCCGGTTTACGATTGGGGCTGGACTCTATCCGAATGACACCGAGCATCTGCGGCTCTGGATCAAGAACGCCCGGGAGATGAAGGCGGGCGTGCTGATGCTCACGCCTGGGACTCAACCAAATCGACCCGCAGACCGGCATGAAAGTGACGGCCGGCGGACTGACCGACCAGCAGATCGCCGACATCGCGGCGTACCTGCAGGCGTTGAAATAGGAGCTGGTCAATGGCCACCACTGCCGCGCCCACGTTCGCCGCTCCCGCCGACTATGCGGTGGGTGAAGGCTGGCGCTCCTGGCTCGGGACCACCGACCACAAGAAGATCGGGTATCTGTATTTCTTCACCGCGCTCTTCTTCCTGATGTTCGGCGGCGCTGAAGCCGAGTTGATCCGGTGGCAGCTCCGGGCGCCCAACCAGCATTTCCTGAGCGCGGAGACGTACAACCAGGTCTTCACGATGCACGGGACGACGATGATCTTCCTCGTCGTCATGCCGATGTCGGCCGCCTTCTTCAATCTGCTGATTCCGTTGCAGATCGGCGCCCGCGACGTCGCGTTCCCGCGCCTCAACGCGTTCAGCTACTGGGTCTATCTGCTCGGCGCGATCTTCATTTCGGCCCCGATCTTCTTCAACGCGGCGCCGAACGGCGGATGGTTCGGCTACGCGCCGCTCACCACGACGACATATTCGCCCGGGCTGAACATCGACTTCTGGGCACTCGGTCTGCAGATCCTCGGGATCTCGTCGCTGGCCGCCGGCTTCAACTTCATCACGACGATCATCAACATGCGCGCGCCGGGGATGAACCTCATGCGCATGCCGATGTTCACCTGGATGGCGTTCGTGGTGCAGTTCCTGATCATCCTGGCGTTCCCGGTGATCACGATCGCGGTCGTCTTCCTGGTGTTCGACCGATTCTTCGGCACCAACTTCTACGAGATCTCGGCAGGCGCGGATCCGCTGCTCTGGCAGCATCTGTTCTGGGTGTTCGGACACCCCGAGGTCTACATCCTCGTCCTGCCGGCATTCGGACTGGTGTCGGAAGTGCTGCCGACATTCAGCAGGAAGCCGCTGTTCGGCTACCCGGTGATGGTCTACTCGGGCATCCTCATCGGCGTCCTCGGATTCGGCGTGTGGGCGCACCACATGTTCGCCGTCGGCATGGGACCGATCGCCGACACGGTCTTTGGTGTCACGACGATGCTGATCGCGATTCCCACCGGCGTGAAGATCTTCAACTGGATCTTCACGATGTGGGGCGGCTCGGTGCAGTTCACGACGGCGTCAATGTTCGCGATCGGTCTCGTCGGCATGTTCACGATCGGCGGCATCTCAGGGATCATGCACTCGTCCCCGCCGGCCGACTTGCAGCAGACTGACACGTACTTCATCGTCGCGCACTTCCACTACGTGCTGTTCGGCGGGTCTCTGATGGGACTGTTCGCCGGCATTTACTACTATTTCCCGAAGCTGACCGGCCGGCTCCTCAACGAGAGCCTCGGCCGCTGGCACTTCTGGCTCAACCTGATCGGCTCGAACCTGGCCTTCTTCCCAATGCACTTCTCGGGCATGCTCGGGATGCCGCGCCGGGTCTACACCTACGACGCCAATCAGGGCTGGGACACGTTCAACATGCTGTCGACGATCGGCGCGATCACCGTCGGCGTCGCGTCGCTGATCATGGTCGCCAACATCCTGATCAGCCGGAAACGCGGTGCGCTCGCGGGCAACGACCCCTGGGGTGCTGGGACGCTCGAGTGGTCGATCCCGTCGCCGCCGCCGGTCTACAACTTCGCCTATATCCCGCGCGTGACGTCGCGCTATCCGATGTGGGACCTTACGTCCCCACAGTTGACCGCCGAGGTCCCGCACACGCGCGCCGGTGACAAATCGGTCGAGAGTCGACGTGGCCGGCGTCGATGCAGGTCATATCGGTCCCCGCCCGGGTGGTCCGTCTGTTCGGCGCGGTGCCGGGGCCCGCCGTGGCGTCTCGCGCGTGCCAACCGCCGAGGAGCTCGGGATTCCGATGCCGTACACGACGCTCAAGCCGTTCTTCACCGCGCTTGGGCTCACCGTCATGCTGAGCGGACTGCCGTTCGCCCACGCGGACAAGCCGGCGATCGAGTACACGGTGATGTTCGTCGGCGCCTGCATGCTCGTGGGCTCGCTCTACTGGTGGCTCACCACCCCTCTCGAACCCGAAGTCGCGCACGCCGAGCATACTCACTAATGGCTACCACCGCGCTGTCCGCTATCCCGTCGTCCGATGTCGGCCACGGCTATACGACCACCGGCCTGCCCCATCGCAAGGTCGCGATCTGGGCGTTCATTGGCTCGGAATGCATGCTGTTCGCGTCGCTCATCTCGACGTACCTGATCTACAAGGGGCGAAGCGTCAGAGGACCCTTCCCTCACGAGGCCTGGACCGATCCGTCCACGGGTCACGTCTACAAGGCGATCCTCAATATCCCGGTGACGTCGTGCTCGACGTTCGTGCTGCTGATGTCGTCGCTGGCAATGGTGCTGGCCCTGGCCGCCGTCGAGAACCGGGACAAGCCCAAGGTGACGCTCGGCGACCGGATCCTCGGGTCCTCGCGCCTCTGGCTGTTCATGACGGCGGTGCTTGGCGCCACGTTCCTCGGATTCCAGGCGTTCGAGTTCACCTCGTTCGTGCACGAAGGGCTGAGCATTCGCACGAACCTTTTTGGATCGTCCTTCTTCACGCTCACGGGCTTCCACGGCGCGCACGTCACGGCCGGCGTCATCTGGCTGCTGACCATGCTGGCGATCGATTTCAAACGTGGCCTGGGACCGAAGGACGCGTTGAACGTCGATATCATGGCGCTGTATTGGCACTTCGTCGACGTCGTTTGGATCGCGATCTTCACGCTCGTCTACCTGATCAAGTAGGCGCCTGACCATGTCCGCAGACACTTCGCACGGAAACTCGCCCCAGGCCGTCGCGCTCGAGCACGAGCTCGGCGCCGAGCATGAGCACCCCACGTGGTCGGTGTACTGGAAAGTCGCCACGATCCTGACGCTGATCACGGTCGTCGAGGTGTGGTGCTACTACCTGCCGGGCTTCGTCGCGACCGCCTTCTTCGTCCCGACTCTGCTCGTGCTGTCCGCCGCGAAATTCGTCATCGTGGTCATGTTCTACATGCACCTGAAATACGATCATAAGCTCTTCCGGGCGCTGTTTACCGGGCCGTTGATCCTTGCCATGCTGGCGATTACGGCGCTGCTGTTCCTGTTCGGCAAGCTGGCGATCCGGACCGGCCTCTTGACCTGATCTCGCAGCGGGTCGCTGCCCGGTGGTAGACTTCGAGCGGGGCCGGCTGCGCAGATGCAGTAGGCCCCGCGAGTTTTTTCACCCCAACCGCTCCTCCCGACCTTCGCCCAGGTGCTGCACCCGCTCTCCGACACCTCGATCACCGGATTCTCGGTCCACCCCAGCACCGTCGTGGGGATCGCCGGGCTGGCGGGCCTTTATGCGTGGCGCGTACGGCGCGAAGGGCGCTCGCCATCCGGCGTGCAGGCCAGCGCGTTCGCGGTCGCACTGGCAAGCATGTTTCTGTCGTTGAACGGCCCGCTGCACGACCTGAGCGACTACTATCTGTTCAGCGCGCACATGGTGCAGCACCTCATGCTCACCTTCGTCGTGCCCCTGCTCCTCGTCATCGGCACGCCGGGCTGGATGCTGCGCCCCGCACTCCGCGTTCCAGCCGTCAATGCCGTTGCCCGGTGGCTGACCCGGCCCGTCACCTGCTTCGTGCTGTTCAACGTCACGATCGCGGCGTGGCATCTCCCGCCACTCTACAACCTGGCGATGGCCAATCACGGCGTGCACATCGCCGAGCACCTGATGTTCATGACGACGGCGGTGCTGATGTGGTGGCCGCTCCTCAGTCCTCTGCCCGAGCTGCCGCGTCTCTCTTATCCGGGGCAGATGCTGTACTGTTTTCTGATGAGCATCCCCATGTCCGTCGTGGCCATCTACGTGGCCTTGGCGGACCACGTGCTGTACCCGGCCTACGCGGCGGCACCTCGCGTCTGGGGGATCTCGCCACTCGACGATCAGAAGATCGGCGGGTTGATCATGTGGATTCCGGGCGGCCTCTTTTTCTACGCGGTGATGACCGTGATCTTCTTCAAATGGGCGGCGCGAGACGAAGACACGGTCGCCGCATCCCAGGTGCCCGCGTGAGGATGCGCAGCCATGGGCCCGGACCGTCGCCGGGTGCATGCCGCGGCGATCGCGGCACTCCTCGTGGTCTTCGCCGGCTGCGAGGCACGCCAGGCAGCGGACCGGGCCGACGCGGGTCGCGACTTCGCGAACAAGGCGTGCGAGCTGTCCAGCGACGACACGGTCATTACCGTCGCGGTCTATACGTTCATCGCGCAGGCGAATCCCCAGGTAGGACGGTTCGTCTATATCCCAGGGACCGATTCCTCGCTGCCGCCAGCCGGCACACAGGCCGTCCAGGATAAAGGCCCGACCTATATGTACTCGCCAGACCCCGCGCAACAGGCTGTCGTCGTCCGCCAGCTCAATGCCGTCGGAGATTACCCGACGCTCCTCGTGTCGTACCATGGTCTGGTGCGCACCGACCGGTTGCATCCGGTCGTGAAGCTGAGTGGCGAATACGTGTCTGGCCCGCCGCGCGGGAAGGCGACTGGCATTCGCGCGATCGCGCCACAATGCGACAGCACGGGCGTGTGGCGGGCACCGCGGTCGTCCGGCGGCACTGGTGCCGGTGCTGGTACTGGTGCCGGATAAGGCACCGGGCCTAACGCGACCGGCCGGCCCTCCCCGCCTCGTCGCACTCGACGCGTTTCGCGGCCTGACCGTCGCCGCGATGTTACTGGTGAACGACCCCGGAAGCTGGGGTCACATGTTCCACCCGCTGGAGCACGCGGCCTGGAACGGATGGACGCCGACGGATCTGATCTTCCCGTTCTTCCTGTTCATCGTCGGCATGACGACGCAGCTGTCGATGGACGCCCGCCGCTCGCGCGGCGCCACCAATGCCGATCTCCTCCGGCAGATCCTCCGCCGGAGCGCTCTGATCGCCGGGATCGGGCTCCATCATGAGCTGGTTTCCATTTTTCTCCTGGGATTCCATCCCCGGCGTCGCCGATCCATCGCTGCTCCAGCGGATCGCCGACCGGCCCCTGCACGTCCGCATCCCCGGAATCCTGCAACGCATCGGCATCGTCTATTGCGCCGTCGCGCTTGATCGCGCTGCGCACGCCAGCTGCGCACGCCGGTGCGCACACAGATCGCGGTCGCATGCGGCATTCTCGTGGCCTACTGGGCGACGCTTACCCTCGTCCCGGTTCCGGACACCGGGATGCCGGGATGGGCCGTCTTCGATCACCCGGCCTCGACACTCGCCGCGTGGGTTGATCGCGCGCTACTCGACTGGAGCGCATCTGGCTGGGGCAACCACATCTGGGCCCAGTCGATCACCTGGGACCCGGAAGGAGTCCTGTCCACCATTCCGGCGGTGGCGACAGCTATCCTCGGGCTCATCGCCGGCCGATGGGTGTCCGCCCCCCGTCCGCTGCCGGAGCGCATCGCCGGGCTTCTCGCTGCCGGCGCGATCGTCGCCATGGCCGGCTGTGCGTGGGGCTGGGTGTTTCCGATCAACAAGAACTTGTGGACCAGTTCCTTCGTACTCCTCACGGGCGGCCTGGCTGCGATGACGCTCGGCGTCTGCGTGTGGCTCATCGATGGACTTGGGATTCGGCGCTGGGCGTCGCCGTTTGTGGTCTTTGGCGTCAACCCACTGATTGCCTTCGCCGGTTCAGAGGCCATGGCACGCCTCATCTATTCGGTCGTGAGCGTGCCAAGTGGCGATGGTCGTGCACCTCTGGCCTCGGCCGTGTATCGTTCGCTTTACGCCCCCTGGATGGAACCGCGCATGGCGTCTCTGGCGTTCGCGGTCAGTTTCGTCCTCGTCTGGCTGGGCGTCCTGACACTGCTGTACCGGCGACGAATCTTTTTGAAGGTTTAGCCCCGCATGACGGTCCGCGTCTCAACTCTCTCTCGGTGGCTCTCAGCGGGGGCAGCGCTTCTGCTGCTCGCCTCGCTCTTCGTTTCATCCGTCGATGCGCAGAGCGTGCGGCACCGGAGACGGACTCGGCGGCCTCCGCTCGTCGTCCCCGCGCTCCGGTATGCAACGCCTCGCAGTGTCAGCGATCTCGACGCCGACCTCGCGTCCATGCTCAACCGGCGTGTGCGGAGTGGCCGTTGGGGTGTCATCGTCGTGTCGCTCACGCGCGGAGATACCCTGTACGAGGTCAATGCCGACCAGCCACTCCGGCCGGCATCCACGATGAAGCTCTTCACCTCGGCGCTCGCATTCGACCGGCTCGGCCCGGACTACGAGTTCGCGACGGATGTGCTGCGCGATGGGCCGATCGATTCCGCCGGCCGCGTCAACGGCAACCTGATCCTGCGCGGCGACGGTGACCCGTCGCTCTCCAATCGCTTCCTGCGCGGCGAGCCAGACGCCCCAATGCAAAGCCTGGCGCGCGCCGTAGCCGCCGCGGGCGTGAAACATGTGCACGGCGATCTCATTGGCGACGCGACCGCGTTCGAGGCGCAGCGCATCCCCACCGGATGGTTGAGGCGCTATCTCGCGTCGGGATATGCCGCCCGCGTGTCGGCGCTCTCGCTGAATGACAACCTGATGTGGGTCGCAGTCGCGCCGGGCGAGGCCGGGAAGCTCGCATCCGTCGGCCTCGATCCGTCATCGAGCGCCGTCCCGATCACCAACGCCGTCCGGACGGTGGCAGGAAGTTCCGGCTCCAGCATCTCGGTGCACAGCAATCCGGATGGGTCCGTGGTGGCGCGTGGCTGGATCGGCACGCGCTGCGGTACGCGGCTCTATGAGCTCGTGATCGAGGATCCGGCCACCTTCACCGCCGGCGCATTTCGCGATGCGCTTGC
Organism: uncultured Gemmatimonadales bacterium; assembly: GCA_963757855.1. Taxonomy (GTDB): domain Bacteria; phylum Gemmatimonadota; class Gemmatimonadetes; order Gemmatimonadales; family Gemmatimonadaceae; genus Palsa-1248. The sequence goes on from CAVWTI010000037.1 coordinate 609,480, forward strand.
CGCTGCGGGTGTGACCGTCGATGGCAAGATTCGTGTCGCGCCGACCCCGCAGGGCGCGGTCAAGGTCGCATCGCTTCCGTCTCCGCCGCTAGCGAGGATCGTGGCTGCGATGAACCGCGAGAGCATCAATCACTACGCCGAGTTGCTGTTCCGGGACGCGGTCCGCGGCCCGGAGCGGGTTACGGTCGGCTCGGCAGATCTGGGCGACGCGATGCTGCAGAAGTTCATGACCGACCAGGTCGGCGCGGCCGCCGACGCCGTCAACGTGTCCGACGGCAGCGGTCTCTCGACACTCGACCGGATTACACCGCGAGCGATGGTCGATCTGCTCTCGTACGCGCATCGCTCGCTCTGGAGCGCGGCGTTCCACGCTTCACTCCCGGTGGCGGGCGAGTCCGAGTTGCTGCGCAATCGGATGCGGCAAACACCCGCGCAGGGCAACCTGCACGCCAAGACTGGCACCACCAACGAGGTGATCTCGCTCGGTGGCTATGTGACGGCGATCGATGGCGAGATTCTCGCCTTCAGCTTCATTTACAACGGGCACGATCGGTGGAACGCCAAGTCGGCGATCGACGGAATGGGCGCGACACTGGCATCCTTCGTCCGCGACTGACGCCGCTGGGTGTGAGGGGCGGCAAACGCCCTTGTGCTAGCGCCCCTCGTGGAAGAACGAAGCGAGCACCGGCGCTGCCTCTCGTGGTACGTCCGACTGCCACACACCGGCGTCAGCCCAATAGCCCGCTGGCCGGCCCCGCTCGCTGAGGGCGACGAACGCGGGTAGCGGTCCCGTGTGATAGTCGAGTCCGGTCCCTTCGAGGCGGCCCGCCCAAACATCGACATCGACTCGGACCACGTAGGTACCCCCAAACGCCCGCGTGAGCGCGCTATCGGACAGCCCGTGATCGAGCCAATGGCAGGCTCGGCACCAGCGCGATGTCAGTTCAACGTAGGGAACCTGGTGCGCGGCTGCGGCTCGCTGGACCGCGCTGGCGAGCTGCGTCGCCAACGACCCGTCCTCGACGCGCAAAGAAGTAACGGAGAATGGTGTGGGTGGCTGCGGCTTCGGCGCCCACTCCGGTGGCGGGACCCACGCGCCTGCACAGCCCGCCACGATGGCGCACCCGAGCGCCAGTCCACAGAGGCGGGACATCGAGGGCCACAGTTTTGTAACGAGATAGTCACGAATTGTCACGGCCACGTAACACGATACGATAGGTTCGCCACCCGCGCAATGGTGCCGTGACGAGTGTGACCAAGCCGCATCCGTCCGTACAACCTCGTTCTATTACGATTCGACCATGCGCATTTCCATTGCCTCGGATCACACGGGCGTCGAGCTGAAAGCGGAGGTCGCGGACGCGCTACGCGCCGACGGCCATACAGTCGACGACCTCGGCACGGATACCACCGCACCCGTGGACTATCCCGACTATGCCGAACGACTCGGCCTCGCGGTCATCGAGGGCCGCGCGGAACGCGGTGTGCTGATATGCGGGAGCGGTGTCGGCGCATCGGTCGCCGCCAATAAGATCCCGGGCATCCGCGCGTCGGTATGCCATGACTCCTACTCCGCGCATCAAGGCGTCGAGCACGACAACATGAACATTGTGGTTTTTGGGGCCCGGGTCATCGGCTCCGAGGTCGGCAAGGAGCTGGCGAGAATCTTCATCGCCGCCCGGTTCACGGGCGAGGCACGCCACGTCCGGCGTCTGGCGAAAAATCCACGCGATGGAGGAGCGCTACGGGATGCACATGCCCGCGGGCAGCCCTGGCAGCCTGTCGTGACGACCGTGCACTCGGACTTGGGCGCGTACGCGGGATCCGTACGCACGACTCTGGCCCGCCTCGACAGCGAGAAAGTCGTCGACCGCGTCGTCCGGGGGGACTACACGCTCTGGAAGCCGCAGCCCACCGAGATCACCAACCGCCTCGGCTGGCTGACCATCGCCGATCGGATGACGGCGGCGCTTCCCGAGATTACCGATGTCGTCAACGCCGTCCGCGCCGACGGTTATACCGATGCGCTGGTCCTCGGCATGGGCGGATCGAGTCTCGCTCCCGAGGTCTTTCGCCAGACATTCGGCGTCGCGGCGGGATACCTCGACCTCGCCGTGCTGGACAGCACCGACCCCGATGCGGTCGCGTCGCACGCGCGGCGGCTCGACCCGGCGCGGACCCTCTTCGTGGTGTCGACCAAGAGCGGCGGCACCGTCGAGACCTTCTCGTTCTTCCGGTTCTTCTATCGGTGGGTCGTCCGCGCGCTCGGCACCGCCGCCGCCGGACGGCATTTCATTGCGATCACCGACCCTGGCAGCGCCCTCGTCGACACCGCAAGCCAGTACGGCTTCAGGCACACGTTCCTCAATGATCCGAACATCGGCGGCCGCTACTCTGCGCTGTCGCATTTCGGACTCGTGCCGGCGGCGCTCGTCGGAGCGGATGTCCCGCGGCTCCTCAAACGTGCCACCGCGATGGAGAAGGCCTTCGAGCCCGCCGCGCAGCTCGGCGCCACCATTGGCGAGCTCGCCGCCCGCGGTCGCGACAAGCTCACGTTCGTCCTCTCGGCGCCCGTCGCCGGCTTTTCCTCCTGGGTCGAGCAACTGATCGCCGAGAGTACCGGGAAGGAGGGCAAAGGCATTCTCCCGGTAGCGGGGGAGCCGCTCGGACCGCCAGCGGTTTATGGTGCGGACCGTGTGTTCGCCTATCTCCGGATCGCCAACGACACGACACACGATGCCGCGGTCGGGGCACTCCGCGACGCGGGGCACCCGGTGCTCCAGATCGATTTGACGGACCCATACGATATCGGCGGCGAGTTCGTGCGATGGGAGATGGCCACCGCGGTCGTCGGGTGGCGGCTGGGGATCAACCCTTTCGATCAGCCCAATGTCGAATCGGCGAAAGTGCTCGCGCGCAACATGGTGAAGGCGTACGAGACGTCCGGCGCGCTGCCGCCGATCGTGGCGACTGGACATGGCGACGGTCTGACGGTGTACGCGGCGCCGAAGGCGGGGGGCTCCGGCGGCAGGCGCGGCGCCGGGCGTGGCAGCTGGCAGCGCCAACGCCGCGGATGTCGTGCGCGATTTTCTGCGCGGCGTCCGGCCCGGCGACTACATCGCGCTTCAGGCGTACGTGACGCCGTCGGCCGAGACGACGGCGGCGCTGCAGCGGTGGCGGGTCGCATTGCGCGACCGGCTGCACGTGGCCACGACGGTCGGATACGGACCCCGCTTCCTTCACTCGACCGGCCAGCTGCACAAAGGCGATGCCGGCCACGGTGTCTTCATTCAGATCGTCACCGCCCCACCCGCCATCGATGTCCCGATCCCCGACTCGGCGGACGCCGACACCTCGCACATCACATTCGGCGTGCTCAAAGTGGCAGCGGCGTTGGGTGACCGGCAGGCGTTGCTCGATGGCGGGCGCAGAGTGCTCCGCGTGGACCCCGACCATGCCTCGGACGGCATCGCCCGGCTGACAGGCCTGCTCCCCTGAGGCCGTCGTGATCACCGCCGTCATCTTCGATCTCGACGGCACGCTCGTCCAAACGGAATCGCTCAAGGCACAGTCGTATGCGCAGGCTGCCGCCAGCCTGCGCCCCGGTGTGGCGGCGCAGGATGTCGTGGCGGCATACGACCGCTGCATCGGACGCCCTCGCAACGAGGTCGCGCAGACGCTGCTCGATCAGTTCAGGCTCACCGATGCCGCCGCAGCCCGCGCTCCCTCACTGGGCGTCGCCACCCCGCTCGACGCGTTTCTGGCGATCCGCATGCGGGACTATGAGGCGATGCTCAGCGACACCGCCCTGCTCCGCCGCCAGGAGTACCCCTACGCCACGGCTCTCCTCAGACGAGTCCGGGCGCAGGGCTATGCCACCGCCCTCACGACGGTGTCCCACGCCGCGCAGGCGTTCGTCGTGCTCGACGCACTCGGCGTGCGCGGCGAGTTCGATGTGATCGTCACCGTGGACGACGTGGCGCACGGCAAACCGGACCCCGATCTGTATCTGATGGCGGCGAACCGCCTCAGGGTGTCACCGGCGGCCTGTTTGGCCATCGAGGACTCGCTGCCCGGAGTCCAAGCGGCGATCGCCGCCGGCATGCGTTGCGTGGCGATCGCTAACGAATTGACGCGCGATGCGCTGCACGCCGCATCACCGTTGGCCGGCGAAGAGATTGTGGATGACCCCCGTCGTCTCGACACGGTCGTCCGGGAAGTGCTCACTACACGAGAGGTAGCGACGGCATGCAACTAGGGATGGTGGGTCTCGGCAAGATGGGCGCGAACATGACCACGCGTCTCATCCGCGGCGGTCATGAGATCGTCGTGTACGACCGCGATGCGAAGGCGGTGGCGACCGCCGTGGCGGGACACGCGACCGGCGCATCGTCGATCGAGCAGCTCGTGTCCCAGCTGCGCGCCCCGCGCGCGGTCTGGGTCATGGTCCCCTCAGGCGATCCCACGGAATCCACGATCCAGGCCCTGGGCGCGCTCTTGAGCCGTGGCGACACGGTGATCGATGGCGGCAACAGCAACTACAAGGACGGCATGCGGCGCTCGGCAGCGCTCGCGGCGCGGGGCGTCCAATTCATCGACGCGGGCACCAGTGGCGGCGTGTGGGGCCTCGCCGAGGGCTACAGCTTGATGATCGGCGGCGACGCCGCGGCCGTTGAGCGGCTCCGGCCGATCTTCGAGACGCTCGCGCCGTCCCCGACTACCGGCTGGGCGCACATGGGGCCCCCAGGCTCGGGCCATTTCGTCAAGATGGTCCACAACGGCATCGAGTACGGGCTAATGCAGGCATATGCCGAAGGGTTCTCGATCCTGCGGCACAAGACCGAGTTCGCGCTCGATCTGCCGAAGGTCGCGGAAGTCTGGCGGCATGGGAGCGTCGTCCGCTCCTGGTTGCTCGATCTGACCGCCAACGCACTCCGTGACAATCCGGCGCTCGACGGCATCGCGCCCTACGTCGTCGATTCCGGCGAAGGCCGGTGGACAGTGGCGGAGGCGATCGATCTCGATGTGCCAGCACCGATCATCACGCAATCTCTGATCGAGCGCCTGCGTTCGCGCGATTCGGACTCGTACACCGACAAGCTGCTGGCCGCGCTGCGGAATCAGTTCGGCGGTCACGCGATCAAGAGCGAAACAGTACCCGCCGCTGGGAGCCGCGCCTCGTGACGCCGATCACCCCGACGCCCGGCGCCGCGCCCGCCGGCAGTCCGCCGGACGGCGCGGCGGCTCACACGACCGAGCCCAGCATCTTCGTGATCATCGGGGCGACGGGTGACCTCGCGAAGCGGAAGATCCTCCCCGCGCTGTTCGAGTTGCACCGGCACGGGATGACCGATCGCGGATGCGTCATCCTGGGCGTGGCTCGCGATGCGGCGATGGATGACGCGGGCTTTCGCGCCATCGTGCGGGATGCCATTCCAAAGGACGCCGGTGCACAGGGCGGCGACGTCTCGTCATGGATCGATGCCAACGTCTTCTATCAGCCCATTGGCAACGCCGAATCCGGCGATTTCGTGGCACTGAAGACGCGCATCGAAGGACTGGAGCACGATCACAACATCCCTGGCAAACGGTCCTTCTATCTGTCGCTTCCGCCCGAGGCGTTTCCCCCGACGATCGCCGCCCTGGGCGCCGCGGGGCTCAACCACAGCTCGGGGTGGACGCGCCTCGTCATCGAGAAGCCTTTCGGCCGCGACCTCCCGTCGGCGGAGGCGCTCAACCGGCTGGTGCACCAGTACTTCGACGAGTCGCAGGTGTACCGGATCGATCACTATCTCGGCAAGGAGACGGTGCAGAACCTGCTGGTGTTCCGCTTCGCGAATGCCATGTTCGAATCGCTCTGGAACCGCGACCACATTGAGAGCGTCGAAATTACCGTCGCCGAAGAGCTGGGCGTCGAGCAGCGCGCGGGATACTACGAGCACGCGGGTGCACTGCGGGACATGGTGCAGAGTCACCTGACGCAACTGCTGGCCCTGGTCGCAATGGAAGTCCCGACCGCGTTCGAGGCGGGAGCGATCCGCGAGGAGAAGATCAAGGCGCTGCGGTCGATCGCGCCAATGCGTGAGGAGTCGGCGGTGTTCGGGCAATACACTGCGGGACGCATCGATGGGCAGGCGGTGGCGGGGTACCGGCAGGAGCCGGGCGTGTCGCCGTCATCGAATACCGAGACGTTCGTGGCGCTCCGCATGTGCCTCGACAACTGGCGGTGGCAGGGCGTGCCGTTCTATCTGCGCACCGGTAAGCGCCTGGCACGACGCCTGACCGAGATCCGCGTGCAGGTTCCGGCAGGCGCCGGTCTGGATGTTCCGCTCGATGTCCGATGCGTCGCCGCAGGCCAACACCCTGGTCATCACGCTTCAGCCCAACGAAGGCTTCCTGCTGTTCTTCGAGGTGAAGGCGCCGGGCGAGCCATTCCGGTTGCAGCGCCTCACGCTGCACTTCGACTACGACGAAGCGTTCAAGACACTGCCCGAAGCCTACCAGACGCTGTTACTCGATCTGCTGCGCGGCGACCAGACGCTGTTCGTGCACGCGGAGGAGGTCGAAGCCTCCTGGCGGCTGTACGCCCCACTGCTCGAGCGCACGACACCCCCGCACCCGTACCCGGCCGGGACATGGGGGCCGCCCGAAACCAAGACGATCATGCCGGACCGCGACCCCCGTGAGCCGACGGATGCCCAGCGCGCGCTTTGGAGCGCGCATTCGGAGCGCGCAGCATCGGAGCGCGCGGCATCGGAGAAGGCCGCCTGACCGCCGTGCGCGAGGAATCGGTGTTTCCGGATGCGGACGCGCTGAGTCGCGCCGCTGCCGAAATGATCGAAGAGGCAGCCGGCATCGCGACGAGCGCGAGGGGGCGATTTACGATCGCCCTCTCGGGCGGCGACACGCCGCGGATCCTGTACAATATTCTGGCGACCGAGTTCGCGGATCGGCTCCCGTGGGCCACGACGCACGTCTTCTTCGGCGACGAGCGATGCGTGCCGCCGGACCATCCTGAGAGCAACTACGCGATGGCCCGCGACACGCTGCTTGCGCGCATCCCCGGACTCGAGGCGCGCACGCGCCGCATTGAAGGCGAGCGGCCGCCGGCCGAGGGGGCGTCGCGATACGCCGAAATGCTGCACCGCGAGTTCCCGCAGCGGGCGGAGGCGCCGGTCACGACGTTCGATGTGCTGCTCCTGGGCGTCGGAGCCGACGGGCATACCGCATCCCTCTTCCCGGGTAGTGCCGCACTCAGCGAGCAGTCCCGGTGGGCGCTCGCGACCCAGGCGCCGCCCACGGCGGCGATCAAGGACCGAGTGACGCTGACATTTCCCGCGCTCGATGCCGCTCGCACGACGCTCATCCTGTGTGCGGGTGCCGGCAAGCAGCCGATCGTGGAGCGGATCCGCGCCGCGGCCATCCATGCGGGCGAGCGGTATCCGGTGGCGCGTGTGACGGCGCGAGGGACGGTGCACTGGATGCTGGATGACGCCGCGGCGGGCGTCCCGTCAGGCTCCGCCTAGCGTTCCGCCGTCCCGGCTCAGCGACCTCGCCGTTTGCCGGGTCCGCGGCCGCCGCGGCCACGAGGGGTGCCCGGGCCTCGCGATCCTCGTGGGGGATTCTCCCGCCGCCTCGCGCCGCGTCCGCGTGACTTCCGGGATGTGTCGCGCTTCGTGGTGTATTCGCGCTTGAGGCGCGCGGCCTCCTCGCTCGGCGGTGCCACGTCCACCGGCTCGCGCTCGGTCTCCAGCTCGAAGCCGTAGTACTCGAGATGCCGCTCGGTCGCGAACGGGATCCCGCGGCGCTTGGGATCGAACACCAGCGCCGGCGCACCGCGGGTCGCGTATTTCCGGATCAGGTCGATCGGGATCTGCGTGCCTTCGATGGCCGCGCGCGGAACGCCCCATCGATCCGCGAAATAGCGCAGCGTGCCGGCGATCGCGCCCCAGCTCCCGCACACACTCGAGCGGGACACGCGCGCGGGCTCGCCATCCGCGGTCTCCTCATCGATGACGAGGTCGAGCGGCATGTACTGGGCGACCAACTCGGCGAACGCGCGGCGGATCTGGTCGGTCGCCTGTGGCATCGTCGGTGGGGAGCGGCGAACCGACGCTCCGGTACACGCTGGCCAGTGCCAGCGCCGCGTCCTCGAGCGCTTTGACCAGCACGCCGCGACGATCGGCCCATTCCTCGATCCGCTCGTCGAACAGATGTCGCGGGAGCCCGTACACTTCGCCCACTCCCCCACACGCCGTGTACGCGGCCGCGTACACGTTATACGCGGTCAGGTGATCGCTGCCCGCGACGACCAGCCCAGTCAGGTCGCGATCCTCGCGTGTCATGCGGTGCAGCGACTCGATCGCGCTCATGACCGCGATGTACGGCAGGATCGTCTCGGACGCGTTGACCACCAGCTCGGCCCACGGACGATCCACTGGGAGCGCTTCGACCGCTCGCCCGTAGGCTGACAGCCGCCCCGTGTCCGGATCGATGATGCCGCGGCGCTCCAGCATGGTGACGGCCCGCTCGTAGGCGACGCGATCGAGCGGCACGGGCAGGTCGAGGTCGTGCGCGCGCACACCCAGGTCGGCGCACGTCATAGCGACTCGCTCTGAATCCCCCGCCAGTTGGAACTCGGGTTCCACAGGCCGGAGCGTGGCGAAATCGATCTCGCGGTCCGACAGGATGAAGACCCGGCCGCCGGCGACTCGCCCGTGCACGCGGCCGGCCATCTGGAGAATCTCGTTCGCGCCCAGGTGGACGCGGGTGAGGATGTTGCGCCCGTGCTCGATCACGTTGGTGAACCGCGTATCGTCGATCACCACCGTGTCGAGCCCGCGCACGTTCAACGCGCTCTGCCCGGCCGCCGTCATCGCGAGCACGAATGGCTTGGGGGCGCCGCCCTCGAGGAACGGCCTGATGATGCGGATCGGCTCGCCGCCGTGATAGAACGCCGCCGTGATGCGTGGGAACCGCGCGCCGACGCACGCCGGCGGCATCCTCAACCGCCGCCCGCGTCGGGAGAAACACGCCGACGCCATGGCGCCCGCGGATGACGTCCCGCAGGAAATGATCATCGAGAAACGCCATTGGCTCGCGACGGACGACTTTGACGCGGGCAGCCAGCGTCGCGTCGAACGCGGTGCTCTCGATCACCGCCGCGGACGCGAGATACCGCGCATAGAACCGCGGATCCACGGTCGCGGACAGCCAGATGAACCGGCAACCCACGCGTTTCCCCAGCGCGAGACACAGCTCGAGCTCGGCCGACGTCTGATGGATCTCATCGACGACCAACGTGTCAGTCGCCTGGATGTCCCCATCCTGAAACCACCGGCGCGCGATGCCGGTCGTCACGATGATCACGTTCCAGGTGGGTGTCTCCGGCGTGGCCTCTCGCTCGCGATTGACGACGCCCACGCGGAGTGGGGTGCCGCCGAGGATGACTTCGGCGATCGGCCGGATCGCGAGCGTCTTGCCGGTGCCGGTGCCGGCCACGATGCCGAATCCGGACGTTCCGGCCGCGAGCGCCCGCACTTCGGCCCCGTGCGTCCGATCGAGAAACGTGTCGAGGTGCAGGCCCATCGCGATCTCGATCGTCTCGCACGCCGCGCGCGTCGGCGCGATGACGATGACACGGCCCGTCGCAGGCCGCGCCGCTCACGAACGCATGATGATCCGGTGGGAGATAGCGGTCGGTGACCGCGCGATACATCACGCCCGCGGCTCAGCGCCGCGGACGAGCCGTGACTTTCGGCGGAGGCGACGGATGCGGGTGGGACTGAGGGTGGGTGACGGGTCCGCCGGTCGCGGCAGGCGCCGGCTTCGTCGCGTTGCCGGTACTCGCTGGGCGCCGCGGCGGCGGGAGTCTCACCGGGCCCCGGCTGATGCACGGGCGCGACCGAGCCCGTCGTGTGGCCGTCAGACGGCAACTGTGCGTGGTCGGTGACGGCGGCGCTCTCATGCCCGCCAGGCGCCATGCCGACGACGCCTCCACTCGTCTCGCCGGGAGCCTGTTCTGCCGGGCGCGGCTTCCCGAACACCACGTGGGAGTTCGGCGACCGGACGCGAATCGCCTTGGCGCATTCAGTCGGTGCTGGCTGGCGCTCAGGCGGCACACCGCCGACCCAGACGCGGCACATGCCGGCCGGTGGCGCGTATCGCGTTGGCACCGCCGCCTCGAGCTGGGCGTCCCGCTCCCGGACTGACTCGGGCGGTCCGTACCGGTGCTCGGTAGACCCAGCGGACGTGGAGGCACCCCCCGAATCACGCGGCACGCGCACCGCCTGCGCGGTCTGGGCGGATGCAGTCGCGGGCGGCGACAGCCACGCCAGTTGCAGCAACACCACGGCGGCCCCTCGCCAAAGGCGGCGGGGCACCTCAATCATGGTCCCTGCGCTGCACAACCGCACCGAAGTCCGTACCCCATTCCTCTCGTCCCGGTCCACTGCTGACAGCGCCTTGGCCCTGGCGCCCCGCGTCGGGCTCGCAACGGTACCTTCCGGACCCCCCGGCCGCTACCCTCTTCCCCGGGGCGCCTCGCGCGCCCTTGCCCGAGGACGGGCGTCAATCGCCGAACGAGATCCCGGTCGCTCTCGCGGTCATGACGACGTCGCTCTCCGGGTCGACCCGCTTGGGATGGAGGAGGACATCCCGGATCGGGATCGTGACAATGCGCGGTGACTGGAGCGCCACCATGTGGCCCCATTGCCCGTCCGCGACCGCCCGGACGGCGGCGCCGCCGAAGCGCGCCGCGAGGAGGCGGTCATAGCCGGTGGGCATCCCGCCGCGCTGCAGATGGCCGAGGACGAGCGAGCGCGTCTCCTTGCCCGTTCGCTCCTGAATCTCGCGGGCGATCGAGCTGGCGACGCCACCGAGCCGTGGCATTTCACCGGGGAGCGACGCCCCGATCCGCGACGTGACGCCACCTGCGGGGAAGGCGCCCTCGGCGGTCACGATGATCGAGAAATACCGGCCGGCGCGGTCCCGCGCGCGCACCTTTTCACACACGCGCTCGATGTCGAATGGAATCTCGGGGATCAGGATGACATCGGCGCTGCCCGCCAGCCCGCAGTGGAGCGCGATGAAGCCGGCGCTCCGCCCCATCACCTCCATCACGATCACGCGGTCATGACTCTCCGCGGTCGTGTGCAGCTTGTCGATGGCTTCGATCGCCGTGCTCACCGCGGTGTCGAATCCGAACGTCGAGATCGTCCCGTCGACATCGTTGTCGATGGTCTTCGGGACGCCGACGATGCGCATGCCCTTGTCGCACAGTTGCTGCGCGATGGCCAATGATCCGTCGCCGCCGATCGAGATGATCGCATCGATCCCGCGAGCCCGCGCATTGGCGATCAGCTCGTCGGACCGATCCACCTCCTCGACCGTGCCATCGGGCCGGGCGCGGTGGTAGTGAAAGGGATTGCCGCGATTCGTGGCGCGGAGGATCGTGCCACCCAGGTGCCCGATGCCCGGACCGAGTCGCGCGTCAGGGGCACGACATCATCATCGCCCAGGAGGCCGGCGTACCCCTTCCGGATCCCGCACACGTCCCAGCCGCGATCGATCGACGCCAGCACCGCCGCGCGAATGACCGCGTTCAGCCCGGGCGCGTCCCCCCCACCGGTGGACAGTGCGATGCGCATGGGAGGAAGATAGTGACTACGAGGTGCCCGCCGCCTCCAGCAACCGCATCACCTCGCCCGGCTCGGCGTGCCGCATGGTCTTTGATTTTTCGAACACCGGCACGTCGTCACGCCGCACTTCGAACCGGCCGCCCTTGGACGGAATGAGCGTCACGGTCGCGTCCGGATACGCACCGCGAATCTCGGCCATCAAACTGACAGCCCGGGGTTTGTAGTTTCAAACGACGCAGTATTCGATCGTCACGTGCATCGATAGCCCCGCAATTGAAACGGTTCTAGTCCGCGGCGACGGTCCCGAAATCATATCCCGGCACCGAGATCCGCGGGATCGGCTGGCCCAGCATTCGCTCGATCGTGCGGACCATCGCGATCTCGTCGGCTGACATGAACGTGAAGGCATCACCGGTCTGCGCGGCGCGGCCCGTGCGGCCGATCCGGTGCACATAGTCCTCCGGCTGCTGCGGCACGTCGTAGTTGATCACGTGCGAGATGCCGGACACATCGAGTCCCCGCTGCGCGATGTCGGTGGCCACCAGAATGCGGGCTTCGCCGGACTTGAACGTTTCCAGCGCGCGGGTGCGCTGGGACTGTGACTTGTCGGCGTGCAGGGCGATGGCCGCGATGCCGGCCCGGTCGAGGTGGCGCACGACGCGATCGGCCCCATGCTTGGTTCGCGTGAAGATAAGGACCGAATCCATTTGGTCGTTGCGCAGCAATTCGATCAGCAGCGCGCTTTTCCGTTCGCGGGGGACGGGGTAGACAGCGTGCGTCACCGTGCTCGCCGCCTCGGACCGGCGCCCGACCTGGACGACGATCGGCTTGCGCAGGTATTTGCGCGAGAGCGCCTCGACCTCCGCCGGCATCGTCGCGCTGAAGAGCAACGTCTGGCGGTAGCGCGGCAGCTGCGCCACGATCCGGTTGATCTGGGGCGCGAACCCCATATCGAGCATGCGGTCGGCCTCGTCGAGCACCAGGAACTCGAGGGCGTCGAAGCTGACATTTTGCCGGTCGAGGTGATCGAGCAGCCGGCCCGGGGTCGCCACCACGACATCGACACCGGCCCGGAGTGCGCGCTCCTGCGGCTCGATCGGCACGCCGCCGTACACCGGAATCACCGAGACCGCCGCGTGCTTGGCGTATTTCGCGAAGCTGGCCTCGACCTGGGCCGCCAGCTCCCTGGTGGGCGTCAACACGAGCACCCGGGTTCGCCGGGGCCCGCCGATCAAGCGCTGGAGAATCGGAAGTGTAAAGGCAGCGGTCTTGCCGGTGCCGGTCTGCGCGAGTCCGATAATGTCGCGGCCCTGAAGGACCTTGGGGATCGCGTCCCGCTGAATCGGGGTGGGCTCGGTGTATCCTGCGTCCTGCACTGCGGCCAGGAGCTCGGGCGCGAGGCCCAGCTCGCCAAACGTCGTGACTCGCTCTTCGGTTTCGGGATCCATGACCACGGTGAAATTGGCAGCCTTCAGAGGTGAGCCAATGTCCACAGGTGACAGGAATCGGCTCTACGGGCAACGGGTCGCCGCTCCGGCGCCCGGGCGTTTACCCGTTCACGAAAGGTAACCCCTTGTCCCGCTTTATGCTACGCGCGCGGGCGGTCAGACCAGATCGATCTGCCGCCCGGCGGCGCGCGCGATGATGCCGATGCGGAGGGTCACGTCTGCCCAGCGCTCCTCGCCCAGCGGTACTGTGCTCCAGCGGGAACATTGGCCAGACGAACGGGCTCGATGATCGGGGCATGGCCATGCCCTTGTGCGGATGCCAGACGCCCGTCCGGTCGCAATCGTCTGCGAAGCGATCCAGCATCTTGGTCCAGTTCTCATTGCGCCGCAGAAACCCGAGTCGCGCCATCAGCTCGAGCCACATCAGTGCGGCGGGGACGTCGGCTTCGACCGCGTTCCGGTGGGGCAGCAGGTCGCCCAGCACGAAGTGTGGCTGCAACGTGATCGTCCCGCCGACCAGCTGCGCCGACTCCTGCCTCGGCAGCGGCTGTGTCAGGAACGTGTAGAGGCGTTCGATGTGCTCGTGGTACTCGCTCCGGAAAAACGGCATGTGCGCCAGCATGGTGAGCGCGCTGACCGTCGGAGGGGCTGCCTCCGGAGCCAGCACCTGGCGGTTCCCCACTCGGATCCACGGCTTCTGCGCCAAGCGGGGACTTGAGGTACGCATTGATGCGGTCGAGAATGCGCCGGGCGGCCCCGCGGAGCCGCGGGTCGCCTTCGTAGCCGGCTTGCGCGAGCGCGGCGGCCGCCGCCTCCCGGAGAATCGCCCGGCCGCGGCGCGTCGCATCCTCGTCCGGTTTCCCTTTGGCGGGTGTGAACTCGAACAGGTAGGCCGGGTCATCGTCCTCCGCCAGGAGGCGGAACAACAGGCGCCGTACGCGCGCGAGCGGCGGCGATTCCCGATCCCACCCGTATTCCAGGAGGCGCCGCACTGCCGGGATAGTGCCGACCCCCTCGAAATGCTCGGAACGTGCCGATGGGATGCCCAGCATGGTCCGGCCCCAGCGCCCGTCGGGCTGCTGGGTGACGGCCAGCTCCATAGCCGGGCCATACGCGTACGCCAACTCGCTGGCGCGCGGCGAGTTGATCTTGGCGACCTCGGCAATCGCCCGATATTGTAGCGGGGGCGCCGCGTGCGTCAGTAGCCAGTCCAGCGCGAATCGCACCGGCATGGCGGGTGGGGGAGGCGGTGGCGGTGGCGGCGGCGCGCCAGGAGGCGGGAGCACGGGAGCCGCAGCCGGCGGGCTGACGGGTCCTGGCGCAGGCGCCCCGGGGGTCGGGATGGCCGGTGGAATTGGGGGAGGAGCGGTCACGCGTAACGTTAGCATATTTTTCAGCCGCCCCGCTAGGCCTTTGAGACACGCTGCGCACTGCCGGCACCACGCTGGCGCCCGTGCGCACACACGTCGGGCGGACGTGATCGCACCTGCTCGGAGACCGGCCACCTGCCGCGCATGCCATTATCGGGGGGTCAACCGTGCGCGGTGAGTTCGTCGATCTCGGGACCCTCCGTCTGTACTACTACGCCGCGGGCACCAGGGGCGCCGGAGAGCCGGTGTTGCTCCTGCACGGGTTCCCCGCATCGTCGTTCCTCTGGTCGGCGGTCGTCCCGCGGCTCCCGCCCGGCCATCGTGTCATCGTCCCCGACTTATTGGGATTCGGCCGCAGCGAGCTGCCGCGCAAGGAGCACCTCACCAGCGATCTCACCGTCACCGGTCATGCGGATCGCATCATTCGCCTCCTCGATGCGCTGAATGTCGAGCAGGCCTGCATTGTGGGCCACGGCTTCAGCGCCGCCATCGCGCTCGCGATCGCCAGCGCGCACCCGGCGCGCGTTACCCGTCTCTGTCTCGTGAACCCGGTCACGGCGGCGAGCTGGCCCGCACATGAAGTATTTCTCGCCCGAGCCGTCATCGCGTGCGCGCCCATCCTCCCGGCTGGCGCGGTGATGCGGCTCGCTCGCCACGCACTCCGGCGCGGGTTCGCCGACCCCGCCCAGCTCGCGCATTCGGCGGATCACTACTTGCGATCCTTCCGATCGATGGCCGGACGATCGCTCCTGCTCGCGCATCTCCGCGGGTTGACTCAGGCGCCGCCGCCGATTGAGCCGGACGACGTGCCCCGGACGCCTGCCAGCATCGTTTGGGGTGACGGCGACCGGTTGCTTCCCGTCGCGGCCGGCAGTGCGCTGCATGCACTCCTGCCCCACGCACCGTTCGAGATCGTGAACGGCGGCCACTACACACCAGAAGAATCGCCAGCCCAGGTGGGAACGGTCATCAGCCACCTACTGTCGGCCCCGCCAGTCAGGACGTGAGCGACTCCAGCCGGGCTTCGAGCTCCGACGCCATGCTGGGATGACCAAAGCGGTGCGCCGCGCTGATGCCCGACTGCAACGCCTGCTGCGCGTCGCCGAGCCGTCCAAGCTCCACCAACGCCTCAGCGTAGCGGCCCCACCCGTTGCCCTCATCATCGTAGGTGGCGAGATACACGGCGTAGTGATCCGCCGCTTCCTGATACGATCCTTCTTTCATTGCCTCGTTGGCGAGGCCGTACTGCGCCAGCGCGTTCGCGGGGTTCTTCGCCACCATCTGGCGGAAGGCGTCAAGCCGGGATGGCGTCATGGCGTGTGACGGGCCAAGGCGCGCGGCGCGAGTTCCTCGGCCCCATAGCGGCTGCCGGGATTCCAGAGGAGCCAACTCATGATGCCGTTGTCATATCCGGCCTGAATCTGCGCGCGCACCTGCGCGGCGCCATAGTGCGGCGGCCCGAGCGTGAAGTCCTGATACCACGGGCGGATCGCCGCCGCGCCGGCCAGCTTCAGACTCCTGCGCTTCGCATCCTTCAGCGTGTGATCAATCACGGCGTATGGATGCGCATTGGGATCGGCGAGGTCGTACGTCCCCTTCGCGTAGTGCGACGGGTAGCTCATGGGCAGCACGACGTCGACCTGGTTTGCGAACATCTCCCACCGCTGGCCGATCCCCATGTCGGTCGTGTCCGACGCCGTCAGGCCAAACACGTCCGCCGTGACGGGAACGTGGAGCGGCGCAAGCGCCGCCCGCGTGAAGGCCAGTTGATCGTGAATCACCTCGGCGCGCTTCCGTCCGTTGGCCAGGGGAAAGGTCGCCTCGGTCACCAGCCGCTTGTCATCCGGAAAGCGCACGTAGTCGAACTGCACTTCACTGAAGCCAAGTGACACGGCCTCCTGCGCGAGGTCGGCGGCGTATTGCCAGACGCCACGCTGATTCGCGTCGAGCCATGGCCGGCCCTGGCGGTCGTGCCACGGCATCCGCGGGTCGGCGCGCAGCCGGATCGCCCAGTCGGGCCGCTTCGTGGCGAGCAAGGGGTCCTTGGCCACCACGATCCGCGCGATCGGATAGATCCCGTGCACGCGCAGCGTGTCCAGCAGGGCCCGCACGCGCGCGCCCGTCAGCGGGCCGACGGTGTCGGCCCCGATCTCGTGGGCGAGCGCCACGCGAGAGCGATAGAGCACGAGCCCGCGGTCGTCCTTGACGTCGATCACCAGCGCGTTGACCTCCGTGGTCTTCGCCAGCCCAACGAGCTGCCAGACTTTCGTGCCAGTCGCGGCCCAGCGGTTCACGTACAAGCCGCGCACCACCGCGGGCGTCTTGACCAACGGTGCCGGCGGATGCGCGACAGAGTCAGGCGGCAGTGCGGCGCGCGCCACACGCGGCGCCGCGGCGCCGCGGGCGTGGCAGGACGATCGCCTCCCTGCGCGCGGGCTGGATGCGTGCCACCCAATGCCAGACCGCTCCATCCGATCGCGATGGCCTGCAGCAGCCGGCACGCACGCCGTCCGATCACTGGCCGCGCACGCAAAGCGCGCCCCAGAGGAGCGGCAGCGTCGACAGGCTCACGCCGCGGTACGCCGGATCGAAGCCGAACAGCACGACGCGCCCGTGGCCCTGCGGCACGTCGGTGATGGCGGCCCGGCCGTCGTATTGGCGTGCGACGTCCGGAGTACCCGCCATGACGTCGCTCCCATCGTAGCGCGCGACCACGCGCGCGGACGCCGTGTCGGGCGCAAACACGGTCGCCGGGCCGCCCGCCACCCAGCCCACTGCATGGGCCACCATGCCGGCGGCGATGGGATTCCCGCGATCGATCCCGGCGCGCACGAGCGCGCTGTCGGCACTCCCGGCCGCCGGCGAGATGTCATCGAACCGGCCCGGCAGTCGCAACGCGCGGACCGCCCACTGCGCACCACTTCCCACTGCCACGATCGTCCCCCCCGCATTCGAGAAAGGCGCGAAGCCCCGATCCACTCAGCGTCGCGAATGCTGCCGCCCCACCATCCGGCAGGAGCACGACATCATATCGTTCGCGCAACGCGTCGCCAGCGAGGAGCCCCGCCGCGGCAATCGGCGCGTAGCGCACGCCATACCGATCGAGCGTCCCGCGCGTCCAGACGACGGGGCGCCCGACGCCGGCCGGAACGTATAGCCCGACGACCCGCCGGGCGGAATCGCCCAGTCCTGCCGGCGTGTCGTATTGGGCGGCGCGGGGCACGACGGGCGGCGTAACCGGAATCGGAAACGAGTCGCGGACCGCGGCGACCCCCACGCCCAGCAACGCGGGCAGCGCGGGCGCGACCGTATCGCCGGCGGGCCGCAGCGATCCCAGCACAGCGGCCGCCGCGTCCGCGCGTGGCTGCGAACCGAGCACGATGTACGCGCCGGCGGAATAGCGCACGCGACCCGAGGCGAAGGGAGCCAATGCCCGCCGGATCTCCACGCCGCGGTCCTGTAGCACCCCGAGCAGTGTGAGGAGCGCCGTCTGGTCGGGCTGCTGCTGCGGGATGATGTACGCGATGGCATCGCCGCTCGCGCGGCAGCAGCTCGCGGCCGGGTCTCGTGCATTCGGGTTGTCGCGGCGGCCGCCGCGAGCGCGAGCTGGACGACCGCGAGCGGAGCGAGCGCGATGCGGGTCCTGATGCCAGCAGTACGGGCAGTAGCGAGCGAGCGATGCGAGCCACGCGTCCTAAACGGCCTTCAGCTCCTCGGCCGCGCTCAACACGTGCGCGATCTCCCGCGACAGCGCGCGCGCCTCCTGGGTCGCGGTGGCCACGTCGTCGATCGCCGATTGGACGCCCGCCGACCGAAGCCGTAGCAGATCGAACCGGATGTTCTGGAGGATGATCCCCGCGCTCTCGAGTTGCGAGAACAGCGCGGCCCGGCGATCGGACAGATCCTGCAGCGTCGCGCGCTGCCGGCGGAGCAGCGCGAGTCTCCGGTCGCGGTCCGGGGCCGAGATGTCCAGCTCCGCGACACCGATGCGCTTATCGAGTTCCGGCAGCGCGTCGGGCGCGAGGTCGCCATCGAGACGGTGCAACGCGGTCGCGAGCCCGGCGATCCGCATCGCCAGTGCATCGACCGTCTGCACGACATCCGGGAGCATGGCGCGATCGGCCGCGCCCAGACGCGCGACCAGGTCGCGCACCGCGGCCCGATCGGCCGCCGCGCGCCGCACCGGCGGCCCATAGGCGCCACCCAGGATCTCTGGTGACGCGAGTGTCGCCGCCTGGTCGGGAACGGGAATGGGAGAGGGGGCCACAGGCGGTGGCGACGCCGGACCGGAGGCGCGCGGCGGCGCGGACGGACCGGCGACTGCCCACGACGGCGCTTCGCCGGCATTGATACGGCGCGACGCGGTCGCGGAACGCTTCGCGCTTGTCCTTGTTGAACAGCGCACGCGCACCGTCGATGGACTCGGCGGCGACATCGAAGAACAGCCGGTCGCGCGAGTGCTTGAACACGTCGCGCCAGTCGTAGCCGTTGCTCCACAGCTTGGCGTATTTCCACGCCAGCCAGACGGACAGGATCAGCGCGAAGCCGAGCGGGTCGGTGTCGGCGCCGATGACGGACCACAGCACACAGCCCACGATCCCAATGCCGATTTGCGCGAACCGCTTGCGGAACTTCACGACCGACGGCGCGGTCCACCGCGCCTGATCCGAGGCCGATGCGACGCTGGCGGGTCCGGCCGTCGCGGCGGCGGCTGGCGTCGCGGACGCGACCGCCACCGATGGCGCAGCACCCGTTCGCGGCCGCGTCGCCGCAACCGGTGTCGTCCCCAGTTCTCCCTGATCGAGCGCACGCACCAACGACCCGGCATCCGGGAACCGGTCGGCAGGCTGCTTCTCCAGCAGGCACATGACGATGCGCCGCGAGCCAGGGCGGGAGATCCGGCACCTGGTCCGTGATCGGGACCGGCTTCTCCGAGATGTGCTTGACCAGCAGCGCGCCGGTCCCCGTGCCCCGGAACGGCACATCCCCCGAGAGCATCTGATACGCGACGATGCCCAGCGAATAGAGATCGCTGCGGCCATCGACTTCGCGATCGCCCGCGCATTGCTCGGGACTCATGTAGGTCGGCGTCCCGATCGCCACCCCGGTCGCGGTCAGCCGCGAGTCCGCGCCGCTGGTGTTGCTGATCGCGCGCGCGATGCCGAAGTCGGTCACCATCGCGCGCCCACCATCGGACGACAGCAGGATGTTGTCCGGCTTGATGTCGCGGTGGATTACGCCGCGCGAATGGGCGTAGGCGAGGGCGCTCGCCACCTCCGTCAGCAGCCGCCTCGCCTCCGGGACGGGCACCCGGGTATTCCCGGCCAGACGCCGCGCCAGCGTGTCGCCGTCGACGTACGCCATGACGAAGAACACCAATCCCTCACGCTCGTCGACCGTGAAGATCGGAACAATGTTGGGATGCGACAGTTGCGCGGCGGTCTCGGCCTCACGCAGAAACCGCGAGCGAATGTCGGAGCGAAACGACAGCTCCGGAGGCAAGACTTTGATCGCGACCGGCCGCTTGAGCCTGCGGTCTCTCGCCAGGTACACGATCCCCATCCCGCCGCGCCCGATCTCCCGGTCGAGCTCGAACGTCTGTGCTAGCACTTGCTCGACGCGCGCGAGGAGCTCGGTGTCGGCAGCCGACGCCACGGGATCGGACATTCCCAAAGATTAACACCGCTAACGACTTGCTGCAGTGGACCGGACGGCAAACTGCCGCGTCAGGCGACGACGAACCCGCGGGATCAGTCGTCGGAACCCTCCCGCCGTCCTGGCGGTGCCGGGGTGTCACGACGGCGGAGCCGCGTTGCCATTCCCGCCGCGATGGCGTAACTCCCGTGGAACCTCTCGTGCAATGGATCGGGTCCGCAACAGATCGGCGGGGCGGGCCGCGACAGGCTAGCCCCAGTTTTCCATTTCGCTAAAAGGTGTGCACCATGGCTCAACGCCAGACGCTCCCAGTCCTGCCACTCCGCGGGACGGTCATTTTCCCCGGGCTCACGGCACCGATCGCCGCCGGCCGCCCAGGCACACTCCGGGCAATCGAAGCCGCCCTGAAAGGCGACCGATTGGTCTTCGCGGTCGCCCAGCGCGACAACACCGATGAGCCGGCGCCCGAGATCCTCTACTCCATGGGCGTGATCGCCCGAATCGGCCAGATCCAGCGCGGACTCGGCGGCGTTCAGCTGCTGCTCCAGGGCGAGCAGCGCGCGACCGCCCTCCAGTACGGCACCTCCGAAGGCTACCTGTCAGCCACGATCGTGCCGTCCGAGGAGATGACCCCGCTCAACGAGCACGACCCGGCGTTCGAGGCGCTCCACAAGGAGATCCGTGAGCGCGCGGCGGAGCTGGGCGAGCGGCGCGGACTGCCCGAAGAGGTCGTGCACCAGGTGCTCGATTCCGTCACCGACCCCGGGAAGTTTGCGGACCTCGTCGCGGGCTATATCGAGTTGAGCGTCGCCGAGAAGCAGGGCTTGCTCGAAACGCTCAGTGTCGAAGAGCGCCTGCGCCGGGTGCTCGTGCACGTCCAGCGCCAGATCGGACTGCTCGAGGCGCAGGAAGAGATCAAATCGCAGGTCCAGGAAGAGCTGGGCGAGCGCCAGCGCGAGATGTATCTGCGCGAGCAGCTCAAGGCGATCCAGAAGGAGCTCGGAGACGACGACCAGGCGCGCGAGGTCGTCGAGCTGCGCGAGAAACTCGCGAAGCTCGAGCTCCCCAAAGAAGCCCGCGCCGAGGTCGAGCGCGAGCTGGGACGGCTGGAGCGCGCCGGACGGGAGTCGATGGAAGCGCAGGTGATCCGGACGTATCTGGAATGGATCGCCGAGCTGCCGTGGAACACGCGCTCGGACGACCAGCTCGACCTCACGCACGCCGAGCACGTACTCGATGACGATCACTACGGGCTCCAGGACGTGAAGGATCGCGTCCTGGAGTTCCTCGCCGTGCGCCAGTTGCGGGCCAAAGAGCTGGCCGCGGAGCTGGAGAAGACCGGCGAGCTGCCGGCCGCCAAGCTGCGCCCGAGCAAGGAGGACGCGACCCCGTCGCTCGCCGCGGGCGAGGACGAGAACCGCCAGATCACCGACAGCCGCGAGGCCAAGTCGCGTGCGATGGCGAAAGGTCCGATCCTGCTGTTCGTCGGACCGCCCGGCGTGGGCAAGACCTCGATCGCCAAATCGATCGCCCGGTCGCTCGGGCGCGAGTACGTTCGCGTCGCACTCGGTGGCGCCCGCGATGAGGCGGACATTCGGGGACACCGCCGTACCTACGTCGGGGCGATGCCCGGACGTATCGTGCAAGGCATCAAGCAGGCCGGCACCAAGAATCCGGTCTTCCTGCTCGACGAGGTCGACAAGCTCGGCACGTCGTTCCAGGGCGACCCGGCCGCGGCACTCCTCGAGGTGCTCGACCCCGCGCAGAACGACACGTTCACCGACCACTACCTCGGTGTCCCGTTCGATCTGAGCGAGGTGATCTTCATCGCGACGGCGAACTTCATCCAGAACATTCCCGCTCCACTGCTCGACCGGATGGAAGTCGTGGATTTCGCGGGCTACACCGAGCGCGAGAAAGCGGAGATCGCCAAGAAGTACCTGGTACCCCGCCAACTCGAAGACTCGGGGCTTGCCTCGAAGCAGGTCGACGTTCACGGATGATGCCGTCATGGCCATCGTGTCGAAGTACACCCGCGAAAGTGGCGTGCGGCAGCTCGAACGCCAGGTCGGCGCAGTGGCGCGCAAGGTCGCGCGCAAGCTGGCGACGGGCGAGGCCACGCATCTCGAGATCACAGCCGAGGACGTGCGAGAGCTGCTCGGACGGCCGAAGGTACACCCGGAGCGCGCCAACGAAGAGAACGAAGTCGGGGTCGCGACCGGGATGTACTACACGCCGATGGGCGGCGACATCATGTTCGTCGAGGCCGCCATCCGCCGACTGTACGGTCCGCGGTCTACGGACGATCGTGTCCAGGTCAGCGGGTGGGGCAACGTCTCGCTCATCCTGACAGGGCAACTGGGCGATGTCATGAAGGAATCGGCCCGCGCCGCGCTCACGTACGCGGCGACGCATGCCTCGAGACTGCAGATCCCCGAGGATCGGCTCGGCTCACTCGAAGTGCATGTGCACGTGCCGGCGGGAGCGATCCCCAAGGACGGGCCGTCCGCTGGGGTGACCATGGCGACCGCGGTGGTCAGCGCGATGTCCGGACGGGCCGTGCGAAAGGACGTGGCGATGACCGGTGAGATCACGCTGCGGGGGCGCGTGTTGCCGATCGGTGGGCTCAAGGAGAAAGTGCTTGGCGCACACCGGGCGGGCATCACGACGATCGTGCTCCCCAAGGCCAACGAAGCGGATATCGAGGACATTCCGGACGAAGTCCGTAATACTCTGGAGTTCCTCCCGGTGGAGACACTCGACGAAGTGTTCGCCGCCGCGTTGCTGCCGGCACCGAAGCCGGTGATCTCGCGGAAGACAGAGATGGAAGAGGCGGAAGAGGAAGCAGGAGCGCTGGCCTGAGCCTGGGCTGACCCAGGCCACGCGGTACCGCGCCGGAACTGGGCGCGGTACCGCGCCCGAAACAGTTCTAGAACACCACCGGCCCCCGCTCGAACACCGACAGTGGCTCGAAGCGGAGGGCCGGGGGCAGTGTCCCCGGCAGGAAGTATTCGGTGTACCGGCGGTCCGGCGGTGTCGCGGAATCCGCCGGTGCGCCGGTCAGCCGGTCGAGGTCCGCAGATTCGAGTGTGGCGGGCGGCACCCAGTCCGTGAACTCGTGGCCGCGGTCTGCCGCGGCAGCCACTCGGGCCCATATCGGCGCCGCCAATGAGCCTCCCGCGGCTCCCGGCGTAATCGTCTGGGGCTGATCGAAGCCGAGCCACACACCCGCGACGAGATCGGGCGTACACCCGATGAACCACACATCCGAATTGTCGTTCGTGGTGCCTGTCTTGCCGGCGGCGGGGATCTGCGACGGCAGCGTACGGCGAACGAGAGTCGCGGTCCCGCGGTCGATCACGTCCCGCATCATGTCGCGGACGATGAACGCGACATTCGAGTCCAGCACCGCGGCGGCGATCGCGGGGTGTTCGGTCCACACCGTGTGCCCGCCACGATCCTCGATACGCGAGATGAATTGGGGCGCCGTCACTGTGCCCAGCGTGGCGAACGCCGTGTAGGCCGCCACCATCTCGATCGGGCGGACGCCTGACGCACCGATCGCGCTCGACGGAAACGGCGCGATTGGCGTCGTGATCCCGAGTTGATGCGCCAGCTCGATCACCGAATCGATGCCGACCTGCATCGCGAGCTGGATCGCCACGGAGTTTCGTGACCGCGCGAGCGCATCGCGGACGGTCATCGGTCCCTGGAACTGTCCGTCCGCGTCCTCCGGACGATAAACAGATCCGTCGGCGAGCGGAATCGCGAGCGCGGTGTCGGACACTGGCGCGTTCGCGGTGATGCTGTCCGCGATGGCCGCGGCGTACACCACCGGTTTGAACGCGGACCCCGGCTGCCGTATCGCGAATAGTGCACGGTCGAACGGTGAATCACCGTAGTTCCGGCCACCGACCAGCGCCCGCACGTTGCCGGTCATGGGGTCGAGCGCAACGACCAGCCCCTGGAGGTAGTCCGCCGCGCCTTTGGCGTGTGCTGCCATGGTGGGATGGCCATATCCGGGACGGAGCTCCACCGAAGTCGCGACGTCGGCCAGCGCTGAATCGGCGGCCGCCTGCAGCGCCGGATCGAGCGTCCCATACACGCGGTAGCCACCGGCCTCCACCGGGATGCCCTCTCGCGTCGCCGCGGCTCGCACGGCATCGACGAAATAGGCCGCCGGATTGCTGGCGGCGGCCGGCACGGTCGCCATTGGCACCCGTCGCGCCGTGTTGGCCGCGTCCGTCGTGATCAAGCCCTGGTCGGCCATCAGACGCAGCACCAGATCGCGCCGCTTGCGCGCCCGGTCGGGATGCCGGATCGGATCGTAGTACGGCGCTGACCGAGGCAACGCCGCCAGCGTCGCTGCCTCAGCCAGCGTCAGTTCGCCCGCGCTCTTGCCGAAGTAGTGGCGCGCCGCGGCGTCGACGCCGAACCACCCGTGGCCAAACGGGATCTGGTTGAGATACGCCTCGAGAATCTGCGCCTTGGTGTAATGGCGCTCCATCTCGCGCGCCGCGTCCTGTTCCCGCAGTTTGCGATCCAGACTCAGGTCGCGGCGGTCCACCGCATCAGGGTGCATGTTGCCCACGAGCTGCTGCGTGATCGTGCTCGCACCACGCGCGCGGCGCCCAATGACGCGGTCCTTGATCGCACCGAGCACCCCGACCACGTCGACGCCGTTGTGCTGGTAGAACCGGTGATCCTCGACCGCGATGAATGCCTGCGGCACGTATACCGGCAGCGACGCGATCGGTATGCTCGTGCGCAGCTCATGCCCGATCTCACCAATGAGGGAACCGTCGCTGCCATAGACCAACGTCGACTGCGGTGGATCGACAATGGTCCAGGCGGGCCCCGTCCCCGGACCAGCCCGGGCACTCTCTGCAACTGCGCCGCGGGCGGGCGGAGCGGACGGGGTCGCTGGCGTCGCCCCTGGTGCCGGCTGCTGGCACAGCGCCAGCGCGGCGATCGGGGCCGCGACGGACCCTGTCGCCAGCCCCGCAATCGCCGCGGCCAGAGCCACCACACGCAACCGGCCGGGCGGCCGGCGAGAGACACCCATGTCGAAAACCGTGCCTGAATCGTCTGTAGCCGCACCCCTCCGGCCGTCCGGCGCGGCGGCCGGCCAGGGCCGTCCCATCGTGCTAACTTGAGTGCGTAATATGACGTCGCCGCTGACCATCGCGCTGGCCCAATTCCGTCCCCGTAAAGGACGATTCGCGGAGAATCTGGCGCGTCTCGGGCCGCTGTTCGCCGCGTTCGACGCTCCCGATGCGATTGGACCACGGGTCCTTCAGCTCCCCGAGACCGCGCTCACCGGGTATTTCCTCGAAGGCGGGGTGCGGGATGCCGCCCGTACCGCCGGGACAATGGCGCGCGAGCTGGACGAGACCTACCGTGGCGCCGTGCCGGCGGCGGTCGCGGCGGCCCGCACGCTCGATGTCGTCATCGGCTTTTACGAACAGTGGCAGAGCACCCTGTACAACAGCGCGATGTATGTGACACTCGGGGCACCGGCCGGCCCGGTGATTCACCATGTGCACCGCAAGGTGTTCCTCCCAACCTACGGGTTGTTCGACGAAGAGCGATTCGTCGAGCGGGGACGCGACGTGCGTGCGTTCGATACGCCGTGGGGGCGCGCCGCGCTGCTGGTGTGCGAGGACGCCTGGCACAGCCTCACCGGTACCGTCGCCGCCCTCGACGGCGCGCAGGTCATTCTTCCTGTCGTCCGCCGCGCCGGCGCGCGGTGTCGAGCCACGCGACGATGGCATCGCCGGACCGGCGACCGTCGCCCGATGGGACCGGCTCATTCGCGACATCGCCGAGGAACACGGCGTCTTCGTGTCCTACGTCAATCTCGTCGGCAGCGAAGCTGGGAAAGCGTTCTGGGGCGCATCGGCGATCGCCGGGCCGAGCGGCGAGGTGCAGGCGCGGGCGCCGTTGTTCGAGGACGCGCTCCTGCCCGTCACCATCGACTTGGCCGATGTGGCTCGCGTGCGGGCGGACATCCCGCTCCTGGCCGACCTGCGTACGATGCTACCCGAGTTGCAGCACGCGCTGCAGCGGCTCGGCCAGCCCGCCGAATCCGCCGCGTACGATGCGGATGTGGCATCAGCAGCAGCGCGCGACGTCACGGGCGCCGCACGGCCCGGTGGGGGCCCGCCTGGGCTGGAGATCGATGCACCTCTGGTCGAACAGTGGCTTGTCCAGTTCATTCGCGATGAGTTCGCGCGCCGCGGATTCACGCGCGCCATCGTCGGGATATCTGGTGGTGTCGATTCAGCGGTGACGGCGACACTCGCGGCCCGCGCGCTGGGTCCCGAGAACGTGGTGGGGGTGCGCATGCCGTATTGCACGTCCAGCGCCGACAGTCTGGAACACGCGCAGCTCGTCATGGATGCGCTCGGTATTCCATCGCGGACCGTCGGCATCAGCGCCGCCGTGGACGGCTACCTCGCAGAGGCTCCCGGCACGGATCCGGCCCGGCGCGGCAATATCATGGCGCGGATGCGCATGATCGCCCTGTTCGACCTGTCGGCGGAGTGTCACGCGCTCCCCCTCGGCACCGGCAACAAGACGGAACGGTTGTTCGGATATTTCACCTGGCACGCCGACGACTCACCGCCGGTCAATCCACTGGGCGACCTGTTCAAGACGCAGGTCTGGGCCCTGGCCCGCCACCTCGGCGTGCCCGAGGTCATCATCGCGAAGCCCGCATCGGCCGACCTGATCGCTGGGCAGACAGACGAAGGAGACTTCGGGATCAGCTACGCCAAAGCCGACACGATCCTCAACTGGTTGTTGTATGGCTACACGGCAGCCGAGCTCGAGGCGCGCGGATTCGATCGTGCTGAGGTCGAGCTGGTGCGACGCCGGCTGGAGAGCACGCACTGGAAGCGGCGTCTGCCGACGGTTGCCATGCTGAGCACGACCGCGATCGGCGAATCCTACCTGCGCCCAGTCGACTACTGAGGCGTGACGCTGAGGCGTGACGCCTGCCGGCTACGACTTCCGCTCGACGGCGTCCCGGACATCCAGCAGGATCTCGAAGTACAGCTGCTCGCGCCGGTACGCGAAATCGAGTGTCGCCATCTGCGATTGATCATTCAATGTTTTCGCGCGCTCGAACGCTTCGGAGTACATCTCATCGAGATTGGCGAGAATACGATCACGCGACCGGGACATACGCAGCGCCTCGAGGGCTCGAAGGGTCAGGCGGGGAGGATCGGTCGGCGTCTCCTCCGCGGGAGTCGCGGCGGCGACCAGCAGCCGCTTGGCTGCCTGTCGCAAAAACAGGCGCGAACCGATCGGATCAGCCACGACGAACTATAGTGCGACTCTGAGCCGGGGGTTAGCCCGGACTAGTGGCCTGGCGCTGGTGGCGCGCCGGCCGCCCCGCCAGCCGGTCCGCGAACCGACAGCCCAATGGACACCACCATCACCACGGCCACGACGGCCAGTGACACGCCGGTCGGCACGGCGATCACCCCCGACAGGATCATCTTGAGGCCGACGAATGTCAGGATGACCGCCAGGCCGTAGTGGAGGTAGCGGAATCGCTGCACGGCGTCGGCGAGGAGGAAGTACAACGAACGCAAGCCGGCGATGGCGAAGATGTTCGACGTGTACACGAGGAACGTGTCGCGCGTGATCGCGAAGATCGCGGGAATCGAGTCCGCCGCGAACAGGAGATCCATACACTCCACGACCACGAGTGCCAGCAGCAGTGGCGTCGCGGTGCGCCGGCCGCTGGCGTCCCGCGTCAGGAACCGCTGCCCGTCCAGGTGATCGCTGACCGGAAGCGCGCGCTGTAACGTCCGGAGCAGCGGGCCCCGCAGCCGGCCGGCGCCCTCATCGCGTCGCACCAGCAGCCGGATGGCTGTCGCCAGCACGATGGCTCCGAAGATGTAGCTCGCCCACGCGATCCGGTCGAGAATGAATCCGCCGCTGGCGATCGCCACGCCGCGCATCACGAGGGCGCCGAAGATGCCCCAGAACAACACCCGGTGCTGGTATTCGGCGGGAATCCGGAAATATCCGAACACCAGGACGATCACGAAGATGTTGTCGATGCTGAGCGATTCCTCGATGACGTACCCCGTGAGGAACGTCAGCATCTGGGGCGTGCCCTCTATCGCGGCGATCGCGCCCGCGAAGGCCAGCGCGAGCGCCACCCAGGCCGCGGTCCACAGCGCGGCCTCGCGCGCGCTGACCACCCGCGCCCGGCGGTGAAAGACCGCGAGGTCGAGCGCGAGCACGCCCAGGATGAGCGCATGGAACCCGATCCAGAACCACAGCGAGGTCCGCATCGGGCCAACCCGCCGGCCGTTGGCCGGACGGGTCTAGAACGCCGCGATCTCGCGATACGCGCGCGTGAAGTCGTCCACCTGCGGCAGGATCGCGTCCTCCAGCTGCGGCGCGTATCCGACGAACGTGTCGCTGGAGGCCACGCGCTTGACCGGGGCGTCGAGCCATGGGAAGCATTCGTCCGCGATCGCGGCGGCGATCTCGGAGCCATAGCCCCACGACAGCGAATCTTCATACGCGACGATCACGCGCGACGTCCGCTTGACGGACTCGAATACCGTCTCGCGGTCCCAGGGACTCAGCGTGCGCAGGTCGATCACTTCCACATCGATCGGCGGGCCGTCCCCGCCCTCCGCCACGCGATTCGCGGCCACGAGCGCTCGCTGGACCGTCGCGCCGTACGTCACCACGGTCACGTCTCGGCCGGGCCGCACCGTGCGGGCCTTGCCGAGCGGGATCATGAAATTGGGGCCCGGATTCCTGCTCTTGTTGTAGGTCTGCCGGTAGAGGTGCTTGTGCTCGAGGAAGAGCACCGGGTCATCACACCGGATCGCGGTCCGCAGCAGCCCGTTGGCATCGAGCGCCGTGGACGGGCAGATCACCCGGAGGCCGGGGCAATGGGTGAAGATCGAGGCACCCGTTTGCGAGTGATAGATCGCGCCGCGGATGTACCCACCGTACGTCACGCGAATGACGACCGGGTGAGGAGAAATTGTTGTTGGAGCGCCACCGCATCGTGGCCAGCTCGTCCCGGATCTGCATGTACGCGGGCCAGATGTAGTCGAAGAATTGTACCTCGACCACGGGCTTGAACCCGCGGGTCGCGAGCCCAATGGCCCGGCCGACGATATTGGCTTCCGCGAGTGGCGAGTTGTAGACGCGCGCGCCACCGAACTCCTTCTGCAATCCCCACGTCACCTTGAAGACGCCGCCCTTCCCCTTCACCTCGCCCAGGTACGCTTCCCGCGAGACGTCCGCGACGTCTTCGCCGAACATCAGGATCCTGGGATCGCGGCGCATCTCGTCGCGGAGGCACCCATTGAGCAGATCCACCATCGTGGTGGGCTCGCCCGTGAACTGCGGGTCGTCTTCCGTGTCGAACTGCTCGCCGGCCGGATCGACGTCGGGGGAATAGACCCCGAAGAACTTCGTGTCGCCGGCGGGCTGCGGCTGCGCCAGCGCGTCATCGGTGGCCGCCAGTACCTCGGCATCGACTTCCGTCTTGATCGTCGCGAGTTCGGCCTCGGTGAGGTGTCCCTCCGCGAGCAGCCACTTGGGGAACGTCGTCAGCGGATCGCGGGCGGCGTCCGCGGCGCGTTCCTCCGCCGGGCGGTACATCCGCTCATCGTCCGAGAGCGAATGCGAGTATGGGCGGATGACCATCGCATGCACCAGCGCGGGGCCGCGCCGCGCGCGCGCATACGCGACCGCACGCGACATCGCGCCATAGCTCGCGATCATGTCGCACCCGTCGACCTTCTCGATGTACAGCCCGGGGAACGACCGAACGAGATCCGAGATCGACGAACCCGGGGTGTTGACCTCCACAGGTACCGAGATCGCGTAACCGTTGTCCTCGACGAGGTACACCACCGGCAGCTGGAGATTGCAGGCGGTGCTCAGCGACTCCCAGAACTCACCTTCGCTGGTCGCTCCGTCGCCGGTCGAGACGTACACGACTTCGTCCTGCACGAACCCGTCGGTGATCGACAGCAGCTTGGCCCGGAGCGACGCTTCCGCGCACCCCACCGACTGCAGGAACTGCGTCCCCGTGGGCGACGACGACGAGACAATGTTGAGCGGGCGGTTCCCCCAGTGGCTCGGCATCTGCCGGCCCCCGGATGCCGGATCCGCCGCGGCACCCACCGCCTCGTACAGCATCTCCGCCGGCGTGACGCCGAGCTGCAGGCAGAGCGCGCGATCGCGGTAGTAGGGATAGAACCAGTCCGACGAGGGCCGCAGCACGAGACCAGCCGCGGCCAACACCGCCTCGTGTCCGGCTCCCGAGATCTGGAAGAAGATCTTGTTCTGGCCCTTGAGCTGGATCTCCTTGTCATCCAGCCGGCGGGAAAGCAGCATCGTCCGGTAAGCCGCCACGAGTTGGTCGCGGGTCAACTCCGCGCCGGCTCCCGCGTCGTGCTCGGTGTGCGTCATTGTCGCCATGAAGCGTCGTCAGGATGAGGGTCATCGAGCCGTGCCCGCGGCGACTCACACGCCGGCGGCGGCACCGCCCCAAGGGCGGGCCGCGGCTCGGATCCGAAAGATAGCCACGCCAGAGGGCGACGGGCCACTCGCGTCGGGCGGCGCGCCAGTTGACACCGCCGTTTGGCCACTCGACATTGCGCCGGACGGCCACTCTTCCCCCGGGGGCGCGATATGGACACGCCGGCGCAGTGCATTTTCTGCGACCTGATTCGCGGAGCGGCTGAGGTCTCGGTGTGCTACGAGGACGCCCGGGCGATCGCCTTCATGGACATCCAGCCCGTGAATCCGGGACACGTGCTCGTCGTCCCGAAGGCCCATTATGCGACACTCCACGACGTCCCGCATGATGTCGCGATGCACCTGTTCGACGTCGCCATGCGGCTCGCGCCCGTGATCCGGAAGGTGGCGGCCGCGGACGACATGAACATCGTCGTCAACAGCGGCGCGCACGCGGGGCAGAACATTTTTCACTATCACGTCCACCTAATCCCCCGCACCGCCGGCGATGGATTCGACATCCCGCTCCCCTTCGACGGGTCAACAATGCCGGATCGCACGCTCCTCGATGCCACGGCCGCGCGGATCATCGCCTCGCTGAGCGACCCAATGCGCGCCCGGGCGGCTACGACCGCTAGCAAATCCGCTAGCAAATCCGCTAGCGCGTCTCCCCGAGACGGAAAAACACGGCGTCCTCCACCACGCGGCCGCCCTTGAGGTGCTCGAGAACGATGCGCTCGAGCAACTCCGGCGTCACGTGGCCGTACCACACGCCCTCCGGATATACGACCACGATCGGTCCGCCCGCACAGGCACCAAGACAGGGCGTCTCGCCGCGCTTGACGCGGCCCGGCCCGAAGAGGAGGTCTTCGCGCTGTAGCAGCGCAGCCAGATGGCTGTAGAGGGCCCGCCCGCGCCGGTCCGGCGAACAGAACCCGCCCGTGCACACGAGCACGTGATGCCGGTAGGGTTCCATGACCGGTTCGCGGGACCCGCGACTCGCTTCGGCACGGTCATGGGAGAAAGCTATACGACCCGGACGCGAATTCCGCGCGGCCGGTGCTCGCTAACTTTCGAGGATGAACCTTCCTTCTCCCGCTGCCCCGATTCCCGCCAAGGGTCCGTCGCGCATTCGCGCGACCTGGGCCGGCGAACATCGATTCGACTCCGGACGGCCCGGCGGCCCGGTGGCGCGGATCGACTCGTCTGGCGTCCAGGGACAGAGTCCCGTCGACACGCTCCTGACCGCGATCGCCACCTGCAGCGCGGTCGACGTGATCGACATCCTCGCCAAGCGCCGCACGCCCGCGGAATTCCTGAGCGTCGACGTGACTGGCGAGCGGGCCGCCGCCATCCCGGCACGAATCGTCCGGCTGACCCTCGCTTACACGATCGACGGTCCGGGGATCGACCGGGATTCGGCCGAGCGCGCGATTGATCTGGCGGTCAACAAATACTGCTCGGTGCGCGCGTCACTCGATCCCGCGATTCCCATCGAGCACAGCCTGACGTTGAACGGGGCGGCGACGGGCGAGCGCGCCGACTGAGCGGCGCCGCGCTTCAGCCGGCGGTCTTGTTGGCGATGCCGGCCTGTTCATCCGGGCAGAACCCCACGCGGCGCAGCGCCTCGATCACGTGGCATCGCACGTCGTTCGGCGCGCAGGTCGTGCACCGGCAGTCGGCGATCGCCTCGAGGAACGCCTTCTCGAAATCGTAGAGCGGGTAGCACTTGCTGCACAGCGTGAGGTGCGTGCGGACGGCCTGCATCTTGTCCGGCCCCAGCTCGGAATCCAGATAATCCCAGAGCTGCTGGAGCACCATCGTACAGTCGGCTTCGCCCGGCCCCGCAGGGGCGGCGCAAGGATCCGGAGGCAGGTCACTCATGGGTAGCGATGCGGTTGCGGGGCCGCCGCAGGAGCAGCCACCGGGGTAATCGGCGTCGGGATGCCGGCGTCGCGTGCATACTCCGTGAGCATCTGCTGCAACAGGCGGCGCCCGCGGAACAGACGGGATCGCACCGTCCCGATGGGTACCCCCAGGATCTCCGCCGCCGCTTCATACGACTGATCCTCGACATCCACGAGCGTGACGGCCGACCGGAATGGCTCCGCCAGCTTGGCCAGGGCGTCGGAGAGCGCGGGACCCAGATCGAGCCGGGTCAACAAGCGCTCGTCCCCCGACGACGACCCGGTGTTCTCGGCGACTTCGGACGCCACAGCCTCGACGTCGCCATCCTCCAGCTCCACCTGATGACGGGCGCGCTCACGCGTGCGCAGGAAGGCGTTGCGACAGATCGTGAACAACCATCGGCGCGCATCACTGCCCCGCTCGAACGTGTGCCAGGACCGGTAGGCGCGCAAATACGTCTCCTGGACGATGTCATCCGCGTCCGCTTCGTTGCGAGTCAACGAGAGCGCGAACCGGTACACGTCGTCGAGCCAGGGAAGCGCTTCGCGCTCGAAACTGCTGTCGTACTCGCGCTGCTCGGCCGGGGTCAACGCCATGCGGTGAATCTAGCGGCCAAGCCCGTGGTTAGTTCCGGGCCGGAGTCCCGAATCCCATTCCAGCGTATGGCGTTGGGCGCCGCCAGCGCTCCCGGGCCATTGCGTGGCCTTGCGCCCGATCGGCCGAGGTCCGATAATACGGATACCTGCAGCAGGGGCGCCGGTCGCTCCGGCGTACACAATTCACCGGTGAGGTTACCATGTGGCAGAAACCTGAATTCGAAGTGGTGGAAGTGACGATGGAAGTCACGGCTTACGTCGCCCGCCGCTAAGAGCTGAACGAAGGGCCCGCACCCGCGGGCCCTTTTTACATCCGGGGGCCGTATGGGGGCCCGTATTTGGGCCCGTCACGGCGTCGCCGCCAGCCGGTCGCCTCCCTCGCCATGCAGATCATTCTTCTCGGCACCGCCGCCGGGGGCGCCGTCCCCCAGTGGAACTGCTGGTGCCCCACCTGCCGCACCGCCCGCGCCGATCCCGGACGCGTCCACCCCCGGTCGCAATCGTCCATCGCCGTCAGCCCGGACGGCGTCCAATGGTTCCTGATCAATGCGTCGCCCGATGTGCGCCACCAACTGGCGGGGCTCGCCGGGACCGGCCCCGTGAGCAGTGCGGGCGTTCGCCACGTTCCCATCGAGGCCGTCGTGCTGACGGATGCGGAGCTCGATCACTCGCTGGGCATTCATGCTGCTCCGCGAGGCGCGCACACTCGCGGTGTACGGGACGGACGCGACGATGCACATTCTCGAGCATGACTCCCGCGTACTGCCCACGACCCGTGCATTCGCCACAGTGACGCGTTTCGCCGCTGGTCATTGGCCAGGCCGTACCGCTGCGCGATCGTGCCGGCGCCGCATCCGGGCTCACTGCAGAGGCGTTTTTCGTCGCTGGCGACAGCCCGCGATTCGCCAGCGAAGAATCACCGGGCCACACCATCGGCCTCATCATTCGTGATGGCGCGACGGACGGCTCCGTTGCCTACGTTCCCGGATGCGGCGCGCTGGACGAGAGGCTCACCGGCCACCTCCGCGGCGCGACCGCCGTGCTCTTCGACGGCACCTTCTGGCAGGACGATGAGTTGAGCGCGCTTGGCATCTCGCCAAGCTCCGCCCGCGAGATGGGCCACGTGCCAATCAGCGGGCCCGGCGGGAGCCTGGCCATGATGGCCGCGTTGCCGGCCCGATTTCGCATCTACACGCACATCAACAACTCGAATCCGATTCTCGATGAACAGTCGGCGCCCCGAGCTGCCGTCGATGCGGCCGGCATCGTGGTTGGAGACGACGGGATGGCGATCACGGTGTAGTGCCACCCGCTCGCGGGCCGGTGCCGGGGATCGCGGCGGTGGTTACCGGGTGGAGTGGGGGCGATTGGAGGACGTTAGATTGCGTAGCGTCCTTCGAGGGTTCCATGGCATCTAGCGTCGCCGTTGCGTCCGCCCTGTCGGCTCCTCCGCCGCCCCCACTCCCCACGCTGGACCGGCCGCTCTCTGCGCCCGAGCTCGCTGACGCGCTTCGCGCGTTCCATAGCTCCTATTACGCGATCCATCCATTCCACCAGTTGATGCGAGAGGGAGCCCTCACCAAGCGCCAGCTCCAGGGATGGGTCGCCAACCGCCTCGCCTATCAGCGCGCGGTCCCGCGAAAGGATGGCGCGATCCTGTCCAACTGCCCCGACCCGGACGTGCGCCGGCAATGGATCCAGCGGATCGTCGACCACGACGGCCTGGAACCCGGCACCGGCGGCATCGAGCGCTGGATCCAGCTCGGAGAGGCGCTCGGCGTCCCTCGCGAGGAGATGGAGGACGAGCGCCATGTGCTCCCCGGAGTGCGCCTGGCGGCTGAATCGTATGTGACGTTCTGCAAGACACACTGGTGGGTCGAGGCAGTGGCCAGCTCGCTGACCGAACTGTTCGCCCCATCGCTGATGCACGAACGGCTGGCGGCGTTTCCGAAATACTACCCGTGGGTCGACGCAGCAGGGTCTGGAATACTTCCGATCGCGCCTCGTCCAGGCCCCTCGGGATAGCTCGCAGGCACTCGCGATCGTGGGGGCCCATTGCACGACCGTCGACACGCAGCGGCTGGCGTTCGATGCGCTCCGCTTCAAGATCGAGATGCTGTGGGTGATGATCGACACCATTTATCACGGGTACTCCGGCTGATGCAGTGCCGGTGCTCGTCGCGCTCGTGATGCCTCTGACGGCGCGCCCGCGTCTGTGGCGGCTCGCGCGGCTGGAGTTCGATCCAGTCCGCAACCGGCGCGTGCTGCTGTACCCGGAGGGCGCCATGCTCCTCAACGACACCGGCGGCGAAGTCCTCGCGCTCTGCGATGGCACCCGCACGGTCGCGGACATTGGCGCCGAGCTGGGCACCAAATACAACGCCGACGTGACGATGGACGTGGCCGCGTATCTCGCGAAACTCGTGGAGCGAGAGTTGGTGCACGATGCCCAGTGAGACGCCGCAGGCTCCGACGACGCTCCTGGCGGAGATCACGCACCGCTGCCCGCTGCATTGCCCGTATTGCTCGAATCCGCTGGAGCTCTCCCGCGCGCAGGCCGAGCTATCGGCCGACGAGTGGAAGCGGGTCTTCACCGAAGCGCGGGCGCTCGGCGTCCTCCAACTGGGCCTGTCGGGCGGCGAGCCGCTCCTGCGCAAGGACCTCGAATCGCTCGTCGCTCACGCGCGGCAGACTGGACTCTACACCACACTCGTCACCTCCGGACTCGGACTCACCCGCGAACGGGCGCACCGGCTTCGCGATGCCGGCATTGACCATATCCAGATTTCGTTCCAGGACTCGGACCGCGCTAACGCCGAGCGGATCGCGGGGATCACGTCGGTGGAGAAGAAGGTCGCCGCGGCGGCGTTGGTCCGCGAAATCGGAGTCGCCTTCAGCGTGAATGTCGTGCTGCATTGCGGCAACCTCGATCACATTGGCGAGATCATTGAGCTTGCCGCCTCGCTGGGCGCGGACCGGCTGGAGCTGGCCAATACGCAATACTACGGATGGGCGGCGCTGAACCGCGACGCGCTCATGCCGACACGTGCCCAACTCGACGCTGCCGAGCCGATCGTGGACGCCGCCGTCGCGCGCTACCGCGGGCGGATGCAAATCATTGATGTGCTTCCTGACTACTATGGCCAGTATCCCAAGGCGTGCTATGGCGGCTGGGGCAGCGTGTACATTGTCATTGGTCCTGACGGACGCGTCCTGCCATGCCACGCCGCAACGCAGATCACGTCGCTGAGCTTCGACACGGTTCGCGATCACTCGCTTGAATGGATCTGGCGGGAGTCGCCGGGGTTCCAGGCGTTCCGCGGTGACGAATGGATGCGGGAACCCTGCCGCAGCTGTCCCCGCAAAGCGGTGGATTTCGGCGGGTGCCGATGCCAGGCGTTTCTCCTCACCGGCGACGCGCGCAATACGGACCCGGTCTGCAGTCTGAGCCCCAATCGTCACGTGATCGATGAAGCGCTCGCCGTCGCCGCCGGCATTGAAACGACTCCCGCATACACGTATCGCACGATGCCGCCCGCGACGGCTGCCGGCCGCGCCAAGGCCACGATCGGTGATTGATCTCCGCCAGCGCTCGCCGGCGCGGCGCGATCGCGACACCGCGGGCCGCGGCTAGCCGTGCCGTCCGGTGCCAGAAGCCTCGCTCCGGCCATCCCCGCGGGCGATGCGACGCTCGACGACGTGCTTGCCAATGAGCTCGATAAGCTGAGCCGCGCCGGGCTGCGACGGACGCTCCGCGCGGTGCACGGGCGTACCGGTGCCGAGGTCGTCGTGTCCGGTCACGCCGTCGCCGACTTCTCGTCGAACGACTACCTGGGCCTGGCCAGCGACCCGCGCGTGGCGGCAGCCGCGATCGCCGCTCTTGGAGAGGATGCCACCGGAGCGGCCGCCGCGCGGCTGATCAGCGGCAATCACCCCGCACACGAAACGCTCGAGCGCGACATCGCGCGATTCAAGCAAACCGACGCAGCCTTGCTCTTCGGAAGCGGATACCTCGCCAACACGAGTGTGATTCCCGCACTCGCCGGGCCGCGCGATGCGATCTACACCGACGCGCTCAATCATGCCTCGTTGATCGACGGATGCCGGCTGTCGCACGCCGAGGTCCGGGTCCTCCCGCACGGCGACGCCGGAGCATTCGCGGCCGCACTGGGGGCCGATCGCGGCCGGTTCCGCCGGAGACTGATCGTCGTGGATGGCGTATTCTCGATGGACGGCGACCTGGCTCCACTCGGCGAGCTCACGGAGATCGCCCGCGAGCACGGCGCGTGGATGTACGTCGACGACGCGCACGGGACGGGCGTACTCGGCGCACACGGCCGCGGCACAGCGGAGCACTTCGGCGTCGAAGGATCGGTCGAGATCATGATGGGCACGCTCGGTAAGGCATTCGGCGTCGCGGGCGCGTACGTGGCAGGCTCGCGGCCGCTCATCGACTATCTCACCAATCGCGCCCGCGGCTTCGTCTTCACCACGGGTTCCCCGCCCGCGCTCGCCGCCGCCGCGACGACGGCCTTGCGGATTGCCCGGACCGAACCCGAACGCCGGGACCGGCTCCGCGCCGTTGCCCGGCGGCTGCGTGCCGGACTGGCCAGTCTGGGACACGAGTGTCCCGGGGCACCCCGATGGCCACATCATCCCGATCGCGATCGGCGAAGCCGGCGAGACCGTCCGGGCCGGCGCGACCCTCGCCGCCCGCGGCTTTCTCGTCGGCGCCGTCCGCCCGCCGACGGTGCCCATCGGCACATCGCGCCTCAGAATTACCGCCAGCGCCGCGCACACGGATTCTCAGGTTGACGGTTTACTCGACGCCCTCGCGACCGCGTTGCCCGTTGGGAATTCGTGAGCAGCATCGCTGAGCTCGACCTGGCGCATGTCTGGCATCCGTATACCCAGCACGGACTGGCGCCGCACGCAGTGCCGATCGTGCGCGCGCGCGGCGCCCTGCTGTACGAGGAGAGCGGACGCTCCATCATCGATGCCATCGCATCATGGTGGGTCACGCTGCACGGGCACGCCCACCCCGTGATCACCGCCGCGATCGCGGCGCAGGCCGAGCGCCTGGAACAGGTGATCTTCGCGGGGTTCACGCACGAGCCGGCAGCGGCGCTGGCGTCAGAACTCGTGGGGCATTTTCCGAGCGGGCTGACGCGCGTCTTTTACTCCGACAACGGATCCACGGCAGTCGAAGTGGCGCTCAAGCTCGCGCTGCAATACTGGTCCAACCGCGGACAATCGCGGACGCGGATTGTCGCACTCGAGCACGCCTACCACGGTGACACGTTTGGAGCGATGAGCTCGAGCGCGCGCGGCGTATTCACCGCGCCGTTCGCCACACACCTGTTCGATGTCGTGCGGCTTCCTGGCCCGGGTCCCGGGGCCGGAGACAGCGAGACGCTCCTGGCACTCGATCGCCTCCTCGAGGACGACGCCAGCTCCATCGCAGCCGTGATCGTCGAGCCCAGGCTGCAGGCCGCCGGCGGAATGCGCGTATGGCACGACGATGTGGTGCGCGGGATCGCGCGAGCGCACCGCCCGGCGCGGCGTCTTGCTGATCGCCGATGAAGTGCTGACCGGTTTCGGCCGGACCGGGCCGATGTTCGCGTGCACGGGAGCAGGAATCGTCCCCGATGTCATCTGCCTCTCGAAGGGACTGACCGGCGGCTTTCTGCCCCTCGGCGCTACGGTCGTCCGGGAGGAACTGTTCGAGGCGTTCCGCGGAACGGACCGCCGCCAGACGTTCTTTCACGGGCACTCGTTCACGGCAAACCCAATCGCGTGCGCCGCCGCGCGGGCGAGCTTGTCCCTGTTCGGCGACCGATGCGACGCCCGGCGCGCCATCGATCGAAGACACCCATCGCCGGCGACTCGGGCAGTTCGCCGCGCATCCGTGGGTTCGCGATCCGAGGGTGCTGGGGACCATGGGCGCCTTCGACCTCCAGCACCCCGACGGCGCCGGGTTTGGTGGCTACCTCGACCCGATCGGCCGAGAGCTGTCGGCGTTCGCGCTCGAAGCCGGGGTGCTGCTGCGGCCCCTCGGCAACGTGGTGTACGCGTTGCCGCCCTACGACATCACGGACGAACAGCTTGGGCGGGTCTACGACGTGATCGCCGAATTCCTGGGGCAACTCGACCGACGGCGGGCGCCGGTGTCCGCGACCGCTGGAGTCACGGCGTGACGCAATCGCCTGTGACGGAAGCGAGCG
This sequence comes from uncultured Gemmatimonadales bacterium, assembly GCA_963757855.1. Lineage (GTDB taxonomy): Bacteria > Gemmatimonadota > Gemmatimonadetes > Gemmatimonadales > Gemmatimonadaceae > Palsa-1248. The sequence continues at coordinate 648,832 of CAVWTI010000037.1, forward strand.
CGGTGCGAGCGAACGTGGCGCGAGCCCGTGGCGCATCCGGGTTTGGCGTGACCGGTACGGACACTGGCGTGGGCAAGACCGTCGTCGCGGCCGCGCTGGCGGCCGCGCTCGTGCATCGGGGCGTGCGCACCGGAGTTCTCAAGCCCGCCGAGACTGGCGTTGCCGCGGGTACGGAACCGCCGGACGCGGCCTTCCTGCGTGCGGCTGCCGGCGCGATCCACCCCATCGGCACGGTGTGCCCGTTCACATTTGCCGAGCCGCTCGCCCCCATGATTGCCGCCGATCGGGACCGGGCGGCGCATCGAGCTCGCCGCGCTCGACGCCGCGCTCGTTCGCGCGATGGACGGGTGCGAGACGGTGATCGTCGAGGGGGCCGGAGGCCTCATGGTGCCCATTGCCGAACGGGTCACGTATGCGACGCTGTTCGCCCGCTGGGGCCTCGATCTCATCATTGTGGCCGCCAACCGTCTGGGAGTCCTGAACCACGCTGCCCTGACCGTGCACGCCGCGGAGGCTGCCGGACTTCACGTACGCGCGGTCGTGCTCAATACGGTCACGGCCGGGCCGGCGGATCTGGCGGCATCCACCAACGCGGACGCGCTCCGGCGGCTAATGCCGGATCAGGCGATCGTGACGTTCCCCTACCTGAGCGACCCTCACCATATTCCGTCGCTGGCTGCCGCCGCCCAGTCGTGCGGCCTGTTGGCGGTACTTCCTCTCACTCTGCCCGATGCGCTCTGCACCTGATTGGTCCGAATTCGCCCGCCGCTCGCTCGCGGGCGACACGCTGACCCGCGAGGAGTCGCGTGCCGTGCTCGCGTCTTCCGACGAGTCGCTCCTCGACATGCTGGCGGGGGCATACCGCGTCCGCCGCCACTACTGGGGCAACCGGGTCCGGCTCCACTTCCTGTGCAATGCACAGAGCGGCCTGTGCCCCGAGGATTGTCACTACTGCTCGCAATCGAGCGTGTCGGAGTCCGAGATCGACAAGTATCCGATGCTGGCGCGCGAGAAGATCCTGGAGGCGGCGGGCCGCGCTGCGGCGCTCAAGGCGGGGACGTTCTGTCTGGTGATCTCCGGGCGCGCCCCCGGGGAGCGGGTGTTCGGCAAAGTGCTCGACGTGGTCCGCGAGATTCGCGCGCGCCACGACCTCAAGGTGTGCGCCTGCCTCGGCCTCCTCAACGCGGATCAGGCGACGCGCCTGGCGGACGCCGGTGTCGAGACGGTGAATCACAACCTGAACACATCCGAGCGGTTTCATCCGGATGTCTGCACGACCCACACGTTCGCCGACCGGGTCGCGACCGTGGAGCATGTCAAAGCCGCCGGCATCAAGACATGCTCGGGCGGAATCATTGGCATGGGAGAATCGGACGACGATGTGATCGACCTCGCCTGCAGTCTGCGCGAGATCGGGGTCCGCAGCGTGCCCGTCAACTTCCTGATTCCGATCGCGGGCACTCCGTTCGCCGGTCTCCGAGAATTGGACCCCCGCCGCTGCCTCCGGGTGCTGTGTCTGTACCGGTTTCTGCTGCCGTCCCAGGAGATCCGGATCGCCGGTGGACGAGAGGTGCACCTGCGTTCGCTGCAGCCGCTGGGACTCTACCCCGCGAACTCGATCTTCATCGGCGACTATCTGACGACGCAGGGCCAGGCGGCACGCGCCGACTACGCGATGATCCGCGACGCCGGCTTCGTGCTCGAGACGCCGGACGGCGAGTCGTTCGCCGGTGATCCGTCGGTGGATGCGCCCGACGTCTACCCGCGCGCGCGGCTGCCATTGCCCGCGATCTGACCGCGTGTCGCTCCCCGACATCCGCCGCGAGTACGCCCACGCGACCCTTTCGGAACGGGACATAGACCCCGATCCGATCCGGCAATTCGAGCGCTGGTTCGACGACGCGCGCGCTGCGAACGTGCCGGAGCTGAACGCGATGACGCTGGCCACCGCGACGGCGGCTGGCGCACCTTCTGCTCGCATCGTGTTGCTCAAGGGCGTCGATGCGCGCGGGTTCGTCTTCTTCACGGACTATCGGAGCCAGAAGGGCGCGGAGCTCGACGCCAATCCGCGTGCGGCGCTGGTGTTCTACTGGGCAGCGCTCGAGCGGCAGGTGCGGGTCACCGGACCCACGAGCCGCATTGGGCGCGATGAGTCCGCCGCCTACTTCAACTCCCGGCCACTCGGAAGCCGGCTGAGCGCGATGGCGTCGCATCAGTCATCGGTAGTCGCCAGTCGCGCCGTGCTGGAAACGCGAGCCGCCGCGCTGGCCCGCGAATACGCTGACCAGGCGCCTCGAGATCCCGGCCTATTGGGGCGGAACGCGCGTCGCGCCCGAAGTAGTCGAGTTCTGGCAGGGTCGCCCCAACCGCCTCCATGACCGCTTGCGCTACCGGCGCGACGCCGGGGGCACGTGGCGCATCGACCGGCTGTCCCCCTGATCTCTCTGATGGTCACGCGGTGAGCGCGCGCAGCACCTCACCGCACGCGTCGAGACAGCCATCGAGGCCAGCGACTGTGTGATCGCCCATATGGCCGATCCGCACAGTGGACGATTTGACCTTGCCGTAACCGCCGCCGATCGTATAGCCGCGCGCCGCCACCCCGCGCACCACCGCGTGCGGCGTCACGCCCTCCGGGGTCACGATCGCGGTCACGGTGGGAGAGCCATGTCCCGCTGCCACGAGTGGGGCCACGGGGATGCCGGCCCTCTCCCGCAACCGGGCCGCCCACTCCGCGGTCCGGGCGCTCATCGCCGCGTGGCGTGCCCACGCGGCGTCCATACCCTCCGCCAGCACGGATTCGAGCTGCACGTCGAGCGCATAGTAGAGCGAGACCGCGGGCGTATTCGGCGTCTCGTCATGCTCGCTGCTCGCCGCGAACTCGGCAAGATCGAAATAGATGCCACGCCGGTCGCGCTCACCCGCGGCCAGGAAGCGGTCGGACGCCACCGCGAACGCCAGGCCGGGCGGGATCGCCAACGCCTTCTGCGAACCGGTGAACACGTAGTCCAGACCCCAGTCATCGAAGCGCAGCTCCGCGCCCCGGATCCCTGACACGCTATCGATCACACACACGGCGCCCGCCGCGTGTGCCGCATCCGAGATGGCGCGCACGTCATTGAGCGCACCCGTGGACGTCTCGGAATGGACGACAGACACCACCGTGTGCCCGCCGCTCCGAGGCGCGCCGTGACCTCCGCGGCGGCATGCACGGACGCCCCACGGGACGTCGTAACGATCCACCTCCCGCCCACACGCAACGGACACGTTGGCGAATCGCTCTGAAAACCCGCCGTTGACGAGAGCGAGCACCCGCCCGGGAGGGGCATTCCGGATCGCGGCCTCCATCAATCCCGTCGCTGACGACGTGGCAATGAACACCGGACGCGCCGTACCGAACACGATGCGCAGGCCGTCCTGCAGCCGGGCGTACAACGCCCTGAACTCCGGCCCGCGGTGCGATATCATTGCGCCGCTCATCGCTGCACGGACGACCGCCCGCACTTCGGTCGGGCCAGGAAGAAAAAAGGTCCCGAAACGCGGGGCGGTGGGCGGAGACGTCATGACCGCGCCGGGACCGCAGTCCCCAACACCAGGGCCGGCAGCTCCGCCATGCTGTGCACGACATAGTCCGCCACAGCCACGACCGATGGTCGCGAGGCGACTCCGACGAAGGCGGCGAATGCGTCCACGGCCGGCCCGCTATCCTCTTCCATCGTTTTCAGCTCGGCATCGGTGCTGCCGTCGCCGACCGCCAGGATCGGATGTGCCAGGCCGAGCGTGCGCACGACGATGGGCTTGCCACCACGACGCGCCAGGGGCGAGTGGGCATCGAAGCCGGCATACGTCCCGTCAGAGGCGAAGTCCACAGACACCGCGTAAACATCGCCGGTGGGAATGCCGAGCGATATCACGAACGGCGCGACCGCTTCGCGCAGGCCCCCGCTGACCGCCACGACCCGGATGCCCGCGGCCTGCAACGCGGCAATCGCCGATCGCGCCCCCGGGACGATGCTGGCCGCATACGCGCCGGCGAGTGCGGCCATGTCCGGTCTGGCCGGTTGCACCAGCGCCAGGCGCGCTCCGTAGACGGCATCTAGCGAGATCGTGCCGTCCATGGCGCGCTGGGTCATCGCCGCGACGGACTGCGCGACCGTGGCACCGCGCCGCTCGGCCAGCCACTCGATGCCCTCCACGCGGGTCAGCGTCGAATCGACATCGAGAACGACCGACGCGTACCGCATTCCTGTCACCGCGCCGCTCACAGGATGTTGCCGGGAGCAAGCAGCGCCAACGGATCGAGCGCATGCTTGAGCGCCCGCATGACGTCGAGCTGCACGGGAGAGAGTTGCAGCGCCAGCCAGCGCCGCTTCAGCTTCCCGATCCCATGTTCGGCGGAGATCGTGCCACCCACGGACACGATGTGCCGCAACGTGCGTCCGACCACGTCCTCGATGCGCTCCAGTTCTGCCGCGTCGGCGGCGATGTAGTTCTGATGCGGGTGGCCGTTGCCCGCGTGTCCATACGTCACCGCGGGAGCGAGGCCGGCATCGGCCGCGATCTGCCGGACCGACGCGACCGCCGCCGCGAGCCCGTGATACGGCACGGCCCAATCGGTCGAGATCTTCCGCCCACCCGCGGCACCCGCGCGTGCCCCGCGCTCATTCATCGTGGCGGGGACCGCGTGGCGCATGACTCGCGCGCGCGCGAGCGCGGCGTCGCCCTCGAACACCCGGATGTCGCCGGCCAGCGCGGCGTGCGATTCGGCGGCCGCGAGCCACCCATCGAGCACGCCGTCGCGAGTCTGTCCGGCATCCACGGCTTGCTCGGCATACACGAGGCACGTCCCGCCAGCCAGGCGCGCGCCGTCCGCGTCGCCGGCGATCGCCGCAGCCGCCGCGTCGAAATATTCGAATGCACCGTGGCGCGAGCCCCGCGGCGTCGCGGGCGGTGGCGACGAACGCGAGCGCGGCGCGTTCACTGTCGAATGGCACCGCGAGTCCGAGCACGACGTCCGGACGCGGTACCAGCGAGAGTTCCGCCTCGAGGACGACGCCGAGCGTTCCCTCACTGCCAATGAACCAATCCACCTGGTTCTGCGCCAGCGGGTAACCGGCCGTGTTCTTCTCCACCTGCTCGCGCCGCACGTCGAGGATCCGGCCATCGGCGAGCGCGACGCGAAGTCCGCGGACGTGCCGGCGTGTCGGTCCGTACCACAGCGTCCGCGGTCCCGACGCATTGCAGGCGATCGCGCCACCGACCGTCGATTCCGCCTCGCTCGTGGGATCCGGTGCCCAGGTCAGGCCGGCCGCAGCCACCGCGTGCTTGACGTCGGAGACGAGCGCGCCCGCCTGGACGCGCGCGACGCGCGCCACCGGGTCGATGTCCACGATCCGGTCGCAGCCGCGCATCGACAGGAGCACGCCACGATCCGTGATGGACGCGCCGGTGGTGCTACTCTGCGCCCCCGCCACCGTCACCGGGACGCGCTCCGTAGTGGCGGAGCGCAGGATCTCTCCGACATCCCGCTCGTCCCGTGGCCGCGCCACCGCATCGGGCACCATGTGGAGCCCGGATGCATCCGTCTCGTATGCGCGGCGCACCTCGAGGTCCGCCGTGATCGTGCCACCCACCGCGTCTACTCCGTCGGCAGCGGCACGACAGTGGCGGAGTGCACGTCTGGCAACGCCAGTAGCGCGTGACGCACATCGTCGCCGACGGCGCCGTCCACCGCGACCGCGGCCAGCGCCTCCCCGCCCTGCGCCAGCCGCGCCTGGTGATACTCGGCGATGTTGACCCCCGCGGCTCCCAGCACCGTTCCGACGCGTCCGATGACGCCGGGGACGTCGCGGTTAGTCAGGATGAGCAGCGTGCCGCGCGGATGGATGTCCACGTCGAAGGCGCCGATCCCCGTGATGCGCGGGGCGACGGTCGCAGGATGCGCGAGTCCCGCCACCGTGACCTCCTGGCCTCCGCCCGTGAGCCGGACCGACAGCGCGTACGCGGCAACGCCCTGCTCGGACGCCGGCGGCTCCGCCCCGCCCTCGGTGGTCGACAGTGCGATACCGCGCGCCGCGGCCAGCGCGCGCGCATTGATCAGGTTGAGACGTTCGTGCGCCACGACCGGGGCCAGCACCCCGAGTGCCGCCGCCGCGAGCAGCGCCTCGCGCGCGCCAGACAGCGACTCGCCAGGACTCACGTCGATGCGGTCGACGGCTCGCGCGCCACGGGTGGCCAGTAGTGCGCGGCCGACGGCGGCCAGTTGCCGCGCCAGCATCAGCGCCGGGCGGACATCCCCACCGCGCCCATCGTCGGCGGACGCGGCGTTGATCGATCGCGACAGCTCGCCACGCAACAGTGCGTCCCGGACGGCGCGGCACACGTCGACCGCCACCGATCGCTGCGCTTCCACGGTGGACGCGCCGATATGGGGTGTCAGAATGAGAATGCGGGGCGGAGCGCAGCGCGTGCCCCGCGCCCAGTGGCTCGCTCGCGTAGACATCCAGCGCCGCGCCGGCCGAGATGACCCGCGACCCAGCGCGTCCGCGAGCGCGCGCTCATCGATGATCCCGCCGCGGGCGAGGTTGGCGACAATGGCGCCCGGGGCGAGCCTGCCGAGCTCTCGCGCTCCGATCATCCCGCGTGTCTCATCCGTGAGCGGCGTGTGGACGGTGAGCACGAGCGACTGGCCAAGCAGCTCGTCGAGCGTCGCCGCCCGGCGAGTGCGCAGTGCGTGGAAGCGGGATTCACCGACATAGGGGTCGTACGCCACCACCGGCATCGCGAACGCGTGGGCCCGCGCCGCGATCTCGCCACCGATGCGCCCCAGGCCGACGATGCCGAGCGTGCGCCCGCGAAGCTCGCTGCCCATGAGCGCGGACCGATCCCAGGCACCCGCGTGCATCGACTGGTCGGCCTGCGGGATGTGCCGGAGCAGTCCGAGGATCGTACCGAAGAACAGTTCCGCCACCGCGACCGAGTTGCCCGCGGGCGCGTTGATGACAGCGATCCCCATCTCGGTGGCCAGGTCGACGGCAATGTTGTCGACGCCGACACCGGCGCGCCCGACGACCGCCAGACGCGGTGCCGCCCGGAGCAGCTCCGGCGATATCCGCGTCGCGCTCCGCCCCACCAGTGCGTCATACATGCCGATCCGGGCGAGGAGCTCGTCCCGGGGCAGCGTCGGCACTTCGTCGACCGCGAGGTCCGGCTCCGCGGCCAGCAGTGCCACGCCTTCAGCGTCGATGTCGTCAGTTACGAGAATTCGGTAGGTCACGAGAGCGATCCTGTCGGGGACGGGAGAAAGTGGCAGAGCCCGTGCACGGCAATGCCGCGGCGTCTCTCAGGTCTGCCACCCGATGCACTTTCACCCGGCGCGAGCCGTGGCGCAAGCGCTGCCGCCGGACGTGACGGCCGATGCACTCGCGGAGCAGGCCGGCGGTCGCCTGTGCTATCGCTCCGACGCCTGGTACACGGCGCTCCCGCCGACATAGGTCGCCAGTACACGGGTCCGCAGGATCTCGGGCGCGGCCACCGTCATGATGTCGCGATCGAGCACCACGAAGTCGGCATACTTGCCCGTCGTCAACGTCCCGAGATCATGTTCCTGAAAGCCAGCGTACGCGGGCCACAGCGTCATGGACCGCAACGCTTCGTCGCGCGTCATGCACTGCTCGGGATGCCACCCGCCCGCGGGCCAATCCCGCTCGTCCTGGCGGGTCACCGCGGCATGAAACGAGTACAGCGGGTTCACCCGCTCGACCGGCATGTCGCTCCCGTTGGGGATAATCACGCCGGTGTTGAGCAATGACCGCCACGCGTAGGCGCCGAGGATGCGGGACGGGCCGAGCCGGTCGGCCGCCCAGTACATGTCGCTCGTGGCATGCACCGCCTGCATGCTCGGAATGACGCCTAGCTGCGCGAAGCGCGGGATGTCGAGCCAGTTGAGGATCTGGGCGTGCTCGATGCGAAAGCGATGATCGGCGGCCGGCACCACACGGAGCGCCGCTTCGTACGCGTCCAGTGCGATGCGGTTGCCGCGATCGCCGATCGCGTGGGTCGCGACTTGAAACCCGGCCTTGAGCGCGCGGATCGACACATCCCGCAGGTGCTCGGGAGTCGAGACGAGCAGGCCCGTGTTTCCGGGGTCGTCGCTGTACGGCGAGAGCAGGGCCGCGCCACGGGAGCCCAGCGCCCCGTCCGCGTACAGCTTCACGGCGCGAATCCAGAGATGCCCGTCGTACAACCCACTCTGGGGCCCCTTGGCGAAATACTCAGCCTCGGTCGCGCTGTCGTCGCTGATCATCAGATAGTCGCGAAGCGTGAGACGCCCGTCCCGGGCGAGACGCTCGTACACGCTGATGGGTTGGCGCCGCACCCCCGGATCGTGCACACCGGTCAGGCCCCAGCGGTTCAGCTCCGCTACGGCCCCGAGGATCGCGGCCTCGATCTCCGCATCCGTCGGCGCCGGGACCGCGCGCGCCATGAGCCTCTCGGCGTTGTCGACGAATACGCCGGTCGGATTGCCAGCCGCATCGTGCAGCAGCCGGCCCCCTGGGGGGTCGCGCGTCTCGCGCGTGATGCCGGCCAGCTGCATGGCGCGCGCGTTGGCCAGCATCGCGTGACCATCCACGCGGTCCAGCAGCACCGGATGGCCAGGGACCGCCGCTGACAACGCCTCCTGCGTCGGAAATCGCTGCCCGGGCCACCGATTCTGATCCCAGCCCCAGCCCCGGACCCAGGTACCCGGCGCGGCGGTCCGTGCACGCGCGGCGACCCGCGCGATGACCTCCTCGTACGTCGCGGCACCCGACAGGTCCACCTGTTGAAGCGTTTGCCCGGCGTCGAGAAGGTGCGCGTGAGCATCGACCATTCCGGGAATGATTGTCGAGCCGTGCACATCCACGAGTCGAGTCGAAGGGCCGCGGAACACCTGGGCCTCGCTCGCCGATCCGACGAACACGAGGCGAGTCCCCCGCACGGCCAGCGCCTCCGCCATCGGATGGGCGTCGTCGACGGTGTAGATCCGGGCGCCAGTGACGATGAGATCGGCGGGAGGTGGTGATTGCGCACCGGCTGCAGTCGCGGAGCGGCGCCACCGCGAGGCATACGCGCTGGTACGCCGCCGGATTCATCCGCATGAGTGACTCCTAGCTGGCTTGAGTGAGTTCCGCGAAGAGCCGGCGTATAGCTGTCGTAGCGCGCGGCGCTGATCTCGCCGCGCTCGACCGCCGCGCGCACCGCGCAGCCCGGTTCGACTCGGTGGGTACAGTCGGCAAAACGGCAGTGCTCCTGCCAGGAGCGAAACTCCGGGAAGCATGTCGCCAGCACGGACGGCGTGAGTCCCCAGAATCCGACCTCCCGGAGCCCCGGCGTGTCAGCGACGAAACCACCACCGGGCAACGGATGCAGCCACGCGCCGACTGTGGTGTGGCGGCCCTTGTTCACCGCTTCACTCACCGCGCCGACCCGTAAGTCGAGACCCGGATACAGCGCGTTCATGAGTGACGACTTGCCGACTCCGGAGGGTCCGCTGACGGCCAATGTGCGTCCGGCAAGCGCGTCGCGCAGCGCGTCCAGCCCTTCGCCGGTCCGGACGCTCGCGAAGTGCACGACGTAGCCCGCACGGGGATAGTCGGCGAATCGGGCGCGGGTGGGCTCGAGACCGGCCAGATCGATCTTGTTCACGACGATCTGTGCGTCCAGCCCGTTCGCCTCGGCCACGACCAGAAACCGGTCGAGCATGCGCAGGTGCGGCTCGGGCTGCGCCGCGGCGAAGACGACGATGACTTGATCGACATTGGCCGCCACGACACGCTCACCGTGCCCGCCGCCCGGCACCCGCCGCGCCAACACCGACCGCCGCGGCAGGATCTCCACAATGGCCCAGGCGCCATCTCCGGGCTGCGGCTCGAGCAGCACATCATCGCCCACCGCCAGCTTGGTCTGCGTCGCTTGCTTGAGGCGCCCCCGCAGTGCGGACTCTCGCGTCTCCCCCCCGGCCGTCCGCACGACCCACACCCCGCCCGTCCCGCGCAGCACGACGCCGCGCTCGGCCGGCGCCCCGCCGGCCTCACCCGTCATGCGCGGCCGGCACGCTCATCCGTTCTGCCCGGCCCGCACCAACCCATCCAGCACCCGCTTGGCCTCGCGCAGTGAGACGTGGCCCGCTGCCTCGCGCGCATCCGCTTCGCTCGCACCACGGGCGATGTATCCCGATTCGACATGCCCTTCGAGCGCCGGCGCGCCAGCGCTCCAGCGCACGAAGAACAGATAGGCCGCCCATGGCGTCTCGAGTTCATCGGTGACATCGACGAGGATATCCGCGCTGTACGACGCACCGTCAGGCCCCTCGAATGCCGGCGGCCGCGCGTGCACGGCCGCATATCCGCCGACGGTGGACTCGTCACCCCGGGCGTAATCCGGGGGGAGATGCTGACCGATCACCGTTGCCGGCCCCGCATCACTTCGCGGAGGACGCTGCCCGCGATAAACGCCAGATTGGCCGGCCGCTCGGCGAGGCGCCGCATGAGATACGGGTACCACTGGGTGCCGAACGGCACGTACACCCGGACCCGAAACCCCTCGCGCACCAGTGATTCCTGCAGGTCGCGCCGCACGCCATAGAGCATCTGAAACTCGAACCGTGACGGATCGATCGACGCGGATTTGGCAAAGCGTTTGGCGTCGGCGATCAGGAGCTCGTCGTGCGTGGCCAGGCCTGGATACTTCCCCTCCTGCATCAGGCGGTGCATGCACTGCGAGTAGTTCGCATCGACTTCCCGCTTGTCTGGAAACGCGACGGTGGGCGATTCCTGGTACGCGCCCTTGCAGAGCCGCACGCGGCAGCGCGCCTGCACAGCGCGGTCGACATCGGCCGCCGTCCGCCGCAGGTAACTCTGCAGCACAATGCCGACGTGCTCCGGATAGATCGGGTAGAAGCGCTCGTAGAACAGCCGCAACGTGCGCTCGGCGTAGGCGCTCGACTCCATGTCCAGCCGCACGAAGGTGCGATAGTCGCGGGCCTGGGCCAGGATGTCGTGTACGATCGTCACGCACAACTCTTCCGAGATGTCGAGGCCCATCGCGGTGAGCTTGACCGACACATTGGCGTCGAGGCCGCGCTCGTGGATGCGATCGAGCATCCGCTGGTACTCCTGTCCCGCGGCGCGCGCTTCGGCCTCGGAATGGACGCTCTCGCCCAGGAGGTCCAGCGATGCGGTGATGCCTTTCGCGTTGAGGCCCGCGACGGCGTTGAGCACCTGCTCGAGGGACTCGCCAGCCACGAATCGCTCCGCGAATTTCTTCGCGACGCGGTTGTGGCGGACGAAATGAAAGACCTGCGGCTGCGATGAGAGGTAGAGGAGGGCTTGTCTGAGCATGGATGAGGAGACGTGACGACTACGGCGAGTCCGGGTAGAATCGTTGCCGCTTGCGCGCCATGTCGAGGAGCAACGTGGCGGGCTCGAAGCGCGGGGGGAAGCGGTCATTCAGTTCTTCCAGCTGCTGGACGACTGCTTCGGCGCCCAGGGTATCCACGTAGCGGAACGGACCACCACGAAATGGAGGGAAACCAATCCCGAAGACGGCGCCAACGTCTCCGTCCTGCGGTGACCGCAGCACGCCTTCGTCGAGGCACCGGGCCGCCTCGTTGATCATGGCGAGCACCGCGCGGCGTTGAATTTCGGCGTCGCTCATCACGCTACGCTGCGCGCCGGCCGACAGCAAACCGTAGATGGTCGGATCCACGCCCTGTTTCTTACCCGCCTGATCGTAGAGGTAGAAACCCTTGCGGCCCTTTCGCCCATACCGGCCAGCCGCGACCACGCGCTGTAGTGACGCGGCCGGCGCCATCCGCGCCCCATAGGCATTGGCAATGATCTCGCCGGATTTGCCCGCCACATCGATGCCGACTTCGTCCACGAGGGTGATCGGCCCGACCGGGAAACCGAACGCGACGAGCGCGCGATCGACCGCGTCGACCGCCGCACCTTCATCGAGCATCTTTGCCGCCTCGTTGATGTAGGGGGCCAACACCCGGTTGGCGTAGAAGCCCGGGCTGTCGCGAACGATGATGACGGTCTTGCCCAAGCGCTTGCCGAACGCCACTACCGTGGTGATCACCTGCGGGTCGGTCACCGGCGTCACAATGACCTCCAGCAGCGGCATCTTGTGCACGGGCGAGAAGAAATGCATGCCGAGCACGCGTTCCGGACGTGACGACGCCGTCGCGATGCGCTCGATTGGAATCGTACTCGTGTTCGAGGCGACGATCGCGTCCGGTGGCAGTAGCGGCTCGACCGCCGCCACGACCGACCGCTTGATGCCGAGGTCCTCGAACACCGCCTCGATCACCAGCTGCACGCTCGCGAATCCGGAATAGTCAATGGTGCCCGAGACCAGGATCATCTGATCGTCGAACTCCGGACGCGTGATCTGCCGCGATGCCAGCCGGTCGTGGAGGACGTCGCGCACGGCCTTCAGGCCCTTGAGCACGCGCGTATGGTCGGTGTCCTTGAAGCGGACCGAGACGCCACGCTGCGCCGCGATCGCCGCGATACCGGCCCCCATGAACCCCGTGCCCAACACGCCCATCTTGTGTATCGCCAGCGGGGGTGGTGCGGGGGGCTCGACGCCCGGATCCTTCTTGAGCGCGTTGGTGGCGAAGAACAGAAAGAATGAGCTGCTTGGCGACATCGCTCGCCGCGGCCTCGCCAAACAGGCGCGACTCCGCCTCCAGTCCGCGTGCGCGTCCCTGCAGATACCCGATGCGGATCGCGTCGATCGCGGCCAGCGGCGCCGGGTAGTGGCCATGCGTCCGCGCGAGCGTCTGTTCACGCGCCTGCCGGAACACCACCGCACGACCCAGCGCGTTGCGGTCGAGCAGGAGCCGCTGCGTGCCACCGGCTCGCGGCCGCGCGCCCGGACGCGGCTGGCGTAACCGGTCGCGTCCACCCACCTCCACCAATTCGCGCGCACGGCGCACCGCGATATCACGGAGAATCGCCGGGTGGACGACTTCATCGACGAGGCCGGTCTGCAATGCCTTCCTGGCGCGCACGTTCTTGCCGGTGAGGATCATGTCGAGCGCGGCGCGGAGGCCGACGAGGCGCGGCAATCGGTGCGTGCCGCCCGCCCCCGGGATCAGGCCGAGCTGCACTTCAGGCAACGCGAGGAGCGTCTTGGGGTTCTCGGTCGCGATGCGGTACGCGCAGGCCAGCGCCAGCTCGAGGCCCCCGCCCAGGCACGCGCCGTCGATCGCCGCGACGACGGGAGTCCGCATCTTCTCGACCCGATCCATCAGCTCCTGGCCCATCCGGCTCAACCGCTCCGCCTCGGCAGCCCCCGGGAGCTCCATCAGCTCTTCCACGTCCGCGCCCGCGATCCAGACATCCGGTTTGCCGCTCAATAGCACGGCGGCACGAATGCTCTGGTCACGGTCGAGCCGGTCGAGCAAGCGTGACGACTTCATCGCGCACCGCGCGGGTGAACGTGTTGACCAATGCGCCAGGGACGTCGAGCGTCACGACCGCGACTTCATCGCGGACATCGACGGTGAGTGCGGTGCTCATGCGCGCTCGATGACCATCGCGTGTCCCATACCGCCCGCCGCGCAGACAGTCAGCAACCCGAACTCTCCGTCGCGCCGTCCCAACTCGTGGCACAAGGTCGTCAGAATGCGCGCACCGGTCGCCCCGAACGGATGACCGAGGGCGATCGATCCGCCCATCACGTTCAGGATCGCGCGATCCACCTCGCCGACCGGCGTGGTGAATCCGGCCCGGGCGGCCCACTCGGGCGACTCGAATCCGCGGAGATTGGAGAGCACCTGCGCGGCAAACGCCTCGTGCATCTCGACCAGGCTGATGTCCCGCAGCGACACGCCGGCCCGCTGCAGGGCGACGGGCGCCGCGAGCACGGGGGCCTGCAGCAGTTGTTCGCCGGGATCGAGCGCGGCGTACGCGTACGACCGGATGAACGCCAGCGGCGCGTATCCCAGTGCCCGCGCCCGCTCCTCGTCCATGAGCAGCACCGCCGCCGCACCGTCGGTGAGCGGTGAGGAATTTCCCGCGGTGACCGTGCCATAAGTCCGGTCGAACACCGGCTTGAGTGCGGCGAGCTGGTCGTAGCTCGTCTGCTCGCGGATGCCGTTATCCGACGTGACGACGGTCTCGTATGCCGGCGGGACGTACAGCGGCGCAATCTCCGCGGTGAGTCTGCCGTCCGCCGTGCCGGCGGCCGCCAATCGGTGCGACCGCAGCGCGAATTGATCCTGATCCTCGCGCGAGATGTGATTGATCTTCGCCATCTTGTCGGCCGACTGCCCCATCGTCTCGCCCGTGGACGGCTCGGCAATCGCGGGCGCTACCGGGCGCAGGTCGCGCGGACGGATCCGGCTGAAGGCGCTGGCTTTCGCGCCGATCGTCTTGGCGCGGCTTGCGGCGACGAGCGCATCGGAAAAACCGCGGGAGTACAGGATCGGCACATTGGACAGCGATTCCGCTCCGCCCGCGATCACCGCGGTGGCGTGGCCGAGCGTGATCTGGTCTGCGGCATCGGTGATCGCCTGATTGGCCGACGCGCAGGCACGGCCAACGGTATACGCCTGTACATGCTTCGGAAGCGTCGGCAGCAGCGCGACCTCCCGCGCGATGTTGGGCGCCAGGACGGACGGAATCACGGTCCCGAACACCACAGCATCGACTTCGACCCCATCCAGGTTCGTGCGCTGAATGAGTTCAGCCACGCAACGGCGTCCCAGCTCGATCGCGGATACCGACTTGAAGACGGTCCCGGCCTTCGCGAACGGCGTCCGGACCCCCGCCACGATCGCGACCCGACGGCCGTTGTCATACGTGGGCATCAGGCAGGAAAGCTACTGCGGAAGCCAAGGTGAGGTCAGATTTCCACCCCATGTCGCGCGCCAATGCCTTCCGGACCCTGGCCGAGACGCCCTATGACCTGCTCGTCGTCGGGGGCGGCATCACGGGCGCCGGCGTGGCCCGCGATGCGGCGATGCGCGGCCTCAAGACGGCGCTCGTCGAGCGCGATGATTTCGGCAGCGGGACATCCAGCCGCTCATCGCGACTGATCCACGGTGGGGTGCGGTATCTCGAGCACGGGTACTTCCACCTGGTGTTCGAGGCGAGCCGTGAGCGCCGCACCCTGCTCCGCATCGCGCCGCACCTGGTCCGCCCGCTGCGCTTCACCTGGCCGGTCTACCAGGGCGCGCGAGTGCCGGGGTGGCGCCTGGGCGCCGGCCTCCTGCTGTACGACGCGCTCGCGCTCTGGCGCAATGTCGCGCGGCACCGCCGGCTGACGGCGGCCGAGGTTCTGGCCCGGGAGCCGGGACTCGAGCCCCGCGGCCTGACGAGCGGCGCCGCCTACTTCGATGCCGCGACCGACGACAGCCGCCTCACGCTCGCCAACGCGCTCGCCGCGGAATCGGCCGGGGCCACGGTGCTCAATCACGCCGAGCTCCGGGCGTTCGTCTGCGACGCCGGGGGACGGGCGACCGGCGCGCGCGTCCGGGACACCCTCACTGGCACCGAGGTGCTGGTGCACGCGGCGATCACGGTCAACGCGACCGGCCCATGGGGCGACACGGTCCGCCAGCTCGCGGACGGCGCCGGCACAGCAGCCACCGTGCAGGGCAGCAAGGGCGTGCATCTGGCCGTAGCCGCCAAACGCATCGGCAACCGCGGCGCGGTGACGCTGCTGTCCGCCATCAATGGGCGGGTGATGTTCGTGCTGCCCGCGGGCGCGCACACGATTGTCGGGACCACCGACACGGAGACCACGACGGGCCCCGAGCCAGATCCGCGCCTCGGCGTCCGACGTCGAGTATCTGCTCGAGTCGGTGAACGCCGCGTTCCCCGACGCGGGACTCGTGGCGTCGGATGTGGTCAGCGCCTGGGCCGGCATCCGGCCGCTCATCGCGTCGGGACGCACCGGAGATGCGGGCAGCGCGTCACGCGAGCACGAGATCGTGCGCGGCCCATCGGGCGTGTTCACGGTCAGCGGGGGGAAGTTGACGACGTATCGCGCGATGGCGGCGGAAGTGGCCGACGCCGTCGACGTGGCGCTCGGCCGCCCGGCGACGCCCGCTCCGACGGACACCACCGCGCTCCCGGGACGGGGACGGCTCACGGCGATCGCCGCACTCGCCGCGGCGGAGCCCGCGCTCGCCGAGCCACTCGTGGCGCCCCTGCCCTACCGCGCGGCGGACCTGGTGTACGCGGTCCAATGCGAGCACGCGCGCACGCTGTCCGATCTGCTCATGCGGCGCACCCACGTCGCGTTCGAGACCCGCGATGGGGGCGTCGCGGCAGCGGCGCGCGCGGCTGCGATCGTGGCCCGAGTACTGGGTTGGGACGACGCGGCATGCCGCGCCGCGATCGACGCCTACTCCGCGGACGCGCGCCGCGTGTTCGCGATCGGCGGCCGCGACGACGGGTGACCTGGCTAGCGGCCCACGCTAACGGCCCACGCTAGCGGCCCAGCGCCTCGCCGTCGTGAATGGTTCGCAGCTCCACGATCGTCAGACGCCGCGTCGTGGCCGGCAGCTTGATCACGGCCGTCTCCCCCAGCCCTTTGCCGACCAGCGCCTTCCCGATCGGCGACGACATGCTGCATTGGCCATCTTCGAGCTCGACGGAATCGCCGAACACGAGGCTGTACGTCTCGCGACCACTCGTCTGCTGATCCTGCACGACCACCCGGGACCCGAGCCCCACGCGGTCGGACGGGATTTGCGCAATGTCGATCTGCGAGAGTTTGCTGAGACGCTGCCGCAATTGTCCGAGCCGCGCTTGCACGAACTGCTGGCGCTCGAGCGCAGCCTTGTACTCGCTGTTCTCGCGCAGGTCACCCAGCTCGACCGCCTTCCGGATCTCGGCAGGCAGCGTGACGTTGAGCTCGTGCTGGAGGTGTTCGACCTCCGCGCCAAGCTTGGCTTTGAGCTCTTCAATCATGCGACGCGCGCCGGGTCCACAAAGGGGAACGCCCGGCTGCGTGCGCGGCCGGGCTCTCTGCCAACGTAAGCCGCGGCCGGGATCACCGCAACGCGATCACCTGGCCCACTCCGGGCGTTTTGACCGTTCCGGCGTGACGTTTCGCCCGCCTGTCGCGTCCCAAGCGATAGGACGGAAGGAAGCGAACGTTCGCACACCAGCTCGGCGAAGGCCGCGGCATGCCGCGCCCCCGGCGAGCCTCCCTCGAGGGTGAAGGACTATGACTGGAGTCTCGGGCCGCGGGACGTCGCGGATCCGCCACGGTCTTCGGGCTGCCGCGTGTGTGATCGCGATCGCCGTGGCCGCGTGCTGGACAGGTGACAACAACGGCGTGACGCCCCCAAGTGGCGTCATCGGCATCACCCCCGGCGGCTCGAGCGGCTCCAGTGGCGGCAATGTCTCGGGCTTCTACGAGCTCCAGACCCTGCGAGACACCGCGGTGCCGGCTGCCATCTTCTACGACAGCGCGACGAGCGTCGACGACACCGTCTTCGCGGTCACCTACGACAGCTCCTCGATCTCCCTCAACACCGATACCACGGCCGTCGAGATCGACTTCCTCACGATCCGCGACATCCGGCAGAGCGCGGACTCGGACGTCAATCGCATGGAGACCTTCGGCGACACGACGTTCGGCTTCTACAGCACGTCGGGAGCCAACGTCACGCTGTCCATGACGGACACCGTGGGTGGCGCCCACACCGTCACCACGGTCTATGCGGCGGCCAACAACGCGCTGACCGGGCTGATCACCTATTCGCTCTACAACACCGCGGGCCAGTTCGTCGCGACCGATACGTCGACGGCCGTGTACGACCTCTTCGGACCGCCGGCGAACGCGACGAGCCGGACGATGAAGCCGCGCGCAGGCGCGACTGGCGTCCCAGGTGCCCTGCGGTTGCGCCCGCCCGCGAACGCGCGGCGCATCACGCGTTGGTGCTACGACGCCAATGGGCTCCCGGACGTGGCGGGTGCCGGCGCCAGTGGTGGCTCGCTTCGCCGCCCCGACCGCGCGTACTCGTCCCTGAGCCGCTGCATCATCGACCCGCGCCGCTCATAGAGGCGCTTGAGCGGACGCGGGGCATGGCGGCCGAGCGCGTACGATGTGAGCAGCGGTAGCCCGACGGTCGAATCGAGATAGCACACCACGGCATCGGGCAACCGGTCGGGATCGATCTTGCCCCAGCTCACGGCTTCGGCGGGCGTCGCCCCTGACAATCCCCCCGTGTCGGGCCGCGCATCGGTGAGCTGCAGGAAGTAGTCATGCCCGCGCTCATCGATCCCGAGCACTTCCTGAATCTGCGGCTCGGTCTGCAGCACGAAGTTCTTGGGACTGCCGCCGCCGAGAATCACTACCGCGCTCTTGCCCCCCGCCGCGTCCGGCGCCCGCTGCCCGGTCACCCAGTCGCCTCGCTTCGCGCCCAGGACGATCGCCGCGGTTTCGTTGACATCCTGATTCGGATCGATCGTGCACGCATTCCCATCGAGCGCCAGCGCCGCCACGTTCATGCCGATCAATGAGTCTCCGGGCGACGAGGTGTACACGGGCACCCCGGCGGTATAGGCCGCCGAGAGCAGCGACTTGTAGCTGAGGCCGAGCGCACGCTCCCGTTCGCGCACGTATTTGCCGCACAGGTAGTGGAACTCCGCGCTGGACATCGGCCGCTGGAACTCGGGCGCGCGGATGATCTGCCGGAAGAACGCATCCGTCGACAGCAGCACGTCGTAGTCGAAGAAGATGTCGTAAATGCGCACGACACCTTCCGCCCGCAGCACGACATCGGACGCCTGGGGATGCCCGCGGTGCATCGACAGCCCGAGGCCGAAGTGGGTGTCGTGATACAGGTTCGCGCCGGTCGAGACAATCCAGTCGATGAATCCCGCCTCCACCAGCGGGATGAGCGCGGCCATCCCCAGGCCGGCGGGCGTGAGCGCGCCGGTGATCGAGACGCCGACGGTGACATCGCCGGCCAGCATCTTCGACGTGAAGAGATGACACGCTTCGCGCAGGCGCGCCGCGTTGTACGCGAGGAAGGTGCCATCGATGAGATCGGGAACGGTTTCCCGCCCGTCAATGCGCCGTGGGTCGATCCGTCCACCCGACAGAAAGCTGGAACGTCCTGCGCCGCTCCTGGGATCGGTTCCGCCATCGCCACCGCCGTGCCATCGCACGGCCCGCCATCGCTCCGCCATTCCCCGTCGTATCGGCCATGTGCTCTCCCTACCCTGCGTCTACGGTCACAGCATCGGCCTCCGCGGCACCGCCCCGGGCCGCCCGGTCGTGCTGCGTGCTGACGTGCGCCGCGATCACCGCCGCCGCCGCTTCCGCGGGGTCATCCGTCAACAACATCAGGTCGAGGTCACCCGGGGAGATCTTGCCCTCCGTCAGCACGCGCGTCTGGAGCCAGCGTACGAGACCCGCCCAGTACCGCCGGCCAAAGAGGATCACCGGAAACCGGAAAATCTTTCCCGTCTGAATGAGCGTCAGCGCCTCGAACAATTCATCGAGTGTGCCGAAGCCGCCAGGGAAAATGATGAAGGCATCCGAGTACTTGATGAACATCGTCTTGCGGACGAAGAAGTACCGGAAATTGATCAGTGTGTCGACGAACGGATTGGCGCCCTGTTCGAACGGCAGCTCAATGTTGCATCCGACCGAATGGCCATGGCCGTCCCGCGCGCCACGGTTGGCGGCCTCCATGATGCCCGGGCCCGCGCCCGTGATGATGGAGTATCCCGCGACGGCCAGCAGCCGTGCCGTCTCGCGCGCGGCCGCGTACTGCGGATCATCCGGCCCGGTGCGGGCCGATCCGAATATCGAGACGCCCTTGGCGACGCCGGCGAGTGTGTCGAAGCCTTCGATGAACTCGCTCATGATCTTCAACACGCGCCACGGATCGGTGCGGGTGAAGTCCGCGCTGGGCCCGCGCTCCTGCAGCAGCTTCTCGTCTTCCGTGACCGGCAGATCGCGGATTCCTTCGTCCACCATCCGGACCGCGCCCGAGCGGCGCGAGTCCGTCCCATCCCGGGAGGGCGGTGTCCGGCCCGCGAGGAGATGCCCCGCCTCCGTGCGTTCGCGATAGCCGGCCCGCGACGCGCGCTCGGCCGACTCCAGCAGATCCGGATCGCTTTTCTTGCCAGTCGCGGTCCGTGGAACGCGCGTCACTCCTCGCTTCGCCATGCCGTATTCCTCGAGTAAGAACCAAACCGTCCCACCCAGCGCGCATACCGCTCGATGTCGCGCGCGGGCGGCGTGATCGCCTCATCACCGTAGGCCGTGTACATCCGCCACCGGAGATACGCCACTGGCGGAAGCGGAATGAACGGCGGCCGGCGGTACCAGCCGCGCTGTCGAAAGCGCCAGCCGACTCGGAGCAGATCCGCCGCCAGCAAGGGGCGAATCACCGCGCGCGTCGCGAGTGAGAGCGTTAACTGGCGCCACGACATCGGGGGGAAAGTATCGCGTTACCGCCCCTCGCGCTGACTCGTCTCGGCTCAGATGCGCCGCGTCGATCTCGTCCTGCTCGGCCCGTTACTCGCGATCGGCGCCTGGGTCGCGGTACAGGCACACGATGTCCATGCTGGCGCCGCCGTGCGCCAGAGCGCGGCCGCTCTCGCCGAGCCACTGCCGGAACGCGCTCGTGCCATGCCGGCTGCATTCGTCCGCACGATCGACCGAACGGTCATGCGAGGCCGCGTCGCCGCGGGTGACGCGGGTGTCACTCCTCCCGAGATCATCGCTTCGCGCGAGCCGCCGCCGGTGCGCGACATGGATGAGATCCACCGCCGGCTGTCACAGAACGAGGCCGGGACCTACATCGGTGACATCCTGCTCGCGCGCGACTCGAACATTGCGCGCTGGCCCGATCGCACGTCGCGCCCGCTCCGCGTCTGGATCCAGGCGTCGCCGGCGCTCAGCGACTGGAATCCCGCCTATCCCGATCAGGTCCGGGACGCGTTCTCGACGTGGGAAGCGGCTGGCGCGCCGGTGCCGTTCACGTTCGTCGTCGATTCGGGCGCAGCCGACGTCCACGTGACCTGGGTCGATCACTTCGAGGAACAGATCAGCGGCAAGACGATGTGGGCGCGCGATGACAACTGGTGGATCGTGGACGCCAACATTGCGATCGCGCTGCACCACAATCACGGCGAGCCCCTCGATGGATCCGCGGTCCGCGCGATCGCGCTGCACGAGATCGGACATTTGCTCGGGCTCGACCACTGCGCCGACACGACCAACATCATGGCGGCGCGCGTTCGTGTTCGCGACCTCTCGGCCGCCGACAGAGCGACCATGCGCCTGATCTACGCGCTGCCGCCAGGTTCAGTCAGGGAAGGGCGGTACGTCCTACCCGGTCGCCTTGCCCTTCTTGGTGGCGGCCGCGGCGCTGTGTGCCCGGTGGGCACGATGGGCAGCGCGGCTCCGGCGCGAGCGGTGCACGCGCGGTGGCGGACGGTTCCAGCCCAGCTCGCGGTCAGCCCGGAAGCGTGCCGGCATCGCCAGCGCATTGTCCGGATCGTCGGTCACCGCCACCGCCGCCGCATCGGCCAGATCTGCCCGCACGTCGGCGATCACCTTGGCGGGACGGCGGGCTCGCGCCGCGTGCACGCGGTTCGTCAGCAGGACGACGAACATTTGCCGGTCCGGGTCGATCCAGAGCGACGTCCCCGTGAATCCCGTGTGCCCGTACGCCCGCTCACTCAGGAACCGCCCGCAGCTCCCGTCATTCCCGTCGTCGCACATGTCCCAGCCGAGCGCGCGATGGCCGGCGGTGCGGCGCGTGAACAACTCCACCGTCGGTGTCGCTGACGATGTGCACGCCGTTGTACGCGCCACCGTTCAGCATCATCTGCGCGAAGACCGAGAGGTCCGCGGCGGTGCTGAACAACCCGGCGTGACCCGCGATGCCACCCAGCGCATACGCGTTCTCGTCATGTACCTCGCCCTGCAGCGGATAGCCCCGTGGCGGCGTCAGCTCCGTCGGCGCCACCCGCGTCTTGAGTGAATCCGCCGGCCGGAAGAACGTGTCGGTCATCCCCAGCGGCTGAAACACGTGTTCGTCGAGGAAGACATCGAGGCGCTCGCCCGAGACGGCCTCGACGACCATGCCGAGGACATCGGCGCCCAGGTCCGAGTAGATGTAGCAGTCTCCGGCCGGCACTCGAGCTGCGTGTCGAGTACGTAGCGCCGGGCTTCATCCGGGGTGGTCGCGAGCCGCCACAATTCCCGTCCCGCCGGTAGGCCGGAGTGGTGGGTCAGGAGTTGGCGAACCGTGACGGAATCCTTGTAGCCGCCGCTGAATGCCGGCACGTAGGCGACGACCGGTGCATCGAGTGAGATCCGGCCCTGGTCATACAGCACCATGATCGCCGTCGTGGTCCCCACGACTTTGGTCAACGATGCCAGGTCGTAGATCGTACGATCCGGAGTGACGCGTGTGCTGCTGGCTTCCCAGCTGAGGCGCCCAAACCCGCGCTCCCATACGACGGCGCCGTTGCGGCCGACCACGACCGCGGCGCCCGGGTATCCGCCAGCGCTGATGCCGCGCTGGACAACCCGGTCGATGGCCTCCAGCCGGCGAGCGGACATGCCCACTGCCGATGGAGCCTTCACGGGGAGCCCGTTGGGCAGCCCCGGCGTGGCGGGGGTGGTGGCGGCGCCAAGAGCGGCCAACACTGCAGCGAGCACAAGCACCGTGGGATCCCTACCTGGTGACAAAAGACAACGCGCGGAGACGCCGGAAGGACGCCTCCGAAACCCCCGCTGGCCTGGTTACCGGCCCGCGGTCGTACCAATTACGGAAGTCTTGGTCTCGTACCGGCTTACGCAGCAGGCCCACCTATATAGGGATCGTCCCGCTATAGTCAAGACGAAAAATGGTGTCCCCTGCAACGGTGCCCGCAAGGGGCCCCGGATGCCCAGCCGGTGACACCGTTCCGGAGTTCCCCCGCCGCCGCCCAGCAGGTATACATGGGCAGCGGCCGCGAGCAGTGGCCGTGTGGCGAGTACAAACGCAACCACGCCAAGGGCGACCCGGCCGGCAACCCTCGCCTGTACCGCCGTGTCTCATTTCCAAACAGCATGGGAACGGACGCACTGCTGGTTCGACGCGCGATTGACGGGGACGAACGGGCACTGCGATCGCTCTGGTCACAGTATGCGCCGCGCGTGGACGCAGTCGTGCGCCGGCTGGTAGGCGACCCCGACTACGCCGCCGACGTCGCGCAGGAGGTCTGGATCCAGATCTTCCGCGCCCTCCCGGCTTTCGCGGGGACTCGCAGTTCGGGACGTGGGCCCATCGGATCGCGGTCAATCGCACGCTCAACGCGCTCCGCCGCACCAAACGCATGCAAGCGCTCGAAACCGGAATCGAAGAGTCGACCGCCTCCACACCGCCCGAGGATGAACGCCCATTCCTCAGGGCGTCGATCGACGCCGCGACCGCCAGGCTCGCCCCTGGCGCGCGGGCGGTATTCGTCCTGCACGACGTCGAAGGGTATACGCATGAAGAAATCGCCAAAACGCTGGGCATCACCGCGGGCGGATCGAAATCGCAACTGTTCAAAGCGCGCGCGAAATTGCGCCGGCTCCTCGCACACCTGGTCGAGCCCGACGACCACGCGCGATGCGGTGCGGCGCGCAGCAATCCGCGTGCACACCGGTGTGCCACCACGCAGCACCGCCAGTAAACGACCGGTAGCGCCACCGCTGGGCGTACCGGCGCGACGGGCGCCGGGCCTCGGAGGAGGGATCCATGCGAGAGTCGTGTTTTGACCGCAGACGATGCGATTTGCCCCTCGCGCTCCCTCCGCGCTCCCTCCGCGCTGCCGGTCGCACCGCGGGTCAGTTTCCGCGATGTCATCCGTTCTTTTCGAAGGCCGCTCGAGGCGGCACACTGACTCATGGACGCTGACCGCATCGCCGGACCCGACAGTCCGGCTCTCCCCCGGCTCGCATACTCGCGCCCGAACGCCTGGCAGCGCTGGCCGACGAACCGGCCACGCCCGCCGACGAGCAGCATCTCGCGAGCTGCCGAGCCTGCGCCGCGGAAGTCGCCTCCTACCGGGCGCTCCTCGCGCTGACCCGCGCGGAGCGAGACCGCCTCGGCGAGCCGCTGACCAGCTGGGAATCCCTCCGCGAGTCCCTGGCCGAGGAGATGCCGCTGACGGCCGCCTCAGCCCGCCAGGGGCCCGCCAAGCCTCCCGTGTGCGGGCCTGGGCCGCCCGCTCGGCCGCCGCACTGCTCCTCGTCTCGAGCGGCGTGGCGCTGGGCCGGTTTTCCGCCCGTCCCGCCACTCCCGGCGCCGATAACGCTCCTGGCGCGACGGCTGCCGGTAGCGACACCAAAGCGCCACTAACGGCTGATAACGGCGCCAGTTTGGCCCAACTCACGGCTTCGTCGCAGAAGTTTGAATCGGCCGATGAAGCACTCGCCGCCGTGCTTAACGCCGAGACACAGTATCGCCACGCGGTCGCCTATCTCATGGTGAGCGATCGGCGGACAAGGGCGTCGGCATTCCCAACGACTACGCGACCCGGCTCGCCGCGCTCGACGAGGTCGCGAGAACGGCGCAAGCCGCGCTCGCCGCCGCGCCGCACGATGTCGTCCTTCGCCGCGTCTATGACAATTCGGTCGATGCCCGCGAAGCGACACTGCGAGAGCTGGGGCGGACGATCCCGGTCAGCCTGCACGGCGGCCA
>CAVWTI010000038.1:0-7371 GCA_963757855.1 uncultured Gemmatimonadales bacterium
TCCGACGATGTACGGCCTCGTATTGCTCGGCGGTGAAGAGGCCGACGGGCCAGCCCTGACTGATTCGTGATGACGACGATGAGGTAACCGGCTGCCCGCAGGCGCGTGATCGCGGCCGCGGCATTGGGGATCGCCACCACGCGATTCGGATCGGACAGATATCCGTCGTCGCGGATGATGGTCCCGTCACGGTCGAGAAAGACCGCGGGTCGCGCTCCTCGCATCCCGCTGGTCCGGACAGAGCGCTCACGATCGCGTCGCCCGACGCGGAATCCTGTCGGCGGCGCCGCTGCGAAGATCCGCCGGCAGCAAAGAGCCGGCGGCGATCCGGCCAATAAATTCTGGTCGTCCGCCACGGAGCCGCGCTTCAGTTCCACGGCATCGCCCGCAGGGCGAGCGCCCGCCGAATGCGATGCGGCACCTGGGAAGGCTCTGCGCCAACGCCGGCCGTGCTGTCCACCACGGCGACGTCGATGCAGCGGGCGCGGGCCCGCGTCGGCCGCTGCGTCCCGCCCGCGCCCGCACCGCGCCCGCGGGAGCGGTCAGCATCGCGAGGACGGGGAAGTTTTGCACGACACTACGGCGTCCCGGTACAGCGTGAGCGTCGCTTCGAGCGCGGCCAGTGTCAGCTTGTCCACCCGAAGGGCGCGCAAGAGCGGGTTCGTACGCAGGCGTGCAATCGCAGGCATGACCGCGATGAGAGCGGCCTTGGGCCGCCCAACTGCTTCTCCCCGCTCATGACGACCAGCGACGCGCCGGCCGCGATCCCACGGGCCCCGTCGCCTCCCGCCCAAGCCGTAACCTCCAGCGAGGTGAGCAGACCGCTACCAAGATCGTGCAAGACGGGATCTCGCGGGCTCGGGCGCGATCGGCGAGCTCTCCGACGGTCGCTTCCGCGACAGAGCCCGCGACCGAGAAGTTGCTGCGATGCACTTGACGATCACCGCGACTCGGTCGCTGGCGCGGAGGCGTAGTCGCTGGCGTAGTGCGGTTGGTCGATCCGACTTCGACGAGCCGGGCCCCGCTCTTGCCATGATCTCCGGCACGCGAAAGCTGCCGCCGATTTCGATCAGCTCTCCCCGTGAACCAGCACCTCTTCCCGTCCGCGAGCGTGTCCAGTGTCAGGACGAGCGCGGCCGCACAGTTGTCACGACGATGCATCGGCCGCGCCGGTCAGCTCCCGCAGCAGCGCGACGCTATGGACGTATCGCGAGCCGCGTGCCCTTTCGCCGATGTCGTATTCCAGATTGCAGTACCCGGCGGCCGTATCCTGGATCCGCGCATCGCGGCGTCGGCAAGTGGGGCACGGCCGAGATTCGTGTGGAGGATCACGCCGGTCGCATTGAGGAGCGGCCGGAGCGATGGCTGCATGTGGGCCGCCACGCCGGCCTCCACCTGCCGCGCCCATCCCGCGTCGTCGCTCGGCGCCGTCGCCGGCGCGCGGCGCGCGTCCTCGATCACCGCGCGAATCGCGTGCACGACGACAGCGCGGGCACACGTTGCAGCAACGGTTGCAGCATGGCGCTCTCGAGGAGCGCACCGACGGATGGCAAATCGCGCCTCGGATCGGTCATCGGGACCGCGACCCGACGGCGGGGAGGCTCGGGACAATGTTCGGCCGGTGCCGGTGGGGGCGTCGGTGGTGGCGTCGCGGGCGGAGGTGTCGTGGACGGTGTCGCGGCGCAACCGTACCTGGCGGAGGGGCCTTGCCGCGGCCGGCGCGCGATTTCGCGCGGGCGGAGTCGGCCTTCGAACGCTTGGCGCTGTCCGAGACGGGAGGCTTCGGTCCGCTGAATACCCGGTCGCCCTCGTGGGCCTTCCGAGCAGGCCGCGGACGCCTTCGTCTCGATCCGGTAGTACTTGCCGGGTTCGAGTGGCGTCCCCGACCTGAATCACGACTTCCTTCATCGGACTGCGGCGGCTTGGCTTCGCCAGCCGCGCGTGCGAAGCCGAGTCGCGTCGCTCCGCCAGGCGGGCGCGGCGCTCGCGGGCGGCGGCAGTGTCGCGCGACGCGAGCCCCGAGTCGACGCGACGGATCGAGTCGACGTGCAGGGCCGAGTCGGTGCGAAGCGGATGGCGGCCGCGACTGCCGAGTCGTACGGGGACCGGAGCGCGCAGCGATGATCGGAACGACCGTCGAGTCCTTCGTCTTGATCGTGAACAGATCGGGCGTGATCGCCAGCGACGTGTCGATCCCGCGATCGAAGGTCATGCGGACCGTCGATACTGTCCGACACGAGCACTTCGGCGATCCGCGGGCCAAGGGTGTCGTGGAGGAACGCCAGGAACTCGACTTGCGCGCTGTCGGCGAGGTGACGCCCGCGCTGTCCCAGATCCGTGCGATCGAGGATGCGGTTGTTGTTGGCGTCGACGAAGCCCGCGCACGAGGTAATTGTCCGCGGGCAGAATGGCGGAACACAAACGTGCCATTCGAATCGGCAGCGTGACGTACACGATCGAGGTATCGCTGCGCAGGATCGCCTGCACGAACGCCCGTGGTGCGACCTGTCCCGTCATCCAGTCGAACACCCGGCCCCGGACGACCGTGGTCGGGATGGTCGGACCCGTCGAGAACGTCAGGACCGCTCCGTTCCTCCGGACGTTGTGTGGAGGTCGGACAGCCCGGGAAGCATGGTAATGGTGTAGACGGTGTTTAGGCGGAAGCCGTGTTCGGCCGCACGGCGATGCGCGAGCAATGCCACGCCACGTCCGGATCGCCGGTCCGGGGCGAGATCAGGAACAGGGCGGCGAGTCCGCTCGAACCGCTTCCCGGTCCCCCGTTCGGAAACGACTTCATCGAACTGGATCGCCGCCGCGTGCGGATGCACGTTCACGGCGCTGGTCTCAGGGGAGAACGACAGGATGATCGCAGCCTCTTTGCGAATCGGGCCACCGGGCGGCGGAAAGGTACCGGCGCATGCGATCGCGATCGCGGCGGCGGCCACGATCGCTCCGCAGACGAGGGCGACGCGCCCGAAGGCGACGCGCCGGCGCGCGCGCGGCAACGCAGACTCGAATGGCATCACGCCGGACACAAGCCGTCGAGGCGCGCCCGGAGTAGCTGGGCCCGCGTGGCCCACTCCCGCTCCTTGACCTGCTCGGCCTGGACGACGTGCTCCGGCGCCCGGCTCACGAAGCCGGCGTTCGCGAGGCGTCCGCGCAGCGCGGCCAGTTGCGTGTCGAGACGCTCCAGTTCCCCGCGCAGGCGCGCGCACTCTTTCGCGATGTCGATCAAGCCGGCGAGCGGCACCACGACGGTCGTACCGTCACTGAGGACAGTGGTCGCCGATGCGCCGCGGCCACTTTCGCCAGCGGGTATCGCGGGCCCCGCGGCCGCGCCCACCCGGACCTCGCTCGCGTGAATCGCCCAAGGCCCCCGGCTTCCTCGACGAAGACCTCGCGGGCGGCCCGGCCGGCTCGATCACGACGTCGATCACGGTTCCCGGCGCGATCGCGAGTCGGCTCGGATCTGCCGGATGGCGGACGCCGCCTCTCGCACGAACTCGTACTCGGTCGCCGCGGTGTCGGCGACGCGCTGCCCAGAGGCGCCCAGCAGCGGCGACAGCAGGTCTCGCACGCCCGGCCACGCGGCGCGGGCGAGCACGGCACCCTGATCCGTGGACGGAAGCCGTTGCCAGAGCGCCTCCGTCACGTATGGCACGACCGGGTGGAGCAGCCGAAGGCGCCATGTCGAAGACGTACACCAGCACGCGCGCGCCGTCGCGGTCATGCCGATCCCAATCGCTTGCCAGGCGACCTTTGCAGTGCTCGATGTACCAGTCGGCGAAATCGCCCCACACGAACGCACGAGCGGCTTCGACGAACTCACTCAGCCGCATGCCGGCCTCACGCTGGGCTCCGCCCAGGGCCGTCGGGCTCGGTCGCGGCGGGCCCAGGGCGGCGTCGCTCGCTGCGATCGCCGCGTCGAGACGCGCCAGAATCCAGTGGTCCGCGCGGGTGAGCGGCCCGTCGAGCTGCGCGAGATCGTCGGCCCGCGGTCACCGGCTCGTCTCCGGATTCGTGAGCAGGAACCGACCCATGTTCCACAACTTGGTCACGAAGTTGCGACCGGGCGCGAACGAGCGCTCGAGGCTGTCGGGGTCGAGAAGCAGGTCGGTGCCGAGGCCCATCCCGGCAATCAGCGTGTACCGGAGTGCATCCGCGCCATAGCGCGCCACGACGTCCAGCGGATCGATGCCGTTGCCCAGCGACTTCGACATCTTGCGTGCGTTGCAGATCGCGCACGATGCCGTGCAAAAACACCGTGTGGAACGGCGGGCGGCCGTCGAAATGCATCCGGCCATGATCATGCGAGCGACCCAGAAGAAGAGGATGTCGGGGCCGGTCACCAGGACGTCGCCAGGATAGAACGCGCGCATGTCGGCCGTGTCGTCGGGCCAGCCCAGCGTCGAGAGTGGCCACAGCCACGACGAGAACCACGTGTCGAGCACGTCCTCGTCCTGCCTCAGCGCGCCCTGGCACGCTGGGCACTCCGACGGATCGTCGCGGGCGCGCCCTCCCATCCGCACGCATCGCAATACCACACTGGAATGCGATGCCCCCACCAGAACTGCCGCGAGATGTTCCAGTCGCGGATGTTCTCCATCCACTGCGCGTAGACGGCGACCCATCGGTCCGGCAGGATCCGGATCTCGCCGATCGCACGGCGCCGAGCGCGGGTGCCGCGAGCGGTGCCATTCGCACGAACCACTGGTCGGAGAGGCGTGGCTCCACGACGGTCGCACAGCGGTAGCAGTGCCGACTGCGTGCACATGCTCCTCCACTCGTCCAGCGAGCCGTCGCGCGCAGCATCTCGACGATGCGTGTTCGGGCGTCGAAGCGATCGAGACCCGCGAGGGCGCGCGGAACACGTCCGGCCGCGGCATCGCCATCCTCCATTTCCGCGGCCGGGTTCATGATCACCGGCGTCGGCAAGTTGGTGGCGCTGGCCGATCTCGAAGTCGTTGGGGTCGTGCGCCGGCGTGACCTTGACCGCGCCGGTACCGAACGCGGGGTCGACCGCCGGCGTCGGCAATGACAGGGATCTCGGTGCCGACGAGCGGCAGCACCACGTGGCGACCCACGAGATCGCGGTACCGTTCGTCGTCGGGATGCACCGCAATGGCGACGTCGCCGAGCATCGTCTCCGGTCGCGTGGTCGCGACGACGATCGCGCGCTGCGGGTCGCCAGCCAGCGGATAGCGGAGGTGATACAACGCGCCCTTTCTCCTCGTGCTCGGCTTCTTCATCGCTGAGCGACGTGAGACACCGGGGGCACCAGTGGATCACGCGATGGCCGCGATAGATCAGGCCTTCCTCGTACAGGCGTACGAAGGCTTCGCGCACCGCGCGGGAAAGCTCGGGCGAGAGCGTGTATGCGCGTTCGCGACCAGTCGGCGGAAGCGCCAATCCCGCGCAATTGCTCGCAGGATCAGGTCCCACCGGTCTGCTCGACGAAGCATGCGATCCGCGCCACGAAGGCGTCGCGCCCGAGGGCGCGCCGCGTCGTGCCCTCGCGGGCCAGAAGCTTCTCGACCGACGTTCTGCGTGGCGATGCCGGCGTGATCGGTGCCGGGCTGCCACAGGGCTTCGTCCCCCGCCATTCGACGCCACCGGATCAGGACGTCCTGCACCGTCATGTCAGGCCGTGGCCGACGTGCAGAATCGCCGTCACGTTCGGCGGCGGCATGCAGATCACGAACGGGCCGGCATCCCGCCGAGGCGCGTCGTCTGGTGGGCGTCGGCGTGGAAGGCGTGCGCAACCTCCCACCGAGCCGCAACCTCACGCTCGGTCGCCGCGGCGTCGTACTGCGCGGGGAACAGGGCTGCGAGTCATGGATCAAATGTACACAACGCCGTACTCAACATCGCCGCCCGGCCGGACGGCACCGGGCGGCCCAATGGCGCGCGTCCGGTCGCGGGACGGATCCTGGCGCGGTTCCGCGTCGGCTGCCGGGCCGTGCGATCGCGCCTCACCCGCACGGCCATGGCGCCAGGCGACGCTCGGCAATGTCGTCGATCTCACCGGCAGCATCCCGGATCGCCGAGCATCGCCTCTCGTTGCGCGGTTTTCTGGTGGAACCTTCGGGTCCTCGTGCAGGCCGACGTCGTGAGAGGTACCCTGCCGGCGGCGTCCGGTGCCGATCTTCTCACCCTTCCCATCCGGATTCGGCGTACCGCGGGTCGCCTGCTTCGTAATGCGACGCGGAGTCCGCTTGGGCCGAACCTCTTCTTCGAGGATGTCCAGGCGATTGACGACGGTTTCTACGCCTGGGACGCCGCGCGCCAGGGTCGTGGCGTGCTCGTACTCCTCTCGGGTCTGGACTCCGCCGGTGAGCTCGATCGTCCCAGCGCGAATGGCGCCGATGTCGACCGGGCACTCGGCGAGCACCGGATCGTTGACGAAGACCTCGAGCACGCGATCTTCCAACTCCGGGTCGGCACTCGCGAACTCGTCCTCTCCGTCCGCGCTCGCCAGGTCGTCGTCCTCCTCCTCGTCCTCGTCGTCCCCGAACTCCGCGTCGTCGTCCTCGCCATTGACGTCCCCGCCATTGACGTCCTCGCTATCGACGTCCTCGTCCTCCTCAACGTCCGCCTCGAACTCGTCGTCCGTGTCGCTTTCGTAGGTCGCGGCGTGGTCCGCGGCGTAGGCATGCGCGACGTCGTGACTGGCGTGCGGGCCGTGCCCGATCTCCTCGTGGTCACCATCGCCGCGCCGCCCCCGCTGCATTGCGCACGCCGCGTGATGGCCACCGCTTACGGACCCGGGCCGAAATGCCGGACACCCCGCCCAGACGATGTGCCACATACGCGCCCGCGGCCAATCCGGCGATCACGCCGGCGGCCAGGAGGGCGATCCTGCCGGCACCCATTGGTTCGGGCTCCTGGTGCCGTATGCGCCAGCGCGCCATGGTCACTCCCAGCTACGATCCGTAGCGAGTGCAAAGGGTCCGCGGTTAACTTTGCTCTGACATGGAGCAAGACCAATATACCGGCAAGAGTGGCGCCACGCCGCCGCGTGCGGCGGTACCGTACAGGCAGGCGTGGGTAGACAGGGACCAGCAGGCCAGGCGCGGGGGCAGGCGCACACCGGGCTGTCGCGTCCGGCGGTCTGGGTGGTCGTGGCGGTCGTGCTCCTGGCCGGTCTGTTCCTGTATTTCCGGTACGAACGGGGCGTCGTCGCGCTGTTCAATCGGAGCCACTGATCCCGTGGTGCGAGTCGCATGCTACGCCTGACACTCCCTGACGGCAGTGTCCGGGAGGTGCCCCCCGGCACACCCGGCCGAGATGTCGTGGCCACGATCGGTCCGCGGCTGCTCCGGGATGCCGTCGCGGTGGAGGTCGACGGGGCGATCGAGGATTTACAGACGC
>CAVWTI010000039.1:0-7417 GCA_963757855.1 uncultured Gemmatimonadales bacterium
ATGCGTCGATGAACGGCCTCGTATTGCTCCAGGGTGAAGAGGCCGCGGGCCAGTCCTGACTGATTCGTGATGACGACGATGAGGTAACCGGCTGCCCGAAGGCGCGCGATCGCGGCCGCGGCATCCGGGATCGCGAACACGCGATCCGGATCGGACAGGTATCCCTCGTCGCGGATGATGGTCCCGTCACGGTCGAGAAAGACCGCGGGTCGCGCTCCTCGCATCCAGCTGGTCAGGACAGCGCGCGCATGACCGCGTCGGCCAACGCGGAATCCTGTGCGGGCGGTACGCTCCGGAGATCGAGCAGCACGGAGCCGGCGGCGATCCGGCCGATGATCGCTGGGTGTCCGCCACGGAGGCGCGCTTCGATTGCCACCGCGTCGCCCGCCAGGGCGAGTGCCGCCGATGCGATGCGGGCACCTGGAAAGGCGCCTCCGCCAACGCCGGCCATGCTGTCCACCACCGCGACGTCGATGCCGCGGGCCCGGAGCCGCGTCGCCACCGCATCCGCCCGCGCCCGCACCGCGGCCACGGGAGCCGTCAGCATCGCGAGCACCGGGATCGATTGCACGACACTCTCGGCGTCCCGGTACAGCGCCAGTGTCGCCTCCAGCGCCGCCAGCGTCAGCTTGTCCACCCGAAGGGCCCGGGTGAGCGGGTTCGTGCGCAGGCGTGCTATCAGGCCGGCGTCGCCCGCGATGATCCCGGCCTGTGGGCCTCCCAGCAGCTTGTCTCCACTCATGAAGACCAGTGAGGCACCGGCGGCGATCGCATCGCGCGCCGTTGGCTCTCCACCCAACCCGTAACTCTTGAGCGACGTGAGCAGACCGCTGCCCAGATCGTGCAGAACCGGGATCTGCCGGTCTCGGGCCAACTCGGCGAGCTCGCCCACGGTGGCTTCGGCGACGAATCCCGCGACCGCGAAGTTGCTGCGGTGTACCTTGACGATGGCCGCGACGCGGTCGCTCAGTGCGGCGGCGTAGTCGCTGGCGTGCGTCCGGTTCGTCGATCCCACTTCGACGAGCCGGGCCCCGCTCTTGGCCATGATCGCAGGCACGCGAAAGCTGCCGCCGATTTCGATCAGCTCTCCCCGCGAGACCAGCACTTCTTTCCCGCGAGCGAGCGTGTTGAGGGCCAGGACGAGCGCGGCCGCACAGTTGTTCACCACAATCGCATTGGCCCCGCCGGTCAGCTCGCGCAGCAGCGCGACGCTGTGGACGTATCGTGAGCCGCGTGTCCCCTCGCCGATGTCGTATTCCAGGTTGCAGTACCCGGCGGCTGTGTCCTGGATCGCGCGCATTGCGGCGTCCGCGAGCGGGGCCCGGCCGAGATTCGTGTGGAGGATCACGCCGGTCGCATTGAAGAGCGGCCGGAGCGATGGCTGAAATCGAGCCGCGACGCCTGCCTCCACCCGCCGCGCCCATCCCGCGTCGTTGCTCGGCGCCGTAGCCGGCGTGCGGCGCGCGTCCTCGATCGCCGCGCGAATCGCCTGGACGACGACGGCGCGTGGCGCACGTTGCAGCAACGGCTGCAGCATGGCGCTCTCGATGAGCGCGCCGACCGATGGCAAATCGCGCCTCGGATCGGTCATTGGGATCGCGACCGGGATGGCGGGGAGGCTCGGGGCGATGTGTCCGCCGGTGCTGGTGGGGGCGTTGGCGGTGGCGTCGCGGGCGGGGGTGTCGTGGACGGCGCCGGCGGCGCGACCGTGCCTGGCGGAGGGGCCTTACCTGGCCTCACGCGTTTCCCGCGCGCGGAGTCGGCCTTCGAGCGCTTGGCACTGTCCGACAAAGGCGGCTTCGGTCCGCTGAATACCCGGTCGCCCTCGTGAGCCCTCCCCAGCAGGCCGCGGACGCCGTTCGTCTCGATCCGATAGTACTTGCCGGGTTCGAGCGGCGTGCCGACCTGAATCACCACGTCCTTGATCGGACTGCGGCGGCTTGGCTTTGCCAGCCGGGCGTGCGCAGCCGAGTCGCGTCGCTCCGCCAGGCGCGCGCGGCGCTCCCGGGCGGCGGCCGTGTCGCGCGAGGCGAGCCCCGAGTCGACGCGACGGATCGAGTCGGCGTGCAGGGCCGAGTCGGTGCGAAGCCGGATGGCCGCCGCGACCGCCGAGTCGTACGCGGGACCGGAGCGCGCAGTCCTGATCGGCACGACGGTCGAGTCTTTCGTCTTGATCGTGAACAGGTCAGGCGTGATCGTCAGCGACGTGTCGATCCCGCGGTCGAAGGTCACGCGGATCGTGGTACTGTCCGACACGAGCACGTCGGAGATCCGCGGTCCGAGGGTGTCGTGGAGGAACGCCAGGAGCTCGACTTGCGCGCTGTCGGCCAGATTGACGCCCGCGCTGTCCCAGATCTCAATGCGATCGAGGATGCGTTTTGTTGGCGTCGACGAAGCCGCGCACGAGGTAGTTGTCCACGGGCAAATGGCGGAGCACGAACGTGCCATTCGAATCGGCGACCGTGACATACACGATCGACGTATCGCTGCGCAGGATCGCCTGCACGAACGCCCGCGGTGCGACCTGTCCCGTCATCCAGTCGAACACCCGGCCCCGGACGACGGTGGTGGCGATGGTCGGGCCCGTCGAGAACGTCAGGACCGCTCCGTTCCTCCGGATGTTGTTGTGGAGGTCGGACAGCCCGGGCAGCATCGTGATGGTGTAAACGGTGTTTGGGCGGAAGCCATGCTTCGGCCGCACGGAGATGCGCGAGCGATGCCACCCCACGTCCGGGTCACCGGTCCGCGGCGAGATCAGGAACAGGGCGGCGAGTCCGCTGGAACCGCTCCCGGTCCCCCGTTCGACACGACTTCGTCGAACTGGATCACGGCCGCGTGTGGACGCACGTTCACGGCGCTGGTCTCAGGCGAGAACGACAGGATGATCGCCGGTTCCTTGCGAATCGGGCCGCCGGGCGGCGGGATGGTGCCGGCGCACGCGATCGCGATCGCGGCGGCGGCCACGATCGCTGCGCAGACCACGGCGAGGCGCCCGACGGCGACGCGCCGGCGCGAGCGCGAGGGCACCACCTCGAATGGCGTCACGCCGGACACAGGCCGTCGAGCCGCGCCCGGAGCAGTTGGGACCGGGTGGCCCACTCCCGCTCCTTGACCTGCTCGGCCTGCACGACGTGCTCCGGTGCCCGGCTCACGAAGCCGGGGTTCGCGAGGCGTCCGCGCAGCGCGGCCAGTTGCGTGTCGAGACGCTCCAGTTCCCCGCGCAGACGCGCGCACTCCTTGGCGATGTCGATAAAGCCGGCGAGGGGCACTACGACGGTCGTCCCGTCACTGAGAACTGTGGTCGCCGATGCGCCGTGGCCACCGTCGCTGGGGGGTGTCGCCTGCCCGGCGGCCGCGCCCACCCGGACCTCGCTGCGCGCGAGGCGCCCAAGCCCCTCGGCTTCCTCGACGAAGACCTCGCGCGCGCCCGGCGCGGCGTCGATCACGACGTCGATCACGGTGCCTGGCGCGATTGCGTAGTCGGCTCGGATCTGCCGGATGGCGGATGCCGCCTCTCGCACGAGCCCATACTCGGCTGCCGCGGTGTCGGCCGCGAGCCGCGCCGCGCCGGAGCGGCGGCCCAGCAGCGGCGTCGGCAGGTCTCGCACGACCGGCCACGCGGCGCGGGCGAGCACGGCACCCCGATCCGTGGACGGCAGCCGCTGCCAAAGTGCCTCAGTCACGAACGGCACGACGGGGTGCAGCAGGCGAAGTCCCGCATCGAAGACGTGGAGCAGCACGCTCCGGGCAACGGCGCGGTCGCCAGTATCCCACTCCGGCGTGAGGCGCCCCTTGCAGTGTTCGAGGTACCAGTCCGCGAGATCGCTCCACACGAATCCGCGCGCCGCTTCGACGAACTCACTGAGGCGCAAACCAGTCCTGAGATCGGCACCAGTCCAGGGTCCGCCAGCCTCCGGACGCGCGGGACCGAGGGCGGCATCGCACGCGCTGATGGCGGCGTCCAGCCGCGCCAGGATCCAGAGATCCGCCCGGGTGAGTGACCGTGCGCTCGCCAGGTCGGCGATGCCGGCGGTCACTGGCTGGTCTCCGGCATTCGTGAGCAGGAACCGGCCGATGTTCCACAGCTTCGTGACGAAGTTCCGTCCGGGGGCGAACGAGCGTTCCAGATTGTCCGGGTCGAGAATCACGTCGGTACCGAGGCCCATGCCGGCGATCTGCGTGTACCGCAGGGCATCCGCGCCATACAGTGCCACCACGTCCAGCGGGTCGATCCCATTGCCGAGCGACTTCGACATCTTGCGATGCTTCGTGTCGCGCACGATGCCGTGCAGCAAGACCGTGTGGAACGGCGGCCGCCCATTGAAATGCATCCCCGACATGATCATGCGGGCGACCCAGAAGAACAGGATGTCCGGCCCGGTCACCAGGACATCGCCCGGATAAAATGCGCGCAGGGCTGGCGTGTCATCGGGCCAGCCAAGGGTCGAGAGAGGCCAGAGCCACGACGAGAACCACGTGTCGAGCACGTCGTCATCCTGCCGGGCCGGCCCCGCGCAGGTGGGGCAGCTTGCCGGAGCATCGCGGAGTGCCGCCTGCCAGTGGCACGCGTCGAATACCACACGGGGATCCGGTGCCCCCACCAGAGCTGTCGCGAGATGTTCCAGTCGTGGATGTTCTCGAGCCAGTTCACGTACACGGCGACCCAGCGTTCGGGCAGGATCCTGATGGCACCAGATTGCACGGCAGCGAGCGCCGGCGCCGCGAGCGGCGCCATCCGCACGAACCACTGGTTGGAGAGGCGCGGTTCGATCGGCGAGTCGCAACGGTAGCAGTGCCGGACCGCGTGGCGGTGTTCCTCCACTCGCACCAGCACGCCGGCCGAGCGGAGCATTCGATGATGCGCGACCGGGCAGCGAAGCGATCCATCCCGTGACCGCGGCCGGCGTGCGCCCTGCCCATCTTCGCCCTCCTCGATTTCGGCCGCCGGGGACATAATCACCGGCTCGGGAGCCCGTGCCGCGGCCGACCTCGAAATCGTTCGGGTCGTGCGCCGGCGCGACTCCACTGCGCCCGTACCGAACGCCCGATCCACGTCGGTCGGCGATGACCGGAATCTCGAGCGCTAGCGGGAGCCCCACGTCGCGCCCGATGAACCCGGTACCGGGGCTCGTCGGGGTGCACCGCCACGGCGACGTCACCCAGCAGCGTTTCGGGCCGCGTGGTAGCGACGACGATGCAGCGATCCGGCTCGCCCGCCAACGGGTAGCGGACGTGTAGAGCGCGCCCGCTTCGTCCTCATGCTCCGCCTCTTCATCCCAGAGCGCAGTCAGGCAGCGGGGGCACCAGTGGATCACGCGGTGGCCGCGATAGATCAGGCCATCGTCGTAGAGGCGGACGAACACCTCGCGCACCGCCCGCGAGAGCTCGGGCCTGAACGTATACGCCGGCGCGTCCAGTCGGCCGACACGCCAATCGCGCGCAACTGTTCCAGGATCGTTCGCCGCCCGTCTCCGCGACAAACGCACGCGGCGCGCTCCACGAACGGTCCCGGCCGATAGCGCGCCGCGTCTTCCTCGTGCGGCGAGCTGCTTCTCGAGCGACGTGCTGCGTGGCGATCCCCGCTGACCGGTCCCGGGCATCTACAGGGCTGTCGTCGCCGGCCATCTGCCGCCAGCGGATGAGCACGTCCTGCACCGTCATGGTCAGCCCGTGACCGACGTGCAGCACCGCGGTCACGTTCGGCGGCGGCATCAAGAGAACGAACGGGTCGTGAGTCCCGCCCGCCCGGCGACGTCGACCGCGCGTCGTCGGCGGCGAAGGCGGGCCGCCTCCTGCCAGCGGCGCGCGACCTCAGGCTCGGTCGCCGCGGCGTCGTACTGCGCGGGAAGCGGGCTGGAAGTCATCGATCAAATGTACACAACACCGTACTCAACATTGCCGCCCGGCCGGACGGCGCCGCAGCCAAATGGCTGCAGCCGAATGGCGCGGGTCAGGTCGCGGGCGGATCCTGGCGCGGTTCCGCGTCGGCAGCCGCGCCGTGCGATCGGGCCTCACCGGTACGGCCGTGACGCCGCCGACGCTCGGCGATGTCGTCGATTTCATTGGCGGCATCCCGGATCGCGGCGTCTTCGCTCGTCGCGCGGTTTTCGAGTGGAACCTTCGGGTCGATCGTGCCGGCCCGCATGATCAGACGTACCCTGGCGGCGCCGTCCAGTGCCGATGGTCTCCCCATCCCCACCCGGATTCGGCGTACTGCGGGTCGCCTGCTTCGTAATGCGACGCGGAGTCCGCTTCGGCCGATTCTTCTTCGAGGATGTCCAGGCGATTGACGACGGTTTCTACGCCTGGGACGCCGCGCGCCAGGGTCGTGGCGTGCTCGTACTCCTCTCGGGTCTGGACTCCGCCGGTGAGCTCAATCGTCCCAGCGCGAATGGCGCCGATGTCGACCTGGGCACTCGGCGAGCACCGGATCGTTGACGAAGACCTCGAGCACGCGATCTTCCAACTCCGGGTCGGCACTCGCGAACTCGTCCTCTCCGTCCGCGCTCGCCAGGTCGTCGTCCTCCTCCTCGTCCTCGTCGTCCCCGAACTCCGCGTCGTCGTCCTCGCCATTGACGTCCCCGCCATTGACGTCCTCGTCCTCCTCGAACTCCGCCTCGAACTCGTCGTCCGTGTCGCTTTCGTAGGTCGCGGCGTGGTCCGCGGCGTAGGCATGCGCGACGTCGTGACTGGCGTGCGGGCCGTGCCCGATCTCCTCGTGGTCACCATTGCCGCGCCGCCCCCGCTGCATTGCGCACGCCGCGTGATGGCCACCGCTTACGGACCCGGGCCGAAATGCCGGACACCCCGCCCAGACGATGTGCCACATACGCGCCCGCCGCTAATCCGGCGATCACGCCGGCGGCCAGGAGGGCGATCCTGCCCTGGCACTTATTGGTTCGGGCTCCTGGTGCCGTATGCGCCAGCGCGCCATGGTCACTCCCAGCTACGATCCGTAGCGAGTGCAAAGGGTCCGCGGTTAACTTTGCTCTGACATGGAGCAAGACCAATATACCGGGAAGAAGCGCGCCACGCCGCCGCGTGCGGCGGAGTCGTTGCCTGCCGGCGCGGAAAGACAGGGACCAGCAGGCCAGGCGCCAGGGCCGGCGCACACCGGGCTGTCGCGTCCGGCGGTCTGGGTGGTCGTGGCGGTCGTGCTCCTGGCCGGTCTGTTCCTGTATTTCCGGTACGAACGGGGCGTCGTCGCGCTGTTCGATCGGAGCCACTGATCCCGTGGTGCGAGTCGCATGCTAAGCCTGACACTCCCTGACGGCAGTGTCCGGGAGGTGCCCCCCGGCACACCCGGCCGAGATGTCGTGGCCACCATTGGTCCGCGGCTGCTCCGGGATGCCGTCGCGGTGGAGGTCGACGGGGCGATCCAGGATTTGCAGACTCCACTCCGGGCGAGTGGCGCATT
>CAVWTI010000040.1:0-35463 GCA_963757855.1 uncultured Gemmatimonadales bacterium
GGATCCTGGACGGTCGGATTGTCGTGAACGTGTACGCCGAACACGGCGTCGTGGGCGGCCACCTGCGCCCGCGTGACGTAGCGGAGGTCGCTGTTGTCGATCCCGAAGGTGCCGGAGCCGCCCGAGTAGGTCGCCTGAATCAGTGATCCGATATGCGGCGTCAGCGCGCCGGCGAGAAATACGCTGAACTGCTGCGGAAACTCGGTCGCATCTCAATTTGCTGTACCGGGCCGCCGCTCGGTCAGATGGGTTTCGGACCCCAGCAGCATCACCAACAGCGGCGGGATCGGCAGCAGGGAAAGCGGCGATTTCTTCTTGGCATTCGGGTCTCGACAATCGGCTTGAGACCGATCACGGAGTAGCCATTGAGCTTGAAGAGCCGGCCAAAGGGCGTGAGCTGCGGAAACTGATAATGGCACGCCGAGCATGCGAGTCCCGTTTGCCGCGAGAAACTCGGCACTCGGCTCCCAGCCGCGACGATCAGCGCCCGCATTCCGGCCGGGATGTCACCATGTGCCGCGATGACAATCCGGATTCCACCGTCGGCCCAACCGCATGCATGTGCCGCAGCGGGCGATGGATGGGCCATTGATGCAACGAGAAGCGCCGTGACAGCGGCGGCGCCACGCACGACATGCCGCCCGATCAGGAAGCGGCTCGCGATCGGCATCTCAGGGCGGTCTTCCCATGGCCCACAGACCACACGTACGCAGCGACTTTCCTTGCATTTGCATCGCTGATCCCCCCGGATGGCTGACCATTGCGGTACCGGGGACGCCCTGCATAACCACGTTCAGAATCGCGTCGTACCCGCCGCCTTTCGCGTCCTTCCACGGGTGCGCTTGAGCGTGGGCGCCATTCCGGGCCGCCTTCGAGACTCGGACCATGGCAGACCTGACAGGTCCCCCGCGCCATGAAAGATCTCCCGGCCCGCACTCACCGACGCCGGGGAGGCGGAATCTGCGACGGTCTGTGCCGCCGCCAACGCCGCATGAGCACGATGCAGATGACCGCACAGCACCGCACACACACACACCGTTTTCGAGCTCCGCATCGGAACCTCCGTAGTGGACTGGGAACGGCGATCAACGCCTAAATCGGCGAGCGCAATTTCGAATGTTAGGCGCGGCAGCCACACGCGTATGCAGGGGAATTGACGGCGCCGGAGTCGGCGGTTTGCCTACAGGGCCGTTCCGCCAATCCCGGCCTCGCCGCGATTCAGGCCGAATGCAGAGTTGCCGGACGTACATTGGCGCCTGTTGCCACGGCGCATAGCGGCGTTACCATTGACGCGAGCACCGAGACCCGGAATGCGGGTTCGGCCGCATACTCCCTCGGCCTCCCGGTCCGCCGATGGCACACTGACCCGGACGTCCAATGCCGCCCACCGACAAGCGCCCCCCGGTTTGGCCGACGCGGAAACTGACCCCGCGCCAGCGTCCATCGCGCGGCGGCATTCGGCCTGTCTCCGGTCGCGTTCTTGGTTCTGTTGCTATGGTGTAGTACTCTCGCGGCGAATCCGGCCGGAAGCCGGATGATCGCTGAGGGGGCGGGCTCCCCGATCGGACGGCCGTTATGGGTATTTCATTGAAGCGATCGGCTCCCCAGACGACGCCAAATGGGCCCGGTGGGCAGTCGCCGCGGCCACAACTGCTGAACCGGCGGCATCGCCTCCGGAACTGGGACATTGCCCTCCGCCACCACGACCGAACGCTCACCTGCTCAGTCCATGCTGCCCGCGAGGCGGAGACGAGATCGCCGCTGTGGCGGAGATGCGAAATGCAACGGCGACCCGTCACGCCAGCGCCGGGGCCGAACTCGCTGCCCGCCTCGCACTGGCGCTACGCGACATGGATTCACTCGAAGTCGCCCTCGCCGCATCGCCTGAAGACGATCTGCGAGGCAGCGGGCGGTGTACTTGGCGAGGCGTGGTTACCCGTCACTCCCGGAGCCACAAATGTCCGCCTCACGCGCGGCGGAGTGTGGGCGCACCCGGATCGCCGGCTCGAGTCGTTCGTCGCGCAAGGCGCGGGGTTCGAGTTTGCGCCCGGCGAAGGATTACCAGGGATGGCCTGGGAACGGCGGCAAGTGATCTGGGCGAATCCGCTTTCCACGGCCAGGATTTCACGCGCCCGCCACTCGCCAGGATGGCGGGTCTCCAACCTCGCCGCACTCGCCATCCCGATTCTCGTGGACGGCGAGCCCATTGCCCGGCCACAGTTGTTAATTCTTCGAGGAGACGAGTCCCCCGGTCACGCGCCTACTGCGCGTCGCCCAGATGGTTTCGACGGAGTTCGCTCCACTCCTCGAACAGAAGCGCGCCGATGAGGCCCGCCGCGGAGCCGAAGCGCAACTCGCCGGAACGATCACGATCGCCATGGACGCCATCATCCTCGATTGACGAGGACCGGCGCATGACGCTGTTCAATTGGGAGCACGAACGAATTCTTCGGGTACACCGCCGAGGAAGCACTCGGGCAATCGCTCGACATGCTGCTTCCGGAAGAATTGCGGGAGCGGCACGTCGCCACGATCCACAATTCGCGCGGTCTGCACAGAGCACGCGGCGCATGGGTCAGCGATCCCCGATCGTCGGCCGCCGCCGGAACGGGGAAATCTTCCCCGCCGAAGCATTGATCTCCCGCTATCTGACCGGCAGCCGGTGGACGTTCACGGTCATGCTCCGGGACATCACGGACCAGCGGCGTGCCGAAGACAACCTGCGGTTTCTGTCCGAAGTGGGAACCGTGGTAGCCGATCTGATGCACGATCAGAGCGCGCTGCAGCGAGCCGCCGAGCGCGCGGTGCCGACGCTCGGCGATAGCTGCATCATTGATCTGGTCGAGGGAGACCAGATCCTGCGACTGGCGCTGTCGCATTGCGGGACGAATCAAGTGGCGCCGCGATTCAGGCGTATCGCGACTCCAACCCCCCGCGCTGGGACATTGCCACACCAGTCATTCAAGCGCTTCGCGACAAGCGGCCACTGCTCTGGATCGATGGACAAGCGAACGAGAATCGGACCAGGCGCCGCGGTCCCGCGGCGGCCCGAGGAGCCCGCGGCGCTCGATGTCGGTTCGCTACTTGTCGTGCCGCTCGAGGCACATGGGCGCATTGTG
Source organism: uncultured Gemmatimonadales bacterium (assembly GCA_963757855.1). Classification (GTDB taxonomy): domain Bacteria; phylum Gemmatimonadota; class Gemmatimonadetes; order Gemmatimonadales; family Gemmatimonadaceae; genus Palsa-1248. The sequence continues at coordinate 3,120 of CAVWTI010000040.1, forward strand.
GGCGCTGCGACGTTCGTCATGGGACATGCAGGCCGTGCGGCACGACGCAAGCTACGTCGCGTCGGCTGAGGCGTTTGGCGTCCGGGTCGCACTCGCGGTCGACAGTGCGGCGCTCTATCAACGGGCGCGGCGGGCGATCGGAGCACGCGATGAGGCCTTGGCGGTCGTGTCCCATGATTTGCGCAACCCGCTGAGCGCCATCGGGCTATGCGTCAATGCCTTGCGGGAATCTCCACCGCCGAGCGCCGACGTCATGAACGATCTCCTGGGCACGGTTGCGGAATCGGCCACGCTCATGAAACGCATCATTCAGGACCTCCTGGATGTCGCCAGCATTGATGCGGGCCGGTTATCCCTCGAGCGGCGCCGCCAGGCACTGCCACCTGTGCTCGACCTCGCGTACGGAATGTTTCGGGAAGCGGCAGCGGATGCCGGCGTTGCCCTGGAGCTGGACCGGCAGGGATTCGATCGGCTTCCTGAGGCCAATATCGATGCCGAGCGCATCCTTCAGGTGCTCGCCAACCTGCTCAACAACGCACTCAAATTCACGGACGCCGGCGGCTCCGTCACCGTGAGTGCGGTCCCGCGGGCCTGGCCGGATCATCGTGACAGTCAAGGACACCGGTGCCGGTATCGCGCCCGCGGATCTGCCCAATGTCTTCGACCGGTTCTGGCACGGCCGGCGCAGCGCCCGGATTCGCTCGACCGGACTCGGGCTCGCGATCGCGCGCGGTATCGTCGAGGCGCACGGAGGCCGGATCCAGGTGGAGAGCGAGCTCGGACGCGGCAGCACGTTCTCGATTGATGTCCCAGCCCCCGCGGAGACGCCTGAACACTCTGCCATCCCGCGATAGTCGCGGCCTGTCGGAGAATCCCCTACAATCCGAGGGAGCCTCCCGGGCAGCCACCAGCTGGTCGAACGCCAAACTTTACATAGCAGCTTTGGCCGGTGAATGCCGAATGGCGGCTCTATGCGCGACGAGTAGGCGATGCGACCGCATCGCCCCAGAACGGAGATCACATGCATGATGGGATGATTCGCGTGCTGCTGGCCGACGATCATACGGTTGTCCGCAGCGGACTCAAAGCGGTCCTCGCGAACGTGAAAGACATGACCGTTGTGGGCGAAGCAGCCACGGGGGCCCAGGCCGCGGCGATGGCCGAGCGATGCGATCCTGACGTTGTGGTAATGGATCTTGACATGCCGGATGGCAACGGGCTTGAGGCGACGAAGGCGATTGTTGCCCGCGGTCCCCGCCCGCGGGTTCTCGTGCTCACGATGCATACCGAACAGGAGCATCTGCTGCCGGTCCTGCAGGCGGGAGCGGCAGGGTACCTCGTCAAGAGCGCCGCCGATCGTGAGCTCGTAGACGCGATCCGCTCGGTGGCCCACGGCGATGTTTATGTGCAGCAGTCCGCCGGGCGCGTTCTCGTCCACGGGCTCACTCGAAAAGACCCGGCAAAGGCCGACCGCGAACGGTACGAAGGGCTCAGTGCGAGGGAGCGCGACGTTCTGCGGCTGACCGCACAGGGTTATACGGCGCCGGAGATCGGGACGAAGCTCACCATCAGCGGGAAGACGGTCGATACCTACAAGCAGCGCATTAACGAAAAGCTCGGTCTCGGCCACCGTGCGGACTATGTCCGCTTCGCAGTTCGGCTAGGGCTCCTTACGGAATAGCGCTGCCGTCAATACGACGGCTCGAGTGAAAATGGCGGGAATTCGTCGTGTAACAGCAGCACGTACGCCTCGACTCGCACGCTATACCGGAGCGCACCGGCGCTGAACCGGGAGAGCCCTTCCGGTGCCCGGCCCATCAAGAGAATGCTACACGTGGTCCCTGTCAGGATTCGCTTTACACCGATAGGGATGGTTGCCCGACACCTCCGTCGATGGCGCCGGGCCAACATGTAAACACGATCTACATCACCCTCGTTCGCCACTTGGCCGGAGCGTGTCCCATGGTGAGCCCAGTTCATCCTGCGGTAGCAACGAGCGTACAGACGCCCGGAGCGACCATGATCGAGAAAACGCAGTTGTTGCCGCCCCCTGACGCAACGCTCGCCGTGCCGGTTCCCGGCGCGGCGCAACGGAGCGAGGCAAGGCATCCCTTTCGCAAGGGGCCCGTGCTCCTGGCGTGTCATGGCCGGGAGCAATCCGACGGATCGCTGATCGCGGCCCGCCTCGTTGCAGCACGGTTGGGCGTTCCGGTTGAGGTCGTGACGGTGCTCGAACCGCTGCCCATCTACAATGACGACAGCGACGCGCTCAGCGTCCTGGCGGAGCTCGATCTTCGCCCGATCCGCGAGGCGCGTGTCCGGCACCAGATCGAGACATGGACGCCGCCCGGGGAGTCCTGGCATCTCCACGTGCGTTACGGCTCGACAACTCGCGAAATCGCGGCAGTAGCCCGGGAGCGAGCCGCCAGTCTCATCGTAGTCGGCTCCAGTCCGCACAATCGGCTCGGGACTACCATTGCCGGAACCAGAGCCGCCCAGTTGCTGCGGATCGTGGACTGTCCCGTGATATCCGCCGCGCCCGAATTCACGGGGATTCCGTCGCATGCCGTCGTGGCTGTCGATTTCGCGCCGCCGAGTATCCGCGCGGCTGAGTCGATGATGTGCCTCCTCGATGCGGGCGCCACGCTGACGCTCGTTCATATGTTGCCTCTCGTCGAGTATTGGCTGGCAGACCCCGTCGCGGTCGCGGCAAACGCCCGATCGCGTGCGCAAGTGGCGATGGTCAAGCTGCGGAACTCCCTCGCCTCACGCGCGCCGGCAGGCGTGAAGATCGGCGCTGAGATCGTGGAAGGTACAATCGAGTTGGAATTCGCTGAATATCTGCAGTCACACCGGATCGGCATGGTTGCGGTCGGCACACACGGCCCGAAACTCTTGGAGCGGCTCCTCGGCAGCGGCGCAGCAATCATTCTCCATGGCATCACATACAGCGTGCTGGCATGCCCGCCACCGCCGGTGGCTGACCGCGTCCGCCTCCGGTTGGAGGCGTCTGACACTGTGACCGTGCCGCGGCAGGACGAATGGGGAACTCTTCTCGCCGAGGTGTCGACGCGTAACGCGGGACGGAAATCTTCGCTCGAGATCGACGATCTGGATCTCGGGGCACAGATGCAGGCCGTGGGGCTGCGTCTGACAGGCGCGGCATACGACCCGCATGGCGGCCTGGTGGAGCTCATGTTTGGAAACGCGCCGCCCTCAACCCAGCACCTCACCCACACGATCGGCGATGTCAAATCGGTGGCGCTCCTCCGCGCTCCTGATGGCCGGGACCGCGCCCTCGAGATCCATCAACAACGGGGCTCGGTCATCCTGACGTTCGCACCTGAATAACCCGGGGGCTGGACGGCCGGGGCGGCCTTCGCACCGTATCCACCAACTGTGACGATGAGACCCGCCGTCTAGAGCGCCGAGGGGTAGGTCTCGGGTAGCTCGTCCGGCCGCGCTTTCGTCCCGGTCGCCGCTAGCGGCTCGACGGCTCGAGTGGTGTCACAGTGTACGACCGCGTCGAACTGCTCCGGCAACCGGGCGTAGAAGTAGTGGCTCTGGCGCTCGGTCTCTGGGCGATAGATGACGCCGATCGCGCGTTCGAGTCTGGCCTTGGCGAGTATCGATTGGACATCCGGCCGCCCGCGAAGTTCGATCAAGACGTTCGGTATACCGAGATCGTGGAACTGCGCCTCGTAACTACCAGGCAATGCCGGCCGGACTGTTTTGCGTTCCGCCGGCCCATCCCAGTCCGTGGCCGCGGTGACTGTCCCGCGATACGTGGTGAAGCCGACGAGCAAGGCGTCCGCCCCGGCCCGCGTACGCACCAGTTGCCCCACGTTGAACTCCCCGGCATCACCCATCTCGGTCGCGCGCGCGTCACCCAGAATGCGAGTTGTGCGCCCACACCACGATTTTCGCGGGGTTCGTCACGGCGGCCGCCGCTCCTCCCAGGAAACGAGCCAGCTCGCCCAATGTCTCGGCCATGTGCTGGTCGCGAACGTTCCACGACAGCACGTGGTTCGCGAACATTGCCCGGTAATAGCGCTCCGCGTTCCGTACAAGCCTGGCATTTTGTTCCGCGAAAAAGAGCGCGTCACGCGCGATACCGCCGTCCCGGCGCGCGTAGTCGCCAGCCGCACGCTGGAGCTCGACCAGTTGCGCGACGACTTCCCGCTCACAGCCCGCACTCAGGCCAAAGGCTGTCGCCTGCCCATAGGCCTGAGGATCTTCTCCCGCCACCATCTCGAAGCACCCGTACCGCCGGCGAGCGCGCGCGGCTGCCGCGGGGTCGACGCGATCCAGGTAACCAACCACGGCCGCGATGGATGCGTGCATGCTGTACAGGTCCAGCCCATAGAACCCCACTGTGCGCTCGGCGTCCGCCCGCTGGTCGTTGAACGCCCGAAGCCACCCGACGAAGTCGAGAACGTCCGCGTTGCGCCACATCCACTGCGGGAATCGCCGAAAGCCGCCGAGCGCGTCGGCCGCATTGGCGTCGCCGGCGTCCCCGCGCACGTAGCGATTCACGCGATACGCGTCGGGCCAGTCAGCTTCGACCGCCACGGCGGTGAACCCTAATTCGCGTATCAAGCGCTTCGTGATCTCCGCACGCATACGGTAGAACTCGTGGGTACCGTGCGACGCCTCGCCGATGAGCACGTAATGCGTGTCTCGGGCCAATTCAATGATCGGGGTAAGGTCGTCAGTTGCCCCGGTCAGGGGATGGATCCCCGCGTGGGGATTCCGCGCGAGGCCGGCCAACGAGCCTGCGGCAGAACCCAGAGCCTGCACTCGGGCGCTCAATGCGCCACCGGCGATGCCGTGCCGGACGGCTGCGTAGCCGAATGACGCTCACGGTCACGAGGGTGCTCCCACTCCCCATCGGCGCGCCACAGCAACGCACGCACCTCATCGTCCGTCGTCTGGCGGAAGTCGGTATACCATGACCCGACTCCGTAGAACGGCGTCGGCGTGATCGCGCACACGACATCGTCAGCATATCGCCCGAGCGCGCTACATGTGTCCGCCGCACCGACCGGCACCGCCGCCACCAGGCGTGACGGGTGGCGCTCCTTCAACGCCTCTACGGCCGCAAGCATCAATGAGCCGGTCGCGAGGCCGTCGTCGACGAGGATTACGATCTTGCCGGACACCGCCACTGGCGGCCGGTCGTCCCGGTATTCGCGCTCCCTCCGCTCGACTTCGTGCTGCTCCGCGCTCAGCACTCGGGCCACATCGGCATCCGAAACACCCATTGTGCGAATCAGGTCACGATTGAGCACCCCGATGCCGCCACTCGCAACCGCCCCCATGGCAAACTCCTCGTGTCCGGGCAGTCCCAGCTTCCGCACGACAAACACATCGAGGGGTGCGTTGAGCCCGCGTGCGACTTCGAAGGCAACGGGCACGCCACCGCGAGGCAATCCCAGCACGATCACGTCGGGTCGTCCAGCGTACGTCGCGAGACGTCGCGCTAACGCTACGCCCGCCTCGCGCCTGTCCAGATACCCGTGGCCGGTCGGGCCCAACCCCGGGGTGGCCACCGTTACCCCGCAGCCGAAGGAGCGAGTGAACGGTTCTCCGAAGGCGCTGTCGAAGACGCCTGCGGCGGACCCTTCAGATTCAATGCCGACGAGGGATCGATGACGCGGGCGACCTGTGCGACCGAATCAACCGGGAAGCCGCCTCGCCTGGCATGCTCTTCGACCGCGCCGGCGTTCGGTGCGTTGTACACGCAATACAGTTTGTCATTCGTCACGTAGCTCTTAACCCACTGGATCGGCGTCCCTTGGGCTGTCATCCCGGTGAGGACATCGTTCGACTTCGCGGAGATCTGCTGCATCTCTGCGTCCGACATCTTGCCCGCCCCGGGGATCGTGCGCTCGATCACGAATTGCGACATGGCCATGCTCCTGTAGGAGTCAGATCAAGGTCCCGGTACAGCATACGCGGCTCGGGCACCCCAACCCGTGAGGGATTGCCCGACGCGCTGTCCGGCTCCTGCGCACACGGTGCTGCACAGGCCGGCCGGCGCCGCCATCGCCGGCTGCGTCAACCGTCAGGCAGAGGCCGCGACGGACCGGAAGCGGACGAGCGCCAAGGCGAACAGCGCACCGCCAATCACCGCGACGGCGAGAAAATCGGGCCACACCACGCTGAACCCAGCGCCACGGTACAGAATGGCCTGCGCGAACGACACGAAATGGGTCGAGGGTGACACCTGCATCACCGCCTGGAGGGCGGGCGGCATGCTCTCGAGCGGGGTGTTGCTGCCAGACAGCATGTTCATCGGCATCGCCACTAACATGTACAGCAACCCGAGCTGCGGCATTGATCGGGCGACGGTGGCGAGCACGATGCCGATCGCGGTCGCGAAGAAGAGATACAGCGCCACACCACCCATGAACAGCGGAATCGACCCCGCGACGGGGATGCCGAGCAGCGTCCGCACGACGATGGCCAGCGACAACCCGACCGCGACCGTGATCACCAGGCCGTTGGCCCACACCTTCGCCATCGCGATCTCGAACGGCGTCACCGGCATCACCAGCAGGTGATCCATCGTGCCATGCTCGCGCTCCCGGATGACCGCGGCCCCCGCCAGGATGATGGCCAGCATGGTCACGTTGCCGATGATCCCCATGACGCTGGTGAACCACGCCGTCGTGACGTTGGGGTTGTAGGCCACCCGCACCGACAACGTCACCGGACTCATGGGTATGCTCTCGGACCGTGAGAGGAAACTGCCCTCCGTACGCGTGACGAAGTTGCTGATCTCGGTCGTGAAGATCTGCTGGATATAGCCCGAGCCGAGTCCCGCCTGGACCATGGCCGTGGCGTCGATGTTCACCTGTACCGCCGGATCATGCCCGCCAAGCACGTCGCGCTCGAAGTGCGGGGGGATATCGATGATGAATGTGTACTGGCCGACGTTGATCAGGCGGTCGATGTCGCGGGCCGTAACGGCCCGCGGCGGCTGAAAGAATGGTGGCAACAGCGCACCGACCATCTGGCGCGACAGCGCCGAATGATCTTCGTCGACGACCCCGACGGACGCGTTGTGCAGCTCCTGCGAGTTGCTCTGCGCCTGGGAATACACGGCCAGGGAAAATGAGTAGATGACGAACGCCAGCAGCACGGCATCGTGAAAGAAGCTGCGCAGCTCTTTGACGCCGAGCCAGAAGATGGTGGAGAGGGCGCGCATAGGCCGGCTACCGCTGCTGCTTCCGGAGAAGCATGAAGCTCAACACCGTGAAGACCGGGATGAACGCCGCGATACCGAGGAGGTAGAGGTAGAGATCCGCGAACCCCAGCGCCTTGGTGAACGTGCCAACGCTCACGCGAAGGAAGTACGTCATCGGGAACGCTTTGCCCAGCAGCGCGGGAAACCCGGTGAGCGAGGAGACCGGGGTCATCATCCCCGAAAACTGGGTCGCCGGCAACACGGTCAGGATCGCCGTCCCGAAGAGCGCCGCGATCTGCGTCTGCGTGAACGACGAGACGAACATGCCGTAACCCGTCGTCGCCGCCACGTACAGAGTCACGCCGGCCAGGAGCGCGGGGAAGCTGCCCTTGAGGGGCACCTTGAACACGAACTCCGCGATGACCATCAGGATGGCGAAATTCGCCAGCGACAGCACAATGTACGGGAGCTGCTTCCCGATCGAGAAACTCGAGACGCGTGACCGGCGTCACGTAGAGGTTCGTGATCGAGCCGAGCTCTTTCTCACGGACGACGGCCAGCGCCATGAGAATCGCCGGAATCAATGCCAGCAGCATGGCGATCGTCCCCGGGACCATCGCGTAGATGCTGTCGAAGTCCTGGTTGTACCGGAACCGCTCTTCGATGGTGGCGGGAGCGATCACGGAGTCTCCGGTCGTCCGGAGCTGCCAATCGGCCAGGAACTGCGCGTGCGCGGCCTGCAGGTACCCACGGATCGTCTCCGCGCGGAACGGCATCGCTCCGTCGACCCACGCCCCGACTTCGGTCGGTATCCCGCGTCGCAGGTCGCGACCGAAATTGGGCGGGATCTCGATCGCGGCCTTGATCGTGCTCGCCATGAGTCGCCGCTCGAGGTCTGCTTCGTTCGCAAGCGGCGCCTTCTCCACGAAGTACGTGGAGCCGCGCAACTCTTCGAGATACGCGACACTCTCCGGAGACTGGTCGTAGTCGAGGACGGCAAACGACAGATTGTTCACGTCGGTCGAGATGCCGGCCCCGAAGATCAGCATCAGGAGCGCCGTCCCGAAGATCGCGAAGCCCAGCCGGATCGGGTCGCGCATCAGCTCGAGGCTCTCCCGCAGAGTATACGCGAACAAACGCCGCACGCTGAACGCTGGCTGGTCCCGCCGCGCCCGGTCGCGTGCTGTGCTCAACCGATCCGCCGGCCCGGTGGCCTGTGCGGCCGCGTCGCCCGCGGAGCGGGTCGCCTCTTCGAGGTAGCTGATGAACGCCGCCTCCAGTGTGTCCACGCCGCGCGCCCGGGCCAGGGCCGCCGGCGTGTCGATGGCGAGCACTTTCCCCGCTGACATGAGCGCCACCCGGTCGCACCGCGCCGCTTCGTTCATGAAGTGGGTCGACACGAAGATCGTGACGCCCTGGCGGCGAGACAGATCGATGAGGAGTTCCCAGAAGTGATCGCGCGCGAGGGGATCGACACCGGATGTCGGCTCATCGAGGATCAGCATTTCGGGGGCGTGTACCACCGCCACGGCCAGCGACAACCGCTGGCGGATCCCAAGCGGCAGCTCCCCGGCGCCCTGGTCGGCGTACGGCTCGAGCCCGAACCGCGCCAACAGTTCGGCGGTCCGCGTCGGGATCTCCGCCGGCGGCAGATGGAATAGCCGCGCGTGCAGTACGAGGTTCTGGCGGACGGTGAGTTCCGTATACAGAGAGAAGGACTGCGACATGTAGCCGACGCGCTGCCGCGCCCGCATTCCGCCTGCCGCCACCGGCTGGCCGAACAGCAGCGCTTCGCCGCTGGTCGGGGGCAACAAGCCGGTCAGCATCTTCATGGTGGTGGTCTTGCCGGAGCCGTTGGATCCGACGAACCCGAAGATCTCCCCTTGCTCAATGGTGAAGCTCGCGCGATCGACGGCCGTGAATTCGCCGAACCGGCGCGTGAGATCGCGGGCCACGATGACGGGCGGCCCGGCATTCGGGGGCCGCGGCGGGATGGTCAGGACGCGATGCCCCGCTCGGCGGCGCTCGGGCAGGAGCGCGATGAATGCGTCTTCCAGCTCGGCACTGCCCGTCCGGGCTTTCAGCTCCGCCGGCGTCCCCGTGGCGAGGATCCGCCCGCCGTCGAGCGCGGCGAGCCAGTCGAACTGGCCGGCCTCCTCCATGTAGGCCGTGGCGACGATCACGCTCATCCCGGGCCTCCGGGTCCGCATGCGCGCAATGAGCTCCCAGAACTGGCGTCGCGAGAGTGGATCGACTCCCGTCGTCGGCTCGTCGAGCACGAGCAGTTCCGGGTCGTGGATCAGCGCGCAGCACAGGCCAAGCTTCTGGCGCATCCCGCCCGAAAGCTGCTTGACGGGGCGGTCCGGGAATGCCGCGAGTCCCGTGCTCTCGAGCAGCTCGGCGATCCGGCGCCGTCGCTCCGTTGCACCGTGGCCAAAGAGCCGGCCGAAGAAGTCAATGTTCTCCGTCACACTAAGTTCGTCGTACAGATTCCGCCCGAGGCCCTGCGGCATGTACGCAATGCGCGGACAGACGGCGCGCCGGTGCCGCGCGTCCGCCATGTCGCCGCCGAGCACCCACACGCTCCCGCTCTGGAGTGCCGTGGCGCCCGCCACCAGGCCAAGGAGCGTCGACTTTCCGACTCCGTCCGGTCCGATCAGGCCAGCCATGCAGCCGGCCGGTATGGCCGTCGTGATGTCGTCGAGCGCCACGATCGGTCCATAGCGGTGCGTGACGCGGGCGATTCGCGCGACCGCGTCCCCTGCAATGATCACGACGGCGGCTTCGCCGCCACGCGTCCCCGAAGCGTTGAGGGCCACGCGACCGTGGAATCGGCACGCACGTAGGCGACGCCCGGCAGCCCGATGCGCACCGCACCCTCGTGGCCACGGAGAAGCGTAGAGTCGATCCGGACCTTCACCCGGAACATCAGCTTGTCGCGATCGTCCTTGGTCTCCACCGCCTTCGGTGTGAACTGGGCTTCGGTCGCGAGGAAGGAGACCGAGGCCGGGATCGGGCGCTGCGGGTACGCATCGAGCACGATCCGCCCCTCGCCCCCCAGCCGGACACGCCCCGCGTCCGCCGTCGGCAAATAGATGTCCATGTAGACCAATGTCGCATCGAGCATGGTGAACACTTTGCCGCCCGCGGGGAGCACCTCACCGAGATTGGCGATCCGGTACAGAATCCGCCCGTCGCGGGGCGCGACGAGCACGTTGTCGCGGATGTTGACGTTCGCGAGTTCGACGACGTGCTGCGCCGCATCGCGGGCATGCTCCGATTCGTGAATCTTCGCGTTGATCGCACTGAGCGCCGCGACTGCGCCGTCATAGGTCTGCTGTCGCTGGTCCAGGTCCTCCCGGGTGTCGTAGTCCTCTTGCACCAGCGCCCGATACCGGTCGAGCTCCGCTTTGGCGAGACTGACCTGTGTCTGCTGTTGCCGCAGGTCCGCCCGCATCTCGTCGATCAAGCTGTCCGCCTGGAGTAAGCTGGCCTGCGCACTCCGGCGCTCCGCCTCCAGGTCGCGCGTGTCCATCCGGGCGAGTGGCTGCCCAGCGTGTACCAGGTCTCCCTCGTTCACGAACAGCTCGGCGACGCGCTCCGAGAACTTCGTGTCGATATCGATTTCGTCGGCCTCGAGCCGGCCGTTGCCCGACACGATGCCGGCCGGCAGCGCCGACTGCTTCAGTTGATACCAGCGGACCCCGGCCCGGATTGCGAGCACGCATGCGAGCGCACCAACGACATAGGGCAGCAGTCGCCGAAGGCGGTGGGCCGGGAGCCGGGAGGGCTGATCGGGTGGGAGGTCGCCCGGTGGCGGAGGGACAGACCCGTTACCCGATGGTTCCGGCTGCTGGCGCACTGGCGATACGGGCGGGGCCTTGGCCGGGCCGGCCATCGGGACAGTACTCATCAATATCTGCTGCTCGGTGTGGGGTTCGGTATCTCGTGCTCTCCGTCCTCCCGTCAAAGCTGCCGGCTCGGCGCGCATGCGCGATCGGGCAGAACCGCGCACAATGTCAGGGAATCCCCGACGAGAGCCAATCGCGTCCCGAATCCCGACGTCCAGTCTCATCGCCATATTCGTCGTCTGGCCCCCGGCGATGCCAGCGTCGATCGTGGGGATTTCCTGTTTTCTGTCGCCGGCGGGAATGTTCTTCGGTCACCACCCGCGCGACACGCCCCGCACCTCGACCCGCTTGAGGCCCTCCACTTCGAATGACAGTCGCATGATGACCCGCTGGTGGTCGCACCGAATCGCTCGGGCAATGACGCTCCTCACGATGCTCGCCGGTCTGGGGACTGCCGGCTGACATGCTCATCGAAGGGTGGACCTTCACCGACGCGCTGTTCATGGCGGTCGTCATCCTCTCGACCGTGGGATTGGATGCGCCCCATCCACTCTCCCCCGGCGGCCGGCTCTTCACGATCGCGCTGATCATCACCGGGGTCTCACTCGCGGCCTATCTGGTGACCGCGCTTGGCGAATACGTGATGGGCGGTGTCCTCACCGGAATATTTCAGCGCCGGCGCCTGGAACGCGCCATCAGCCGGCTGTCCAACCACTACGTCGTCTGTGGATACGGGCGAGTGGGCCGGCAAGTCGTCGCTGATCTTCGCCGGCGTGGCTGCCCGGTCGTGGTCATCGAACGGGAGGTCGTGGAGACGGGAGACGAGGTGCCGCTCATCACAGGGGATGCGACGGACGACGACGTCTTGGGTCGTGCGGGCCTGGCGCGGGCGCGCGGGCTCGTCGCCGCCACGGGGTCGGACCCTACCAACGTGGACATCACGCTGTCCGCGCGCGCTATCCATCCGGCGCTGGAGATCGTCGCCCGTTCCAGCCATCCGGCCGCCGAGCGGAATCTCACCCGCGCGGGCGCGACGCATGTGGTGTCGCCCTACTCGATGGGCGGCCACCGGATTGTATCCGAGCTGCTCGCTCCCGGTGTCACGACGTTCCTGGACACCGTCATGCACGCCGAGCAATTGGACCTGTGGCTCGAGGTCGCGACGATCGCGGCCACGAGTCCAATGGCGGGCCGCACGCTTCGCGAGGCGCTCCCGTCGCCGAAGCATGCGGTGAATGTCGTCGCAATGCGGCGAGCGGCCGGCGGGGGATACGTCACGAATCCGGACCTCAATGCCCGGCTCGTTGCCGGCGACACGCTCGTCGCGCTCGGCTCGCAAGCCGCGGTGCAGCAGCTCGGATCCCGCGCCGCCGGAAGGCCGGGCGCTCCTGGAGCCGGCTCGCCGGTGGGAATGTCCCACGCACGGCGCTGAGGGTTGATACGTATGCCACACGAACTCGTGGCCCTTGCCGAGCATTACGTCATTTGCGGATACGGCCGCGTCGGCCATGAGGTCGCGGCGGGGTTGCTCCGGCGGAAACGCAAAGTCGTCGCGATCGACCACGATCCGCCGGCCCCGGGCGCCCTCGACGGCATGTACCTCGTCCGGGGAGACGCAACGGACGATGGCGTCCTGCTGGCCGCCGGCATTCACCGGGCGCACGGTCTCGTCGCTGGCACAGGCGCCGATGCGACAAATCTGGCCATCGTGCTCTCTGCCCGCGCACTCAATCCGGGTCTCCTGATCGTCGCCCGCGCCAACCAACCCGAGTCGGAACCGAAGCTCGTCCGCGCCGGAGCATCGCGCGTCGTGTCACCGTATGCCATCGGTGCCCATCGGATGGCGACGCAGTTGGTGTCACCGGGCATCGTCGAGTTTCTCGACGCGCTCCGCGATGCGGAGCACGCCGATCTCTGGATCGAGGAGGTCACGATCGCCGTGAACAGTCCGGTCGTGGGGCAACGCCTGGGCACGGAACTGCCTCGGACAACCGGGCTGCCCAACGTCGTCGCGATCCGGGGCAGCACCGACCGACGACTCGTCACCAACCCATCGCCGGATTTCCGGCTCGCGGCCGGAGAGACGTTGATCGTCGTGGGCTCGCGCGCGCAACTGCAACAGGTGATCGCCCGGGCGACGCGACAGCCACCGGCCCCACCGGTCACCTGATCGCGGACCGGCCGGATTGCCGGCCCGGCGCGATGCCGATCGTCTCTTGGGCCCCGACCGGGATGAGTCAGGCTTCGAGGCACCCGATCGGCGCGACCAGGACCGCGCAGCTCGCCACACGAATGACTTTCGACGCGACACTGCCGAGCACGAGGCGCTTGACCGCTCCGTATCCGTGGCTCCCGAGCGCAATCAGATCCGCATCGATCCGTTGCGCGTGATCGAGTAAGGTCCGGGCCGGATCGCCAAAAACCTCCGTGGACCCCACACGAACACCGGGCCCGGCACCAAGCTGTTCACCGGCCTTCACCAGCCGCTCGACGACGGGCTGCATGCCCGGCACGGCGCCCTCGCTCTGGCGAGGTTTGGGCGCGACGGATACGAGGTGCAACTCATCTCCGGCGCGAAGCCAGCCGGCGGCAGTGTGCGCCGCGAGCATGCTCGTGGCACTGAAGTCGATCGCCGCGATCACCCGGCGTGGAATCGCGGTCGCCGATGCGGGGACGGCCAGGACCGGCACCATTGCATCCTGCGCCAGATGCAGGGCCGTCTCGCCACCGAGGGCCCGGTCCAAAATGCTATGCGACCCGAGTCCGGTTACGATAAGGCCGGCATCCTGGGCCCGCGCCACGGCGGCGATCTCGGCCGGAATGATCCCCGTTCGCACACTAGGGGCCGGCGACTTGATTTCGCATCGCCGAAGCTGCTCGGTGACGGCCTCCACGAGCGCGGCTTGCACCGCGGCTTCGTCCTCGGCCGACGGGATGTACGTGGCACCGTAGCCATAATCCACGGCCCGGATCGGTGCGTAGACGACGAGCGGAATCAACGGGACGTTCAACCGGGCCGCCAGCAGCGAGGCGACCCGGGCGGCACCATCGGCGCTCACGCCACCGTGGGTCGCCAGGAGAATGTTCTGCATAGCGCGCCCTCCCATTTTGGATAGTCGTTCGCCCGATCCTGCGGTGTCCCCGCTCAAGGCCGGCGGCACGATCCACAATGTGTTTGTCTAGGGAGTGGCGCGCTGTCGGGGCTCGCGCCCACGGATGCCGGCACTTCCCTGACCGGAATCGCCGCACGCCAGCTTCCGGCTCCCCTGACACCGCTGCGCCGAGGGCGACGCGAATGTACGGACGTACTCCCACGGGCAGTCCGTATCGAGTACGGCTTCATCAATCCAATAGGAGGCGCTATGCTGGCCGACCGGCAGCTTCAACAGAACATCATGTCCGAGTTGCGCTGGGAACCAAGTGTGAAAGCCACGGAGATCGGAGTGGCAGTCAAGGATGGGGTCGTGACGCTGACCGGGAAGCTCGACACGTACGCGCAGAAGTTCGCCGCGGAGCGCGCGGTGGAGCGCGTGGCCGGCGTTCGCGCGATCGCGGACGATCTCGCGGTCGTGCTGCCTGGAACCTTCGGACGGTCGGATTCCGATATCGCCCGGGCCGCCGCGTCGGCGATCGCATGGGACATCGAGGTCCCAAATGGGATAACCGCCATCGTGACCAACGGCTGGGTCACACTGTCCGGCAAGGCGGTGTGGTATTACCAGAAGGCCGCGGCGGAGCGCGTGGTGCGATACCTCACCGGCGTCACAGGCGTCACGAACATGATCGAGATTCATCCTCCTGTCGCGGTGAAGGCGGGGGATGTGAAATCCAAGATCGAAGCCGCTTTGGCACGCAGTGTCGAACTGGATGCCAGGGCGATCAGCGTGACAGCCCTCGACGACACCATTACGTTGACGGGCACCGTGCGCTCGTGGGCCGAACGCGACGACGCGACACGCGCGGCCTGGAACGCCCCGGGCGTGCGGTTCGTGAAGGACGAACTGAAGGTGAAACTCTAGCTCGAACTACTGGCGGCGGCTGGCCGGGGTCCCGCTAGACTCGGCCAACCGCACCCGGATGACCGATGCCCGACGCCGAGTTCGATCTGCCTTCCGATTTCCTGGATCTGCCAGGCCGAACGTGGGACCAGGATTGTCGCCCAACAATTGCTCGGCCAGATGGTGGGCGCCTGCCAGCGGCTGAACGATCCTGCCGACGCTGCCGCGCTCCACGATTTCCGTGTCGCCGTGCGCCGCTTGCGGAGTTGGCTCCGATCCTACCGGCAATACCTCAGGCCCGGCAGTACGGGAAAGACGCGTCGCAGGCTGAAGCGAATCGCCCGCGCCAGCCGGCGCCGCTCGGGACGCCGAAGTGATGAAATTGTGGTTGCAATCCCAACGCCACTCGCGCGGCTTGACGCACCCCACCGCCTCCGCCCAGTTGCATCACCGCTGGAAGCGCGCAACCCTGCGGCCAATGCAACACTTCGCAGCCTATTGGCGAAAGACTTTACTCGAACGACGCATGCGCTCAACGCGTCGTTATCAGCATATGCACAAGTGGTGCATGTCGATGGCCCGCTAGTACCGGTCACTATGGCCGCTGCTGCCGCAACCCTGTTACGCCGCGAAACCGCGGCACTCGCTGAGGCGATCGGTCACGTTCGGTCGGCCAACGACCAGCGCGCCACGCATCAAACGCGAATCGCCGGCAAACGGGTTCGCTACTGTCTCAAGCCGCTCAACGGTGCTGTCGGCGGAGTCAGTCCGCTGATTAGACGGCTCACCCATCTCCAGGACGCGATCGGCCGCTGGCATGACGCCTGTGTGATACTCAATGACGTCACCGCGGAAGCTGACGGCCCTGAGACTTCCCGTTCTGCCCGAACCGCGCTCATGGCCCTCTCCGGACGCTTGCATCGCGAACAGGCCAGCGGGTTCAGCATCATCGGACACGATTGGCGCGGTAGGCGAGCCGCCGTGTTCTTCGCCGCGGTTGAGGCAGTAGCCCGCCAGCTGGCGAGGCGAGCGCCGGCGGGTCAGGAGATTGAGCGCAAGTACTTGCTGCGGGAGCTACCCGAGAGAGCCAGGCATGCCCGTGCCGTTCTCATCGATCAGGGATACGTACCGGGGAAGAAATTGATCGAGCGGCTCCGCCGCGTGCGCACGAAAGGCGCCTGGCGATTCTTCCGCACGGTCAAGGCAGGCTCCGGCCTGACCCGAACCGAAATCGAGGAGGAGGCCACCGCCGGCATCTTTCACGTAATGTGGCCCTTGACAAAGGGGCGTCGTGTTCGGAAACGCCGCTTCACGGTGTCCGCCGGCGATCGCGACTGGGAGATCGACTTATTCCTCGACCGTGAAGGATTGGTGCTGGCTGAGGTCGAGCTGCCCGCTCCCAATGCCGTCGCCGAAGTGCCGGGCTGGCTCGCCCCGTCTATCATCCGCGAGGTGACCGGAGAGGCGAAATATGAGAACGCCAACCTCGCTCGGTGACGCAATCACCTGTCACGCGTTGCCAATGAGTACCCCCGTCGCGAACACGAGTGTCGAGACTGAGCCGTCCATGAGGCCCCCAAGCCCGCGAAGCCACGACCATCTTGCCGCCGGATGAGGGGGATGTGGTTATCGACCTCCTGCCGGTACAGGTCGAGCAACCTCGTTCGGTGTACCGATTCTTCATCCCGCATGCCGTCGAGCACCGAGGCGGCCGATAAGACTGCGCACCCGTCACGCAACCGTTACGGCCTGCCCATTGATACCACTCGGCCCATCCCGGACGTTCTGAACACCCCTTCGCCAGCGAGTTCCGATATGACTCTCGACTTGAACGTTGAAGGCCGGACCATCGCATTCCGGCTGGATTGGAAGCACTGGCGCTGGCACTCCTTAGTGGAGCTCAAGGAAGGCGCGTTCCCGCTGATCACGACCGTACAGGGGAAGCGCTATGAACTCTACTCCGACGGCACGTTCGCGGAGGTGGAAAAGACCCGCGGACCATGAGCGTAACGACCAGCGGGTGATCATCCTCTAGCGATCGCGCGACCTCTCACCCCCGCCGCGGTCCCATGGGCTCACTCCATCTTTGCGGAGGTCCGCTCTATTGCACGGCGGTCGGTCGGCCCAACGCGTCGCGCTCTCGGCCGACTAGCCTGATCACTGTTGGGAAAGAATGCAATCGGCGTCCAGGCTGGGGGGCCCCTTATAGAGCGTGATCCCACCGGCGCCCGCCTCTACATCGCCGGTCTCCTGGATTAGGATCGTCGTCGCGTTCACAAAGTTGCCGGAGTAGTCAATGGCCGATCCGCCGGTGTCGATCGCCAACTCAAAGTCGCTGCCGTGCACTGATCCTGACACGGGCACGACTGTACACGACGTGCCCGTCACAATGCTGCTCCCCGATTGTCGAAGCGAGAGGGAAAAGCCGCTGCCGGACCAGTTGCCGGACAGCGTGTCTTTCGGACCCGTAGCACAGGCGAGCGCCGCGCTGGCCCCCGACCATGAGGACGCACGCGAAGACGACGCGCCGTTTCGGGTGCATTGGCGAACGGGCCTGGATCACCCGGCGAGGCCGCACAATCGCCACATTGCCCATCGATATATCTCCCGATGGTCGGCCATCGTGGATGCGGGCATCGGAGAGTCGCTGGTTCAGAGAGGCGCGGGCCGGAATCGAACCGGCGAATAGCGGTTTTGCAGACCGCTGCCTTACCACTTGGCTACCGCGCCAAAGAGCCACTTAAGTTATTTCCCGCCTAACAGTTGGACAAGGAGACCGATCTCCTTGTGGCGCAAGACGATCCGGGCTCTACGTCGTTACCCTTGCCGCCCCCGCACGAGGGCCGTAAACACCCCCGCCGCCGCAAACGCCGCGCAGACCACCAGCGCCGTATCGAACCCATGAACGAAGGTCGCCTGCAACGCGCCATCCACCCGAACGCCCGGTGAAGTCACGGCCCGGTGCATCGCGACAAGACTCCCCCCAGCCGCCGCTCCCCCAAGTCCCGCGAACACCGCCCCCGCCACCGCAACACTCAGGGCCTGACCCGCCACGCGCGTCGTCGCCAGCACGCCTGATGCTTCCCCTTGCTCCGCCGGCGGCGCGGCGCCCATCAGCGCTCTCGTATTCGGCGACTGGAACAATCCCTGCCCTATCCCCGCGAGAGCCAGCGGCCACGCCACATCCCACGCCGAGCTCACCGCATCGAGCCGCGCGAGGAACAGCAAGGCCACACTCGCCAGCGCGAGCCCGAGCGGCGACAGCCATCGCGACCCGTACCGGTCCGCAATGCCACCCGCAATCGGCGCGGTCACCGCGATCGCGATCGGCAGCGGCGTCAACGTCCACCCGGCACGCGCCGTCGAGAATCCTCGCAGTTCCTCGAGATAAAATGGTAGAAGAAAACTGACCGCAAACATCGCGACCATCGCGAGAATGAGACTCGCAATCGCCGACACGAACACGCGGTTGTGAAAGAGACGGAGATCGATCACCGGATCCGAGGACCGCCGCTCAATGATCACAGCGCTGACCAGCGCACTGGCACCGAGGGCCAGCACACCGACCAGCCGCGGCAATGTCCATCCCCACCGCTCCGCGAACGAGACGCCAAGGTTGAGGGCCGCCACTCCGATGCCGAAGAGCAACGGCGCCGCGGGATCGAATCTCGCCCGCGTTACCACAGCGGCCGGACGCGGCAACACCCGGAGCGTCAGAAGGACAGCCCCGAATCCGATCGGCACGTTCACGTAGAAGATCCAGCGCCAGCTGACAATGCTCCGTCAGCACGCCGCCCACGGTCGGGCCCACGCTCACGCCCAACGCCACCGCCACCGCACTCCACCCCAGTGCTTTCCCCCGCGCGTTCGGCGGCACAGCGCTCGTGAGGATCGCGGTGCTCGTCGACAGCACGAACGCCGCTCCTGCCCCCTGGAGCACACGCGCCGCAATGAGTACCGGCAGCGAGGGCGCCGCACCACACAGCGCCGACCCAACCGTGAATGTCACCAGACCGGCCGTCCAGATCGGCTTCCGCCCGACGGTGTCGGAAGAGCCGGCCGAACGTCAGCAACAACGCGGCAATGATGACGAGGTAGCCAAGGATCACCCACTCGGCCGCGCCGCTCAACGGCGCCCCAAACGCCCGCGCGATCGACGGCAGCCCGATATTGACGATCGAAGAGTCGAGCGTCGTCATGAACATGCCAACACACACGAGGACCACCACGGCCCTCGCGTGCACGCTCGTCTGGCCCGCAGGCAAAACGAATGTCCCCGCGACTGTCTCGGGAGTCGTGATGTCGCTCGGCATCGTGATCAGCTAGGTCTCGAACATCAATGTGCCCGTTTGGTGTATCCATTTCGCCCGCCATTCCGCCGCCGGACGTTGGACGATACAACGCGGCGGGCTCCCAACGAATAGCCACGTGGCGCGCGGCGTATAATGTATGGGTACAAACTCTCTGCCATCCTTGCGAGACTAATGAGGCATATGCGCACACACCTCAGCCGCTGCCTCACCTGGACTCTGTGTATCGGAGCCGTCTCACTAGGCGCCCGCCCTGGTGCCTCGACGCCGAACCCCGACATCGCGCCAGGCTTCGCGGTCCCTGACATGCAACGGATCGCCGACGGGGTCTATGTCGCCGAGATTGGCCCCGGCCTCTGGGTTCACACGACGGTCGGGAAGCTGGACGACAGCTCGCTCTACGCCGCGAACGGCGCGCTCGTCGAAGACGGCAATGGCTCCGTGCTAATCGACGCTGGATGGACTCCGCGGCAGGCGGAAGCCCTTGCCCACTGGGCCGCGACGACCCTCAAGCACCCGATCATGAGGGCCTACGTCACGCATTTCCACTACGACCGCGTCGGTGGCGCCGCCGCCCTGGAACGCCGCCACATCCCGGTCTACGCGATCCCCGCCACCATCGAGTTGGACCGGACCACGCACGCACAGGCAGTCCCGGACCACGCACTCCCCGTGCCCACCACGCCGTCACCCATCGCCAAGGACGCGCTGATCTTTTTCCCCGGCGCCGGCCACACGAAAGACAATGTCGTCGTCTATTTCCCGAACGAACGAATCCTCTTCGGCGGCTGCTTCATCAAGGACAACAAGGCGACCGGCATGGGCAACATCGCCGACGCCGACCTCGCCGCATGGCCAGCATCCGTCGAGCGCACCGCGGCGGCCTTCCCACAAATGGGGATGGTGATTCCCGGACACGGCCCGAATGGATCCCCACGCGCTCGCCCACACACGGGACCTGCTCAAGCGACCGCCCGCCTGAGTTTGGTGGTCTAGGTTTGGTGGGTCTAGGCATGTAGACGCAATGACCCCAAGTCACGTGGCGTAAGGGCATCATCGCGTTCAAATGGTGTGCAGAGGACCCAATAGCCCACTATCATGGACTGGGCAGGCACGATCGGAAGGACAACAGTACATTTTGTTCGGCCACCCAACTCCATTATTGAGGCAGCACGTTGATCGACTCCCCCACTCAACGGAAAGCGCGAGGGGCATTCTTCACGCCCTCCGAGCTCAGCGCATTCGTTGCCGAGTGGGCAGTACGGCACCCGAATGACCTCGTCCTGGAGCCCTCTTGCGGCGAGGCAGGATTTCTGTTGTCCGCGAGCGAGAGACTGGAGGCCCTGGGTGCATCGAGCATCGGCGACCAAATGCGCGGGGTGGAGGTATTCGGTCCATCCGCTACGGCCGCTGCTGCGCTGCTCCATGATCGTGGCCACCAACCGATCATCGAGCGAGCAGACTTCTTCGACGTCCCAACGCGGGCGATCTACGACGCGGTAATCGGAAACCCGCCCTACGTTCGTTATCAGCATTTCGCGGGCGCTGCACGCGAGAAGGGTCTCCGAGCCGCGATGGCCCAGGGCGTTCGCCTTACGGGACTCGCCAGTTCGTGGGCGGCGTTTACAGTTCACGCCGCGCAATTCCTGAAGCCGAGTGGACGCCTCGGACTTGTCCTGCCAGCCGAGCTATTGGCCGTCAAATACGCCGCCGCTGTCCGGCAATTCCTGCTCGGCCGCTTCGCCCGAGTGCGCCTCGTCACTTTCGACGACTTGCTTTTCCCGGGCGTGCTTGAAGAAGTCGTGCTATTACTCGCGGAGGGCAGCGGGAGCTCATCGAGCTTTGAGGTCTATCAAGCCAGGGATGCTGCCGAACTCGGAACGGTGATATGGGAATCCGACAATGGGTGGACGCGATACACTCCGGATCGCACCGGCAAGTGGACCGCCGCGCTGTTGCCGTCCGACGCCGTCGCCGACTACAGGAAGCACGTCACGAGTGATGGCTTCGTGCCCATGATTGAATGGGGAGAGACGTATCTCGGCGCTGTCACGGGCAACAATAGGTATTTCACGCTGACAGCGGAACAGGTTCGAGCCGCAGGCCTGGCCACGCACGAGGTACTGCGCATCTCGCCTCCAGGATCCCGTCACGTGCGCGACTTGTCCTTCACTGACGGCGATTGGGACGCGCTAGAGAGGCCGGCGAGGCGTGCTACCTGTTTTATCCGGACTTGGCACACCCGTCGCCCTCGGCGAGACGGTACATCGCGCAAGGCGAAGCGGCTGGCTACCAAACCACGTACAAATGCCGGAACCGGCAGCCGTGGTGGCGCACACCGCTCGTCCCGAAGCCAGACCTGTTTCTGACCTATATGGACCAGCACCGGCCTCGCTTCGCCGCGAATCTCGCAAATGTGCATCATCTGAACTCGCTCTACGGTGTCACCTTGAGTCCTCGGCTACGCGATCTGGGCCGGGAACTCGTCCCCCTCGCAGCGGTGAATACGCTGAGTATGCTCGGCGCCGAAATTGTTGGCCGAGCGTACGGCGGCGGCATGTTAAAGCTGGAGCCCAAAGAGGCTGATGACCTGCCAATGCCCTCTCCCGATCTAGTCAGAGCTGCATCTGAGGACCTTCGCCGCATCCAGCCGTTCGTTTCAGACGCGCTTCGCCGTGGCGACCTCGCGGCCGCTACGTCCCGCACAGACCGGGTATTGCTCACCGGCCATATGGGCATGAGTGAGGATACTCTGAAATTCTCTCCGCGGAGCGAGAGAGACTCTCTTTAACCGTCGTGCATCACGCGGGAAATCAACCCATGGTGCCTGAGAGCACTGCCGCGTTCTGTCGGTGGACAACGCAATCGCAAGCCGTTGCGGCATTCGCAGGGTTCAGCGGCATGACCGAGAGTGGTGGGCAAATCAAACCGCTACACTGGTACGTGGCGTGCCGCCTGGTAGTAGAAGGCGGCTTCCACCCGGATGACATCACACCCAGACCTCCGTTTCGAATCCAGGTGCGGCGTGGTATTCCGCACTTGTCCTATGAGCCAGAAGCCGGCGGCACAGGTGAACGGACCGTCCTGGGCGGACTCAAGACCAAGAATGTCAATGTCGTCGTAACGCGCGATGGCATCGGACCCGTCCTGGCAGTTTCCTGCAAGGGCGTAACAGGGGCATTCCGAAATCTGACCAATCGAATGGAAGAGACGATCGGGGAGTGCACTAATCTTCACATCACATACCCTGCTCTTGTACTTGGCTATCTCGTGTTGTTGCGAGCCAACCTGGCAACCGAGGTTCGTTTGCAGGATGTCGAGACGGCGGGCGAGCAGGCGCAGGAGCCGGAACAGGCACGGACGTTGACAGCCAACGACATCGCGATCAACGAAGACGGGAGCCCGGCGGCATCGATCGTGCGCTTTCACAGCGCATTGCGAGAAATGGTTGGGCGCCGTGGAATCCGAAACGACATCAGCCGCTACGAAGCAATGGCGATTGGGCTGGCCGACATGGGAGCTCACAACAGAGGCTCGTTGTTCCCGGCGTACCCTCCCACCGACAGCCCGCTGCGCGTCGATCGGTTCTTCGAGACGCTCTACGCGCAATACGACCAGCGGTTCGTCACGAGCGCCCCGGGTCTGGAGTCCACGACGCGCCGTGTGGAGTGGGCGCGCAGCTCGCCGGCCATAGACGCTCTGCCGGGGGTCGACTATCCAATTCGCCTAGCAGAGGAACCGGCGGCTTCGACTTGACCCGTCGCGCTATCCTCAACACTGCGGCGTCGCTACCCGCTGGTGGCGTCCGCGCGGTACACCTATTTGGTCGTTGTACCCGCGCGCAATAGTTCACGCAGTGTGGATGCCGAAAACAGCCATCCGGCCGACCCGTTGATTCGTTTCAAGAGTTCAGGCCGCGCCTTAATACCTTTGTTTATGCGATCGCGGAGACGCTTGGCGTCCGGTCCACCTAGGTGAAAGGGACCCGGTTTCTGTGTGTCAAAAATCGACACGACCCAACCTTTGATCGTCACGAAACCGAGATAGCTAAGGTTGTCCGGGTCGAGGCTCTCTATCCGCTCGAGGCCACTGGGCTCCGGTCCAAAACCCTGGAACGAAATGAGGAATCGTTGTTGAAGCCCGAGAAGATTTTGTTTGTGGGCTCGACTTGACGGGTCTTCGAAGAAAGTCCAATGCTCCGGTAAGACCGGAAATCGTCCCGAGGCCTTGGCCGCCGCTTCGACTTGCTGGGTTGTGTTAACCGTTGGTTCAGACCATACCCGGAAAATAATGTCCTTCAAATGGGCATCGTTCGCTTCAAATCCCTGTAGCAGCGATAGCTTCGTCGGACCGCCGCGGCCTCCGCCGGCGCGAACGACCTTTATCTCGCGGATGCGCCTGACGAACTCCTTGTTCACACCCGTCCCGCTCCTCTTGAGTTCATTTATCCAGATACCAATGTCGGAGCGCACCCCAGAATCAGTTAGGACAACCGCCGCCTCACGGAGAGATTTTGAATTGGTGGAGAGATTTGCCGAGCCTATGACAACCGAATCGTCAAGAATCAACACCTTGGCGTGGAGGCCAGGCACTGAGTAAACCTCTGCCCTGGATCGCCAAGCGTCCTCGATCACCTGAGCGGAGGTATTGCCCGCGCTGATGCACGCGTCGGAAGCATCGGTTATCAGGACACGCCGTCTCTAAAGTGCAACCCGTTACGGCTGCTGGCATAGGCTATGACAGCAATGTGCCGCCTCGCAACCTTGGCGCGCTTGCCGATCTCGCTCCACAAATCATGAGACAAGAAGCGCACTGGCCTTGTCACAAATGCATCATTGGGTTCGGTCCCCCTTGCACCATGGTGGTGTCCACGCGACGACCGAATTTCGGGATCGAATGTGGATGACGCCGGTCTTGGTCGAACTTTCGCGCATAGAGCTCCCGGACTGGGCCTTCTACCTAAAGTAGACTACGAGAAGTGCTCCTCCGGTCGCCAGCCCTCCGGGTCTGCTATTGCACCGGCGTGCCTATTGCCTGTCCGCTGCCCTTCGGCCGAACGAGAAGCCGGAAGATGAGCACATGGGTCACGAGCAGGGCAGGCACGACGGCAGTTGGGATGAAGAATGCGCCCCCCAGGTCTCCGGGATCGATCTGAAGCCGCAAGCCCTGATAAATCGCAAATAAGAAGTCCGCCGCGCCCCATATGTTGAACAGCCATACCAGTGCAGTGGCCCACGATCCGCGTCGCGAAAGGGCGACCACCGCTGCAATGGCAAGGAGGCCCGCGACAGAATCTCCGTACGCGGCGGGCAACGAGAAGGCTGTCGGCAGCGATGGAGACACAACGCCGGGCACCAGGAAGCTGAGGCCAATGAAACGGAAGAACATCTGGGGCGCCACCAACGCGAGGAGAGCCCGTTCGCGGTTCATGGTTGTGAGCCGCGGCCAAACGTAGAGCGCCGCAATCATCCCGGAGCTCACAAGGCTCATCAGCGTGCTAATTCCAAATATGGCGAAAACCTTCATCGATCCTCCCGGTCCGGCGCCGTTCTGACGGCGGTGTGTGAGCGGTGTTCGAGAAACGGCTGCGGTTACACGGTGGATCCGGCAGCTGCACGCTGCACGTCCGCCTTGAGCTGCTCCAGCCGGGGCCGAAGTGCCAGCGCGCGCCCTTCAAACGTGGTGAGCGGAGTCACTTCTGTTTCCATTCGCGGCCATATCGGCAGACGCGTAATGACATCATCCAATTCCCCTTCTGACTCGGCCTTCACGACCATCACAAGCGCGACGGCCCCGCTCATTGGTCCGCCTGCAACGATCTTTTTCTCATCGAGCAGCGTCTTGCAAAGTTCGCGTGTGGGCAGGATGAACCGCTCAATGAACTGATGGTGGTGAGGGGGGACGCCCTGAACTTGCGAGCCGCATCTGGATCAAGTACTGCATGGGATACTCTCCTTTCTTGGACGGGAACGAGGGATGGAGTGAAGCGGGGCACACGTGGCAGGACCCAACTGTTGGGTTGTCTTGCTACATGTATCTACACCTATCTGACTGACACCACGTGCCTGCTCCAGTCTTTAAATACTATCGGTAGTGTATCTACACTTAGCGTCGCAACAAACGATCCGATTGCCTCCGCGCGTGTGGCCGTGGAGTATTGGCGTCAGGCGGTATGCGCTCTCGTCGCGGTCGCCGTGGCCGACAGGTCAGACAGCAACCGGCCGAGTCGCTCCCGGCCAATGTCTTTGGCCATACGCGCTTGCGCCTTCTCCCAGAGCGGGAACGCTGCGGCGAGGGCTCGCTGCCCCCGCGCCGTCGCACTCACTTCCCGCACGCGTCCATCCTCCGCCGAATGGCTCGCCGCGAGCCCATCAGCGCTCAAGCAGGTTCAGGTTCCGCACCAGCGTGGTGTAGTCCATCCCAACCGCCTTGGCGAGATCAGTGATCCGCACCGACCCCAAGCCACTCAGGAACGTCAACAGAGTGAACTGGGTGGCCCGAAGTCCGGTCGAGCGCAGTACATCGTCGTACATCTGTGTCACCGCGCGGGTAGCCTTTCGAAGGTTGAAGCAGGCGCACGCCGCCATGACTTCGGCTGCCTTCGCCCGTTCTGTACCAGTAGGAATCGGCGTCATGGGTATGAGTATATACACATATATGAGACCAGTCAAGACGATTCCACGCGGGCCTTGGCCTCCTCCAATGCGGCAATCGCCTGCTCCCGCGTCACGCTTGGAAAATTGTCCAAGAACTCTTCGAGTGTGGCACCACCCTCCAACCAATCGAACAGCGACGTCGCGGGCACACGAGTGCCGACAAACACCGGAGTCCCGCTCAAAATATCGGGATCGAAATGGATCACACTGGTCTTAGTCGTCGAACTCGCGCGCGTAGAACTCCCGGACTAGGCTGCATACCAAGGTAGGCCACAATCGTGATTTATGGCGAGGATTCAGTGTGGCAACGCTCCTTCGCTCACACCGACGCCAAGACGATCAAGACGCACCCTGCGGCACCCCGTCGACCACTGAACAGACTGCGGCTCAACCAGTTAGCGGGCGCCGGAAGAAGGTGCAATAGACCCGGGCACGACCGGGAACCGTGGATTGAATTCCACCAGTGCCCGGCAACCGCACCGACAACACATGCTGAAACACATTCCGCGGATCCCACCGCGCCTTGACCTGCTGTAGCCGCCCGTAGTTCCCCAGGTAATACATCCAATGCCACGGCACCCGCGACGTGTTCCACGTGGGATCGGCCAGATCGGCATCCGGATGCGTGATCAGCGCCCCTTCCGTCTCCTCACCCGGCGCCGGCACGCCACCCAGCTCCGCGAATACCTCGCCATACAGCTCGCGCACCCAGGCGAGACTCCGCGCTTCATCGGCCGGATCCATCCACCCAACGGCATACGCCGAGTCGATCACCGACGCGCGCTGCGATGCCGCCGTCGCGTCAGACGCGACGGTGTTCACCCGTCCGCCATACGTCGCGAAGCCAATGAAGCCACCGGGCGCATCCGCACGCGTTAGCGCCCGATACAACACGCCCGCCTGCCGGTCGCTGAGCCGCCGCTTGAGCAACGCGTCTTTCATCTTCATCCGCGCCACCGACGCACTCACGCCGCCGGGACTCACCGCGAAGAAATCCGGAAACGGATTGACCGCGAATGCGAGCCACGACATCCGCGTCATCTCGCGAGCATGCACCCCCACTCCCTGACCCACCGCCGAGAGGAACTGATCCAGCTGGAGCTCCGCATCGTCCCCGTCGATCGACAGGCCACGCAGCTCGATCTTCCCAAACGCCTTGGTCCCCGCCGTCAGCACCCCAAACATCGTCGCGTACGCCGACGAGGCATCGCTGTTCCGCTCGCACCACTCACCATGGTTCCGCAGTAACGTCGCAAAGGCGCGGTCACTCATGTCGGCCCACTTCCACTCCGCCCGGAGTGTCACCACCGACGCCGGCGCCCTCGGCAACGCCCGCGACGGATCTCGCCCGTCCACGCCCTGCGACCGGAACCAGTACCGCGTCACCACGCCGAAGTTGCCGCCGCCACCACCGGTATGTGCCCACCACAGCTCGCGGTTCGGATCGTCGCTCTCTCGCGTTGCCACCACGCGCCGCGCGGTCTTCGCCTCATCCACCACCACGACTTCGACGGCATACAGATGATCGCCCGCCAGCCCATGCTGCCAATGCAGCCACCCGAACGCACTGCCGCACGCATGCCCGCCAATCCCGATGTCCGGGCTCTGCCCCACCGGCAACACCACTCCCCACCCCATGAACATCCGCCGGTGCATCTCGCCGAGCGTGGTCCCCGCTTCCACCGCGAACGCCCCCATCTCCGGGTCCCACGACACGCCAGTCATCGGCGACATGTCGATCAGCGCCCGCACGTCAGGATTCGCCACGAACCCCTCGAGACAGTGCCCGCCACTCCGCACCGCCAGCCGCCGCCCGCTCCGCACGGACTCCTGCACGGCATCGACCACGTCGTCCGCCGACCCGACCAGCCGGACGTAATCAGGCCTCCCCTCGAATCGCTTATTGAACCCGCGCCGCACCAGGTCCCCATAACGCGGATCGTCCGGCCCAATGTTCTGTGAATCGCTACGCGTTGACATTTGACAGTCGCTGTGTGGTCGGGGAGTTCATCGCGATGGGGAGGTCGGAAAATCAAATCCGACGTAGGTAAACGCCGGTGCGATCGTGAGGCAGTCGGTTTCCGTCGCTCCATGGCGCTGAACTGCGGCACTCCAACCTCCCGATACGATTTGGTAGATCTGATCGATGATTGCGGACGCCGCTTGCCGGTCCAGTCCGAACCGCGCCGCCCCTGAAAGAAGATTGTCGCGACGAGCCATCCGCCCGAATAGACCGCAATCGAGGGCGAGATTGCGAAGCTCGAATGCTGTGCGATGGTGTCGGTGTGAGGTCGTATGCGGGCGCGAGTCGCCAGTCCTCTCCCGGCGCGATCAAAGCGTGGTTTCGCGGATGATCGTCGGTGTTGGAGATCAGGGCATTGAACACGACCCGGCGGAAAAGCTCTTCCCTGTCCGCGACCGGCTGTACCGACCATCTCTGAAGTTCGTCCGCAAGGAGCAGATAAGACCAGTTGACCCGATTGGTGATCGTATCCTCTGCATCAAGCACGGTCAGGGCACTGACAAAGCGGGAACGACTGTAGCCCTCAGGTGTGCGCTCACGGTCGAATCGCTTGACCAGTAAGACGCGCTCGCCGCCTACGAGCTCGGTACGCACTTCAGGGACTCGTATGCCGCAGCGCGCCGCAAGCGTCGTCATCCCGGCTTCTACGGCCGCGTAGTTCCACCGGTCGGATTGTTGTGCGAACTTGGCGATCCAGAGGCCGGTGTGGTCTTCGACAACGTTCTTGGGACGCGCACCGCCGAGAGACGACCCCGGATCGGCGAGCTGCTGAATCTGCAAGGGAACGGGTTCTCCAACCGACATTCTTGCAAGCGCTTCGGCGGCCGCTCGCAGCTCTCCGAGATCGAGGACGCGGTTGAATCGGTGCACCGGGGCCGGCGGGATTTGTCCGCGGCCGAACGACAGAGCACCGACTCGATCCTCTGGACCCAAGAGCAGGTAATCCATTTCGTCGAGATCGGTCCGGCCTTGGAAGTTCTCGATGATGCGTCGTCCCCAGGCATCCGGAGATGCATCGCGCAGCGCGCCGAATATGCCGCCGAGTCTCGCCGTCTCGTATCGCCCCTGTGCGAGCGGAAGATGATAGGGGTCAATCGGCACCGCTTCGGGCCGAGAGCGGTACGATCGCCCGTACACAAATCGGCCAACCGCTCGGCCATCCGGGAGAATTTCGCGCTCGAATCTGCCACAGGTTACGGCCGTGAACGAGCCGTGCAACTGGATGTAGACGTAGCAGGACCTAGAAGTCATCGTCTAGTGATCCGTTGGGCCGGGCGCGTTTCGGGCCATGCACAGCGGCCAGAGTTTGCCCCTCGAGGTCGCTGCCAACACTCGCGAGTTCATTGACACCGCGATCGAGGCCGAGCGCGTGCAGGGCGGCAACGTACGCACCAATTCCGACTCCAAGGTGACCCTTCTCGATCCGTATGACGACGCCGCGCGTCAATCCCGCTCGCCGAGCGAGATCCTCTTGCCGCCACCGGCGGTTCACTCTGGCCGTGGCGATATTGGCGCCGACCCGGGCTACGATGCCCTGGATCGCAGAAGGGGCTGCGCCGGTCCTTAGGTTACGCGAATTCTGGCGATTTGTATCGACGTGTCGTCTAAAAGATAAGCACGTTATAAAGTACTCTATGGCGGCTAAAGTACTCTATAAGATACTTACTGGCAATAGGACGAGACAAAAACTAGCCAGCCAGGGCCGATTGGATGGTCCTGGAAGACTGACTTTCATTAGGTAGACCCACGAAACAACGAACCGCACGATAAGGCGGCAAGAACCCCTGGTCCCCGGAGACAAGCAGGCGTGCCGAAATCTTCTCCGTTCAATGAGCCCGATCCATTTGATCTGCCAATCGGCTCGCCCGCTAGCCGGGCTTAGCCCCCCTCGGCCCGCATCTCGACGCATTCAATCGTCCGCCCGTCCGGATCACACGCATAAAACACCCGCACGCCATCCCAGGCCGACCCGGGCTCGTCGATCCGCACCGGCCGCGATGTCGGCATCACGCCGTACGCCACGAGCCGGTCGTACGCCGCATCGGCATCCTCCACCAGAAACCCGGCATGCGTGTGGCCGCCTGGTTCCGCCGCTGTTCCAGCCGCACGCCAGCCGGCGCCACATACTGCAGCAGCTCCAGCACCCGCCACCCGGCAGTTCGAGATCGGCGGCGATGATCGCGGCACCCGCAATGCCGGTCACTGCAGCGACATCGCCCCGCTGTTCTCCGACCGCTCGCGCACCCGGCACCCCAGCACCGTCTGATAGAACGCGATCGACCGCTCGAGGTCGGAGACGGTCAACCCAATGTGATGCACCATGCGCTAGAAACGCACGTCCGGCGCGCTCGCCTCATCCCGCGCCAACACATACCCACGGTCTCATGCCGCTTCACCAACCGCGCCCGGTTGCCACTCACCAGCACCGTCCCCGGCCGCGCCAGCACGTTGAAGTTGCAGGCTGCCGCATCCTGGTACGCCCCGGTATCGAGAAACGCCACGACGTCGCCCGCTGATACCGCCGGCGCCGGCACGTCACGCGCGATCAAGTCGAAGTTGCACGAGATCCCCACAATGTGCACGCTCCCATCCACCGGCGCATCCGCCCGCGACGCGAACACCGGCCAAAAATGCGCGTGCTCCATCGAACAGGTCCGGCATGAACATCCCTCGGTCGTATCCACCTCCACCCACGTACTCACCACCGGACGGGCCTGCGTCTTCACATGCACCACTCGGCCCAAATGCACGCCCGCGTCCGCGAACAGGCTCCGCCCAGGCTCGACCTGCAACGCAATACCGTCAGGGGCCACACCACCTGCCGACAGCGCCGTGCGCAAACTGGTCGCGATCGCATCAGCATAGCGATCGATCGGCTCCGCCTC
This sequence comes from uncultured Gemmatimonadales bacterium, assembly GCA_963757855.1. Lineage (GTDB taxonomy): Bacteria > Gemmatimonadota > Gemmatimonadetes > Gemmatimonadales > Gemmatimonadaceae > Palsa-1248. Next base: position 34,035 of record CAVWTI010000040.1, read on the forward strand.
CCGCCGCTCCGGATGCGTCGGATCGCGCGGCGCCGGAAACCCGCCCCCGACGTCGAGTCCATCGGCCGCCACGGAGCCCACGCCTTACAGAGGGCAACAACGGTTTCCCCGAACCCCGCCGCCATCTTCGCCCACACCGCTGGCGCCGCACTGTGCCGCCCCAAATGCGTCATGAGCCCGGTCATTCGGATCCGCGCATCCCGCAACGCCCTCAACCCGATCTCGCGCGCCGCCTCCGGCTCGATCCCAGGCTTGTACAGCGCGCCGCATCGCGAATCGCCATGTCGGGAAAGAAGTCCGATCGCTCGGTCAGCGCCGCATGATCCGGCCGGATCCGAAGCCGCACGCGCGCCATGGTATCCAACTCCGCCGTGATCGCCGAGACCGAATCCAGCTCCTGCGCGCTGTCGAGAGTGATCGTCGCCCCAGCCATGACCGCCGCCCGCAACAGATCGGGACTCTTCGCCGACCCATTGACAGAGATCTGCCCCGCCGGAACCCCGGCCCGTAACGCGGTCGCCAGCTCGTTCCCGCCAAACACGTCACACCCGGCCCCCTCGCTATTCAACACCGCACGAACCGCCAGCACGTAGTTGGCTTTCAGCGATGGCAGGAGATCGACCGGCCCGCGCCAGTACCGCTCGAACGCCGCCCGCAACGCCCGGCAGTTCGCGCGAAGCTGCGCCTCCGACATCACGTAGAGCGGCGTGCCAAACCGGTCCGCGAGAGAGACGGTATCGCACCCTTCAATGCACAGATGGCCGCCAACAACGCTGAGGCACCCACCGTCATTCATGCGCTTTCACCGCTCACCTCCGCCACTCGCAAATACCTCACAAACACAATCGAATAACACGCCGTCGCCAACGCCGCCGCGCTGCCCGCCAGCACCAACACCGCCCAATACCCGCCCCCAACTGTCAAGGCCACTCCACCGGCCGCGGGCCCCGCCGCCAACGCCACGCCCTGCGCCGCCGGCACCAGCGCCGCGCCACGCCCGGACGGATCGACGATCGCCAGTGTGCCCAGCTGAAAGATATCGATGAAGTTCCAGCACATTCGCATCACGATGAGCGTGACGACGTACATGACAGGATGCGGAGACCCGCTGTGCACGAGTAGCACCACCGCCAGCAACGCCAGCGCCCCAAGCAGCGGCCGCGACTGCCCACGCTCCGGCTCAACCGGAACGCCGCCAGGCATCCGATAGTACTGAGCAGCACGCTCGCGGTGAGCAGGTGGTGCACCAACAACGCCGGAATCCCGAATGTGATCCCCATTCGCTCGGCGTACGCCCAATAGCTGCCGATCGCGACATATACCAGCGCCACCGCCCCAAGACACAGCGCCAGCATCGCGATCCGTTGCCCTTGTACGGGCGGGTCGCGACCCGCCCTCCTGTCCGCCATCCCGATGCCGGCACCGGCCA
>CAVWTI010000041.1:0-202642 GCA_963757855.1 uncultured Gemmatimonadales bacterium
ACATCACGTGGGAGATGCCGTCATCGAGTCCCGGCCGCTGGCCAGCCAGCATCTCGTACCCGATCAACCCAGACCGAGGACAGGTCGCTCCGCCCATCCAGCTCGGCGCCATCGATCTGTTCCGGCGACATGTAGGCGGGCGTGCCCACGATCATGTCGGTCAGCTCGGGGGGGGCCGTCTTCGCGCGAACGTGCAATGCCGATGGGGGAGGGCGCGCCGGGCGTGTCGTCGTTGGGAGCACGTTGTCGGGGCTTCTTGATGTGCCGGGTCGGCGGCGGGCGACCGCAATGTCACTCAGCACCGCTTCGGCGCGTTCCGGCGCGAACGGACCATCCTCGCGCAGCGCGCGCTGGATGTGTTCGGCCGGGCACGTACTGCATAACAAGCGCGAGCCCCAGCGTCGAGAGCCGTTTTCACGGCATACATCGCGACCACGTTCAGGGTGCTGCGGCTGGGCGACGGTGCGGGCTTCGGCGAGCTGGCGGGCCACCATCTGCTCGTCAACATTCTGCCGCCGCGTGGATCACCTCGATGGCGACCTGGCGTCCGAGCTGGCGATGGCGCGCGAGATACACCACCGCCATCCCGCCACGTCCCAGCTTCACCCCGGTCTCTCGTAGTCTGATTCGAGCTCGCGAATCTCGAAACGTCGCTTCCTGCGACACGGGCTACCGCTCCCGGTCACGGAAACTACCTGCCCATCTCGATCTGGTCCCCGTCACGGAGCACCGCGGTTTCCATGCGCGGAGTCGAGCGCTTGACCGAGTCCAATGAGGACCGGGTTGGTCTGCGAGAGGTTCGTGAGCTTCCACCGGCCCTCGACGTATTGCATGCGCGCGTGCTGGCGGCTCACGGTCTGTGACCGGAGTTGCACGTGGCAATAGGGCGGACCGGTGATGCACCCGAATGTGATCTCTGGGGTCCTGGGCCCGCGTCCGCACGAATCGGATATTCGCGCCCGGGCGACTCGCCGTCCACGACTTCGGGCCGCCCGGCAGGAACTGCAGGGTCCCGTCCATGGGCGGGATCTCGTGCACGACTTTGCTGGCCCCGTCGCGCCATTGGCACGCGCTGGAACGCCCGCGGCAGGCGGCGCACTGTTCGCCAGCGCGGCGGCGGATCCGTTTCCACTTGGCGGCGTGCCATGGCGCGGGCCACCGCCCGACGCATAGCCAAGCGCCGAGGTTTGCCCCATTGGCCGACACGGCCAGCCCACGCCGAGTGGCGCGGTCGGACCTTCGAGGACACTGCGCATCGGGGGCCGCGGCCCCTCGCTCCCACGCCGCTGCACGGGGATGAGGAGCGGCGGAGGCTCGTTGGGCTCGAGTTCGCGAGCCGCCCGCCACTTGAGGATCGGCCGCGCCACAGCGTACACCACCACCACCAAAGCAAAAATGGCGGCGCAGCGAGAATACGAACGGATTCGCGAAGACCGAAGAGGAGGGACATGCATACAAATGGCAGAAGGTTTGCGGCCCGGGCCCGTGGGATAGGGCATTAGACCGCGCCTATCGATATGAAGATCCTTTGGGTAGAAAGAAACGCCACGGCCCGCACCGGAGCAAACCAGCACCCCGGGGCCCCCGCGAACATCTCCGTAAACATATGTCGTTGCTGCCGGTCGCGCTCGGGTGACTCGGTGCGTCGACGCTGGCGGTCCCGCTGCCCGCCGACGGCGTCGCGTCGCGAGAGGCTGCCGCGAGGTCAAAACGGAGTGCTGGCCTTCGGCTTCTGCGGTGTGGCCTTCGTCGCCTCGTCGATCGAGCGCGTCGCCGCGTCCACGTTCACCGTCGGGACGGAGGCGGCGCATCGGTCGCGTCGCCGGCTTCGCGGCTGCCGCCGAAGCCTGGGCGGCAGACGCCTTCGCATGCGCGGGCTCGGGCTTGGCGGACGCCGGCGTCACCGACGTCTGAAATGCCGCTCGCGCGGGAACAGGCGGACAGATTCGCGACTCGTCGTGGCGGTGCCGTGCGACGTCCCCGCACCCGCGCTCTGCGCGCCACCGGCAGGCGGCGTGACAGCCGGGGCACTCCGGGATGCGCGGCGTCCGCTGGCGCGGGCGATGTCGCGACGGCAGGCGTCGACGGCGTCACCCAGCGATCCGCCCAGCATGTCTCGGCCGAACGTGAAGAGCACCACGGCTGCAATCGCCAGCACGGCGGCGACCGCGATCGCGATCTTCTTGCCTCGCCCGGGATTCACGACTTGACCGGCTGTGCAAGGTCCGCGGCGGCGCGATCGGCGGACAATGGAACCCACGCTTCCGCGTGGCGATCTCACTCAGCTCCGGCGGACGGCGCTGCGCCCGGTGCCGATGCGGGACCCGACGGCGTCGGCGACACACGCTAAACTCAATGTCCTGGCTGCGTGATGCGGACCCGAGCTCGAGACGCGGCCCGCCTCGGCACAACCGCACCCGACACGCGGCCCGCCTCGGGCACAACTGCACCCGACACGCGGCTCGGCTCGGGCACAACCGCACCCGACGCGCGGCCCGCCTCGGCACAACTCACCGACACGCGGCTCGGCTCGGGCACAACCGCACCCGACCCGCGGCTCGGCGCGGGTGTAACCGCGCCGGACACCCGGCGGATTCCGCCGGGGTAGCCATGGGCAGCGGCGCAGACGGCGCCTCCCCCGACGCGCGCCTGGCGAGCATCTCGGCCGACGCCCGGTTGGCGGGTGCCGAGGTGCGGCCGCCCGGCAACACCATGGATGCGACGAGGGCAACACAGTGGTGCCGGGATTCGACAGGCGTGCCCGTTCTGGATTGGTGACGATCGTGGGCGCGATCGGACCCTGGAAGACGTTGGCGTTGGCGCCACTCGACGGCGCGGTGCGTTGTGGGGTGAGGACACCCGCTGCGTCGCAGTGCCCGCTGGATCGATCACCCTCGGTGGCGCGATCTGGCGAAGCTCCGCGACGCGTGTGCGTCGCTGGCAGCGACGATGGTCGGGCCCCTGCGCCACCTCGCGGATCGCCAGCGACCGCTCGCGCATCTCGAGCTCGTCGGCGAGACGACCCTGCGCGCCGCAGGCATCGGCCAGGCCATCCAGCGTCGCGGCGATCGTCGTGTCATTGACCGGCAGCGTGCGCTCGCGCACGGCGAGCACGCGGCGCCAGATCCGCTCGGCCGCATCCGGCTGTGCCATTGATTGCCGCAGTTTCGCGAGCGTGACCAGCACCGCCGCGACTTCCGGATGCTCGGGACCGAGCAGGCGCTTCATCGCCAGCAGCTGCGTCAGCATCGGCTCGGCGCGCCGTAGTCGCCGCGCTTCACGTACAGCCGGACCAGATTGTTGAGATTGACCGCGAGATCCGCCTGGCTCGCCTCGACCCGCTTGATCGTGACTGCCATCGCGCGCTGCAGCAGCGGCTCCGCATCATCCAGTGCCCCGCGCGCGACGTACAGCGCCGCCAGGTTGTTGATGCTGCTGATCACCGTCGGGTGATCACCGCCGAGCGCCTGTTCGCGCAACTCGAGCGCGCGCCGGAAGCAGTCCTCCGCCTGGGCGTAGTCCTTCTGCTGATACTTGAGTTGTCCCAGGCTGCTCAGGCTCGACGCCATCTGGAGGGGATCGCCACCCGGCTCGCTCCGCTTCCGCGATCGCACCCCGGAAAGCTTACTATGCACCGGCCGCATCGCCCTCAGCAAAACGGCGACGACCCGACTCGTGGTATTGCTCCCACGTCATTGGCCGGGATTCGATTTCTGGAACCGTCGTCGCGGTCATTCCATGCCTCCTTATCGGGGAGGACGCCCGGGACAGGGTGGTGTAACGCGCCCGGGGCCCTGGGAGGGTAACGGAATCCGCCCCGTTACTCCGCGCGCAGCATCTCGAGGGGCGTCGACGCGAATGCGGACCGGCTTCCCGCGACGCCGATCACGATCGTGAGCACGGCACTGGCCAACGCGATGAGGACCGGCGCGCGATCACCGGCACGAACGGCGTCTCGAAATCGAAATGCATCAGCGAGCCACGCCCCTCCCACCGACAGCAGGGTCCCAGCCACACTGGCCAGTATGCCCAGCATCGCGTACTCGGCCACCATGATGCGGGTCACCTGGGCCCGCGATGCGCCCAGGGTCTTGAGCAGCACGCTCTCGCGGATACGTTCGCGGCGCGTGGCGGCGACGGCGCTGAACAGGACCGGAATCCCCATGAGCAGGCAGAACACGAGAGAAACCGGATCGCGAGCGTGATCTTCTGGAGTATCCCGTCGACCGTATCGCGGATGAGCGAGAGATCGACGCTGGAGAATGTTCGGATACGTTCTCCAAGCGTACGCTGCAGGCGGGCCGTGCCGGCCGCGGTGTGGACGTCAGCGAGCAACACGAATTGCTTTGGCGCGTGCTCCAGCACACCGGCCGGGAACACGACGAAGAAATTGGGCTCGAACCTCGCCCAATCCACATCACGGAGGCTCGTGATCTGCGACTGCACCGGCACACCCTGGACATCCCACGTGACGCGATCGCCGATCGTCACGCCCAGCTCCTTGGCAACGTCGCTTTCGAACGACACTGGAGCAACCGAGTCGCCCCCCGTCGCGTGACCCGGCCAGCGGCCCGCGACGAGCCGTTCCGACGAGACGAGGGTGTCCCGATACGTGGATCGGTATTCGCAGCGGAGGGCCCACGCGGCCCGCCGGGGGCCGCCGGACCGCCGGTTGCCGCGGCGTTGGGCTGCGTCGGACTGGGCGCTGTCCGTCGTGTCCGTCGTGTCCGCCGCATCGCCGCGATCCACGGCCGCCGCCGATATGGGGGCCCCATTGATGGCCGCAATGCGCATGGTCACGATCAGCGTCTGCTCGACGACAGTATATCCGGCCGCGCGCACGATGGAGTCGGTGGCCTGCACCTGGTCATCCTGTACGTCGAAAAACAGGAGATTCGCGCGCGACGAGGCCGTAGTCACGGTGAACTCGTGGAGCAGCGCCGACTGCACCAGAGCAAGCGTCGAGATCAGGAAGACACCAAACCCAAGGGCGAGCACCACCGCACGGGTCTGATTGGCCGGCCGGTGCAGGTTGGCAATGCCTTGGCGGAGCACGTAGGGCCAGCGCGCGCGTGGAAGCCGCCGGGCCAGCGCCGCGAGGGCACTGGCGGCGATCCACAGGATGCCCAGGACGACAGCTATGCCCGCGGCAGTCGCCACACCAGTTCGCGGTGTCGGCGCGCGCACCATCGCGACCCCGAGGACGGTCGCCGCGATGGCGGCGCCCGCGGCCCACACCGCGGGGTCGCGGCGCGCCGAGGCGCCACTCGCGCCGGGTCCGGTCTCCACGTGGCGTCGCAGTGCCTGCAGCGGCGACACTCGGCGGAGAGCGAGCAGTGGGCGGATCGCAAACAGCAGCGCGATCCACAGCCCGGTCACGAGCCCGACGAGCATCGCGCGTGGGACCAATTCGATCGAGACGCCGAGCGGCAGGAAATCCCGTACGGCGTTGGGCAGGGCCAGCTTGAATGCCGGCACCGATGATGACGCCGATGATGGCGCCCGCCAGCCCCATGACGGCGGCCTGGGTGACGTAGATCGCCAGCACCTGCCAACCCGTCGCACCGAGGCAGCGCAGAATCGCCGCCGCTTCGACCTTGCGCGCGACGAAGGCCGTGATCCCGCTGGCGACGCCGATCCCGCCCAGCAACAGCGCGACGACGCCGAGTACGCCGAGAAAATCCGTCAATCGTCCAATCGCGCTGGTGAGGTTGGCTTCGGCGTCGGCAACGGTCTGAATCCGCACGCGCTGCGCAGCCAGTTCGTGCCGCTCCCGCGCGAGCCAGCGGGCCGCGACCGGAGCCGCGCCCGTGGGCAGCGCGATCAGCGTCTTGTAGTCGGCGCGTGCGCCCGTGACCAGCAGCCGGGTGGCGCCCAGATCTCGGTCGGGGACAAAGACGCGCGGGCCGATTGCCGCGGCGATACCGGCGTCGCCGGGAACGGCGCGGATGGTGCCGACGATCTCGAATCGGGTGTAGCCGAGCGTGAGTGAATCGCCGATCCGGGCATCGAGCGTGGCGAGGAGAGACGGGTCGACAATGGCGCGATCGCCCGCATGGAGCTGTGACCACGCGTCTGCCGGATCTGTTGTCACCTGTCCGACGAGCGGGTAGGCGTCGCTAACCGCGCGAATCTGCGCGAGGCGTGTCCGGCCGGTGCGGTGTACGGCCGCCATCGATGGGAACGTGGTGACCAGGGCTTCCTGGGCACCCGAGTGCTGGAGCGAATCCGCGAGTTGCGCCGCGGCCGTCGCGAGCGGCTGCCGTGAGAGCAGGGCGAGGTCGCCGCCGAGCAGGGATCGCGAGCTCTCGGCGACCGACGCGCAGCACGTTGGCGGAAAACGAGTCGATCGCGACCAGCGCCCCAATGCCGAGTGACACCGAGGACATGTAGAGGAGCAGCCGGCTCCGCATTGTCCGGCTTTCCCGCCACGTGAGCCGGGCCAGAGCACGCCATGGGCGCCGCGCGGTCATGCGCAGGCTGGCGAGGCGGCGTCCGGGCGGGTGGCCGATCCGTTCGAGAGAGTGTCGGAGACGAGGCGCCCGTCGCCGAGCCGGATGACCCGGTTGGCGCGCGCGGCGAGCGCCATGTCATGTGTCACCAGCACCACCGTGGATCCCGATTCACGGTTGAGGGACTCGAGCAGTTCGATCACCAGCGCTCCGCTGGCCGCGTCGAGATTGCCGGTGGGCTCATCGGCGAAGAGGACGCTCGGATGATTCGCGAAGGCGCGCGCGATCGCGACGCGCTGTTGCTCGCCGCCGGAGAGTTGCGCGGGGAAGTGGCTGGCCCGTGCGGTGAGTCCCACGCGCGCGAGGCATCGCGGGCCGCCGACTCGGCGCCCGGGTCGCCGCGCAGCTCGAGCGGGACCGCGACATTCTCGAGCGCGGTGAGCGTGGGCAGGAGCTGAAAACTCTGAAAGACGAATCCCACCTTCTCGGCCCGGAGACGCGCGCGCGCGTCCTCGCTCAGGGATGCGAGGTCGGTCCCGTCGAGGATCGTGGTGCCATGGGTGGGGGTATCGAGACCGGCCAGCAATCCGAGGAGCGTCGTTTTCCCGCTACCGGACGGTCCGACAATGGCGACATAGGCGCCGTCCGGAATGTCGAACGAGACGCGATCGAGTGCCGACAACAGCGTCTCACCACTATGGTATTGCTTGGTCAGGTCGCGGGCGGCGAGCATTCGCTTATGTATCGGGTCATGGAGAGACGCTCAGGGCGGACACGGATGGAGCGCCGCGGGCGGCAGCAGTCACCGTGGAAGCCGATCGCGGCCATGTTCGTCGCCGGGGCGATCGCCGTCGCCTGTGGCGGCGGCACACGGGCTGGCGCGCACGACTCCCAAACTACGTCGGGTGACACGGCCACGCCGCCGGCGGCGGCTCACACGGTGCTGATTGTCGGGACGAGCTTCACGGCTGGGCTGGGACTCGATCCGGACGAATCGTGGCCCGCGCTGTTGCAGCAGAGGATCGATTCGGCCGGGTTGCCGTTCACCGTGCGGAACGCCGGGTTGAGCGGCGAGACGTCCGCGGGGGCGCTTCGGCGGATGGATTGGCTTCTTCGCGGTCCGGTCGACGTGTTTGTGCTGGAGACCGGCGCCAATGATGGGCTGCGGGGATTGGACCCGGACTCGTTGCGCGCCAACATCGAGGCCGCGATCGGCAAAGTGAAGCGGGAGCGTCCGAATGCGCGGATTTGCGTGGTGCCAGATGGAGGCGCCTCCAAACATGGGACCGTCGTACACGCGCGCATTCCATGACGCATACCCGGACGGCGGCGCGGGCCGAGGGGGCGATGTTGCTACCGTTCCTGCTCAAGGGCGTGGCGGGCCAGCCGGCACTGAACCAGGCTGACGGGATCCATCCCAACGTCAAAGGCGAGAGAATCGTCGCCTCGACAATGTGGGGCGGATTCGCGCCCGTGCTCCGGTCGATTATGGCGGCCGCCGGTCCCTCCGCCCGAGGTGGCGCGTGAGGCGCGTGGCGCAGGCTTGATCGGGCCGGCGGACGGCGTGGTGGTGCCACTCCGGGGCCACGTCTGTTGACCATGGGTAGCGGCCGGGGTTAAAATACGAGGCTGTATCTGTTTAGCCGTTCCTACCCTGCCAACAAGGTTCTGACTATGGCCATGCCGGCGACGCAAATCCGGCGCGGGATGGTGTTGGTGTTTGAAGGCGATCCCTGTCGCGTCATCGAGTTCCGGCATCACACGCCCGGCAATCTGCGGGCAATGGTGCAGGCCAAGCTGAAAAACTTGCGCAGCGGGTCGAGCTTCGAGCATCGGTTCCGCGCCGCCGATTCCATCGAGCGCGCGGCAATGGAAACGCAGGATCTCGAGTTTCTGTATTCAGGTGGCGGCACGTACCACTTCATGAATACCGACAACTACGATCAGATCGAGATGGATGACGAGGCCCTGGGCGACAACGCGCAGTGGATGCAGCCGGGAATGCGGATCCAGGCCGAGTACTATGATGGACGGCCGATCGGAATCCAGCTCCCGAACTCGCTGACGCTGGAAGTGACGGACACCGCGCCGGTGATGCGGAGCGCCACGAAGACGGCGTCGACGAAACCGGCCAAGCTGGAGAACGGTGTCACGGTCAACGTGCCCGAGTTCATCAGCACCGGAGAGAAGGTCCGAGTCAATCCAGCGACCGGGGAGTACGTCGACCGCGCGAAGTAATCGGTCACGCAGGACCTGGTCGCGCGGGACGGCGATGAGTCCGGCGGGAACTGCGCGAGCGCGGCGTGATTGATTCGAGGGTGTGGCGGAATTCTGATGGGTGGGCTCCGGCGTGGACTGGCGCGTCCCGGCTTTCCCTGGTGACTGTAGCTCAATTGGTTAGAGCACCGGACTGTGGCTCCGGGGGTTGTGGGTTCAATTCCCATCAGTCACCCTGAACGCGGAAGTAGGTCCGTAGCTCAATTGGTAGAGCACCGGTCTCCAAAACCGGCGGTTGGGGGTTCGAGTCCCTCCGGGCCTGTGTGGAGCTCGAACTGTGTGGAGCTCGATCGGATGGGCTGTGAGGTGTGTGGCTCGTTGGGTGATGGGTGATGATGATCGGTCGTGACAATGGGTTGTGGATGATCGGTTGTGATGGTTGGCACGGGCGGTCGTCGTGGGGGAACCGCGGGCGGTATCGTCTAGGGGACTAGGACGGAGCCCTCTCAAGGCTCAAACACGGGTTCGAATCCCGTTACCGCTATGTTGGGAGTCGAGAACGAGCGCCTGGGGTGTACGGCCCCATCGTCTATCGGTTAGGACGCTACCCTTTCAAGGTGGAGAGACGGGTTCGATTCCCGTTGGGGCTACTGCAAGACGCCAGGTGCAGGCGTTCAGGTGCGGGACAGCAGGTGCGCGTTCAGACATCGCGTTGGGTAGGGCAGTGCACGAAGGGCAGTGCACGAAGGACATGCACGAAAAGGCAGTGCACGAGTTGGCGAATAGGGGACTGTAGCTCAGCTGGTTAGAGTGCCGGTCTGTCACACCGGAGGTCGCGGGTTCGAACCCCGTCAGTCCCGTCGTAAGACAGCAGCAGCAATGCAGCGGTAGCCATAGAGCGGCAGCAACAGAATCAGAACAGAGCAGCAGCAACACCGCACGAGAGAGCAGTGAGCGCCCTGGTGGTGAAATTGGTAGACACGCCATCTTGAGGGGGTGGTGCCGCAAGGCGTCGCGGTTCGAGTCCGCGCCAGGGCATGCGGAAGGGTTGCCGGTCGCCGCCAATGTGAGTCCGGAAGCGAGGGCAGGCGGGTGCAGGGAAGCGGTCCATTGATTTCCCCGCCACAGTAGCTCAGTGGTAGAGCACCCGATTCGTAATCGGGCGGTCAAGGGTTCAAGTCCCTTCTGTGGCTCTGTAGGTCGGTCGCTGGCTAGCCGGTTCTAGCCCGTCGCGGCAAGCGGTCTCGGTATACCCGACGGCGCTATCGCGGCAAGCGGTCGCGGTACCCACGGCTCACTGAGAGATCGGTGCCGTCGGTGAGGACCACCCGGTACTCCCCCGGTGCCACCGTCCGCAACTCCTGCACCCGATCCAGGTTGACGATCGCCGACCGGTGCACACGCGCAAACTGCGCGGGATCGAGCTGCGACTCCAGGATGCCGAGCCCGGCGGATGACGTACTGCTGGCGCCCGACATGGAGATGCAGGTAGTTCCCGTCGGCTTCGATCCAGTCGATGCTCGCCGACTTCACGAAGATCGTGCGCCGCCCGATCTGCACGGCCACGCGCTCCAGGTACTTCGATCGCCCGCGCAGCGACGCGAGCACTTCGCGGAGATCATTCCCGAGCGTGGCGCCGCGATCCACCGTGAGTGCCGTGCGCGCGCGGTCCAGGGCCCGTGACAACCGCGTCTGGTCGAACGGCTTGAGCAGGTAGTCCGCCGCGTCCGCGTCGAACGCACGCACCGCGTGCTCGGCGTGCGCGGTCACGAAGATCAGGACCGGCGCCGGTGCGACCGTGAGTGCCTCGAGCAGCTGGAAGCCGTCGACTTCCGGCATCTGGATGTCGAGGAACACCACGTCCGGCTTGGTCGTCCGCATGGCTTCGATCGCCACGGCGGCGTCCTCGCACTCCGCGAGGACCTCGACGTCCTCGTGTTTCGCGAGCATCGCGCGAAGCCGCCGGAGCGCCAGCGGTTCGTCGTCCACCAGCACGACACGCATCGCGGTCAACGCGGCCGCCTGGTCATGCGGCCCGCGCAACGCGGCCGCCTGGTCATGCGGCCGGCTCCGCCGCATCCGCCGCCGGGCGGATGCCCAGGCTCGGCGAGCGGCGGATGAGGGCCGGGCGCGCGTCGCCAGCAACGTGACGATACGGCACCGTCGCCCGGACCAGCGTCCCGCCATTCGGCCGCGGGCTCAGCTCCAGCCGGTAGTAGTCTCCGAACATCGCCGCGAGCCGCGCGCGCGTATTGCCGATCCCCGTCCCTTCGCGCACGTCGCCCGCGGGCGGCAATCCAGCGCCGTCGTCCTCGACCGACAGCACCAGCCAGTCCGCGCGCCGCTGGCAACTCACCTCGAGGTGCCCCGGGCCGCGCCGTGGCGCCAGCCCGTGTGTCAGCGCGTTTTCGACGAGCGGCTGGAGCACCAGCGGCGGAACGGCCGCGGACACCACGTCGGGATCCACGTCGACGTGAATGGTGAGCCGCGGGCCGAACCGCATTTGCTGGATGTCGAGATACATCGCCAGCCGCTCCAGCTCATCCGCCAGCGAGATCTCGGCCGGATGACCGACGCCCAGCGTCAGTCGCAGGAGATCACTGAGGCGGATCAGCATCGCCTCGGCCGTCTCCGGCTCATCGCGCACGAGCGCCGCAATGCCGTTCAGGGTGTTGAACAGGAAGTGCGGCTGCAGCTCGACGGTGAGCGCATGCAACCGGGCTTCGGCGAGCGACAGCTGCAGCGCCGACGCGACGCAATGTTCGTGGCGCACCGCGTGGACGCGGAGCAGGACCGCGTACGCGAGTGCGATCATCAGCATGTTCGTGACGTTGGTCTCGAACTCATAGCCGAAATTGAGCAGCGGTGACGTGCGAACGAAGAGTCCCAGGTCGCTGAATCCGCCGGCGGCAATGAGGATGCCGACGAGCGCGGCGGCCTGCACCGCCATCGCCGCGACGGCGACCGCCGTGCGCGCGACCGCATGCCGGCCGATCTGCCCCCGGCGAATCGGCGTGCGGTCGAATGCCGCGAAGATCGCGGGAAGCAGCAGCAGCCAGAGACATCCGTCGACGGCGCCGAGCAGGATGGCGTGCGACAGCGCGAGCGGCACACCGGCGGCGCGATTCGATGTGATGATCGGACGCAGGGACGCGAGCTCGTACACGAGCTGCAGTCCCGCGACCATCGCCCACTCTCCCCGTGTCATATCAGGGAGGACGGGGCGGGCACTTGGCGTCCCCGGTGGCTCGATCACACGAATTCCAGTCACAGCGCTCAGCGCGAAGAGGTGAATGCAATATGAGCCTGCGCATTGCGTGCTGTCACCACTGGACGATCCGGACGCGCTCAAACACGGGATCGACTCGCCGATTGACGAGATGAACAGGCATTTCCGCGGGGTGGGCGCTCTCGCCCGTGGAACGTGTGGGGTCTATCATCCATACGAGCGGTGGACACGGTGGGTGACCGGCGCTCCGAGGTAACTCAATGTGACAAGGCGCCGCAGGCAGGCGCGTGTTGCGGATCTCAATGGAGGACACTGGTGACATTCACCGATCTCGCGTTCGATGGTACGAGCATCGTGTGGAGGATCACGCATCACATTCATGCAGTGCCGGAGACGATGGCGCGGCCGGCACGGCACGCGCTCGCAGCGCTCGACAATGGGACCGGTAGGCCGGTTGCGTTCGTAGCTGTCGGTGGGGGGGCAGTGGCATTGCACTCAGGAGGCGTGCCATTCGGCGCCGGACCCGCCGCGCGTGTTCTTGCGCAAGCAAGCGCGCGGCTCTCCCCACCCAGCCGGCTCATCGTGATCGCCCCCAAGGGTGGCGGCCCGCCGCTCGCCGTGACCTTGTTGCTCCCGTGGACCCCCGATTCGGCGATCATCCCGGTCGGGGACTTGGTGGCATTGGCGGCCGTGGTGGGCTTGCATTCGGACGCCGGGTTGGTGGATCCGGCCTTGATCCGAATGGCGTGGGGTGGCCGCCCAGCGGTGGTGACGAGCCTCTTGCCTCCATCCGCGAAAAGCGACTCGGATAGGCGTACTGTCCATGAGTGCATCCTCGGGCTGGCCGCCGAGGGGCTGTACGGGGGGGCGCGGAGGCGCCGTACTGCGGTGGCATCGCAGGGGCGTGGTCTTCGCGGGCTCGGCCAACTGGCAATAGGGCAACCTCAGCCATAATATTTCGAGGAGACGGCGGCGCCGGGCACCCGGAGTTGTATCGGGTACGGCACGGTCCGTCACGGCCAACTTCCTGCACATGTACGTGGTAGGTGTTCACGGCACATGTTCGCAGGGTCCGGTTGGCGAATCCTCTTGGCGGGAGGTCCTGTGCGACTGCAACTGCATCCCCTGGCGGCACTGATCGCGACATCGGTGGTCGCGGCGTCGGTGCTCCCTGTTCTTGCCCAGGCACAAACCGATATGGGGACGCCTCCCGCGGCGCACGGGCCGGTCGCGATTCCACAGGATGTACTGCGGAGCCGGGCCCGGTCGAGTCTCGATCGCGCGTCGGCGTTCGTCGCGATGGCACGCGAGGCACCGGCTGCCGCGACTGATCCCGCGAGCGCCCATCGAGCGTCGGAGCTGGCGCATGAGTCGGGCGCGGTGCTCCGGCTTGCGTCCGCCGAGTTCGCGAAGGGCGGCTATCAGAAGGCGATCGGTGGCGCACGTCGCTCGATCGGAGTCGCACAGGCCGCGATCTCGGCCGCATCGGTGACGCCGGCGCAAGCTGTCGTGGTCGCGACGGTGGTCGAAAACGTGTCGGGCGGAAATGTCGCGCTCGATGCACCGGCGGACCCGACCCCCGACGGCACGCCGGCGCCCGTCGTTCGCTCCCGGTATCATGGCGCTGGACCGGATGCGCCGCCGCGCCCCGCGAACTGGCGCGTGCTGGGCGCGGTTCCATTCGGAAGCGATCCGGTGCAGGGGGTCAAGCCGGAATGCAGGGTCGTACGGAACAACGACGCCATTCGGCGTCGTGCCGCCGGTGCAGCAGCCGCCATTTCAGCCGGCGGGTTGATCGCCCGCAGGAGAACGCGTGGGCGATCGCCGAGGAGTCGCCAGGTAGGGGCCGCGCACGCCTGACGGCACGCCTGACGGACGTGTGCGGCCTTGTCGGGTCAGGGGTGGGCGATAAGTTACGACCGTACGCGGGCGTAATTCAGTTGGTAGAATGCCAGCTTCCCAAGCTGGACGTCGCCGGTTCGAGTCCGGTCGCCCGCTCTTTGTAAAATTGATAATTCGTAGTGGCTTGAGAGGCGCCCGTTCGTTGGGCGCTTTTGTTTTGGGCTCCGCGCCGGCGGGGGCCGGTGCGAGGTCCGGCTCTGACACCGCAACGTGCCGTAGAGCCTACGTTGACGATGCTGTACAATACAGCTACATTGTACATATCGTACTGCTGTCAACTCCCCCGGTAGAGGCTTGAATGCCTACGCGAAGCAAGCCAAAAGCAAGGACCGTGGCCAGCACCGCCCTGCCGCACGGTGGCCGCAAGAAGACCCTGCGGCTCGACCAGAATCTGCTGGACCGCGCCCGCCAGGCGCTGGGCGCACGTACCGAGACTGACGCGGTTACGCGGGCGCTCGAGGCAATCGTCCGTCGTGAGCAGCAGGCCCAGGGAGTTCGGAAGTTGGCGTCGCTTGGTCCAATCGACGCGGCGCGGATCGCTGATTGACGCGTCCCCCAGCCTGCCGCTCACTCCTATCCACATCTGATCGGAATCGCCATGCCGGTGTACGTTGCCGACACGAATGTCTATGTCATGGCCGCGAACGATGCCGCGTTTGGCGTTCGTTTTGAAACCTTCATCCGCGGTCACGGGCCGTTGCTCGTCAGCGCCATCGCCGTCGCGGAGGTATTGATCGGCGTTGCGAGCCACACACGCCACGCCGCGGTCGTCCAGGCGATCAGTGCTGGAACGGAGATCATGGAGCCCACTGCAGGCGACTGGATAACCGCGGGGGCTGCGCTCGCCCGACTCGGCGGCAATGGTGTGACGAAAGGCCGGTCGTTCTGGAACGACGCGCTGTTGGCGGCACAGTGTGCCAGGTTGGGTGCGACACTCGTTACCCAGAACGCGGCGGATTTCCGACGCCTGCACCGCTACGTCGCCGTCCATGCGGTGCCGCCGTTCCCGGCCGCTGTTCGCTAGAAGCGCACGCCGTTCGCCGAACGCAACTGTGCCGTTTGTCCTCTCGTCGTTCGTCCTTTCACGGTCGTGGCGCCAAACTTGAACATCGGAACCGACATGACGACATCCTCGCATACGTCACCAATGCCAGCGGCCGAGATGGCGGCAGCTGTCATCGATCGGTTCGGGCCACCGTCGGTGCTGCACCTCGGGCGAGTTCCCCTACCGCAGCCCGCTCCGAATGAAGTCCTGATCGCGCTCCACGCCGCAGGCGTCGGCAGTTGGGACGAATCCCTGCGGGACGGCTCGTGGAGGATCGGCCGAACCCGGTTTCCACTGGTGATCGGGAGTGACGGGGCTGGCGTCGTTGCGGCCAAGGGAGCGCGGGTCAAACGGCTCCGGATCGGCGACCGCGTGTACGCCGCATCGACTGAAAACACCAACGGTGGGTATTACGCGCAATACATCGCGGTGAGCGAGGCGCACGTCGCGCGCGCGCCGCGCCGACTCGACTTTCTCGAGGCGGCGGCCGTCGTCTATCCGGGGCTGACCGCATCACGGGGAGTCAACGACATCCTCGGCGTCCGGCGCGGCGAGACGGTACTGATCTTTGGCGCGTCCGGCGCACTTGGTACGCTGGCTGTGCAATTCGCGAAGCATCGCGGCGCGCGCGTGATCGCGACGGCAACGGGACGCCGGGCGCAATCGTTGCTCCGGCGCCTCGGCGCCGCAGCCGTAGTCGATGCGCGAGATCCACGAATGCTGGACAAGCTGTCCCGACTGGTTCCGGACGGGATCGATGCGGTGCTCGCGCTGGCCGGCGGAAAGGAGCTCGAGCGATGTCTGGCGCTGGTGCCTCGGGGCGGGCGGGTAGCCTACCCCAACGGCATCGACCCGGAGCCACGGCGCAGGCCTGGGATCCGCTTCCGGAGCTATGATGGCCGCAACAGCGTGCGAGAACTGACGCGACTCGCCCGGACGGTGGATGCCATGCGCCTGCGCGTACCGATTGCCGCGACCTTCCCACTCGCGCGCGCCGCCGACGCGCACCGGCGACTGCACAAGCACCCCATTGGCCGCATCGTGCTACGCATCCGCCGCGAGCCGCGGTAGGCCTGACGCCAGCTACACGACCCGCGGCAAGCTGAGTGTGAATCGGGTGCCGACGCCGAATGTGCTCTCGCCGGTCAGGTCGCCACCCATGCCGCGCGCCAGATCGCGGCTGATCGCCAAACCGAGCCCTACACCGTCCTGCGTTCGGACCAGGCGCACGTCGACCTGGACGAAAGGCTCGAAGACTCTCGCGAGCTGGTCGGCCGCGATCCCGCGCCCCGTGTCGGACACGACGACGCGAATCTCGTCGCCATCCGCGGCACATCCCATCCCGAGTTGCCCGCCAGGCTCCGTAAACTTGACTGCATTGCTCAACAGATTGAGCACGATCTGCTGCAGCTTCTCGGCATCGGCGCGAACGATCAGCGAACGATCGCGGATCGTATACTCGAATGCGAGTCGCTTCGCCCGGGCTTGGGGCGCGATGAGCGCCTCGCAGGTGGCCAATACCTCGTCAATGACGACATCCCCAATGTCGTAGCGAATGGCACCGGCTTCAATGCGCGCGTAGTTCAGCACGCCGTTGATGAGGCCGAGCAGGTGGCGTTGGCTCTTGCGAATGCGCGCCAGGTCCTGGCGTTGGTCATCGGTGATTTCACCATGGATACCGAGCTCCATCAGCTCGGCGTATCCGTCGATGGCGTTGAGCGGAGTGCGCAGCTCGTGACTCATGATCGCGAGAAACTCACTCTTCGCGCGATTGGCGGCTTCGGCGGCCTGCCGCGCCTGCCGCTCCGCCTCGTGGGCACGAATCGCCGAGAGATGGGCGGCTTCCAGTTCCAGACGGGCGCGTTCGCTTTCTCGCCGTGCGTGCACGTGGGCGGTGACGTCAACGCCGTGTACGATCACGCCATCCCGGCTTCCATCAGCCTCGACGAGCGGAAAGTAGACGAAATCGAGGATGCGTTCTTCGAACGACGCGCCGGGCGTCCGCCCCAGCATGACCGGCACCTCACGGCCAATGAATGGCTCGCCGGTCGCTACCACCTGGTCCAGCAATGCCCCAAATCCCTGGTCGATCGCCTCGGGTACAACCTCGACGAGCGTGCGGCCCACAACCTCGTGCAGGCCGATCAGCCGGCAATAGGCCTCATTCGCGAAATCAAAGACGTAGGGTTTGCCGCGGAGGATGGCGACGAACGCCGGGGCCCGCTCAAACGCGTACACGAGCCGCGACCGCTCCAACTCGAGTTGCTTGTTCATCGCGGCAAGCGCCCGATCCGAGAGCACACGCGACGTGGTTTCCTGGCACACGACCAACACGCCCGCGACCTTGCCGGCATCGTCGTACGCCGGGCCGTAACTGTACGTCCACCAGACATCCTCCAGGCGGCCGTTTCGCACGATGGGAATGAGCTGGTCCTCGTTCCACGTGGCGTCCCCGCCGGACATGACCTGCGCGATCTGGGGGTAGACGAACTCCCACAACTCCGTCCAGAACTCGGGGCCATTGGCGCCGATCGCGTGGATGTGCCGGTCACCTTCGCCGAAGCTTGGCCGATAGGCGTCGTTGTATATCTGAATGAAACTGGGGCCCCACCAGAGGAACATCGGCTGTTTGGACGACAGCAGCGTCGCCACCGTCGTGCGGAGGCTCAGGGGCCACGATTCGACGGGGCCGAGAGGCGTGGCCGACCAATCGAACGCCCGGAGGAGCGCGCGTGCCTCGCCTGGGCCAGCAAAGAGCGTATTGGCGCTGCCGGAGGCTGACGCCTCGGTCTTACGTCCCTTCATGCCGCGTCCGTGACGGGTAATCGAACGAATGCGCCGTCGCAGCAATATGAGCCTGCGACGGCGCCACCGCAGGGGCCGGCGCCAATGGACGTGTCGAACGGTGATGGCTAGGGCACGCTCGGCGTCTCAGGACAACCTGGGCGGGTGCGGACCACCGCGCCGTCAGCGTGGCGCGTGGGGAGCGGGTGCCGGAAGCGAGGCAGGCATATACTTCGACGGCGTGGCAGGCCGCAGTCCCTTTCATCGCAAGGAGCAGCTATGAACAATGGTCTTGTCTGGTGGATCATCGTTGGCCTGATCGCTGGGGTCGTGACGGGCAAACTGATGAAAGGATCCGGGTATGGCATTCTGATGGACATCATCATTGGAATGGTCGGTGCGGTGATCGGTGGCTATCTGATGACGGCACTGGGGATCGGCGGCGGCGGGTTGATCTATTCGATCGTGGTAGCGGTCATCGGTGCCTGTCTCCTCGTCTGGGTGGTTCGCCTCGTGACGGGCAAGAAGGTCGGGTAACGCAGGGTCGGGACGTCAGGCATGTCGTCTCCGGACCTCCCGGTCGGTCCCGCCGATCGCCCAGCCATCCTGAACGCCACCCGGCAGTTCGGGATGGCTCGGTCGGCGCATGCGTACGTCCGAGTAAACACGCTTCAGTTCGAGATCGTCGCGCTGGATCACTGGCACGGCTGATCAGGTCGTCCGCCCTGACCCGAGCTAGTTCGCGCTTCGCTCCGGGCTGGTAAGTTCGGCGTCACCATACGACCCACGCAGGGTCCCGCTGGCGGCGAAATCCCGCATCATCTCGAAATACCCCGGCGCGAAGCGCGTTGAGACCCGCTCGCCGTCCACCCCGGTCTCGAACAGCATCATCCCATGCTCGGCATGAGGGTAGTATCCAATCGTGAACGGACGGCCCTTCGCGACCAGCGTCGTCAGGCGCAGGCGCGTTTCCGCGCTGGGTGCCTGTAAATCCTCTCCCCCAAGGACCCAGAGTTGCGGAACGGTACTGGCCTCGAGCGCCGGCATCGGATCGTAATAGAATGGAATAGCCCATCGGAACTGCGGCGCCATCTTCCGCAACTCCGGCGTCGGGTGTGGCAATAACAGCCAGGCGTAATCACCGCGCAGATCCTTGTACCAGGGCGCGCTGCGATACCGCGCGCGCAGCGAGTCGAGCCGCTCGAAGCCGCGAGTGAACTCGCTCGCGAAGACCTGCTCCGCGGCGCCAGCGACGGTCTGGGCGGCAGCGATGTCGCCAGCACCGTACCCTTTTTCACGCAACTGGATCGCGACTGCCTCCTGATCCTCGTCGATCATGTTGACCGCGAGCCCGTAGCTCACAATCACGAAATCGGCAGGGGCGCGATTCGCCGCGATCGGCGCCACCCATCCGGCCTGACTTCCACCCTGATAACCGATCCGGCCCAGCCGAGACGACGCCAGGCGCCGAGCCTCGCGCATGGCGGCCACCGCGTCGTCCGCCAGCAGGTTGAAGTCCTGCGTGTAGCGCCCGCCCGATATTCCGGTCCCGCGCTTGTCGTAGACGAAGACCCCGACGCCCTCGGCTGGCAGCATGCGCTGCAGGAAGAAGATGCCGCCCCCCTCCAGAGCGGAGCCGCGGTCCGAGCCATGCAGCATCACAATGATCGGCACCTTGCCGTCGCCCTTCGGGAGGACGAGCCGCCCGGCGAGCGTCACCCGTGACTCTCGAATGTCGCGTTCTGCACATCGAAGGACAGGCGGCGTCCGGTGACCCCATCGAAGGTGATGCCCGCGTTTGTGCAATCCGGGAACGCGACAACCTTATTGTCCCTGCGATCGGTCCAACCAATTGTGCTCACCCACTGGCCATGCGGGGTTTTGTGGAGATCGCCGGTCTCGCCGTCGAACAGCGTCCACCGCAGTGTGTCGCGGCCATCGGGCGCGATGTCGACAACTGTTCCGTTGGCCATCTGATAACTACCCACGTGGCACGCCGCCGCGAGAAGCAGAGCCGCAGGGATCATGGATGAATCATGAAGGCAGGCCCTCGACGTGTCTTGGACGGATTCAAGGTCTGCGTGAACTCGTGGTGCCCGAGTTCACGGGCGTCACGATCAGACGGGTCATCGACCGAAGCCACACCGGCGTGCCCGAACATGCGCACGACTGGCCCGTGGTGTCGATTTTCGTGATCGGTTCCTATCTGAACGAGACGGAGATCGGGCGGAGTGTGATCGCCAGCCCGTCGGTGGTGTTCTACCGTTCCCGCGCCGCGCATCGCAATACGGTCGGAGCCGAGGGATTCGAGCAGATCGAGATCGAGTTCGACCCGGACTGGCTCGGACGGTCCTTCGTCCCCAATGTGCCCGTCAAGCGCTGGATGGCCTGCGACGCGACGACCCTGTCGGAATCCCTGGTGCTGGCATGCCGATCGGAACGCACGCTCCGCGCGGTGTTGCGGGATGTTCTAACACGTCCAGATCCAGGCGTCCGATACGAACGTGCCAGCTGGCTCAGTGCGATCGAGCGCCGCCTGAAGGAGGATACGACGCTGAGGATCGCCGACCTGGCCCGCGGGGTCGGCCGTCATCCCTCGTGGCTTGGGTATGCGTATCGCCGTGCGACGGGAGAGGGTGTGCGGACGACCGCGGCGCGCATCAGGGTCCAGCGCGCGGCGCACCTGTTACGCGAGACGGATGAGCCGATCGCTCACATTGCGCTTGAAGCGGGGTTTTGTGACCAGAGTCATTTGAATCGCACCCTCCGGCAGGTGCTGGGGCGATCTCCTGCCTCGGTCCGCGAAGATCGGGCGAAGTTTCGCGACCTTGTGGCGCTTAGCGGGAAGTAAGGCAGTTCTGATCGTCCGTCTACGCGCCGGCGAGAAGTCGTCAGCAGACCGGTCGTCTGCCCCGGATTGTCCTCCGGGAAGAAATGACCGCCCTCCACGGCTTGCCCGGTGACATCGTCCGCCCAGTTTCTCCAGATGCCGAGCGGGCCGCCCTGCCGCTCGTAGAACCGGTCGACCGGACCACCGCTCGCCCAGAGATGCAGCATCGGACACCTGATGCGACGGGAGAACTGCCGATCGGCCTCGTCGTGGGTGATGTCCAGCGTGGCCGCGGCCCGGTACTCCTCGCAGACCGCGTGCACGCGCGCCGGATTCCGGAACGTCTCGAGGTACTCTGCGAGGATGTCCGGCCCGAACGAACCTTCGCCGAACGGGTTGTGAAAGACGGCTTCGGGTGCGGCAGCGAGATAGGCCTCCGGCAGCGGCGCCTTCTGGGAGAAGAGCGCCCAGGGCCAGTACGTCATGGCGAACGTCGCATCCGCGTGACCCCACGCTTCCGAGATCGGCACGACATTAAAGACGGCGAGCCGCTCGACCTGCTCGGGGTGATCGAGAGCCAGGCGATACGAAACGCGGCCGCCACGATCATGCCCAACGACGGAGAACCGCGAAAAACCGAGCTTCGCCATGACCTCAACGAGCTCGTTCGCCATCGCGCGCTTTGTATAGGGATAATGGTCGTCCCTGGACGCGGGGATCCCGCTCTGGCCATATCCGCGAAGATCAACGCAGATCACCGTGTAGTGCTTGGCGAGCGTCGGCGCGACATGGCGCCACATCAGGCTTGTCCTCGGGAACCCATGCACCATGAGGATCGCCGGGCCTTGCCCGTACCGCCTGACGAAGACGGAGTTGTCGGCGGTCGTGACGTGCTCGGCCTGGAAATCGGTGTGGCGAATGCCGGTAGAATCCATGATAGGCCCCAAAATCTCACTATGTGCCGGTGCTACATGCTGGCGGCCGGGACCTACTTGAGTCCCACCATGCCGCGGATCGATGCCGTCAGCGCGGCGACGTCATACCCGACTCCGCGCCGAAACACCGTCGTCACATTGCGAATGGACGGGTGACTCACCACGTCCCCTTCGATGACGACGAGATCGGCTTGCTTGCCGGCCGCGACCGTACCGACACGGTCGCTGATCCCCAGCACCTTGGCACCATTCGACGTCATGATCTGAATCGCCTGCTCCGGGGTGAAGCCCGCCTCACGAAGCAGTTCGAAGTTGCGCTGGTCGCCGTAGCCTGCGATCTCGGTCAGGCAGCACGGATCCGATCCAGCACCCAACAACCCTCCCGCCTGCACGAAGGAGTGGTCGAACTCCATCGCTTTGTGCAGTGCGATACGCTCCGCACTGTCATTCTTGTGTCTTGGACGAGTCGTACCAGGCGCGCACCGCGTTGCCGCGACAATCGGGTCGAGCGCATCGTAGACGCGGGGGTCCATGGGAATGCGGCTCGGCGAACTCACCTCGAACACAGCCAGCGTCGACGTCATGCCCACGTGGTGGTCCACCATGTTGTGAATGGTCCGCTGGACGTCGGCGCTGTTGATATCGAGCGCGTCGTACTGCGCGGAATCACCCGGCGTCGGACAGACGTCGGGCTGCTTCCCGGGCCAGAACTCCGTATCGGTGCAGTAACCCGTGCTCGAGGTTGTCGATGCCAAGTCGACGGCTTCGCGAAACCCAACTGAACAGAGATGGGCAGTCACCTTCATCCCGAGCCGGTGGGCTTCCTTGATGGCGGCGCCCAACTCTTCCCGCGAGATCTGTGTGTACGCCTTGAACCACGTCACCCCCTCCTCTGACCAATACTGAACCGTTCGCCGCGCGTCGTCGGGTCGCCGAGCGCGTGCATCCACCTCACGGCCGGCCCGCTCCCTGGAGATACGGGCCGGTCACGACAATCTCCGGTCCGACAGTTAGGCCGGAATCGATGCGCCGCTTGAGGTTGAGCTCCTGATAAGGGTCGATGCTCCCCGTAGTCCGGATCGTGGTGAGTCCGGCTGCCAGAAATAGGCGAGGATAGCTGTGAGCATCGAGCGTCATGCCGACCCGAGTAGTACATGTGGTCGTGAAGTCCGACGAGCCCCGGGATCACCGTCTTGTTCGGTAAGGTCGATCACACGCGCGCCCGCCGGGCTACACGTGACCGCGCGGCGGGCCCGACGGCCTGTGATCTTCCCCTGCGCGATCACGACGGTCTGATCGTGCGCGCGGGGGCCACCGGTGCCATCGATGACCGTGACGTGCTGGCAGCGCCACCACCGCCGTATCGATGCGACACGAACGGTGAGCGCGGGTGCGGCGCCGCGGCAGGAGCCTGCACCCCGCCATCTGCCCGGCGCCGACGGCAGCCCGCCAGCACGGCGGCTGACCGCTACCGCACGGCTACGACGCTGCACGAATCTCACGCGACCTCCTCCTGGGTTTGACCGACAGGACCATCAGCATCATTTGGGCGCCCCATGTGTTCGGCGATATGACAGTGCAGCATCCACGGTCCGGGGTTCGATAAGTCGAGCAGCAGGTCGGTGACCTGGCCCGCGGGAATCAGCGCGGTGTCCTTCCACGCCAGATACGGATTCGGGATCCCGTTGCGCGACAGGACCAGCATCCGCTGCCCATGCAAATGGATCGGGTGGTCCATCGCGTGCGGACCAACCGGGTCGTTGTAGATCCGGACCTTCACGACATCGCCCTGCTGGAAGCGCCACGCGATGTCCATGTTCTCCTTGCCAGTGGCCGAGTCCCGGAGCACCCACACGACGTCGTCGATGTCGCCATGCGGTTCATGGCCCCCATGCCATCGTTCCACTCGACCGGCACGGAGGGGCCGCCGAGCATCGAACTCATGCTGGGCGGCAGATGCGTCACCCGCATTGCCAGCGTCAGGATCCGGTCGACGGGCCTCGTGAACTGCGCACGATACCGCGCGATGACCGCCCCACTCGCGTTGTCGCGCGCGAGCACGTGAAGGCGCCAGCATAGTCTGGTGACGCCGGCTGCGGCACGACGTTGACCACTCCGACCGTATCGACCTCCGGATGGAGCGCACCGTCAAATGGTCGAGCGCCTGCACGCGATTGGTCACCGCCACCATCCCCGAATCGGGAAACCGGACGTCCACGACGTACCGCTCCGCCGGCGCGATCACCACGCTGTTGGCCCACACGTCGCGCACAAACGGCCCTGCTCCCGCCGCCACGACTTTCACCGGCCGTCACCGAAGGCGAGGTTGAACACGCGAGCGCTCGATACGTTGGTGAGATAGTAGCGGACGACGGCGCCGCGCCGCACGGTGTCCCGATACCCGGCCGCACCGTTGACGAGCATCACGTTCCCGAACCGTCCCATCAGCACGTGCGTCGGCCCGGTCGCCCCAAACGGGACCGGCGCGCTATCGGCCAGCAGCATGTCGCCCACTGCCAGCACCCGCTCGGCATTGACGGCGGCGGCGGCGCGGAGGCGGGACGCACGATGATGTTGCCGTACAGGCCGAGTGGCTGCTGAATGTCCTCACGCTCGTGCGAGTGGTACCAGTAGATCCCGGCGTCGGGGAATCGCACACGGTACGTGAATGTCCCCCGGCGCGACGGCACGCTGCGAGATCCCGCCGCGCCGTCCGACGCGCTGTCCAGCCGGATGCCGTGCCAATGGACCGCCGACGGCAGGTCGGTCGCATTGTGGAACTGCACGACGATCGTGGCGCCCTGCGTCACGTCGATCAGCGGTCCGGGTATCTGGCCGTTGTATGCGTAGGCCGTGAATGTCCGCCCCGCGACCGTGCGACGTACCAGCATCGCGGTCAGCGAGAGTGTGTCGCCGGAATGGAGTTGTACGATCTCGCGCGGCTGCGCCGGGGCAAGTGGCGCACACCCGGGGCGGGAGGAACGGCGCGATATCTGGCGCCATGTCCGGGCTCGCGCCGGACGCCATCCTGGCATTCCCCATCGCGGGCAGGTGCCATCATTGTCGCCGCCAGGAAGGGCGACACGGCGTCACGATGCGCGAGCACGCGGCTGTCCGGCGACGTGCCACGAAACACCAGCGGCCCCGTGCGAACGGCGATTCCGCCGACGGCTCGGCACTGATCAGAATACGGAAGTGATCGCGGGTGGTCTCGCCAAGCACGGTCCGTCCGTCTGCACCGTCCCGAGCCTGACGACGCTGTCGAGTCCATCGTCGTCATCCACGCGACGTACGCCGGCGATCGATGTCCGGGATCCGGCGCCCGGAAGCCCCGCGATCGAGATGACGATCCGGTACCGGGGATTCCCGTCTCGCGTGACCGCGACATCGAACGGCGACGGTACCGGCACCAACTCCAGCACTGCCCTCGCCCGGGTACCCGGCGTCGGTACGAGCTCGGCGCAGTAGTTGACACTGCGGCGCACATTCCGGCCGGCGGCGCATACCGCCGCCTGCACGGCCGCCGCGAGCCACAGCACGCTCGCGGATCGCCGCCAGGCGCGGCCGAGCGTCAACCCTCGGGCCTCCACTACAACTCCGGGCCGGCTCTGCGGCGCACGTAGTAGAACACCGGGATGCCCGCCAGAACGACGCCGATGACGGCAAGCGTCGGCCAGCGGCTCACGGGGTCGACGATCGCGCTCCCACGACGCCCGCCGCGGTGAGCACGAAGACGCACGGGCACGACCGGATAGCCCGGGAGCCGGAACGACGGGCGATACGCGGACCGGCGGCGCAGCGGAAACACGGCCGCGACCGCGAGGGCATAGAACGGCACGATGGCCAGGATGAAGGTGTCGGCGAGCTGCTCGAAGGTACGGGCGAGCACGAAGGCGACGCCGAGTGCCGCCGCCAGCGCGATCGCGACATATGGCGTCTGATAGCGGGGGTGCACCGCGGCCACCGGGCGGAAGAGCAGGCCGTCGTCCGCCATTGCGAAGAAGATGCGCGGGCAGGTGAGGAGCGAGCCGTTGAGCGTGCTCACGGTGGCGATCACGACCGCGATCCCGACGACCGCCACGCCCCAGTGGCCGACCAGCCGATCGGCGACATCCGCCGCGACGAGCTTGGACGATGAGATCTGGCTGATCGGCAGGACGTCGAGGTAGGCGAGGTTGGCGGCGCAGTAGATGCCGAGGACCGCGAGCGTGCCGCCGATCAGCGCGCGCGGCAGCGTGCGGTCCGGACCCACCACCTCGCCGGCGACAAAGCTCAGATCCGCCCACCCATCGTATGCCCAGAGTACCGCAACCAGTGCCAGTCCAATGGCACTCGGACCGATCGACGCCGATGCGGCGGGCGCCACCTGCTGCGCATGCGTCAGAGCCGGGGCCAGCCAGACTGCGCCGATCGCGATCAGCAGGAGCGCACCCGCCTTGACGACGGTCGACACTTCCAGCAGCAGGGCGCTCAATCGCACGCCGGTGATGTTGAGGGCGGCGAGCAGGACGATCGCGACGGCCGCGACATAGTGCACCGTACTGTCGTGGGGCGGCATACGTGGGTCGTAGCCGAGCGTGCGGAGCGGGTATTCGGCGAACGTCGTCGCTACCGCGCCGAGAGCCGCCGCGCGGATGATGACCACTTCGGCCCATCCGAAGAGAAAGGCCGGGAGCCGCCCCCACCCCTCGCGGACGATGACGTAAATGCCGCCGGTCTGCGGCAGTGCCGTCGTGATCTCGGCCAGCGTCAGCGCGCCGCAGAGCGCGAGCAGTCCGCCAGCGACCCAGACGCCCATGAGCGCGCCCGGCGTCGGGACGCGCTCGCGATGGCGGCGGGGGAGCGGAAGATGCCCGAACCGATCGTCGAGCCGACCACGACCGCGAGCGCACCGGCAAAGTCAGCCGGCGCGGCAACGCCGCTCCATTTCCCGGGGCATGACCGTCATGCGAGAGGCCGGCCTGGCCGCCCGTGTGCCAGAACAACACGGTCTCGGTGTCGCGGAAACCGGCCGGCGCGCACTCCCGCGATCAGCGCAGCCAGAGCCTTGGCCGTGTACGCGTGATCGACGAACAGCGCTTCGGTCCGCGCGGCGAGGCGCTGGGCTTCGATGGAAGCCGGGGCTCGCGATGCCGTATCCCGTCACCAATGAACCGATCGTCCACGACGATCGGCCGCGCCTCCGCGAACGCCTCGCCATCGAGACCGAGGAAGGCACCCGAGCCGGCGACAATGGTCCGGATCTTCGCCTGGATCGACGCCGCCGGGTCGTCCGGGCTCGACGCCGATGACGCGCGTCGGGAGACCCCAGAGCGTGCACCCCGCGACAAAACCGGCCTGTGTACCGCCGGACGACGACGCATGCACGATCACGTCGGGGACCGTGTCCTGCGCCACGATCTCACCGATCGCTCGTGCAAAGCCCAGCGCGCCCAGTGGCGTGGACGTCCCGAGTGGAATCGCGAAGGGGCACCGGCCCGCGCGCGCGGAGACGCTCCACGCCGACTGCATTGCCGGGTCGCGCTCGTCCCGCGAAGCGATGTACTGGATGTCGGCGCCGAGGAGATCGTTGAGGAGCGCGTTGCCCGTCAGCTTCGCGGGACGCTGGCCGTTGGCGAGGATCAGGCAGCGAAGCCCGAGGCGCGTTGCCGTCGCCGCGGTCGCGCGCGCGTGGTTCGACTGGATGCCACCAACCGTGACGAGCGTGCCGGCGCCGGCCGCGACGGCTTCCGCGCCCGCCAGCTCCAGTTTGCGGACCTTGTTGCCGCCGAAACCGAACGGGATCGCATCGTCGCGCTTCACGATGAGTCTGGGACCGCCTCCGAGCGCGGCCCGGAGCCGCGGCATCTCCTGCACCGGAGTGGGCCCGTCCAGCAACGCGATGGACGGCATGGCCGCCAGCCGGGCGCGGCCCTCGGCGTACTCCGCGCCGCTAGCGGTGGGCCGGGCGCCGGCCATGTGGGTCTCGTGGAGACGCTCGCTCGATGCGCAATGCCATTCAGGCGAAGCTAGAGAGTGCGCGCACGGGTCGCCAGCAGGTGCGAAATGCTCTCGGAGCTCCGGTCATCAGCCGGATGCGCCGCCTCCCCAGTGGTCCCAGTTTGTGAGCGCCGCCCCGGATGTCGTCAGCACCGTGTGAATCGTCTCCAGCGGCTGCGTGAAGAGCGGATACTGATCCGCGTCCGCGAACACTGTCGCGAAGTCATCGGGGCGATACGCGCGCCCCAGGCGCTCGGCATAGGTCGTCCGCAGGAGCCTGACATAGAACTCCGCGTCGTAATCCCGGGGATCCGCGGCCGCTCCAATGTCGTCCCCCGGCGACGTCACACCGGTGGCGAGTCCTGCCTCGCCGTGGCGTTTGCGATACACGCGGATTCGGTCGCCAGGCTCCCACCAGGTGCGTCCCGCGGCGAGCAGCGCCTCGTAGGGGAGCTCCCGGCGCGTGGCTCTCGTCGTCTGATAAGTGTCCGGCGACTTCGTCAGCCGCACCAGTGACGAGACATCGTGCGTCGGTACGGCGCGGGTGCGCAGCGCATCGATGGTCGCGAGATAGGTGTCGCGGACACCGGCCGTGTCGTCCGACAGGGCGCGCCGGATCGCACGCCGCAGAAATGCCTCGCCGAACGGCTCGGCGCGACTCGACCGGAACGCGACGCCGCGAAGCAGCAGTGTGTTGTCGTAGCCGAGGAGCGCGTAGTTCTTCGGCTCGTGCGACAGCATGGCGGCGTAGCGGCCCTCGAACTCCAGTTGGACGAGAGCAGGGAGCAGCGTGGCGACCTCGGCGACCACGCGCCGCTCGTCCCCTTCCGTCCACGACGGCGGCACCGCGAAGTAGACGCCGTCGGTATCCGCCTCGATCAAGGTGACGCGGCGTGCCGCGAGCTCGCGGCACATGAGCGCCAGGACCTCGCGGCCCCGGCGGGTCACCTCGTTGGCGGCGTGCACATCGGCGAATCGGGTCAGCCCGCCCGCGGCGAGATAGCCGTACGCGGAGTTCACCACGATCTTGAGCGCCGCCGACGTCGCCTCTTCCGTGTGACGCTCGGCCGACCCGGGTGCGGCCGCCCGGGCGTTGGCTTTGGCGAGCAGCCGGCGCTCGACCAGGCGGTCCACGAGTGACAGCAGCACGCCCAGCCGGTCCCGCGACGGCCCGATGCGATAGGCCCGCATCAGCGAAGGGTAGAGACTCGCGACGTCCGCCTTGACGACCCGGTGGGCCGCGCCCGATGCAAAGAGGTGCAGGGCCGCCCCACTATGCGGCGTGCCGTCGCTGTGCTCGTGTGCGGGCAGCGCCGCGCCAGCGCGCAGATAGGCGCGCACGAGGAGCGGGTCAATGACGCCAGTCGCGGCGCCGGCGTCGGCGAGCCGCTCGTATCGCCGCGGGACCATGCGGGCCAGAGCGTACGCCGCGCCCCCGAGCATGCGCGAGAGCGCGGCTACCTCCTCGACGTCGTCGGTCGCGTAGAGGCGGACGCGCTCCGGATCGGCGCGATAGGTGGCGTAGATCTCGCTGCCCGGGATGTACACGCGGCCGGCACGCGCGATGCCCAGGTACCGGGCGACGGCCTTGAGCCCGTGTCCCGGAAGCTCACGCGTCGAGAAATCGTAGCGCCGCACCGCATCGAGCGTATCGATCAACTCCCGGCCCGGTGCAACGAAGCGCACGCGGCGATGGCGTGGACCGCGCTCGCCGCGGCCGGGGACGTCGGTTTCGGCTATACCCTGGCGCGCCGCGCGCACCCGCAGACCCGCTCCGCCCGTCCGGCCCAGTGGGATGGGGACACCGAGCACGCGAGAGCGCCGGTCGAGGAACGGGAGGTCGAACCCGTGCAGGTTGTGGTTCTCGATCACATCGGGGTCCGCATCGCGCACGCGCGACACCAGCGTCCGGATGAGGTCCGCTTCGGCCGCGTCGCTCTCGTCCCGGGCTTCGAGGACTTCCGTCTGGCCGGTGTGGTAGCGGATCGAGATCATGAAAATCCGGTCCCGCCTCGCATCGAGACCCGTCGTCTCCAGATCGAACTGCAGGCGATGAACCTGATCGAACGCCAGGTCCTGGAAATAGGTGCGACCGGTGGCGACCAGGTACTGCTCTTCCGGTGTGAGGGCGAGCACCGTGCCGGGCTCGATCCGTTGCAGCTCGCTCAAGTGACGGAGTGGTGTCTCGAGGCGGCGCGACGCGCCGTCGAGGACGGCGGCGATCAGCGCGCGCCCGTCGCGCGCGGTGACGAGGTGGCGGAGCGCGCCGGGCCCGGAGAGCAGACGGTGCCGGACCAGTGGCTCGTTCCTGGGGCGTGACTCGCCGTCGGCAGCGAGTCGCGGACCGAGGAGCGCCAGGTCGCCGAGATGTGCGAGCAGGAGCCAGGGGCGAAATCGCTCTTCCTCCCGCACCAGCGTGTCCGACTCGGCCAGACGGCGCCACACTGACGCCCTCCCGTCCTGGGAGGCATACACCGAGACGATGCCGGGAACGGGGTCCCATCCCCACAACCATTCGTCGCGCAGCGCGTCGGTCACACCCACATCGGCAGCAACCGAGTCAGTCGCACCGGAGCCGGTCGCACTCACATCGGCCGGGGATGTCATGCGGGAGGACGACCAGGGACACCACCAGGGACACGATCGAGGACACGTTGCGTATAATATGGTCGCGCCGGCGGGACGGTCGCCGGGTACCCATTCAGACCACCCTTCACCGGATTCATCAGTCGCATGCCGATTGGAAGTACTGGACGCGCGCTCGATGGTTTGCACGTGGTGTCGCTCGCTGCACACCTTCCCGGTCCACTCGCCGCCCGGCAACTCATGGGATTCGGCGCGAGCGTCGTGAAGATCGAGCCGCCGGACGGCGATCCATTTGGCGGCTACCACCGGGCGTGGTACGAGGCGCTCGCCAACGGGCAGCGCGTCATGCGCCTCGATCTCAAGGACCCCGCGACTCGGCCCGTGCTTGACGATGTTCTCGATGCGGCCGATCTCCTGATCACATCGTCGCGACCGTCGTCGCTGGGCCGGCTTGGGCTCGGCTGGCCGCAGGTCCACGCGCGCTTTCCGCGCCTGTGTTATGTCGCGATCGTCGGGTCGGCATCACCGGATGCCAACAAGCCGGGACACGATCTGACGTATCAGGCGTCCGCTGGTCTGGTCGCGCCCCCCCAAATGCCGGCCATTCTGCTCGCCGACTTTGCCGGCGCGGAGCGCTCCGTGAGTGCAAGCCTCGCGCTGCTTCTGGCGCGAGAGCGGGGGGCGGACGCGGGGTATGCCGAGGTGTCGCTGGCTGCGGTCGCGGATCAGTTCAATGAGCCGGTCCGCCGCGGAGTCACCACGCCCGGATCACTCTTCGGCGGCGGACTGCCGGGTTACGGGCTGTACCGGGCGCGCGACGGCTGGGTTGCGGTCGCCGCACTCGAGGCGAACAGCTGGTCGGCAATGCGGCGAGCGGTTGGTCTCGCTGGCAATCCGGCGACGTCCGGCGCAGCCGCCGAGGATCCGCAGCTGGACCGTGATGCGCTCGAATCGCACTTCCTCGGCAACACCGTGGAGTACTGGGAGCTCTGGGCCGTGCAGAACGACCTCCCGATCGTCGCCATCCGCCAGCCACCGGAACAGATCGTGCGATAACGGGAATGCTGGCGGGAACCGCACGAACCTCAGACGACATCCATCATCATTCGCGACATCCGCACCGAGGTGCGTCATGGCTGCTCTGTGGAAAGGGTCCATCTCGTTCGGCCTGGTCAATATTCCCGTCCAGCTCTTTTCGGCGGTGCGGCCGGGTGAAGGCGCCGTGCATTTCCGCCAGTTGCGCAAGAAGGACCTGGCACCGATCCGGTACGAGCGCGTCTCCACGGCCGACGATGCGGTGGTTCCCTGGGGCGACATCGTCAAGGGCTTCGAATACGCGAAGAAAAAATTCGTCGTGATGAGCGCGGCGGAGCTCAAGGCCGCGGCGCCTGAGGCGTCGAAGACGATCGACATTCTCGACTTCGTCAAGGAATCGAGCATCGACCCGCGGTACTTCGACACCCCGTACTATTTCCGGCCTGACCGGAACGGGGACAAGGCGTACGCGTTGCTCCGGGACGCGATTCACGAATCGGGGCTGGTCGGGATCGCGAAGTTCACCCTTCGCCAGAAGGAGCATCTCGCCGGCATCAAGCCAATGGGCGATGCGCTGATGCTGGAAATGATGCGGTTCACGCACGAACTCGTCGACGTGTCGGACATCGCGTTTCCGAAAGCGCAGCGGGCGAAGGTGACGCCGCAGGAGATGCGCATGGCTCGCCAGCTCATTGAGTCGCTGGCGACGCAATGGAAGCCGGAGAAATACACGGACGATCACGATCGGCACCTGCGTTCGATGATCCAGGCGAAGCTCAAGGGCAAGAAGATTACCCCCGCGCGCGAGCCGGAGGCTGCGGAGCCGAGGGTGCTCGATCTCATGGGCAAGCTGCGGGAGAGTCTCGAGCGTGGGGCGGGATCCAGGGACGGCGGTACCGGGGACGCCAAAGCGAAGCGATCATCCCGGAAGCGCGCCGTGCGCCGGCCGGCATAGCGGCCGATGGCGGTGGCCAGGCGGCGCCCAGCCGCGAGGGAGCGCCGGCGTCCTCGCATCCCGGAAATCCGTCCCATGCTGGCCACCGTGGCGACCGAGATGCCTCGCGGCGATGGTTGGGTGTTCGAGCCGAAGTACGACGGCATTCGCATCCTGGCCGTGGTCTCTAATGGCGGTGTGCGACTGCTCTCGCGGAATGCGATCGACAGGACCGGCGATTATCCCGGCGTGGCGCAGGCCGTGGCCACGCTGGCCGCACGCGTACGCCTCAGCGATCTCGTGCTCGACGGTGAGTTGGTCGCGCGAACCGCGGGCGGCATTGGGCGGTTCGCGGATCTTCAGCAGCGTAGCAAGACGATCACGGCGGCCCGTCACGCGAGCCGCGCCGCCGGGGCGGGGGTCGTGCGCCCTGGACGCACGCCTTCGGCGACGGGTGTCACGCTCATGGTGTTCGATCTGCTCGTCGCCGGGCCGGAGGTACTGCTCGATGTCCCGTGGCGCCGGCGGCATGATGCGCTCGATCGCCTCTGGCGGCGCGCGCGATTCAGGAGCGTTCACATCCAGCGGGTCGTACCCGTCGAGGACGGCGCGAAGCTCCTCGCGCGGGCCCAGCGCCTGGGATGGGAAGGCGTGATCGCCAAGGATGCCGCAAGCGTGTACGAAGCGGGTCATCGATCACACGCGTGGCGCAAGCTCAAGCTGGAGCACTCCCAGGAGTTCGTCATCGGCGGGTACACCGAGCCACGACGATCGCGCGAGTTTCTTGGCGCACTCCTGCTTGGACATTATCGGGGAGGCCACCTCGTATACGCAGGATTGTGCGGTGGCGGATTTACGCGCGGCGAGCTGCAGAAGGTGTCGGCCAAACTTCGGCCGCTGGCGGTCACGCGTTCGCCGTTCGACGGGCCCGTGCCGCGCACCCCGGAGCCCGCGCACTGGGTCGAGCCCGTGCTCGTCGCCCAGGTCCGCTTCACCGAATGGACGCCGGATGGCAAGCTCCGGCATCCCGTATATCTTGGATTGCGTGATGACAAGCCACCGATAGCGGTGCGCCGGGAGCCGGAGAGCGTGCAGAAGAAAGTCACCGTTGCACCGGCGGCGCGGAAGACAACCGTCGCGCGTGGGGTTCGTACCGGCGGCGCGTGCGCGTGGCGCGCGTGGCGCTGGGGCGCTCCTCGACCAACTCACCGCCATCGAGCACGACGCCGGCGGCGGGGGCGACCTCGCCGTCGGTGATGCTACGACACTCAAGTTGTCGCACCTGGACAAAGTCTTCTTCCCGAAGACCCGGGACGCGCGGGCGTACACCAAGGGCGATCTGCTCCGCTACTACGTCCGCATGGCTCCGGGGCTGCTACCCGCGATTGCCGATCATCCGCTCGTGCTGCGGCGATTTCCGAACGGCATCACCGGCCGGAGTTTCTACCAGCATCGCGCTCCGGTTGAGGTCCCGCGCGGCGTGCGCACGGCCGACGTCGAAGCGGGCGGCAACACGATCCGCCATCTCATCGGCGGCGACCTGGCTACGGTGCTGTACGCGATCCAGCTCGGCGCGATCTCGATCGACCCGTGGCACTCGCGGGTCGGAAGCATTGCGACACCCGATTACACGATCATCGATCTCGACCCGGGGAAGACAGCGTCCTTTGACCGGGTGGTTGAGGTGGCCCGCTGGGTCAAGGAGGTACTCGACGATCTCGGCCTGCACGGCATCGCGAAGACGTCCGGAATGACCGGTATACATATCATGGTGCCACTGGCGAAAGGGACGAGCGAGGATGCCGCACGGCTCGCCGCACAGGTGGTCGCGACGACCGTGGCGAGCCGGCATCCCACGGGCGCGACGGTCACGAGAGGCGTGCGCGATCGAGGCGCGCGCCGCGTCTACGTGGACTATCTGCAGAACATCCGCGGCAAGACCGTGGCGGGAGTGTTCGCCGCGCGGGCGCATCCCCTCGCGCAAGTCTCAATGCCCTTGCGTTGGGAAGAGGTGTCGGATACGCTGTCGCCGGCCGCATTCACGATCGAGACTGCACCGGAGGAGTTGGTGATGCGAAGTGCCCTGTGGTCGGCGGCGATGCGCCGGCGCAACGACCTGAGTGCCATGGTGAAGGCACATGCGGCGGGGCCCTCCCGATGATGTTCGCCCTGCTCATTGCGGCCGCGCTGGGATTTGCCGCCGGACTCCGCACAATGACCCCACCCGCCATGATTCTGCTCGCGCGGCACCACACGGTCGCGGGCGTGGTGCTCAGCGTCCTCGCGGCATGTGAATGGGTGATCGATATCCTGCCGGCGACTCCCCCCGGACCAAGCTCGGCCCATTGGTGGCCCGCCTCGCAGTGGCGCCTTCGTCGGCTGGCTCGCGGTAGACGGGTCGGAGACGATGAACATCGCGGGCGCCATCGTCGGCGCATGTGCCGCGGCGGCCGGGACATTCGGCGGCTATCGGGCCCGGATCGCGGCAATCGGCCGGTTGGGCGCGCGGTGGGCCGCGCTTGCCGAGGACGTCGTGGCCATCGGTCTGGCCAGTCTCGCTTTCCTTCTTTGACCCCCCGCACAAGGGGTTAGCGGAAGCCAGCGCCTCAGTTTCCTTGCGGGAGCGGGCGGCCCAGCCGTATCATTTCGACGCTTCTGTACGGAAGCGTCCCAAACACGAAGGCTGTTGATCCACCGGCTCGCTCGCCGTTGTCAGGCGATCCGTCGCGCCGATCGCGGCGTATCGTCTTGTAACCGGGATAGACGGGTGGGTCGCCGGCGCGGGGCCGTGGCCAACATTGGCACCCCGCGGGGCGCGGTTGCCCCTAAGCACGGCGAACACTCGACGAGGATGAGCGGACCATGAATGCACGATCGAACGCGTTGGCGGCCCCAGTACCGGTCGTTCCTGGTTGCACGGTGCCGCGAGGAAGCGCACCGCGCGGGAACGTCAAGTTCGCCCGCGCGACCCCCGATCACGCGATGCACGAAATGAAGGCGCGCGTCGCGCAGTATTTCGAGTCCCGCTGCCTATCCTCGAAGGCCAACGCGGGTATGGTCGTCAAGACCGTGCTGCTGCTCGCCCTCACGTTCGTGCCGTACGGCCTGATCCTCACCAATCGATTCTCGCGGTGGGAGATGCTGGGACTGGCCCTCGTGATGGGTATTGGCATGGCCGGGATCGGATTCGGGATCGCGCACGATGCGCTGCACGGTGCGTACTCCTTGAGCGCGCGGATCAATACGTTCCTCGGCCTGTCGCTCAATGTCCTCGGCGCCAGCAGCTACATGTGGAAGATCACGCACAACATCGTGCACCACACCTACACCAACATTGAAGGCGTCGACGAGGACCTGGCGGTCTCTCCGCTCCTGCGCCTGTCCCCGAACTGTGAGCGGCTGTGGTTCCACCGGTTCCAGCATCTCTACGCCTTCGCGCTGTACGGGTTCACGACGCTGTTCTGGGTGTTCGTGAAGGACTACCAGCAGCTCCTGAAGGCGGAGCTGGGCCCCTACCGTGACAAGCGGCACGACGGGATGCAGGTCGGTGTCCTCGCCGGCACGAAGGTCGTGTACTACGCCTACGCGCTCGTCGTACCGCTGCTCGTGCTCCAGATCCCGTGGTGGCAGGTACTGATCGGTTTCTTCGTGATGCACTTCGTCGCCGGCGCGATCCTCGGCATCGTGTTCCAGTTGGCCCATGTCGTCGAGTCCACGGATTATCCCGAGCCGGATGTCGAGGGCATGATCGCGCAGGAGTGGTGGCTGCACGAGATGCAGACCACGGCAAACTTCGGCCCCAAGAACCGCCTGCTCTCGTGGTATGTCGGGGGCCTCAACTTCCAGGTCGAGCATCACCTGTTCCCCCGGGTGTGCAGCGTGCACTATCCTGCCATCAGCGCCATCGTGAGGGACGTCGCCGCCCAGTATGGGCTGCCATACAACGCATATCCGACCCTTCGCTCGGCCATCGCGTCGCATTATCGCACCCTGCGGGAGTTTGGGGCGAGACGCACGGCCGAGTCGCTCGCGTAGCTGTTCTGTAGCGGTCCGGTCGCCGGCCACGGTCGGCTACCGGGAAGGCGCGCCGTGTCGTAGCGTTACATTCCGGCACACCATCCCGTGCCGCCCATGTGACGCCCGGTGCCCGACGCCGGGCCATCCGTGCCGGGCCATCCGTATCGTAGACCCACTCGAGGACGCCAATGCCTGACCGCCATCCGTCCGGCTCTGCCGGCCACGCCTCCGAGCCGCCCACGCCGCCTTCCTGCTGATTTCGACAACGGGCATTTCTCGGAGTACGGCACCTTCAGCGTCACGGACTGGACATTGCTGACGCCTCCGCACGTCCTGGCGCAGAATTTCGGGTTGCCTGAGGCGGCGTTCGCCAGGCTCCCCAAGGGCGAGTTGTACATCGGGCCCGGTAAGGTGCCGGCGACCGATGCGACGCCCCGGCCCGACGGCGCCGAGCACGACGCGCCGCAGACCCACAAGTTCCGGCTCCTGGCGCAGGCACCGAAGGAATCACCCGGCGGCACCATCCGCATTGTGTCGTCGGCCGAGTTCCCGATCTCTGCGGGGATCACAGGCGCGCATCTCACCATTGCGCCCGGCGGCTTGCGCACCATGCACTGGCATCCGAACGCCCGACGAGTGGCAGTACTACGCCGCCGGACGTGCGCGTCTCACCGTGTTCGGCTCCAGTGGGCGTGCCGCACGGAAGATGTCAGCGCGGGCGACGCCACATACATCCCGCGCGGCTACGGACATCCCATCGAGAACGTCGGGACGGACGAGGTCCAGATCATTGCCGGCTTCAACAGCGGCATTTATCAGGAGGTCGGCTTGACGGCCTGGATGCACAATGTCCCGCCTGCACTGCTGGCGGACAACCTGGGGATCGACGAGGGGCAGGCGCGCCAGATCGCGCGCGCGGCTGTGCCCATTGCGGCGCGCTCGTGATGCCGCATTTTCACCGGACTGCCGGCGTCATCGCGCTGTCGGCGATCGCGCTGTCGGCGG
Source organism: uncultured Gemmatimonadales bacterium (assembly GCA_963757855.1). Taxonomy (GTDB): domain Bacteria; phylum Gemmatimonadota; class Gemmatimonadetes; order Gemmatimonadales; family Gemmatimonadaceae; genus Palsa-1248. The sequence continues at coordinate 36,951 of CAVWTI010000041.1, forward strand.
TCGCCCTCACGGCCCGGCCTGGCGCGGCGCAGACCTTTCCCGCGGCTGACCCGGTTCTCCAGCACATTGGGCACTGGGCGAGGACAGCTCGCAGGCGGAGCACCTGTCGGCCGTGCTGTTCGACTCGATTGGCCCGCGGCTGACCGGCACACCCGATCTCACCCGGGCGAATGACTGGCTTGTGAAGATGTACCAATCGTGGGGCATTGACGCCCATAACGAACAATTCGGGACCTGGCGTGGGTGGCGCCGCGGGTACTCGCACATTCGATCTGATCGAGCCCCGCGTCCGGTCGCTGGAGGGAACGATGCTCGGGTACAGCCCGGGTACCGGGAAGCGGGATCTGACGGCGGCGACCGTGATTCTCCCGCGGTTCGCGGACAGCACGGAGTTCGTGAAATGGCTGCCCAGCGCCAAAGGGAAACTCATTCTGGTCGCTGGTCTGCAGCCAACGTGCCTGCCAGCCGACGATTGGGAACAGAACGCCACACCGGAATCGAGGGCGCGGATGGACTCGATGCGCGCCGCAGTGCAGCGCGATTGGCGGAACCCCGATGTCCGTGGCACCGGGTATAGCCTCGCGATCGGTACAGGAGAGCTGGGCCTGAGGCTCGAGCAGGCGGGCGTCGCCGGCATCATCACGTCGCGACCCAAGAATGGTTGGGGGACTATCGAGATTTTCGAGACGTATGATACGAAAGCGCCGGCGATCGCGCTCAGCTGCGAGGACTACGGCCTGGTCTATCGCCTCACGGAGCACAACCAGCACCCGATCCTCCGCCTCAACCTCGACGCGCGAGCTCCTCGGCGAGCGTCCGGTATTCAACACGATCGCGACGATCAAGGGTGTCGAGAAGCCAGACGAGTACGTGATGCTGTCGGCGCACTTCGATTCCTGGGACGGCTCATCGGGCGCGACCGACAACGGCACCGGCACGGTCACCATGCTCGAGGCCATGCGCATCCTCAAGACAGCGTATCCGCGGCCCAAGCGCACGATCCTGGTGGGTCACTGGAGCGGGGAAGAGGAGGGCGAGGTCGGATCGAAAGCCTTCTCGGAGGATCACCCGGACGTCGTGCCAGGGCCTTCAGGCCTTGTTCAATCAGGACAACGGTACCGGCCGGATCGTTCGCATGGGCGGCGCCGGGTTGCCCAACGCGGCGGAACACATCGCGGAGTGGCTCAGCAAGATCCCGTACGAGTTGCGGAACCAGATCACGTTCAGCGGTCCTGGAATCCCCTCGGGCGGCGGCAGCGATGACTTCTCGTTCAGTTGCCACGGCGCGCCGGCGTTCGGGCTGGGCGCGCTTCCCTGGGACTACGGGAACTACACCTGGCACACCAATCGCGACACGTACGACAAGATCGTCTTCGATGACTTGCGGTCGAACGCGACGCTGACCGCGATGCTGGCGTATCTCGCGTCAGAAGATCCGCGGATGATTACACGCGAACGCGTCGACCTGGCCGAGCTGGCCGCCAGGGAAGCGGCCGCGCCTCCGCCGGCTCCGGGTACGCCGGGCGCATTCCGGCGGATCCCGACGAAGTGGCCCGATTGCGTGCCGGCGGCGCGCACGACGTCACCGCGACTGAAGTAGCGCGGCGTCAAAACCGCTATTCGAGACTCGGCTCGTACGGCTCGTCGGCCGCGGGGTGCAGATGCTCCGCGTGGTTGAGGAGCCGCGCGCAGGTGTTCCACCGCAGGATGGCCTCATCGTTGCCCGCGGGCCGCATTGACTCAGCGGCTTCGTAGTGCCGCATTGCCTCCTCGAGCCACTGTGCCGCCACGTGATGGGCCCGCGGGCCGCCGCGGCCGACCTGCGCCTTGGCCCGGCGCTCGCAGATGATCCCCGCGTAGTAGTGCCGCTTGTACTCGTCCTTGAGCCGCGGGAGCACTTCGCGTGAGCGCGTGACGCTCTCGACAAGTCCATCGCGCATCTGATCCGTGATCGAGAGCACCAGCATGACGAGCGCTTGCTGATTGTCCGGATCCGCGTCCAGCACATCGAGGCAGATGCTTTCGGCAGCTGACGAGTCGTTGAGGAGCCGATACCGCTCCGCTTTGAGGAGCGCAGCGGGCACCCCGGCGCGCGTGATGGGCTTAAGCGAGTGCATCGGGCCGGCCTTCGCTACCCGCGCTTGGCCCGCGAGAAAAGCTTCACCAGCTTGCCCAGCGGGTCGTAGAACTCATCGACCACGCGCTCCTTGAGGGGAATGATCGCGTTGTCGGTGATGGTGATGCTTTCCGGGCAGACGGTCGTGCAGCATTTCGTGATGTTGCAGAACCCGATGCCGTAATCCCGCTTGAGCGCCGGGATGCGATCCGCCACATCGAGCGGGTGCATTTCGAGGGCCGCCGTGTAGACGAAAAACCGCGGACCGATGAAGCTCGCCTCCTCGTGATGCTCCCGGAGCACGTGACACACATCCTGGCACAGGAAGCACTCGATGCATTTCCGGAACTCCTGCACGCGGTCCACGTCCGCCTGCTGGATCCGCCAGGTGCCATCGGGCGCATCGGGCGGCCGCGGCGTGAACTGGGTGATTTTTTCCTTGACCCGGTAGTTCCACGACACGTCGGTGACGAGATCCTTGATGCTCGGGAAGGCGCGCATCGGCTCCACCGTCACCGGCGCCTCGAGCGGAAGGTCGCTTAGCCGCGTCATGCACATCAGCTTCGGCTTGCCATTGATCTCGGCCGAGCACGACCCGCATTTCCCGGCTTTGCAGTTCCAGCGGACGGCGAGATCATTGGCCTGGTCCGCCTGGATTTGATGGATGGCGTCGAGTACCACCATCCCGGGCGCGGTCTCCGTTGTGTAATCCTTGAAGGCGCCACCCGTGGCGTCGCCCCGCCACACCCGGAACGTCGCGGTCTGCTGTGTGTCTGCGTGGTCTGCTGTGTGGTCTGCTGTGTGGTCTGCTGTGTGGTCTGCTGCGTATCGGTCATCCGCCCTCCGCAATCACCTGCTTGAGCGCTTCCGGCATAGGCCGGATTGCTTCCCGATTCAGTTCCATGCGTCCGTCAGCGCCCTTCCGCACGGTAATGTTGAAGGACGCGAAATTGGTATCCTTGCCGGGGAAGTCGTCGCGAAAATGGCCGCCGCGGCTCTCCCGCCGTTCGATCGCCGACCGCGTGATCGCTTCGGCCACCGTGAGGAGGTTGCCCAGGTCGAGCGCGGTGTGCCACCCCGGATTGTACTCGCGGTTGCCCGGCACTGCGACGTGCGACGCCCGGGCCGAGAGCGCCGCGATCTCGTGCAGCGCCTTGGTCATCTCGTCTTCACGGCGCACGATCCCGACCAGCTCCTGCATGGTGCCCTGCAGTGACTGCTGGATCTGGTATGGGCCTTCACCGGTGGTGCGAGAGAACGGCTCGAGGGCCTGCTCCGCCGCGGCGCTGGCCTGGTTCACATCCGGCGTCGTTGCCGGATGTCCCTTCGCGAACTCGGCGGCATAGGTACCCGCCCGCTGGCCGAACACGAGCAGATCGGAGAGCGAATTGCCGCCCAGGCGGTTCGCGCCGTGGAGTCCGGCGGCGCACTCGCCGGCGGCGAAGAGACCGGGTACGCTCGACATCTCGGGTGTCGCCATCGACCCGGATGCCGCCCATGATGTAGTGCGTGGTCGGCCCGACCTCCATTGGCTCCGCCGTAATGTCGATGTCGGCCAGTTGTTTGAACTGATGATACATGCTGGGCAGCTTCTTCTTGATGTGCTCGGCGGCGTTCGGCAGGCGTTCCTTGATCCACGCAATGTCGAGATAGACGCCGCCGTGCGGGCTGCCGCGGCCCTCGCGGACCTCGCGCGTGATACACCGCGCCACGTGATCGCGAGTCAGCAGCTCGGGTGGGCGACGCGCGTTCTTGTCGCCCTGCGTGTAGCGCCACCCTTCGTCCGCATCGGCTGCCGTCTGCGCCCGATAGTTCTCCGGAATGTCATCGAACATGAAGCGGCGGCCTTCGCGGTTCGTGAGCACGCCACCTTCGCCGCGCACGCCCTCCGTGACGAGGATGCCGCGGACACTTGGAGGCCACACCATGCCGGTCGGATGGAACTGCACGAACTCCATGTCCTGCAGGACCGCGCCCGCGTGGTACGCCAGTGACTGGCCATCGCCCGTGTATTCCCAGCTGTTGCTGGTGATGCGGTAGGCCCGCCCGATCCCGCCGGTCGCGAGGACGACCGCGCCCGCCGCGAAGAGGCGGAATCGCCCCCGTTCGCGGTCATAAGCGAGCGCTCCCGCCACGCGCTCACCGTCGGAGAGGAGCGTGAGCACGGTCCATTCCATATGGACGTCGATGCCCTGATGGATGCCGTGATCCTGCAGCGTGCGGATCATCTCCAGCCCGGTGCGATCCCCGACGTGGGCGAGGCGGGGGTAGCGGTGTCCACCGAAGTTCCGCTGGAGAATCCGTCCGTCCGGAGTGCGGTCGAACAGCGCGCCCCATGCTTCGAGTTCGCGCACGCGAGCCGGCGCTTCCTTGGCATGGAGCTCCGCCATGCGCCAGTTGTTGATGTACTGGCCGCCCCGCATCGTGTCCGCGAAGTGCACCGTCCAGTCGTCGCGATCGTCCACGTTGCCCATCGCCGCCGCGACCCCGCCCTCGGCCATGACGGTGTGCGCCTTGCCGAGCAGGGATTTGCACACGAGACCGACGGAGACACCGGCGGCGGCTGCCGCAATCGCGGCGCGGAGGCCCGCGCCACCAGCGCCCACGACGAGGACGTCGTGATGAACCGTTTCGAATTCAGCCACAGAGCGTAGGAGTGCTTAGAGGAGGCGCCAGTCGTGCCAGATGCCCATGGAGCACATGCGCACGTAAATATCGGCGAAGGCGACACCGAACAGGCTCATCCAGGCCCACCGCATGTGCCACCGATTGAAACAGCTCGACGCACGCGTAGGCGGTGCGGCGCACCGGGCGGCCGGCGAGCCGATCCAGGTAGCCACCGACGATGTGCCGGAGCGAGTGACATCCAAAGGTATAGGAGGACAGCAGGACGACATTGAGCGCGAGCACCAGCGTCCCGACACCGATCCCGAACCGCGTGATCCCGGTCGCGGGATCCGTGAACCACAGGGCATCCCACACATCGTGCGCGAGAATGATCAGGAAGAGCAGGGCCACATACATGAAATACCGGTGCACGTTCTGCAGGATCAGCGGAAATGACTGCTCTCCACGGTACGAGTGGCGCGGCTCGCGCACGGTGCAGGAGGGCGGGTCGGCCCACAACGCTTTGTAGTATGCGCCACGATAGTAGTAGCAGGTGACGCGAAAGAGACCGGGGAAGGGCAGGATCAACAGGGCGGGTGAAAACGGCAGCCAGCCCGGCCACCAGCCCGGTTTGGGACCCGAGCAATGCGTGGGACGGGTCCCCGAAAATCTCCGGCGAGTAGAACGGGGAGAGATAGGGACCAAAGCGATAGTGGCCATTCTGGAACGCGGCCCACGTGGCGTAGACCACGAACGACAGGAGCACCGTCCCCACGACGACCGGTTGTATCCACCAGGCGTCCCGCCGCATGGTGAGTACGTGCGGCCGCTCGATCACTGGCAGTTGCGCGTGCGCCATCACTCCCCTCTCGAAGCAACGCCAGCCGCGGAATGCTCCCGGGCGAGTTGCCTCGCGCGCCGCGACGACGAATGATCACCGGAAATGCCGCGCGAAGTTACGCCGTGCGCCTGGCGCGACGCTAGGCCGCAGCGCGGCCGTGTGGCGTAGACGCGCTGGCCGCGCGCCTGACGCCGTGGACGCGGCGAAAAAATGGGAACGGCATATGCATGGGCCATCCGGTGATCGGGTCCGATCCGCAGATGGCGATCAGCGGCGTCGGAAGGCGAGAACCATCAGCGGAGTCCGGTGGCGTGCAGTTGCCTGGACACAAGAGTGCCGGGGAGATTGGCGATGCCAACTCCATGGGTATCAATAGATCACCCGCGAGACCAACGCGCGCGGCGTCGTGGCGGATCGTGGCGATAGCACCAGTGATCGCGCTGATGCTCGGGGCCGCTGCCTGTGGGGGGCCGCGAGCGACGACCGTCAGTGCAGCCACCGGGGAAGCACCCCCGTCCACCGATGCGGGAACCCTGCCGCCGGGCGAGCCACCGGAGGGGCAGTGGCCGTTACCGGGGCGGGACGCGCAAGGCACACGCTACAGCCCGCTGACCCAAATCACGGCGGACAACGTCAAAAACCTGAAAGTCGCCTGGACGTTCTCTACTGGGTTACGCGCGCGGGCTTCGAGGGCCAGCCACTCGTCGTGAACAACACGATGTACATGGTGTCACCGTATCCCAACACTGTGTTTGCGCTCGACCTCACGAAAAAGGGCGGCCCGGTAAAGTGGATCTACAAGCCCCACGACCGCCCCGGCGTCACAGGGCGAGGCATGCTGCGACGTCGTCAACCGCGGCGCCTCGTTCGCCGACGGCAAGATGGTCTTCAACCGCCTCGACGACCACACGGTGGCACATCGACGCGCGCCACCGGCAAGATGGCGTGGGACACGCAGCTCGACTCGATCGAGGAAGGCGCCACGATGACAATGGCCCCCCTCATTGTCGGGAGCGTGGTACTGGTAGGCAATAGCGGCGCGGAGCTCGGCGTGCATGGCTGGATCGCCGGCCTGGACCTCGCCACAGGGCAAAGTGCTTTGGCGCGCGTACAACACCGGTCCCGATTCCGGCGGTGAGGATCGGACCCGAGTTCAAGCCGTTCTACCCACAGTACAAAGGCACGAATCTCGGGGCCGGCGACGTGGCCGGCCGATCAATGGAAGCTCGGCGGCGGCACGGTGTGGGGGTGGGTGACGTACGACCCCGAGCTGAACGAGATCTACTATGGCACCGCCAACCCCGGCGTGTGGAATCCCGATATGCGGCCCGGCGACAACCTGTGGGGGGCCACGCATTTTCGCGCGCGACCCCGTGACTGGTGATGCGCGGTGGGCCTACCAGACGACGCCGCACGATTCCTGGGACTACGATGGCGTCAATGAGTCGATTCCCGTCGACATCACGGTCAACGGGCAAGCCACGGAAGGTGGTGGTGCACTTCGATCGCAACGGCATTCGCCTACACGATCGATCGGCCAGACAGGCGAAGTGCTCGTCGCCCAACCGTATCAGGATGTGAACTGGGCCACTGGGGTCGACCTCAAGACCGGCTGGCCGACTCAGGGTCGCCAGTCGAAGGAGACGCATCAGGGCGTCAATACCAAGGACATCTGTCCGTCGTCGACCGGCGCCCGCGACCAGCAGCCGGCCGGGTATTCGCCGCGCACGGGGTCTGTTCTACACGCCGACGACGAAGCTGTGCATGGACTACGCGGGGATGAAGGCGAGCTACATTGCTGGAACGCCGTACCTGGGCGCCGACGTGCGCATGTATGCTGAGTCCCAAGGGCAATGGAACCAGCGAGGCGAATTCATCGCGTGGAACCCATCCACCGGCAAGAAGGTGTGGGGCATCCCGGAGCGATTCCCAGTGTGGAGCGGGCCGGTCGTGACGGCGCAGCGACCTCGTGTTCTATGGGACGATGGACGGGTGGCTCCGCGCCGTGAATGCCAAGCACCGGTGCGGTATTGTGGCAGTTCAAGACGTGGTTCGGGGATCATCGGCAATCCGATGACATTCATGGGGCCTGGACGGCAAGCAATACATCGCCGTGTACTCCGGCATCGGCGGATGGGCAGGGGCCATCGCACTCGGACTCTCGGCGACCGATCCCACCGCCGCGCTTGGGCGCGACCGGTGCGATGCCGGACCTGCCGCGACTATACGGCGCCGGGCGGCACGGTCTACGTGTTCTCGCTATGAGGCTTGCGCCGCTCTGAGGCGTTCGCGTCATGTGCGGCGCGGCGGCGGGTGCCGGGCGTGTGCCGTGCGCATACGCCGCGCACATGGCATGCGCGGCGCTCACTCGGACGCCTGGTGACGCGATGGGTCGGCCACTCCCGGTGGTGCAGCCGCGCGACTTCCACGAACGAACTCCGGGTGTGCGCCGATCCGAACAACATGCCGTTCTCGGATCGCGCCCTGCAGGGGTTCGAGAACCGCATCGCGTCCGTTCTGGCGCGCGACCTTGGCAGAGCTCCAGTCTATACGTGGTGGGCGCAGCGACGCGGGTTCCTTCGCACGACCCTGAACGCGCACGAGTGTGACGTCGTCGATCGGTATCACCGCGGGCGACGGACCGGGTGCTCACGACGCCGGCGTACTACCGGTCGGCATACGTCTTCGTGACGCGTCGCGACCGCGCACCTGGCCATCTCGTCGTTCGATGATCCGCGTTTGCGCACGTTGCGGGTCGGGCTGCACGTCATCGGCGCGGACTACAACAGCCTGCCGCCTGGCGTGGCCCTCGCCAGCCGCGGCCATCGTCCACAACGTCGTGGGCTACAGCATTTATGGCAATTACGCGAAAGCCAGCCCGCCCTCGGATCTGATCGACGGCGGTCGAGCAAGGCGACGTGGACGTCGCGATCGCGTGGGGGCCGTTGGCCGGGTACTACGCGAAGCAGTCGCCGGTGCCTCTGACGCTGACGCCTGTCGCGACCCCGACCGCCGGTCACGGGATCCCGTTCGCCTACGACATCGCGGTCGGAGTACGACCGGATGATCGCGATCTGGCCAACCGGATCGCGGGAGTGCTGGTGCGGCGCCACGCGGAGATCGATCGCATTCTTCGCGGATACGGGGTGCCGATGATTGGCGCCCCGCCTGCCGCCGCCGCTCCGGCGGCGCACCGCGCCGCGGTGAGTCCGGGCGTGACTCTGTCGTGCCTGCCACATGGGGAGGGGCGGCAATGCGCCTGACAGCGCTGCTTGGGGCCTGCGGGGTCGTCGCGCTGTGTGCGGCGTCGGCGTGCCGGCCGGACGGCCAGGAGGAATTGCGCGCGGCCGAGCGAGGGCCAACCGATTCGACGCGTTCCGGCGTGACCGCGGTGTCAAGCGCCGCGGGTGTCGATCCCGGAATCCATCCGTCGGTGCTGCTCGGAAATCTTCGCAACCCGTATGCGGGCGACCCCGCCGCGGCCGCGGAAGGGCGCCAGCTGTTCGTGTCGTATAACTGCTCGGGATGCCACGGCGGCAGGGCCGGAGGCGGGATGGGACCAAGCCTTCGCGACAGCGCGTGGATTTACGGTGGCAGTGATGTCCAGATCTACGACTCGATCTTCGAGGGACGGCCCAGTGGCATGCCGACGTGGGGCGCCAAGCTCTCGGCGGATCAGATCTGGAAACTCATCACCTACATCCGCACGCTGAATACCGCCCGCGAACCCGACCCGCCACCCCCGCAGGACCATCCGCCGCTATTGCCCAGCGATGGATGACCATGGCGGCGGGCGTCGGCCGGTGCGCCGGGCTCGCACGATACGCGCACTCGCCGCGCGATCGCTCGCCCTCTTCGCAGCGTGCGCCGTGGCGGCATGCGCGGGGCCGACGTCCACGCTCGCCAACGCCGGGGTGACCGGGAGCGAAGAGACGGCACTGGGCAATTTCGTGTTGATCGTTGCGAGCGCGGTCGTGGTGATTGTCGTCGTCTTCGTGCTGGCGGCGGCCTTTCGCCGCCGGATGGCGCATGGGGTCGAAGCAGGCATTCGAGCCGGCGTGGCCCGCAACGGACCGGCGGTCGATCGTGATCTTCGGGATCGTCCTGCCCACGATCGTGCTCGCCGTCGCGTTCGCGCTGACGCTGCGAACGCTGAATGCCGTGGCCGCGCCGGGCCGCCCGTACGCGGCCGACATCACAGTCACCGGCCACCAGTGGTGGTGGGAGATCACCTATCACGACGACGAGCCGTCGCACACGTTCACCGCGGCGAATGAGATTCATCTGCCAGTCGGCCAGCCGGTGCGCTTCGACGTGCAGACGGCCGACGTCATTCACACCCTCTGGGTACCGGAGCTCGCCGGGAAGATCCAGCTGATTCCGGGACAGCACAATTCGTTGTGGCTCGAGGCGCGGGTGCCGGGCGTGTTTGCGGGTCCATGCAGCCAGTACTGCGGCACGCAACACGCCCACATGCGAATCACGGTGGTGGCCGAGCCCGCCGCCGCGTACGAGCAGTGGCTGGAGTCGCAGCGTCTGGCGGCGGCCATCCCATCGGATTCGGCGCGGACCATGGGCCAGCGCGTGTTCCTCAGTCGCGGATGCGCGTCGTGCCACGCGATTCGAGGAACGGATGCCGGCGGGGCGATGGGCCCGGACCTGACGCATTCGGCGTCTCGCCGCACGCTCGGGGCGGGCGCGATCGCCAACACGCCGGACAACCTCACCGCGTGGATCCAGGACGCGCAAGGCATCAAACCGGGCGTGGACATGCCCCGGATGTCGTTGCAGCCGGCCGAGCTGCAGCCGCTGGTGGCGTACCTCGAGTCGCTGCACTAGGCGCGGGCCCGCATGTATCTGAGAGAGGAGACGTCGTGGCGGCGATCGTAACGGTATCCAACGCGCCCACTGAGTTGCTGCGGCGCATTCTGGGCGACGCCGGCCGGGATCTACGGCGATCTGGTCACGGTGGACCATAAGACCATTGGCAAACGCTACATCGTCACGGCGTTCGTCTTTCTCCTCATCGGGGGCGCGGAGGCGGGTGTCATGCGCGCCCAGCTCACGCAGCCAGCGCTGAGCCTCGTCACGCCCGAGGTCTACAACCAGCTGTTCTCGATGCACGGGCTGACCATGATCGTTCTGGTACGCGTCGCCGATCCTGTCGGGCTTCAGCAACTACATGTGGCCGCTGTTGATCGGCGCGCGCGACATGGCGTATCCCGCGGGTCAATGCGCTCAGCTACTGGACCTTCCTGCTGTCGGGGATCTTTCTCTACACCAGCCCATTTCTCGGCCAGTCACCCAACGACGGCTGGTTCGCGCTATGCGCCGTATTCGCTGGGCCTGTACGACGCCGGACTTGAACATGGACTTCTACGCCCTCGGTCTGATCTTCCTTGGCATCTCGACGACCGTCGGGGCCGTGAACTTCATTGGCACGATCATGCAACATGCGTTGCCCGGGGTTGTCCCTCAGCCGCCTGCCCCGTGTTCATGTTCGGCACCATGACCGCGTCCTTCTCCATCATCTTCGCGCTGCCGGCACTCACGGTCGCCTGCACGTTCCTGTACCTCGAGCGCCGGTTCGGGATGCATTTCTTCGCGTCCGATCAGGGTGGAAGCGCGCATCCTCTGGCAGCACCTGTTCTGGATGTTCGGACACCCGTGGGTCTACGTGGTGGTGCTGCCGGCGATGGGGATGATCTCCGACATCATTCCGGTGTTCTGCACGGCGCCCGCTGGTCGGCTATGGGTACGTGGCCGGCGCCACCGTCGCGACCGGCATCATCGGGTTCGGCGGTGTGGGTGCATCACATGTTCGCGACCGGCATGTCGATGCTGGCACCATGAGCGTGTTCAGCGGCGTCAGCTTTCGCCATCGCGATTCCGAGCGCGATTGCGGTCGCCGCCTGGATCGCGACCGTGTGGACCGGGCGGCCGGTGTTCAAGACGCCGATGCTCTTCGCCCTGGGGTTCATCGTGCTGTTCGTCATCGGGGGCGTGTCCGGCGTCGTGACCGCGGCGGTGCCCTACGATTGGCAGGTGATCGGACAGCTACTTCATTGTCGCCCATATCCACTACGTCCTGATCGGCATCAACGTCTTCGCGGTGATGGCGGCGCTCTATTTCTGGCTGCCGAAAATCACCGGCCGGATGCTCGATGAGCAGCTCGGAAAATGGAATTTCTGGACGATGTTCATCGGGATGAACATTGCCTTCTTCCCAATGCATATCGCCGGCATACTCGGGATGGCGCGCCGCGTCTACACGTATCCGGCCGGGTCGGGCCTGGAAACGCCCAATCTGATCACCTCGGTGGGCGCCGCGATTTTCGCCATCGGCGTGCTGCTGTTCCTCGTGAACTTTGCGCGCAGCATCCGGTGGGGCGACCTGGCTGGCCCGAACCCCTGGGATGCCGCGACGCTCGAGTGGTCGACGCCGTCGCCACCACCGCCCTACAACTTCGCCGTGATTCCCACGGTCCGAAGTCGCGATCCGCTGTGGGAGGGTCGTGTCATTGGAGAGCCGCCGCGGCCACCCTCCGAGTGCAGCAGTGTCTACAGCGGCCCGGTGCTCGCCGATGGGCGGCAGACGATGACCACATCGGCGATCGATGCGGCGCTGCCCGTGCCGCAATCGATGCCCGCGGACTCGCCGTGGCCACTGATGCTGGCGATCGCGATCGCGGTGGCGTGCTACGGGTTGCTGTTCGGGGTGATGTGGCTGGTCGCGGCTGGCGTCGCCGCGGTGCTCATCTCGATCGCCGCATGGCTGTGGCCACGCGCGGGCCGGGAGCCCGGGCCGCGGCTCCGACCCTGTCACCGTCGGCGCCCCATGACGGCGATCGCGGTCCCGGCCGGGATGGTGTCGCCCAGTCGCGCGCGACACACCGTGGGATGGTGGGCGATGGTCTGGACCATCGCGACCGAGGCGTGCCTGTTCGTGTACCTGCTGTTCAGTTTCGTCTGGCTCGGGGCTCAGCAGCGCGGCCCCTGGCCTCCGCAGGGGCCGCTCAGCCTGACGCTCGCTCTGCCCAACACCGCGATTCTCATCGCCAGTAGTTTCGCGTACATGTGGGGCGAGCGCGGTATTCGCCGGGGTAGCCAGATGCAGCTTCGTGCCGGACTGTTTCTCACGTTCGCGCTCGGCGTGGCGTTCGCCACGATCCAGGCTATCGAATGGCACAATCAGCCGTTCACGGCACAGTCGGACGCCTTCGGCTCGCTCTTCTTCACGATCACGGGATTCCATGGCGCGCACGTGATCGTCGGGCTGCTCCTCAACCTCGCGGTGCAGATCTGGGCCTGGCGCGGCACTTTCACTGCCGAGCGGCACCTCGCCGTGACGAACGCCGGATTGTACTGGCACTTCGTCGACATTGTGTGGCTCTTCGTGTTCACCACGATCTACATCTTGCCGCGGTAAGAGCATTCCCGGAGATGCTCCGCGGTGCGCCGCCACCGATGGGCTAGCCGCTACGTCGGCAACTCCGGCACCCGGTGCTCCTCGTCGAGGCGCAACTCACCCGAGCTGTCGTCATAGGAAAGCAGCTCGGCGTACCGGCCCCAGTCGATCACCGTTTCGAACTGGCGGCGCGCTTCTTCGCTGCTGAACGAGTGCTCGAGATCGTCCAGCACCCGCTCGGCCTCCAGCGTGTGCGTCGGACTGGTCTCCAACTCGCGCACGATATAGCGGAGGAGTGAGATCTGCTCGAGCGCGATCTGGCGGAAGAGCGCCTTCTCAGCATCGAGATCGGCATCCGCGAATCGCTGGCCCACCGGCGTGAGTATCACATGCCGATTCTGCAGGTCGACCAGGCCGAGGAGGTCGGTCGCCTCGACCAGCGCCATGAGATCATCGGCGCGCATCTGGAGGTCACGCGACAACTCGTGGACGTTGCCGCGGCCGCCAACCGTGGCGAGGTACTGCACGAAACCCGTCAGATCGTCGATGCTGACATCGGGCAGCGTCTGATACCGCCGGGCACGCGAGCCGCCAGTCTTCGGCTCGGTGCCGCGGGCGGTCATCGACCGTTGCTGGACCAGCTCAGCGGCGTCGAGTTCGGGGTTGGTCATGATCTGGTAGATCGTCTCGACCAGCTGCGCGTGCGCGGTGTTCTTCGCCCGGCGATCTGCCGCCGGCAGCCCCTTGAGTTCGACGCGGATGTGACCGGGATTGGCGCCGAACACCAGGATACGGTCGGCAAGGGCCACCGCCTCCTCGATGTTGTGCGTGACGATCAGCACCGCCCGCGTCGGGATCGAGTGCTCGGCCCATAGATCCAGCAACTCCTGCCGGAGATTCTCGCCGGTGAGCACGTCGAGCGCCGAGAACGGCTCGTCCATGAAGAGCACCTCCGGGTGCACGACCAGCGCCCGGGCGAAGCCGACGCGCTGCTTCATTCCGCCCGACAACTCTTTGGGAAACGCCTCTTCGTAGCCCGCCAGCCCGATCATGTCGATCGCCTGCTCGGCACGCGCGCGCCGCTCGGCGGGGGACAGATCCGTGGCGAGCAGCCCCAGCTCGACGTTGTCCAGGACGGTCAGCCATGGAAACAGCGCGAAACTCTGGAATACGATCGCCACCTGCGCGTTCGGTCCCTCGAGCGGCTCACCACGCACCAGGACGCGGCCTTCGGAGGGCGGCATCAGCCCGGCGAGGATCCGCAGCAGCGTCGATTTGCCCGAGCCGGACGGACCCGAGTAATGCGACGAACTCGCCATCGCGCAGCTCGACGGTGACCATCTCGAGCACGGGCGACCGGTCGTCGCCATAGTACTTCTTGACGTCCTCGGCGGCGAGCAACACCTCGCCGGACTGCGAGGGCGCGGGCAAGGTCGTGAGGGTAGCCACGGTTTACATCTCCGCGAGTGGTCGGCCAACGAAGCCGGTAATGAACATCGCTCAGTCCAGCCGGAATCGCGCTTCAGCCAATGTATACAGCCGTCGCCAGACCAGACGGTTGCCGGTAATCACGATCGCGGCCATAACAAGCGTGCCGGCCAACAGCAGCGGGAAATCTCCGCGATCGGCCGAGTCGGCAATCAGGGCGCCGAGTCCCAGTGTCATGACCTTGTGCCCCTTGTAGCTGACGTACTCCGAGACGATGCTCGCGTTCCACGCACCGCCCGTCGCCGTAATCATGCCGGTCACCAGGTACGGGAAGATTCCCGGCAGGATCAGAGTACGCCACCGGCGCCACCCGGTGACCTGGTACACCACGGCAGCTTCGCGGAGGTCCGATGGTATCGCCATGGCGCCCGCAATCACGTTGAAGAGCACATACCATTGCGTCCCCAGGAGCATCAGCAGCACCGACGCGATGTTGAGACCGCCGGGGATCGCCAGCAACACGACGAAGAGAATTGGAAAGACCGTGTTCGCGGGGACGGATGCGGCGACCTGCACGAGTGGTTGCGCGCGATAGGACCACTTGGGATTGAAGCCAATCGCGACACCGACGGGGATCGTCCACGCCGCCGCGATCGCGAGCGCGATCACCGTGCGGGTCAGTGTCGCGCCGGCGCTGAGCCACACGTGGCCCCACTGTCCAGGGGGCAGTCCGGCCAGCTCCTGGATCGTCGCCGCGACGCCCCACAACACCAGGGCGCCAAAGGCGCCGATCAGTCCCCACCGTGCCGCGGTGCGGCCGCCGCGCCGGTAGGTGTCTGGCAACGCGAACCGGCGTGTCGTCGCCGCCGCATGGCCGAACGTGCGATCCGTCCAGAGCCAGACCGGCTGCCAGACGTGGAGGCTCATCCAGTCGATGAGCGCTGACCCCTGGAGCAACTCGACGACGCGAGAGGTCGGTGCGTCGGCGGCACCTGACTGCTCGAACTTGAAACGGTCCGACCAGACGACCAGCGGGCGCCACAGGAATTGATCGAGGAGCACGATGACGCCGATCAGCGTGGCGAGGCCAAACAGTGTGGCCGGCAAATCGCCGGCATCGGCGGCAGCCTGCAGGTACGAGCCGAGGCCCGGCAGCCGCAAGTTCTTGAGCGGGAATTGCTCGGAGGCGGTGAGAACGAACCAGCCGCCCGCCCAGCTCATCATGCTGTTCGCAATGAGCGAAATCGCACCGAAGGGCAGCTCGAGCCGGGTGAACCGGCGCCACGGGCTCAGTTGATAGACGGTGGACGCCTCGCTCAACTCGCGCGGGATCGTGAGCAGGGACTGGTGGAAGCTGAACGCCATGTTCCACGCCTGGCTGGTGAAGATCAGCAGGATCGCGGCAAGCTCCAGCCCCACGGTGCGGCCTGGGATGAGAGCCGCCATCCCCAGCACGACCGCCGGCATGAACGACAGGATCGGAATGCTCTGCAGAATGTCGAGCAGCGGGATCATCACGCGCTCGGCCGACCGGCTTGCGACCGCGATCTTGGCGTAGGCCAGACTGAACACCAGCGAGATCACGTACGCGATCGACATCCGGAGTGTCGAATACGCGGCGTAGAGCGGCAGATGGACCCAGCCGAGGTCGATCTGGGTACCCGAATCCAATGGGGCTGACCACCGGGTGGCAGTCCGCATGAGGCCGTACGTCATTCCGCCGAGAATCGCGAAAATCGCGACATCGACCCAACGGGATGACGTCCGGGGCGGGACGGGCGCAAGGCGGCCGTCTGCCGTTCGGACCGGGATGATGGGCTGAGCCATACGCGCGGGAAAGTATAGCCACTGGCGGGCGGCCCGGGCGGAAGTGGCGCGGTCGTTGCTAGGCCTACACTTTAATAGAAGAGGTTCCTCGTGTACTACCCGCCGTTCTCTAGCCGGAGCCGACAATGACCCATAAATCCTGGCTCGACGTCCAAAATCCCTGGACCGCTCGCGCAGTCCGTCTCACCAGGGTGAGCGCGCTGGCGGCCGGTGCCTGTCTGCTCGCGAGTGCCTGTGCGTCCGGTGGGAAGCACCCAGGGAACGATCAGGACGTCCATCCCGTCGCGCTCGAGATCGACAACAACCTGACGGTCCCGACCGAAATGATGATCTACGTGGAGCAGAGTGGCATCCGGCAGGCGCTCGGGTCGGTGCCCGGTGGCAAGGACAAGACCTTCAAGTTCACGCCCTCGAGCTTCGGGCAGCCGTATCGCCTGGTCGGAATCGCGCAGCTGGCGCCTCCCTACCGGTCGCAGCAGTTCACGATCTCGGGGCCAGAGACCGGAACCGTCGTGTGGAATCTGCAGTCCAACATTCTCGGGTTCTACGACGTGCTTGACGCAACGAACGTCGCACCCGACACGACCAAGCAGGCCGCTCCACCGCCAGCCGCGGCACCATCTCCCCAGCGATAGAGCGGGCGCGCGGGACGCTCCGGCGCGGCTAACGCCGGGGACCGGCGGCCCCTCCCGGGGGCCGCCGCGCGGGCGGGTTGTGTTGCCCGATGCATCAACGCTGTATTTTCGCCCATGGTCCGAGACGTTCAGGGGGCAGGTGCTCCAGCGGCTGCTCCAGGGGTTGCTCCAACCGCCGCCTCCCCTCGTCCAGCGACTGTCCTGATCATCGACGACGAGCCCCAGATCCGGCGAGTCGTGCGGACGGCACTGGAGGGCGAAGCCACCGTGCTGCTGGAGGCGGGCACCGGCGCTGGCGGCGTCGCGCTCGCCGGCGCGGAGCACCCTGATCTCATCATTCTGGATCTCGGGCTGCCAGATGCCGACGGCCAGACCATCTGCCGGGCGCTCCGCGAGCGGTCGCCCGCACCGATCGTCGTGCTGACGGCGCGCCATGGTGAAGCCGAGAAAATCTCACTGTTCGACGCGGGCGCTGACGACTATGTGACGAAGCCGTTTAGCTCGGACGAGCTGCGCGCCCGCGTCCGCGCCCACCTGCGTCGTGCGTCGGGGATGGTCCGCCCGGACGCAGGCGGCGCAATTCCGGCGGGCGACGTGCTCATCGACTTCTCCGTCCCCGCGGTGACGAGGGCTGGTGCCGACGTGCATTTCACGCGCACCGAATGGGACCTCCTGCGGGCGTTGATTACCAACGAAGGCCGCACGATGACGCATGCACAGCTGTTCCGAGCTGTCTGGGGCAACGGGTCAGGTGATGCACAACAGTACCTGCGCGTGTACATCCGCAATCTGCGCCAGAAGCTGGAACAGGATCCCGTCCGCCCCCGGCTGATCGTGACGGAGCCCGGCGTCGGGTATCGCTTCGTGCGAACCCCCCGCCCGTAGCGCGGCCGGCGGTGCCGATGCGGCCAGGAGGCGGCAATCACGTCCGTCGGACGTTACCAGGATCGCCGCCGCCCGGCGATGCCCGCGCGATGAACGCGCTCGACGTCCCCGGCTCCAAGCCGGCTGGTCCTCATCGCCGTCGTTGGCTGGACCCTGGTGCTCATCGCGGTGACCGGCGGGATGCTGGCGGTGCGCGCGCGCCTCAACGAGGCGCACGTGGCGCTGCTCTTCCTGCTCGTCATCCTCGGGGCGAGCGCACACGTCGGGCGAGCGCTCGGCCTGGCCCTGGCGACCGCGGCGTTCCTGCTGTTCGACTGGTTTTTCTTGCCGCCGTACGGCACGCTCGTGATCACAAACCCGCTGAACTGGCTCGTGCTCATTGTCTTCTTCGCGACGAGCGCCGTCGCCGCCCAACTGCTCTACCGTGCTCGCGCGGAGGCCGATGCCGCGCGCGCGCGAACCGCCGAAATCGACCGCCTGGCCGTTCTCGGTGCCGAGACTCTCAACGCCGGCCGGGCCGAGGAGGCGCTCGCCGCCGTCGCGTCGGTGATCCGAGGGACGGTGGGTGTCGACTGGTGCGACGTGTACACGCGGGACCTGGGGACCGGTCGCATTGTGCTCGCCGCACGTTCAGCCGCTGAACAGCCCCCCGCTGACGGGCCGACGGTTATCGAAGAGGGGCAGCTGGTGCACTGGGTCGCGGAGCACGGGACGGAGGCCAGTGTACTAATGGATGGGACATCGCGCGTGGCGTCATCCATCCACGGCTTCCACGGTTCCGCCGATCCGGCGTCCGCGCTCACCCAACCGGACGGCCCGAAGGCGTTCACCGAGATTCTGCGCGTCCTGTTTCTACCGCTCCAGGTGCGCGACCGGATCGTCGGCGTGCTCGCGATTGGTGCCGATGCGGGACTGGATCTTCGCGCGTCGCAGCGGCGGGTGCTCCGCGCGCTCTCCTATTACGCCGCGCTCGGGGTCGAGCGCGTCCGCCTGGTGCGGGACTCCGAGCATGCCGAGGCGTTGCGGCAGGCCGATCAACTCAAGGACGCCGTTCTGGCGTCGGTGTCCCACGATCTCCGTACACCGCTCACGACCATCAAAGCACTCGCCAACGCCATCGCACAGTCTGGCGACGACCGGGCCGCGACGATCGAAGAGGAAGCGGACCGGCTCAACGGCCTCGTCGAGAACCTGCTCGACCTCTCGCAGGATCCAGGCGGGCGAGCACCGTCGCGAGCCGGCGGCGAACGAGGCGGAAGACCTGGTCGGTGCGGCCCTGCAGAGGGTGAGCGGGCGAACAGCCGGCCGCACGATCGTCGTCACGGTGAATACGGACGGCGACGCACCAATCGTGGGCCGGTTCGATTTTTCGGACACGCTTCGCGCCCTGGTCAATCTCCTCGAGAACGCGCACAAGTTTTCACCACCGGGGACACCGATAGCGCTCGCGGTGGAGCGCGATGGCCCATGGATCGCGTTCGTGGTGGCCGATCGCGGGCGCGGTGTCTCGCCCGCAGAAGGTGAGCGCATCTTCCAGCCGTTCTACCGGCCAGCGGACTCGCCGCCCGACGCCGGGGGCGCGGGCCTGGGGCTGTCGATCGCCCGGAGTCTCGCGGTCGCCCAGGGCGGCACGGTGCACTACGCGCCGCGTGAGGGGGGCGGCAGCGTGTTCACGCTTCGCGTCCCCGCCCTCGACTTGTCAAGCCTGGAGACGATGGGCTGATCGGCCGGCAGGTCACTCCACGGGCCAAGAGCGACCGGCCCCGTCTTAACGAAATATTCACGGCGATCGCGCCGCCCTTTCATGCGGTCTTTATGCATCCCCGGATAGCATCCGTGCACTGAGGGAGTGCGGCGTGCGTCCGTATGCCGGCGCGCGCTCGCGGGTCATTCGGGAGCGGAGGGGGCGGTGCTCGACATCATCTACATCGCGTGCACGATCGCGTTCTTCGCGCTCATGCTGGCTTTCGTGCGCGCTCTCGAGCGTCTCGGGCGTGATCCCGCTCTGCAAGATGAGGAGCGCCCGTGAACGCCGACACGATTATCGCGGGCGTGGTGTCGGCCGCCACCCTGATCTATCTCGTCTACACCTTGCTCCGTCCGGAGAAGTTCTGACGTGACGGGCAACGGCTGGCTGCAGATCCTGGTGTTCTGTGTCGTCCTGCTGGCGCTGACCATGCCCGCGGGCATGTACCTCGTGCGCGTCTTCGACGGAACGTGGCAATGGCTGGCGCCCGTCGAGCGCCTGCTCTATCGCCTCGCGGGCATCACGCCCGAGGAAGACCAGCACTGGACCCGCTATACGGCGGCGCTGCTGTGCTTCAGCGCCGTGGGAATGCTCATCACGTACCTCGTGCTGCGCCTTCAGCACGCGTTGCCGCTCAACCCGGAACATCTCGCGAACGTGGTGGACCGGCAGGCGTTCGAGACAGCGGCGTCGTTCACCACGAACACCAATTGGCAGTCGTACGCGGGCGAGGCGACAATGTCGTACCTCTCGCAGATGACACAATTGGCGTTCCACAATTTCGCGTCGGCGGCGGTCGGCACCGCGGCCGCCGTGGCGTTGGTGCGCGGGCTCGCACGGCGGTCGGCGGGCCGGATCGGAAATTTCTACGTGGATATCGTACGAGGGACGCTGTACCTGTTCCTGCCGCTGTCGTTCATTCTGGCGTTGCTGTTCGTCCAGCAGGGCGTGATCCAGAACTTCCACCCGTCCGTGCATCTGACGACGCTCGAAGGGGTGCGCCAGACGCTTCCTATGGGACCTGTCGCGAGCCAGGAAGCGATCAAGCAGCTCGGGACGAATGGTGGCGGCTTCTTCAACGTGAACTCGGCGCACCCGTTCGAGAATCCGACGCCGTGGACGAACTTCCTCCAAATGGTCGCGATCTTCGTGATCCCGGCCGGACTGGTCTACATGTTCGGCCGAATGGTGAACAACGGGCGGCACGCCTGGGCCGTGTGGACCGCGATGTTCGTGCTGTTCCTGGGCGGGACGACCACCGCGTATTGGGCTGAGGCGCGCGGGAATCCGATCCACGCGGCCCGCGGTATCGACGTGCGCACCGCGGCAGGCAACCCGGGTGGGAACATGGAAGGGAAGGAGGTGCGGTTCGGCATCGCGAACTCCGCCCTCTACGCGACGATCACGACAGACGCGTCCTGTGGTGCGGTCAACGCCATGCACGACTCCTTCACCCCCATCGGCGGACTGGTGCCAATGGTCAACATGCAGCTCGGCGAGTTGGTGTACGGTGGCGTCGGTGCGGGGCTCTACGGGATGCTGGTCGAAGTCATCCTGGCGGTGTTCATCGCCGGACTCATGGTCGGCCGGACTCCGGAGTACCTCGGGAAGCGCATTGAGAGCCGCGAGATCCGGATGGTCATGATCTTCGTCCTCGTGTACGCGTTCGTGGTGCTCAGCTCGACCGCGGTGGCGGTCGCCACGCCCGCTGGCCTCGCGGGGTTGAACAATGCGGGCCCGCACGGGTTCTCGGAGATCCTCTACGCCTTCAGCTCGACCGCGGCGAACAACGGCAGCGCGTTCGCCGGCCTGACGGGAGGGACGTACTTCTACAACACGATCTTCGCCTTCGCGATGCTGTTCGGCCGGTTCGCGATGAAGATCCCAGTGCTGGCTCTGGCCGGTTTCCTTTCCGAGCGGAAGGCATCTCCGGAGACGGCCGGGACGTTCCCGGTCACCTCGCCGCTCTTCGTGGCACTGCTGCTCGGTGTCATTCTGATCGTGACGGCGCTCACGTTCTTCCCCGCGCTCTCACTCGGGCCCATCGTCGAGCACCTGCTGATGCAGGCCGGCCAACTCTTTTAGTCGCACCCGCACCCATGGCCGCGACTCCCCGTCCACTCTTCGACCCGCAGATCGTCCGCCGGGCTGCCCACGACTCGTTCATCAAGCTGGCGCCGCGCCACATGGTGCGGAACCCGGTGATGTTCGTCGTGCTCATCGGCTGCGTGTTGACCACGCTGGTCCTCGTGCGCGATGCCGCGGGCGGGCGTGGCCACCTCGGCTTCACGCTGCAGATTACGCTCTGGCTGTGGTTCACGGTGTTGTTCGCCAATTTCGCCGAGGCAATGGCGGAAGGACGCGGCAAAGCGCAGGCCGACACGCTGCGCAAGTCGCGCACACAGGCGCAGGCCAAGCGCATTCCGGCCGCCGATCGCAAGCACGATGTCACGACCGTCGCGGCGTCGGAGCTCCGGCGCGGGGATCTGGTGCTGTGCCTGCCCGGCAACGTGGTCCCGGGCAATGGCGATGTCATCGAAGGGGTGGCGTCGGTCGATGAGTCGGCCATCACTGGTGAATCGGCGCCCGTCATTCGCGAATCCGGCGGCGACCGCTCGGCAGTCACTGGCGGGACACGCGTCCTGTCGGACTATCTCGTCATCCGGATCACCGCCAACCCCGGCGAGACGTTCCTTGACCGGATGATCGCGCTCGTCGAGGGCGCCGAACGGCAGAAAACTCCCAATGAGATCGCGCTCACGATCCTGCTGTCGGGGCTCACGATCGTGTTCCTGCTTGCCGTCGTGACCCTGCTGCCGTTCGCGGCCTATAGTGGCACCGCGATCGGGATTCCGGTGCTGGTGGCGCTCCTCGTCTGTCTGATCCCGACGACGATCGGTGGCTTGTTGTCGGCGATCGGCATCGCGGGCATGGACCGCGTGATCCAGCAGAACGTCATCGCCATGAGCGGACGGTCGGTCGAGGCGGCGGGCGATGTCAACACGCTGTTGCTCGACAAGACCGGCACCATCACGCTCGGCAACCGCCAGGCGGTCGAGATGGTGCCGATGCCCGGGGTGTCGCCGGAGCGCCTTGCCGATCGCGCCCAACTCGCGTCGCTCGCCGACGAGACCCCTGAAGGCCGCAGCATCGTCGTGCTGGCCAAGGAGAGGTTCGGGCTCCGGGGACGCACCCTGACCGACGGACAAGGCGCGGCCGCCGATCCGTCCGGCGGGACGGCCGACGTCCAATTCGTACCGTTCAGCGCGACGACCCGCATGAGCGGCGTCAACCTCGCGGGCGGTGGCGAGCTTCGCAAAGGCGCCGGGGACATGGTCTCGCGGTGGGTGCGCGAACACAATGGCACCATTCCGCCGGATCTCCCCGCGGTGGTGGATCGGATCGCGCGCGAAGGCGGGACGCCGCTCGTCGTGGCCGAGCGGGGCGCGGGTCCGGCGACCGTCCTGGGCGTGATCTATCTCAAGGACATCGTGAAGGGCGGCATGCGGGAGCGCTTCGACCGCCTGCGGGCAATGGGCATTCGCACGGTCATGATCACGGGCGACAACCCGCTGACCGCCGCGGCCATCGCGCAGGAGGCGGGAGTGGATGACTTCCTGGCTGAGGCCAAGCCCGAGGACAAGATGGCCCTGATCCGGCGCGAGCAGGCCGGGGGCCGGTTAGTGGCAATGACGGGCGACGGGACCAACGACGCGCCGGCACTGGCGCAGGCTGACGTCGGTGTCGCCATGAACACCGGGACGCAGGCGGCCAAGGAAGCCGGCAACATGATCGACCTCGACTCCAATCCCACGAAGCTGATCGAGATCGTGGAGATCGGAAAGCAACTGCTCATGACGCGGGGCTCGCTCACGACGTTCTCGATCGCCAACGACGTCGCGAAGTATTTCGCGATCATCCCGGCGATGTTCGTCGCGACGTTCCCGGTGTTGCAGGCGCTCAACATCATGCGCCTGCACTCCCCGGAGTCGGCGATCCTGTCGGCTGTGATTTTCAACGCGTTGATCATCATCGCGCTCATCCCGCTCGCCCTCCGCGGCGTGCGGTACCGTCCGATGGGGGCGTCCGCGATCCTCCGCCGCAACCTCGTGGTGTACGGCATCGGTGGCGTGATCGTGCCGTTCATCTTCATCAAGCTGATCGACGTGTTGCTCGTCGCCGTCCACCTCGCCTCCTGAGCGACCTCCGCATCATGTTGCGCAACCAGTTGCGTCCCGCGGTCGTGATGACCCTCCTGCTCATGGTCATCACCGGCATCATCTATCCCGGCGCGGTGACGGCCGTGGCCCACATGTTCTTTCCTCGCCAGGCCAATGGCTCGCTGGTGCTGCGTGACAATGGCCGGGTCGTGGGGAGCGCGCTGATCGGCCAGGGATTCGCGGGTGCCTCCTATTTCACCCGCGCCCGTCGGCGGCGGGATCCGGGTACGTCGGGCGACTCGTCGGGCGCGCACCAACAAGGGGCCGACGGATCGCAAGTTGGCGGACACGCTGATCGCGCAGGCCGTGGACAGCGCGGTGGCGAACAATGGAGCCGTCAAAGGGCAGGATCCCCTCCGACATGGTGACCTCCTCGGCGTCGGGTCTCGATCCGGACATCTCTCCGGCCAACGCCGATCTCCAGGTCGCGCGCGTCGCGCGGGCGCGACAGGCCGCACCGATCGGATCCGGGCGCTGGTCGCTGCGCATACGCAGTGGCCGTCAATTCGGATTGCTCGGCGAGCCGCGGGTCAACGTTCTGCTGCTCAATCTGGCGTTGGACTCGGCGTTTCCTCTCCGGCCCGCCCGGCACGCGCTCACTGACTGACCCGACCGGACACTTTGGCAGTGCGTGATCCGGCCGGCTCACCATTGGAGATCGTGATGTACAGGATCTTGTCGTATGGCGGTCGGCGTTCGCGCTCGCTCTGGCGGCGGCCATGGCGGCTGCGCAGAGCCCGGCCGACTCGTCAAAGTGGCCGCCGGTGACACGACATCGGCGGCGCCAAGGTCGGACAGAAACCGCCGAAGCCGGAGCCATTCGCCTTTGCGGATTTCACGTGGCTGACTGGCAATAGCCGGGAGAAGAGCCCGTTGCTCGACACGAAGTACTTCACCGGTGAGTTCCGGGCCGACATCAACTACATCGGCGATTTCGCCAATCCGAAGGACCACACGCTCGACGGGGCTCGCCGAGGCGGCCGTACCGGCGAGGTACAGGTCCAGCAGATCGGCGTCGGCGGCGATTTCCACTACGACAATGTCCGTGGGCGATTCATGACGCAGTTCGGCATGTACTCCGAGCTGACGCCGCGGGACGATGCCAGCCCCGCGCGCGGCCAGTGGGACCTCACCGACGCATATCGCTACATCTCGGAAGCATACGGTGGCTACCACTTCAATGTCTGGAACGGCATCAATGTGGATGCCGGCATCTTCATGTCGTACATCGGTCTGTTCAGCTACTACAACTACGACAATTGGGCATATCAGCCGTCATATGTCTCGGCCAACACGCCGTGGTTCTTCAATGGTATCCGGATTCAGACCTTTCCCAGCGACAAGCTCAAGATCGAATACTGGATCATCAACGGCTGGCAATCGTATGGCATGTTCAATGACGCCCCGGGCCTGGGCACGGAGATTCGCTGGCGTCCGACCGGATCGCTCGAGTTCATAACCAACGACTACTGGGGCTACGACACGCCGAACACTCCGGCGCGCGGGCGGTACCACAGCGACAACAGCGTCCAGGTCAAGTATCTGGACCATCCCGGCGTCATTCTTCGACAAGTCGGCGTTTTCGGTGACGTTGGACGCCGGCTGCGAATCGGGCGGCGGCGTCGAGTGCGTCAACGGGACCCGGAGCGACCAGCGCAATATTTCCTCGGCTACATGGTCTACGACCGCATGTGGTTCCACAAGGATCTGTTCGGCCTGACCTTTGGCAACGGCGCCATCACGAATCCCGGCCGGTATCTGGTCCTCCTTCCTCCGATCAACGGCGCCACGGCGGCCTCCGGCACGCCTTATTTCCCCACAAGTCCTGGAAGCCCCTTCAATGCCTGGGACACGTCCATAACATTCGATTACATGCCGAAGCAATACATCACGTTTCGCGCCGAGTTCAATCACCGGGAAGCAAATGTGCCGTATTTCGTCGGGACCGGGCGGCATCACGCCGCCAGGGGGCAACACCGGCGCCGCCGGGTCTACCGTAGCGGGATGGACACCCGACCTCCGCAAGACGGAGAACGCGCCTCAACTTCGCCATGTTGGTCAAGATGTGACGGGCGCCACGAGCTTTCTGGAAGTCCTGACCCCGCGCGAGCGGGGGAAGCTCAAGCTGTATATCGGATCGTTCGCCGGGGTAGGGAAGACGTACCGGATGCTGACCGAGGCGCACGATCTGCGGCGCCGGGGCGTCGACATCGTCGTCGGATTCGTGGAGGCGCACGGCCGGACCGAGACCGAGGCCCAGATCGGCGACCTCGAGGTCATTCCGCGGCGCACGCCTCGAATACCGCGGCGTCTCGCTGGAGGAGATGGATGTCGATGCCGTGATCGCGCGGCGTCCGGAAGTCGTCGTCGTCGATGAGCTGGCGCACACCAACGTGCCGGGCGTGTCACACCGGAAGCGATGGGAGGACGTGATGCAGCTGCATCGACGAGGGCATCAACGTCATCTCGGCGGTCAACATCCAGCACCTGGAATCGCTCAACGACGTCGTCGGCGACGACGCTCGGCATCACCGTGCGCGAGACGGTGCCGGACTGGGTGCTGGCGCGTCGCCGACCAGGTCGTGAACATCGACATCTCCGCCGAAGACCTGCGCCAGCGGCTGACGGAAGGCAAGATCTACCGCCCCGAGAAAGTGCAGGCGGCGCTGGCGAACTTTTTCACCGAGGAGAACCTCACGACGCTCCGCGAGCTCGCGCTGCGCGAGGTGGCGAGCTCGGTAGACCGGACGCGCGAGGAGATCGTCCGCCGCGAGCGCCGGACCGGTCGCCGCGCCCAAGACGGTCGACCGCATCGGCGTCGCCCTCGCGAGCAACCCCCCTACACCGCGATTCTGCTGCGCAAGGCGAGCCGAATCGCGGGGCGTCTCAACTCGGACTGGTATTGCGTCTACGTCCAGACGCCGGAGGAGAGTGCCGAGCGGATCGAATGCCACGGTCCAGCGCAAACTGGTGGACAACATCCAGCTCGCGCAGGCGATGGGCGCCGAAGTCGTCAAGCTTGTCGGTACCGACATTGCCGCCGAGCTGCGGCGCTTCGCCCGGGAGCGCGGCGTGACGCTGCTCATCGCCGGCCAGAGCCGCCGGTCCCGATGGCACCGGTGGCGGTACGGGTCGGTCGTCGAGCGCCTGACACACAACAGCGAAGGGCTCGACGTGCTGGTCGTCGGGCTGCCCACACGCGCGGAGATGGGCCGCGCGGCCGCGGCTGGGACGACACCGTGAATGTCAGCCAGCGGCTGTACCTCGCGGTCGTGCCAGCGATCATCGGTGTCTTTGCCGTCGCGGCGTTGGCGTATTGGGGGCAATTCGACCGCCAGGCGCCGCACGTTCTCGTCATCGTCGGCGTGATCGCGTCGGTTGGATCGCTCATCGTCGCGTGGCGAAATACCCGCTATGTCGCGGCGCGGGTCGCCCGCCTTGCCGCGCCGTGCCCAGGCGGCGCGCGACGATGAGCTGGACGCGATCGAACATGAGGTGGACCGGCTGCGCCACGCGGTGGCCGGGGCGGAGGCCCAGCAGGCGGGCGCCCAACAGCGGGCCAATGCCGCGGTGCAGGAATATGGTGCGCTGGTCGCGGACGCCGCGATGGCGGCCGCGCGCCAGCTGGATGAGATCCGGATGCCGCTGCACATCCTGCTGGAGAATCGGTTCGGCGACCTCAATGACAACCAGGAAGAGATGCTGGCGGCCGCCCGGACCGCAGCCGACGATGCCCAGGCATCGCTGGAGCGCCTCCGGCAGGTCGCCAATGTCGATCGAGGTACGCTGCGCCTTCGGACGGAACGCGTGCGGCTCACCGATCTCGTCACAGCATTGCTGCCTGGCCTGTCCGCCGAGGGGGCACACGGGTCGGTCACCGTGAGCGCGGATCTGTCCCCCTGGGTGCCTGCCGTGATGGGCGATCGGGCCCGCCTCGGCCAGGCCCTGTCGCTGCTGGCGATCAATGCCGTGCGGCGCACCCCATCGGGTGGCGCGGTCCGGATCACGGCGGGCGCGGCTGATCCGGCGGCGCGCGCAGCGCCTGGGACAAAGGCCTCGGCAACCGCGAAAGCCCCCGGCGGTCCGGCGCCAATGGTGCGGCTCGTGATCAGTCACGGCACCCTTCCCGGACGAATGACCGACATCGCCCTGGCCGACCGTCTGATCACCGCGCTTGGCGGGCGCGTGCAACACAGCGACGACCAGACGATGATCTCGGTGCCAGCGGCGCCGGATGGTCCCATCCCGGGCAGTATCACGAAGTGATGCTGGCGCCGGCCTCGCTTCGAGGCGATTCTCCCGTCCGTGACCGAGCCGCTTACCACGCCACCCGACCACCGGGACGCAGCAGCGCATCGCGGTAGCTCCGGGGCCGCCCCGGGACCGGCGCCGCTCAGGTCACGGCATTCGCTCACCCTGGTGGACCGCGTCCGGAGCATCGGCAAGACATTCGGGCCGGGCCTCATCACCGGCGCGGCGGACGACGACCCATCCGGCATCTCGACGTATTCCCAGGCCGGTGCCGCGTACGGCTATGGGCTGCTCTGGACCGCGCTCCTCACGTGGCCGCTGATGATCGCCGTCCAGCTCATGTGCGCGCGGATCGGCACCGTGGCGCGCGCGGGACTGGCAAGTGTGCTCCGGGAACACTACTCAGCGCGCGTCCTCTGGTTTGCGTGCGCACTGCTCCTTATCGCGAACACTGTGAACATCGCCGCCGACCTGGGCGGGATGGGCGCGGCCGCCGCGCTGTTGACGGGGATTCCGTCGCAGGTCTTCGTCCCGGTCTTCGCCGCGCTGGTGCTGGTGTTGCTGGTCTTCGCGTCATATCGCGTGATGACGCGGCTGCTCAAGTGGCTGACGTGGTCGCTGTTCGCCTACGTCGTCGCGGCCTTCCTGGCGCACCCGCATTTCGTGGAAATCCTGCACGGGACGTTCGTGCCGACGTCGCTGACCAAGAAAGGCGTCTTGCTCACCCTCGTGGCGCTGCTCGGAACGACGATCTCTCCGTATCTCTTCTTCTGGCAGGCGGCGCAGAACGCGGAGGAAGACGAGCATCTGACGGCCCAGGCCGGGAACCGGCCGCGGCGGTCGATCTCCCGTGAGCTCCGGAGCGTCCGGTCGGAATGTGATCGCCGGGATGACGCTCTCCAACGGCATCATGTACTTCATCATCCTCACGGCGGGTGCCACGCTGCACCAAGCCGGGCTCACCAATGTGCAGACGGCACAGGAAGCGGCGCAGGCGCTGCGGCCGATCTCCGGCGCGTTGGCATCGGTGCTGTTCGCCGCGGGAATCGTCGGGACCGGAATGCTCGGTGTCCCCGTGCTTGCAGGATCAGGCGCCTACGCCATCGCCGAAGCTCGAGGGTGGGCGCGCGGCATGGACCTTCATGTACGAGCCGCCCCGCATTTCTATGCGCTCATCGGTGTCGCCACCGTGCTCGGGGTGCTCCTCGATTTCACGCATCTCAATCCCATCCGGATGCTCTTCTGGTCGGCGGTGATCAACGGCCTGCTCGCGCCGCCGCTTATCGTCATCGTCCTCCTCGTGTGCAACAACCGCGCGGTCATGGGTGAATACCGGAACGGGCGGACACTCAACCTCTTCGGCGGATTCGCCGCCCTATTGATGGGCGTCGCCGCCATTGCCCTCGTGGCGACGTGGCTCTGATCCGGCGATGACCTCGCGATAGCTCGCGTCCAGGCGGTCGAGCTCCCGGTCCCAGCTGAGCGCCTCGGCCGTCGCGCGCGCGCCCCGGGCGAGCCGGCAGGTCTGAGCGCGGTCGGTGGCGATGGTCACCATCGCGGCCGCCATGGCGGAGACATCCTCGGCCGGGACCGCGAATCCGTTGATGCCGTCGCGGAGGTGATCCCCCACTCCTCCAGCCGGGACCGCGACGACGGGAAGGCCACTCGCCATGGCCTCGAGTACGACTAGTCCGAGCGTCTCGGTCAGCAATGCGAAGGCGAACGCATCGCTGCTCGCATAGAGCATGGGCAGCTCGGTCCGCCGGTCGAGGTAGCCGAGGAAGATGGTCCCAGACGGCGCCGCGCCCCGCAGTGCCGGTTCCTGCGGACCAGCACCGGCGATGATGAGTCGCGTGGAATCCGGTGGGAGCATGCGTTGGGCGACGGCATACGCCTGCACAATGTGCTCGACACGCTTCTCGGCCGCGCAGCGCCCACGTGCACGAAGGTGAAGCGCTCTCCGATGCCGTGCTGTTCCCGCCACGCCGCCGAGCGATGGCGCGGATGGTACGCCGTGATGTCGACGCCCCGCCCCCAGACCTCGACATCGCCTGCACCGGTGCGGAGGAGGTCCGCGCGGGCCGGATGCGACGGCGTGTACGTGCGCCGGCTGCGCCGGTGAAATCGCGCGATGTACCGCGCGATCGGGTCTCGCATCCACGGCACGCCGTACGCCGCCGCGTAGCGCGCGAAGTCCGTGTGGTAGGAGGAGACGAGTGGCACACCGGCGCGGGTGCCCGCCATCTGTCCGAGGCGCCCAAGCATGAACTCCGTCTCGCTGTGGATGAGATGGGGTTGAAAGTGCCGGACGACCCGCGCGACCGCCGCGTAGTACGGCGCGGCGAGCCGGATGTCGGGGTACCGGGGCATCGCCACGCTGGGAATGGATTCCAGGATGGCCTCACCACCGGTGCCCGCCTCGGTGAACACGCTGGCGCCGTTGGCGGGATAGCGAGGGGCGACGACGGCGCATTCCCATCCGCGACTCTGAAGACCGGCCACCGAGATCGCGGTGACCACGGAGACCCCGTTGACTTGCGGCGGATAGGTGTCGGTGCAAAACAGAATGCGCATTCGGTCGTGGCCGAAATGTGCATGGGCGCGGTGCGCGCCCGGGTGTCGTCGCCGAACCGTGCGGCAAGCGTTACCTCCGCGTCACACAACGGCGTGCTCTCCGTGGCGTTGAGCGGCGTCTATTGTGCAAGTGCACGCGACGGCTGCACGGGCCCGGTGATGACGTGTAGCGCGACGCGACAGTGTTCGCCCATCACCCGGAGTCGCCATGAATGGTTCGGCCGCGATCGACCGTGTCGTGTTGGTGGTGCTCGATGGCCTGCGTCCCAATGCCGTGGATGCCTTTCGCCTGGATCACGTCTCGGAGCTCGCCTGCAGAGGCGCTGCGACCTTCACGGCGCGGACCGTGACGCCGAGCGTGACCGCGGCGGCCATGGCGTCGCTTTTCACCGGTCTGGCGCCGGCGCGCCACGGTGTCGTGAGCGACCGCTTTCACGTTCCGCGCCGCCGGGGCCCGGTGGATCCGCTCCCACGCGTACTGTCCGCGGCGGGTTTGCCGTCGTCGGCCTTCATCGCATCGCTCCCGGTGCTGTATGCCGGCCTCGCCCGCCAGATCGCCCGCCATATCGGGCTTGCCCGCGCGGTGTGCGCCGGTGATACGGCGCGCGCCATCGTCGCGAGTGCGCGGCCCACACTCATGGAGCAGGAGCGCGGCTTGATCGTGCTCCACTGGCCCGACGCGGATCGGGCGGGCCACGAGCACGGATGGATGTCCCGCCAGTACGAGGCAGGCGCGCGGGCGATGGATCAGGCGCTTGGCGATCTCGCCGGAACGCTGGCGCACGGCGGCGGAGACAACACGCTGCTCCTCGCGCTCGCCGACCATGGCGGTGGCGGCGTCGTCACGAATGATCATGACAGCACGCACCCGGCCGACCAGACGATTCCGATCATTCTGGCGGGCGCCGGCGTGGAGCCCGGTGCGCTCGCGGGGCCCGTCAGCCTGCTCGATGTCCCGCCGACCGTGCTCTGGGCGCTGGGCGTCGAGTGTCCGCCGTCCTACGAGGGGCGCGTGCTATCCGATGCGTTTGCGTCCGCCGAGTCGCGCGTCGTCGTTGCCGCGTAGGCGGGGGTTGCGCGGCGCGACAGACCGGGCGGGCACCTGGGCCATTCGCAAGGCGGCCTGGGCTGTGGTTACAGAATCGTTGCCCGCCCGCTGCGACACCGTGTCGCCTTGCGGGTATTCATAGTCACATGGCGGCATCGATTCTCGAGCGCCTCGACGCTCACGATCGCGCGTTGTACGCCCGCTGGACCATCGAACGGTCGGCGGTCGCCAGACGCCTGTGGGTGGCGTGCACCCACCTCGGCGGCCTTCGCAGTGTGACGGTGCTGTCGGTGATTCCGCTGATCGCCGGCGGTCCGCTGCGGACCGTGGCGGTGCACGGCGTGGTGTGCATCGCGGTCTCGCACGCGATCGTGCAGTTGCTCAAGCGCAACGTGCTGCGCGCCCGTCCCGCGGACCGCGACCAGTCCCTGGTCGCCGTGCCGGATGAGTTCTCGTTTCCATCGGGGCACGCCACGGCGGCGATGGCGATCGCCGTCGTCTACGCGGTCGCATTTCCAGCCTATGCGTTGCCCCTCATGGCGGTGGCCGCCGGAGTCGGGTACTCGCGGGTCTGCCTCGGGGTGCACTACCCCGGGGACGTGCTGGCTGGCCAGGTCATCGCGATCGTCACTGACCTGGTGGTCCTGAGCCTCACCTGAGCAACTGTAGGGTCGGGCCGAGGCCCGTCCGGTGCACGGCACGGCCCTCGAGGCGTGCCGTCTGGGCTGCGGGGCAGGAAAGCGCGGTGTTTTCGCGGGCCGGGCGCGGACTCAGGGGCCCCGGCGAATGGCCCAGAGGCGTTGCGTCGGCCGCGGGTCGGTCGTGTTGCTCCGTACCCCATGATCACCCCGACCGGCACCTCGCTAGGGCACTCCCCGCTTTGAAGCTCATGGCCTCCCTCACGCCGTCGCCCAACGATCCTCTTGCGCCATCGGGCGTCTCGCCGATGCAGCTCAAGCGCGAGCGGCTGCGGTTCACGAATTTCCGATTTGTGCGAACGCCTTCCGGATTGTGTACCGCCGAGGTCGAGCTCGAGTGGCTGGACGGCGTCACCGTCGTTGGGAAGGCAAGCGGGCAGTCGAGCCCCATGGGTGATTTACGGATCGCCGCTGAAGCCGCGTTGCGCGCACTGGAAAGTTTCTCCGGCGGTGCAATCGAATTCGAGCTTGCGGGGGTCAAAGCACTGCGGGCGTTCGACGCGAACATCGTCATCGTGGCCCTGGGACTCCGAAGGGGCGAGGGCCCGCAGCGCCTCCTGGGGAGCTATCTTGCCGAGCGCGATCCAGTACGGGCCGCGGTCATCTCGGTCTTGAACGCGACGAACCGCCTACTGGGCAATTTCATCGCCACACGGTGAGCGTCCCGGTGATTCGGCCGGGCGATTGGCGGTGTTGAGGATCCACCCGACAGTACGCGGGGTACCCCGGCGAATGGATCGAGTTGCTGCTCCAGTCGTGAAGCCGGTCGTGAGACCGGTTCTGAATCCGTTTGTGAAGCCCGTGGCGACGCTGGCGGTGATGCTGTGCGTCACCGCGCTGCTCTCCGGGTGTCATCATCACGCGCCGGCAACGGCCGCGGCGCCTGTGGCGGCACCCGCCAGCGCGGTCGCTTCGGCGGCGGCCGCTCCCGACACCGGCGCGGCGGCGGACCCAACGTCCGATACCACGGTGACACACGCCGAAGTGACCCAGCAGGCGGTGCGCGTGTTCGGCGATTCGCTGGCGCCCCGTACTCGCGGTGGACCGGGAGACAGCAGCGTGGCTGCGGGCGATTCCGTCGCCGGCCCGACGTGGGATATCGACGTGCGGTCGTACGCGACGCAGGCCCGCGTCTCGCACTTCGTGTCGCTCTTCAGTGGCGGCGCCCGCGACATCTTCACCCAGTGGGTCCAGCGAGGCACTCGCTACGAGCCACTGATCCGGGGCAAGCTCCGCCAGGCGGGACTGCCCGAGGACATGGCGTATCTCCCGATCATCGAAAGCGGCTATTCGCCGAACGCGTATTCGACGGCGGCCGCGGTGGGGATGTGGCAGCTCATGACGTCGACCGCGCGGGGGGCTGGCCTTCGTGTCGATTGGTGGGTGGATGAGCGGCGCGATCCGGTGCGTTCGACCGATGCCGCGATCCGGTTTCTGCGCTATCTCAAGGATCAGTTCGGGTCGATCTACCTCGCTGCCGCGGCTTACGACGGCGGACCGGGGCGCATCTCGCGCGGCCTCGCGCGGTACGCCGGGGACTTCGAGGGTACGACGGGCGACGATCTGTTCTTCGCGCTCGCGGACAAGAAGTACCTGCGCGGTGAGACCAAGGACTACGTCCCGCAGTTGATCGCGGCGGCGCTGGTCGCCAAGGAGCCCGCTCGGTACGGGCTGCATATCCAGCCGATGGAGATCTACGCGTACGACAGCGTGCGTGTCGGACCCGCGACACCGCTGGCCGCGATCGCCAAGGCGGCCGGGGCCCCATTGGCGGCGATCTTGGACCTCAACCCGTTCATCCTGCGCGGTGTCACGCCGCCAAAAGATTCGCTGACTGTCCGCATCCCGGTGGGCACCGCGGTGGCGTTCGACAGTGGCTTCGCGGCGCTGGCCGAGCGGGATCGCACGGCGTTCACGCGCGTCACCATCCGCAAAGGCGACGGCTTCGCATCGATCGCCGGACGATCGGGCGTCAGCGTCCGGCACCTCAAGTGGTACAACCCGAACGCGCATCCGCTCAAGAGCGGTCGCCTGCCGGCCGGCGACGTGGTGTCCGTGCCCTCCGCAGCCGTCATCTCGGCGGCGCTCGACGTGCCGGATCCGGCGATTGAGCGCTATGGCAGCGGCCGGGGCATTCACATCGTGAAGAGCGGCGAATCCCTGGGACGCATCGCGCTGCACTATCACACCACGGTCGCGACGCTCATGCGGTTGAACGGGCTCCGGAAGAGCATCATTCTGCCGGGACAGGCACTGGTGGTGTCCGGCTCGGCGGCGCCCGTCCGGAAGCACAAGCCCACGCACCAGGACTAGCGCGTCACCCGCCAGATGCACCGAGGGCCGGCTTCGTTGTGCGAAGCCGGCCCTCGTGCACTTGCTCACCCGTGATGCTGCTAGTTGATCACGCCCGTGCCCTTGTACCCCTTGGTCACTTCACGCTCGTAGCCGTTCGATGGATCGCGCCCCTGGGCGACCGACATATCGACGGCGCCTTCACCGCGGTTGTAGACCAGCAACGCGAGATTGAGGTCGCCGTGGTTCTCGCGCACCAGCGTGCGCAGATACCGGAACCCGACGCGAAGATTCGTCTCCCGCTGGTACAGCGCATCGTGGCTGACGCCCGGTACGAAAAACTGCGCCGTCGCCGGCATCATCTGCGTGAGCCCGAGGGCGCCCGCCGAGCTGGTCGCGTGCTCGTTGAAATCACTCTCGGCCTTGACCAGACGAAACCCGAGCTCCGGTTCGATGCCCTCGGCAACCGCAATGTCGTAGACCGACGCCGCGAGATCGGCGCCAATGTGGTATTGCCCTGAAAAGCGGACCACGGCGTTGAGCCGCTCGAGTTGCGCATTCGCGAGATCGAGCTGGCCCCTGGTGGCATCCAACTCGTCCTTGATATGCTGGGACCCGAACCCGAAGATCGAGGCCGGGGATGCGTCCGACATGGCCCGGCCGGCCGCATGGGCCTCCGGAGTGTTGCGAGCCGCGACCAGCACCGCCACGACGGCGGCGACGCCGACTGCTGCTGCCATATGCCTCACGCGGGCGCGGTGACGGTCGTGCTGCCCACGTCGTTCGTACGCGCTGTGCAACATATGATGGTCCCTCGTTCCCACTGGAAGGTTCGTAGCGTCAGACGGGCTATCCTCGCCCGGGTGGTGCCCACGGACCGTTGGATCCGGTACTGCCGGTAACGGAGGCAACCGCTGTGCCAGGGCTGACCCCCTCATTTCCGAACCCAATGACCGCTCCGGCCGCCCTGCTTCTCCTCAAGGCAAATGTCCGAAATGACCATACCCTTATCTAGTGCCTTGGCCATGTCGTAAACGGTGATAAGCGTCACTGCCACGGCGGTCAAAGCCTCCATCTCGACCCCTGTCTTTCCGACAGTCCGGGCGACCGCCTCGACGCGCAGGCCCGGAATGGTAGAGTCCGACTGCACCGTCACTTGCAGGTCGGTCAGGGGCACCGGGTGACATAGAGGAATAAGCGCCGCCGTCTGCTTTCCTGCCAGAATGCCTGCCACGCGGGCGACCGCAATGACGTCGCCTTTTTTGACAGTGTTTTCCGTGATCGCCCGGAGCGTCGCCGGCTCCATGCGGATCGTACCTGTCGCGCGGGCGAGACGTTGGGTGTCGTCCTTGCCGCTCACGTCCACCATCCGTGCCGTCCCTTTAGGGTCCACATGAGAGAGCCGGCGATCGGCGCGTTTGGAGCTTTCCTGGCGCCCCATCCCGGAGACTGGGCCTCGGCGCGCACTCCGGGACGTCGTCATCCGCGCCGGGGAACCGGCATGCGAAGTGTCCGCAGTAACCCCGCCGCTACGAGCTGCGGATTGACGTTGCCGTCGGCGCGCGTCTGCGCCTCGGCCACCGCTGCCACAGCGACGCACGCCGCCTGGGCCGCCCGGTCATCCATCTGCTCGACGGCCGCGCGAGCCCTCGCCGTCATCTGGCTCGGTGAGCGCGTCGAGGACATCGGAGAAGGCGCCCCGCGCGCCAGCCGCACCTTGCTGCAGTGCGACGCGGTACCGGGCCGACGCGCGCGCCGATTGGGCGGCGTCGATGAGCGCCGCGGCACGATCGGTGGCCGCGGTCGGCGCCTCGCCCAGCAACGTGCCCGGCGCCCCGCGCGAGCGCCGGGCACGATCCGCGTCGCTGGCCGCCGGTCCTGCGGCGTCGAGCGTCGCGCGCACGTGGGGATGGCGAAGCCACTCCGCGATATCGGCGGCATCGAGCGGCGCGACGCGAATGGCGGCGACACGGGATCGGACGGTGGGCAGCAGCGCGCCGGGCTCACTCGATGTCAGGATGATCGTCGTGTCGGCCGGGCGGCTCCTCGAGCAACTTGAGCAGCGCGTTCGCCGCCGCGTCGGCGCCCTCCTGCGCGACCATGCGATCGGCGTCGCCGATCACCAGCACCTTTCGCGCGCTGATGGCCGGCGTCAGCGCCGCATCATGGGCCAATGCCCGGACGGTCGAGACGTAGATTGCTTCGGTTCCATCCGGGGGCCCATACAGCATCCCGTCACGCACCCGCTCCGCAATCGCATCGGCGTACTCGCGCGCCACCTCGGCGGCGCCAATGTCCTGGTCCTTCGGTCGCGGTCTGGGGAATACCCATCGGAGATCGGGGTGGGTCAGACCGGCCGCGTACCGGCACGACCGGCACACGCCGCAGGCCACCAGCTCGCCGGTCTCATCGCTCGTTGCCGGATCGGTGCACAGGAGCGCCTGGGCCAGCCAGAGCGCGAGGCGCTGTTTCCCGATCCCCCGGGGCCCGTGCAACAGGACACTGGCGGGGAGAGAGCCCCGTCCCGCGGCCGCCGCGAGTCGTGCGCGCAGCGCCGCGTGACCGATCAGAGGAACCACGTCACCTGACGGCACGACGCAATATGCGCCCGGATTCGGCCGAAGGTCAGGGGCCGCGGCGCGGCGCCCCGACACTAGATTGACAGGGTGTCGTTTCCCGGCATATCCTCGCGCGCGTCTGACGGAGAACCTCCGGCGCTTCATGATCGGGCGCTGGACAATCTGCAGTTCATCCGCGAGACGATGGAGCGAGCCGGCGCGTTCACGGCGATCTCCGGCCAGGGGATGATCGTCATCGGAGTGCTCGCGACGATCGCGGCATGGGTGGCCGCTCGGCAACCGACGCGCCAGGCATGGCTCGCGACATGGCTCGTCGCGGCGGGACTCAGTGCCGCGGTGTCGCTGTGGGCGATCGTGCGCAAGGCGAGAGACACCGGGACGCCGCTGCTGTCGGGACCAGGGCGCAAGCTCGTGCTGGGATTTTCTCCTCCGATGCTGGTGGGCGCGCTCCTGACGGTCGCACTGTTCCGTGCGGGGCTCGATCCGATCCTGCCGGGGATGTGGCTCCTGCTGTATGGAACGGCCGTGATCTGTGGTGGGACGTACTCGGTCCCAATCGTCCCGGTCATGGGCCTGTGCTTCGTGGCGCTCGGCGCCGTCGCGGTGCTCGCGCCCGGGACATGGGGCGGACGCGAGTTGGCGGCGGGATTCGGCGGACTCCATCTGGTATTCGGTGCGGCAATCGCGTGGAGGTACGGTGGCTAAAGGGTCAGCGGTTCCGAAGGAACGGGGGCGCGGCGCGGACGACGAACGGTCGGCTCGCCGGACAGGTGGCCGGGCCGCGGGCGTGTCGGCAGCGCTCGATCGCCTCATTCATGAGCGGCTCCGGCTCGGCATCGTGAGCGCGCTGGCGGTGAATACCACCCTCAGCTTCAACGAGCTGAAGCAGTTGATGCACGCGACCGACGGCAATCTGAGCGTCCATGCCCGCAAGTTGGAGGAGGCGGGGTATATCGCCTGTGCCAAGAGCTTCGCGGGGCGGGTGCCGCGGACCGAATACCGCCTGACGGCAGCCGGCCGGCGGGCTCTCGAGCGTTACCTCGACCACATGGAAGCACTCATTCAGGTGACGCGCGACCGATAGGCGCGGCTCCTTTTTTTTTCAGGAAAACTTCATGCTGCAAAGTACTTCACCCTCTGCGCCACCCGCTGGCCCCGGACTGCACGTCGCGGTCATCATGGATGGCAATGGCCGATGGGCCGCCGCCCGCGGGCGGCCGCGCGCCACAGGTCACGCCGCCGGCGTCACGGCGCTGCGCCGCATCGCGGAGGCGGCCCCGCTGCACGGCATCACGACGCTGACCGTGTACGCGTTCTCGGCGGACAACTGGAACCGCCCGCGCACCGAGGTCTCGGCGCTCATGACGCTGCTGCGCCGCAGCCTCGCGATCGAGGTGGATCGCTGCGTCCGCAACGACGTGCGCCTGTCCATCGTCGGCCGCCGCGACCGGCTGCCCAATTCGCTCGTCCGCGCCATCGAATCGGCCGAGGACGCGACGGTAACCGGCCGGCGTCTGTGGCTCCGGGTCGCGGTCGACTATTCCGCCCGGGACTCCATGTTGCGCGCGGCTGCCAAATGGACCGCAGCCCCAGCCGCCGACCCGCGAGGAGTTCGCGCTGCTGCTCGCTGCTGCCGACATGTCACCGGCCGCTCCCGAAGTCGACTTGCTGATCCGCACGGGCGGTGAGCAGCGGCTGAGTGATTTCCTGCTCTGGGAGAGCGCCTACGCCGAGCTCTATTTCACGCCCCGCATGTGGCCTGACTTCGACGCGGCGGATCTTGGGCGCGCGATCGCGGACTTCCGGCGGCGCGACCGGCGATTCGGCGCGCTGCCGCAGGCGGCGGCTGGCTAAGCTCGCCGCCGTAGACGGTGGAGCGCGTCCAGTACGGCCGCGCGCGCGTGCTCGGGAGTGTCCGCAACGGCGGCGAGATGCCCCATCTTGCGGGCGGGCCGGGGATCGTGTTTCCCGTAGAGATGCATCCGCATCCCCGGCACGCCGAGTGCGGCGGCAAAATCGGGAGCACGCCCGCCGGACCACGCATCGCCCAGCACGTTCGCGATCGCCGCGGGGCGCACGATCTCCGTTGCTCCCAGCGGCAGATTGCACACCGCCCGCACGAGCTGCTCGAACTGGCTCGTGACGCACGCTTCGACGGTGTGGTGAAAGCTGTTGTGGGGGCGCGGCGCGAGCTCGTTGACGAGCAGACGGCCGTCACGCAGCACGAACATTTCGATGGCGAGCAGGCCGACCACCCCCAGGGCTGCAGCCACACCGACGCCGATCTCGGTTGCACGCGCGGAGATCGCCGGGTCGATCGGAGCCGGGATGACCGACCACGCAAGCTGTCCGGCTTCGTGATGATTGAGGGCGACCGGAAACACGGCTTGGTCCCCCGTTGGACGCCGCGCGACCATCACGGAGATCTCCACGTCGAGGTCCAGTGCACGTTCGACCACGCATCGGCTGGCGCGGAGCGCACGCCAGGCATCCTCGCACTCACTCGCCTGCGAGACCCGGATCTGGCCGCGCCCATCATAGCCACCCGTCGACGCCTTGATGTAGCACGGCCCCCAGGCTGTCACCGCCGCTCCGCACTCGGCGGCGGAGCCGGCCTCCCGGTATTCGCCAACCGGAAACCCCTGCGAGACGAGCCAGTCCTTCTGACGCGCACGGTGCTGCACGACCGCCAGCGCCGCCGCCCCAGGATGGGTCGGGACGTACCGCGCCGTGGCTTCGAGACAGGCGATGCCGACACGCTCGATCTCGATCGTCACCACGTCACTCGACCTGTGCGAGACGGGTCGCGGCCTCGACATCATCCCAGCCGGCGACGATGGTCTCCGTCGCGATGGGTGAGGCCGGGCAGTTGGCCTCGGGGTCGAGCACGCGCACGTCGTAGCCCATTTCGCGCGCGGCGAGTGCGGTCATTCGGCCGAGCTGTCCTCCGCCGAGGAAACCGATCGTGGCGCCGGGCAGGATCGACGCGTGGCTCACGCGCGCGCGCCCGCGCGCACCATCGTACGCCAGCGACTCACTTGCCGCCGGGCGGTGGCAGGATTTGCGCGCGCACCTCATCACGCCGGGCGGCGCGCCACGCGCGGAGCCGCTCACCGAGTGCCGGATCATGGAGCGCGAGAATCTCGGCCGCCAGAATCGCCGCGTTGGCCGCCCCGGCCGCGCCGATCGCCAGCGTCCCCACCGGTACGCCCTTGGGCATCTGCACGATCGAGAGGAGCGAGTCGAGACCATTGAGC
Organism: uncultured Gemmatimonadales bacterium; assembly: GCA_963757855.1. Classification (GTDB taxonomy): domain Bacteria; phylum Gemmatimonadota; class Gemmatimonadetes; order Gemmatimonadales; family Gemmatimonadaceae; genus Palsa-1248. Next base: position 77,364 of record CAVWTI010000041.1, read on the forward strand.
GACGTCGCGGGCACCGGGACGCCGAGGACGGGAATCAGCGTCTTGGCCGCCAGCATACCCGGGAGGTGCGCCGCCCCGCCGGCTCCGGCGATGATCACCTGCAGTCCGCGCTCCGCGGCGGTCTCTGCATACTCGAACAGCCAATCGGGTGTCCGGTGCGCGGAGACGACCCGTGATTCGAAGGGCACGCCGAACGTGCGAAGCATGTCGCACGCGCCGTTCACGTGCTGGTAGTCGCTCTGGCTTCCCATGACGACGCCGACGAGCGGCTTCGCGGCGCCTCGGGGTGTGCCGCGAACGCGGCGCGCGGTCATCGAGCGCTCAAGAAAAGGGCTGAACGAATTGTCACGTGGATCCAGCTCCCGAGGAGGGACTCGAACCCCCGACCCGGCGGTTAACAGCCGCCTGCTCTACCAACTGAGCTACTCGGGAAGAATCTGGAAAGTTAGGATCGGCCCGCGAACCGGTCAAGCAAGCGAACCACTGCCGCCCGCTAGCTGCGGGCACCGCGGCTGGCGCGCCCCGACGCGGCGAACGCGCTCGCCACGCGACGGCCCGCAGGGGCGCCGCCCCGGCGGCACCGGATCCCGCACTCGCTGCGGCCGGCCGCAGGACCGTCCGCAGCCATCGCCCGGTGGCCGATGCTTCGATGCGCGCCACATCCTCCGGGCGTCCCATCGCGATGACCCGGCCACCCTCGTCACCAGCCTCGGGTCCGAGGTCGATCACCCAGTCGGCGAGCTTGATGACATCGAGATTGTGCTCGATGACCAACAGCGTGTGTCCCTGTTCCACCAATCGGTCGAACACCTCGGCCAGCTTCCGGATGTCGTCGAGGTGCAGGCCGGTCGTCGGTTCATCCATCACGTAGAGCTTCTTCCCGGCGGCGCGGCCCGCCAGCGCCAGCTCGCGCGCGATCTTGATGCGCTGTGCCTCTCCGCCGGAGAGCGTCGTCGCGGGCTGGCCGAGTCGCAAATAGCCGAGCCCCACGCGCTGCAGTTGCCACAGCGCCGCGGCGAGGCGCTCCTCGGCGGGGAAGTAGCGAACGGCCTGATCCACCGTCAGGTCGAGGATCTGCGCGATGTTCTTGCCATGCACCGTGACGTCCAGGACATCCGCCTTGTACCGGGTGCCGCCACAGATCTCGCACGGCACGAACACGTCGGCCATGAACACCATCTCGACTTCCAGCGAGCCCGCACCCTCGCACGCCTCGCACCGCCCGCCGGGGACGTTGAAGCTGAACGTGCCATTCGAATATTTCCGCTCGCGCGCCAGCGGCGTCGCCGCGAAGATCCGCCTGATTTCGTCGAACGCCTTGATGTACGTGACGGGATTGGAGCGCGGCGACCGGCCGATCGGCGTCTGATCGATCAGCACGACATCATCGATCGCGTCCACGCCCGTCAACGTCTCATAGCTGCCGACTCGCTCGCCCAGGTGGCGCTTGGCGGTGTGCTCACCGCGCAGCCGCGTCTCGAGCGCGCGGTACAGCACGTCATGGACGAGCGTGCTCTTCCCGGAGCCCGACACACCGGTCACGGCCGTGAACGCGCCGATCGGGATGCGGATATCGGCATCGCGGAGGTTGTGCTCGCGGGCGCCCGTGAGCGTCAGCCATCGCGGTCCGACGCGGCGGCGCTCAGCAGGCAGCGGGATTTGCCGTGCGCCCGTCAGATACTGTCCGGTCAACGGACTCTCGGCGGCCCGCGAGACCGGTCCGGCAAAGACGACTTGCCGCCATTCGTTCCGCTGCCAGGCCCCAGCTCGACCATGAAATCGGCCCGCCGAATGGCCTCCGGATCGTGCTCGACCACCAGCACCGTGTTCCCGGCATCGCGCAAACGCATGAGGAGGCGCAGCAGGCGGTCCATGTCGCGGGAGTGAAGCCCGATCGACGGCTCGTCGAGCACGTACAGCGTGTCGACCAGATGCGAGCCGAGGGAGTTCGCGAGTGTGATGCGCTGCGCTTCACCGCCGGACAGCGTCCGCGCACCCCGATTGAGCGACAGGTAGGTGAGTCCCACGTCGCACAGGAATCGCACGCGCCCGCGCGCCTCGGCGACGACGTGCTACCGCGACCTGTTGCTCGAAGGGCGACAGCGTCAGCGTGTCGAGCCATGTCCGGAGGCGGTCCACCGGAAGATCCGACACCTCGGCGATCGTGCGTCCCGCCACGCGCACCTGCAGCGCTTCGGGGCGCAGCTTCGCACCGTGACACGCCGGACACGTCTGCGCCGACTGGTACTGCCGCAGGAAGACGCGGATGTACTGCTTGTAGCGTTTGGCTTCGAGGCGCTTGAGGAACGGGAGAATGCCCGTGTAGCCACCGTTCCGCGCGGTCGTCGTCGCCCGCAGCAGTCTGTCGCGCTGCGCGGCTCGTCAGGGATTCCCACGGTACGTCGGCCGGGATGCCCTCCCGGCGCGCGAAGTCCGCGAGCGTCCGCCGCTGCTTGTCGTAGCGCGGTTTGGTCCACGGGTCGATCGCGCCGTCCTTGAGCGAGCGCTCAGGGTAGGGGACGATCATCTCCTCGGTGTACTCGAGGGTCGCGCCGAAGCCGTTGCACGTGGGGCACGCGCCCCGCGGGTTGTTGAACGAGAAGAGCTGCGGGCTCGGAGCGGGCGCGACCGTGCCATCGTACGGGCATTCGAAGCGCTCCGTGAACCGGAGGCGCGTCACCGGCGCCCGCCATCGCCAGGCGATCCGGCGGCCGGGCGTACCGGCTCGGCCAGCAGGATCACGCAGTCGCGGTCTCCTTCGCGAAACGCCGTCGCGACCGCGTCGGCCAGCCGGCCAGAGACCTCGGGGCCCGCCACCAGCCGGTCGATGACCACCAGCGCGCCCGGCGCGTGCGCGAGGTCGACGCCGGCCGCCCCGAGCTCGTCGAGGGTGTAGGTGACGCCGTCGACGTTCACGCGGACGAAACCCTGCGCACGCAGATTATCGGCGGCGACGTCGTGGGTGACCTCCGACGATACGCGCAGCGGGAAGGCGACCGCGAAGCGCGCGCCCGGCGGGGAGGGCGAGCACCGCATCGGTGACCGACTGCACTGTATCGGGCCGCATTTCCCGCCCGCAGACGGGACACATTGTGTGGCCGACCCGAGCCCAGAGCAGCCGCAGGTAGTCGTAGATCTCGGTGGCCGTGCCGACGGTCGACCGCGAGGTCTTCGTCGGGTTCTTCTGCTCGATCGCGACCGCAGGCGAGAGACCCTCGATGCTGTCGACGTCCGGCTTTTCGACCCGCTCCAGGAACTGCCGCGCGTAGGCCGACAGAGATTCGACGTACCGGCGCTGGCCCTCGGCGTAGATCGTGTCGAACGCCAGGGAGGACTTGCCAGACCCCGAGGGACCAGTGATGACCGTAAACATCCGGCGCGGAATCTCGAGATCGAATGTTCCTGAGATTGTGCTGCCGCGCGCCGCGGATGATGAGGCGGTCTTTCACTCTCGTAAGCTAACCGCCGGCGCCCCGAACAAAAGCCGACCGGAAAGTCCGGGTCCCGTACCTACAGACGCCGGAGCAGCCGCGCCGACGACGAGGATGACGATAGCACCCAGGGTGGCCAGGGCGAGCGACCGCGGCTCGAAACGCGCAGCCGTCACCGAGCCCCATCCCACCGCGGTGCCGATCAATCCACCGATGAACGCCCCGACGATTCCCAGGACGATCGTCACGATGCATCCCGATGGGTCGCGCCCCGGCATGAGGTACTTGGCGAGCGCGCCTGCCAAGAGCCCGAGCAATACCCAGTGAAGCCACAGCGGCAAGCAACCTCCTTCAACGGAACCGAGCAGTGCCGGGGATCGGCAACCCGCTGGCCGGGCCCCAGCGGCGGCGAGGAGGATGCCCCACCGGGGTGCGCCGGTCAACCCGGGACGTTCGTCGGTGCGGCGCCGCGCCGACGGTGCGCGCACCGTTCGCAGGCGCGCGCCACCGAGTTGACACGCGATCGGTCTCCGGCCCATATGGAGGGTGCTGAGCCCGCGACTGTCAACGGCGTGCCACGTCGCGCCGACCAATACCGCGATGACGTCATCGTATCCCTATGATCGAAGGAGGCCAGGATGCCTGGATTCGCCAGAATGGGCGGCGCCGCGCTCGCGGTCACTGCGCTCGCGGTAACTGCGCTCGCGATATGCGCGCTGGGAGCCTGCCAGCCAACGCACGACGCGGCGAACCGGAGTGACTCGGCGGCGGTGGCGTCAGCGCCTGCCGCGCCGGCCGCCCCGGTGGTCGTCACCGTGCATGCACGGGACTTCGCGTTCGACGCGCCCGACCAGGTCCCGGCCGGGATGACCACGTTCCGGATGGTGAATGACGGGCCGGCACTCCATCACGTGACCCTCATCCGACTCGACAGCGCCAAGACGCCCGCCGATCTGCTGGCGGCCCTGCAGAAACCGGGTCCGCTCCCTGGCTGGGCGGTGCTCTCCGGCGGGCCGAACGCGGTAGACGCGCCCAACGAATCGACGGCGACGGTCGACCTCGTCGCGGGCAACTACGTCATGATCTGCTTCGTCGATCTGCCGAGCGGTCCGCATTTCATGAAGGGCATGATCCGGCCGCTGACGGTGGTGGCGGCGACGACACCCGGCGCGCCCGCGCCCACGGCGGACGTGGTGGTGACCCTTTCCGATTATCAGTTCGGTCTGTCACATCCGCTGACGGCTGGACCGCACACGATCCGGGTCGAGACGAAACCGGGACAGCCACACGAGATGGTGCTCGTCCGGCTCGACGCCGGGAAGACCCTGAAAGACTTGGTGACTGGATGCGGAATATGAAGGGGCCGCCGCCGGGACACGTCGTTGGCGGAGCGTCACCGTCAACCGCGGGTGCGCCGGTGTACGTCGCCGTCAACCTCGCGGCAGGGAAGTACGTCCTTATCTGCTTCTTGCCCGATGCAACCAACGGCAAACCGCACTTCACGCACGGGATGATGCAGTCCGCCGACGTGGCGTGAAATGTGAAGTGCGACCTGGCGCGGGGCGACCCGCCGCCGGAGCGCTAACCGGAGCGTGAAGCGCCTAACCGGAGCGCGATGGCGCCAAACTGGAGCGCTGACCGGAGAGGCTCGACGGGCCGTTACCCATTCGGGACTGCCACGCCTGCGATTGGCGGGCGATCACCCAATCCCGCGCGAACGTGGGCGGTGTGGTGCCTGCGGCCACGCGCGTGGCGTATTGTACGATGCCGGCGAAGAGGGCCTGGCTTTCAGTGGTGGCTTCGATGTCGAGGTCGAGCAGGACGTCGCCCTCGCCGTTGACGGCTCGGTAGCGCCAGTGCACGTGCGTTTGGTCAGCGCGAGGGGAGGGGATGGGACTCATGGCAGACCCAGTGGGGATACACTGGCGGCCGCCGCAAGATCGCGGCGATGATGCCGGTCGCTGCCCGATTGGGCACATTAAGGATGACAACTGAGCATGCCGCACACCCTCATTCCCGGAGTCCCGACTCGTGGCGCGCGCGAGTGTGATCCGGCCCGTCCGGCGGCCGAGCGGACTCAGCAGCGGCACGTGAGCGCGGTCCCGGCAACGGGCTCCGATATACGTGACGCCAGCCACCCCCGACGCCATCCGGGCGGCGCTCGCGGTCGCCGCCGCGTCCACGGAATTACGAGAGCCGCGATCTCCGTGAGGCCGTATCGCAGTTCGCCGCCGACCTGCACGCGGACGGCGTGCCGCCCGAGCGCATGCTCATCACGGTCAAGCAGCTCGCTGACGACAGCTCACTGACGGGCGTGAGCGATTGGTGGCGGTCGATCGTCACGGACCGGTTGGTGCGATGGGCGGTCGAGGGGTACTACCGCATCGATCTTGGCGGTCCCGCGGCGGACGACGGCTCCCGCGCGGTGAGTGGTCGCGGCGCGCCGCGCCGCCGCGCACTCGGCGCCACGCGCGATTGACCCTCCCGCGCGCCGCGGGTTAGCCTTCGCCGACCATGGCGGATCCGGCACGCGGCGGCGGCATTCACGACGAGGACGCACTCGGCAAAGCGTACGATGGGCGGCTCATTCGCCGTCTGGCCGCGTACGTCCGCCCGTACTGGCCCCTGGTCGCCGGCGCGATCGTGTGCCTGTTCTTCGAAGGCGCGATGCAGCTCGTCGGGCCGATCCTGACGGAGCGGGTGATCGACGTGGCCCTTCCGTATCACGACACGGGCACTGATCCGGACGGCCGTCCTCCTCTTCGTCGCCTCGCTGTTCGTGCAGTTCATCTGCTCCTACGGCGAGACGATTCTCACCGCGGTACTCGGCCAGCGCGTGATGCGCGATCTCCGCGTGCAGATGTTCGCGCATCTCGAACGCCTGCCGATCGCGTTCTTCGACCGCAATCCGGTCGGACGTCTGGTCACCCGCGTGACCGCCGACATCGAGGCGCTCAACGAGCTGTTCACCGCCGGCGTCGTCTCCGGACTCGGCGACCTCTTCACGCTTCTCGTGATCGCGGTGGTGATGCTGGTCGTCGATTGGCGGCTCGCGGTCGGCGTCGTTCGGCGTGATTCCGTTCGTCTATCTCACGTCGCACGTCTTTCGCGTCAAAGTGCGCCAGGCGTACCGGGACATCCGGATCCGGCTCGCACGGATCAACGCGTTTCTTCAGGAACGCCTCACCGGGATGCGCATCGTGCAGCTGTTCGGCCGGGAGCGCACGGAGGCGGCGCGGTTCGACGGATTGAACCGCGGCCATCTGGATGCGCATCTCCCGGTCGATCACCGTTTACGCACTGTACTTCCCGGCGATCGAGATCCTCACCTCGGTGGCGATGGCGAGCCTGATCGTGGGAGCCGTCGGCCGCGCCCACGCGACGACGCTCAAGATCGGCGTCGTGGCGGCGTTCTTCCAATGGGTGCGCCGCTTCTTCCAGCCGCTGCAGGACCTCTCCGACAAGTACAACACGCTCCAGCAAGCCATGGCATCGTCGGAGCGCATCTTCAAGCTGCTCGACGAGCCAGTCGGCGCGGCCGCGGTGCCGCTCGCCCTGCCAGTGCGCCACGGGCCGGCGGGTTCCGAGACGGCGCCTCCACCCGCGCGGAGCGCACAGGCCGCCGCCGCTCGCGCCATCGCCAACTCGGCCGGCGTCACGATCGCGTTCGAGGACGTGTGGTTCGCGTACGACCTCGCGCACATGGCAGGTGCGGCGCCGGCCGCCGCCGAGCCTGAGTGGGTGCTCAAGGGCGTCAGCTTCCGAGCCTCGCCCGGCGAGACCGTCGCGATTGTCGGGCATACCGGAGCAGGGAAGACCACCGTGGTCAGCCTGCTCATGCGATTCTACGACCCGCAGCGGGGACGCATCACACTGGACGGGGTCGACATCCGGCAGATCCCGGTCAGCGAGCTCCGGTCCAGGGTCGGGTATGTCCAACAGGACATTTTTCTGTTTGCCGGCGACGTCGCGACCAACATCCGGCTCTCCAGTCCTCTCTCCGATGCGGAGGTGGAGCGCGCGGCGGAACGGGTGGGCGCGGACCGGATCATCCGCCGGCTGCCGAACGGCTACCACTACCAGCTCGGAGAGCGCGGCGCGTCGATCAGTGTCGGCGAGCGGCAGTTGCTGTCATTTGCGCGCGCGATCGCCGCGGATCCGGCGCTGCTCATCCTCGATGAGGCAACCAGCGCGGTGGACAGCGAGATCGAGGCCGAGATTCAAGCCGCGCTGGCGGAGCTGATGCGGGGCCGCACGACGATCGCCATCGCGCACCGCCTCACCACCGTGCTCGATGCCGACGAGATTCTCGTAATGCAGCACGGCGAGATCCGGGAGCGTGGCACACATCGCGATCTGCTGGAACGTGCGGGTCTCTATGAGCGTCTGTATCGGTTGCAGGTTGGCGAGGCGCCGGCCCCGGTGTAGTGTGCGGCGCGCACGCGCATCGGGCCGGCAGTTCCTTGCCAGCCCTAGTGGGCGCCCGTACCTTTGCCGCTTTCCTTGACCTGGCGTCATGCCGTATCTCCAGCTGAACGACAAACAGGTGCAACTCAGAGCCGGCGAAACGCGGATCGGCGCCGGACCTGAGGTGGATTTCCGCCTGCCTGGACCGCTGCAGGGGGCGAGTCCGTCGGTGCTGGCTATCGCAGAGGTTGGGCGCGGGACACATGTCGCGATTCGGCGGGGAACGCCTGATGCCGTGGTCCGTGTCAACGGGGTGTTGCTGGGCGCCGAGCCCACGCCGCTCATCCATGGGGACAAGATTGAGATCAATGGCGCGGAATTGTATTTCGGCGACGACAAGCGGGGGGGGAGCACGCAGTTCATCCCGAGTACGAACCTCCCGGATTTCGATCGCCTCCGCGGACCCGCGCCTGCCCGCGCCACGGCTGCCACGGGCGGCCGCGTGATCTCACTGGTCGACGGCCGCGAGTACATGGTGCCGCTGTCCGGGCTGGTCTTCGGGCGCGACGCCGGGTGCGACGTCGTCATCCCGTCGTCGGACGTCTCCCGGCGTCATGCCGAGATCGTCGCGGGCGACACCGGGTACGTGGTCACGGACACCAGCACCAACGGCCTGTTCGTGAACGGAGACCGGGTCGAAGGGATGCAGATTCTGGGACGCGGCGATGTGCTGCGCATTGGCCCCGACGAGTTCCGGTTCTACGCCGACGTCGCCGCGCCGGCCATCCCCGCGGGGATCGCCGCGCGTGCCCCCAGATGCCGCGTCGCCCCAGATGCCCGGCGCCCCTTGGACCGCCCGCTGGGTCGCAGGGTGCGCCGGGCGCCGGACTGTCGGCCGCGATGTCCAGCGGCGCCCCCGCCGTCGCGGCCGCGTCGTCACCGCTGCCCGCGGCATCCCCATTCGCGCCCCCTTGCCGCCCCAGACGCCCGCGCCTCTTGCGGGACCCGTCGTCGCTACCGGAGGGCCAGCGGAGCTGGCCGGGCAAGTCCCCGCGCCTGAACTACCCGAGCGTGCGGCTGATCCCGTCCCCGCGATGCCCGCCCCGCGGCTCAACCTGGCGGCCGTCTCGGCGTCCCGGGCCCCGATTGCCACGCTCGAAGTGATCGGTGGCGGCCTGCTCCGAGGCCAGCGCTATGCCGTGACGACGGTGATTGCGCATCTTGGGCGTGGGGAACACAACGACATCGTCATCGCCGAGGAGAGCGTATCCGATTCGCATGCCAAGCTGCAGCGCCGGGATGGCGTGTGGTATGTCACGGATCTGCGGTCGACCAACGGCACGTACGTGGGTGGACGGCGCATCGAGGCGGAGGAGCGGTTGGATCATAGCGCGGACCTGCGTCTTGGCGGCGTGAAACTGATCTTTGCGGTGACCCCGTCTGAGGCTCCCACGGAACCGCGTGGCGCGACACGGGAGTTCGCGGGAATTCATCCGGCGGATGACTCGCGCGCGCCGGTGCAGGCGTTCAGCGGCGGCGAGGCCGGCGCTGGCGAGGACCGCCCCGACCAACCCGTGCGCCAGTCCCGCACGGCCGCCCCCGTAACGCGCGGGGGATCGCGGTGGCTATGGCTGGTCCTCGCCATAGTCGTCGCGGCCGCGGCCGTCGTCTATCTCCTCCAGGGTCGCTAGTGCATCTGACGTACGCATCACGGAGCGATGTCGGGATGGTTCGCTCCGGCAACGAAGACAGCCTGTTCGCTGACGCGACACCGTATCGCGGCGTGTTTATGGTTGCCGATGGGATGGGTGGACACGCGGCGGGCGAGATCGCCAGCGAGATGGCCGTGGCCATCGTCACCCGTGACCTCGCGCCAGTCCACAACATCGCGACCACCGAAGGCGAAGAGTCGCTCCGGCGCGCCCTGCGCGAGGCCAATCGCGCCATCTTCGAGCGCACGCTGGCCGAGGTGGACAAGCAGGGCATGGGCACCACGGCGTCCGTCCTCATGCTCAGCGGGGGCCGCTACCTCATCGGACAGATCGGCGACTCCCGCATCTATCGGGTTCGGAACGGCGTACTGCAGCAGCTCACGAAGGATCATTCGTACGTGCAGGAACAAGTCGATGCCGGCTATCTGACGCCGGAGCAGGCGCGGTACCATCCCTACAGCAACGTCATCACGCGCTGTGTCGGCGCCAGCCGCGAAGTCGAAGCCGACACCTACTCCGGCGAGGTGCAGGCCAACGACATCTTCCTCGTGGCGAGCGATGGCCTCACCGGTATGCTCGACGATGCCCGCCTGCAGCAGGTCCTGTCATCCCGTGCATCGCCGGGCCGCCTGGTGGACGCGCTGATCAACGAGGCGAATGGGCGCGGTGGGCTGGACAACATCACGGCGGTCGTCGTTCAGGTCCTGTCGACGGACGATCCCCGGCTCGATGCCCCCACGCAGGAAAATCCGGCGTTCGGCAGTGGGGCCAACCCCGGCGCCGCGGGACGTCCGTAGCCGCGAGCGCCGTTCGCTCCCGGCCGGACGAATGCCCCCGCTCCTGACAATGGACGGCGAATCCGCCGGCGAATTGGCCGAACGGTACCTCGGCAACATCCTGTACGCGCTCGAGCGGACAGCCATGGCGCTGGAGAGCGAGGCCAAGACCGATGACGCGGCGTTCTACCGCGGCATCGCGCGCGTGCTCGCCAATGCGCGGGGACGCAGCGTGCGCGCATCGCCGCCCGGCGACGCGCCGCCGCACCCGTGAGCGATCAGGCCGGCCGGGCGGCTCCGAGGGCCGCGCGTAACTCGCGGCCAATGTGCATCGGGTCGAACGGCTTGGTGAGACACGCGACGGCGCCGGCGCTGATCGCCCGCCGGGCTTCGTCGCGCTGCGTTTTCGCGGTGAGAAAGACGACCGGCACATGGGCCGTGGCGGGATCCGACTTGAGAATCCGGCAGGTCTCGTACCCATCGAGGCCCGGCATCATCCCATCCAGCAGAATCGCGTCGAACCCGCCGGCCGCGGCGCGCGTGATCGCCGCGTGCCCGGAATCCACGATCTCGACCTCCATCTCAGGGTCGAGGCTCAGGGCGAGCCGCAGAATCGCCCGAATGTCTGGCTCGTCGTCGGCGCACAGCAGCCGCATGGCTCGTTCGGGAAGGGTGAGGAATCGCGCGTCCGCCACCGGGACGCCAGCCATCACACGACGAGCCCTGGCGTGGCGGGCAACCGGAATCGCGGCTCTGCCGTCGTTGGCGCAGCCCGCGACACGGGAGCCACGGCGATGATGTCGTTCGCGGGCAACGAAAAGCTCAAGCTGCTGCGTGAACGATACCGCGCCTCGGCGGGACAGATCGTGGACGGCTTCCACGACATCGCCCGGCAGCTCGTCGGCGCGCCGGCGGATGATGCCGTGCTGGAAGGATTGCGGCGCGAGCTCCACCGGGTGCACGGCACGGCGGGCAGCTACGGGTATGCGACGGTGAGCGAGTTGGCGGCATCCCTGGAGGAACGAGTGGCGGGGTGGATGGCCGATACTACGCTCGAGTCTGGCGAGCGCGCCGCGCTCGTGACCGATTTCGCACAGCGTATCGATACGGCATTCAAATCGTGACTGGCTGGTATCAGCCAGGGCTCACGCGGCGTGAGCTGGTCCGGTGCGCCGTACCGGCGCCCGTGCTGGTGGTGTAATTTCAGTCCATGCCCAATCCCACGACGTCCTCGCGGCTGGTACAGCTTCATGATGCTGGCCAATCAGTCTGGCTCGACTTCATCGACCGGACGATCCTGACCAACGGCGATCTCGCGCGCCGGATCCGCGACGACGCGCTGACGGGCATGACGTCCAATCCCACGATCTTCGAAAAGGCGCTGGCCGAGGGCACGGCATACGACGCGCAACTCACCGTCGCGGGCGCCGAACCCAACGTCACCCCCCAGTCGCTGTTCGAGCTCGTGGAGACGGACGACGTCCGGTCTGCGTGCGACGCATTCCGGGGGGTCTACGATGGCACACGCGGCGCGGATGGATTCGTATCCATCGAGGTGTCACCGGGCGTGTCAGGGGACTCCGTCCACACGATTGAAGAGGCGCGGCGGTTGTGGGCGACTGTCGCCCGCCCGAACGTGATGATCAAGGTGCCCGGGACCGTCGAAGGGGCCGTCGCGGTGCGCGAGCTCACGGCGGCCGGCATCAACGTCAATATCACCCTGCTGTTCGCGGTCGAAGCGCACGCCCGCGTGATCGAGGCATTTCTCTCCGGCCTCGAAGATCGGATGCGCGCCGGGCTGCCAATCGACCATCTGGCATCCGTCGCGAGCTTCTTCGTCAGCCGTGTCGACACCGAAGTCGACAAGCGGCTCGATGCGCTGGCGGCACAGCGCGGCGAAGCGGACCGGGCGCGCCTGGCGGCGTTGAAGGGGAAGGCGGCGATCGCCAACGCGAAGCTCGCCTACCGCCTCTTCCAGCAACAGTTCGCGGGCCCGCGCTGGGCCGCTCTCGCCAGCCGCGGGGCACGCGTGCAGCGGCCGCTGTGGGCGAGCACGAGCACCAAGAACCCGGCCTACCGCGACGTGATGTACGTCGAGCAGTTGATCGGCCCGGATACGGTGAATACGCTGCCGCCGGCGACGATCGAGGCGTTTCGTGACCACGGTGTCGTCGCGCGGACGGTGGATGCCGATGTCGCGGGGGCGGAGGCGGTGCTCCGCGACCTGGCGGCGGCCGGCGTTTCACTGGCATCGGTCACCGAGCAGTTGCTAGCCAATGGGATCGCGAGCTTCCGCAAGTCGTACGAATCCCTGCTCGCTGGGCTCGACCGCAAGGCGCACGCTCTCGCGTAACGGATTCGCGAGCGAACGAGGGACGCCGTGAGCCGCCCCGCGGCTGACGTGGCGGCGGAGACACGGGCCGCCCCGGCGCGGGCGCGCGCCAAGATCGTGTGCACGCTGGGCCCGGCGAGCGCCACCGACGATGTTGTCGGCGGTCTCGTCGATGCCGGCATGGATGTGGCCCGCCTCAACTTTTCCCATGGGACGCACGCCGAACAGGCGGCGGCCATCGGGCGTGTGCGCGCGGCGGCAGCGGCCCGTGGACGGCCCATCGCCATCCTCGGAGATCTTCAGGGGCCACGAATTCGCATTGGCGAGCTGGCCGCGCCGATCATGCTGGCGACCGGGCAGGATCTGGTGCTCGTCCCCGAGGCGTCCGCGGGACCGGGCGAAGTCCCCATCACCTATGAGGCGCTCGCCGCCGATGTGCATGCCGGCGACCGCATCCTCATCAACGATGGCCTGCTCGAGGTGATGGTCCTGGAAGTGACTCCGCCTCGGGTCGTCACGCGAGTCGTCCACGGCGGTCCGCTGCTCAGCCACAAGGGACTCAACTTGCCCGGCATTCGGGTGAGTGCTCCGGCGATCACGGACAAGGATGCCGCCGACATCGCCTTCGCGGTCACGCACGAGCTGGATTACCTCGCCCTGAGCTTCGTGCGTCGCGCCGCTGATCTGGCGGAGCTGCGGGCCCGGGTGCCACGCGAGCTCCTGATCATTGCGAAGATCGAGAAGGATGCCGCGCTCACGCACATCGAGGAGATTCTGCGCGCCTCGGATGGCGTGATGGTGGCCCGCGGCGACCTCGGTGTCGAGTTGCCGTTCGAGGAGGTGCCGATCGCGCAGAAGCGCATCATTCGCCTGGCCAACCAGCTCGGCCGCCCGGTGATCACGGCGACGCAGATGCTCGAGTCGATGGTCGACCACCCGCGGCCGACTCGCGCCGAGGCCAGCGATGTCGCCAACGCCATTCTCGACGGGACCGACGCCGTGATGCTCTCGGCCGAGACCGCGGCAGGAGCCTATCCGCGGCTGGCGGTGGACGCGATGCGACGGATCATCACCGAGATCGAGGCCCATCCAGGCGCGGGGTCGCGTGACGAGCTCCGCCCCCGCCGCGCCGAACGCGGGCGCGTGCTTGAGACGGAAGAGGCGATCGCCGCGGCGACGGTCGCGGCGGCGCGGATGCTCGCGACGCCTCTCGTCATCGTGATTACCAAGAGCGGCTTCACGGCGCGGATCATCGCCTCCCACCGGCCCGGCGTGCCGATCCTCGCGCTGACGGACCAGCCTCGCACCTACCGGCAGCTCGCGCTCGTGTGGGGCGTCATCCCGCATCTCATCGAGCATGTGGCGACCTACGAGGCGGTGATCCCGCTCGCGCGCGCGGCCGCGGTCGCGCAGGGGCTGGCGCAGGCCGGTGATCGCGTGCTCGTGACGGCCGGCGTGCCGTTCGACGTGCCGGGTAGCACCAACTTGCTCAAGGTGGAGCTGGTCTGAAGCTCACGTTTCTGGGAACCGGCACCAGTTTCGGCGTGCCGCAGATCGGCTGCCAGTGCGCCGTCTGCCGGTCGCCGGATCCGCGCGACAAGCGTACGCGGGTGGGGGCGGTCGTGGAGACGGATCACGGGACTCGGTTGCTGATCGACACGCCGCCCGAGTTGCGGGTGCAGCTGATCGCGAATGGCATCGACCGGGTGGATGCCGTGCTCTTCACCCATGACCACGCGGACCATACGCATGGCCTCGACGACGTGCGCGCGATGTCGGTCCGCCGCGACGGCCCGCTGCCGATGTACGGATCGGCCGCGACGCTCGCGGGACTGGCGCGGAAGTTTCCCTATGTCTTCGATGAATCGATGCGGCCGATGCCCGGCACGTCCAAGCCCGAGGGCCGCGCCATCGTGCTCGCCCCGGACGAGACCGTGCAGATCGGCGACGCGGCGGTCAGGCCGATCCCGCTTCCGCACGGCCATGTAACGGTGTTCGCCTACCGCATCGGACCGCTGGCCTATGTGACTGACGCCAAGTCGATCCCGGATGCGGCGATGGCCGCGCTCTCGGGCGCCAAGGTCCTCGTGATCAATGCGCTGTTTCGCACGGAACACCCCACGCACCTGAGCGTGCAGGAGGCCATTCGCACCGCCCAGCAGCTCGGCGCGGAGCGGACGTATCTCACGCACCTCACCCACGACAATTACCACGCCGATCTCGAAGCCGAGCTGCCTCGCGGGATCTCGCCTGCTTTTGACGGGCTGACGGTCCGAGTCGGCTAGGCAAGCTGTTTGCTCCTCACGGGCCGGCAGGCCGCGTCAGGCGACGGCCTGGCCGCTGGTCGTCCGAACCGTCCGGGGGTAGATTCGGACGCGGTGCTGGCAGACGGCCGGGAGCGATGGCCTTCGCCTCATAAGTTGTTGTAAATCAATACGATCCAATCTCAATTCCAATTCGGCTGGGCGTGGCGGGCCACCCACCACGGCGCCATCTCACCGATTAACCACGACGGCTCTCTCATGGCGACTCTGGCAACTCCATACGTCCACCCGTTCGGCGATGCGGTCGTGGTTAGCCACGGCCAGGTCCGCGTGGTCAACGAGGCGCCGCTGGCGAGTGACCGCATGGACCAACTCGTGCGCGACGCGGTGTTCGGCGATGCGGCGACGCAGGCATGGGCGCGATGGCTGATCTGGGAGGTGGGCCAGGCGGTCGGCGTCCGGGCCTCCTCGATCCATTCGCTGTATATGGCTCGCGGCCGGGGACTCGTTCACGGCTTCACCGTGCCGGCGATCAACGTGCGCGCCATGGCCTACGACACCGCCCGATCGATCTTCCGGACCGCAAAGCGACTCAATGCCGGCGCCTTCATCTGCGAAATCGCTCGCTCCGAGATCGGATACACCGATCAGCGGCCGGCCGAGTACGCGGCGGTGATACTGGCGGCCGCGCTGCGTGAGGGATTCCGCGGGCCGGTGTTCATCCAGGGCGACCATTTCCAGATCAACGCGAAGAAGTTCGCGACCGACCCCGCGCCCGAGGTGAGCGCTGTCAAGCACCTGGTGCGCGAGGCGGTCGCCGCGGGATTCTTCAATATCGACGTCGACACCTCGACGCTCGTGGACCTCAGGCGCGACACGCTGATGGAGCAGCAGCGGCTGAACTACGAGACCGGCGCCGACCTCGCCGCCTACGTCCGGTCGCACGAGCCGTCCGGCGTCACCATCTCGATCGGCGGCGAAATCGGCGAAGTCGGAACCAAGAACAGCACGGTCGAGGAGCTGCGCGCCTACATGGATGGACTGAACGCCGCGCTGGCGGCTCGGGCGCCGAAGGGGACTGCGGGTCTGTCGAAGATCAGCGTCCAATCCGGGACGTCGCATGGTGGCGTGGTCCTGCCGGACGGCTCGATCGCAGACGTCAAGCTCGATCTGCCGACGCTCGAGAACCTGTCGCGGGTGGCGCGCGATGAGTACGGCCTGGCGGGCGCGGTGCAGCACGGCGCATCGACGCTCCCGGATGCGGCGTTCCATAATTTCCCGCGCACCGAGACGGCCGAGATTCACCTGGCGACGAATTTCCAGAACATGCTGTACGACCATCTGCCCGATGCCTTGCGCGACGAGATCTATGCGTGGCTCCGCGTCCACGCGATTGACGAGCGCAAGCCTACCGACACGGACGAGCAGTTCATCTACAAGACTCGCAAAAAGGCGATTGGGCCGTTCAAGCGTGCGGTGTGGGACCTTCCGGCCGACGCCAAGGCGACGATGGCGGCGGCGTACGACGCGAAGTTCGCGTTCCTCTTCGAGCAGCTCGCCGTCGGGAATACGGCGTCGATGGTGGCCGAGCACGTGAAGAGCCCCGTCCTGCACCGGCCGGCTCCGGCACCGCGGGGGCACTCGACATCAACGCCGCGCCGGACGACACCGACCTCAGTGACTGATCGTGTCTGATGCGGTGAAGCAGGGCGATCCGCCGAAGAGGTCCGTCCCGGCCGTCGTGACCGGGCAGCCGCCGATCACGCGATTGCGCACGATGTGCGCAATGCGCTGAACGGTGTCCTCCTCAACCTCGAGGCGTTGCGCACCGTGCTGGCGCGCGGGGAGCCCAGCGCGGACGCCGTGACCCAGTTTCTCGATGGGGCGATCCGGCAGGGCGAGGCACTGACCGCAGTCGTGGGACGGTGGCTGGCCGATCCGGGCCCGGATCGCGACACCCGGGGCGGCGTCTCTGGCGATACGCCACCGGACGCGGCCACGGGCGCACCCGCCGCGGCACCACCGTCGCGTAGCGTCGCACGGTCGCGGTACCGCGAAACGCGGCGCGCCAGCGACCCCCGAGAAGGCCCGTTACATTGCTGGCTTGCCCACTGCCACGCCAATGGCGCGACCCCGGATTCTGATTGCCGACGACGAGCCCGCGATTGCGACGGGCTTGAGCGCGGTGCTTGCCGACCTTCAATACGAGGTCGAGATCGTCCCGGATGGCAAACAGGCGATCGAGCGCCTGTCGGCGGAGCGATTCGGACTCGTGCTGGCGGATCTCAAGATGCCGCGGCTCGATGGACTCGCGCTGCTCAAGGAAATGCAGCAGCGTGAGATCCCGACCGAGTGCATCATCATCACCGGCCAGGCATCGGTCGGGTCGGCGGTCGCCGCCATGCAGAGCGGAGCGTACGACTACATCGAGAAGCCGCTCAATGCCGAGAAGCTCGATCGTCTCAAGGCCCTGATCGGCAAGGCTCTCGACAAATACGCGGTGCGCGAGCGCAACCGGGAGCTCGCGTCGCAGCTGGAAGGCCTGACACGCTACGCCGAGCTCACGGGATCCTCGGAAGCAATGCGCGAGGTCTATCGTGTCATCGACGCGGTGGCTCCCTCGACGGCCAGCGTGCTCATTCTCGGCGAATCGGGCACCGGCAAGGAGCTCGTCGCGCGCGCGCTGCACACGCGCAGCGAGCGGGCGAAGGGCCCGTTCTTCGCGCTGAATTGTGCCGCGCTGCCGAAGGAGATTCTCGAGAACGAGCTGTTCGGCCACGAGAAAGGCGCGTTCACGGGGTCGACGAACGAGAAGCCGGGCGCCTTCGAGATGGCCAGTGGCGGTACGCTGTTCCTCGATGAAGTCGCGGAAATGCCGCCCGAGATCCAGGTCAAGCTGCTCCGCGCGCTGGAATCGCGCATGGTGCGCCGGCTGGGCGGCAAGAAGGAGATCTCGGTCGACATTCGCGTCGTCGCTGCCACCAATCGTGACCTCCAGCTGGCGCTGACCGAAGGCGAGCTCCGGGATGACCTCTATTACCGTCTCGCGGTCGTGGAGCTCTATCTGCCGCCGCTGCGGGAGCGGGCGGGCGACATTCACTTGCTCGCCAATGAGTTTCTGGCGCGGTTCGCCCAGGAGAATCGCAAGACGGTCACGGGGTTCGAGGATGCCGCAATGGAGTGGATTCTGACCTACTCCTGGCCGGGTAACGTGCGCGACCTCAAGAACGCCGTGGAACGGGCCGTGGTACTCGCGACCGGTCCGGTGATCACGCGCGCGGAGATCATGCCCCGGCACCAGCGGGCGCCGTCGAGCGTCGACGCGCCATCCGCCCTCAGTATCTCCGTCGGGACCTCGCTCAGCGCCGTGCGCCGCGAGCTGGCCCTCCGCACGCTGGCCTCGACCGGTGGGGACTTCGCGCGGGCCGCCACGACGCTGGGGATTACGCCGGCCGAGCTTCGGTCGGAGGTGGCCGCGTTGTTGCGGGACCAGGAGGGTAGCCAGGAGCCCGGCGAGCCGGACACGGCCAGCCGCCGAGCGGCCGGCGCGCCCGCCGAATGGGAAGGGAGCGGGGAAGAAACTGACCGCCAAGCGCGGGAGGGGGTAGGATGAGCCGGGCACATGATGGATGACAGCGAGCCATACGTAGTGGTCGAGGGACGGTCGAGCGATCTCGGTCCGTTTCTGCTCGGCGCGGCACTTGGTGCCGGATTGGCGCTGCTGCTCGCACCGCGGTCGGGCGCCGAGACACGCGAGGCCCTCCGGGAGCGCGTGCAGTCGGCGCGCGAACGCGCACAGGAGGCGGCTGAGGGGGTCGCGGACCGCGTATCGGGCGGCCTGGCGGACGCGCGAAACGAGCTCGAACGGCGGATCGAATCCGCGCGGGCGGCGGTGTCGGTGCGAACCCGGCAACTCGCCGACGCGGTCGCGGCGGGACGCGCCGCCGCGCACGACGCGCGGACGGAAATGCGCGAGCGGCTCGCCGACACCAAGGCTGATCACCGGTCGCGGTCCCGGTCCGCCGAGCGCGCGCCGGACACGACCGAGGGGTAGCGACGTCCGGCGCGGCTGTTCGGCCGGAGCCATCGGCCGTGCCGCCCGGAGAGCTGAGGTGGCCGGCGCGATGCGTTCGGCCCTCCGGGCCGCGGTGTGGGGCCGGCACTCGGCGCTCCAGGACTACGCCCGTCGCGTCTGGGACAACAGCGGCGAAGACAATATTTTCTTCCTGGCCAGCGGCATCGCGTTCAACATTCTGCTCGCGGCGGTGCCGTTCTTCCTGCTCCTGGTCAGCGGCCTGGGGTACCTGCTCAACCTCTCGCCAGCGGCATCGCTCGCCAATGTCTCCGACCTCGTCGAGCGGCTGCTGCCGTCCGAATCCGGCGCCGCGCGTACGCTGATCGATGGCCTGCTGAACGACATGATTCATGCGCGCGGCAAGGTCGGCCTCTACGGCGCGATCGGTTTCGTGTGGTTCTCCACCCGGTTGTTCGGATCGCTGCGCAGTGTGCTGGCCAGCGTCTTCGACATCGATCGCGACCGCGGCATCGTGGCGGGCAAGCTCTTCGACGTCCGCGTGACCATCATGGCCACGCTGCTGGTCGTGGCCTACACGGCGCTCAGCGCGTACATGGCGATCGCGACGACGCGTGGTGCCGAAGTGCTGGCCGCGGTGGGCGTGCAGTCGCAGACCATGGGGACCGTCACGTACACGGCCGGCCGGGTGCTGGCGTTCGCCGTCATCGGGCTGATGTTCTTCGCGCTCTACAAGTATCTCCCCAACCGGCACATTCGCGTCTCGACCGCATTGGTGTCGGCGGGCGTGGCGGCCGTGCTCTTCGAGATCGCCAAGGTCGCGTTTCGCGCCTACATCCGCCATTTCAATCCGGCCTCGCTCTACACGGGCACACTGGCGGCATTCGCGATCGTGATCGTGTGGGTGTACTACGCGGCCCTGGTCTTCGTCCTGGGGGGCGAGGTGGGACAGGTGTACGAGCTGCGGCGCGTCCGCCGGTTACAGCAACTTCACGTGCCCTGACGCGAGTTGCGGACGAGCAGCGGACGGGAATGGTTGTACCGGGACGAGCCGGGCGGTAACTTGCTGATGCTCCAGGTCCCGGAGGGCGTCAGCCCACTAATCCCGTCAGGACCCCGCAGGTAGCAGCGGCATGTGGTGTCTTTCGTTGCTTCGTCAGGCCTGGAGTATTGCGCGGGCGGAAGGCGTTCCCGGATCGCCGCGGGAACGACAGGCCCGCGCTTTTCATCCCCCCCGGCCCCCCTGGGCCCGCGCGTGACCACTGCCTGATGCCGCTCGCCCTCGCTCGGAAATACCGGCCCAAATCGTTCGCCGCTGTTGCGGTGCAGACGCACGTGTCCGCGACCCTCAAGGGCGCGATCGCCCGTGGCCGCGTCGCGCATGGGTACCTCTTCTGTGGCCCGCGGGGGACCGGAAAGACCACCCTGGCGCGCGTGCTGGCCATGGCGCTCAATTGCGAGCGACGGGGCGAGCGGACCGATGGGGAGCCATGCGGAGAGTGCGCGTCCTGCCGCCGCGTGTGGAGCGGGTCAGTGAGTCTCGACGTCGTGGAGATCGATGCCGCGTCGAACCGCGGCGTCGACGATGCCCGCGACCTCCGCGAGCGTGCCATGTACGCGCCGTCGGGCGACACGCAGTACAAGGTCTACATCGTCGATGAAGCGCACATGCTCACGCGCGAAGCATGGAACGCGCTACTCAAGGTGCTCGAGGAGCCGCCGCCGCGCGTCGTGTTCGTATTCGCGACGACCGAGCCACAGAAGATCGCGCAGGCGGCCGCGCCCGTGCTGAGCCGGTTGCAGCGGTTCGATCTCAAGCGCATCGGTCCGTCGGACATTCGGGATCGGCTGCGTGACGTGCTGGGCGAGGAAGGCGTGAGCGCGGACGACGATGCGATCGCGATGATCGCCCGCGCGGCGGATGGCTCGATGCGGGATGCGCTGTCGTTGGCCGACCAGGTGCTGGCGCTCGGCAATGTGGCCGCGGTGACGGCCGATCGCGTGCGGGATGCGCTCGGACTGGTGCCGGAAGACACCTACCTCGAGATACTCGCGCTGCTCGCCGAGCGCCGCGCGCGTGATGTGTTTCCAGCGGTGGAGCGGCTGGCGGATGCCGGCATCGACTTCGGGACCTTCCTGGCCGGCATGACGGATCTGATCCGCTCGCAGCTCGCCGTGGTCCTCGGCGGCGACGGGCACGACCTCTCGGAGCGCGCTCGCGCGGTCGTGGTCTCGTACAAGGACACGTGGGCGGCGGGTGATCTCCTGCGGATGCTCAGCGCGATCACGGAGTTGGAGCCGCGGTTCCGGAAAAGTTCCCAGCAGCAGCTCCTGCTGGAAACGCTGCTCGTCCGGTGTGCGTTGCTGGATCGCTCGGTGTCGCTGGAGGAGGTCCTGCGCGAGCTCGATGCCCCGGGCGGTACGGCGGGGTCTCCGCCCGCGCCGGCGGCGCCTGCCAGTCCGCCGGGTCGCGGCGCCACCCGCAGCGTGGGCGGCCGGGGTGCCGCAGTGCGGTCGCTGGCGCGGTCGCTGGCGCGGCCGCTGGCGCGGTCGCTCCCGTCCGCGAGGCGCGTGCCGACGCCAATGCCAGCGTCCCGGTGCGCACCGCCCGCGAGCCTGCCGCGGCATCGCCGGTTCCCACGCCTGCTGGTGCTACCGGCGCGTCACGATTCGACGCGACTGCGCTCGCGCCCGATGGCCATCGGTCGTCGACCGGGTACGGCGCAACCGCCAGTCATCGATTCTTGCGACGGCGCTCCAGCAGTCGGCGCCCGAGATCGGGCCGGATGGGACGTCGGTCGTGGTGCGGCTGACCGAGCGCAACGAGATTCTGCTGCGGTCGATCGAGTCCGGGCGGTCAGAGCTGCTGAACGCCGTCCGCGGCGAATGGCCCGCCGTGGTCCGCGTCGACGTCGCGCTGCCCGGCGACGAAGTGGCCGCCGGTCCACCCAAACGGCTGACGGCCGAAGCGGTCAAGGCCGAGCATGTGGCATCGCTCCGCCGCCGCGATCCGGTGCTCGGCGCCGCCATCGACGCGCTCGACCTCGAGCTGCTGGACTGACGCGCCCCCGAGCCGCCGGCGCCGTTAGATTTCCTCGCATGGCGGACTTCATGAAGATCCTGCAGCAGGCGCAGCAAATGCAGGGGCGTATGCAGGAAATCCAGGATCAACTGCAGCAGCAGACAGTCACCGGGAGCGCCGGGGGCGGGATGGTCACGGTCGAGGCGGACGGCAAAGGCCAGGTTCGCCGGATCAAGATCGATCCCAGCGTGGTGTCGGCGAGCGATGTGGAGATGCTGGAGGACCTGATCCAGGTCGCCGTTGGCGAGGCGCAGAAAAAAGCGGCCGCGCTGGCGCAGGAGGAGATGGGGAAACTGACCGGCGGCATCCCTCTGCCGTTCAAGCTTCCGTTCTGACGGGTGGCGCGGTGATCCCCAGCAGCAAGGACGCCTGACGTGTCGGCCATCGATGACCTCTCGGCGGAATTCGCCAAGCTGCCGGGCATCGGGCGCAAGACCGCCTTGCGGCTGACCTACTACCTGCTGAAGCGTCCGCCGGAGCAGGGGCGGCGTCTCGCCGCCGCGCTGGTCACGGTCACCGAACGAGTCCGGACGTGTGAGCGGTGCTTCAACCTGACCGAAGATCCGGTGTGCGCGATCTGCCGGGACGCCCGCCGGGAGCCGGCGCTGATCTGCGCGGTCGAAGAGGCGGCCGACATTGGCGCCATCGAGCGGGCGGGGGAGTTCCGCGGGGTCTACCACGTGCTGGGTGGCCGGCTGTCACCGCTCGACGGGGTTGGACCAGGCGACCTGACGGTGTCGCAGCTCGTGGCCCGTGTGGCGGCGGGGCAGATCCGGGAAGTCATTCTCGCCACGAACCCGAGCCTGGAAGGCGAAGCCACTGCGCTCTACGTCCAGCGGCAGCTCGCGGGGTACCCGCTGACCGTCTCGCGCATCGCGCGGGGTATACCCGTCGGCGGTGACCTTGAGTACGCGGACGGCGTCACTATCGCGCAGGCACTATCGGCTCGCCGGGAGATGCGATGACCCGGTCGAGGTGGGAGCAGTGGGGGGTAGTCGTCGGGCCACGGCACCGCGACGGCATCGGCGCTATTGACGCCGGACGCCTCATGGCGCTGGGGTTTTTGAGTGGCGTGGTGGTCGGGGTCGTCGTCTGGAGCCGGCAGCAACACCGTCACCGGCGCGACCTGTTCAGCCGCCATCCACTGCGGCGTCTGGCTGCCTTAGGGTATCTGAGCGGCCAGCCGTCAGCGACGACGGCGCATCTCCTGCGTGACTACATCCGGTGGGAAGCGCGGTCCGTCCTCCGGCGGCGTGGCAAGCAGGTGCTGCGGCACGTGGAGGCATCACTCGACTAGGTAGGGCACATGGCGGTCAGTGCAGCGAGCTGGTCCTTCACAGAAGACGACTACGGCGCCATCACCCAGTCGCTGCAGCGTTTCCTGTACGAGAGTAACGCGCGCTGCGCCCTGCTCGTGGATCGGACCGGGCAGCTGGTCACGACGGTGGGCGAGCCGCCCACCTTCGACCCCACCGCGTTCGCGACGCTGACGGCCGCGGACTTCAGTGCCAATGACCAACTCGCGCGCCTGATCGGCGAAAGCGACTTCAACACCCTGTTCCACCAGGGCGAGAAGGAATCAATGTACCTGGCGGACGTCGCGCGCCGCGTCATTCTCGTCGTGCTCTTCGATAACCGCACCACCCTGGGACTCGTCCGCCTCAAAATGAAGCTCGCCGTCGAGGACCTCACGAAACTCTTCCACCAGGTGTTCACGCGCGGAAGCGCCAACGGGGCTGCCGCACTGCCCAATCTCTTGGCTGGCGCGGAAGATGAGATCGACCGACTGTTTCAATAGCTCGCGTCAGGGGAGAGTACAGTCGTGTCGATGATCAACTACGCGTCCCGGGAAATCAACTGTAAGATCGTGTATTACGGGCCCGGGCTGGGAGGCAAGACTTCCAATCTCGAGCACATCTACGGCAAGGTGCAGCCCGATACGCGCGGGAAGCTCATCTCCCTGGCGACGGAGACCGAGCGGACGCTGTTCTTCGACTTTCTGCCCGTCGACCTGGGGACGATCCGCGGGTTCAAGACGCGGTTCCATCTCTACACGGTGCCGGGGCAGGTCTACTACAACGCGAGCCGCAAGCTGATTCTCAAGGGCGTCGACGGCATTGTCTTCGTCGCCGACTCGCAGCTCGACCGGATGGAAGCCAACCAGGAAGCGATGCAGAACCTGTACGACAACATGGCGGAGTACGGGTACGATCTGCGCCACATGCCGTTCATCGTGCAGTACAACAAGCGCGATTTGCCGAACGCGGCATCGGTGAGCGACCTGCAGGCGTCGCTCAATCCCGGCTGGGAAGTCGAAGACCCGGCGAAGTTCCGGCGTCATGCCGGACACGTCGCACCCGGGCGAGAACCTGGTCGACCAGATCCCGACCGGCGAATGGGTCGAGCGCGCGCCGTACTTCGAGGCAGTCGCCGTCACCGGCAATGGGGTGTTCGACACCCTCAAGGCCGTCAGCAAGATGGTGCTCAAGTCGCTCGCGTAGGTCCGTTCCGCTAGATTTCGCGCATGGCCAGGTGCGCGCTGTGAACCTGCCGAACTCGATCACCGCCGTGCGGATCGCCGTGGCGCCAGGTATTGCGATCCTGGCCCTGGTCCCGGTCTGGCCGCTCCGCGCGCTGGCCTTCGTGCTATTCGTGAGCGCCGCGGCCACCGATTACGTCGACGGCAAGCTGGCGCGTGATCGCAATCTCGTCACGAACCTGGGCCGCCTGCTCGACCCGCTCGCGGACAAGGTGCTGCTCGTCTCCACGCTCGTCCCGGTGTACATCCTGCAGGGCACGGGCCCCGACGGCGCGTCCGCATCGAGTGCGTTCGCGCTGCTCCCCCGGCCTGGCGCGAACCGGCACCGTTCGTGACCCCGATCGGCATGATCGGGCTGCCGCTCTGGATCCTCGTCACCATACTCGGGCGCGAAGTGTTCATGACGGCCTTTCGGCAGGCCGCCGCCTGGCGGGGCGTCGTGATCGGTGCGATTGCGTCCGCCAAGCTCAAGACCGGGTTCCAGTGGACGTGGATCGGCACGGCGTTTTTCTGGTTCGCCGCCGTTCGGGCCGCGGCGGACTACGGATGGCTCGATTCCCCAGCGTGGCGGCCCATCGCGGATTTCATCGGGATCGTCGGCGTAGTGACAATGGCCGGCGCCGTGACGCTCACGCTCTACTCGCTCGCCCAGTACCTGCTCCGCTACGGCGGCCTGTTTGCGCATCGAGCTGATCACAATCGGGGATGAGCTCCTCCTCGGCTTCACGATCGATACCAATGGTGCCTACCTCGCCCGCGAGCTCGGCACGGTCGGAGCCGAGATCGTCCGCCGTACGACCGTCGGGGATCGCGGCGCGGAAATAGCCGCCGCGGTCGGCGAAGCGATCGCCCGCACGGGTGCTGTCATTACCACCGGCGGCCTCGGACCGACCAGCGACGACCTCACCAAGCCATCCATCGCCGCCCTCTTCGGACGGCCAATGTTGTTCGACGCGTCGATCTACGCTGGCCTCGAGGCGCGATGGGCCGCCCGCCCCCAATGGGGCAAGATGCCGGAGGCTAATCGGCAGCAGGCGTACATCCCGGAAGGCGCGTCGATTCTCGACAACCGTCACGGGAGTGCGCCCGGGATCTGGCTCGAGGATGACGACGGCCGCTGGGTCGCCATGCTCCCCGGCGTGCCTCGCGAGATGCGCGGGATGCTGGCCGACCATGTCGTGCCCCGCGTGTCGCGGCTCGTCGCCGCCGCGTCACCCGGGGCGGAGATCGTGGTCCGGTCGCGGACTCTGCGCACCGTCGGCATCGGCGAGTCGGCGCTTGCGGAGCTGTTGGGCGATCTCTCCGAGGGCACCGGTGGCTTTCCACTGGCGTATCTGCCTGGCGCCGACGGCGTGGACCTCCGCCTGACGGCGCGAGGACTGCCGTCCGCCGAAGCAGATGCGCGCCTCTCGGACGCGGTCGCACGGCTCCGCGCGCGTATCGGCCGATTCGTGTACGGTGAAGGGCGAGATGATCTCGCGGCAATCGTGCTGGCCGCGTGCCGCGAGCGGAAGCTGACGATTGCCGGCGGTGAGAGCTGCACTGGCGGTGTGCTCGGAGCCCGCCTCACTGCCGTCCCCGGGTCGAGCGACGTCTTCATGGGCGGCGTCATCGCATACGACAATTCCGTCAAGGAATCGCTCCTCGGCGTCCCCGGTGCCACGATCCGCGCCGAAGGGGCCGTCAGTGAACCGGTGGCGCGGGCCTTGGCGCTGGGTGCTCGCTCGCGCGTTGGTGCCGACATCGGTATCGGCATCACGGGCGTCGCGGGACCCGGTGGTGGAACGCCGGAGAAGCCCGTCGGAACGGTCTGGATCGCGGTCGCCGGACCAGGAGCCGGTGCCCCGGAGGCCGTCCAGACGCGCCACGCCACGCTGGTAGGGGACCGGGGCGAGATCAGGGAGCGCGCCGCGCAGATCGCGCTCGATATGGTGCGCCGGGCGGTGGTCGCGTGGCCTACCCGCCCCGCGACCGCCGCGTCGGCCAACAGCTGCCGTTGCGGCAGAAGATTAGGGCATGGCCGTTGCACCCCGATCCTAGCAAGCCGAGATTTCGCCACCAGTCCAGCCAGGTATTCATGCATCGCCGAGACAAGCACACGGACAGGAAAGCCGAGCCGCTGCCCGGGAACGGGCCGCCATTGGGCGCGGATGGGTCGGAAGACGCCTACGCCCGGGGGGCCACCGATCCAGCGGGCGACGAGGGGCCGCTGTCGCAGGCGTCAGCGGCCGGTACGGCCGGTTCGTCCGCCGCAGGGGAGCTGGAGGAGCAGCGCGAGAAATACCTGCGGCTTGCGGCGGAGTTCGACAACTACCGCAAGCGGACAATGCGTGAACGACAGGAGGCTGCCGCGCGCGGACAGGCCGAGATGGTGAAACAACTGATCGATCCGCTCGACGACCTCTCGCGGTTTGCGCACCTCAATGCCGCGACCGTCAATGCCGCGACCGTCGTGCACGGCGCCGAGCTGGTCGAGCGCAAGTTGCGAAAGGCGCTGGCCGCAGCCGGCCTCGAAGTGATCGATCCGGTCGACCAGGCGTTCGATCCCGCGCTCCACGAGGCCATCGCGACCGAGCCGGCGCTGAGTCCCGAGGACGATCACGTCGTGGCCCAGGTGTACCAGCCGGGCTACGTCTTTGCTGGGCAGCTCCTGCGTCCCGCGCGAGTCGTCGTCAAACAGTGGAACGGGTGATCGCGGCCAGTTCCGCGACCCACCCGCGATAATCTCTCACTATGGCGCAGACGAAGGACTTTTACGCGGTCCTCGGCGTGTCCGCGACGGCCTCGCAAGACGAGATCAAGAAGCAGTACCGCAAGCTCGCCAAACGCTATCACCCCGACGCGAACGCCAGCGATCCCAAGGCGGCCGAACGCTTCAAGGAAGTGTCCGAGGCGTACACGGTGCTGGGCGATGCCGAGAAGCGGAAACAGTACGACGAAATGCGGCGGCTGGGCGCGTTCGGGGGATTCGGCGGCGGATCTCCGTTCGGCGCGGGCCAGCCAGGCGCGTCCAGCGCACGGCGCGGTGCCCGTCCGGGGCCCCCACCGGGACCGGGACCCGGGGGTCAACCGGGAGCGAATTTCAAATTCGAGGAATTCGACGTCGGCGGGCTAGGCGGCCTCGGCGATCTGTTCAGCTCCATGTTCGGCAACGGTGCCCAAGCGGGCGGGCGCCCCGCCGGTCCTGAGCGGGGCCAGTCGGTCGAGACCACACTGAATGTCCCATTCAGAACCGCCGCGCTGGGCGGCAAGGTGCCGATCGAGCTCGAGGTGACGGAGCCCTGCCCGACGTGCCACGGAAGTGGCGGGGCCCCGGGCGCCTCGTTCAAGACGTGTCCGGAATGCAGCGGCCGCGGCGTCGTCTCAATCGGCCAAGGCGGATTCGCGGTGACGCGCACGTGCCCGGTCTGTCTGGGCCGCGGGAAAGTACCGTCCCAGCGGTGCCCCACCTGCAACGGCGTTGGTGAAGTGCGGAGCCGGAAGAAAATGCTCATCACCGTGCCGGCCGGGGCCGACACCGGCAGCAAAGTGCGGCTGCGAGGGCAGGGGGGCAAAGGCGTGGACGGCGGCCCCGCGGGTGACATCGTGATCAACTTCCAGGTTCAGCCCGACCGCTTCTTCCGCCGGGACGGACTCAATGTGCTGGCGACCGTGCCACTCAACATCGCGCAGGCCACGCTCGGATCGCGGATCAGTGTGCGAACGATCGCGGGCAAGAAAGTCGCGATCCGCATCCCGCCCGGGACCGCGTCCGGCAAGCGCTTCCGGGTGCCGGGCCAGGGGATCGAGAAGGACGGCCGGCACGGTGACATGATCGTCGACGTCTCGATCAACGTGCCGTCAGCGCTCACGCAGGAGCAGGAGAAGATGATGCGGGAGTTCGCCGATGCGGGCGGGATGAAATACTGATTTCTGCCGACGGCGCCCCTGCGCGACGGCGTTTCCGTGCGGCGCGCTACTGCCGCTCGATGACTCCGCCGCCGAGCACCTGATCGCCGGTGTAGAACACGACGGACTGGCCGGGCGCGATCGCGGCGACGGGCGTGCCGAGTGCGAGTTCGATCTCTCCGCCGCGGGAATCTGATTCGTCCGTCATCTCCAACCGGGTGATCGTCGCCCCGACCGCCGTCGCGCGATGACGGACCTGCACCTCGACCGCCGAACCGGTGCGAGGTGGAGAGGGGGTCAGCCAGTTCACCTCGCGCGCGACGACACGCGTCCCGAACAATGCCTCCCGCGGGCCGACGACGACGGCACGATCGTCGGGGCGAATCGCGAGTACGTAGAGCGGCCGCGACGACCCGCCTGGCAATCCCCGGCGCTGCCCTACCGTGTAGCGAACGAACCCGCGATGTTCGCCCACGACGTCCCCGTCCGCGGTGACGAAGGGACCGGCCGCCAGCGCCGGCGCCTCGGCGCCCAGCCGGCGCGCGACGACCGCTGCGTGATCCCCGTCGGGCACGAAGCAGATGTCCTGGCTTTCGATCTTGTCGGCCACGACCTCGAGACCGAGTGCCCGCGCGCGGGCCCGGGTGTCGGGCTTGGTGAGATCACCGACGGGAAGAAGCAGACGTTTCACCACCGCGCGGTCGATGCCCCACAGGAAATAACTCTGATCCTTGAGCGGGTCGCGCCCGCGGCGCATCACGCCGCCGCCGGCGCGCGCGTAGTGCCCGGTCGCGATCCATGGCGCGTCCAGTGCGTCCGCCTTGGCGACCAGGTCCCGGAACTTCGTGAACGTATTGCAGCGAACGCACGGGATCGGTGTGCGTCCCCGGGCGTATTCGGCGACGAAATCATCCACGACATCCCGTCCGAACGCGCGCTCCATGTTGAGCACGTAGTGGGGGATGCCCAGCCGTTCGCATACGCGGCGGGCGTCGTTGATCGATTCCAGCGAGCAGCACGGGCGGTCGGGGACATCGTCGCCCTGGCAGAACAGCTTCATCGTCACGCCAATGACGTCGAATCCTTGCTCCACCAGCATCGCGGCGGCGACGGACGAATCGACACCGCCCGACATCGCCGCGAGAACCCGCGGTCCGGTCACGTGTGCGATCCGGTCAACCGGCGTGCTTTGTCGGCCAGGGCGGGGAAGAGCTCCGCGACACGAACCACATGATCATCCGTCGTCAGGACACCGAGACTCATGCGGACCGCCGCGCCCGCGACATCGGGCGCGACGCCGATCGCGGCGAGCACGTGCGACGGCGACACGCTCCCGCTTTGGCATGCCGAACCGGACGATGCGGCGACGCCGGCGAGGTCGAGCGCCATCAGCATCGACTCGCTGTCCGTCCCGGGAACCGACACGTTCAAAATGTGCGGAGCACGCGGTGCGCCACGGCCGTGGACCACCGCGTCCGGGATGCGGGACAGCAGTGCGGCCTCGAGCGCGTCCCGCATCGCCTCGAGCCGCGCATACTCGGCCTCCCGCTCGGCGATCGCGAGCTCCGCGGCACAGGCGAATCCCACGGCAAAGGCCACATTCTCGGTCCCGGGGCGGCGGCCGGCATCCTGCGCTCCGCCATGAAGCAATGGCTCGAGCGGCGTCCCGCGGCGGATGTAGAGTGCGCCGACACCCTTCGGCGCACCGATCTTGTGACCGGATACGGTCAGCAGGTCGAACAGTTGGTGGGCGGCATCGATCGCGATCTTGCCGAACGCCTGCACGGCATCCGTGTGGAAGGTGACGCCTCGCTCGTGCGCCTCCCGTGCCAGGTCCGGGATGTCCTGCACTGTCCCGATCTCGTTGTTGACCCACATCACCGAACAGACTGCGACATCGTCGCGGACCATCTCGCCGAACGATGCACGGTTGACGCGACCACGTCGCGTCGACGGCAATCCAGCGCTCTTCCGCGCCCTCGAGTGCCGCCTGGTGGACCGCGCCCAGGATGGCCTTGTGTTCGATACCGGATGTGACAACAGCGCGCCGGCCACGCTGGCGCGCTGTTCTCCAGGCGCCGAGGATCGCGAAGTTGTCGCCCTCGGTCCCGCACGACGTAAAACAGACCTCATCCGGATGCGCGCCGAGACAGGCGGCGACCCGCTCGCGCGCTTCATCCAGAGCCGCCCGAGCCTCACGGCCCCATCGATGCATGCTTGATGGATTGCCGAAGCGCGGGCCGAAGAATGGGGTCATGGCCGCCAGGACCTCCGCCCTCACCGGCGTGGTCGCCGCGTGGTCGAGATAGATGGGGGACGCGCATACATGAAATATATCCGGGAGCGGCGACCATGAATCGTGGGCGGCGCTTGGGGAGCCAGCAGCAGGTAATCGTGGGTGACAGGCGTTGCTTGGACCCCCGCGGCCCGCTAGACTCGCGGTCTACATGACCGATCACCCATCCCCAGCATTCAATGCACGGCTGACCGGGCTGTCGTGCTTCTCGTGCGGGACGAAGCACGACCATCGCGTGCTCCAGAGCGTGTGCCGGGTCTGCGGAATGCCCCTGCGCGTCGACTACGACCTGCATGAGGGTGATCTCCCGCTCTCGGCGCTGCCGCCACGTGTCGCATCGCTCTGGCGTTATCGCGAAGTGCTGCCGATCGCCACCGGCGAAGTCACGCTGGCCGAAGGATGGACGCCGCTCGTCGAAGCCGGCGACGGCGTGTGGATCAAGGACGAGGCGCGAAATCCCACTGGCTCGTTCAAGGCACGCGGGATGTCGGCCGCCGTTTCGGCGGCGGTCGCGTTGGGCGCGCGCGCACTGGTGGCGCCGTCGGCCGGGAATGCCGCGGGCGCGCTCGCCGCATATGGCGCCGCGGCGCATTTGTCCGTCACGGTTGCGATGCCGGAGGACACGCCGCGTGGATGTGTCGAGGAGTGCCGCCTCTACGGTGCGACCGTGCACCTCGTGCCGGGCACGATCGCCGACGCGGGCCGGTGGCTTCGCGACAACGGTCCGGCCGGCGCTGCCGACGTGTCGACGCTCAAGGAGCCGTACCGCATCGAAGGCAAGAAGACGATGGCGTACGAGTTGTACGAGCAGCTTGGCGGCGAGTTGCCGGACGTGATCGTGTATCCCACCGGAGGAGGCACGGGTCTGGTCGGAATGTGGAAGGCGTTCGGCGAGATGCGCGCGCTGGGCTGGCTCGCCGCGAATGCGCCACTGCCCCGGATGGTGTCGGTCCAGGCGGCCGGTTGCGCCCCGGTTGTGCGCGGCTTCGAGTCCGGCGCCGAGCGCACCGAGCCATGGGCCAACGCCACGACGAACGCGTACGGGCTTCGCGTGCCGTCACCGATCGGCGGATTCCTCTGTCTGCGCGCGATCCGCGAAACCGGCGGAACGGCATGCGCGGTGCCCGAATCGGAAATCGGACCGGCCGCGCGCCGGCTCGCCGCCTCGACAGGGATCGATATCTGCCCGGAAGCCGGCGCGGCATGGGTGGCGCTCGAGGGACTCCGATCAACGGGCTGGGTGCGCCCATCAGATCGCGTCGTGGTGTTCAACACCGGTACGGGTCTGAAATACCGCTAGCGGGCCGCCGCCGCTCAGCCGCCTTCCACCGATAGGTGCCCGGTCCCGTTCCGGGGGGCGAAGCGATCCTTGAGCGCGAGGAACCGCGACTCGTAGAAGTGGTAACTCACGTACGCGAGCACGATCGAGCCCACGGCGCCCCCGATCGCGGATCCCCACTGTGATTCTTCGAGCACTGGTACGTGGCGCACGATCCACCACATGACGATCGGGTGGTAGACGTACAGCCCATAGCTGTAGCGGCCCGCCGCGCGGAGCACGGAGGACTCCAGGAACCGCGACCGGGCGGTCGCCGCGGTGAACACCAGGCCCGCAAACATCCAGTCGATCGCGGTGTAGCCGATCGTCATCATGCCCGGATCGACGAAGCGCACCGACGGGCGGAACAACACCAGCCCACACAGGACGACGGCACCCGAGAGCGCCGTGGGCACGATCCAGCGCCGCATCGCGGCCACACCGGACGGGCCCCGGAGCGTGAGGGCGATGATCGCGCCGACCGCGAGTGCATCGAGACGGCAGGGCAGCAGCGCGTACGCGGCATCGGGCATGTCGGACCCGAACACGATGGCCAGCCGGAGCAGGAACGCCCCAACCGCCACGGCGGCCGCGATGCCGAGCGTCATTCGCCGCGAGCATCGCCACACGATGAGCGGCCAGACGAGATAGAACTGCTCTTCGATCGACAGGGTCCAGAAATGCGTGAGGAACGTGAAGGCCGGCGGGTGGTCGAGCGCGATGCGCCAGTCACAGAGGTAGGTCCAGTACCAGAATTGTTCGTGCGCCAGCGCGAGGTCGTCCAGACGGTGCGCCCAGCCGAAGATCGGCCGGATGATGAAGACCGCCACCAGGACGCCGTAGTACAGCGGCAGGATGCGGAGTGCGCGGCGGAATGTAGAACGAGCGCGCCCGGTCGGGCTCGAGTTTGGAGTCCCAGAGAATCCCCGTGATGAGAAAACCCGACAGGACGAAGAACAGGTCGACCCCGGACCATCCCAGCGCAGTGAGTGGCGCACGCCAGAGATGGAACGCCATGACGAGGA
This sequence comes from uncultured Gemmatimonadales bacterium, assembly GCA_963757855.1. Classification (GTDB taxonomy): domain Bacteria; phylum Gemmatimonadota; class Gemmatimonadetes; order Gemmatimonadales; family Gemmatimonadaceae; genus Palsa-1248. Next base: position 110,467 of record CAVWTI010000041.1, read on the forward strand.
TGATCGCGATGCCGCGCGTACCATCGAGCGCCGGGACATGCCGCGGTGTCGCGACGACCGTCGCGGCTGCCCACGCGGATACATCGTTGCTGTCCCGCGATCCCCGTGTCATCGCGCCCGCGACCGGCGGCAGGCGCGCCGCGCTCGCGTCACCCCGCGCGGCGCTCACGCTCCGCCGGAGGGACTTGCGGCCTGGACTCACGCCCGTGCCCGCGTGGCCCGAGCGCCATCCGCTATCTTGACGGGCATGCACGCAACGCGCGCGCTCGTCCAGACAATGGCCGTGCTCCTGCTCGCGGGAACGATCCTGCTCGGCGCTGGTGCGATCGCCCATCCGATGCTGCCCGCGGACCCAATGGCCCAACTCGGTGTCATGGCGGCCACCCCGTACTGGCGTGCGATCCACGAGCTCATGATCGCGGGCTCCGGCCTCGTCATCGCTGGCATCTGGGTTCGAGTATACATCGATCGGTCCCGTCTGACCGCGCCGCTTGTGCTCGCGCTCGCCATAGTGGCCATCGGGCTCGCGTTCAATGCATGGAACGTCGAGTTCATGGCAGGAACAGGCACAGCCAATGCCACACGCTTCGCGGCGGGCGATACCAGCGTCATTCCGTCGTTCGCCACGAGCCATATCGCCGCCCTGAGCGCAGCCAGACTCGGCAACACGCTCGTCGTCGCCGGCTGCCTCATATTGGGGTGGATCGAGTGGCGCGATCCGGATCGGCCGGTCTGGATCGCTGGACTCGCATGGCTGTCCAGCGCGTGTGGAATCATTGGTGTGACGGCGTTCGACGCGGGAAGCCGCGAGGCGCTGGCTGCTGTCGCGCTCGTCTCGCTGTGGGCGGCTGCGACAGCTGTGCTCGTCATCCGATCAGGCGGTCGGGCGGGGACCCAAGCCCGCTAGGCAGAAGAGCGCTGCCCATCTCCCGGTACGCGCACGGGTATGCCGCGCGTGCGCGTGCCCACGCCGCGGCCGGCCGCTCTCAGTACGTCGAGACGTCGAGCGCGGCCACATCGTCGGCCCGCATCGTTTCCTGCGTCATGAACGGCTCACCGTACCGGCGCCGGATCAGTGATCCATAGTGCGCCGCTTGATGGCGCACGACCTCAGGCAACGGATCGCCATTCGGATACACCTCACCGGCCTGGGTCGCGTGGGCGAATTGGGATCCGTAACAGGCGATTGCCGCGAGCTTCTTATCAAAGACCTCGGTGATATCCACGACGAACGTCGGCTTCGTCCAGTCTTCGCGGAAGGAGACCGAGTAGATGACCTTGAAGGGGCGGTGCTTGGGCACATCGGGCGCGACCTTCGCCAATCCGGCGACGAAGCATGCGTCGCGCACCAGCTCCAATGTCACCCGGTGATCGGGATGCCGCCCATCCTGCGCCGGAGCGATGACGATGCGGGGCGTGAATCGCCGAATCGCGCGAGCCAGCTGTGCGCGGGTTTCCGGGGTGTTGGTGATGCCGGCATCCGGCAAGCCAAGATTCTCGCGCGCCGAAAGCCCCAGGATCTTGGCCGCCGCGACGGCCTCCGCCTCGCGCAGCTCGGCGCTGCCCCGGCTCCCCATCTCCCCGGCGGTGAGATCCAGAACGGCCGTGCGACGGCCGAATTGCACCGCGCGGAGCAATGCTCCGCCGCAGGTGAGCTCAACATCGTCGCGGTGCGCGGCGATGGCCAGGACATCGACGGGAACGTACGCCATGTGCGGTAAATGCTAGACGGGCCGATCGCCGTCAATGGCCGCCCGTTCCCGTACGTCGTCCGGCTACTCGTATCGGAGCGCGACGACGGGATCGAGGCGCGCGGCGCGGTATGCGGGGTACAGGCCGAAAAGGACGCCTGTGATCACGCTGCTCACCAGGGCGGCCAGAACGGCCATCGGCGGCACGGACGCGGCGACCGGCGTGGTCGCGCGCACGATGAGGGCGATCACCCACCCCACGATCAGTCCTGTCATCGACCCGATGCCCGTGAGTGTGACCGACTCCACGAGAAATTGCCACAGAATGGTCCACTTGGTCGCGCCCAGCGCTTTCCGGACGCCGATCTCCCGCGTGCGCTCGGTGACGCTGATCATCATGATCGCGACGACGCCCACACCGCCCACCATGAGGCCGACGGCGGACAGGACAAAGGTCACCAGGAAGAGCACGCCGAAAATCTTGTTGTACACGTCGAAAAGCTTATCCTGCGTCAGGATGAAGAAATTGCTTTCCTTGGACGGGCGGAGGCCGCGGGCGCCGCGAAGCGATGCCGTGACATCGTCGATGGCTTCGTCACGGCGGTGCCGTCCCGCGGCTTGATGATGAGCTGGGCGTCGCCCTCCTGGGCGGTGAAATGCCGGAGCAGGGTCTGGAGCGGCAGGATCGCCAGTCGCGCGCTCGCCGCCGAAGAGAGAAACTCGGATGGTAGTGATACAGGCCGATGATCTGCGTACGGGCTGTTGTTGATCAGTACGCTCTTCCCCACGGGATCGCCAAACGGAAATAGCCGCTCCGCCATCTTGTCGTTGATCAGCGCCACCTGAGCGCCGCTGGCGTTCTCCTGCATCGTGAATGAGCGGCCCGGGTTGATGTCGCCCCCGTCGGTGTTCGTCCATCCCGGGGAAAACCCCTGAATCTGCGCTGCCGCGAGCGTGCGGTCAGCGTACTTGAACGATCCGGCGAAATCGATTTCGGTGGTGACACCCGGCGAGCGACGGCAGCCGGCCGAGGGCAGGGCCGCTTCACCGAGACGGATCGGCGGGTTGTGGATCCACGGACAGGTCTCATCGGTGCCGTCGCACGCGTTGAAGTCGACGGGGAAGCGCTCAACGAAGAAGGTCGTCGCGCCTGCCGATTCAATGTCCTTCGCGACGCTGACGTTGATGCCGTGAATAGCGGCCGCCATCGCGACAACCACGAAGACGCCGACGGCGATGCCGAGGATCGTGAGCGCGGCGCGGACCTTGTTGGCGCGTAGCGCGTCGATCGCGATGGCGACCCCCTCGAACAGTCGCCGAGATCCGGGCAGCCGCGAGACACGCCTACTCCTGCCTGAGCGCTGCGATCGGATCGAGTCGCGCGGCCCGGGTCGCCGGGATATACGCCGGAGATAATACCGATCACCGTGCCCAGGGCCACCGATAGCCCGATGGACCACGGCGCGACGCTCACCGGCAGCGGCGTCACATGGGTGACGACTTGCGCCAGCACGATCCCCAGTGCGACTCCTGTCGCCGCCCCCAGGGTGCTGAGGGTTGCGGCCTCGATCAGGAATTGCGCGAGGATGTCGCTACGCCGGGCGCCAAGCGATTTCCGGATGCCGATCTCCCGGGTCCGCTCGGCCACAGCAACCAGCATGATGTTCATGATCACGATGGCGCCCACCACCAGCCCGATGGCGGGCAGGATGATCGCGGCGATGACGAGATACTTCTTGATCGACTGCCACGTCGCCAGCGCCGCATCTGGGGTCTTCAGCGAGAAGTTGTCGGGCTGGCCGGGGTGCAATTTGTGCCGGACACGCATGATCTGCCGCATCTGCTCCTGGACATCGGCCAGAATCTGATCGTCCGGCGCCTGGACGACGATCGCGTCGATGACGCCGCGATCACGGTTGAGGAGCCGATGGACCGGGGCGCGATAGGGCGCGATAATGAACTTGTCGAGGGAGAGGCCGAGCGTGCTGCCCTGTTTCTCCGCGACACCCACGACCTCGTAGGGCACGCCCGCGACGCGAATCGCCCGGCCGACCGGATCGACGGTCGGGAAGAAGTGCGTCTTGACGTCCTGCCCAATGACCACGACGAGAGAGCCCGATTCGAGCTCCTGCGTCGTGAATTCCCGCCCGCTGACCACTCCGAGCGATTTGATCGCGAAGTAGTCGCCGGTCACCGCGTACGTGAGCACCTTCCGCGGCCGGGCGAACGGTGATTCGATCGTGATCTGATCCTCACTCATCATGTACCACTTCGTCGACGGCGGGAGACCATCCACGACAGGGTGCAGATCCTCCTCGGTGAGCCGCGGACGCCGCCGCCAGTCCTCGATCATGGCATCGTCAACATCGCCGATGTTGAAGTCGGGCACGGGTACGGAGCTCGACGGTGTGGATCGCCATGATCTTGCCAACCAGGTCGTGCTCCATGTAGTTGCCCATGCCCTCGACCACCGAGACGACGGCGATCAGGAACATCACGCCGATCGTGACGCCGAGGAGCGTGAAGAAGCTCTTCAGTTTCTGGACCCGGATCTGGTCGAGCGCCAGCCGCAGCGCTTCGAAGATCGGCACGCGGGCTATCCCGTGGGAGCTGCGGGGTCGCCTCGCCCATCACGGCGGCTCAGATCCCCGTCCGCGTACCGGTCATCGCTCGCCACGAGCCCATCGCGCAACACAATGACGCGGCGCGCGTGGGCCGCGATGTCGGGCTCGTGGGTGACCATGATGACCGTCTGCCCCTGTTCCGCGAGCTCACCGAAGACCCGCATGATCTCCTCGGACGTGCCCGAGTCGAGGTTACCAGTCGGTTCATCGGCGAGCAAGATCGACGGGCGGTTGACCAGGGCTCGCGCGATCGCCACCCGCTGGCGCTGGCCACCGGACAACTCGTTCGGCCGATGCAGGATCCGCTCCCCAAGCTGGACGCGCTCGAGCGCTTCGCGGGCCCGTTTGCGCCGTTCGCCCGCAGCCACGCCAGCATAGACGAGCGGCAACTCGACGTTGTGGAGGGCCGTGGCGCGAGGCAGCAGGTTGAATGTCTGGAACACAAACCCGATCTCGCGGTTGCGGATCCGGGCCAATTCGTTGTCCGACATCTTGGAGACCTGATGCCCGTTCAACCAGTACTCGCCCTGGCTCGGGGTATCCAGACAGCCGATCAGGTTCATCAGCGTGGATTTGCCCGATCCCGACGGCCCCATGATCGCCACGTACTCGTTGCGGCGGATCGCGAGGTCCACGCCGCGCAGCGCGCGGACCGTCTCTCCGCCCATGTCGTAGAGGCGAGTGAGGCCACGCGTCACGATCACCCACTCGCGCAATGGGACAGCGCCCACCTCCGCGATGACGGCACGGCGCTCGGCGGTGGTGCCGAGTCCAGGCGTGTCGGTGTCGGGTGCCATCACGGCGGTTTCCGGACTCACGACTTGGTCTGGCTGGCGGTCGTGCTGTCGGCCTTGGCCTCGCGCACCAGCGCGCTGTCCTTGAGTTCACGGATCGCCTGATACGTGCCGCCCACGATTTTCTCGCTCTCGGTGAGACCGCTCAACACCTCGAAGTACTTGTCGCCGGCGATGCCCACCTTGACTGGGCGGAACGACACCTTGTCGTTGGCGCCCACCACGAACACGCCCTCGACATCGCGCTTGCCGACCTGCTTGACCGGCGCGGCGCGTCCGAGTGTGACCGCGGAATCCCCGCTCGGCAGATTCTCGTTCTCACGGACCGTCAACGCAATGATCGGAATCGAGAGGACGTGACTGCGGGTATCGGTCACGACCTTCGCCGTCGCCGAAAAGTCCGGGCGCGAGTCAGGCGGTGGGTTCAGGAGCTGGATCGTCACCTCATAGTCGACCGCCTGGTCGGTGGAGGTCGCATTGGCGGCCGCTCCCGGCGTCTTCATCGAGCTGTTCGCAATCTTGGTCACGCGGCCACGGAAGGTGGTGTCCGGGAAGGCGTCGAACTGCACCAGGGCGGAATCGCCCAGCTGAATGTGCGCGACATCGGTCTCGTCCACCTTGACCTTGGTCTCGAGGACGCTCATGTCGCTGATGGTGAGCAGCGTCGCGGCATCCTTGTTGAGCGTGCCCTGGATCGCTGTCTCACCCTGCTCGACGGCCAGCCGGGTGACTTTTCCACTCATCGGTGCGCGGATTGTCGTCTTGCTCAGGTTACTCTCGTCGTCGCGCAGCGCCGCCGCCGCCTGTTCCACCTGGAAATGCGCGGCCTGGCTCGTGGCCTTGTCGACATCCAGTGTCGTGCGAAGCTCCTCGAGCTGCTCGTCCGAGACGAGTTCCGCATTCGTCTTCTTGATCTGGGCGGACCGGTCGTAGGTGCGGCCAGCCTGTTCCTCGTTGGCCTTCGCCTGGAGCAGCTGCGCCTTGGCGGCCGACAACGCGGCCTGGGAGCGTTCGACGGCCGCCTGGTAGGTCGCGGGGTCGATCTGCACCAACAGCTGGCCCTTGCTCACCGTCTGGCCCTCTTTGACGGCGAGGGTGACGATGCGCCCGGAGATGTCCGCACTCATGTCGACTTTGGTGTGGGGCTCCACCTGGCCGCTCGCGGTCACGGAGGCGACGAGGTCACGGCGGATCACGGGCTCGATCCGCACTTCTTTCCGCTTCGGCGCGCGTGTGGCAGCAATGACCACGCCGGCGATAACGACGACGAGGGTGATACCCCCGGCAATGGACCATTTGGCGCGTCGAGTCATAGAAGATCCTGTATCCGGCATGGAGTCACGAGCAGAGTCGAAGGCCGGGGCCGCGGCAACGCCGCCACCCAGCTAGCGGAGGGGACGTCCCACCGCGTTTTCGAGCGCGGCGAACGCCTTGTGGTAGTCGTACACAGCACCGATACGATCGTTCTCGGCCCGCTCGTAGGCGGCGCGGGCATCGGTGACATCGACGAACGTGGCGGCGCCCACTTTGTACCGCTCCTCGGCCAGATAGAGCGCGTCTCGCGCGGCGGCCGAGTTCTGTTCCTGGATCTGCACCGTGCGCACGGACGTGGTGAGCGTGAGGTACGCGCTGGTCACGTCGGCCGTGAGCTGCAACTCGCCGGCCCGCTGGTTGTAGCGCGCATCGTCGTGATCGACCTCCGCCTGTTCGACCGTGCGCTCGCGCTGGAAACCATCGAAGATCGGCAGCGAAAACGTCGCCGTGATCTGGCGCGGCGTATTCGTGAATGAGAACGGAAACTGCCGGTTGCCCGAGCGAATCTGCGCCGCTTGCGCCGGCGTCAGGGTCGTCGGCCCGCACGTCCGCGACGACGCGTGCAGCGATTGCGCCAGCGAATCGAGCGAGAGACACGGGCCGTTTTCCGCCTGCAACTCAAGCTGTGCCTGATTCACGAGGAAATTCTGATCCGTGTACTCGTACGTGTAGCCACCGATCCCGGTGCTGATGTTGAACGTCGGTGTGTACAGACCGGCGGCGCGGTGCACGCTCACGGACGCCGCATGCTCACGGGCACGAAGCGCGTTGACCTGGGGGTTGTCGCGCCGCGCGATGGCGAGGACACTGTCGGCGGTGAAGCCGGGTGGGGCTACGGCGTACGCATCGACGAGCCGGACCCCGCGCGGCTGCACCACGCCCAGCTGCTGGAACAGCCGCAGCTTATCGATGTCCACCTGGTTGTGCGCCTGCAGCGCCTGGACTTGCTGGGTCCCCAACGCCACTTCAGCCCGGCGCTGATCCAGCGGGGTCGCGCTGCCGACGGTGACGCGCGCCCGGGCGAGATTCGCCTGCGCCAGCGCATCCACCACCAGCGTATCCTGCAACGCCGCGCGGGCCTGATCCTCGAGAACGGTCACGTACTGCATCGCGACGTTGCCGGTCAGTGTCGACGAGGCACCGCGCACATCGGCGTCGGCCGCGCGCTGATTCGCGCGTGCCACCGCCGGGGTGAGGAGCGTCGCGGCGCTCAGCTGATACGTCAGTCCGAGTGACCACTGCGATTCGACGGCATCAGAGCTGGATCCGAGCGCGCTGCCACTGAAGAACACCTGTCCGGCCTGCTGATAGCCGCCGATCAACTGTGCGCTGGCTTGCGGGAGGAGCTGGCCCCACGCCGCGCGGCTGGCTGCACCCGCGCTCCGCCGCGCGGCGATCGTCTGCAGGAACGTCGGGTTGTTGCGTTGCGCGAGATTCTGCGCCTCAGCCAGCGTCAGTACCGGTCCGGCTGAATCGGGGCCAACCGGTATGCCGCTGGCAACGGCGTCCGGGGTGCCACGGCGTGTCGTGGGAGCGGGCACGGCAGGCGCCGGCGTTTGTCCGGCGAGCGGCGTCGCCACGGCGCACAACGCCGCGCCGCATACCGCACCGAGTAGTCTCCGAAATCGCATCCTGAATTGGTCCAAGGGAAGACGTCCCGAGTTGCCGGTTCCGTCTGCTGGTCCTACGCAGCAACACCGGACTGGGTTTCAACCGCGACCGGGTTACCCCCTCCCGCACACCGGCGGAGGCCGGGCGCAGCCTGCTGCGCCGCCTATTGCGGCGCATCATCACGAGTGGCGACCAGATCCCGAGCGGGGATCGCGACTTTCAACACCCGTCCCAGCCCGTCCACCCAGATGTCGCGGTCGGCCGATGCCGCCGTGAGTTGCAACCGGGTCGCGTCGAGGAGTCGCCCGCCCACCATGACGGAGTCATCGCCCACCACCGTGATGTGCTCGAGCGACTCCGCCGATCGATGCGGGAGGACTGTCCGGATCGTCTCGGAAATGCCCGGAGCGGGATTCCGTCCCGCCATCACGGTGCGCGCAATCAAGTAGTACTGATTGTACACATCGTCGTCGAGCAGGCGCGCGCCGGCGGCCACCCGGAACTCGGTCGCGGATTCGCCATGCGCGGTTTGCGTCCGCTGGCTGGCGTGGCCCCGGACGATCTGGAGCGTGAGCAGCTCCTGCCGCCGCTCCGCAGATCTGACCTCGACCTGATAGCGGAGCGGCACGCCAGCCGAGTCGGTCGCGAGCGTCGGTGTCAGGCGCCGGTCGGCATAGACCGCGGTGCCACTGAGGATGTAGCCGTCGTCGGGGTCAGGTGAGCGGCGGATCGTGAACTCCTCACGCCCGATCTTCGCCGTGCCTCGCACGATGGTAAAACTGCCGGCATTGACCGCGCCGGCCTGGGCGCCGAGATGGACTGGCGCGAGCGCGGCGACAACGGGCCACACCAGGTGCTGCATTCGTCGCATTGCGGTCCGCATGATTGCCGGGGCTTCAGCCCAGCGAGGCCGGCGAGGGCGCGATCCGCTGCGTGATGCGGGCTCGAATGTGATCATAGAGCGACTGGCCTCGCTCGGCCGTCGCCCCGTCCGGTGCCGCCGTACTCTGGGCATCCCGGTATGCGCGCGGCCAAGCCCATGGGCCCGGTCGCCGGTTGCCGGTGTCCGGGGTATACTGTTCGGCCAGACGCATGTCGACGAGATGGGGAGCGAGGTACAACATGAGCGAGGTGTCCGCTTCACCCCCCCGCAGCCAGCCGTCTGCGCCGGCGATGAGACCCGTCACGTTCGCGGCACAGGCATCCACGACGCGGACCCGCGCCGCGGCGGTCATCACCGTGGCCAGCGCTTCCCGATGCGCATCATCCCCGTTGGCGGTCAGGAGGATGAACTCCCGGACGCCGGCGTGCTCCCACGAGGCAAGCAGATCATTGAGCAACAGGTGAAGGGTCTTCTTGCGCACCGAGGCGGCGCGAGGGTGCCCGCGCGCGGCATTCCGCGCTTACCCCGTACTCGACCGTGGGTGCCCGGAGAATTCCGAACTCGGCGGACAAGTCGTCGGCCAGCCGGTCGACGAGCAGGGTGTCGCAGCCGACCGGGAGGTGCGGGCCATGAGGATCGCACGTGCCGACGGGCACGATGAGACGGGGATCGGCGGCAATCGCCGCCGTGATGCGATCAGGTGCGAGATTCTTTAGACGCTGTGGAGTCGTCATTCCCGATCGTGTAGAAGTATCCTCTGAATCGCGGCGCCGCGCCGTGCCATCGCCTCGCCGCACGACCATTGCCAGTCCGGCCCGTGTGGCGAGCGCACCGGCCGGTGGCGCCGCGATCGCTCTGGTGGTCGGCGAGCGCGGCGATCGCCTTGCTCTCCGCCGCAAGCTGGCTCCAGGCGCCCGCCATACCTTACCTACTGGTCTGTGTGGCCGCCACCGTCGCAACGGCGTGGATCGGTCGCCGCCAGCGGTCGTTCGGCCCGCTCGTGGCCGGGCTCGCGCTCGTCACCTTCTGCGCGCTCGCCACCACCGGTCAGGTGGCGCTCGATCGCGTTGTCCGATCCTGGGACGTCACGTCGGCGGCGATCACGCGTCACAGCGCCGCGGTGATGCACGACGAGTTGACGGCGCTCGCGTCCGAGTTGCGAAACAGCGCGACCACGGCGCTCGACGCGCCGTCCGATCCCGCGGGAGCGTTCGCGTGGCTGGCGCCCCTGGCCCGGGGTGATGGCGACCGCAGTGTCGTGGTGTCGCGTGATGGCAGGCCCGTGGCGTGGAGCGGGACACTGCGGATTGTCCCCGACGCGAGCGGCGAACCGTTCGCCGTGGTCCGGACCCAGTTCTATGTCGCGTTGCAGGCGACGGTACGCCGCGGTACCGACCGGGCCGTCGCCGTCGCGCTGCTTCACGCCGAGCCGCCGGGCGGACCATCTCTCGCGCCCGCTGGACGAGACGGTGGCGGAACGGACCGGCGTCGATGGCTTCGCGCTCATCCCGCCGTCCGCGGGGACGTCAGTCACGGGCGACAGTACGCCGGCATCATTCGAGCCCGCAGGCGTTCCGCTGGTGATGGTCCGTCCGATCGCGCCCCAGCTCGAAGAAGCGACGGAACGCCTGACGGAGCGGGCGCAGAACAATGGTGCGCTGGCGTTCGCGGTGGCGCTCGTCGGATTTCTGGTCGCCGAGTGGCGGCCGCGACGTGCTGCGCTGGCGCGCCGTCTGGTCGCGCTGGCCGTGCCACTCGCCGCGCTCGCGATCGTTCCGCTCAACGCGTTCTCCAATACCAGCCGGCTGGTCGACCCGACGTATTTCTTTTCGCCCGTCGGTGGCCCATACACCGCGAGTGTCGGCGCGCTCGGTGCGACCAGTGCCATTGCGCTGCTGGCCGCGCTCGCGGCGGCTCGCAGCCGGTGGCGGCTTCGTCCCCGATGGCTGGCGGCCGCCATCGCGCTGCTGGCGAGTATCGGCGCCCCATTCGCGGTCGCGTATGTCGCCGGCGGCATCACGCCGCCCGGTGCGGCGGTGCCGCTGACGCTCTGGGTCGGATGGCAAATCGCGCTCGCACTCGGCGCCGCCGCGGTGCTGGTCGGCGCATTCGGTCGCGGCGCGCAGCGCGCTGGCTGACCGGCAGGGTCTGTGGCCCATTGCACCCATCGTCCTCGCGGGGGCTGCCGCAATCCTCGGTCCGATTCTGTGGGTCGCGCCTGGCGGATGGCCGGCCTGGTACGCGCTGCCGTGGTGTCTCGCCGCGGCGTTCGCGGCGTTCGCGCGCGGCGCGCGCTGGCGCGTGTTTCTGGCGGCCCTGGTGGCGGCGCTCGGGTCGGCGGTGGTCGTGTGGGGCACAACCGCGCAGAAGCGCATCGTGCTGGCGGAGCGCGATCTCGCCGGGTTGGCGGTGCCCGATCCGAATGCGGTCGCGCTGCTCGATCGCTTCGGCAACGATCTGCAGTCCGCTCCTCCGCCGGTGAGCAGGGCCGATCTGCTGCATCGCTACGCGCGATCGGACCTCGCGGCCGCGGACTATCCGGTACGACTCGCGGTGCGCCCCGCCACTGGCCGGCCTGCCGTGTCATTGGAGCTGGCCCGATTCGACACCGACACCGGACTGGTTGCGGCGATCGCCGCCGAGGCGGTCGCCACGCGCGGACCCGTGCTGTCCGAGGCGGCCGGCGCACCGGGCGTGCAGCTCGTGCTCGCGCGTGCCGGCACCCGACGGCAGCGTCACGACCGTCGTCGTGGCCCCGCAGACGCGGCTCATCGCGCCCAACTCCTTCGCCCCGCTCCTCGGCCTGGCCCCCGACCCGGGACTGTCGCCGCCCTACCTCATCTCACTGCTCGAAGTCGTTCCCGAGCGCCGCACGCCGCTCAGTACGCCGGCCGCAGGGGACGTCTTGGGCTTCGACCCGATGGATGCGCGGGGCGTCGACTCTGCCGCGGCGCCAGGCTCCGCGTTCGGCAGGCCGGATGCGCGAACGGACCGGCTGCCGGTCCGATGGACACGATCGGGGAGCGCCTTGCACGGCGATTGGCTGGTGCCGACGAGCGCGGGGCCCGCGCGGGCGCACGTCGAAGTCGAGCTCCGCCCGTTCGATGCGCTGGTGCAGCGCGCGGTGCTCCTCGTCGTGCTCGACCTGCTCGCCGCCAGCCTGCTGTGGGCCGTCAGTGTCGCGGGCGACGGCGTGCTCGGGCGCTGGATGATGGGCCACGTCCGGCGCTGGTCGCGCAGCTATCGCACTCAGCTCACGATCGTGCTGTTCGGGTTCTTCGTGGTGCCAGCGGTGATCTTTGCCGCCTGGTCGTACCGGCGGCTCCGGTCTGATGACGCAGAAGAGCGCGCGTTACTCGTCTGGCAAACACTGCGCGGTGTGGCGTCGGGAGGACTCGACGATCTACCGGCGGACGCCACGCTCGTCGGCACTCCCGATCCTCCTGTACGACGACGGCGTGCTGCGGTCGAGCAGCGATTCGCTCTACGACGATCTCGCGCCGCTGGGCCGCTTCCTCCGGCCGGATCTCGAGCTGGGACTCGACCTCGGCAACGAAGTGCGGGCCAGCCGCTCGGAGGCGCTGGGCGGCGGTCGCGTCCTCGTCGGCTACCGGGCGGTGGATGCGTCCGGGGGCGATCGCGTCGTCCTCGCCGCGCCCGGCGCGCGGCGACGAGGCGGGCCTCGACACGCGACGCGATGATCTCGGAATTCTCGTCCTCTTCACGACGGTGCTGGGAGCGGCCGCCGCGCTCGGGCTGAGCGGGCTCGCCGCGCGCCGGTTCGCGCGTCCGATCGACGCCCTGCGGCGCGCCGCGCTGGCGATGGCGGTCGGGCGATCGGGAGCCGGACCTCGCGGGCGATCCTCCCGTCGAGTTCGCGCCCGTGTTTGCCGCGTTCCGGCGCATGGCCGCCGATTTCGGCGAGAGCCAGCGCGTGCTCGCGTGGGGCGAGATGGCGCGGCAAGTCGCCCACGAAATCAAGAATCCGCTCACGCCGATCCGCCTCGGCATCCAGCACCTGCAGCGAGCCAGAGCGGCACGCCGGCCGGACTTCGATCGCATCCTCGACCAGAATGCCGGCCGGATCCTGTCCGAGATCGACCGGCTCGATCAGATCGCGCGAGCGTTCAGCCGCTATGGGTCTGCGCCGGATGAACGGGCACCCGCGGAGCCGACGGACATCGCGCACGTCGTCCAGGATGTCGTCGATCTGGAGCGGCTGGGGGCCGGCGGCGGTGTGACGTGGGGGCTCTCCGGAGCGGACGATGACGTGGTCGCGATGGCGCGCGCCGACGATCTGCGCGAGGTCCTGCTGAATGTGCTCGAGAACGCCCGCCTCGCGCACGCGCGGCGCGTGACGGTGCACATCACCGTCGACCGGAGCGCGTCGGACCGCCCGCATGCCCTGGCAGCCCGCGATGGCACGGGACGGGCGATCATCACGGTGGACGATGACGGCGAAGGCATTGGCCCCGATGTGCTGCCGCGCATCTTCGAGCCGCACTTCTCCACGCGAACCAGCGGGAGCGGGCTCGGGCTCGCGCTCAGCCGCCGCATCGTCGATGGCTGGGGCGGCACCATCTCGGTGCAGAGCGTGCCAGGCACCGGTACCCGGATCACGATTGTATTAGCGTTGTCTGTCGCATGAACGGCATCAACGTGACGACGCGGGAGCTCCCCGCGCATCTGGCCGGGTGGCAGCTCCCCAACGACTGGAGTTGGGGTTCGACCGGAGTGACCGGCGAGTACCGCCACGCGCAGGAGGTGGTCGACGCGCTCGGCCGCTCCCTCGCGCTGGTGACCGCACCCAATCCCGACCACTACTCGTGGCTGGCGGCGGAGGCGCGGCAACTCGCGCACCGCAGTCACCCGTCGGTTCCCACGACATACCACTACTGGTCGGTCGCGCGCGAGACCCGGCGCGGTCCCGGGTACCTGCGCCGATGGATCGAGGGAGAGACGATCGCCGCCCGCGTGGCGCGGCTCGGCGCCAATGAGGTGCCGTACGTGGTGCAGGTGTTGCGCGCGGCGGGGTCAGCCCTCGCCTACATCCACGACAGCGGAGGCGTACACGGCGCCCTGTCCCCGCAGACCGTGTGGGTCACACCGACGCGGCGCCTGTGGCTCCTCGGGTGGCAGTGGGCGGTGCCCCGCGAGACCATTCCCGCCGGTCTCGCGCCGGATCGCCGGTGGACGCCCGCGCCGCCGGAAAGCACCGATGGACGCTGGACCCCGGATGTCCGCAGCGATCAGTGGCAGCTCGCGGCCGTGTGCTTCATGCTGCTGACGGGCGAGCTGCCGCCGGCGCACGATGTCCCGCCCGTGCGTTGGGTCCGGCCCGAGTGTCCGCACGGATTGGCGACGGTGCTCGACCGGGCATTGCTGGCGGCGCCGGATTCGCGGTTCGCATCCGTCGGCGCGCTGCTCCGGACACTGGAGCGGGTGTCGGCGCCCCCGCGGTCCGGGCAGGGGTTGGGCGACGTCGAGGACGGCAGCGATGCCCCCGACGGCAGTGAGCAACGGCTCCGCTGGGCGCTCGGCGACGACTACGAGGTACTGTCACCGCTCGGTGCCGGCACGTTCGGATCGGTGTGGCGCGTGCGCGATCTGTCGCTCGAGCGGGAGGTGGCGCTCAAGATGCTCCACCCGCGGGTCGCGCGGGACGATGCGGCAGTGTCGCGGTTTCGCCGGGAGGCACAGCTCGCGGCGCAGCTGGCGCATCCCGCGATCGTGCCGGTGTACGATTGGGACCGGCGTGGCGATGTCACGTGGTACACAATGGAGCTCGCCGAAGGCGGCTCGGTGGCGGAACTCATCGCGCGCAGCGGGCCGCGGCCGATCGCCGAAGTCGCGCCGCAAGTGGATCTCGTGCTGGATGGGCTGAGCGCCGCGCACGGCAGCGGCATCGTCCACCGCGATCTCAAGCCCGAGAACATTCTGATCGATCGCTACCGCCGGTGGCGGATGAGCGACTTCGGTATCGCCTACATCCCGGGCGAAACCCCGGGTGGTCCCACCGGGACGCCCGCGTTTGCCGCACCCGAGCAGCTCCTCGGAGAGCCGCAGGGGTCGAGCGTGGATTGCTTCGCCATTGCGGCGATCGTCGCGTTCGTGCTGTCAGGGCGTCCGCCATTCGGTGATGGGGATGCGCGGGCGATCCTCGCCCGGCAATTGGCGGGTGGACTGGACGTCGAAGAGTTCCACGAAGCGCTCGGCGCGTGGTTGCGCCGCGGACTGGCCATCACGCAGGACGACCGGTTCCCTGACGCCGCGTCAATGCAGCGCGCGTGGCGCCTGACGGTCAAGACCGTGTCGCGCGCCGAGCGCCGCGCGGGATGGTGGCGCCGGCTGGTATTCGGCGAGCCGACGCCGAGCGTGCCGCGTCCTGCGCCGCCGGTGGTGGCCCGAGGGACCTGACGAGCGCCGCCGCTCGCCCGGCAGACTAGGACATCGCGGCGAACCGGTCCAGCGTCGCCCGTTCCTCCTCGGTCAGACTCTTCGTTCCGAGCGTCTGTGCCTTGTCCAGCAGCCGCACGATCTCGTCGCGGTTGACGGAATGCAGGTCGTCGAGCCGGATGGCGCGCCATTGTCGCACGTTGTCCGCGTCGCTCAGGACCGCCGGCGGCCGCGGCCCCGCGACCTTCCGCTGCCAGCTCCTGGCCGGCGAGCGAAACTGCATCACCTTGAGATAGAGATATCCGGAGATGAGCCCGCCGAGATGGGCGAAGTGGGCGACGCCTGCGCCGCCGACTCCGACCGCGCCCGACACATCCATGACCACGTAGATCGCGACCAGAATCCAGACCTGGACCGGGATGACGCCCCAGATGAGAAAGCGTTCGTGCGGCCAGTACATCGCGTACGCCACCATGATACCCATGATGGCGCCAGAGGCACCGAGCGTCGGCGCCTGCGGTGGCGCGAAGGACAGCAGCGCGCCGCCCACGCCGCTCACGAGGTACATCGCGAGGAAATTCGGACCGCCGATCCGGGCTTCCACACGAGGCCCGAAGATCCACAGCGCGAACATGTTGAAGCCGATGTGGAAGAGGTTCGCGTGCAGGAACATGTACGTGACCAGCATCCACGGGCGCTCGAGGATCTGCGACGGCACCAGCAGAAATTCCGGAGTGATCCACGGCATGGTCTGCTGCAGGACATACACGACGACGTTGGCGGCGATCAGCCGGCCGACCCAGGGTGTCATCCGTATACGTTCGCCTGACGCCGTCCCGCAGGCCAGTGGTCGCGGTGCGCAGGGCGCTGACGATGGGATGACGGCGCAGTCCGACCCTCGATCGCATGCTCGCCGCTGTCCGGTCGGCCGCGGTCCTCGGGATCGACGCCTATGACGTCACCGTCGAAGTCGACGCGGCCCTCGGCCTCCCGCAGTGGACTATCGTCGGACTCGCCGCGGGCGCCGTCAAAGAGAGTCGCGAGCGCGTGCACGCCGCGATCGTCAACGCCGGCTTCACACTGCCGCCCCGGCGAGTCACCGTGAACCTCGCCCCCGCCGACACCCCGAAGTCTGGATCCGCGTTCGATCTGCCGATCGCGCTCGCGCTGCTCATGGCCACCGGACAGCTCCCGCGATCTGCCACCGATGGGCTGACGGTCGTCGGCGAGTTGGGACTCGACGGGTCGATCCGTCCGATCCGCGGCGCACTGCCGCTCGCGCGCCATGCCGCGCGAACACCCGGCGAGACGCTGGTGCTGCCCCCAGCCAACATCACCGAGGCATCGCTCGTGACGACCGTGCGCCTCGCGGCGATCGCCGAGCTCGGGCCGCTCGTGCATGCCTTGCGCGATCAGCTCCTGCCGGCGACTCCCGCGGCGCGGCCGCCAGTGCGCGCCGCGATGCCGGAGAGCGTCGACTTCGCCGACGTCGCGGGCCAGGCGGGTGCGAAGCGAGCCCTGGAAGTGGCGGCCGCGGGTGGCCACAACGTGCTGCTCGTCGGTCCGCCCGGAGCGGGGAAAACAATGCTCGCGCGTCGCCTGCCGACCATTCTTCCGGTCCTCAGTGAGGCGGAGACGCTGGATGTCATCACGGTGCATTCGGTGGCCGGCGTGCTCTCGAGCGACGACCCGCTCCCGCCGCCTCGCCCCTTCCGCGCGCCGCATCACACCGTGTCTGCTGCCGGACTCCTCGGTGGCGGAAGTGCCCCACGTCCCGGCGAGGTCAGCCTCGCCCACCATGGCGTGCTGTTTCTCGACGAGCTGTTGGAGTTCCCGCGATCGCTCCTCGACGCGCTTCGCCAGCCGCTGGAGGATGGGCGCGTCGTCATCGCGCGTGCGCGCCGGTCCGTGACATTTCCGGCGCGGTTCACCCTCGTCGCCGCGACGAATCCGTGTCCCTGCGGCCACGCCGGCGATCCCCGCGGTGCCTGCCGCTGCACGCCGGCGGCGGTGAGCCGCTATCAGTCACGTCTGTCCGGCCCACTCGCCGACCGAATCGACGTACATGTCGCGGTCGGTGCCGTGCCGCTCCGGTCCCTCGACCCCGCCGCGTCAGGCGACACATCGGCGGCAATGCGAGGCCGCGTCGACGCGGCGCGCGGCATCCAGCGCCAGCGCTACGATGCGCTACGCGACCGCCACGCCATCTCGTGCAACGCCCACGCGCCGGGTCGCTGGCTCCAGGCGCAGACGCCGGTGGCCACGCGCGCTCGCGAACTGCTCGTCGCCGCCGCCGAACGCCTGGCACTCTCGGCACGTGGCTATCACCGGGTACTCAAGGTGGCGCGCACGATCGCCGATCTCGAGGGCGACGACGTCGTAAGTGTGCCGGCCGTCGCGGAGGCGCTGCGCTATCGTCCGGCTGAGTGCGGTGCGATCACTATCGCGGGGCGACGTGGGCCCGACGGGGCTGGCGCCGTATGATGCCTGTCGGCGATCATTCATTTTTCCGGAACGTCTGTGCCTGATACAGCTACACCCATCTGCGCGACCCCCGGAACGGACGGGCTCCAAAAGGAAGCGCACCTCGCTCAGTGGCTGCGCGACCATGGGTCCGTGCTGGTGGGCTACAGTGGCGGAGTCGACTCGGCCTATCTAGCCGCGATGGCGCTGCGAACGCTGGGGCCGGATCACGTGCTCGCGGTGATCGGGCGAAGCGCGTCGTACCCGCTCGAGCAATGGGCCACCGCACGCGACGTCGCGGCGCAACTGGCGCTGCCCATGCTCGAGATCGACACCGCGGAGCTGGCAGATCCGCGCTACGCGGCCAATCCCTCCAATCGCTGCTACTTCTGCAAGAGGACGCTCTGGGATCGGCTCGTGCCAATCGCCCGGGAGCGCGGCCTCGCGGTGGTCGTCGACGGGACCAACGCCGATGACCTGGCCGATTACCGGCCCGGCGTTGCCGCCGCGCGGGAGCACGGTGTGGAGTCGCCCCTGGCCACCGTGGGCATGTCCAAGGCCGAGATCCGCGAGCGCTCGCGAGCACTCGGACTGCCTACGTGGGCGCAGCCGTCATCCCCGTGCCTGTCGTCCCGCATTCCATATGGGTCTCCAGTCACCGCGGAGCGCTTGCGCCGTATCGAGACGGCCGAACGCGCTCTCCGCGAGTTGGGGATCACGGGCGACCTGCGCGTCCGCGACCACGGCGATCTCGCCCGGATCGAGCTGCGTCCGGAGGCCATCACGTATTGGTCCGAGCCGGAGCGAAGCACGCAACTCGCCAATGCGGTGCGAGCCGCCGGGTTCGAGCACGTGGCGCTGGACCTGGCCGGATTTCGCTCCGGCTCACTCAATGTCCTGGCGGGCGTGCATGCCGGGTGATCTCGCGGGGCGCCTGGCCGCCGATCTTGCGGGGGCCGGTTTCGTGTGCCGGGTCGAGGCACGCGACCGGCTTGCCGTCGTGTATGCCGAGGCAGGCGCGCGCCTGGACGTCGGCGACGAAGCCGTCCGGCGCCGGATGGTGGCCTTCGCGCGCCAGCGTGGGTTTACGCACGTGGCGGTCGCGTTGACCCAGGGCCTGACCAAGGCCGGGGGATAGCCCGTGGGCTGCCTGCGCCGCCTGGGTTGCCTCGTCCTGCTGGTGATCCTGGCCGGCGGCGCCTTGTGGATCACGAGTGACCGCTGGCGGCCGCTACTGCCTGCATGGGTCCCGGGCACCATGTCGGCCCGCGCCATCGCCGCCGATTCCGGGTGGGAGCTTGTCACCCCCGCCGGCGCAACTCGGGCCGAGCGCGCGCTGGCTGCCCTGAGGGAGCCCTCAGCCCGGGTCTACACCACCGTCAGCCCCGCCGAGTTTGCGGGGTACGTGTTGATGGATTTGTCCGGGCGTCTGCCGCCCGGAGGCCGACAGCACCGGGGCGGTGGTCGTCGAGAACCAGCTCCGCGTTCGGACATCGCTCGACATCCGGGCCCTTGGAGGGCGGGACGTTTGGGGATTCGTATCAGATCTGATCGGTACGCGGGCACCACTCGTCTTTGCCGGGACCTTCGACATCGTCCGTCCCGGTATCGCCGAGTTCCGAGTGGACGAGCTCTCGATCCATGGGCTGCAGGTGCCCGGCCCAATGATTCCGCGGCTGCTGCGTAGAGTGGACAGCGGACTGCATCCGAGCGGGATGGCCGCCAACGCGCTGTTGGTGAACGTCCCGGCCTATGTAGCCGACATCCGTGCCTCGAACGGCAAAATCCTCATCTACAAGAGCGAACCGTGAAATCAACGTCCTCCCCGTCTCTCGCTGGCGCGGGTCGAATGGGCCCCGCCTGCCGCCACCTCCGCCCCGGGGTGCGCGCATGAGCCGCCGCGTTCTGGTGGTCGATGACGAACCGGGGATCCGCGCGGCGCTCGGCCAACTGCTCGAGTACGAAGGCTATGAGGTCAAGACCGCGGCCAACGCCGCGGACGGGATCGCGCAGGTCGCCAGCTGGCATCCGCACCTGGTGTTTCTCGACGTCAAGATGGCGGGCATGGACGGACTGGAGGCGCTCAAACGCATCCGCGAGTCCGATCGGTCGGTGACCGTGGTCATGATCAGCGGCCATGCGACCATCCAGACCGCGGTCGAGGCCACGCAACTCGGCGCCTACGACATCCTCGAGAAGCCGCTCGACACCGACCGCATCCTGGTCACGCTCCGCAATGCGCTCCAGCACGTGGAGATGTTCGAGGAGAACAGCAGGCTGCGTGAGACCATCGAGTCGCGCTACGAGATCGTCGGCAAGTCGTACGTCATCCGGGCCCTGATCGACAAGATCGAGCGCGTGGCGGCGACGCCGGCGCGCGTGCTCATCACGGGAGAGAACGGCACCGGCAAGGAGCTCGTCGCCCGGGCCATCCATCGCCAGTCATCGCGGCGGGACCGTCCCTTCGTCGAGGTGAACTGCGCCGCGATTCCGGGCGAGTTGATCGAGAGCGAATTGTTTGGGCATATGCGCGGTTCGTTCACGGGGGCCGTCAGCGACCGCGCCGGAAAGTTCGAGCAAGCCAACAGCGGCACGCTATTTCTGGACGAGGTGGGCGACATGAGCCCCGCGGCGCAGGCCAAGGTGCTGCGCGTACTCCAGGACGGTGTGGTGACACGCATCGGCGGCATGAAGCCCGTCTCGGTCGATGTCCGGGTGCTGGCTGCGACCAACAAGGCGCTGGACGCCGAGATCGCCGCGGGCCGATTCCGGGAGGACCTCTACTATCGCCTCAATGTCGTGCCGCTTGCCGTCCCGCCGCTCCGCGAGCGCCGGGAAGACATCTCGCAGCTGGTGGCGTACTTCATCGCGATGATCGGGGAGCGCGACGGCGTCGGGGCGAAGGGGATCGCTCCGGAGGCGGTCGAAGCGCTGGCGGCACTCGAATGGCCCGGGAACGTGCGTGAGCTCCGGAATACGATCGAAAGACTCCTGATTCTGGCGCCCGGCCCGAAGATCACCGTTCAGGACGTCGACCGGCTGGCCGGCCGCCGCCCCGCCGATGACGGCGCCGGGATCGGCACCCTCGCCGACTGCGCTACATTTGAAGAGTTCAAGGCGCAGGCGGAGCGCGCCTTCCTGCTGAGCAAATTGCGTGCGTTCGACTGGAACGTGTCCGAGACCGCGCGCGCACTCGACATGCCCCGCTCCAACCTCTATAAAAAGATCGAACGCTATGGGCTCACCCGCGAAAGTTGACCGTCCCCGCAACGCGAAGACCGCCGCGACGGAGCGCTGCCAAAACTCCCGCGAAGGTCTCAGCGAGAAGGCGCCAGCCAGGAGCGACGCGAGGAAGGCGGCGCCGGATGCCGCGCCGGTCTTTCACAACTTCATCGCGGGCCGCTGGGGCTCCGCGGCAAGCGGGGCGACGTTCGACGATATCAATCCCGCCGACACCATGGACATCGTCGGCCGGTTCCCGCGGTCTGGACAGGCTGACGTCGACGCCGCGGTTCGGTCGGCCCAGCGGGGGTTCGAGCGCTGGAGCCGGACGCCCGCGCCCGCGCGAGGCGACGTCCTGCGACGGGTCGGAGAGATCCTCGTCGCCCGCAAGGAAGAGATCGCGAATCTGATGACGCGGGAAATGGGCAAGCCGCTCGCCGAGACGCGCGGGGATGTCCAGGAAGGCATCGATACCGCGTTTTACGCGGCGACCATGGGGCGCCAGCTCTTTGGCCGCACCGTACCCAGTGAGCTGCGCGCCAAGTGGGCGATGAGCTATCGGCGCCCGATCGGGGTGTGCGGCATCGTCACGCCGTTCAATTTCCCCCTCGCCATTCCGACGTGGAAGATGTTCCCCGCGCTGGTCTGCGGAAACGCGTGCGTGTTCAAGCCGGCGGAGGACGTCCCGCACACCGGCGCGGTGTTCGTCGAGATTCTGCTCGAGGCGGGACTGCCGCCTGATGTCATTCAGCTCGTGCACGGCGACGGCGAGGCGGGGGCCGCCATCGTGGCCCATCCCGGGGTCCCCGTGGTGTCGTTTACCGGCTCGACGGAAACCGGCAGCCGGATCGGCGAGGTCTGCGGCCGCATGCACAAGCGGCTGTCGCTCGAAATGGGTGGCAAGAACGCCCAGATCGTGCTCGATGATGCGAATCTCGACCTGGCGCGTCGATGGCGTACTGTGGGGAGCGTTCGGGACCACGGGGCAGCGATGCACGGCGACGTCACGACTCGTGCTGCAGCGCGGCATTCACGACACGATGCTGGCACGGCTCGCCGATCGCGTGCAGGCGTTGGCGCTGGGTGACGGCCGCCAGCCGGGTACTGATGTCGGCCCGCTGATCCACGAGGCGTCCCGCGACAAGGTCGAGGAATACGTCGCCATCGGCCGCAAGGAAGGCGCGCGGCTCGTGACCGGCGGCAAGCGAGCGACCGGGGGTGCGCTGGACAAGGGCTGGTTCTTTCAGCCGACGATCTTCGAGGGTGTCACAGCAGGGAGCCGGCTGGAGCAGGAGGAGATCTTCGGGCCGGTACTCTCCGTGATCCGCGTCGACAGCGTCGATGAGGCGTTCGCGATCAACAACGACGTGCGGTACGGGTTGTCGTCGGCGGTGTACACCCGCGACGTCTCGGTCGCGTTCCGGGCGCTCGCGGAGCTGGACAACGGCATCACGTACATCAATGCACCGACCATCGGCGCCGAAGCCCACCTGCCGTTCGGTGGTGTGAAGCAGACGGGCAACGGCCACCGCGAAGGCGGCTGGGAAGTGTACGACTTCTACTCCGAGACCAAGGTCGGATACATCGACTATTCAGGGACTCTTCAGCGCGCCCAGATCGACAATTACCTCGGGACGCCGGACTGAGACCAATGCCGTTGCGCGCATCACTCTGCGCATCACGCTGCGCACCGCGCTTTGCATCAATGTGGCGGGTGCCGGACCGGCCCGCCACGCGCCTTGCGGGAGACTGGGGGGGCGGATTAATTGCCCCCATGAGGGCTCCGTGAGCGAGCGCGTGCCGGCGGGGGTCACTCCGGCGGCCGGTCAGGCGGCGTTCTCCGTGGAGCGGAGGCAGGTCGCGCTCCACCGCGCGAATCGCCGCGGATTCCGGTGGCGGATGATCCGGGACTGGGCCCAATCGTTCGTGATCGCCCTCGCGCTGTTCTTCGTCTTGCGCGCGTTCTTTATTGAAGGGATCCGCATTCCATCGGGCAGCATGGAGCAGACGCTGCTCGTCGGTGATTTTCTGCTGGTGAACAAGCTCGCCTATGGCGCCGAGGTGCCGTTCACGGCTCGCCGATTGCCCGCGCTCGAGCATCCGCAACGCCGTGATGTCATCCTGTTCCGCCCGCCGGCGGATCCCCGCACGTACTATATCAAGCGTGTGGTGGGCATCCCGGGCGATACGGTGGCCATGAAGGACGGAGTCTTGCTGGTGGATGGTGTCACGCAATCGGAGCCCTACGTCATCCACGTGATGGACCCCTCGATCGATCCGGTGGATGTCGATTTTCGGTGGCAGCGCCAGTTCCTCGTGCGGTCGGCGGCGGCAGCGGGAAATCAGCATCCATCGCGAAACAACTGGGGCCCGCTGGTCGTCCCTGAGAGAAGCTACTTCGTGCTGGGTGACAACCGCGACAACTCATCCGACAGCCGGTATTGGGGCTTCGTCCCGGCGTCGTCGATCGAAAGGCCGGCCGATTTTCGTGTACTACAGCTACGCACCGGATTCGGCGAGCCGGTTGCCGCAGTTGACGCGGGTGCGATGGCACCGGATCGGGGAACGAGTCGAGTAGCACGTGGAGAGCACGGGACTGCCGGGACGGAAACCCGCTCACCAAGGAGCAGTTGGCGGAATGGCGGCGGCGAAACACAGAAAGACTGCGTACGAAGAAGGATCGTTGGACCAATACCTCCGCGACATCAGCGCCTATCCGCTGATCACGCGGGAGGACGAGATCGAGTTGGCGCAGCGGATCCGGGTGAACGATCAGGAGGCCCTGGATAAGCTCGTCCGGTCGAACCTCCGATTCGTCGTGTCGGTCGCCAAGAAATACCAGAATCAGGGCGTCGCGCTCTCGGACCTGATCAACGAGGGCAACCTCGGCCTCATTCGCGCCGCGCACAAGTTCGACGAGACCAAGGGGATCAAGTTCATCTCCTATGCCGTGTGGTGGATCCGGCAGGCGATTCTCCAGGCGCTCGCCGAACAGTCACGGATCGTCCGAGTGCCCCTCAATCGGGCCGGCACGTTGCACCGAATCGGCAAGCGAGCCAGTAGCCTGCTGCAGGAGCTCGGTCGCGAGCCGACGCACGAAGAGATCGCCGAGGGCATGGACATCACCGAGGAAGAGGTCGCGAAGACAATGTCGATCTCGCAGACCCACCTCTCCCTCAATGCGCCAATGACGCCGGGCGAAGACAACCGCCTGCTCGACTACCTCGCCGATACGATCAATCCCACGCCCGACGAACAGACGTTCGAAAAGGCGCTGACCGAAACGGTGGAGGAGGCACTCGCGGGTCTCAAGGAGCGCGAGTCGAAAATTCTCCGCCTCTACTTCGGCCTCGACGGCGAAGAGCCCATGACGCTGGAGCAGATTGGATCGCTGATGGGCATCACGCGCGAGCGCGTCCGCCAGATCAAGGAAAAGGCGCTCTCCCGGCTCCGGCACGTCAGCCGGGCCCGCGCGTTGGAGTCGTACCTCGGCTGACGCGTGCCCGCCGCCAGTTCGTTCGATGTGACGACCGGCGTCGATCTCCAGGAGGTCGACAACGCGGTCAATCAGGCGCAGAAGGAAATCGCGCAGCGCTACGACTTCAAAGGCACCAAGGTCAGCCTGGAGTTCACGCGCGCGACCAATATGCTCGTCCTCGTGGCCGATGATGATTTCCGCATGCGCGGCGCTGTTCGACGTGCTGCAGCAGAAACTCATCAAGCGCGGCGTCTCGGTGAAGAACCTCACGATCGGCGAGATCAAGCCGGCCGGTGGCGACACGGTGCGCCGCGAGATCACGCTCAAGACGGCGCTCGACGGCGAGACGGCGAAGAAAGTCGCCGCGGCGATCAAGGATGCGAAGTTGAAGAAGGTGCAGGCGGCGATCCAGGGCGAGCAGGTGCGCGTCACGTCGCCCTCCCGCGACGACCTCCAGGAAGTCATGACGCTGCTCCGCAGCCAGGATTTCGGCGTCGAGCTCAAGTTCGGGAACTACCGCTAAGAGCGTTCTGTTGAGCCGGTCTGCGGCCGCGGCTAGCTTATCTCCTGTGGCGCACGTACCGAGTCTTCCGTCAGTGACCGTAGGTGTCGTCACCCTGGGTTGCGACAAAAACACCGTCGATACGGAGCGCTACCGGGCCGAGCTGGCGGCCAACGGGGCGTCGCTGACCCGAGACCTGTCGGCGGCGGACGTCATCATCGTCAATACCTGCGGCTTCATCGACGCGGCCAAGAAGGAGTCGATCGACGCCCTGGTCAGCGCTGGCACATACAAAGAGAGCGGCGACCTGCCGCGCCGTCGTGGCCGTCGGGTGCATGGTGGAGCGCCACCGGGCGGAGTTGGAGGCGGTGCTTCCGGAGGTCGATCTCTTCCTGGGCACCTCGAATGCCGGCCAACTGGTCTCGTCGCTTGCCGACCGGGGGTGGCTTGCCCAGCACTCACCCCGGTGCACCCCGGCGTACGCGTGTACGAGGGCGATCTGCCGCACGTCCGCTACCTCAAGATCAGCGAGGGGTGCGATCACGGCTGTGCGTTCTGCGCCATTCCGCTCATGCGCGGACGGCATCGGTCGTTCGCGCTGGCCGACGTCGTGCGCGAAGCGCAACTCCTGGAGCTGCAGGGCGCCCGCGAGCTCAATCTGGTGGCGCAGGATCTGGCGCACTACGGTCGCGACCGGCGTGATGGCACTGGACTCGCCGATCTGCTCGCGGCGCTGGTGGCCGAGACGTCGGTGCCGTGGATTCGCCTGCTGTATCTGTATTCGGCCGGGCTGACGGAGCGGACCCTCGAAATGCTCGCGCGCGAGCCACGGCTCGTGAAGTACCTCGATATCCCGATCCAGCACGGATCCGATCCGGTCCTGCAGCGCATGCGGCGTCCGGAGCGGGGCGCATCGATCCGCTCGACGGTGGAGCGCGTGCGCCGTGTCGTGCCCAATGTCGCGATGCGCACGACCTGCATCGTCGGATTCCCGGGCGAGACCGAAGAGGATTTCGCCGGCTGCTGGACCTGCTGGAGGAGACCGCGTTCGAGCGCGTGGGGTTCTTCACCTATTCGGCGCAGGCGGGGACGCGAGCGTTCGATTTGGCGGATGACGTTCCGGAGGCGGTCAAGTTCGAGCGCCTCGAGCGCGCGACCGAGCATCAGCGCTTGATCACGGGGGAGCGTTACGAAGGGCGGGTCGGCACGACCGCGCAGGTCATCATCGATCGGGCTGCGGCGCCCGCGGGCGAGGGCCCGCAGGGCCCGCAGGGCCGGGTCAGCTGGCAGGCGGACGACATCGACGGCATCACGTATCTCGATCGCCGCGACCTCGCGCCGGGGACGATCGCCGAGGTGGAGGTCGAAGAGGTCGTGGACGACTACGACTTTCGCGCGACGATCCGGCGGGTCGTCGTACCCGCTCCCACGGCGGTCGTACCGGGCCTGGCGCGGCGCCACCTCCCGCTTGCCGCCGGCTGGCGAGTCTCCGGCTGTTGGTGGCCTCCCGAGCACTGCGGGGAGCTTCGGGCGGTGACGACTCCGGTCGCAGCTCCTGTGGCATCGCCGGCGGGCCCCAAGTCCGCGGCCATCATGGAACGCGCGCGCCGGATCTTTCCAGGCGGCGTGAACTCGCCGGTTCGTGCCTATGGCGGCGTCGGGGGCGAGCCGTTCGTCGTGAGCCGGGGTGAAGGCGCCCGCATCTGGGATGCCGACGGCGGCGAGTACATCGACTACGTGCTGTCATGGGGACCGCTCATCCTCGGGCATGCAGCGCCGGCGGTACTCGATGCGCTGCACGAGACCATGCAGCGTGGCACGAGTTTCGGGATGCCCACCGAGCTCGAGGTGCAACTCGGTGAAACGATTCGGGAGCGCATGCCGCACCTCGAGATGCTGCGGTTCGTCTCGAGCGGGACGGAGGCCACGATGAGCCTCCTGCGACTCGCTCGTGCCTGCACGGGCCGCGACCGGGTGCTCAAGTTCGAATGGGTGCTATCATGGCCACGCGGACTCGTTTCTCGTGCGGGCCGGATCGGGAGTCGCCACACTCGGCATTCCCGGGTCGCCCGGGATCCCGGCGTCACTCGCCGCACTGACGCTCACCGCGCCCTTCAATGATCTCAGCGCGACCACCAATGTCGCGAGGCGTTTCGCGGGCGAGCTGGCGGCGATCATCGTCGAGCCGGTCGTCGGCAATGCCGGCTTCATCGCGCCTGATGCGGGCTTTCTCGCCGGCCTGCGGGCGCTCGCCGACGAGACGGGTGCGCTGCTGATCTTCGACGAGGTGATGACCGGGTTCCGGATCGCGCTGGGCGGGGCGCGCGAGCGGTTCGGCGTGACGCCGGACCTCTCGGCACTCGGGAAGGTCATCGGCGGCGGCCTGCCGGTGGCGGCGTACGGCGGACGCCGCGACCTGATGGCCAGGGTGGCGCCCAGCGGCCCGGTGTACCAGGCTGGCACCCTGTCGGGCAATCCACTCGCCATGGCGGCCGGTCTCGCGACGCTACGATCGCTGACTCCGGCGCTCCACGACCGGATCGCCGCCCGCACGGGCGACCTCGTGAGTGGTCTCCGCGAGATCGCCGCTCGCCACGGCGTGCCGTTCTCGGCGCAGCACGCGGGGTCAATGTGGGGATTCACTTTTCGGGCGGATCCGCCGCGCTCATTCGCGGAGGCTCAGGACAGCGACATCGCGCTCTTTCGCCGCGTCTTTCACGCCGCGCGGGCTCGCGGACTGTCGTTCGCGCCATCACCCTACGAGGCAGCGTTCATGTCCGCGGCACATGGTAGCCGGGAAGTCGCGGAGACGCTGGAGCGATTTGACGACGCGCTGCGCGTGGCCGTTGCCGCGTAGGACACCGGCGCTGCGGTGCCCGTGCGCGCGGTGGCGCCGGTGCGGCGCCGCGTCGTAGCCGCCGGGCTCTTTCTCGCGGTCGCGGCAAACTGCACCGCGGCCCCGACAACCAGACCGGCGCCACTCGTGACCCGGACGGTCTCGGCCGGAGATGTGGGGGCGGGGCCGGCACCAACCCGGCTCTCCCCACCTGGTGGGCATCGTGCTCTCGTCCCTGGCGACGTCGGGGACGCTGTCGGCGACCGGTGAGTGGCGCCTCTACGCGGGCGGCGACCACCTGCTGGTCCGCGGGACGGGCCGGGGCACCTGGACCGTGGCCCGTCATGGCTCCAAGGTCCGCGTATCGAGCCGCGACGGCCTCGCGGCGACCCGCGACGGCATCCTGGTCGCGCAGCCCGTGTCGCCCGAGACGTATCTCACCTGGAACGGGCGCCAGTATCGCGGCACGCTGGAGCTCAACGCGACGTCCAACGGCCTGCTTGTCGTCAACCGCCTGCCGGTCGAGGACTACGTGCGCGGCGTCGTCTCGCAGGAGTTAGGGCCGGTCGGGCCAGCGGACAGCGCGGCGGCCCAGGCGCAGGCCGTGGCGGCCCGAAGCTACGCGTATGTGCGGTTGAACGATCCGGACATCCCGGCCGGTGGGCGGCGGTACGACCTGGTTGCCACGGTGACCGACCAGGTCTACGGAGGCGTGGGTGGCGAGACCGCGGTCGGGAACGCCGCCGTCGCGAGCACGTCGGGCATTGTCATCACCTACGGTGGCCGGGTGGTGAACGCGCCGTATCACGCCTCGTGCGGAGGCACGACCGCCGAGCCCGAGGATGTCTGGCGCGCGCCCGCGCAGCCCTATTTGCAGCGCGTCAGCGACCAGATCCCCGGCACGGACCACTATTACTGCGAAGGCTCCGCGGAGTTTCGGTGGGCCCGGACCTTCACCCGCGCGGAATTGAATGCCGCGCTCGAACACAACCTGCGGCAATACGCTGTCATGGGTAGCGGCGCCAGCGGGGGACAGGGGAGTGAGGCCAACGGCGGCGATTCCCCGGAATGCGGATGGTTCGCACGCGGGAGACTCGCACGCGAGTCGCTCACACGCGGGTGAGTCGCATGCGATCGGATCGGTGCGCTCGGTCGCCGTGGATGCCCTCACCCCATCGGGGCGCGTGGCGTGGGTCACTGTGGCCACCGATCGCGCCACCTACCGGGTCCGTGGCAACGACATCCGATTCGTGTTCCGGCTCCCGCGCGGCGAGATTCTCAAGAGCACATATTTTCTGATCGACGACGAACCAATGCGCGATGGACACCTCGCGTCACTGACGCTGCGTGGACGCGGCAATGGGCACGGGGTCGGGATGTGCCAGTGGGGGGCGATTGGGCGTGCACGAGCGGGACAGGATTTCCAGACGATCCTGGGGACCTATTATCCGGGGACGACCCTTGCGCATGTGGAGTAGCTGGCCCGGCGGCCGGTGTGAGCCGCACCGAGGCGCGGCGTGACCGATCCGACTCGCGTCGCGCTGCTGGGCGCCGGCGCCATCGCCCAACTCGCGTATCTGCCCGTTCTCGGGAAGATGCGCGGCGTGGAGCTGGTCGCGATCTGCGACAGCGATGGCGCCAAGGCCCGCGCGCTGGCGGACCGGCTGGGGATCCCCAATGTGTACACCGACATCGACGATCTGCTCGAATCGGACGAAGCCGACTCGCTCGACGCGGTCGTCGTCGCCACGCCGACGCACTTGCACGAGCCACACGTGTTGGGCGTCCTCGCTCGGAAGAAGCACGTGCTCTGCGAGCGCCCGCTGGCGCTGACCGTGCGCGGGGTCGAGCGCATCCTGTCCGCCGCGACACGTGCCGATCGGAAAGTCGTCGTGGCCAACAACCACCGATTTCGCAGCAATGTGCAGGCGCTCGACCGCTTCCTCCACGGTGGAGAGCTGGGACGGGTCGTCGGTATCCGGGCCGGCGCATACCACACGAGCCGCCCGTCGGAAGGCTGGCGCTCCCGGCGCGCGGAGGCGGGAGGCGGTGCCTTCCTCGAGCACGGCTTGCTCCTGCTGGACCTGGCGCTCTGGCTCGCCGACTTCCCGGAGCCGGAGCGCGTCTCCGCGCAGATGGATCGCGGGCGTGGCGCGTCGGCGGTCGAGGACAGCATGCTGGTGCATCTGCAATGCGCGCCGGCGCTGAGCTGTTCATTCGACATCTCGTGGTCGTACGTCGGTGAGGAAGACCGCTGGTGGTTCGAAGTCCTGGCCGCCCGGGGCAGTGCACGCCTGTCTCCACTGCGGGTGGTCAAGTCGCTCAATGGCAAGCCGACCGACGTGTCGCCCACCGGCGCGGCAGCGCGCGACAGCGTCTTCATTCAATCCTATCGGGCCGAGCTCGCGCATTTCGTCGCGTTGTTGCGCGGCGAGAGCAAGTACGAGGCGCCGGCCGATCAGGTCGCGGTGACGCGGGTCTTGGAGGCCATCTATCGGTCTGCTGAGGAAGAGAAGGAGATCAAGCTGTGACCGGGACGCCGTGACGGCGACCGCCGCGCGGCCGGATGCACCGGCGGGAGAACCATCCTCCGGTGCAGCGGACAGCAAAGTACGAATGGGCTTCTGGCGAAGCCTTCGCCCGTCAGGCCGCGAGTTGGCGGCCGTCGTCGCCGGCGGTCTCGCCTTCGCCGCCGCGTTTCCGCCGATCCCCGGCGTGCTGCTCATCTTCGTGTGCCTGGTCCCGATCGCTGTCGGTGTCGCGCGAGCCGCCGACGGCGGCGCCCCCGCCCGCGTCGCCGCACGGCTCGGAGTCTGGTTCGCGGTCGTCGGATTCGGACTCGCGCTCTACTGGATCGCAGTCGCGCTGTCGCTGTTCACGCCGCTGGCGTTCCTCGCCTACATCGGCACGATCATCGGGATGTCGGCACTGGTCGCTCTGACCACGACGTCGCTGTTCGTCGCTCGCCGGCTGACCAAATGGCCGCTCGCGCTGCTCCTGCCGGCCGCGTGGGTCAGCCTGGAAATCCTGCTCGCCTACTTCTCCGACCTGGCGTTCCCCTGGTTTCCGCTCGGGCTTGCGGTGGCGCGGCATCCGGCGTGGGCGCAGGCAGCGGATCTGAGCGGGGTGCATGGCCTGAGCGTCTGGATCGCGGCGACCAATGGTCTGCTGGCGGACGCCTGGTTGGCCGCGAAGCCGTCGGCGGGCGCGGCGCCCGGCGCGGCGCCCGCCGCGGCGGGATGGCGGCAGGCGATCCGGCGCCGCGGGGTGATCGTGCCGCTCGCGGTCGTCGTGCTCCTGGCTGCCGCCGTGCGCGGATACGGGGCCTGGCGGCTGCGCACGACCGTCCTCGAGCCCCTCGCGCGGATCGGGATCGTGCAGCCGAACATTTCGGAGGACGAGAAGATGCAGCGCGCCATGCAGGGGCGCTTCATCGTGCCACTCGCGGCGTTGACGCGCCAGGAGGAAGCGCGCGACCATCCGGCGTTGATGCTGTGGCCCGAGACTGCGCTTCCCGACTTTCTCACGCATCGGCCGGACTGGACGGATTCACTGCGCTCGCTCGCGCGGGACGCGTCGACGCCGATCCTGTTCGGGATGCTCGACTTCACGGATCTTTGGTCCCGGTCCGGATGATTGGGACTATTTCAACGCCGCCGCCCTCGTCGACAGCACCGGGCGGCTCGGCACGCAGCCCGCGTACCACAAGAAGTATCTGGTGCCGATCGTCGAACGCGTTCCGTTTCTCAACCCGCGGTGGTTCTCCGGCGTCCAGTACTTCGGAGGATTTGGCAGAGGCACGTCCGCGCGGCCGTTCGATCTGCCGTTCGGCAAGGTCGGCGTCCTGATCTGCTACGAGTCGATCTTTCCCCAGCAGTCACGGGCCTATCGGCGGAATGGCGCCGACGTGATCGTCAACCTCACCAACAATGCATGGTTCGGCCAGGGCACCGCACCGTATCAGCACGAGTCGCACTTGCGGTTGCGGGCCATCGAGACGCGGGTCGGCATCGTGCGGGCCGCGAATACGGGGATTTCGGAGTACATCGATCCGCTCGGCCGTTCATTCGGCGCGCTGCCCCTGTTCGTGGCCGGCACGGCGGCCTACATGGCACAGACGACGACCCTGCGCTCACCGTATGTCGTGATCGGCGACTGGGCGGCGATCGCCTGCGTGGCCACCACGCTGGTCCTGATGGGCGTAGCGTTCGTCCGGCGCCGTGCCGCCGCCCGCACCTGACGATCAGACGTCCAGCGTCAGTCCTTCCGCCGCGGCGATCACGTGCAGCGACCCGCCGCGGCGCGCGGCCATGCTGCGGCATTCGTCGGTTTGCCGATCCACCTCGTCGTCCGTCCGCTCGGGCTTGTGATGGAAGAGCACGAGCGTCTCGACTTCGGATTCGAGCGCGAGCTCGACGGCATCGTCATACGTGGAATGGCCCCACCCGTGATGATGCCGGTATTCCTCGGCGGTGAACATCGCGTCGTGGACCAGCACGCGCGCGCCATGGACGAATCGGACCAGTTCGCGCCGCCACGCCGCGGTGCGGATGTAGGGTGCCGTGGCGCCCAATTCGTTGTCCGAGATGTATACGAGGCCGCGGTGCTGCCCATTTGACGCCACTGCACCGTTGCCGGGTTTCACCGTGGCACGACTCGCGAACCGGAACGCCAGTGCGCCGCCCGGATGCTGGACCGGCATGACACTGACGTCGTAGTTGCCGGGCGCGCTGCGCCCCTCTGCCAATTCGCGGAACTCGATCGTCGCCGCGAGCTCCTCGAACGTCACGGGGAATACGACCGGCGACATCTGGTCGCGGACCACCCGGCCGATGCTCGACTCCATCGCCTTCGATCCCCAGATCGTGAACTGGTTGCCGGGGTGAAAGATCGGCGCGAAGAACGGCAAGCCCTGAATGTGATCCCAATGCGCGTGGGTGAGGAAAATGTCGCCGCGGATCGGCGTGCCGTTGGCATCATGCATCAGTGAGCGCCCGAGCTCGCGGATGCCGGTGCCGGCGTCGAGCACAATGAGCCATCCATCGGGCGTGCGGAGCTCAAGGCACGGCGTATTCCCACCGTAGCGCACGGTGTCGCGCCCCGGACTGGGAATCGATCCACGCGTGCCCCAGAAATGCACGCGGAGGCTCATGACAAAACGCCGCCGGTAGTCACAACACAAACTCGCACGCCCACGCGTGCCGCGAAGCGCGTTCGGTCACGACCCCCGTGTGACGGGCATCACAAAAGCCGGATCACCGCCGGCGCCAGGAGTCCCGCCCGTTCGTGCATGCGCGCGTGCCGACAGCCCAGCACGGTCACGGATCGTGATGCGCCGGCGATGGACGCTGATCAGTCCTGCGTCCTGGAACTCGCGCATGGTGCGCGAGACGGTCTCGCGGCTGGCGCCGATCATCTGCGCGATGACCTGGTGGGTCAGCGGCTTGTCGATCGTGTCGGTGCCACCTTCCTCCCCGACATCCATCAACAGCTGGGCGATCCGCCCAGGGACGTCCAACAGGACGAGGCCCCCGATCTTCCCGTCGGCCCGTCGCAGGCGGCGCGACAATTCGGCCAGAAGCGCCCACGCCACGGCCGGCGTCGCTTCGACCCGCCTCCGGAAGTCATCGCGGCGCAGCACCAGCAGCGTTGAATCCTCCATCGCGATGACATGGGCGGACCGGGGCTGGTCATCGATCAGGGACAGCTCACCGAAATGCTCACTGACACCGAGCACACCCAGAATGACTTCCCGGCCATCTTCGGCGACCAGGACGACTTTGACCCGGCCCGCCCGAACGATGAACAGCGAGTCGCCGGGGTCGTCCTCGAACAGAATGACGCTGCCTTTCGGGTACTGCTTCTCACGCGTCACCTCGGCGAACCGGCGCAGCTCTTCGGGCGCGATCCGGCTCAGCAGGGGAACGGTGGCCAGGAAGTCAGAATGTCTCCATATCAGCCCCAGGTCGCGGTAGCGAGCGCCCCGGCGGGCGCCCCAGCCAATATCATACCGTCCCAGGCTGCCTGACGCCCTGGACGCCCAAGGGAACTACCCGGCCAACGCCCGGGTTTGGTAATGTTATATTTACAGTTTGCCAAAATGTGCTCACTGCGAGGCGTGTCATGAAAGCTGATATTCATCCAGACTATGCTACGGCGACGGTTAACTGCGCGTGCGGTAACACGTTCGAGACGCGCTCGACCCAGGCCGAGATCCATACGGACATCTGTTCCGCGTGCCACCCATTCTTCACCGGCAAGCAGAAGCTGGTCGACACCGCGGGGCGCATTGAGCGCTTCCGGCAGAAGTACGGTAAGCAGGCCTGAGCCTCCGCGATCGCCTCTCGGAGGCGCTCGCCCGAGCCGCTGAGGTAGAGCGGGAGCTTTCCGACCCCAGGACGCTCAAGGATTCGAAACGGCTCGCGGCGCTTGGCCGCGAGCACCAGCGGTTGCTGACCGTCGTCGATGCGGCCCGGCGGCTCGAGCGCACAGACTCCGAGCTTGCCGGGGCGCAGGAGTTGGCCCAGGCCGATGACGCGGGAGATGGCGGCCGAAGCCCGCGCAGAGACAGCACGATTGTCCGGCGCCCGGGAACGCATCTTCGAGGAGCTCAAGCCGCTCCTCGTCCCGGACGATCCGCTCAATGACCGGCCGGCAATCATCGAGATCCGGGCGGGGACCGGAGGGGACGAGGCAGCCCTGTTTGCCGCGGACCTCGAGCGTATGTACACGCGCTTTGCCGAGCGCCACCGGTGGCGCCTCGAGTTGATGTCGCGCTCGGAAGGGTCGCTCGGCGGCATCAAGGAGGTCGTCATGAAAATGGACGGCCCGGGATCCTACGGGGCACTGCGCTGGGAGTCTGGTGTTCACCGCGTGCAGCGTGTCCCCGTGACCGAGGCGCAGGGGCGCATCCACACGTCGGCGGCAACCGTGGCGGTGCTGCCCGAGGCGGAAGAAGTCGATGTGACCATCGAAGACAAGGATCTGCAGATCGACGTCTACCGGTCGTCGGGGCCCGGTGGCCAGAGCGTCAACACCACGGATTCGGCCGTGCGCATCACCCACAAGCCGACTGGCATCGTGGTCACCCAGCAGGACCAGAAATCGCAACTCCAGAACAAGCTGAAGGCCATGGAGGTGCTGCGGTCCCGCATCCTGGATGCGCGGATCGCCGCGCAGGAGGCGGATCGCGCGCGCATGCGGCGTACGCAAGTCGGCACCGGTGACCGGTCGGCGAAGATCCGGACGTACAATTTCCCCGACAACCGGGTCACCGATCATCGCATCGGCCTTCAGCGGCATGACCTGCCGCGTGTGCTCGACGGACATATCGAGCCATTCATCGAGGCGCTGCAGCTCGCCGACGTCGAGGAGCGGCTCGGTGGGTGACGAGTTGACCATTGGCTTGCTCGTGCGCGAACTCGCGTTCACGCTCGGCTCGGCGACTGCCGAGGAGACGCGCCGCGAGGCCCGGGATATCGTGGCCGCCCTCGCCGATGCGCCTCGCCTCTGGCCAGTAACGCACGCCGCGGAGTCCGCGCATCAGGATCTCGTCACCCGTGGACGGGTGGCGGCCCAGCGCCGGCGCCAGGGCATGCCGCTCGCCTATGCAGTCGGGCGGGCCGCGTTCCGTCATCTCACCCTCGAGCGTAGACGAGCGTGTCCTCATTCCTCGTCCGGAAACCGAGATGCTGGTGGATCTCGTGCTGTCGGCCACCGGTGGCGGGGAAGGACTGGCGATCGATGTGGGAACCGGCTCCGGCGCGCTCGCGCTCGCGCTCGCGACGGAAGGCCGGTTCGAGCGGGTAATCGGCACCAATGTCTCCTCCAATGCCCTGGCCGTCGCGACCGCCAATGCGCGGCGCCTCTCGCCGCCTGCCGTGGCGGCTCTCGAGTTCCGCCTGGGGGCGTACCTGACGCCGGTCTTGGACGTCAGTGCGCGGGCGATCGTGTCGAACCCCCCGTACATTTCGTACGCCGAGGCTGCGGCACTGCCCGCGAGTGTCCGGGGGTGGGAGCCTGCGGTCGCGCTCCTGGCGGGTAGTGGGGGCCTGGCGGCCACCGCGGCGATCGTACGCGGGTCGGCGCCGATCCTGGAGGCGGGCGGGCTGCTCGCGCTCGAGGTGGATAGCCGCGGCGGGCCGGTGAATGCGCGGCACTCGTGGCCGCCGATGGACGGTACGGCGATATCGCCGTGCGGCAGGACCTGACGGGGCGGGACCGGTTCGTCACGGCGACCCGCAGCAACCGGAGTTGAGAGGACATGATCGAGGACAAGGCGATCGAGCTCGGCCGGATGATTGGCCAGAGCCCCGAATACCAGGCGGTGAAGCGCGCGAACGAAGCGCTCAGTGGCGATCGCGACGCGGTCGCGCTCCTACAGCGCCTGGAGCAGCTTCGCGTGGATGCGCAACGCATGATCGAGCGCGGCGAGAATCCGACCCCTGAGATGGAACAGCAGCTCGACCAGCTGCTCGGTACGATCCAGAGCAAGCCGATCTATCAGGCTGCGGTCACGTCGCAGGAGAACTTCGACAAGATCATGGCGCGCGTGAACAACTGGATCCTGGACGGCATCAAACGCGGCGCCGCCAGCCCGATCATTACGCTCGGATGATTCGCCCGGCGCGGGGACCTCGGGGCCGGATGATCGTCCTCGAAGGGGCGGAGGGCGTGGGCAAAACGACCCAGGCCGGACACCTCGCGGCAGCGCTCCGGGAATGGGACGCACCGGTCGTGATCGTGCGGGAGCCGGGCGCGACCTGGCTGGGCGAAAAGATCCGGGGGCTATTGCTGGATGCACGCGTCGATATCGAGCCGCCGGCCGAGGCGTTTCTGTTCCTCGCCGCGCGGGCGCAACTGATGAGTGATATCCGCGACCACATCGACGCGGGCACGACGGTCGTGGCCGACCGGTTCTTTCTGTCGACCTACGCCTATCAGATCGCCGGGCGCGGGCTTCCGGCGGATCTGATTCAATCCGCGAATCAGCTCGCCGTCTCGGGCTTCAGGCCCGATCTCACGATCGTGCTCAACTTTCCGGTGCATGAAGGACTGGGCCGAAAGGAGAACGGTGGGCGCGACCCGGACCGGATCGAGCAGGCGAGCGCGGCGTTTCATGAATCCGTGGCAGCAGCGTTCCAGGAGTTCTTGACGGCGGACTGGCAGCGCGCCCATCCCGAGTGCGGACCGGTGGTCGGGGTCGATGCGACCGGCAGCGAGGCTGCGGTGTCGCGCAAAGTCATCGCGACGGTCACCAGCCGGTGGCCGTCCCTGTTCGAAGGCGCGCCGCTCCCGGGCTGACCGGCCCGGACGAGCGTCGCTGGCCAGGAGACGGATGCGGTCACGAGCCGTGGTGGTCGCGGGCATCCTGAGTGCCACGCTGGTATGCGGCGGCTGGTTCCTCGAGCTGGGGTACCGTGGCCGCGCTGGCCACGGGCTGCTCGACGCCCTGCCGTTTGCCAGCAATGGGGACGGGGCACGGGTCTTTACGGAAGTCGTTGATCGCGTCACACGCGACTACGTGGATTCGGTTCCCCCGGACGACGTGTACCAGAAGGCGATCGACGGCATGCTGCAGCAGCTGCACGACCCGCACAGCGCGTTTCTCCCGCCAGACCGTTTGCGCCGCCTGACCGAGAGCACCACCGGGTCGTACGTGGGACTCGGTGTCCAGATCGACATCCGCGACGGATGGATCACGATCATCGCGGCGATTCCCGGATCACCGGCCGAGCGCGCCGGCATCCTGACCGGCGACCGGCTGGTCGAGATCGATGGCCGGCCGACACATGGCTGGACCCAGGATGAGGCGTCGGCCGCGCTCCGGGGGGCGCCCGGAACGACCGTGCGGCTTGCGGTGGAGCGGCCCGGTGTCGGCACGCCGATCCGGTTCTCAGCGGCTCGCCGCGAGATCCATATGCGCGCCGTTCGCCACGCGGAACTGGTGCGGCCTACGATCGGGTACGTCAATGCCGTGATCTTCAGTGACTCCACGGCGCGGGAACTGCGTGGGTCCGTCGATTCACTGCGCGCGCGAGGTATGCGCACGCTCATCCTCGATCTGCGCAACGATCCCGGCGGCTTGCTCGCGCAGGGCGTGGCCGTGGCGGACCTGTTCCTCGACAGTGGCCAGACCGTGGTGAGCATGCGGGGCCGGTCGCCGGACGTGACGCGTGACTACACGGACGCCGCGCGCCAGGCGTGGCCCGGACTCGGCGTGATCCTCCTCGTGAACCGGGGTACGGCGAGCGCCTCGGAGATCGTGGCCGGCGCCCTGCAGGATCACGATCGCGCCCTCATTCTCGGAACGCCGTCGTACGGCAAGGGCAGCGCTCAGACACTGTTTCACGTTGATGACGCGGCGCTCAAGCTCACTACCGCCCTCTGGTACACCCCGTCCGGCCGCTCGATCAACCGGCGGCATCCGCGTGACGGTGCCGATGATGGCAGTGACGACGATCCGGCGGACGGCGCGGACAGCACGGCGCGCGCGGACTCGTCGGCGCAGCGTCACGGGTTCCACACGGACGCGGGGCGTGTCGTGTATGGCGGTGGCGGCATTGCCCCGGACGTCGTGGTCAACGACTCGGCGTCTCCGCTCGGCGATGCGGCGCTCCAGCGCGCGCTTGGCACCCAGTGGCCGCTGTTCCGGGACGCACTGACGGGATACGCGCTGTCGCTCAAGGCGTCGCACGCCCCCACGTCGCCGGATCGCGCGCCGACACCCGCGATGCGGGAGGCGCTGTGGCAGCAAATGCGCCAGCGCGGGATCCACCTGGATCGCGCAACGTTCGACCGGCTATCACCCGCGGTGGACCGCTGGATGACGATGGAGATCGAGCGCTACGTCTTTGGACCTGAGGCCGCCTTCCACACGAGACTTGCGACGGACCCGGTGGTCCAGGCGGCGGTCGCTGCGGCGCTGCACGCGGAGTCCGCGCGGGATCTGGTGATGCACCCCGCCGCGGCTACCTCCGCTTCCTCCACGGGGACGCCGGCACGCTGACGGTCTTCATCCTCGGGGCGGGACACGCCGGACGAGGGCTCGCGGCAGCGAT
Organism: uncultured Gemmatimonadales bacterium; assembly: GCA_963757855.1. Classification (GTDB taxonomy): domain Bacteria; phylum Gemmatimonadota; class Gemmatimonadetes; order Gemmatimonadales; family Gemmatimonadaceae; genus Palsa-1248. The sequence goes on from CAVWTI010000041.1 coordinate 149,341, forward strand.
GAGCGCGGCCGGGATCCCCTTGGCCGGCCTCCACGGCCGCCGGCCTGCCAATGCCTCTCCCGCCGAGGGGCTCCCGGCGGTCACGGCTGGACCGTTACCTCCGTCGTTGTCAGCGGCGGCGGTCGTACTGGTCGCGGTGCGCGATGAGCAACTCACCGCGGCGCTGGCCGAGCTCCGGGCGGCAAAGCTGGCCCCGGGCGCCGTCGTCCTCCACGCCAGTGGAAGTCTCGACCCGCACGAGGCACTCGACCGGCTGCGTGCCGCTGGCCATCCCGGCCGGCACGTTTCACCCCCTCATTCCACTTGCCGATCCGTCACGCGCCGCGGGGCTTGTCCGTGGCGGGTGGATTGGCGTCGATGGCGATCGGGAGGCGGTGCACGCATCGGAGATGCTGGCGCAACGCATGGGTGCCCGCGTGCTCACCATTCCAGCCGCCGGGCGAGCCGCCTATCACGCCGCCGCGGTCATCGCTTCCAATTTTCCGACCATCCTGGCCGCGCTCGCGTCGCGGCTAATGCAGCAATCCGGCGTCGAGCCAGTCGACGCCTGGGATGCGGTGCGGCATCTGATGGTGGCGGCGATCGCGAACCTGTCCGTGAACCCGCCCCAGTCGGCGCTGGTCGGACCGGTGAGCCGTGGAGATGCGGAAACGATCGAGCGCCACCTGACGGTGCTGCGCGGCGACCCCGACCTCGTGTCCGTCTACGTCGCCCTTTCGCGTGCGGCGCTCCCACTCGCGGTGGAGCAGGGGATCGATCCGGGGGCGCTGGCGCGGATTCGCGCGTTGCTCGCGGTCAGCCCGTCCCGTTGAGCATCGAAGCCTGATCGACCACCTTCACGCCAGCGGGCGGCGTGAACGTGAACGCGGTTCGGTCGACGGGGACGTTGAAGGTCACCTTGAGCAGCCGCACGCGCCGCACCGTGCCGTTCACGTCGGTCACCTCGAACTGCCGGACAACGCCGTCCCCGTCATCCACCCACAGCTCGGCTTTGGAGAACTGTGCGGCCCCGCGCGGCACCAGGACGATTTCGTGCGTGTGTGCGCCCGCCAGCGTATCGGTGCCGGCGTCGGTAACGGCGTATCGGTCCAGAGTCGGCTTGGTCAGAAACTGCGCGATGAAGTCGACACCGACCGGGCCACTTCCCGATGACTCGTCGCCCACCGGCATCCGCATGACCTGACCCGGCGTGGCGCTCGGCACATACACCCAGACCCATTTCCCGTCGGCCACGATCCGGTCGCCATCCGGGTCCGTGAAGCGAATCGCCAGATGCGAGGGCCGCTGCTGCAGGAATTCGCCCCGGGCGGTGACGGTGGTCCCCGTCAGGGGATTGGTGAGGCTTTGCTCGAACGTTCCACGGGCGGTCGACACCCGTGAATACACATCGACGGCGTGCTTCAGGGTCGCGTTGCCGTCGCGTTGGGCACGCAGCGGACCCGCCACCGAGACCGACAACACCGCCACGACCACCGCCGCCCGGGTCGCCCAGGGCGTTTGCACCCCCGCGGATCGCATCGCTCGGCCTACCCGACAGCCACAGCTGACGCGCTGGCGACGCGGGGTGGCGGATGGACGACGCCCCGGCCGATGGCCGCCGCGATCGGCCGAAGTTCGCTCACCAGCTCAGCAAACTGTCCCGGGTCGAGCGATTGCGCGCCATCAGACAGCGCCCGATCGGGTGCGGGGTGGACTTCCACGAGGATGCCGTCGGCGCCCGCCGCCACCGCCGCGCGCGCCATCGGTGTCACCTTGTCGCGGAGACCAGTGCCGTGGCTCGGGTCCGCGATGATCGGCAGGTGCGACAGATTGTGCACGATCGGAATCGCGGTCAGATCGAACATGTTTCGCACTGCGGGATCGAAGCTGCGGACCCCGCGTTCGCACAGAATGACCTGGTCGTTCCCCTCGGCCAGCACGTATTCGGCGCTCAGCAGGAGGTCGTTGACCGTCGCCGCCATGCCGCGCTTGAGCAGCACCGGTTTGCCGATGCGTCCGACGACACGGAGCAGAGAATAGTTCTGCATGTTCCGGGCGCCGATCTGAATGCAATCCGCGAATTCCGCGACCAGATGGGCACCGTGTTCGTCCATCGCCTCGGTCACAATGGGGAGGCCGGTCTCGGCGCGCGCGATGGCCAGGAATTCGAGGCCCCGCTGTCCCAAGCCCTGAAACGAATACGGCGAGCTTCGTGGCTTGAATGCGCCACCGCGCAGCGCGGTAGCGCCCGCGGCGCGAACGGCCCGCGCTGCCGAGACGATCTGCTCCTCGCTCTCGACCGAGCACGGTCCGGCGATGATGGCGACATCGGCACCGCCCACCGTCACCCCGGGCGCGATCGTGACGACGGTGTTCTCGGGTCTCCACTCGCGGGAAACCTGCTTGTAGGGCTGCGTGACGTGGATGACCTGCGCCACGCCGGCCAGGGCCTCGATCCGCGACGCGTCCACCCGGCCATCGTTGCCGACGAGGCCCACCGCTGTGCGCTGCGCGCCCGGCATCGGCCGCGCCTCGTACCCCATCTCTTCGATGGTGCGGACAACGCGGTCGATCTCCGCCTCGGTCGCCCCATGGCGCATGACGACAAGCATTACGCCTCCTGGAGCGCCGGCTCGGCCGGTGCGTGCGAGGGCTCCTCTGGCGTGGTGAGCGCCGCCGCCGGATCCCGCAGCCGGACGCTCACCACGGACGAGACGCCCGGCTCCTGCATCGTCACACCGTAAACCGCGTCGGCCGCCTCCGTGGTCGTACGCGGATTATGCGTGATGACGATGAACTGCGTATTGGTCTTGAACTCGTTGAGCATGCGCACGAACCGGCCGATGTTTTGATCGTCCAGCGGCGCATCGACCTCATCGAGCAGGCAGAACGGGCTGGGCTTCGTCAGAAAGATACCGAAGAGCAGCGACAGAGCCACCAACGCCCGTTCGCCGCTGGAGAGCAGGTGGATGCGCTGGGTGCGCTTGCCCCGGGGCGACGCGTGGATCTCGATATCGCATTCGAGCGGGGCGTCTGGGTTCTCCAGGCGGAGGTCGCAGTCTCCACCGCCAAACAGCGTCATGAAAATCCGCCGGAAGTTCTCCCGCACGTGAGCAAAGGTTGCCAGAAACAAATCACGGGCGGTGTCGTCGATCTCGCGAATCGCCTGCTGCAACGAGGCCCGCCCGGCGGCCAGGTCGGCGCGCTGGGTACTGAGAAACTCCAGGCGCTTGACCTCTTCGTCGTGCTCTTCCACGGCCAGCGCATTCACGGGGCCGAGCGCCTCGAACTGTTCGCGCAGCCCGGCGGCTTCCGCGCGTAGTAACTCATCGTCGTCCGCCAGCGGCACGAGCTCGGTGACGAGCGTGTCCCAGGGCCGGCGCCACTCCGCCTCCGTTTTCTCTCGCACCGCCTGATTGCGGCCGGCCACCTCGGTCCGCCGCAATTGCGCCCGATGGAGCTCCTCCGCCAGCGCGGCCCCATCGCGATGGGCGGTATCCAGTGCCTGCTCGGCAGCGAGCAATTCCGTATCGGCGGCCGCGACGTCGCGCTCCGCCGCCGCGAGACGCGCCTCGGCGTCGGTGATCGTCGCCTGGCGTACCGTCACCTGCGCCCGCCACGTGGCGAGGTTGCCGCTGATCTCACCGTCGGCGCTCGAGAGCGACGCCAGCTCCGACCGCAACGCATTCGAGCCGTTCCGATGCGGTGGCGTGTTCTTCGCCGAGGCGGCGCGCACGGTCTGCCGCCATGTGCCCGCGCGCTTCGGCGCGCGCGACATCCACCTGTGCCGCCGCACGCGCATCGCGCATCGCCTCGTGATGCTGCTCGGCCGCCGTCAACGCGATGCGCGCGGCATCGGCCGATCGTTGATGACCGGCTTGCTCGCCCTCGGTCTGGGCGCGATGCGCGGCGAGCGTGGACACGCGGGTCGCCAGGGCCGATGCGCGGGCGGCTAACCGCTCCTGCAACTCCTCGGCTTGCCGCGAGTCCCGCAGCATCCGCTCGACCTCGCGCTGGCACTCCGCGAGGTATTCATTCGCGCGGCGGCTGGCGTGATCGGCACGGGTGGCGTTGTCGGCCGCGCCGGCTGCGCGAGACTCGGCGGCGGCGAGCGCCGTACCGGCCGCCGTCGCCGCCGTTGCCGCGGCGTCGCGCGCGGTCGCCGCAATGGCCCGGCTGGCGCGAAGGGCCGTCAGCTCCGCCCGCCGCTGCAGCGGTCCGCTGCCTGGCGTCACACCGGGCAGCCAGATCGCGCCCCACGCATCCTCGAACGCCCGGCCGGCCCCGAGGTCCCGCACGCGTCCAAGCAACGCGCTTGCCCAGCGGCGGACGCTGTCCGCGGGTGCCACGCGGCTGGCCAGAGACGACCCGTCATCCTCCCGGCTCGCTGGCAGGTCGAGCGAGGCAGTCGCATCGAGAGGAAGGAGGCAGAGCGGGCCGGGATCGTTCTTCGCGTGCCATTGCCGCACGGCGTCGGCGACCTCGCGATCGCGGACCACGACGGCGTGCACGGTCGCGCCAAGGAACCGCTCCACGGCCGCGGCGTCGGTGGCACCAGCGGTGAGGTAGTCACTCAACGGACCGAGGACCGCCCCGTCGCCGAACTGCGTGCGCGCGGCCAGCAACCGCGCGGCCGCCGGTGCCAGCCCGACTCGCTCCCGCTCGAGCTGCTCGAGCGCCTCGAGATTCGCCTCGAGGGTCGTGAAGGCCGCGTCGGCCTGGGCGGCCGTGCGGTGCGCCTCGACTTCCGCATCGCGGGCCCGGGCGGCATCCCGCTGTACTTCTTCGGCGTGCGTGCGCCGTTCGGCAGCCTCGCGCTCACCCGCCTGGGCATCCGCGGCGGCGTTCTCCGCCGTCCGGCGCGCGTTCGCCTCGCTGTCGGCCAGCACCGTCCGCTCGGCGGCGAGGGTCCGGATGCGCTCCGCGACTTCTCCGTGTTCCCGCTCGGCGGATTGCCGCTCGAGCTCCAGGTGCGCGGCTGCATCGCGGTGCTCCCGCACATCGCTGTCGGAGCGATCAGCCAGCTCTCGTGCCGCGACGACGGCGCGGCGCGCCTCGTCCTCACGAGCCACGCTCGCCTCGAGCTCGGTCGTGGCATCGAGAATCGCCGCCTCCGCCTGCCGCTGCTCATCGGCCGCGACGTCGCGCTCGGCCGACACCCGGACTCCCAGCGTCTCGCCCTCACGCCGCTCGTCCTCGGCGCGCTGCCGCCGGACGCGTGAGTTGCGCATGCGCTCCTCGGCGACCGCGATCTCCCCGCGGAGCGCGGCCAACTCCTGATGCTGCGTCGCGACGAGCCGGGCCAGCTCATTGCGACGGCCTTCCGCGGCGGCCCTTTCGCGGTGCGCGGCCTCTCGGCGGCGCTCGGCCTCCGTCGCGGCCTCCTGGCTGGCGGGAATGCGCGCACCCAGGTCGGCGATGGCAGCGTCCAGACCGGTCAACTCTTCGCGCGCCGCGTCGAGCTCGCGCGCCGCGAGCGTCAGCTCAACCACGAAGCGGCGCGCGCTCAGCTCCACATGCCGTTCGGCGCGGCGCCGCTGGCGGGCGAGCGACCGAACCTGGGTCTGTACCTCACTCAGCAGATCGTCCAGCCTCGCCAGGTCGAACGAGGTCTCCTCGAGGCGCCGCTCCGTGGTCCGCCGGCGGTCGCGATACAGTCCCACGCCCGCTGCTTCCTCGAACAGCTCACGCCGGTCGTCCGGCCGATCCGACAGGAGCGCGTCGATCATCTGGCTTTCGATGACCACGCCGGCATCGGCACCCAACCCGGTCCCGCGGAGCAGGTCGTGGATATCGCGCAGCCGGCACGGCGACCGGTTCAGCAGGTACTCGCTCTCACCCGAACGGCTCAGACGCCGTGACACGACGACTTCGCGGTATGCGACCGGCAGCGCACCATCGTCGTTCTCGAAATGCAGCGAGACCTCCGCCACGCTGACCGGACGACGGGCAGAGGATCCCTGGAAGATCACCTCATCCATCTTCGCGCCGCGCAACGCCCGCGCGCGCTGCTCGCCGAGCACCCATCGCACGGCGTCCGAGACATTCGATTTACCGCAGCCGTTTGGGCCCACGATCGCGGTGACGCCGGGCTCGAAGACCAGCGTCGTCGCGTCGGCGAAGCTCTTGAATCCGTGCAGCTCGAGTTTCGTCAGTCGCATAGTCTGAGGTTGGGGGGCGCGCTACGGAGCGCGTCCGGTCCGATAAGCGACGACGGGCGCGAGTCCGATGGCGCGCAGCGACGTGGCGAGTGGCGTGGCCTGATCGGCCGAGTCGAAAGCGCCGGCGTACACTCTACTGCCGCCGACGGATGTGGCGAGGACGTACGCGGGCACGCCGCGAGTCACGAGCGTGGCGGCGAGGTGGCGCGCCGAGTCCACGGGCAGGCCGCCAGCGAGCAGCAGGGCGAAGGGAGCATGCACGACGATGCTCGGCGCGAACCCGGAATGGAACGGCCAGTGGGCGACGACGGTGTCGAGCGGGGGCATGGTGTGTTCGGCTCCCACCATCAACGCGAACACCGGAGTCGGTGGCCGTTTGCTCCTGGTTGGGTCGTTCGCCCGCACGATCGGCGTGATCGTCACCGCCGGATGCGTGGCGCGCAGCTTTCGAAGCTCGCGCAGTGCTTCGACGAAGGTCGGATAGGTCGCCACGCGGACCGCGTAGGTCGCGCCAGTCGAGGAATCCATGGAGGGCACACCGCCGGGTGCGGAGTCGGCGGCCGCCGCCGCGGCGGCGGCTGACACCTCGGATGCGCCCGCGCTTTCCGCCGCGCTGTCCGACCCGCCCGCGGCAAGCTGTGCACTCGACGTCTCCGTATCGGCGCGGTCTGAGTTGTGCGCCGCGACGGTCGTGCGGCCCGAACTGGCGTCCGCCCCGCGTCCGCGGAGCGCCATCCAGCCGAACCCAATGATGAGCAGCGCGGCGATCGCCCCCACTGTCGCGGTGAACGCGCGATGTCGGAAGCTGAAGCGCGACGGCGCCGCCGTAGGAATCACGGGGCGCCGGACGGGCTTCGGCGTGATCATATGTGGCGGCGCGGTCACTGCTTTCTCATCGGCCGGCGTCGTGGCGGCGGCGAGCACCGCTTCGAGGACTTCGTGGAGACGCGACGGCGCGGCGATGACGCAGTCCACGCGGTCAGTCAGCGACCCAATGGCTGGTGTGCTGCTCAGGACCGCGAAGACCACGAGCTCCCCGCGCGCGCGCACCTGCTCGATCAACTGCCCCCACCGATCGTTCGGCAGCACGGCTGCGTAGGGGATCGCCTCGGTGCCGGATGGGATGATGCTGACGTTCGGGTGCACGGTCGTGTGACGCGTGATGACGCCGAAGGAGATGCCGTAGGCAAAGGCGTCCGAGACGCCGTGCGGATCATCCGTCGCGACGACGGCGCGCAGTGGCGGCGCATCACCGATCAGATCGACGATCATGACGCGCCGGTGACGCGCTTCGGCGCGCGCCAGATCGAGCGCCGCGGCGCCCGTCGAGACTGGCTCGCTCCCCATCACGGCCACAGCCGTCAACCCAATCGCGGCAGTCACGTTACGGTGCTCCGGCGTAGATCCACGGGTTGGCCTGCTTCAATGCGTGGCCCGCGGCCTCGGCGTCCTCTCGGCTGCTGAACGGCCCGAGCACGACGAGGTACACCGTCGCGGTGCCACGCGGCGCCGCCACAACATGCGCTGAATGGCCGTCGACCGTAATACGCGACGCCCTTGCCTGAGCCGAATCGCGGTTGAGGAGCGCGGCGAATTGGACCGTAAATCCCGCCACCGGCGCGGTGGCGAGCCGGCCCTGGGCACTGTCGACGACCGGACGGGCTGCCTCTGGAGTGGCGGCGGTCACGGGCGCATGGGCGGCACTATCTGCCTGGCTCCGGTGGATGGCTGCCAGGATCGAGTCCCCGGTGTCGGCCGGGGTGGCGCCAGGGAAGGTGACCGGCTGGTCCAGTCCGGGCGCCCGGGGCTTGAAACCGTCCCAACGGAGCGGGATCCAGTAGTCACGACCCCCGCCTGGAACCGCCCGTTGAAGCGTGAGCGACTGTATGTCGAGGAGTTGGACGTCGGGCCCCGTAGACACCACCAGCGACCCATCGCTGGTGACGAAGGGCAGGTCGGCGGTCCAGACCGTCCGCACCCTGCCAATGACGCGGTCGGTGCCCACTGCGACGACCCATGCGGTGTCGTTCGCGTGCAAGGGATGCACCAACAGGACCCGGCCGAGCGGGTCCATGCGCAGGTCGGCGGCCGGCCCTGGAAGCGGTACCGAGGCGTCGTCGTTGTCGCTGTAGCGGTCGGCGACCTGCAGCGACGACGCTGAGTCGAGCGCGATGAAGACGCGATCGCCGCTCGGTGTCGGCGCGACGGCGCGCACGCGCTTCGCGAAATGACGCAACCGTGCGAGTTGGAGATCGCGCGTGCGGACCGTCTGGAGATCCGAGTCCGACGCGAAATACGCCCGGTCGCCCGCCATGGCGTGCACGAGATGCTCGGCGCGAGGCAGGACGGCGCTGTCGAGGAGCGTAGTGGCCGGCGGATGCAGGCGCCACAATTTCGTGGCCGTCGCCCCCTCGGCGACGACAAGCAAGCTGCCGTCCGCCTGCGGCGCGACATCACGGATGGCTTCCGGCATCTTCAGCGTCCACGGCGTGGCATCGGTCGGTGTCAGACGGGCGACGGCACCAGCCGCCGAGACGCCGTACACGGCGGCGCCGTCGGCCGAACGCAGCGCCGTGAGCTTGAGCGCCGGTGGCGCCGTGACGTTGCCCGTGCGAAGCTCGATGCGCCGCGGCGCGCCTCGCGTGTCCACCACCACGACCGTCCCCGCGTCTTCGTCGAACGCGAGGAAGTGGGCGATTGCCGGAGCTTTGACTGCCGAAGTCCAGACGGCCGAATCGAGCCGGCGCATGTCGAACACCCGCGCCAGGCCACCAGTCCGCGGGACGCGCAGCACGATCGCTTCGGGTCCCGCAGGGGCGGCCGGCCTTGGCGGGGGCGCGTGCGGTTGGGGCGCGGGTGCCCGCTCGTCGCTCCCACCGCACGCCACGAGCGCAAGCACCACCGCCGCCGTCAGAGGTGTTCGCACCACGGCAATCTATCACGCCGCCCCACCCTCGTGGAGCGCGCTATTCCGGCGATCTCCCTATGGCGGCCCGGCGCCGTGGCGCTATCCCACCACCGCGGCGCCAACCGGCATGACCTCGGCATCGCCCCACAGTCGTTCAAGCTGATAGAACGCACGAAGCGCCGGGTGGAAGATGTGAACGACGAAATCGACGTAGTCGAGGAGCACCCAGCGACCCTGGGCGAGTCCTTCGACGTGATACACGCTGATGCCTGTTTTCTTCAGCTCCGCGACGACCTGCTCGGCCAGACCGCGGACATGGGTATCAGACGTACCGCTCGCAATGACGAAGTAATCCGTCATGTCCGTCAGCGGCTTCAGATTCAACACCAAGACGTCATTGGCCTTGCTATCCACACACAGCGCGGCGGCGCGCTGAACGGCCGCGGCGACATCGGTTGTCGGGGAACGTCGGGGCATGCGGCTCCGGTCCAGGTCAGGCAGCGAGTTGATTCCCGAGAGGCGGGACTGACTCGCTGCTAGGCCTTGATGACCCAGACCTTGATTTCGGGTTTGACGTCCGCGTGCAGGCGGATCGGGACGCGATACACGCCCAACGTGCGAATGGGCTCATGCAGATCGATCTGCCGCTTCTCGATCGTGAAGCCCTGCTCGGCGAGTTGGTGGGCGATGTCGGTCGATGTGACCGACCCGAACAGCTTGCCCTCATCCCCGACGCGCGCCGAAAATGTCAGCGACACCTGCTCGAGCCGGCCCGCGAGTCCCTCCGCGGCCGTGCGGCGCGTGGCTTCGGCGGCCTCGAGGCGCTGGCGCTCCTGCTGGATGCGCTTCTTGTTGCCCGGCGTGGCGGCGTACGCCAGGCCTCGCGGGACGAGGTAATTGCGCCCATAGCCCGGCGCCACGTTCACGATGTCCCCGGGGTGCCCGAGGTTGTCGACCGCTGCACGGAGAATGACTTCCATTATGCTCTGCTCCACATGATCGTGTTCGCGGGGTGACGCCGGCGTCGTGACGCCGGCCGGGACCGAGACGGTTCCCGCCCTCTGGTCAATTTACGTCGTTGGCCGGGGTGTCGCGCCCCCGGGGCGATGCCGCCAATCCATCCAGGTATCTCCCAATCCGAGCAGACCCAGCCCCAGCACGGCCGGGGCCGACAATACCATCGCCACGACGACCAATGCGGCGATCACGGGCGCCCCGGCGCGACTGGCCTCGAGATACCAGGCCAGCACGGCCAAGCCGCGGACGGCATAGAGCGCCCCGAAAAACACCAGCAGATTCGCCCCCGTCCCACGCCATGCATTGGGGACGGGAAGCACAAACAGCACGATCCCCGCGATCAGCCCCCACACCAAATGATCGCTGAACGTGAAATCGCGGAGCGGGGCGAGCTGTTCGCCGAGGCGCGTGCGGCTAATGCGGTGATACAGGCCCCAGCACAACGCGAGTGCCCCGAGCGATTCGAGCGCCAGCAGCGCAGGGAAGAACGGCACCGCATCATGTGGCAGGGTCGTGAGCACGCTGTCGGCCGTCTGCACCGCATCGCCCAGCGAGCTGCCCGCGTTCGCCGATCGCCACTGCTGCCAGTCGGGTGACTGCTCGCTCTCCCGCATCCACACCAGGGCGGCATTCGGCCTCGACTCCGCGTCCGTCCGTGCCGCGTCGGTCGTCGCGCGCAGACCGCCTGGTGTCGCTGCGGCCAACAATCCCGCGATCGCGACCGACAGCGCGAGTGCGGTGAGTGCACGCGGAAAAAACCGCGTCGTGGGCGGACTGGTCTCGCAGGCCAGTCCGAACGCGCCGGCCAGCAGCACCGACCATCCCCGCTCGAGGCTCGCGTACGCGGGGCGGACGACCGGCGCGACCGACAGCACCGCCACCGCGAGCGCTACCCACATCACCGCCAGCCATCCGCGACCGCCAACACCCCATCCCACCACGGTGCAGATCGCGAGCGTGACCACGATCATCCACGACGTGTCGCGCAACGGCACGACGGCTTGCACCAGCGGCGTCGCTGGAACGAACAGAAACGCCGCCAGAACCATCAGCAGCAGCGCCCAACGGCCGGGCCGTGCGGCGTCGGCCGCCATCGCTGCGTTCCGCCCGCGTGGCTGGCCGCGTGACTAGGCGGTGTGACCCTTGACGTAAGGGATCAGCGCGAGATAGCGGGCGCGCTTGATCGCCGTCGCCAACTGGCGCTGGTGGCGCGCGCACGTGCCACTCAGCCGGCTGGGCAGGATCTTCCCGTGATCGGTGATGAACCGGCCCAACGTGCGGTCATCCTTGTAGTCGATGAACCGAACGCGCATCTCGCAAAACGGGCAGGATTTCTGTGGGCGGCGCATCAGTTATTCCTCGTCATCGTCGTCGTCGTCCCGGCGGCGGGTCGCCACCAGATCTTCTTCGGACATCGGCGGCGCGCCAACTTCGTGCTCGTGCAGCGCGATCAGATAGCGCACGACGCCGTCATCCAGCTTGAGCGCGCGCTCGAACTCGGGGAGCACGTCGGGCTCGACCGAGAAGCGCGCGACCACGTAGTAGCCGGTGTCGCGGGGGCCAATCGTGTAGGCGAGCTGGCGGCGGCCCCAGAGGTCGACCTTGAGGTCGGCGGGCGCGGTGCCACCGGCGCCCAGCATGGCGTGGTAGCGGGTCAGCTTATCGGCGATGGCGGCATCCTCGAGCGTCGAATCGAAGATGTACACCACCTCATACGGACGTGGCATTGGCAATCCTCCCCTGTGGTCTGAAGCCGCCCCCGCGAGTTGCCGTCCGCGAAGGAGGGTGTGAGTCAGTTGTGCAGCCCCTAAAGCTAGCGGCCCTCGACGCCCCGGGCAACGCGGCCGCACCACTACCGGGCCGGTGCCCGCTATCAGCGGGCATCAGTCCCGCGTCAGACGTTGAACCGGAAGAGCATCACGTCGCCATCGTGAACCACGTATTCCTTGCCTTCCGACCGCACGGCGCCACGTTCGCGCGCGCCCTTCCATCCGCCATTGGCGACGAAATCCGCGAGACTGGCCGTCTCCGCCCGGATGAATCCCCTCTCGAAGTCCGTGTGGATCACGCCCGCGGCCACGGGCGCAGTGTCCCCGCGATGGATCGTCCAGGCCCGCACTTCCTGCTCGCCTGCCGTGAAATACGTCTGGAGTCCGAGCAGGTGATATCCGGCCTGAATCAGGCGATCGAGTCCCGCGGACTCGAGGCCGAGCGACGCGAGGAAATCAGCGCGGTCGGCGGGCGGCAGCTCCGCGAGCTCGGCTTCGATCTTTGCTGAGAACGGCACGATCTCGGCATGTTCGCCCGACTGCGCCAGCGCTGCCCGCAAAGCGCGCAGATGCGGCCCCTCGGCTCCCGACAGCTCGGCGTCCGTGACGTTGGCCGCGTAGAGCACCGGTTTCGCCGTGAGGAGAGACAAGCCGGACAGCGTCGCCCGGGCGGCCGCGTCGAGCGGCTCCGATCGGAGCGCCCGCCCGGCGGAGAGCGCGGCGTGCGCCGCCTCGAGCACCGGTAGCTCCGCCAACGCCTCCTTGTCGTTGGTCGCGGGCGGTGCGCCGCACCCGGTCGAGACGCTTGTCCACCGTGGCCAGGTCCGACAAGGCCAGCTCGAGGTCGATCACCTCCCGGTCGCGGACGGGATCGACCGCGCCCATCACGTGCGTGACATCGGGATCCTCGAAGCAGCGGATCACGTGCACGATCGCATCGGTCTCGCGAATGTTGGCGAGAAACTTGTTGCCCAGCCCTTCGCCCTCGGCCGCACCTTGCACGAGACCCGCGATATCGACGAACTGCACGACGGCCGGCACGACACGTTTGGGCGAGACAATCGCGGCCAGCCGGGCCAGCCGCGCGTCCGGGACTTCCACCATGCCGACGTTCGGTTCCACCGTGCAGAACGGATAGTTGGCGGCGTCCGCGTGCGCGGCCGTGAGCGCGTTGAAGAGGGTGGACTTGCCGACGTTCGGCAGCCCAACGATGCCCAGCGTCAGCATGTGTCGTCGCGCGTGTTGAAGGCATTCATGGCGGTGGTGATCCCGTCGCGCACCGTGAGCTCGATGGCATCGGTCAGTACCGGCAGGAGATCGAGGATGCACGCGCGCTCGTCCGCGCCGAACGTGTCGAGGACGAAATCGGCGAGTGATCCGCCCATGCGCCGGGGGTCGCGCGGCTCGATCCCGATGCGGAGGCGCGGATAGTCGCGCGACTGGAGCGCGTGCTCGATGCTCTTGAGCCCATTGTGCCCGCCGCTGCTCCCCGACGCCCGTAGGCGGAACCGGCCGAGCGGCAGCGCCACGTCATCGACGACGACCAGCAGGTCCGAGGCCGCGCACCCACGTTGGCCGGCGGAGGTACGGGCGAAGCGCCGCACCGCTGAGATTCATGAATGTCTGGGGTTTGACCAGCCGCGTCTTGACCGTGCCCACGACGCCGGACGCCACGAGCGCATCGCCGTCATGCTTCCACTCGCCGAAATCCCACGCGCGGGCGAGATGGTCGACCACCCACCACCCGACATTGTGCCGGGTCAGCGCGTACTCCCGTCCGGGATTGCCGAGTCCAAGGATGACTTTCACGACACGTCCGGACGAGCCCTGCACGGGCCCGCGGGGGCATATGCTGCCGCCCGCGGGCCGCGGCGCCTACTTGCTCTCCTCGTCGCCTTCCTCGTCCGTCTTGGCCTTGCGGATGACTTCGGGCTCCGCCGCCGCCTCCACCCCAGCCTCCGCGGCCGGAGCGGCCACCGTCTCGATCACGGCGCGCGGCGCGGCGCAGACGCAGATCGTGGTGTCCATGTCGGTGAGCGACTCGACACCCGGCGGCAGCACCAGGTCCCGCACGTGGATCGACTGGCCGATCAGGACCTCGTTGACATCGACGTCGATGTGGTTCGGGATGTTGACCGGATCGACCTCGATCTCGAGATCACGAAGCGTCTGGTCCAGGACGCCGCCGTCCACGCGGACGCCGGCCGCCGTCCCGACCAGCCGGATCGGAATGCGAACCGTCACCTTCTCACCCGCGACCAACTCCTGGAAATCCACGTGCAGGATCTGGCGGCGGAAGGGATGGCGCTGGATCTCGCGGATCAAGGTCCGCGACGACCGTCCATCGACGATCAATTCCACCACGGTGTTCTCAGCCGAGATGTGCTGCAGCAGCCGGTCGAGCTCGTGGTTGTCGAGCGCCAGCGATTGCGGGGCACGCGCGTGGCCGTAGACGATGCCAGGAACGCGGCCAGCGCTGCGAAGCTTGCGGGCAGCGCCTTTTCCTTTGTCGGATCGCGTCGTCGCGGCGAGTTGTGCGGATGGCATGAAAGACTCGGAGTTCAGATCAGGACGCAGCCGCGCGGCGGCCGGGGTATCTCGCTATAGCCCTCAATTATAGCGGATCACGGCCCCGTCGAGTAGCCGGGCCGGGTCCCCAGCCCGTCGATGACGCGGGCCGCCCCGGGCGCCCGGCTGGTGCTATTCGAACAGCGAGCTGACCGACTGCTCGCTGTGGGTGTAGCGGATGGCCTTCGAGAGCAGCTCGCCCACCGACAGCACCCGGAGATGGGGAAAGCGGTGCTCCGGCAGGATCGCGATCGTGTCGGTCACCGTCACCTCGGCGATCGGCGCATTGGCAAGGCGCTCGGCGGCCGGCCCTGACAGGAGCGCGTGCGTCGCACAGACGAACACCTGCTGCGCACCCAGCCGTTTGAGCGCACCCGCCGCCTCGGTCACGGTACCAGCCGTGTCGATCATGTCGTCGACGATGAGACAGTCCCGCCCGGCGACTTCACCGACGACGTTGACGACTTCCGCGACATTGGCCCGAGGACGCCGCTTGTCGATGATCGCGAACGTACCGTCGAGCCGCTTCGCGAATCCGCGCGCCATCTTCGCGGAACCGACATCGGGCGCGACGATCACCAGATCCTTGAGTTGCTTCTTGCGATAGTGCGAGACGAAGACGGGCGCCGCGTAGAGATGATCGACCGGCACATCGAAGAACCCCTGCAGCTGATGCTGGTGAAAGTCGATCCCCAGCACCCGGTCGACGCCGGCGACCTCGATCAGGTTGGCGATCAGCTTCGCGCCAATCGCGACCCGCGGCTGATCCTTCCGGTCCTGCCGCGAGTAGCCGTAGTACGGCAGCACACAGGTGATGCGTGCCGCCGACGCCCGGCGCGCGGCGTCGATCAGGAGCAGCAGCTCGAGGATGTTGTCGGCCGGTGCGTTCGTCGGCTGGACGATGAACAGGTCGGAACCGCGAATGTTCTCATCGATCCGCACGAAAATCTCGCCATCCGCGAACCGGGAGGTCGTCACTTTGCACAGCTCGACCCCGAGCCATTTCGCGATCTCCTCGGCGAGGGGCCGGTTGGCGGTACCCGCCAACAACTTGAACCCCTGCTTCGGTATGGCGATCGATTCCATAATCTGTGGCCCCTGCTGGATCCCTGGTTGATGCCGGTCGCCCGGCGCGCCAGCCCGCCAATCTACAGCGCCTGCGGCCTCTTCGCCGTCAGGGCGGATTTGCGGGAGCGGCTCAGTCTCGCGGCGCGCTACTGGCTGCGCGCCCGTCGCGGGAGTACTACCGCCAGGCGAACCAACAAGGGCAGCCGGCCACCTTCACATAATCGGTTCCGTCAGTGTTCACATACCCGCTGTCGACGGCCCACAGTTGGCTGTCGGGCGACCAACTGACCAGGCCGAAACTGCCGGCGGTCGGCTTGACGTTGCTCCCGTCGGGATTCATCACCGCGGTGTGCCCGTTCAGGGTCAGGGCGATGTGCTGGCCGTCAGGGGACCACGCCGGATCAGTCCCGTTCGCTGCCAGGAGCGTCGGAGGAGGATTACCCAGATTCGACATGTAAACGCCCGCTACGTCGGTGGTGTCATTACAATCGCCTGTGGGTCCACCGTACGAGTACACCAATTTTGTGCCGTCGGCTGAGTATGAGTACTCATTGCCTCCGCAATAACTCTGGTAATAGCCAGTTATGTTCGTCCCCCCTAGGCTGCCCCCGTACTGGTTTTCAAACATGTACAGGTAGTCGGCATTGTCGGGACTCCACCTGACCCAAAACGGACCCGGCGCATAATCCACGGCGCTAAGCCCTGATCCATCCACATTCACTTCGTAAATCCCGCCTAGCGGGGCCTCGGCGAGATAGCTGAACAGCACGTGCAGATGGTCCGGTGAGAGGGCTGGACCGCCCGCTGTGATTCCGGAAATGTTGATGGATTCGAACCCCGATCCATCCGCGTTCATCACCGCCAATCCGGTCGGACCGCTGTTCGTCACCACCACAACGTTATTGGGCGGGGTTCCCATCGCGGTGAAGTTCCCATAGCTCCCGGCTCCGCCAGTGTCCGCGGTTACGGCGCGTGCCTGCAGCGTCTGGCGGCCCCAGGCGTGGCCCGAGCGTCCATTGCTCTTTCGCGTAGCCATTGGCGCCCGTGGTCTCGGTGCTGTCCGGCACCGACCCGCCGCCTGACGTCACGACAAAACGGAGCACGACGTTCGGTACGGGGTCGCCCGCGGTGTTCAGCACCTGCACGCGGAGCGCAATGGGAAGCGCTGCGTTGACCGGTCCCTTTTGCGTATTACCGGCGACAACACTGAGCGTCACATGGGTCGTGCCGGATGGCGCCGTGGCGGAGGTACGCTGCTTCGCAGGCGGTCATCACGAAAAGTGAGGTGAGCGCGAGCGAGAACAACGCGGAGACTGCCAGGGGACGAGACATTGGGCGATCCCGAGTCCAGCCGCCGGGGTGGAGTGCCCCGGCAACACGGGTCAAGGACTGGCCCATCCGCCGCACCGGCCTCGACCACGAGCGTTGAGCCTTCGGCGCCCGTGCGAGAGTCGGACGGCAATACTTTGGTACAAAAATATATCGTGGAGGACAGACATCAATGGCCAAAAGTCGCGCTGGCGGAAATACGTCGGGATGACGCGGTTACACCGGGTATCAATCGGTGACAAACCGTCGGCCTGCTGAGCCGTGCGCGGGTGGCGCTAGTTGCCCCTGGTGGATTCGAACCACCATTCCAAGATCCAAAGTCTCGTGTCCTGCCATTGGACGAAGGGGCAGTGCGCGCGTGCCATCGTGTGCCCGGCCGTGCCGAGAGTCGTCACCGGGGCACTGGCGCGCCTAAGCTAGTCGATAAGGCGCACGCCGACAACGTGTTCTGCCGTCGATGTCATCATCATCGTGCCGGTGACCGGGGCGAGAAGCCGCCGCGCGGCGCAGCAAGCGCATCCATCACGCCATAGACCGTCGATCCCGAGCCGCTCATCAGGGCGGCGATGGCGTTCGGTACCTCGCGCAGGCGCGACACCATCAGCGGAATGTCTCCGTAATACTGGCCGACCACCGGCTCGAAATCGTTCGCCATGAGCGGCGCCACGCGACGCCAGTCGACCAGTGCGGTTGGAATCGATCGGATGACGGCTGGGTGGTGACGGGTGGCCGGCGGCCCGCGCCGCATCGAGCCACCCATATGCGTCGCGGGTCGAGACGCGATAGCCGGGGAGGTAGAGCACCACGCCGCGAGCCGGGAACGCCGGGAGTGGCGTGAGGATCTCCCCGCGGCCCATGCCCAGCGCGAGCGGCGACTCCATGGTCATGAACGGGACGTCGGCGCCAAGCTGTGCGGCCCACTGCACCAGCGCGGTCGCCGGTGGCGGCACAGGATCGAGTGCACGCAGGGCGCGGAGGACGGCCCCCGCATCGGCGCTTCCACCGCCCAGACCGCCACCGACGGGGATGCGCTTCGTGATTTCGATCGCGAATCCGGCGGGCCAGCCATGCATCTCGGCATACGTCGCGGCGGCGCGGTACGCGAGGTTCTCCTCGGCCGGCCCGACATCCTCACCGACGGTGTCGAGCATCCGCGTCGTCTCGCGGCCCGGACCTGGGATGCGCACGGTCACGTCATCGGCCAGGTCGAGGCGGCAAAACAGCGTCTCGATCTGGTGGTACCCGGACGGTTCGCGCTCCAACACGCGCAGGAACAGATTGACCTTGGCTTGAGCCGGCAGCGTTGCCGCCCTTGCGCTCACGCCCGCGCGTTCTCCCCGGCCGGCGGGGCGCCGGCGTCGTCGTCCGCTGATTCAGCCTTGCTGATGTCCCGCAATGGAGGCCGAGCCGGGCGAAGTACCACGCCCCGATCAGCGTGATCGGAATGAACGACAGGACGTGCTGGCCGATCGCCCAACTCACCGCTTCCGTCTTGCCGATCCCGTAGACGCTGAGTCCGAGAATGCCGAAGGTCTCGAACACGCCGAAGAATCCGGGCAATGACGGCACGGCGACACCCAGCGCGATGATGCCCTGGAGGAACAGCGCGGCCGTGAACGGCGCGCCGATCCCGAGCGCCTTGAAGCCGAACCAGAACGACAGCGCGTTGGTGAGCCAGAACAGGATCGCCCAGCCCAGGATCGCCACGAACCGCCGCGGGCTGCGGAGGACGCTGAGCCCCGACGCAAATGCTTCCAGCGCCGCGCGCCCGCGGGCTTCGAGTCGCGGCGCCACCCGGCGCACGAGCAATTCGTACGCCCGGATCAGCCACGACGGGAAAAACACGATCGTATAGAGCACGGCCATCAGCGCGATCATCACGACGACGCCGGCCGCGGCCCATCGGGTAGCGGATTGGCCACCCAGGTGCACGTCGGGGGGAAACGCAGGCGACAGCATCGCGACGAGAATGAGGCTGAGCACCACGAGTCCATCGAAGAGGCGGTCCACCGCGATCGAGGCGATCGCCGCCGCGAACGTCACCTTGGGCGTCTCCCGCGTGATCGCGTACGCGCGCGCGAGCTCGCCGGCACGGGCGGGCACCACGTTCGTGATCATGAATCCGATCGCGGTCGGACGCCACAGCACGCCAAACGGAAGATTGGGCGCGACGGGATCGAGAATCGGTCTCCAGCGCCGGGCCCGGATCGGAAATACCGCGGTCGCCGTCACCGACAATGCGGCCCACAGGAGCAGGTTCGATCCCCGCAACGTGCCCCACACCTCGCCGAAGTGAATCCCGTGGAGCGCCCACCAGAGCAGTGCGATGCTCAGCACAATGCCCACCGCACCGCGCCAATCGATCTTCATCGGCGCTCTATCGTCGGTGAGGTGTCAACGGCGGTTACGCGGACGCCGAGAGATCGAGCAGATCGTACAGCTCGGCCAGCGCGTCCGGTGCGGGAGCGGAGCTCCCGCGCAGCACGTCGCTCAGCGCGCGCGCGCGCGCCAGCGCGGACTCGCCGCGGTAGAGCAGCGCCTCGATCGGAACCGGCGACGTTCCCGAGGTCGTCACGGGAGCCACCGCCGCGCATCGCCATGGCAGGCGCCGTGCGCGGAGCCACGGCGGTCGCGGGCGCCGCCGGTGGGGCGGGGGGCCCCAGGACATACGCGTCGTCGATCAGCGTCATGTCGGCGATCGGCGAGATCCCCGCAATGCCGTCTGCCAACAGCGCCTGCAAGGCGCGACCCGTCGGCGTGCGTACGCGATCCCGTGACAGCCGACGCGGCAGTGGTCCGGGCTGCGACGGGCGGAGTCGCGGTGCGGCAGGCGGGGTCGGCCGCGCGGCTGCCAGTGGCGCCGCGGGAGGAACTGTGGCGGCGGGCGGCGCGCCACCGGGTCGCGGCGCTGACGGCCGATACGCCGCTGACGCAAGGCCTTCGGCGATCCCGGAATCCAGCGTGCGGCCACGCGCCAGCTCGGCCATGCGGCCAGCCAGGTCGCGGGCGGGCGCCGATGGGTCGGCGAGCAGCGCCCCCAACTCGTCCAGCGCGTGCAGCGCGAGGAAGTCGAAGACCGGAATGTCATCCATGAACGTCGCGAGCACGCTCGCAATGTCGCGCTCGCCAAAGCTCTCGGCCGCGCGATGGACGTCGCGCAGCGCGCGGCGCAGCTCGGCGGCGATGCGGTCGGGAATCGGCCCGGGCTCACCGGCTTGCGCCTCGCGGACGAGTGCGCGCAGATGCTCCGCCAGGCTTACCACCTCGAGGCGGAACCGCTCGGCCCGCGTCGTGGGAGGCCGCGCCGCCGGTGTGATCAGGCTGGCGCTCCCGTCCGCGTAGAACAGCTGATCGATCGGGATGATCGGGTCTCCTTCACCCGTCGCGGCGGCCAGCGCATCCGCGGCGTCGCGGAATCTGTGCTCCTCGGGTGTCCCCGCGATCGCGCGGCCCGATGCGCGAAGGTCGTTGCCCGCACGACGCAGCAGCGCCGCGACGGCTGCGAACAGCGCCGCCTGCGCCAGCGCCGGCGTGCCGTGGTTCAGCGCGAGCGTTCGCGCCACCCGCTCCGCGGCGTCGAGTGCGTCAGGTACGGGCGGCACGTCATGGATGGCGGCGAATCCCCGGAGTGTGCGCACGCGGCCCAGCGCGGCCTGGATCGCGATGTCAGGGCTGTCACTCCCAGGCTGGGCCAGCGCATCGAGTGCCCCGGCGGTCTCGGTCATCTCGCTGGCCAGGAACGAGCTTCCGCTCGCGCCCGGCTCGCGCTCACCCGCGGCCGCGATTCCCGGGACCAGGCGCGCGAGATCGGCAAGCCGGCGGGTGGCCCGTGCCTCTTCGTTTGGTCCCCAGATCCGGAGGTTGTGCAGGAGGATCTTGAGATCGTCGACTGCGGCGACCAGTCCAGCCGCGAGAGCCGGGGACCACCTGGCGGTGCCGTCGCGGAGCGCGCGGCCCGCCCGCTCGACGGCATGGGCCAGATCCGCCATCCCGGTCAGCTTGTGCATGATCGCGGCGCCGCGGAGCGTACGCGCGTAGCGCACGAACTCCACCGCATCGGGACCGTTTGCGCCGGCACCCGCCAGGATGGCGTCCAAGTGCTCGAGGCACTCCCCAGCCTCGAGGACGAAGAAGTTCAGGGGATCATTCGACATCGCCATTAATGTGACGAACGGGCGGCATCCATCGCCACCCGCATCTCCCCGACCGCCTCCGCCAGCCCCACGAACACGGCCCGGCTCACGATCGAATGCCCGATGTTGAGTTCCTCGATCTCCGGGATCGCGGCGACGGGTCCGACGTTCCGGACCGTCAAGCCATGCCCGGCGTGGACCGCGAGACCCAGTTCGCGGCCAAGGTGTGCGGCCCGTCCCAGCATCCGAGCCTCGGACCGTCGCGGCCGAAACCCCCCGGCCTGCGGCATGCGCGTAGCGACCAGTGTGGAGCTCGATGGCCTGCGCGCCGATGCCGTGCGAGGCGCGGACCGTGGCCTCGATCCGGATCGATGAACACGCTGACGCGGATACCGGCCGCCGCCGAGCCGCCGGGTCACCTGCTCGAGTCGCGCCGCGTTGGCCGCGACATCGAGCCCGCCTTCCGTCGTCACCTCTTCCCGCCGCTCCGGGACGAGCGTCACCTGAAACGGCCGCAGGCGCTCCGCGATGCCGGCCATCTCGTCCGTCGCAGCCATCTCCAGATTGAACACCGTCCGGACCTGGCGAACGAGTTGCTCGATGTCGGCATCCTGCATGTGGCGCCGGTCTTCGCGGAGGTGCGCGGTGATGCCGTCGGCGCCGGCCGCTTCGCACACCAGCGCGGCGGCGACGGGATCGGGCTCGTCGGTGCGCCGTGCCTGGCGGAGCGTTGCCACGTGATCGACGTTGATGTAGAGGCGCTGGCGCGGACGCGCCGCACCGCCGCCGGCGGGGGATCGGGTTGCTGGCATATTCTCTCGCTGCTACCTTCGCGCAGTCACATCCTCAGGAGTGGACTCAGCGTGCCGAATAGAAGAATAGTGGGCGCCCTCATCGCATTGGCCGCGTTCGCCGCGTGCAAGTCCGCATCCTCCGGACACGGCACTGGGGCGACCGGCGGAGAGCCGGGCGCGCCTAGTCCGCGCGCAGCCGTGGAGCGTTTCCTGGCTGCCGTCCGGGCGCAGGACCTCCAGGCGATGTCGATGGTATGGGGGACCAAGTCCGGGCCCGCACGCGACAACATTCAGCGCGAACAGCTGGAGAAGCGGGAAGTCATCATGACGCAGTGTCTGGCCAACGATTCGGCCAGCTTCGTCGAAGATTCGCCGGGACTGGGCGGTGACCACCTGGTGCACTTCGTGTTGTACCGCGGACCCGTGACGCGATCGACGGCGTTTACCACGCAGTCCGACGGCTCCGCGCGCTGGTATGTCAAGGAGATCGACTTGAAGGGCGTCCATTCCTGCACGGCGGAAGCGGGGCAGTCGCTCCGCGGCGCGCCGTAGCCCGCGCTGGAACCCCATCGCGCCTCCACGGATTACATCTCTGTCAGCTCGACGAGCACGCCGCCGGTGGAACTGGGGTGGACAAAGGCAATGCGTTTCCCCTCCGCTCCCACTCGTGGCACCTCGTCGATGAGCCGGACACCCGCCGCCCGGCAGCGGTCGAGCGCGGCACCCAGGTCGGGGGTCGCGAAGCAGACATGGTGGATTCCGGGGCCGCGCCGCGCGACGAACTTGTCGATCGGGCTGCCCGGGGTGGCGGGCTCGAGGAGCTCGATGAGCGCCTCACCAGCCGTGACCGCGGCGATCCTGGCACCGTCGGCGTTATCGATGGGCACGACAGGCATGCCAAGCACGTCGCGGTAAAATGGAAGTGCCCCATCGAGCGACCGGACCGCGATCCCGATATGCGCGATACGGGGTGACGCGCCGGCCGGAGTGGTGGGTGGAGTCATAGAGTTGTGGAAACCAGGTAAACAGCGGCGCGTCCGTCGCGCCAGCACGGAGGTAGATGATAATGTCGCAGGCTGTGGCGGTGTCGGATACCGACTTCGAGCAGGAGATTGAAAAACACCCGGGTCTGGCGGTCGTCGATTTCTGGGCCACATGGTGTGGACCCTGCCGGATGATCGGGCCCGTGCTCGACCAGCTGGCCGTCAAGTATGTAGGGAGAGCAAAAGTGGCGAAGGTCAATGTCGACTCCAACCAGCAGACCGCGATGCGGTTCAATATCCGGTCGATCCCGGCGATCCTGTTTTTCAAGGACGGAAAGTTGGTCGATCAGGTGATTGGCGCGGTCCCGCGGGCGCAGCTCGAGCAGAAGTTCGAGAAGTACGCCGCTGCGCCCGCGGCCCAGCAGGAAACGGCGTAAGTGCACGGTGAGTGCCGGCACGCTCTACGTCGTCAGCACTCCGATCGGTAATCTCGGTGACCTGACGGTTCGGGCTATCGAAATCTTGCGGGCAGTGCCACTGGTCCTCGCCGAGGACACGCGGCACGCCCGCATTTTGTTTGACAGGTACGAGATCCGGACCGCCACGGCGGCCCTCCACGAGCACAACGAGGCGCAATCCGCGCCCCGGCTGGTCGCACGCCTCACCGAAGGCCAGGATCTGGCACTCATCACCGATGCTGGAACGCCCCTATTGTCCGATCCCGGGGCCCGGCTGGTGCGTGCGGCAATCGATGCCGGTGTCCCGGTCGTGCCCGTGCCCGGCGCGTCGGCGCTCCTGGCCGCGCTCGCGGGCGCCGGGTTGGCGATGGATCGATTCACGTTCTTCGGGTTTCTGCCGCGCAAGGGCGCCGACCGCCGGGACGCGATCGCGAGCATCGCCGCGATGGCGCACGTGTCCGTCCTGTATGAGGCGCCGGGCCGAGTGGCGGCGACGCTGGCGGATCTCGCCAAGGCCGGACTCGGTGGCCGGTCCGCCGCGGTGGCCCGAGAGCTCACCAAGCGGTTCGAGGAGTTCCGCCGGGGAACAGTCAATGAGCTGGCCGCGTATTACGCGGAGACCCCCGTGCGGGGGGAAGTCGTGATCGTCGTCGGCGAAGGCACCGTCGCGGCGCCGGACCCCGGCGCGATTCGCGGCCGCGTACGGGCGTTACGCGCCGCCGGGATGACCCGTCGCCAAATCGTCGCCGAACTCGTCGCCGAAGATGGCGTCGCACGAAACATTGCGTACCGGCTCGCGCACGAGACCGACGCCGAGAGCTGGCGCTGAACGCGAAGAGGACGAAGTGATGATCAGACCCACCCAGACCCAGTTCGAGGGACACCGGTCATGGTAAAGCGCACGGCGCTTGCCGCCGCGGTCGCCATCGCCGGATTGATCCGCGCCTGAATGCCGGCCCCGCGAACCCCTCGCGCGTGGCAACTGTCGTCGCCGCGCGCGGTGTCGAATCGGGACACCTGCCGGCGGCCACGCGGCTCACGATCGCGCGACTGCAATACGACGGCGGCGGGGATTGGTACGCCAACCCATCGAGTCTCCCGAATCTGCTGGCGGCGATCGCGGAGCGGACGACCCTCAAGGTCGAGCGAACCGAGGCGCGGACGACGCTCATGGACGATCGCCTGTGGGATTATCCGTTTCTGCACGTCACCGGACACGGCAACATCCATTTCAGCGACGCCGAAATCGTCCGGCTGCGCGAATATCTCGCGCGCGGCGGGTTTCTGCACGTGGACGACAACTACGGACTCGACGAGAGCTTTCGCCGCGAGATCGCACGGGTGTATCCGGACCGGCCCCTGGTCGACGTCCCGCTGTCGCACCCCATCTATCATCTGGTCTACGATTTCCCCAAAGGCGTACCCAAGATCCACGAGCACGACGGAAAGCCAGCGCGAGGCTTCGGCATCTTCCTCGGCAACCGGCTCGCGGTCTACTACACGTTTTCCTCGGATTTGGGAAACGGGTGGGAGGACGTCGGCACGTACGACGATCCGCCGGCGCTCCATGAGGCGGCGCTCCGGATGGGCGTCAACCTGTTCGTGTACGCCGTCACCAGCCGGCCCAGCGCGTAGCGTCCGCTCGCGCGGACGCAGCGGGTTGCGCGGCGCACGGAGGTTATCCTTGTCCCAGTGACGGTCATCGAATTGGTGGCCCGCGAGCGATCTCGCATGGGTCGCGTGGTAGCGCTTCGGGGCGGCGCAGTCGCTGTGGCCGCTGTCGCCGTCGTGCTGGCGCTCGGAGCGCTCGCGCTCGGCGGCGGCCGCTGGATGGCGCTCCCCGCCGTGCTGCCGTTTCTGGCGTGGGGCGTCGCCGGCGCGGCCCTCGCCGGCCTGGCGTGGATGACACTCCGCCAGTTGCGCCGCGACACCGCAACGACGCGGATCGCGACCGCCATCGAGCATGAACGCCGTTTGCGGTCCGGATCCTTGCGCGGCGCGCTCGAGGTCGGCGAGACAGGAGTGCTCGGCCGGCGCGGCGCCCGGGTCATCGCGAGCCGGCTCGCGGCGGGACAATCCCGAGGCACGTCGCTGGCCCCGACGCTCCGCCGCGGGGCCGTCCGGCGGGCCGCGGCGGCCTCCGGCGTCGCGGTCATCGCCGCGGCCACCCTGGGCGTCGCCGCGCTCACCGCGCCGGATGGGTGGAGCGCCGTCGTGCATCCGGTGCGAGCATGGCAAGGGACCTTGCTGCCGTCTCTCCGTATCGAGGCGCCTCGCGACGTGCCGCGCGGGCGGGAAGCGCGCATTCGCATCGCCGCCCCCGGACGCCAGCGCGTGGCGGTGTACATGCGAGCGACCGGCTCGGCATGGTCGGGCGCCTGGTACACGACGACCGGCGGCGCCGTCCGGCTGGCGACGGTGCCCGTGGCGGCCGAAGTGGCGGTCGTCGCGACCGACGGTCGGTCGGTCAGCGATACGACGCTCATCCGCGCGAGCGACCGGCCGTTCGTCGGCGGTGTCGCACTACGCGCGGTGTATCCGTCATACCTCCATCGGGCCGAAGAAGCGCTGCCGCCGGGTGAGACCGCACGCGTGCCGCGCGGCACGCGCATCGACATTGCCGGACGGGCCTCGACGGAGCTTGGCGCGGTCATGCTGGTGCGCGGCCCCGACACGACGCATATGCAGCCCGACGGCCGGCAGTTCAGCGGGCATCTCATGGCGGAGACGCCGGGCCAGTGGTCGTGGTTCGCCGCGGCAGCGGCGGGCCCGATCGCGGATCTGCCCGATCCGCTGCAGGTGGACGTCATTCCTGACTCCGCGCCGCGCGTCGAGATTCTGAGCCCCGGACGCGATACGATCGTCACGCCCGGCGACCGGATCCCGCTGTCGATCACAGCCTCCGACGACCACGCGCTGGCATCCGTCGTGCTGCGCACCTGGCGGACGTCAGCGGCCGGCGCCGTGATGCCCGATGTGTTTCAGGTCATCACCGACAGCTCGGCACCGCAATGGAGCGGCGTCGCGACTCTCGATCTCGCGTCGCGGGCGCTGCAGCCGGGCGACGCACTGCGGATCGTGGCGCGGGCCACCAATGCCTCACCGTGGCACCAGTCCACGGAGAGCCGCGTTCTCGTGCTGCACATTCCGTCGCTGTCCGACGAGCGTCTGATCGCTCGCGAGACGGCCGACTCCGCGCTCGCCACGGCAACCGCGACCGTCACGGCGGAGCGCGATCTCCAGCGGCGCACCGAGGAAGCCGCGCGAGCGCGCGGCGCACGCACTGGATCCGCATCCGGCGCATCGAGCGGCTCCTCCAGCCGGTCCTCGCATGTCGTACGAATCCGCCGAGCGGGCCAAGGCCCTCGCGAAGGAGCAGCGCGATCTGTCGGCACGGGTCGATCAGCTGCAGCACCAGGCGCAGCAGATGGAGCGGCAGCTCAAGCAGGCGGGGGCCCTCGACAGCGGGCTGGCGTCCCGGTTGCATGAGGCGCAGCAGTTGCTCCATGACGCGTTGACGCCGGAGATGCGCGACCAGTTGAGCCGCCTCGACCAGAGCGCGGACTCGCTTCGGGGCGGCGACACCCGGCAATCGCTCACCGATCTGGCGCAGCAGCAGCAGCGACTCCGGGACCAGCTGGATCGCAGTCTCAATGTACTCAAGCGCGCCGCGCTCGAGGGCGCCATGCAGACACTGCGCGACGAGGCGCATGACATCGCGAAGCAGGAAAAGGCCCGCGCGAATACGTCACCAGCGCCGCCGCACGATGCCCGGCGACGCCCCCGCGAGAGACCGCCGCCAAGGGGACATCGGACAGCGCGCGCGCACGCGCAACGGCCGGCCAGCCCGATAGCTCAGGCGTCGGCCCGCGCGGCCAATCACGAGACGCAGCGCAGCAGCAGGCCTCCGCGACCCGGACTCCCGCAGAGTCGCAGCAATCACCATCACAGCAACCGACAGGGCAGCAGGGATCGCAGCAGCCCTCGCAAACCCCGTCCCAGCAGGCGAGCCAACAAGCAAACCAACAAGCAAACCAACAAGCGATCGCAGCAGTCGCAAACATCGCAGCAGTCGCAACAGGAACGACGGCAGACGGCTCAGTCGGACGCGCAGCAATCCTCACCGTCGCAGCAGGGCACGACAGCGTCAGTCGCCGGATCAACTGGCCCAGCGTTCCCGCTCGCTGTCGCATGATGTCGAGGATCTCGCCAAACGACTTGTCCGCGGACAAAGCGCAGGCCGGGGCGCAGCGCGTCGGAGCGGCACGCGATCACGTGGATTCCTCCGCCCAGGCTCTGTCGGGACAGGACGCGAGCAAGGCGTCGTCGCAGATGGATCAGGCCGCGCAGGGGCTGAGTGATGCGCGCCAGGCGCAGATCAACGAGTGGAAATCATCACTCACGTCGGAACTCGATCGCACCATTCAGGAAGCACTGCAGCTCGGCCGCCAGGAAAACGACCTGGCGCAACGCGCGCAGCAGGGTGAGGAGAAGTCGGCGCTGCAGGCCGAGCAGAGTGCGGTGGAGCAGGGAACGCAGCGCGCGAGCGAACGCCTGCAGCGGGCGGGCCAGCAGAGCGCGCTGGTGTCCGGCAATGCGCAGCGCGCGGTGGCGCAGGCGCGCAGCCAGGTCCAGGCGGCGACGCGGGACGCGCGACAGACCCAACCCGGAACCGCGGGCTCCCAGCAGACCGCGAGCTCACTGCGCAGCGCGGCGGACGCGCTCAATCAGGCCGCTGCCGCGCTGGTGCACGACCGCGAACGGGCCTCCTCGTCCAGCTCGGCATCGGGGCTGCAGTGGAGATGCTGCAGGAGATGCAGCAGCTGGCGAAGGCGCAGGGTTCGCTCAACTCGCAGGCGCAGGGTCTGTCGCTCAACCCGTCCGGTAAATTCGCAGGGGCCGCCGGGAAGCCAGGGCACGCAGGGTCTCGCCGAACAGCAGCGCAAGCTCGCCGAATCGCTCGACCGCCTTGGCGATGACGACGCGAGCGGCCGCGCGGACGGTCTCGCGACCGAGGCGCATCAGATCGCCGACGCGCTGGCCCGGTCCGGCATCGATCCGCAGACGCTGATTCGGCAGCAGCGCCTCTATCACCGACTGCTCGACGCCGGTCACACACTCGAGCAGGATGAGCGCGACAGCACCGGCAAGCGAGTGTCCCAGTCGGCGACGGGACGGGAGGAGTTCACGCCACCGTCCGGGCCGGCCGAGGGCCAGGCCGCGACCAGGTTTCCCGCTCCGTCGTGGTCCGAGCTTCGTGGGCTGTCGGCGGACGAGCGCCAACTCGTGCTCGAATACTTCAAGCGGATCAATGCGCAGTCACCATAGCGGGCGGCGTGCCGCGCGCGCGGCACGCCCCGATCGCGCCCAGGCTGACCCTCTTTCTCCTGCTGTGCGCCGGCGCGAGCCTGGGCGCGCGCCTCGGCGCGCAGTCCCCCGCCGTGCCCAGGGCGGAAAGTGAAATTCTGGATTCGGCATACGTCGCGGCCGAGGCGGGAGCCTGGGAGGCGTCAGCGCGCGCGTGGCGCCGGGTCCTCGACCAGACACCCAATCTCGCCGGCGCGGCCGCCTACACCCTGCGATCGGCGGGAAATGATGCGCGCGGTCCGGTGCGCCGCGTGTTTCTCACGCCGCCGGTAAGTATCGGCGGACGCCGGGCGCTCGCCCAACTCGAGATCACCTGGGGCTCGGCGAGCCTCGGATGGGATGCGATTCGCGATCTTCCGGTGTCGGACTCCGTCGCCGAAGCATGGATCGACTTCGGAGACGCGGCATCGGCCGCCGGCGCACCGGTCGTCGCGCGTGATGCGTATCTGGCGGCCTTGGCGGTCCGGCCATCGGGTGATCTGGCGGCGCGGGCGGCCGAGGCGGCACTGGCGGCCGGTGATGCCACGACGGCGCTGTCGTTGCTCGACCGTGTCATGATCGCGGCGTCGCCGGCCGATACGGCCGCTCTGGCCGTCGCCCTCGTCCCGGTGCACGTGCGAGCGCTGGTACGCCTCGGCCGCATGAACGACGCCGAGCAGTACCTCCGGCGGTACGAGGGGCGCGCCGGTGAGCAGGTGCGCGCAACACTCGCCCGTGACATTACGTGGGGCTACGCGCGGGTGGGGGACATCGCGGGCGCCCGGTCGGCGGCGACGCGATTCGGGCTGATGAGCGACAGTACGATCACGGGCTGGCTCGCGCTCTACGCCGGCGATCTCAAGAACGCCCGTGGCGCGCTCCGCCGCACCTCCGGACTGTCGGCTGACGCGCTGACCGCGCTCGCGCTGCTGGCCCGTACGCGGACCGATAGCGCACCCTCGGTCGGGGACGCATTTGTGCTGCTGGCTCGGGGCGACACGGCGATGGCCGCCGACCGCTTCGTGGCGGCGAGCACGGTGGTCCGCGACGCCGCACCACTGCTGCTCGCGACCGCGGCGCGGCTCCACGCCGCGCAACACCACGATGACCTGGCGATACCGCTGTGGCGGCAGGTCGTCGAGCAATACGCTGATGCGCCCGAGGCGCCCGAGGCCGATCTGGAATGGGGCCGCGCGCTCAAACGCGCAGCGGACCCCGCGGGAGCGGTGGCGCGCTGGGAGCACCTCATCCTCACCTATCCGGAGAGCGCGCTCGTGCCGCTCGCCCGGCAGGAGATGGATGCGGTGAAGTCGACCGCATGACGGACCCGCGCGAGGGCGGCGGCGCGGTCACACGCCGGGAGTTCGTGGTGGGCGCGGCCGGAGCGCTCGCTGCCGCCGGATTTGGCGGGCGGCACCGTCGCGTCTGGGCGGATCCCGGCCATCTGCTCATTCCCATGGACGACACCCAGCAGAATCATCTCAAGGCGTACGGACTCACGTACAACGCGCTGCACGATGGTCTTCGCGGCGAGTGGCTGCTCAACTATCGCGGCGGGTCATTTCTGCTCCCGGCGTTGCCGGATCTCGCGCGCCGTGCGGCGCTGGACGGCATCAGCACGACCGCGCTCGATGATGGCGCTGTGGCCGCGATTCGCGCCGACATCGCCGGTGCCAACATGGATTCGGTGCCACTCGAGAAAGCGCCGACGGTGGCGATTTACAAGCCGCCGACATCGCCTCCCTGGGATGACGCGGTCACGCTGGCGGTGAAGTACGCTGGTATCCCATTCACGCAGGTGTGGGACGACGAGGTACTGGCCGGCGACCTCTCCAAGTACGACTGGGTGCATCTCCACCACGAGGATTTCACCGGGCAGTTCAACAAGCTGTATCTGAGCTACCGTGGGGCGCCCTGGTTCATCGAAGAAGTCCAGCGTGACATGGCCACCGCCCAGCGGCATGGATTCACCACCGTGCCTGCGCTCAAAAAAGCCGTGGCCGAAGGCATCCGGGGTTTCGTCGAGCGCGGCGGCCTGCTCTTCGCGATGTGCGGTGCCACCGAAACCCTCGATCTCGCGATCGCCGGGCGGGACGTCGACATCGCCGGTGTCTTCTCTGATGGGACCCCGATGGACCCGGGGGCCGACGCGAAGATGGACTGGTCGCGCGCGCTGGCGTTTCGCGGCGCCAAACTCGAGACGTCACCCAGTATCAATTCGATGAGCGACATCGATGGGCATCAAGTCAACGTGCCATCGCGGAAGCAGCCACTCGGCGTCTTCACGCTCTTTGCCTTCTCGGCCAAATTCGATCCGGTGGCCACGATGCTGGTGCAGGACCACCGCACCGCGATTCCGGATTTCTACGGGGTCACGACCAGTTTTACCAAGTCGACGCTCAAGCCGGCCGACGTGGTGCTGGCGTTCGAGGAAGGGGCGCCCTGGGTGAAGTACATTCACGGCGACTATGGGAAGGGCTCATGGACGTTCCTCGGCGGACACGATCCCGAAGACCCGCAGCACGCGGTCGGGAATCCGTCGACGGATCTCGCCCTCCACCCGAACTCGCCCGGGTATCGCCTGATCCTCAACAACGTGCTGTTCCCAGCCGCGAAGAAGAAGCCACTCAAGACGTGATCGCCTTTCCGCCCGGCGGCGACGTGGCCGCGATGCCGGCGGCGCTCGAGCGCATCGGCCTGGCGGACGACGCCGAGGAAGGCGGCGACGCCAACTCCCTCGATCCCGCGCGGGCGTCCCCTGAGGCCGTCTCCGATGACCTCGGACCGATCGGGGCCAATTGCCGGCGTCCTCGGAGGCATCGGTGAGACGCCGTATGAGGACCGCGCCAGCCAGCGAGACATGGCATCAGCGGTGGCGTACCTGTATCAGACCGGCGGCGTCGGACTATTTGAAGCCGGGACGGGCGTGGGAAAATCGCTGGCCTATCTCGTCCCCGCACTCCGATGGGCGGCGGCTCACGGGGACCGGACCGTGGTCTCCACGAACACGATCAACCTGCAGGAGCAACTCGTCGGCAAGGACCTGCCGCTGCTTGCGGACGCGCTGAGCGATCAGCCGGTGCGGTTCGCGCTGCTCAAGGGTTGGCGCAACTATCTCTGTCTGGCGCGCCTCGAGCAGGCGCGCTCGGCGGGTGGTACGCTCTTCGAGGCGGCGGAGGAACGCGAGCTTGGCGAGATCGCCGAGTGGGCGCGGCGTACCCCGGACGGATCGCTGGGCGATCCGGATGCCCCGCAGCCGCGATCGGAAGTGTGGGATGAGGTGGCTGCCGAACCCGATCTCTGCCAGCGGCAGCAGTGCCCGCACTACGACGACTGTTTCGTGTTCCGGGCGCGTCGCGCGGCGGCACAGGCATCGATCGTGGTGGTCAACCACCACCTGCTGATGTCGGATCTTGCGGTGCGGCGGGTCCAGCAGAACTGGCACGACGTGGCGGTGCTGCCACCGTATTCGCGTTTGGTGGTGGACGAGGGCCATCACCTTGAAGAAGCTGCGGCCGCGCATTCTGGGAGCACCGTCACGCGCCGGGCATGGCAGCGTTTGTTCACGCGCCTCGACCGGCGTGGTGGCAAAGGGTTGCTGGCCCGTCTCGCGCACTCGCTGTCGTCGCTCGACGGACTGCTGGGCGCCGCCACGCTGGACCTGCTTCGCACGACGGTGATTCCTGCCGTCGCCGCCGCCCGCGAACGCGGAGAGCTGGTGTTCGACTTGCTCGCCACGATCCTGGGTTCGGCGAGCGACCGGCAGCTCCGGCTCACCGCGGAATTCGCCGATCATCCGGCGTGGGCGGGCGGACTGGCGGTCGCGCTGGAGGATCTGTTGCGCGACGTGGCCGCAGTCGACGGTGCGCTCGATCTCATCGAGCGGCGCCACGAAGGCGACGCGCTGGTGGACGATGGCGTGGCGCGAATACTCGCTGAGCTGCGAGGCGTGGCGCGCCGCCTCGCGGCCGGCGGCGCGACCCTGCAGGCAGCCCTCGACCCGCCGCCCGACGGATCGCCCACCGTCCGATGGATCGAAGTGCGGCGCACACCGCGCGAGCGGGATCACGCCCCGCCAGGCGCCGCCAGCCCGGCAGCGCAGAATGTCGCGGTCTGTGTCGTGCCGCTCGACCTGGCCCCCGTGCTCCGCCGGGACCTGTTCGCCAGAGCCGAGACGACGATCGTGACGAGCGCGACGCTGGCCGCGGAGGGGCGATTCGAATATCTCGCCGCGCGGATCGGCGTTGACGCGCCGGAGTTCGCGACCCGGACGGGAATCTTTGCCTCGCCGTTCGACTACGCGCGCCAGGCGCTGCTTGCGGTCCCGACCGATGTGCCGGCTCCGAACACCGATGGGGAACGACACGCGGCGGCCATCGTCCGGATCGTCCGCGATGTGACTCGGGCCGCGGGCGGCGGCGTGTTCGTGCTGTTCACCAGCCACCGCGATGTCCGCGCCGCCGCCGCCGCTTTGCGCGCGCTGCCGCTGAGCACCTCCGAGGGCGCACCGGTCGAATTGCTCATCCACGGCGAGGATCGGCGTGACGCACTGCTGCACCGTTTCCGCCAATCCGGCCACGCCGTGCTCCTCGGCACCAATTCGTTCTGGGAAGGCGTCGATGTCCCGGGCTCCGCGCTCCGCGCACTCATTATCGCCCGGCTGCCGTTCCGTGTGCCGACCGAGCCGGTGACCGCGGCCCAGTGCGAGGCGATCGCCGCCCGGGGTGGCGAGCCCTTCGCGGAGTACATGCTGCCACATGCGTCACTCCGCCTCAACCAGGGTTTCGGCCGGCTGATTCGCTCGGCCACTGATCGCGGCGTCGTCGTGATTGCGGACCCACGCATCGTCTCGCGAACGTATGGTCGCGGACTCCTCGATGGCTTGCCTCCAGCGCGTCGCGCGATTGGCCGCTGGCTTCTGCTGCGGGCCAAGATCGCGGCATTCTACCAATCCGAAGGACAGAACCCATGACTGCTCGTCCATCCAAGCTGGTGTGCATTGGCCGGAACTACCGTGCGCACGCGGCGGAATTGGGCAACGACGTGCCCACCGAGCCGCTGATCTTCCTCAAACCGCCATCGAGCCTGATCGCGGACGGGGATCCGATCCGGCTCCCGCCGGTCTCCGCGCAAGTCGAATACGAAGGGGAGATCGGCGTGATCATGGGCGCCCGCGCCAGCCATGTGACCGAGCGGGATGCCGCGCGACTCGTGCGAGGGATCGCTGCGTTCAACGACGTGACAGCCCGGGACCTTCAGCGCAAGGACAGCCAGTGGACTCGCGCCAAGGGCTTCGATACGTTCGCCCCGATGGGCGCCGAATTCGCCCAGTCCTCGGAATGGGGCGGACTCACCATTGTCACACGAGTGAACGGGGTTGAGCGCCAGCGGGCGGAGGCAGCGTTGATGGTGTTTGCGATTCCAATGCTCATCGCCTTCATTTCGTCGATAATGACCCTCGAACCGGGGGACGTGATCGCGACCGGAACGCCCGCCGGGGTCGGCCGGCTTACGCCGGGTGACACGGTGGAAGTCGAGATCCTGGGCCCGGATGCGCGCATCCTGAGCCGGGTCCGGAACCCTGTCGTCGCAGGAGAGTAGATTGGGTATGCCCCGAATTGCCGCCCGTCTGGCGGCGCTGCCAGCGTACATGCTCGCCTCCATCCCGCAGAAGAAGCGGGATCTCCTGGCCCGCGGCGTGGATGTGATCGACCTGGGCGCCGGCGATGCCGACCTCGCTCCGCCGCCCGCCGCGATTGCGGCCCTCACGAAAGGCGCCGAGACGCCCGCTCTCAACCGGTACGGATTTGGGCTCGGGTTGATGGCCTACCGGGAAGCGGTCGCCACCTGGATGCGGACACGCTTCGGCGTCGAGTTCGATCCGCTGCGTGAAGTTGTGCCACTGATCGGCTCGAAAGAGGGCATCTCCCATCTGGCGCTCGCGTACGTCGAGCCGGGCGATGTCACGATCATGCCCGATCCCGGGTACCCGGCGTACATTGGCGGAACCGCCCTCAGCGGCGGCGACGCATACAAGTATCCGCTCCGTGCGAGGAATGATTTCCTCGTCGACCTCGACGAGGTGCCGGCCGATGTACTCCGCCGCGCCAAGCTCCTCTACCTGAACTACCCGAACAACCCGACAGCGGCCGTTGCGCCGCGTGCGTATCTGGAAGGAGTCGTGCGGCGGTGCCGTGAGCTCGGCATCCTGCTGGTGTACGACAACGCGTACTCGGAGCTGGCCTACGACGGGTATGTGCCGCCCAGCATCTTCGAGATCGACGGCGCGCGCGACGTGGCCATCGAGTTCCACTCCCTGTCCAAGACGTACAACATGACGGGCTGGCGGAGCGGCTGGGCCGTGGCCCGGCCCGAAGTCGCGGGTGCGTTGTCGCGTGTGAAGTCGTTCGTCGACACCGGGCCATTCATGGCGGTGCAGGCCGCCGGTGTGGCAGCCATCGAGAGCTGGAAAGAGTTCGTCCCGCGCAACGTCGCCGTGTTCCGTGAGCGGCGCGACGCGGCCGTGGCGGCATTCCGAGAGGCGGGTTTCACTTGTCCGGTGCCGCAGGCGGCGATGTATCTGTGGGTGGAGCTGCCAGAGTCATTGGCCAGCGCGACCTTCGCCGACCGCTTGATGGAGGACGAAGGGGTGATCGTCATGCCTGGCTCCGCGCTTGGTGCCGGCGGAGAAGGCTATTTCCGCGTGTCGTTCATTGTGCCGCCCGAGCGCTTGCGTGAAGCCGCCGTTCGAGCCGGCCGCGTGTTGGCCGCGTTTGCCAACCCGGTGGCCTAGCCACCAGGTATGCCGGTCGTCGGGCAGCCGGTCGTCGGCAAGATGGTGCGGCGTGAGTCGCGGGGCGCGTTTGGCGTCTCGCTTGTCGCGCACGTCCTGTTCGTCGCCGTGCTCATTCGCGTGCTGCTGCTGCCGCTCCCGTTCTCGGATTTCATGCGCCCATTCCGGAGCACGGCCGTGCCGGAGGAGCACGTCCGGTATGTCGAGACGCCGGCGCCAGGCGTGGCGATCGCGCCGCTCAAGAACGGGGGCGACAACCGCCCCGCGCCTCGGAAACCCATCACGCCGCTCGTGGCCCCGGTCTCGACACCGACCGCGCTGCCGGTGGCGCCGCCCACTCCCGCGCAGCCTGTCACTCCGCCTGCCGCCATCCCTACCACCACGGACTCCGGAATCGGCTCAGGCCCGGTCGTAGGCGTCGGTGGTCCGGCCGAGGGCGCGCGTCCGGAATATCACGATGGGCGCGTCTGGGTGCCCCCATCGGGGATCATCTCCGCTCCGAAGACGATCGAAGAAGCGGCGGACAGCGCGCTTGCCGCCCGGGTCCGTGCGCACAATGACACGCTCGCGCTGGGCGCGGGCCGCCGTCAGCCCGGTGACTGGACGTTCGAGCACAACGGTAAGAAGTACGGAGTCGATTCGAAGTTTATCCAGCTCGGATCATTCAAGATTCCGACCGCCGTGCTGGCATTCCTGCCGCTCAATGTGACCGCTAATCCGATCATGGGCGAGAATGAGCGCACACTGAACGCGCGCCACGACGACATCATGTACCAGGCCCAGCGCTCGTTGAACGAAGACGAGTTCCGCGATGCGGTGCGCCACGTGCGCCAGCGTCTGGAGAAAGAGCACGAGGAGGCGGCGAAGAAATCCTCGCCGCCTCCGCCGCCCGCCGACAAGCCGAAAGACTCCGATAATCCGCCGCCGGTCCAGTGACCGGGGCGATGAGGCCCGCTACCGCGGCGTACCGGTAGCTGGCCGCGGGGCGGCGTTCAGCCGCTCGCGCGCGATCTGCACGGCCGCTGCACTCGACGGGATGCCGCGCTTGGACGCCGCGTCGAACACCGCGACCGTCGTGTCGAAGATCCCCTCCAGAGTCGTCGCCACCCGCTCGGCCGTCCATCCCGCCATTTCCTGGCAGAGGTAAATCAGGCCGCCGGCGTTGGCGACGAAGTCGGGGGCGTAGGCGATGCTGCGCTTCTCGAGCAAGGCGCCATCCGCGTCGCTCAGCAGCTGATTGTTTGCCGCACCGGCCACGATCTCACAGCGGAGTGCGGGAATCGTTGCCGGAGACAATCCCGCGCCGAAGGCGCACGGCGCAAACACGTCGGCCTTGGTGGTATGAATCGACTCGGGCGTGACGATCTGCGCGCCGAACTCCTTCGCGACGCGCGACGCGCGCTCGTCGTTGGTGTCGCTCGCGATGAGCTTCGCGCCAGCGTCATGCAGCATGCGGGCGAGATGATAGCCCACGTGACCCAATCCCTGGATGGCGATCGTGCGGCCCGCGAGATCCGCCGATCCCCGGACATGATGGAGTGACGCCTCGATCGCGCGCTGGACGCCCCGCGCGGTGGCGGGCGACGGGTCACCGACCGTCGAGGGCAGCCCGCCGACGTGCGTCGTCTCTTCGCGGACGTAGCGCATGTCGTCCGGACTCGTACCGATGTCGACGGAGGTGATGTAGCGTCCACCGAGTCCTTCCACCGCGCGTCCGTGGGCGCGAAACACCGCCGGACGATCCGCGGTCTTCGCATCGGCGATCAGAACCGCCTTGCCCCCGCCGAAGGGAACGCCCGCGGCGGCGGCTTTGTAGGTCATACCCTCCGACAGGCGGAGCGCATCGGTGAGCGCCTCGTCTTCGGTCGCGTACGCCCACATCCGCGTTCCGCCGAGGGCGGGCCCGATCCGTGTGCTGTGGATCGCCACGATGCCGCGATATCCGCTCGCGGGATCGGACGCGAAAACGACCTGCTCATGGCCGTGCGCGCTCATACGGGCCAGCACGCCGGACGCGGTGCCTCCCTGTGCTTCGGGACGGGCCGTGGACGCCATTGATGTCACCTCGGATAACGCAGAGAAGGTGGGGGAGGGTGGCCGCGACGCCGCGGCCAACAGCCGGTCCTCGGAGCTGAGGGCTTGGCCGCAGGCCAATATACTGGGGGTTCGCCAACAGTAGAGTCCGCCGGATCAACATTGCGATATGAGGCCCCGGCAACGGTGCCGGCTACGACGTGTCGGGCGCCGGAGACGGACTCCAGCCGGTGCCGCCGGATTGGGCGGGAGTCCGGGCGTTAGGCGGCGGCGTCCGGCTCCGCGGGCTCGCGCTGCTCCGTCGCGGCGTCGAAATACGACCGGAACACACCGCAGATCACGCCCAGCACGGCGAAGTTGTCATGCGGTCCGACGACGATCTCCCGGTCCGCCGCGTTGGCCGGCTCCAGCACGATGGCCGCGCCGCGGTGTGTGAGCGTCTTGACCGTCGCCTCCTCGCCCAGGCGGGCAGCCACGATCTCCCCATCCCGCGCACGGGCGGACGGATTCACGAGGACGAAGTCTCCGTCGAAGATGCCGCGACCGGCCATGCTGTCGCCCTTGATGCGGAGTGCGTACACGTCGTCGCTCGGCACGAACCGGCGGTCCATCGTCAGGAACGATTGCCGGTGCTCCGGCAACAGTGCCGGCTCGGTCGCGGCGATCTTGGTGTAGACTGGCACCGGTTGCGTGAGCGGCGCGGCGGCGAATCCCAGCAGCTTGACCCCGCGCGAGCGCGACGGGTCGCGCTCGATGTAGCCCTTCTCTGCCAACGCCTGCAGGATGTCCGACACCGTCTTCGTCGACTTGATACGGAAGCGCTTGCCGATCTCGCGGATGCTCGGCTGATACGTATTCTCCGCGAGAAAATCGAGGAGATAGTGGTAGACGCGTCGTTCGATCGGACTCAGTGGTTCAGCCATACATCCTCGGTGCATCGGATCGCGGGGCGCAGGCCGGCCACTGGGCAGCCCACTCACAACATTCCCGCGAGCGCGTTGCCGAACCGGGCTCAGGGGGTATCACGGCCACCCCAATCTGAGCGCGGGCCACCATGCGGTCAATAAGAGTAGATCACCGCAGATAGGCGACCGCCGCGGCGATGCGAGCCAGCGACCGGTCGCGGCCGAGCATCACCAGGACATCGAAAATCCCGGGGCTCACCGTGAGCCCGGTGAGCGCGATACGGAGCGGCTGGAAGATCTTGCCGGCGGCGAGCCCCTGCGACTCCGCGAGTGCTCGCAGCGCGGGCTCCAGCGCCGCCGCCGTCCACTCGTTGACGGTGGACAGCCGCTCGCCCGCGAGTGTGAGGAGATTGGCCGAGCCGGCGCGATCCTTCCACTGCTTGGTGACGGCCTCCGGGTCGTAGCTGATCGTGTCACACAGATAGGGCTCTGCTTGGCGGACGATGTCGAGCACCGTGCGCGCGCGGACGCGCAGCAGATCGATGAGCGAGCGAAACCACTCGGGGCGCTCGCCAAGTGACTCCGCCGTGGCCAGTCCGGCGGCGACCAGCGCGGGGACTACGCGAGGGAGAAGATCATCGAGCGGGATGAGCGACAGGTGCTGGCCGTTCATCCACTCCAGCTTCTGGAGATCGAAGATCGCCGCCTTGCGCAGGAGGCCATCGGTGGAAAACAGCGTCACCATCTCCGGTACCGTCATGATCTCGCGGTCGCCGCCCGGCGACCAGCCGAGCAGGGCGAGGAAGTTGAGCATGGCGGTCGGAAGAATGCCCTGGTTCTGGTAGTCCGCCACCGCGGTCGCACCGTGGCGCTTGCTCAATTTCTTGCCATCGGTGCCGTGGATCATGGGCAGGTGCGCGAACGCGGGCAGCGACGCCCCGAGCGCGTGATAGAGCAGGATCTGCTTCGGGGTGTTCGAGATGTGGTCGTCGCCGCGCATCACGAGCGTGACCCGCATCGCGATGTCGTCGGACACGACCGCCATGTTGTAGACGGGCGTCCCGTCGGACCGCAGCACGACGAAATCGTCGATGTCCTTGTTGGGGAAGGTGATCTGCCCGTGCACCAGGTCATTCCACCCGGTCGTCCCCTCCGGGACCCGGAAGCGAAGGGCGAACGGCGTGCCGGCGGCGACGAGGCGCGCGATCTCCTCCGGTGCGAGCCGGTCGCAGCGCCGGTCGTAGGTGAACGTCTCGTGCCGTGCGTTCGCGGCGGCTCGGCGCTCGTCCAGCTCGGCGGCGGTGCAGAAACAGCGGTACACCGCGCCGGCCGCCAGCATGCGCGCTCCATCGGCGGCGTGCCGCGCGAGATTGGCGCCCTGGTACACGACAGCCTCGTCCCAGGTGAGCCCGAGCCACTCGAGCCCCTCGAAAATGGCGCGAGTCGACGCCTCATTGCTGCGGGCCTTGTCGGTGTCCTCCACACGGAGCAGGAAGTCACCGCCGGTATGCTTGGCGTAGAGCCAGTTGAAGAGCGCGGTCCGCGCGCCGCCGACGTGCAGGTAGCCCGTGGGCGAAGGGGCGAAACGCAGGCGTGGGCGCTCAGCCGGCGTGGACGGTCCCGGTACTGTGGTGGGGGCGGTCATGGTCGCGGGTGGCGCGGCGGGCGTTGCATTGACGTGGCGGTCGTGGTGGGATGGGGTGCGCTAGGAGCACAAAGATATCCTGCGCGGCCTTGGTGAGTGCAGCCGGATGGGCAGCCGGTGCCATTATTGGCACCGGCTCGTCATACAGCTATTATTCGGTATCGTACAGAGAGGAGTGACTGATGACACGCGTCCGGACGGTGACCACCCGTGTACGGGGGCCGGGACGGCCGAAGCGGGGATGGGTGCGGAAGAATATGCAGATCGATCAGCGCAAGCTCGACGCCGCCCGGATCGCGCTCGGCACGAAGACCGAAACGGATACCGTGGACGCCGCGCTGGATGCGATCGCGTTTCGTCGTGAGCTGCTCGCCGGAATTCGCCGGGTCCGCGCCGCGGGTGGCATCCGTGACATCTATGGCGCCGACGGCTGATCCCCCTGGGACATTGACCCCATGGCGAAGTACACACTCGACACGAACCTGTACATTGACGCATTCGCGGATACAGCGCTGGACGACCAAGTCGCCGCATTTCTCCATCGTGCGGCGCCACTGACATACCTCAGTGCGATCGTCGTTCAGGAATTGCGCGCGGGAGCGAGCACGACTGGGCAGGCCCACACCCTGCAATCCACGATTTTCGGCGTCTTCGAACGCCGAGGCCGCGTATTCGGTCCCTCGCCCGGCGCATTCAAGGACTGCGGCCGAATCCTTGCTGCCCTGTGGAAACGGGATGGCGTGCCGTTCCGGGAACGGCCACGCTCGCTCGTCAACGACATTCTCCTCGCGGCGTCCTGCCGGGAGCGTGGGATCACGCTCATCACGGGGGACCGGGACTTCAAGCTCATAGGGGCAGAGCTCAAGGGCTTTCGTCATACTACGCCTTGGCCGTGAGCCGGGCCCGTCGGCGAATGTGGGCGCGTACAAACGACAACGGGTCCGCCTAGGGGCGGACCCGCGTACGTCGACGGAGCGGGAGGGATTCGAACCCTCGATAGGGCTTTAAGACCCTATAACGGTTTAGCAAACCGCCGCCTTCAGCCTCTCGGCCACCGCTCCCGAAGTGCAAACGACTCCGAGGGAATATACGTGCGCCGGCGGCA
Organism: uncultured Gemmatimonadales bacterium; assembly: GCA_963757855.1. Classification (GTDB taxonomy): domain Bacteria; phylum Gemmatimonadota; class Gemmatimonadetes; order Gemmatimonadales; family Gemmatimonadaceae; genus Palsa-1248. The sequence continues at coordinate 190,336 of CAVWTI010000041.1, forward strand.
AGGTGGTGCGCGAGTGCGAGCGTCCCGCACGCGCCGGCGAGGACTGGCTACTCCAACTCGTACGCCAGCGCGAATGGGTGCTCGTTGCCGTGACCGACGGATGACGTGCCATCACCCTTCAGGCCGCGCAGGGCCCCCGTGCCCGAGCCGGCCACGACCGAGTACGACTCCTTGGCCTGTCCGCTCTCGAACACGCCGGTGCGCTGCAGCACGAATGTGCCGGCCTTGCCGCCAAGGCGCCCGGTAATGCGTTCGAGCCCCACGAACGTCGCCGAGCCGTCGCTCCGGTACATCATCAGGTACTCGACGTGTCCTTCCCCGTCGAGATCGCCCGTGAACGTCTTGCTCACGCTGGCCCGGGTGAGCTTGGGGAGGTCCGCGCCCTCGTTGTAGGGCTTCTCGTCCCACTTCGTGATCGCAAACTGCGCCTTCACCGTGTTCTTCATGTGCTCGTGTCCTCCGCCTGCCTAGGGTACCGGCGCCGCCCCCATCCCCAGTCCCGCCGCCGCGAACGCCCAGAGGTCGGCGCGCTCGGCGATCTGCCGGTCGGTCGGACGATAGCCGTGACTGCCCGAGATCTCGACGCGGAGCAGCGTCGGCCGCGTACAGTTCGGCCACCGCCGCCTGCGCGGTCTGCAACGTCGCCGCGAACTTGAACGAATGGCTCGGCACCACACGGTCGTCATGGTCCGACGTCGTCACCAGCGTCGCCGGATAACAAACACCCGGTTTGATGTTCTGCAGCGGTGAATAGGCATGCAGATACCGGGCCGCGACCGAGTCGTCGGAGTTGCCGTACTCCGAGGCCCACAGCCCGCCTCCGCTGAACTTGTGGTACCGCATCATGTCCATCACACCCACCTGCGGCAGGGCGACCGCGAACAGATCCGGGCGCTGCGTCATGACGGCCCCGACGAGCAGCCCACCGTTCGACCCGCCGTTGATCGCGAGCTTCTCCGGCAATGTGATCTTCTCGGCGATCAGGTACTCGCCCGCCGCAATGAAATCGTCGAAGACGTTCTGCTTCTTCTCGAACATCGCCGCATGGTGCCACGCCTCGCCGTACTCGCTGCCGCCCCGGATGCTGGGCTGGGCGTACACCCCGCCCATCTCGATCCACGAATGAGCGCCGGAGAGAAATCCGGACCGATCGGCGACGTCGAACCCGCCGTACGCGTACATCATCGTCGGGTTCGAGCCGTCACGAGCGCATGCCCTTCCGGTGCGCGATGAACATCGGGACGCGCGTGCCGTCCTTCGAATGGTAGAACACGCGCTCCATCTCGAACTGCGACGGGTCGAACGTCAAATGCGGCGGCTCGAACGGCTGGCTGGTGCCCGATGCGGGGTCGTAGCGGATCACCTCGAGCGGCACCAGCATCGACTGGAAGTCGTAGAACACCTCCGGACGGTCGAAGCGCCCGAATACGCCATTCACGGTGCCGAGTCCGGGCAGCGGGATGTCGTGGGCGTCGCCGCCCGCCAACGAGTACAGACGCACCACCCCGGCGACGTCCTCGAGCGTCACCGACCGCGAGCCGTCCGGCGACGAGGCCCGATGTCTGTATCGCGGTCTTCCCTTCGGGAAGCACATCGTGCCAATGCGCCGGATCCGGCGTCGCAATGGGCGCCGCGACGATCTTGCGGTTCGGCGCACCCCGGTCGGTCTGCAGGTAGAGCTGCCCGTTCACGACGCCCAGCGGCGAATAATTCGCGTCATGGCCCGTGACAACAGGGACGATCTGGGCCTGCACGTGTGGCTTGAGCGGGTCACCCAGGTCCGCGACGTACAGCTCATTCTTGTCGGTGCCTTTGGCGGTCCTCACGAACAGATACCGGCCGGTCTCATCGACGCCGCCGCCGACGATCCACGTCGGGTGATCGGGCCGCGCGTAGATCTTCACGTCGGCCGCCTGCGGCGTGCCGAGCCGGTGGTAGTACATCGTTCCATTCACCAGGGCGGTCTGAATCTCTTTGCCTTTGGGCGGCTCCGGAAAGCGTGAATAGAAAAATCCCTTGCCGTCCTTCGTCCACGACGCGCCCGAGAACTTGACCCATCGCACGGTGTCGGCCGTGTTGCGGTCCGACGTGAAATCGCGAACGTAGAAGGTCTCCCAGTCCGATCCGCCTTCGCTCAGCCCATACACGTAATGCTTCCCGTCCGGTGACGGGGAGAATTGCGACAGCGCGACGGATCCGTCGGGTGAGAGCACGTTCGGATCGATCAGCACGCGCTCCGGCCCATCCAGGGTCTCCCGCGTGTACCAGACCGCCTGCCGTTGCAGTCCCGAGTTGCGGCGGTAAAACCACCGGCCACCTTCCCAGTAGGGGACCGTGACCCGGGGGTAGTTATACAGGGCGGTCAGGCGCGCCTTGATGGCCTCACGGTTCGGCAGGCGCGACAGGTATTCCGTCGTCACGTGGTTCTCGGCCGCCGCCCATGCCTTCACTTCAGGTGAATCGAGATCCTCCATCCACCGGTACGGATCGGCGACGCGCAATCCATGGTAGTCATCCACCTGATCCACCGTGCGCGCGGCGGGATACTGCAGCGGGGCGGTGCTCTGCGCGGGAAGCAGAATGGGCATCACCATGAAGAGAAGCGTGAGACGAGCGATCGCTGAGAGAGACGCCCGGCACTGCGTGATCATTGTGCCCCCACCGTCTGGCCATTGCCAGCCGCGCCCTGATAGGTCACGCGCCAGATCCGGCCGGCCTGGTCATCGGCGATGAACAGCGCGCCATCGGGGGCGACCGCCAACCCCACCGGCCAATGCGCCGCTTTGTCGGGCTGGACGATCGCGCCCGCGAACCCATTGGCGAACACTTCGTACGGACCCGAAGGCTGCCCACTGGCGAATGGAATGAAGACGACGTCATAGCCCTCCTGGGGCCCGACGGACCGGTTCCAGGAGCCGTGGAAAGCGATGAACGCACCACCCCGATACCGGCTCGGGAACGCCGTCCCGGAGTAGAACAGCAGACCATCGGGCGCCCAGTGCCCGGGGAACGCCATGACCGGCGCGACCTTGTCGGCACACACGCCCACCGCGTGGCCACCATCGCCGCCGTATTCCGGAGCCAGCACGAGCTTCTTCTGGTCACCATCGAAATAACACTCCGGCCATCCGAAGTCCGCGCCCGACGCGAGGTGCACCACTTCCTCCGCGGGCAATTCCGCGCTCTGCGCCAGCGTGTACAGCTTGGGCCAGTTCTCGCCGAGCTGGTCGCGGCCGTGCTGCGTCGCGTAGATCTGCCCCGTCGCGTGATCAATGGCGATACCGACCGCGTTGCGCAGTCCGGTCACGTAGCGCTGCGCAGCCGAGAAGCGTTGGCCAGGCTTGTTGGCGTCGAATTTCCAGATACCCGCGCGCGTGTTCAACTCAATGCAGGGCTTCACGCCGGGCGATTGCAACGTGCGGTTCTTCGCCTGGCATGAGTTGGATGCGGAGCCGACGTCCATGTAGATGCTGCCGGACGAATCGATCACGAAGGGATGCATCGGATGATCACCCGTCAACGGCAGATTCGTCACGATCGCCTCAGCGACCGTATCGGGTGACAGCGCTCCGGCTGGCAGCCGGTAGCGTACGATCTGGCTCCCCGCCTCGGCGTACAGATATCCGTTGTAGAGCGCGATGCCAGTGCCACCAGCCCCACCCGAGGTCGACGGCTGGCCGAATCGAACCACGGAGTCGGCTTTGCCGGCGTGCTTGGTGTCACGCAATCCAACCAGGAATGCACCGGGCGGTGACTGCTTGTCGTAGTACTGGCCACTCCAGTTATTCACGAACAGGTCGCCGTTTGGCGCGACGACAATGTCGCGCGTGTGGCCGACGCTGTCGGCAAAAACGGTCGCGCAGAAACCCGGTGGCAGCGTGAGTCCGCCATTGCCGGACGGGCATGTCCCCTCGGGCGGCCCACTGGCCGTCCCCGAAGCGTTCGCGCCCTGCGTGTCCGAGGGCTTGCAGCCAGCGGCGAGCAGTGCGCCGCAGATCACCAGCGCGAGCCAGGGGCGTCGTCCATGCCAGATCCGTTCGCTACTCAGCATCCGTCCTCCAATGCGGTTACGTGGGGTGCGTCGCCGCGCGCGACTCGGCGGGAACTCTGCGAGGAATCTTATCACGGCCGCCGGAGTTCCTGCAGCAATTGACGCGTCACCGGCCGGGTCTCGGCCGGTCGTGCCGTGTCACGGCTGCTGGCATCGGACTCCGAGCGGTGCTAAGCTGGACAGTCATTAACCGGAGTACCGACCGTGGTGGTCATCGGCCGCGACCGCTGGCGCGAGCTCGAGCCGTTGCTCGACGAGGCGCTCGATCTCAACCCGGAAGAACGGGCGGCGTGGCTTCGCGAGCTGGGCCAACGGTCTCCCGGTGACGCCGCCGAACTGACGAGGCTCCTTGCCCGGGAAGCCGATGCGGATCGCTCGGGTTTCCTGACCGGCGCCCAGCCCGCGCGGCCCGACATCGGTCTCGCGGGCCTCGAGCTTGGCGCCTACACGCTGGAACGCCCGCTCGGCCAGGGTGGCATGGGATCGGTGTGGCTCGCGCGACGCACGACGAGCCCCGGGGAGAAGGCCGCGATCAAGCTGCGGAATCTCACGCTGGCGAGTCCCACGGCCCAGGCACGCTTCCGCCGCGAAGGCTCCGTGCTGGCGCGCCTCGCGCATCCCGGCATCGCGCGCCTGCTCGATGCCGGGGTGAGTTCCGGCGGCCAACCCTTTCTCGTGATGGAATACATCGACGGGAAGCCCATCGACGTGTTCGCGACGGAACAGGACATGGGCGTCGAGCGCCGGCTGGAGCTGTTCGTCCAGGTGCTCGACGCTGTGGGACACGCACACGATCACCTGATCGTACACCGTGACCTCAAGCCGTCGAACATTCTGGTGACGCGCGACGGGTCGGTGAAGCTCCTCGACTTTGGCATCGCCAAGCTGCTGGAGCCCGAACCCGGCAGCGATCAGTCCTGGACCACGACGGACGGGGTGCTGATGCTCACCCCGCAGTTCGCGGCGCCGGAGCAGGTGACCGGCGATCCCATCACGACGGCAACCGACGTCTACGTCCTTGGCACGCTGCTCTATCTGCTGCTCAGTGGCCGTCACCCGACCGCGGCGGGGCTCCGCACGCAGCGCGACATCGTTCGCGCGTTGTTCGAGGTGCAGCCCGTGATACTGGATGTGGGTGACGCCGGCACGATCGCGGACAAGGCGCTGCGTAAGGAGCCGCGCCATCGGTACCAGACGATTGGTGAGTTCAGAGACAATGTCCAGCGGTGCCTTCGGCGCGAGGCCATCCGCGCACGCCGCGCAACACTCGCGGACCGGGTGCAGACCTTCGTGCGGCGGAAGGGCGGGCAGGTGGCCGGCCTGTTGCGGCGGGCCGAGTCCTGATCGCCGGCCGCTCAGGAGACCGTCGTATCGTCTCCGATGAGCGCGTCCTGCAGGAGCAAGCGCGCTTTGCGCCAGTCGCGTTCGATGGTCCGATCCGACACCCCGCGTAGCGTCGCGATTTCGGCGAAGGAAAATCCCGAGAAGAAATGGAGATCGACTAGCTCCGACGAGTGACGGCTCGACTTCCGCGAGCTGTTCCAGCGCGTCGCCGAGCCGTTCGAGCTCCTCGCCGGTGCGGAGCGCCTCATCGCTCGGCCCCACGTCATCGGCCAGCGTGATTTCCAGCAAACGACCTCGCTTCGTGGCCTGCCGCCGGCGCGCGTAGTCGATCGTGAGACCGCGCATCGCACGTGAGGCGTAGGCCAGAAACCTCGACCGATCCGCGAACGCGACGTCCGGGCGACCCGCGATGTTCAGATACGCCTCGTGAAGCAGGGTCGTGGCGCCGAGGGTGGAGACAGCCCCGGCGCGCCGCAGGTTGATCTCCGCGAGCCGGTGCAGTTCGTGGTAGAGCAGGGCGAATAGCTCGTCGGCGGCTGCGGGGTCGGCCTGGTCGGCGCGTCGGATCAGCGTGTCGAGCTCCTGCTCCACGTCAGCCTCCAGATAATGCGCGCGACCGGTGGGGATGCCGCCGAATCAGGGCGGTCTACCGAGTCACCGCTCCCCCGCACAAAATGGGCCCCCCAACCGGAATTTGCGACATGGGCGGGCGCCCACCCATGCACGGGCTGGTCGACGTCCAGGCCAGGCCCCCAGGCGCTCCCGCAGGGCGACAATCTGCCCCACGTGGTACGACGCATGGTCGATCGCGAGGAGGATCTCGTGCAGATATGTCTGGCCGTCGCCATGGGGGATCCGCGTCTCGAGACCTCGCGACCGATCGCGAGCGATGCGCTGCAGCGCGCGCCGGTCTCGCCGGATCACATCGAGCGCGCCATTCCACTCGGCGGCGGACGACGGCGCGGGCTTGGGCGGCCAGTAGTCGTCAGGCCACGTGTGCGGTGTGTACGACGGGTTGCGGCAGAAGTCGAGAATATCGTGCTGGGCGCGCCGGATGTGATCCACCAGTTCCCACACCGAGTGCGCAGTCCCGCGGGGCCGCTGTCCGCGCAGGCGCGGTGCGAGACCTTTCACCGCGTCGTCGAAGCTCACGTGCGCATCGTGCCAGGCCAGCGCGCGCGCCAGCCGCTCGCGGACGGGATCGGGCGCCCGCCGCGTCCGCGACGCCGTCACGGTAGGTCCAGCTGGACTTCGTCGACGTAACACCATCCCCATCGCTCGCCAGGCTCGATCGACCGCATGATGGGGTGTTTCGTCTCATGAAAGTGTTTAGTCGCGTGGCGGTTCTTGGAGGAGTCGCAACATCCCACCTTGCCGCACGCAAGGCACAGCCGGAGATGGACCCAGGTGTCGCCGGCCTTGAGGCATTCCTCGCACCCGCGCGTGTGGGGCTTGACGGGCCGGATCTGGTCCAGGTGGGTACAGGTCGGCATGGTGGCTCCTCGTGTGTGGCTGATCCGCAACACCGCCAGAGGGTCGGCAGCCAGGGCGTGGCTGTGGCTCGTGGGATCGAATGACGCCGGGGCGTCCGAATTTACTCGTTTCTCCGTGGGCGGAGGCAGCGCGGGGTGGTACATTCTACCCCATGCGCAGGCTCAAAATTTACGCCCAGATGCTATTCCGCTACCGCCCGCGGGAGTTCTGGAACGACGTGCTCTCGGAGTCGTTCGACCTGCGAGGCGTCGGGCACTACCGGCTGAGCGAAGATGACAACCGGCGCATGTACGAGGCCAAGCGTGACCTGATCGCGGCGGAACTTGACGCGCGCGGGCGTGGCGGTCGGAGCCGCGACCCGGGTGCTCGAGATCGGGTGCGGAGTCGGCTACTGGACGGAGTACCTCATGAGGCGCGGCGTGGTGCACTACACGGGGAACGACATCACGCCGGTCTCCGTGACCACGCTCCGGCAGCGATATCCGGACTTCGAGTTCGTCCAGGGCGACGCGGGCGAGATCACCCTGCGGCCCGCGGCGTACGATCTGGTGCTGATGATCGACGTGACACAGCACATCACCGATGATGCCGCGTTCGCGCGGGCCATGCGCAATGTCTGGCAGGCGATCGCGCCTGGCGGGACGTTCCTGGTCACGTACTGGGACCCCGGCACCAACAAGATGCTGGCGACCCGGCTCCGGCTCAATCGGATCGAGAAACCGCGGCCTCTCTCCGCCTATACGGCCGTATGGGGTGGCGGGTCTACGGTGCTAAACACGATTGCCTTTAATGACAAACACCTGGCCGTCGTCCGAAAGACGGCGTAGCCGGGGGGTGAGGGGCGGGTGGTGCCTTCCGGGCACGCCAGACCCCAGTCACGCATTTCGTCACGGGAAAGTGATACCCGGTCCCGGAACGCGGTGGTCGCGTGGGACGCGAGTTCACAGATTCGGTACCGTTCACTAGACCAGGCGTAGGTGGGAGGCATGGGTGGCTGACGCGGTCGGGCAACTGTTGAACGTCTTGCTCAACGGCCGCTACCTCATCACCCGTGAGATCGGTCGCGGGGGCATGGCCACCGTGTACCTGGCCCGCGACCAGCGCGATGCGCGCGACGTCGCGGTCAAGGTGCTGCTCCCCGATGTCGGCATGGCGCTCGGATCCCAGCGCTTTCTGCGCGAGATCGCCGTCGCATCGCGCTTCAGCCACCCGCGGATTCTCCCGCTCTACGACTCCGGCGAATACGACGGCCAGCTGTACTACGTCATGCCATTCGTGGCGGGCGAGTCGCTGCGCGCGCGTCTCGACCGTGGCGGCCCGCTCGAGCATTGACGATGCCGTGTTGTTCGCGGCTGAGGCGGCGGACGCGCTCGAGTACGCGCACGAACAGGGCGTCGTGCACCGGGACATCAAGCCCGAGAACATCCTGATCGATGACGGGCACGCGCTGGTGGTGGACTTCGGCATCGCCCGCGCGGCGGCCGCCGCCGGAGAGGAGAAACTGACGCAGACCGGCATCACGCTCGGGACTCCGCACTACATGAGTCCCGAGCAGGGCATGGCCGACCGGAATCTCGATCGCCGGTCCGATGTGTACAGCCTGGGCTGTGTGTTGTACGAGATGCTGGCTGGCCAGCCGCCATTCGGGGGCGGATCGGCGCACGCCGTGATCGCGCGGCACGCCATGGGGCAGGTGCCCTCGCTGACGATCGTCCGCCCGACCGTCTCGCCGCAGCTCGAAAGCGTCGTGATGCGCGCGCTCGCCAAGGTGCCGGCCGATCCGCTTCCAGACGGCGCACGAGTTCGCCGAGGCGCTCCGGCATCCCGAGCGCGAGCTGACGCAGTCGCGATGGACGGCGACGACGCAGGTGCCGACTGGCGTCTTCGCGGCTCCCGCCGCGGAGCGTCCCCGCAAGAAGTGGCTGATTGGGGGCGCCGTCGCCGCCGCGGTCGTCATCGGCGCCGCCGGCGCGGCGGGGTGGCACTACCTGCGCCGGAGCCCGACCACCCGCTGCGGCAGGCACGGAGACGCCCGCAAGCTGGCCGTGATGTATTTCGACGACCTGTCGCCCGGTCACTCCCTGGGCTTCGTCGCCGACGGACTCACCGAGGGGCTGATCGGGCAGCTGTCGGAGGTCCAGAATATCGACGTGATCTCGCGCGGCGGTGTCCAGCCGTTCAAGGGCACGAATGTCACCGCGGATAGCGTCGGGCGCGCGCTCAAGGTGGGTACCCTCGTCCGCGGCAGCGTCGAGCAGTCGGGCGACAAGGTCCACGTCGACGTCCGGCTCGTGGACGCCACCAGCGGCGCCGACTTCGACCGGAGTTCCTTCGACCAGCCCGTCTCGAAGGTCCTGGTGCTGCAGGATTCGATGGTCAGCAACGTGGCGCGCATGATCCGGCGCCGTCTGGGGGAGGAAGTGCAACTGCGGACCACCCGCGATGCCACGCAGAACCCCGACGCGTGGGTGTTCGTCCAACGGGCGGAGCAGCGCCACCAGGCGGGCGAGCGGTCCATGGCGGCGGGCGACACGGCTGGCATGCTCGGCGCGTTCCAGGGCGCGGACTCCCTCCTTGAACACGCCGCCGCGCTCGACCCGAACTGGGCCGAGCCCGACGTCCGCGAGGCCCAGATCGCGTACCGTACTGTGCGCTTCTTCATCGACGCGCCGGTCCGCGCCTCGCCGTTCATTGATACGGGCATCGTCCACGCTTCCCGGGCGCTCCAGCGGTCGCCGCAAGATCCGTATGCGCTGGAGATGCGCGGGACGCTGCGGTACTGGCGGCACCTGCTCGATTTGCTGCCGGATGCCAAGCAGGACGCCGACACCCTGCGGGCGGCCCAGGCGGATCTCGAATCCGCGACGCGAATCGATCCCGCGGATGCGTCGGCGTGGGCCATGGTCGGACACCTCTACGCGAACCAGGGCGACGAGACGGGCGCGAAGCTCGCGGCCCGCCGGGCGTACGAGGAAGACGCGTACCTGAGCAACGCCGACGTGGTGCTCTGGCGGCTCTTCAGCACGTCGTACGATCTGGAGCAGATGCCGGAGGCGGTGCACTGGTGTGATGTGGGCGTGCAACGATTTCCGGCCAACCCGCGGTTCGCGGAATGCCGGCTCCGCCTGATGGGCACGCCCATCGTCAGCAGTGACGTCACGCGGGCCTGGCGCTTGGCCGACAGTCTGTCCAATCTGCCTCCCGAAAGCGGCCGCCCGTTCCGGCAGGCGCTCGCGCAAGCGTTGGTGGCCGCGCCACTCGCGCGGGCGGGGCTCAAGGACAGCGCACGCCACGTGCTGGAGCGCCTGTCCATCCCCGCCGCGGTCGATGCGACCCGTGACATTCGCTCGACAAGGCGTACGCGTGGACACTGGTCGGGGACAACGGCGCCGCGGTACAGGATCTCAAGGTCTGGATCAGCGCCAATCCCAGCGCCGCTTCGTCGCTGGGTGACAATGACAATCACGACTGGCGGTTTCGCGGGCTCCGGGACGACCCGCGGTTCAAGGCCCTCGTACAGGGCGGAGTGTCGGGAGGCCGGCCAAATAACGATTGCGGTGATGCGAGGGTCCGGGGCGGGGGACGTCCCGGAGTAACACGGGGGATGCACGACTGGCGAGCGCAGGGTGCGCTGCGTAGTGGCATGGCCCGCAAACCATCAACGATGGACAAAGGGAGTACGACATGCAACCAGCAAGGAAACTCGGCGGAATTGCCGCTGCCGCCGCGATGACGATGATCGCTATCGTGATCGCAGCGTGCTCGGATTCCGGCCAGGGTCCGCTGTCGCCGAGCGTCGCACAGCGAGACTTAACACGCAGGCCTCCGCGCTCAGCGCGGGGGGATGTCTGTCGGCGACGACCGAGGTCAAGGACATTGCCGCGCTGTATCCCTCCTCCAAGCCAATGTATCTGGCGGGCAAAGCCGCGCTGCTGTACGCGGCGGAGCTGGTGGCGGTCGGGCCGATCAAGGGCGTCAAGCCCGATACGGCCCTCGCCCAGCAGATCGCATTCCAGCTCGTGGACACCACGCTCAAGCTGTTTCGGGCGGGTGATCTGATCGGAGGCATGGGCGCGTCGACCGCGCAGCTCGCCGTGACGGTCCTCGACGTGACCCCGTGCAGCGCGGGATTGCCGCAGAGTCTGACCAACGCGTCGCTCGGGCGTCGGGTCGACGGGCGCCGCGCAGGTCGTACAGCCGAACGCGCCAACGACCAACGTCGTCACGGGGGACCAGAACGCCGGGGTGCAGATCCCGCAGGGGAATCTCAAGAAGACGACACTGGTGACGATCACACCGATCAGTGGGCCAAACTGCGTGCCGTACAGCGGACCGCTCTGCACGCCACTGCGCAGTTCCCGCCGTACTACCAGTACACGTTCACCCCGTCGGTCGACTCGACGCAGACACCGAATGTGTTCACGTACGAAGTCTGCGCCACGACGAGCAGCATCAATGTCCCCGTATCCAGCTGTTCCTCGCGCACAACGTGACCAACCCGTTGACCGGCGTCACGGCCGCTCAGGTATTGCCAAGTCGGCCAACAACCTCGGTCTCGAGTGCGATAACAACCTTGGCGCGATCACGCCGTCCGGCGGCAGCAGATGAGCTGGCCCGGCGCGGTGACGTGGGCGGCGCGGTGAAGGCGCTGGCCTCGGCCGCCGAGGGACTGTTCGTCACGGACGCGTACGCGGGCGGTATCAAGACCAGTATCACCGGCACCGCCCACTCGGCCAGTCCGTTCGGCCTCGTGGACGTCAACGACTTCATCCCCTACCAGAACGGCAACTGGGCCTACCATGCACCGGTGATCAACGGAATCCCGGCGGCCATGACGGGTGACATCCAGGGCTACGGGACGAACCCGGCGTTCGTGCCGACGCAGCGGCCAATTGGGTGCTGAGCGCAACCGCCTTCGGCAACGCGCCGTTCGGCAGCGGAACGTCGGTCGACAACAATACCTACGGCTGTGCGCTCTCCAACCTGCCGAACCTCAACCTCGTGTGGTCGAGCTTCCCGATTCAGCCGAGTACGGGCAACCTCAATCAGGATCCGTCCTCGATCTTCCTGCTGCAGTCGACGTTCTACATTCCGGCCAGCTTCACGCCCAACGTGCAGATCGGTGTCGCGATCGACAACGAATCCAGATCTTCCTGAACGGCGCCTGACATCACGAGTCAAGGGACGATCACGGCGGGTGCCAGCGAGTACGACGATGGCAGCCAGTTCCTCATTCACGAAGGGTGCGCGGCGCAGGACAGCTACGTGATCACGCTCCCGCTGAGCAGCTTCCACACGGGTACCTCACCGAACGTGTTGGCGGTTCGGGCGCGCGACCGTGGGGGAGAGTCGTACGTTGATCTGCGGGTCTCGCCGGTGGCGCAATCCCCACGCCGCCGCCAGCGCCGTGATCAGCGA
>CAVWTI010000042.1:0-44496 GCA_963757855.1 uncultured Gemmatimonadales bacterium
CGACAACGGCGCCGCAATGGTCTCGAAAGACGGCTTCCGCTCCGCCGCAATGCCCAGCACCAACTCCGCCAAGGCCGGGCCCACCATGAGCACCGCGCCGAGCAGATATCCCCAGACCACCTGCCGCCGCTCCCCGCTCGCGATCAGGTGCCGAACAGCCACGGTGCCGCGACGCCGCCCAGCAATGTCCCGCTGGGAGACGAACAGTGCAATGGCGATCGCCGCGCTTCAAGCGGGAACGACTCGCTGATGGTGAGTACGCCGGCGCTCTCGCGGCTGCCGACGCGAAGAAGAAGATCACCGACCACGCCACGGTCTGCGTCGTCGCATCCAGCATCCCGGCCCCGAACATCGCCGCTACGACCGCCAGCAACACACCCGATAGCGCGTACGTCCCCGCGATCATCGGCCGCCGCCCGATCGTGTCGAACCAGTGCCCGAGCAGCAATGGCCCCGTGAAGTTGCCGAGCGCAAAGGGCAGCAGATACCAGCCAACGCTCGCCGCGCCGATCCCGTAGAACCGCCGCAGGACGAGTGCGTACGTAAAGAAGATCGCGTTGTAGAAAAACGCCTGCGACGCGATGAGCACGATGCCGAGGACCGTGCGCTGCGGATAGCGCCTGATCAGCGTTCGCGCGACTTCACGCAGGGAGGTGTGTCCACGCGCAATCAGCCGCAGCGTGCCGTGCACGGGCGCCAGCGGGCGCCCGGTCGCGGCGGTGATTCGCGCCTCGATCTCGTCCATGATCTGCGTCGCTTCGCCGATCCGCCCATGCACCATCAGCCACCTGGGACTCTCCGGCACGTGCCGTCGCAGCACGAGGATGCCCAGCCCGAGCACCGCCCCGAGCCCGAACGCCACCCGCCACCCCACGTCAGGCGACAGCCGCCCGGGGTGCAACAGCACGAGTGTCGTCGCCGCGGCCATCGCCGCGCCCACCCAGAAGCTGCCATTGATGGCGAGATCAGCACGCCCGCGGTACCGCGCCGGCATCAGCTCCTGGATCGCGGAGTTGATCGCGGTTCCCTCGCCGCCAATCCCGCGCCGGTCAGCATCCGGAACGCCGCGTAGCTCCAGAAGCTCCACGAGCACGCGGTCGCGGCCGTCGCAACGAGATACAGGCCGAGCGTGATGGTGAACAGCCGCTTCCGTCCCCAGCGATCGGTCAGCCACCCGAACCTGATCGCGCCACCGACCACGCCCGATCAGGTACGCACTCGCCGCCGCTCCGATCTGCGGCGCGGTCAGGTGCATCACTGGACTATCCTGCAGCGCCCCGACAGAGAGCCCGCCAGCGTCACTTCCAGCCCGTCGAGGATCCACGTGATGCCGAGCGCCACGACGATCAGCGTATGAAACTGGCTCCACGGCAATCGGTCGAACCGCGCTGGTATGTCCGTCTCGGCTAAATCCGTGTTGGTGGTCCCCATACGTCCGGGAAACTACCGCCGCCGCCGTGACTAGTCCCTAGTGCCCAATCCCCTCACCATTAGTTCAGTCCGCCCGCACCGCGGTCAACGGATCCACGGCCGCCGCCCGCCGGGCCGGAACGCCGGTCGCAATTACCGCGATGATGCCCACGAGCGCTGGCACTACCACGAACGTCAGCGCATCGGTAGTCCGCACTTCGAACAGCAAGGATGCCATGAATCGGCCCAGCACCACCGCGCCGAGCAATCCGAGCGCGACGCCCGGCACGACCGCCCGCGCGCCCTCACGTGCCACCAGCACGACGACCGACTTCGCCGTCGCACCCAGCGCGCGCCGGATCCCGATCTCCGGCGTCCGCTGCTCGACGGCGTAGCTCACCACGCCGTACAACCCGACTGCGGCGATCATCGCCGCGGCGCCCGCGATCACCGCGACGACAATGAAACTCACCCGCCGCGCCGCGACCGCGTCGCTCAACACGTCGTCCATCGTTCGCACACTCGACACCGGCAGATTCGGGTCGATCGCGCGGATTGTCCGCTGGAGATCCGCGGCGACGTGCGCCGGGTCCCGGGTGCACCGCAGCACGACGTACATGTCGCGAATCGCCCCGCCGCCGTTCGTCCACTGTGCGTGTGGCATATACACCTCGGGCCGCGGATCGGCGTCCAGCCCGCGATGCCGCACGTTTGCAATGACACCCACGACGGTGCGCCAGCTCGTATCCATTCCCCCCATCCGGATCCGCTGGCCGATCGGCGATCCGTCCGGCCACGCCCGGCTCGCCAGCGCTTGATTTACCAGCACCGCACCGGGCGCACGCTCGTCATCGGTCGCACTCAGCAGCCGTCCGCCCATGAGGCGGATCCGCATGACGCGGAAGTAATCCGGCGATACCACCTGCCAGTCGCCCGCGCCATCCTGCTGTCCAGGAACGACGGGCCGCCCCTGAATGCGGAACGACCAGTCGCCCATCACGGTGGTCATGGGCAGCACTCGCACCATCGCCGCCGACGCCACACCCGGCAGTGCCCGCGCGCGGTCGGCGACGTCCCGGTAGAACGCCCGCACCGTTTCATTCGTCGGATACTTCGCCACCGGCAGCGACATGTGTGCCGTCACCACGTCCGCCGGATCGAAGCCAGGGTCCACGGACAGCAGTCGCGCGAAGCTCCGCGTCAGCAACCCCGCGCCCACGAGCAGCATCACCGACATCGCCACTTCCGCTACGATCAGCGCTCGCCGGGCCCGCTCGCCCCAGCGGTTCGCCGCCGCGCCGCGGAGGGTCTCCTTGAACGCCGTGTGCAGATCCGTGCGCGCGGCATGCAGGGCCGGAAGGATGCCGCACACGAGGCCCGTCGCGATCGTGACCAGCAGCGCGAACAGCAGCACCGGCACGTCCACGCTGATCCCCGCAATGCGTGGCACGGTGCGCGGCGCGTCGGCAGCCACGCAATGCACCCCCAGCACCGCGAACAGGATGCCCGCCGATCCGCTGAGCCCAGCCAGGACGCCCGCCTCGGTGAGGAGCTGCCGCATGATCTGCCACTGGCTTGCCCCGAGCGAGGCACGCACGGCCATCTCCCGCTGGCGCGCGAACGCGCGCGCGAGCAAGAGATTGGCGACGTTGGCGCACGCGATCAGCAGCACGAATCCCACCGCTGTCGTGAGGACCACCACGGTCGGCCGCACATCACCCAGCACCTGGCTCGTCACCGAGCGGGTGAATGCAGCGAAGTCCGGCGGATATCCCGTCGGGTATTCAGCGACCATGTGCCGCGCCATCGCCTGTACGCCCTGGTCCGCCGCGTGCGCGGTCACACCAGCGCGAAGCCGCGCGACAAGGTTGAGATAGTGCCCGCCCCGCAGGGTCCGGTCCACGTTGCCGAGTGCGAGCGGGACCCAGAGGTCGACCGGATTCCCGGTGAACTCGAGCGGGAGCTGGTATCCGGGTGGCATGACGCCGATGACCACAGTACTGCTGTCATCGAGCAGGATCGGCTGCCCCAGCACGTGCGGATCGCTGTTGAATCGCCGCCGCCAGAGTGCGTCGCTGATCACCGCCACGCGCGGCCCACCCGCGTGATCCTCGTCGTCCGTATACACCCGGCCCAATTCCGGCGCGACACCGAGCGTCCGAAACACCCCCGCGGACGCGACGCCGGTATGCACCCGGTCGGGCGTCTGGCCACCAGTCAGGTTACGGCTGTCGTCGTAGAACCCGCCAGCAGCCGCAAACAGCTGGGTGTTCTCCTGGTAGTCGAGCAGCTCGGGACTCAAGATCCACGTCGCCGGCCAGCCGGTCCAGTGATTCCAGATCATCACCAGCCGGCCGGGATCCTTGTAGGGCAGGGGCTTGAGCAACACCCCGTCGGCGACACTGAACACGGTCGTCGCCGTCCCAATGCCAAGCGCCATGGTCAGGATCGCGACGGTACTCACTACTGGCGTCGCAACCAGCCTCCGCCAGGCATAGCGGACATCCTGCATCATTCCCCCGGGATCTCGGTCCCGGTATGACAGTCAGATGGGGGAGCTGGTTTGGATGCCTTGCCCGCGAGCTTCTACTTGCCGAGCGTCACCGTCGCCGCCTTTGGCGGGCCAATCATGAGGTGCGCCCACGGCTTGCCCGGATACATGATCCACGGGCCGCCGTCCGACAGCGGCTGCGCCGGGAATCCGGTCGTTTCCGGCGTCGCGAACGGCATATAGACAATGTACAGATAGCTGGCTCCGTGGATGACCCCAGCTGGGCCATCGACGCTGTCCCGCGGGGCGTAGTACTGATAGAGCGCTGTCGGATGCCGAGGCATTGCCAGCGTCCCGCCACGTATCTCCTTGGCCCGGATGCTGTCGGTCTCGTCGTTCGGTACGTGCTGCGCCCGCAACGCCCGCCCGCGTGCCATGAACGGCTCCAGCTCGCGGTCATAACACGCGACATGGAACGACTTCGCGGCCGGGTTGTCAGCGAGGCAGATGAGCAGGCCCGTGCCCTCGCGCACAACGACGAGCTTTCCGCTGCTGTCATAGTCCATCACCGTCGCCCCGGCGCGCATCGCCGGCGGGGCCGGACTCACCGCGGCTGTCATTCGCAGCGCAGGTGACAGCGTGTGCTGCGACGGCTGGGCAGACCCCGCGCGTGCGGTACACGGGCTACGAGACACAGAGCGATGCAGCGCATTGGCCACCCGGTCGCGGATTGTGTAAGAATCAGACCCGGAATCTCGTCGTTCGGTTTGCTTTATCCCGTCTTCAGCGTATACACGAAATACTGCTCATCCCGCACCCAGCCGAGCGACTCATACAACGCCTGTGCGGGGATGTTGTTCCTTGCCGTCTGCAACTCCAGCCGAAACGCGCCCGTCGCCGTTGCAAACTCCCGCGCGCGCTCCATGAGCCGCTGCGCCACGCCGCGTCGCCGAGCACCGCTCGCGACATAGAGATCATACAGCACGTAATAGGGTTTAGCCGCCACGGAGCAAAACGCCGGGTACAGCTGCGTGAAGCCGAGCGCAGTCGCGCCATCATCCTCGAGCGCGAGAAACACCGTGGACTCTCCGCGTCTGATCCGCTCGCCGATGAACGCCTGCGCGGCGGCAAGATCCGGCGGCTGCGTGTAGAACTGCCGGTACGCATCGTACAGGGGTGCCACGAGGCCGAGATCAGCGACAGTCGCCTGGCGGATGATCATGATTGCACGGTGCTCCGGACAGATTCCTACACAGTGGCGGTATCGCGCACTCGGCGCGCCGCTGGCCGGCGCGAATAGACGAAGAAGAAAAATGCCGCCATCAACAGGAAGAACAACGTCCCGCCGACCATCTTCGCCTCGAACCGCCCCGCGGGCTCGCCATTCTCCGGCGGGACGAAGGCCAAAATCACGCCAATTGCGGTCACCACCAGACCGGAAATGCCGGCCGCCCACAACGCCGGCCGCGAATACCGCGCCCGCACGAAATCCGGCCGCGCGGCCAGCCGGATCAGTGCGAGGAAGATGTAGAGGTAGGGAATGAGCTGCAGCACGACCGCCAGCAGCAGCAACACCTTGTATCCCTCTTCGACACTCGACCCCATGAAGCTCATCGCCAGCACGGCGCACGACACGATCCCTTGCACGATCAGCGCGACGTACGGCGTCGCGAACCGCGGGTGCAGCTTCCCCAGTCCCGCGGGCAGATAGTTGTCGAGGCCCGCGACGAACGGGATTCGCGCCGATCCCGCCAGCCACGCCGACGTCGTCCCCGCGATCGCCAGCGTCAGCAGCAGCGCGATCGGTGGCACCAGCCACCCGATCGAGATCGCGGTCGACATGTGGGTGACCGCTTCGATGATCCCCTGAACCGCCCCAATGTCTTTGGCGGGAAGCGCGAGCAGCACCGCGATCGTGGCGCCGACGTACAGCACGCCGGAGATGACGCCGCCCCACACCACCGCGCCGGGCACGGTCCGCCGCGGATCGCGGATCTCATCTCCCATCACCGACGCCAGCTCGAGGCCGACCAGTGCGAAGCACACCACGCCGAACGAGCTCACGAGGTGATAGTCCACACCCGTGACCCGGAAGTCGCTGGCGTGCAGCGAGCTGCCGTGCGCCCGGGAGACCGCGATCGCCAGCCCGACCAGCACCAGGGCCGTGACCACCGATCCGATCCCGCCGAGGTTATTCACCCATTTGCCGACGCCGAGGCCGAGGATGTTGATGCCGGTCATCACCACCAGGAGGGACACCGCGGTGATCGACACGAACATCTTGTCGGTGCCAAGCGCCTGCAGGTGGGGCCCGCCGATGAAGACGGAGATCCCCACGACGTACAGGAGGAGGGTCGGGATGTAGAAGATGTTGTTGGTCCAGTAGCACCACCCCGACATGAACCCGTGGAAATTGCCGAAGATCTCCTTGGTCCACAGGTACACGCCGCCTTCGTGGGGATAGCGGTCGGAGAGCTCGATCACGGCCAGGCCTTGGGGCCAGAAGAAAAACAGCAGCGCCAGAAGCCACATCCACACGGTGACCGGGCCGCCTGCCGCGACCGGTGGCACGGTGTTGAGGTTCAACACCGCCACCACGAACAGCAGCACCAGATCGCGCTGCCCCAGTGCACGCCGCAGATGCGGCGTGCCTGATTCCCGCCGTGCTTCTTCCTGCGCGAGGGCGACGTCCAGCCCTTCGGGCATCTACCGGGCGGCTGCCGCGGGCGTGCCGCGTGATCCCCCGGCCATCGCCTCGGCGCCCGGCACCGCCGTCCTCGCCCGGCGCTCCCGCTGTCCGGCCGCGACCGCGGGTGCGATCTCCGCAAACAGCGCGAGATGCTTGTCGATGTCCGCCTCAGTGTGCGCGACCGACACCGTCCACTGCTCGTCCCACCAGTACGGCTGCGGAATCACACCGCGATTGGTCATCGCGAACCAGTAGTGCCGCCAGCTCTCGCTGTCGATGTTCAGCCAGTCGCGATAGTTGTGGATGGGCTTGGGCGCGAACATGAGCGATCCGTTCGACCCGGCCCCGATGACGTACGCCTCGAGCCCGGTCTTCTCGATCTGCTCCTTGTATCCGTCGACGAGCTTCGTGTTCAAACGGTTCACCCGCTCATACGCGGCTGGCGTCAGCACTTCGCGCAACGTCGCGAGCCCCGCCGCCATGGCGACCGGATTGGTGTTGTAGGTCCCGCCGTGAAACACGCGGTGGTCGCTGATCAGGTTCATGATCTCTCGCGTCGACGCGAACGCCGCGAGCGAGAACCCGCCGCCGATTGACTTCGCGAGGCAGACGATGTCCGGCTTGATCCCGAAATACTCGCACGCGCCGCCGCGTGCCAGCTTGGCGCCCGTCTTCACTTCATCGAAGATCAGGAGTGCGCCGTGCTTCGTCGTGATCTCCCGCAGCCCTTCATGGTAGCCGGGATCAGGCATCAGGATCCCCACGTTCATGAGGATCGGCTCGACGATCACGGCCGCGATCTCGCCCGGGTACGCCGCGAACAACCGCTCCACTGCCGCCAGGTCGTTGAACTGCGCGATCAGCGTGTTGGCGAGTGTCGCCTTCGTGATTCCCTCGCCA
The DNA here is from genome assembly GCA_963757855.1 of uncultured Gemmatimonadales bacterium. Lineage (GTDB taxonomy): Bacteria > Gemmatimonadota > Gemmatimonadetes > Gemmatimonadales > Gemmatimonadaceae > Palsa-1248. The sequence continues at coordinate 7,491 of CAVWTI010000042.1, forward strand.
CCCGGAACGGACGTGGGGCGGTCCGGATCGCCGACCTCGTTCGCCTTTGGCTTGACGGACACCAGCACCGAATCGTGGAGACCGTGGTATCCACCCTCCATCTTGATCACCCGTTCACGCCCGGTCGCCGCGCGCGCCAGCCGCATCGCGTGCATCGTGCATTCCGTGCCGCTATTGCTGAACCGCACCATCTCGACCGGAAACCGCGCGCAGATCTCCTCGGCCAGCGCATTCTCGGCATCGTGCGGCATCCCGAACATCGTCCCGGTCTTGAGCTTCGCCTCGACGGCATGGATCACCGCGGGATGGCAGTGCCCGGCCATGAGCGCGCCGAAGCACATGTTGAAATCAATGTACTCGTTCCCATCAATGTCCCGGAGGCGTGCGCCACTCGCGTCGCGGACGTGCAAGGGGTAGGGCTGGTACGAGCGATAGTTGCTCGCGACACCCAGCGGGAGCCGCGCCGCCGCCTTGGCATGTGCCGCGCGCGAGGCAGGTGTCCGGCGCTCGTACGTCTCGAGTTCCGACTGCAAAGTGTCTGGCATCTGGCTCCCTCCCCCAGGTCCGATCGGTCCGGGATACCCCGGAGCATCGATTGATGAAGTGAAACAGGTACCGCGCTGGGCGGTCGCTGTCCAGCCGGACCCCGGGCAGCCGCTGCTTGAACCGGCGCCGCCCGCAGCAACGTAGCCCCGGGCCCCGGAACACGTCTTTTCTGATGTCCTGCCACGGCTCGTCTGGCTGGGACGCGCGGGGGGCACATATTATCGGCTGGCAGTAATCCCCCATAACCGGCACGCATGGCCATGACCGACCTGCAGGACCGGGTGCAATCGGCCTTGGGCGACGCATACCGCATCGAGCGGGAACTGCCCCCCGGAGGCATGAGCCGGTTGTTCCTGGCCACCGAGCGGTCACTCGACCGCCGGGTCGTGGTCAAGGTGCTGCCGCCCGAGCTGGCCAGCGAGGTCAGCGCGGCCCGCTTCCAGCGCGAGGTCACCCTCGCCGCACACCTCCAGCACCCGCATATCCTCCCGGTCCTGTCGGCGGGCTCCCGCGACGGCCTTCTCTACTACATCACGCCGTTCGTCGACGGCGAATCCCTCCGCCAGCGCCTCGACCGCGAAACAAAGCTCCCCGTCGCGACCGCCGTACGGATCCTCACCGAGACGGCAGATGCGCTCGCCCGCGCACACGCCGCCGGTGTCGTCCACCGCGACATCAAGCCGGAAAACATCCTGCTCCAGGACCGGCACGCCCTGCTCGCCGATTTCGGCGTCGCGCGCGCTCTCCACGAGGCGACGAACAGCGATCGCCTCACCGATGTCGGCTCAGGGGTCGGGACGCCGGGATACATGGCGCCTGAGCAGCTCGCGGGCGAACGGCACGTCGACGCCCGCGCCGATGTGTATGCACTCGCGATCGTCGGCTACGAGATGCTGGCGGGCCGCTCGCCCTTCACGGGCGCCACGCCACAGGCGATCGCCGCGGCCCACTTCACAAGCGCCCCAGCGCCGCTCTCGCAGATTCGCCCGGATGTCCCGCGCGAAATCAGCGATGCCATCGCCAAAGCGCTCGCCAAGGACCCGGACAAACGCTTCGCGACGGCCGCCGAGTTCCGCGACACGCTGGCCGCCACGGCGCCACCGCCGGCGTCGCGCACACGGCGAATCGCAGCATGGGCCTCAGTCGCCGCGGTCATCATCGTCATAGTCGCCGCGCTCGTCTGGCGCGCCCGCCCACCCACACCCGCCGCCATCGACGAGAACCTCGTCGCCGTCGAGCCATTTACGGTACTGGATCCCGCCCTCAATGTGTGGCGCAATGGCATGGTCAATGTCCTTGCGCACAACCTCGATGGCGCCGGGCCGCTGCGCACGGTGTCGCCGACGGTGATCGTCCATCGCGCGCACGATACCGGGACACCTCCCGCCGATCTCGCGCGCCAGCTCGGCGCCGGCCTCGCCGTCACCGGCCGCATCGAGCGCTCCGGCGCCGACTCGGTCCGCGTGTCGGCGAGCTTCGTCGATGTCGCCAGCGGCCGGCCGGGCGAAGAAGTGGCCTACCGCGGACGCATCGATCACATGGACGTCGTCACCGACTCGCTCACGATCGCCTTACTCCGCTCACTCTCGCGCACCCAGACCGTGGGTGTCACCCGCGGGTCGCTCGCGGGTGCCAAATCACTGCCCGCGCTTAAAGCGCTGCTGGAAAGCGAACAGGCCTTCCGCCGCGGCGCGTGGGATTCGGCGCAGAAGGCCGCCGAGGAAGCGATCCGCCTCGATAGCACTTTTGCGCTCGCGTACTACTGGGCTGCGTTTTCGGCAGGGTGGGTTCGCAGCATCACCGATTCGTTGTCGGACTACTACTCAGACCAGGCACAGATCTACAATCACGGGCTTTCCCCGCGCGATAGTCTCCTGATCGCCTCGAACGCAGAGCTCAAGAATTACAAGTATTGGCAGTTCCAGCCCCAGCAGGAGATGTTCGCGCTCGCCGAGGCAGGGGTCAAACGCTATCCCGACGATCCGCAGATCTGGAACAACCTGGGCGAGGTCCGCGAACACGCTGGTTTTGGACCACACGCCGGCGTCCCGATGCGCCTCCGGCTCGCGGCATTTGCGCGGGCGATCGCGCTCGATTCGAGCTTTGCGTCCTCCTATGTCCACGCCATTTCGCTGGCGTTCGAGGTCATGGGCCCTGACTCGGGCGTGCGGTACGCGCGCCGGTTTCTCGCGCTCAACCCACCCTCGCTCGACGCCGATGCGACACGATTGCAGATCCTGCTGCTCGGCACGCCACGGGATACTGTCGCGGCTCGCCAGATGGTCGATTCCGCAGCGCCCGACGCGATCGAGCGCGCATGGCTGAATATCCGGGAAGTGCCGGATTCTGCGGAGAGCGCGGTCTGGCTGGCCAATCGCATCCTGCGCCGTTTTGGACCGCAGGTCCGGATCGGCGGAACGGTGACGATCGGCATATGGGATGTCTCGATGTTGGAACGAGGGCACATCCGGGGCATGAATCCGTTCATGCCGGAGAACGTGAAACGTGCCGGTGATATACCACCCCCGTCGGCGGTCGCAGCGGCCACCGCTGTCGTCGCGCAGCTTGGCATCATCCCGGCCACCGTGCTGGACAGCGCCCTGCGCATACCGGCCAACATGCAGAACGGGTGGACCTGGTATGGCCTCCGGTGGTGGGCCGAGCGCGGCGACACCGCCGATCTCAAGGCGTTCCTGGCGGCGCGATCGGCCAGCCCCCCATTCGCCGGCAAGGGATCGCACCCCGCGTCTTACGACACGGCCGTCACACGCGCCTATCTTGCACTCGCGCACCACGACACCGCGCAGGCGATGCAGCGCTTCAACACATTGCCCGACACGCTGTGCGGAGGACGCTGCGAGCTGGACGTCATTACGCGGAGTGAGTTGCTCGCGAGCCACGGCCGGGCGGCCGAAGCCGATACGTTGCTGCAGCGACCGTCTGAGACGCCATACGTAGGCGCCTTCGTGGAGTTGCTACGCACGCTGGCCCTCGCCCGCGCCGCCGAACGCGCGGGCGACAAACGAAACGCCGTAGACGCATATGCCCGGATCGAAGACTTCTGGTCCCACGGCGACCCGGAGCTGCAACCCGTCGTCAAAGAGGCCCGCGCCGCGCTCACCCGGCTGTCCAGCGACAAGCACTGACTCGCAATCCCGGTGTCTGAACTGTCGGAGCGCGTCCAGTCGGTCCCGGGAAGGCGCTCGTGGACGGCATTGAGCCGCCTGAGCGACGTAAGACGACAGGATGACGGCCAGACGTAGCGTGCTTCGGCGGGGTGCTTGATTTCCTTCACACCTAGAGTTATATAATAATATAACTCTTTGGGAGGGGCACCTGCACACCACTAGCCTGCGCAAAGTTGGAGGCTCGATCATGTTGGCCGTCCCGCCTGCACTGCTTGATCTCTTGCACTTGCAAGCGGGGGCCAAGGTTGGCCTGGCCGTCAAAGGCGGGCGCCTGGTAGTGGAGCCACAGAAGCGGCCTCGCTACACGCTGGATGAGCTCCTGGCTAAATGCGATCCTAAAGCCCCACGCCACAAGGAAGATCGCGAATGGCTCGATGCACCGCCCGTCGGTGACGAGATCATCTAAATGAGGCGAGGAGAGATCTGGATGGTGGGGCTCGATCCCACTCAGGGACATGAACAGAGGGGACGGCGTCCCGTCCTGATCGTGTCACCGGAGTCGTTCAACCGCGTTACAAAAGTGCCCGTGATAGTCCCGATCACGAGCGGAGGGCGTTTTGCCCGAACTGTGGGCTTCGCGGTACAGCTGAGGGGTACCGGTCTCAAGACAACGGGCGTAGTCCGCTGCGATCAGCCGCGCGCACTCGACCTCAGTGCGCGCCATGGCAAGTTGTTCGAGGTTGTACCTGATCCGGTCGTCGATGAGGTCCTCGCGAAACTGGCGACGATCTTCGAGTGAACTGATACCTGCCGTTGGTCTGAATTACTGTCCGGCAGGAACACGAGGAGCCGCCGCCAGCGGCATGAACAGACAACTCGGATGCGCCGCGTCGTGAAACACTTTGATGGTCGCGACCCGCGCATCCTCGATCTTCTCGTACCCGATCCGCCCACCGGTGTTGTAGTTCTTCTGATTGCTCGGTGAGTTGAGCGGGGCGATCGTGACGCGGATCCGCGCACCCGCCGGAATCCGCCGCGCCATCCAGTAGAACTCGAACGGTATCCCGGCGATCTGCCCGGGCTTGAGCAGCTCCTGGGTGAACGGCCCATCCCGGAACCGCGCCCGCCGGATGTCCTCGCCCAGCCGGATCGTCGAGCCATCCGGCATCACCATGAGCACCTGCGCCCAGAGATCGAAGTCCGGCGCGTCAGCCTGCGTCACCAGCCGCAGCCGCATGTGTCCCGCTATTTCCATGTCGTGTGCCAGCGGCTCGGAGTGAAAGACGATCGCCCGCTTCTGGAAATCCCGGAACTGGCTCGTCAAATCCTCATCGGGCACATACTGCGCTATGGCTACCTCGGGCACTTCGTGCGGATCGCTCACGACGACGGCGGGCGGCTGCGCCCGCGGCGCGGTCTGCACCAGCTCACCCGAGTGAAACAGATCCGGCGGCGTCCCCGCCGCGTCGGACAGGCAGAATGTCGCGTCACTGCCCGATGATGCGGCGTTGAGCGTCGGTGCGTACCGCCACTCGTTCGCCCCAAGCATGAAGTACGCGACTCTATCCCGGAAGAACGCGGGCTTGGCACCGCGTCCCAGCACCCAGTCCTCCCAGTCCGCCTGAAAGCCCGGCATGTCCAGCACCGCGGCGTCGGGGATCGTGATTCCCATGATGGTCTTGGACGGCCGCTGCGTTCCCCCGTGATCCCACGGACCGATCACCAAGTACGATCGGCTCAGCGCCGCGGCCTGCGCGTGCGCCTCATGATTTCTGTAGTAGCGGAGCGCGCCGGGCTGATCGTCGTCGAAATACCCGGTCGCGGCCAGCACGGGGAATGTCATCCGAGCGTAGTCACTCGGCTTCGGCTCGGCCGCGAGGTTCCAGCCCTCATCGCCCACGTGATCGAGCCACACTTTGAACATCGACGTCTTCTGGCCATTGCTGTCGAGCATCCACCAGTCGTCCGGCGCGATGCCGATCGCCGAGTCCAGCTCCCGGAACGGCCGGTACGTCGCATACTCCTCGAGCATCTTCCCGTACCAGTAGTCCTGCCGCTGGATGAACCCTTCGTTGAGCGTGCGGCCAGACGTAAGGCCCAGGATGACGTTGGTCCACGACTGCGGGATGCCGTTTGTGTTCGGGATGTCCCACCCGGGATAGATCGGCACGTAGGGCGCGATCGCGGAGAGGTGTGGCGGGACCTGCGTCGCGGTCCGCCACTGGGTCATGCCCACATACGATCCGCCGTACATCACGACGTGCCCATCACTCCACGGTTGTGCGGCGATCCACTCGACGACATCGTGTCCATCGAGTCCGACCTGCTCGCCAAGGTCCTCGGTCTTCTCGCCACCTGACTTGCCGCGGCCCCGGACCTCGGCCTGCACGAACACGTAGCCTCGCCGTACGTAGGTCGCGAAATCCCCGCGCCGCGCCCCATCAATGTCGTACTGCGTCAGCTCCAGCACGGCCGGCGCTTTGCTCGCGAGATGCGCCGGTTTGAAGATCCACGCCTCGAGTGACACCCCGTCTCGCATCGGAATCATCCGACTCATTTCGACGTCGTAGCCCGGGCCCACCACGGGTGTCTGCGCATCACCCCGCGCCGCGGACACCGACACACCGCTGAAAACGGCCAGCGCAAGGGCAATACCGGCACGTCCCATTCAATTCTCCTGAGTGTGTTAAAGCGTGCCTTTAATAACAGCGCCCGGAGGGTCGTATGTTAAAGGCTGCCTTTAATAAGGTCAGTCTGCCCGAGCCTCACGGGCGCCTCACGCGCTGCAGGGCGCTGCCGCATATTATCGGACGCCGGCCTCTTCTACGTGAGCCCCACCTCGTTATGCCACAAACAGCCACCAACGGCACCCCTCCAGCAGTCTCACGAGTCGTCCCGAACTACGTCGGCGGCCGCTGGACCGCCTCCGCCGCGACGGAGTTCGTTGATGTCGTGAACCCGGCGACGGCGGAGGTCATTGCCCGCACGCCGCTCTCCAGCGCGGCCGAGGTCAGTGTCGCCGTCCAGGCCGGGATGGCCGCGTTCCCGGCATGGCGCCGCACGCCGCCCGGCGAGCGGATCCAGTACCTCTTCAAGCTCAAGACACTGCTCGATGAGCACATCAATGAGCTGGCACGCCTGATCACGGTCGAAAACGGCAAGACATTCGGCGAAGCCAAAGCGGAGATCCGCCGCGGGATCGAGAATGTCGAGGTCGCGTGCGGCATCCCGATGATGATGCAGGGCTACAACCTCGAGGACGTCACACCCGGCGTCGACGAGATGCAGATCCGCCAGCCCCTGGGGGTCGTCGCCGCCATCACGCCGTTCAACTTTCCGGCGATGATCCCGTTCTGGTTCCTGCCGTACGCCATCGCCTGTGGCAACACGCTCGTGCTGAAGCCATCGGAGCGCGTCCCGCTGACCATGCGCCGCGCATTCGAGCTGATCGCCATGACCGGATTACCCGACGGCGTGGTGAATCTCGTCAATGGCGGGCGCGAGGTCGTAGACGCGCTGGTCGATCACCCGGATGTCCGGGCCATCAGCTTTGTCGGATCGACGCCGGTCGCGAAGCACGTCTACGCACGCTCCGCCGTCAACGGCAAACGCATGCAGTGCCAGGGGGGCGCAAAGAATCATGTCATCGTCCTCCCGGATGCCGACATGGAGCTCGCCACGCAGATCATCGCCGACAGCGCTTTCGGATGCGCGGGCCAGCAATGCCTGGCGGTCTCCGTCGCCGTCACGGTGGGCGAGGCCCAGCGGACGTTCCGTGATGCGATCGCCCGGGCCGCGTCGCACATCCATGTTGGCAATGGTCTCGATGCGGGCGTGCAGATGGGTCCAGTCATTACCCGCGAGAGCAAGACACGCATCGAGTCACTCGTCTCCACCGGCATCCAGGAAGGCGCGAAGCCGGTCCTCGATGGCCGGAACGCTCGCGTCAATGGCTACGACAACGGAAACTTCGTTGCGCCGACGGTCCTGGACGGGCTGCCCGTGGACAGCACTCTCGCCAACACGGAGATCTTTGGACCCGTGCTGAGTCTCGTGCACGCCGAGTCGATCAATGACGCGATGGACTTTCTCCGGCGGAGCCCATTCGGCAACCAGGCATCGCTCTTCACCACCAGCGGCGCTTCGGCACGCCGCTTCCGCTATGAAGCCCCCGCCGGGAACATCGGAATCAACATCGGCGTCGCCGCTCCGATGGCCTACTTCCCCTTCAGTGGCTGGAAGGAGAGCTTCTTCGGCATCCTCCACGGGCAGGGCCGCGACGCCGTCGAGTTCTACACGGAATCCAAGATTGTCGTGGAACGCTGGTCGAGGCAGGAAACCCGCAAGTTCTGACGGCCGCTGTTGCCCACTGTCTACTCTCTGCTTTTCTACTTTCTCTTCGCCTCTCTCGCCATGCGCGTAACGCCGCTCTGCGCCGCCATACTCCTTCTCGTCGCCGCACCTATGGCCCGCGCTCAGATGACAGCGGCCGGTGACAGCGACGTCTCCACGATCCGCGACCGCGAAAATGTCTGGGCCATCGCCATCGCGGAGCGCGACTCCAGCGCCCTCGTCCCGATGCTGGCGCCGGAATACAAGGTGCTGGCCAACGCCGGCACTGCCGCGCAATCCCGCGCGCAGGCGCTGCATGAAATCGCGTATCCACCCGACCCGGCACACCACGTCACCCACGTGACATTCGACACGTTGGACATCCGGATGACGGGCCGCGACCGCGCCGTCGCTAAGGGTGTCGTCACCGAAGTAGGAACGAACGCCAGGGGCCCAATCACCGAGCGCATCCGCTTCGTTGACACGTGGGTGCGCCGCCAGCACCGCTGGCTCTGCATCTCATCGCTCTTCACGCCGGTCAAGAGTTAGCGGCGCGGTCGTTCTACTTTCTACGTTCTACTTCCTCTCACCGCTCTGCGACGACGAACAAATAATCCCCAAGCCGATCGTCGCACTGCGCCACGACGTCGCCGACCTTCCCTGACTCGACATCCCGCCGAAGCTCCGCGCAGCCCGCCGCTTCCTCGCTCGGCGGCGCCAGATTGGCAAAGCTCCACATACCCGCCCGGATCGCCGGGCTGAGATACAGCGACGGCCGGTGCTTCCCGCTGTACAGGAAGAGATCCTCGAGGTCCGGCTTCACCGCGTACGGCTCGGTCTGAACCCGCGAGAACCCCGCCGCCCGCAACGCATCGGTGATCCGGCTAATCGAATACGCCTGGCTCGCCGTCCGCTCGACAGTCTCCGGGAAATACGCGCGGAGCCAGTACCGCCGGATCTGCTCCGGCGTCGCCGTGAACAGCACGATCGGACCCGCACCCACGACGCGACCCAGCTCCGCGATCGCCGCATCGAGATCGGCGAAATACCGGAGCGCCAGGGTGCAGGAGGCACCCGCGAAAGACCCGGACGGGAAGGGAAGCCGCGTCACATCCGCGACGGCCCACTCCGGCACGTCGCGCTCGCTCTCACCGCCGCCCCCGCCCTCGGCAAATCCGCCGCCGCCAACAGACGCCGGTGATGCCTTCCGCGCCGCCGCTGCCACCATCCGCGGGGAGCTGTCCACGCCGACGACTTTCACCCCGGCCGACGCGAACGCCAGCGTGTAATTCCCGGTGCCGCACGCGACGTCCAGATACCGCCCGGATTCCTGCGGATTGAGAATGCGCCAGCAACCGGCCCACAATGTACGAATCCGCGCGCCGGGTCGAATCGTACGCCCCACCGATCCGGTCGTACGGGGCGGCAGGCATCTACCGGCCCACGACGGCAAAATCCGCCGGCGTCCCACCCGGCCGCGCTCCCGTCTGGCTCATCATATGTGAAGTGTGTCCCGGAACCAGGGGCTCGGCAACTGCAATCGGCGTTTCTATACATTTGAGCGATGCCCCCGAGCGACAACGCGTCCTCCCGTGACATCGGCGTCGTCGGAACCGGCCGCTTCGGTTCCTACTTCGCGTCCCAGCTCGAACAGGCCGGCTACCAGGTTCACCGTGCCGACGCCCGCGACGAGCCTGCTTCACGGGACCGCGCCATCGCCCGCGCCTGTGGCGCCGCGACGGTCATCTACGCGGTCCCGATCCGCGAGCTGGAACACGCCATCACCACCACCCGGCACCTCCTCGCCCCAGACGCCACAATCATGGACGTCTGCTCGGTCAAGATGATGCCGTGCGCCACTCTCGGGCGGCTCCTCCCAGGCAAAGCCACGGCCGGCACGCACCCGCTGTTCGGCCCACAGTCCGCGCCCGTCAGCTGCGCCGGCCAGCGGGCGGCGGTGTGCGCGATCGCGCCAGCCACTCCCGCAGGTGCGGCCGCCGCCGCCCGTGCCGAACAATTGCTCTCTCACTTGGGGCTCACCGTCGTCCGCTGCACGCCAGAGGAACACGACACCCAGGTCGCCCGCACGCAGTTCCTGACCCACTTCATCGGCCGCGGCGCCATCCGCGCCGGCATCACCCGGATGCCTCTTTCGACCCGAAGCCACGACGCCCTCATGGACATCGTGGATGTCGTCGGCAGCGACTCCATGGAACTCTTCGAGGACATGGCTGCCTTCAACCCGATGGTCCGCACCGTCCGCGCGGAGTTCCTCAACGCCCTCCACGACATCGATCGCCAGCTCACGGCCCGCGAAACCGGCGCGGCAATGTGAACACGCCGGAGCGGCAATGTGAACTCCGGCGATCGGGATCGTCACTGGTAGGGTCGAACCTGGCCGCCGGGACTGAACCACGTACCGCTGCTGTAACCATTTTCTGGCACTGCGTTGACACAGACTGAGACCACTCATTACATTCGGCCCGTGCCCGCTACCCAGCGTCATCACCATCATGTGCATCACCACGGCCCCTCGGGTCGCGGCGCGACGCGCGTGCATCGGATGACCAGCTAGCACTCTCTAGTCCGACTCCACCGCAACCGCCTCGGCCCGTCTGTGACGGGCCGTTTTGTTTTTTGTGCCCCCCAACTCTCACGCTAACCACATGCTCCGCGTCGCTCTCCCCAATAAAGGCCGCCTCGCCAATGCCACCCGCGAGCTGTTCGCCGATGCCGGCCTCGAGGTCCGCGGACGCGGCGAACGCGCTCTCACCGCCTCCCTGGGCGGCGAATTCGAGGCCCTGTTCGTGCGCGCCCAGGACGTCACCGAGTTCGTCGCCGACGGCGTCGCCAATGCGGGCGTCACCGGATGGGACCTGGTCGCGGAATCAGACCGGCCCGTGGACTCGCTGCTCGACCTCGAACTCGGCTACTGCCGCCTCGTCGTCGCCACCCGGGAAGACAGCAAGATCCACGCAGTCGCCGACCTGAGACCGGACACGGAAACGCCACACCGCGTCGCGACCAGCTTCCCGCGCATCACCCGCCGCTTCTTCGCCGACGCCGGCCGGGCCGTCAATGTCGTCCCGGTCTCCGGCGCCGCCGAAGTCGCGCCACACCTGGGGATCGCCGACATCGTCGTGGACCTCACGTCCACCGGCTCGACGCTCAAGGTCAATGGCCTCCGCGAAGTCGCCACGATCCTCGACTCCTCGGCGCGCCTCATCACCGCCACCGGCCGCAACCCCGGCAGCAACGGCGTCGCTGGCCCGCTCAATGAGTTGGTCACCGCGCTCGCCTCCGTGCTCCGCGCCCGCGGGCAGCGATACCTCATGGCCAATGTCCCGCGCGCCGCGCTCGACCGCGTCAAACAGATCCTCCCCGGTCTCAATGGACCGACGGTCACCCAGATCCTGAACGGTGGTGAGCTCGTCGCCGTCCACGCGGTCGTCCCCGCCGCGTCGGTCTACCGCACCATCGCGGCGCTCAAAGCACTGCAAGCCACCGGTGTTCTCGTTACGCGCATCGAGAGGCTGATGCCATGACGGCGTCGATTACGCCTGCCCAGTCCCGGGCCGGCTCGGCCTTCCGCTTCACGGGTACGATCGCGGACGCCATCGCCACCCGCGACCGCGCGCTCTTCGATCGCGGGCTCGCGCTCGACGACCACGTCCGTGCTCGCACCACCGAGATCATCCAGCGCGTCCGCCGCGACGGCGACCGCGCGCTGCGCGACCTGGCCTACTCACTCGATGGCGTCGCGCTCGAGCAGCTCGAGGTCCCGCGCGCAGTGTGGCGTGACGCGGCGGCGATCGTCGCGCCCGAGCTGCGCGCCGCACTCGAACGCGCCGCGCGCAATATCCGCCGCGCCCACGAGGCGTGGCGCCCCACCGCCGGTGAGGTGGAGACGGAGCCCGGTGTCCTCGTCGGACGGCGGCCGGATCCGCTCGAGCGCGTCGGCATCTACGCTCCCGGCGGCCGCGCGCTCTATCCCAGCAGTGTCCTCATGGGCGCGATCCCCGCTCGCGTCGCCGGGGTCGGCGAGATCATCATGTGCTCGCCACCCGGTCCGTCCGGCATGCCCGCGCCAATCATGCTCGCCGCTGCCGAGGTGTCAGGGGTCGATCGCGTCTTCTCCGTCGGGGGTGCGGGTGCGATCGCCGCGCTGGCATACGGCACCGAATCCGTCCCGCGCGTCGACCGCATCGTCGGCCCCGGCAACGCCTACGTCGCCGCCGCCAAACTGCAGGTCGCATCCGACACCAGCATCGACGCGCCCGCCGGCCCGAGTGAGCTGCTGATCATCGCCGACCACAGCGACGCGGCCGACGCGGTCGCGCGCGAAGTCGTCGCCCAGGCGGAACACGACCCCGACGCCGCGGTCATCGTCATTGCCACCTCTCCCGACGTCGCCGCCGCCATCGGCCGCGCCGTCCAGTGTCTCGTTCCATTTGAGAAACGCGCGGACATCATCGCCGCGTCGCTCAACGCGAGAGGCGCGCTGCTCGTCGCACCCGACGTCGCCGCGGCGATCCGCTTCAGCAATGACTGGGCACCCGAACACCTCCTCCTCGCCGTCAGCAACCCCAGCGCCGCCCTCCGCGAGATCCGCAACGCTGGCACGGTCTGCCTCGGCACCACCTCATCCGTGGTCTTCGGCGATTACATCACCGGCGCCAATCACGTCCTCCCCACCGGCGGCGCCGCTCGTCGCTATTCCGGTTTGTCCACGCTGGATTTCGTCCGCTGGACGACGTATCAGCGTGTTACGGACGCCGGCGCACAGGCCCTGGCCAGCGACACCGCGCTGCTCGCGACGGCCGAGCGGCTGCCGGGTCACGCCGCCGCCGCCCGGAGGCTGGCCCCGCGATGACCACTCCATCGCTCGCCCGCGAGTCCTACCGCGATGTCGGCCGCTATGTCGTGGACCAGTCACCCATCGCGGTGGACCTCCGCGATAACACGAATCTCTGGGGCACTCCACCCGCCGCCGGTCTCGCCATCGCCGGCGCTGCATCGGCCGTGAGCCGCTACCCGCGCATCTACGCGTCAGCACTCAAGGACGCGCTCGCGACCTACGCCGGCGTCACGCCGGACATGATCGTCACCGGCTGCGGGTCGGATGATGTCATCGACTCCGCACTTCGCGCCGTGGCCGATCCGGGCGAACGCATGGCACACCTCGATCCCACGTTCCCCACGGCGATCACGTTTGGCTTGATGAACGGCCTGCTGCCCATCGGCGTTCCGCTGACGCCGGCGTGGGATGCGGACGCCGACGCGCTCATCGCCACCGGCGCCCGCGTGATTTACCTCTGCTCGCCCAACAATCCTACGGGCACGGTCGTGTCACGTGTCGCGCTGGAACGTCTCGCTGCCGATGCCCCCGGTGTAGTGATCGTCGATGAGGCGTACACCGAGTACGCGCAGTCGAGTGCCGTCGATCTCGTGGGCCCGGGCAGCCGCCTTCTGATCCTGCGCACATTGTCCAAGGCATTCGGTCTCGCGGGCCTGCGCGTCGGCTACGCGATCGGCGCCCCGGATCTCATCTCCGCGGTCGAGAAATCGCGAGGTCCCTACAAGGTGAACGTCATCGCCGAGCATGCCGCGATCGCCGCGCTGACGGCCGACGCGGGGTGGGTGCGCACGCGGGTCGCCGAGACGATCGCAAACCGGCGCCATCTCGCCCGCCGGCTGACCGCACTTGGCCTTCCGCCTCTTCCGTCAGGCGCCAATTTCCTCTTCTCGCCCACTCCGGACGCAGTCCGCCTCGAACGCGCGCTCTGGAAATGCGGCGTCGGTGTCCGGCTCTACACGGGCCTGCGCGGGATCGGCGATGCGATCCGCATGACGATCGGCCCGTGGTCGCTCATGGAGTCGCTGATCGGAGGTCTGGAGCACGCGACCGGCCGCTCCGCGTCGATCGAGGGACAGCTCGCATGATCCGCGCGACCATTCTCGACTACGGCGCGGGCAATCTGCACTCGCTCTCCAAGGCGCTCGCCATGCCGGGCGTCTCAGTCCAGATCGCAACCGATCCGGAGCTGGCCACGGACACGGATGTCCTGGTCCTCCCGGGGGTCGGGGCGTTTACCGGTGCGGCGAGTTTCCTCGCGCCGGCCCGCACGAGCATCCGCCGCGCTCTCTCCGAGGGTCTCCCTTGTCTCGCCATCTGCCTCGGCATGCAGCTCCTCTTCGATGCCAGCGATGAGGGCCCGGGCGCGGGCATTGGATTCTTTGCGGGCCGAGTGCGCCGTGTGAACGCGGCCCTCGTTCCGCACATGGGTTGGAACACACTCGAGGATGCCACGGACCCGCTCGCCGGCCCGGTGCACTGACGGTGGCATACTACGCGCACAGTTTTGCCTGCCCACCCGCCGAGCCCGGCGCGACGACGGCATGGTCGGTCGTCGATGGCGACCGCTTCCCGGCCATCGTCCGCCGCCAGCGCACACTCGGTGTCCAGTTCCACCCTGAGAAAAGCTCGGCACCCGGCGTGCGGTTCATTCACCGGTTCCTCGCGGATGTCGCGACCGCGCCGGCGGCCCGATGATCGCCATCCCCGCGGTCGATCTCCGTGACGGTGCCTGTGTGCAGCTCGTTGGCGGGTCGTACGACGACGAGCAGATCCGGCTCCCCGATCCCGCCAAGGTCGCGCTGCGCTGGGCGGAACTCGGCTTCGCGCACCTCCACATCGTCGATCTCGACGCCGCCACGCAATGCGGCTCCAATGCATCGCTGGTCCGGACGATCCTCCACCGCGGCGTCGGCCCCGAAGTGCAAGTCGGAGGCGGCATCGCGGACATCGATCGCATCGGCACGCTGATCCGCGACGGCGCCGCACGCGTCATCGTCGGCACGCGCGCGATCGAGGACCCGGCATGGATCACCGAGATGGCGGGGGTCTTCCCGAATCGTCTCATCGTCGCCGCCGATGTCCGCGGCGAGCAGGTGGTCACGCGAGGCTGGAACCGGCTGCTCACAGTCGGTGTGGTCGACGCGCTCGTGGCGCTCCGCGGGCTGCCACTCGCCGGGATCCTCGTCACCGCTGTACACCAGGAGGGCCGCCTGCAAGGGCCGGATCTCCCTCTCATGGAATCAGTCGTGAAACACGCCCCGGCCCCAGTCTATGCCGCCGGCGGCATCGCGTCGATCACCGACCTGAGGGCACTGGCCACGATCGGCGTGGCTGCCACGGTGATCGGTATGGCGCTCTACACCGGCGCGCTCGATCCGCGCGCCATCGTCTCGGAGTTTTCGCAATGAGTGCACACGCTGGCAATCCTCCCGCCAACGGCGCCCCAGCGCGCCCGCACGTCGTCGAACGCGTCACCCGCGAAACGGAGATCCGCGTCGAGATCGCACGCGGCACGGGACGTGCGACGGCCGACACGACGCAGCCGTTTCTCGACCACATGGTGGTGACACTCGCCCGCTACGCGTCGCTGGACCTCCAGCTCAAGGCCCGCGGCGATCTCAAGCACCACCTGATCGAGGATGTCGGCATCGTGATCGGTACGGCGGTCGCCGGTCTCGCGTCGCCGACCGTCGCCCGCTATGGTGGCCGCACGATCCCAATGGACAATGCCCTCGTCCAGGCCGTGATCGATGTCGGCGGCCGCGCCTACTATGAGGGTCCGCTGCCGAGCCGCCTGTACGACCACTGGATGCGGTCGTTCTCGGACCACGCCCGTGCGACGCTCCACCTGCGCGTCCTCCGCGGCCACGACCGCCACCATGTCGTCGAAGCTGCCTTCAAGTCACTCGGCCTCGCGCTCCGCGACGCACTGGCCGAGGGCGATGGCGTGTTCAGCACCAAGGGGCGGGTCGAGACGGTGGTTGGTGCCCGCACCGGGTCACCGTCGTGACGCGCACCCGGCGCGTCATCGTGTGCCTCGACGTCGACGACGGGCGCGTGGTCAAAGGCGTCCAGTTCCAGTCGCTCCGCCAGCTCGGCGACCCCGCCGGCATGGCCGCCGGATATGAGCACGCTGGCGCCGACGAGATCGTGCTGCTCGACATCTCCGCCAGCGCCATCGGGCGCGAGACGCAGTGGGAGATGGTGCGCCGGACGGCGGAGCGCCTCTTCATCCCGCTGACGTTTGGGGGCGGGGTACGATCCGTGGAGGATGTCGGCCGCGCGCTCCGCGCCGGCGCGGACAAAGTCGCCGTCAACTCCGCCGCAGTCGCTCGCCCCGCCGTGATTGGCGAAGCATCCGCGTGGTTCGGCGCACAATGTATCGTCGCCAGTATCGATGCCAAACGTGACGAGCGCACGCCGTCGGGCTGGCGGGTCTTCGTGCACGGAGGCCGCACCGCGACGGATCTCGACGCGGTCGCCTGGGCACAGGAGTGCGTGGAGCGCGGGGCAGGGGAGATCCTGCTGACCAGCATCGATCGCAATGGCGAGCGCTCCGGATATGATCTCCCGCTCACTCGCGCCGTCGCGTCGCTCGTGTCAGTCCCCGTGGTCGCCTCCGGGGGCGCCGGGTCGGCCGAACATGTCTGCGCCGTGCTGTGCGATGGTGGCGCCGACGCCGCCCTCGTCGCCGGGATCGTACACGATGGCCTGGTGTCGGTCGAATCGATCAAGGCCGCGATGGCACAGCGCGGGCTCGCGGTCCGCCACGATGTCGTTCTGGGGGCCGCCTGATGCTCGATCTCGATACGCTCGACTTCGAAAAGAGCGGGGGCCGCGTAACGGTCGTGACACAGGACGCCGATTCCGGTGTCGTTCTCATGATCGCGTACGCGGACCGCTCGGCACTCAAGCACTCGATCACGACCGGCGAGATGCACTACACCTCGCGCACGCGGGGCCTCTGGCACAAGGGAGCGACGAGCGGCAATCGCCTGCGCGTGGTGTCGCTCGCCGCGGATTGCGATGGCGATGCGGTGCTCGCCCGCGTGCGCCCACTGGGTCCGGCCTGTCACACCGGCCAGACGTCGTGCTTCGGCGAGCCGGCGCTGGTCCCGGACGCGCTCGCGGCACTGGACCGCACGATCGCCGAACGGGCGCGGGATGCATCGGCCCCCACGGGGAGCTACACGCGCCGTTTGCTTCAGGACCGCAATTTGAGACTCAAGAAGATCGGCGAGGAGGCCGCGGAGTTCATTACGGCGTGCACGGACGGTGACCCTGCTCGAGTGGCTGCCGAGGCTGCCGATCTCGTCTATCACACGCTGGTGGCAATGCACGCGGCGGGATCGGACTGGTCGTCGCTCGTCCGTGCGCTTGCTGCTCGCCAGGCGGCGGGGCCGTCGCCCGTCCGCGCCGGATGAACGGCCGCATCCGTCGCTTGCGTTGTCCCATGACGCCCGATAGCTTCGAAATACAACTGATATCAGCACGTTCGTGGTCCTTGCCGCGTATTGCAGCCACGTTAAACAATTGCTAAAAAGCGTTCGCCCGCGGCCGCTTCCGTGGGCGTTCGCATTTTCAGACTATGCCTCTCTCCGCTGGCCCCATTGCCGTCTCGCCATTCGCCGCGCCACTCCACTGGTGTGGCGCCGCCGCGTGTTGTGATGGATGGCGCTGCCGCAGCCTGTTGTCGGAGCTGTCATGGCAGCCGCGGATGTACCGCCCACATCGGGAGCGGTCACCAGGCCAGGATGCGAGCCGATCCCCACGATCGCCGCCGTTAGCGACCTACCGTCGCGCGAACCTCCGGTCCCTGGCCCGCTCCTCCCCGAGTAGCGGGTCTTTTTTTGTCGTTTCGCCTTTCGTCCTTTTCTACCTTCTACTCTCGTCGTTCCCATGGCCACCAGCACCTCGTCGTCCAACCTCGTTCCGCCGTCACCGCCGCCGCGGAAGGAGACCGCTGCTCAACACGTCGAGCGCGTGAAACGCGAGCGTCCATCCTGGTCGATCCTCGACGACATCCGGCGCTACGCGGCCGAAGGCTTCGACAGCATCCCGGCTGACGATCTCGCGGTGCGTCTTCGCGCGTGGGGCCTGTACACGCAGGGCGATGGCGCCGGTGTCCGGGGTGAGGCGATCCGTCACTTCATGATGCGCCTCCGTACGCCCAACGGCGTTCTGACATCCGCCATGTGCAGGACCATCGCGGACCTCGCCGACCGCTACGCGCGTGGGACACTCGACATCACCAACCGCCAGAACTTCCAGTTGCACTGGCTCCGCATCGAGGATGTCCCCGCGGTCTGGGATGCACTCGCCGCGGTGGGCTGGACGAGCCAGGGCGCGTGCGGCGACAATACCCGCACGGTGACCGGATGTCCGCTGGCGGGCGTCGATGCCGGCGAGATCGTGGACGCCTCACCGGTCGCCATCGCCCTCGATCGCCACATGAACGGCAACCCCGACTTCGCGAACTTCCCGCGGAAGTTCAAGATTTCGGTGACGGGGTGCCAGCACTGGTGCACGTATCCGGAGATCAACGACATCGGCTTCACCGCGATCCGTCGTGGAGAGGAGATTGGCTTCTCACTGCGAGTCGGTGGCGGCCTCTCCACCCGTCCCCACATGGCGGTCCGCCTCGACGCGTTCGTCCAGTGGGATCAGGTGGTCGCCGTCACGGAAGCGGTCGCGGGCATCTTCCGCGATTCGGATGTACTCCGCGTGAGCCGGGCCAAGGCTCGCATGAAGTATCTCTTCCTCACGCAAGGTTGGACGGCTGACCGGTTTCTCTCGGAGCTGAATCATCGGCTCGGATTCACGCTCGATCCCGCGGTCGCGGAGGAACACGCGCCGACCGAGCACTTCCGCGACCACGTGGGCATTCACCCGCAGCGGCAGCCCGGTCTCTCCTACGCGGTTCTCCGTCGCGGCCGGACGCCTCCGCCCATCGCTGCTCCGCCGGATCGCGGATTGGGCCGAGGAGTACGGGGACGGCACGCTCCGCACGACGATCGCGCAGAATCTGGTGGTGCTCAATGTGCCGGACACGCGCGTCGCGTCGTTCGAGCAGGCCGTGGGCTCGGACGGGATCGCACCGACGGCGTCGCCGTTCCAGCGGGGGATCGTGGCGTGCACCGGGTCGGAGTTCTGCAAGCTCGCGCTGGTCGAGACCAAGGCATTCAGTCTGAATCTCATCCCGGACCTCAGTGCGGCTCCCGAACTTCAGCCAGCACCTGCGTATCCACGTCACGGGGTGCCCGAACGCATGCGGCCAGCACTGGATCGCCGACATCGGGTTGCAGGGTGTGCAGGTCGAGGACAACGGCCAGCAGGTGGACGGTTTTGATCTCTTCGTCGGCGGAGGCCTGGGCCGCGCCGCGGATTTCGCGCACCGGGTCAACGTACGGCTCCCCGCGACCCGCGTCGCCGGCGCCATCAAGACACTTCTCCGCGCCTACCTGGCCACGCGCGAGGAAGGCGACGTCTTCCGCACCTGGACCGCACGCGTCACTGACGCCACCATCAAGGAGCTTCTCGCCGCCGCGTAACGCGTCTCATCGCGAGCGATTCAATAGGTCCCTGGTAGGGGCCGGTCATGACTGGCTCCTACGGATGCGTGCCAATGCCGATCCATCTCATGCCGGTCCGAGTCCAGCTGTGACGTACTCCTATGTACTGCAGAACGATGCAGGGCAGGTGGCGACGACGCACTCGGTGAGCGCGGGGTTGGACTATGCGAGCGTCGGGCCGGAGCACGCGATGTTGCACGACACCGGCCGCGCGCAATACACCTCGGCTACGGACGCGGAGGCGCTGGCTGCTACCTCGCCCTGGCGCGCACCGAGGGAATCCTGCCCGCGCTCGAAAGCGCGCACGCAGTGGCCGAAGCGATGAAGATGGCGCCCAAGATGGCAAAGACGGACGTGATCATGGTGAACTTAAACGGGCGCGGGGATAAAGATATGGGCATCCTTGCGCGCGAAATGAAGCTGGACGGAGCCACAGGAGGCCAAGGGCTGATGCCAATCTCCTTTGACAGCAAGCCGGCAAGGACTGGTAATCTACTTTACAGCCGGCGATCCCGATCTCGCGACGACACGTGAGATGGCCATAGCAGCGATCGACAATGGCGCCGATGTGATCGAACTGGGCGTACCGTTCAGCGAACCATTGGCGGATGGTCCCGTAATCCAGCGGGCTTCCGAGCGAGCCGTCGCAAGGGGAACGCGGCTTAGCGGACGTGCTTGCGATCTGCAAGGAGATTCGCGCGGCGCGGCCGCAGCAGGAATTATCATTTTCAGCTATCTCAATCCGGTCGTCCGCATGGGGATGGAAGAGTTCGCAAAGGCTGCGAAAGATGCGGGTGCCGACGGCGTGCTGCTGACCGACATGATCGTCGAGGAGGCGGGCGAATATCTTCGCGTCATGCATGAGAACGGCCTCGCCCCAGTATTTCTGGCTGCCCCAACATCGCCAGATCACCGGCTGCAGGCAATTGCGGAAAACTCTCAAGGGTTCATCTACGCTATCTCGCGAGTTGGCATTACCGGGACGCAGACGGAACTGGCAAAAGATGCCCAGTCGCTGGTCGAGAGAATCCGCAAATTTACAAGGCTCCCGATTGCCTTGGGATTTGGCATTTCCACCTCGGATCACGTGCACGCTGTAAGCGACTTCGCTAACGCTGCGGTGGTCGGTTCGGCGGTCGTGCAGCTGATCGAGAGGACTCCACCGGCCGAGGCGCCTAAAAGCTGTCGGCGAATTCGTCGCCGGCCTTCTCGGCCACTCCCCGGCCGGGTGAACCGCGCGAGGTATCATGAATGGGGCTCAGACATGAGTTTCACGAAGGTATTCGCTAAACCGCAAGACAACTAATCACACGCTAAGGACCGAACAAGATGGACATCTCCGACTGGCGCAAGAAGATCGATGAGCTGGATGAACAAATTGTGCGGCTCATCTGCAAGCGGGCGGAGGCGGCGAAGGCCATCGGAGAACTGAAGAAAGAGGCCAACCTGCCGGTATACGAGCCAGGCCGCGAACAGACCGTCTTCAATCATGTTCGCGCAGTCAATCCAGGGCCGCTGGCAGACGCCGAGTTGCTGCATGTGTATGAGCGCATCATCGACGTGATGCGAACACTGCAGCGGCGTGAAGGTTGAGTGGTTTGCGGCTAAATTGGAATTTGAAGCGCGAAGCTGCACAGAATTATGAGCAGTTACAAATATAAAGAGAGTGGATGGAACGCGATGATCGTAGCAATGCAGGACGAGGCCACCGAGCAGCATATTCAGAACGTGATCGAGCGCATGGTCGAGCTCGGGTTCAACGTGCACCGCACCACCGGCACGCAGCAGACGATTCTCGCGGGAGTCGGCACGCCGGCGCACTTTGACGTCGTCGAGTTCAAAGTTCTTCCCGGCGTCCACGACGCCTACCGCATCTCGTCGCCCTATAAACTCGCAGGCCGCAGCTTCCGGCCCGAAGGCACGACGATCACCTTCCCGAACGGCGTAGTCGTCGGCGGCGAAGAGGTAGTGGTCATGGCTGGCCCGTGCTCGGTCGAATCGCGCGACCAGATTCTCGAAAGTGCGAAGCTGTCCGCAGCAGCCGGGGCGAAGTTCCTCCGCGGCGGCGCCTACAAGCCGCGTAGCTCGCCGTACAGCTTTCAGGGCATGGGCATCGACGGCCTGAAACTGCTGCGCGAGGTCGCCGACGAGACCGGCCTGCTGGTGATCACCGAAGTGATGGAGATCTCGCAGATCGAGCTCGATGATTCCGTATATCGACTGCTTCCAGGTCGGCGCGCGCAATATGCAGAACTTCAACCTGCTCCGCGAACTGGGCCACACGCGAACCCGGTGCTGATGAAGCGCGGCATGGCGGCGACAATTGAAGAAGTTCTCCTCTCTGCCGAATACATCCTCTCTGGCGGCAACTACGACCTGATGCTCTGCGAGCGCGGCATCCGCACCTATGAAACCTACACCCGCAACACCATGGACATCTCGGCGATTCCCGTGCTGCAGAAGCTCACGCACCTGCCCGTAATGGCGCGACCCATCGCATGGCGTCGGAATTCGCGACCTGGTGCCGCCAATGGCGCTGGCCGCGCGTTGCCGCTGGCGCCGACGGCCTGCTGATGGAGATGCATCCGAACCCCGACAAGGCCATGAGCGATGGTGCGCAGAGCCTGTATCCGGAGCAGTTCAAAAACTGGTGGCGCAACTGCGGCTGTTGGCGCCGGTAGTTGGGCGAAAGGTTGTATAGCCGATGATGCGCCGCGTCTTCATCGTCGGCACGGGCCTGATCGGGGCGTCGTTGGGCCTTGCGCTGCGTGCGGCGGGCTTCGACGGCGAGATCATCGGAACCGGGCCGACTGCAGAGACCTGAGACGGCGCAGCGCAGATGGGAGCGATCGACTCCTGGCATGCGCCCGCGATGCGGCGGACTCCGCTGGCCGCATCGTGCGACGTAATCATGCTGGCCGGGCCGGTGCTCTCCATCCTCGACTGGATGCAGCGGCTGGCGCCGCCCTGGGCGAGCATCAACTAGTCACCGACGTTGGCAGCACCAAGGTGCAGATCGCCGAACTTGGCGACGAAACTCTACAACCAGCCCGGCGAGGCCCGCTTTCTGCCCGGCCATCCCATGGCGGGCAAGGAGTCGGGGGGCGCGGCGCTCGCGGAGGCTAGCCTCTTCCAGAACGCGATGTGGCTCTTTACTCCCGCGCTGACGCGCAACCGTCGCGTGGAAACAGAGTTCCGCGCGTGGGTCGCGAAGTTCGGCGCGCGTACGATAGATCTCGACCCCGCACGCCACGACGAGATCTGCGCCTGGGTCAGCCATCTCCCGCAGATGCTTTCCACCGCGCTGGCGGCGCTGCTGGAAGAAACCTTCGCGGCCGACCCGTGCGCCGGGAAGAGATCGCCGCCATCGGAGGCCGCGCGCTGCGCGAGACGACGCGCCTGGGTGCCAGCCCCTACAGCATGTGGCGCGACATCGCGCTCTCGAACACGGAGCCCATCGCCGCAACACCTGCACGCGCTCGAACAGCGGTTCGCCCATGTCCGCGAGAACCTCCGCACGCCGGAACTCAAAGAAGAATTCCGCTTGGCCAACGAGTTTCGCAAGCGCGCGAATAGCATTCGTGCCATCGAGCACTTCGTGTGCCTGACCGCTTCGCGGTGAATGACATTCAAACTGCTTGGCTGAATGGCCCGAAGACGCGATACCATCAAAGTCGACCATGGCCACAACAGAAAATCCAACCTGAGCATCAGCCGCGCCGACGTGCTCGCCGCGCGCGAGCGGCTGCGCGACTCCATCTACTATTCGCCGTGCCCCCACTCCATGATGCTGTCTGCGCTCACCGGGCAGGAAGTCTATCTGAAGACTGGAAAATCTGCAGATGACGGGCAGCTTCAAGGAGCGGGGCGCGCTCAATCGCATCGCGATGCTGACGCCGGAGCAGGCGGCCGCGGGGTGATCGCGGCCAGCGCCGGCAACCACGCGCAGGGCGTGGCCTACCACGCGACCAAGCGCGGCATTCGCGCGCTCATCGTCATGCCGCTTACCACTCCTCTGGTCAAGGTGACGGCGACGCGCGACTTTGGCGCCGAGGTGCTGCTGCACGGCGCCAACTACGACGAGGCCTTCGCGGAGGCGACGCGGCAATGCGCGCCGAGCAGGGACTGACCTTCATCCATCCCTTCGACGATCCCGCCGTGATGGCCGGGCAGGGAACCATCGGGCTCGAACTGCTGGAACAGGTGCCGCAGCTTGAGGCGGTCGTCGTGCCTATCGGCGGCGGCGGACTGATCGGCGGCATCGCCTGCGCCATCAAGGAATCCCGTCCGGAGATTCGCATCGTCGGCGTCCAGACCGCGAAGCTGCCCTCAATGGCGGCAGCCGTCGAGGCGCATCATCCCGTCACGGTCGATCCCGCCACGACCATCGCGGACGGCATCGCGGTGCGCCGCGCCGGCGATCTGACGCTGCCCGTGGTCGAGCGCTACGTCGACGAGATCGTCATGGTGGACGAGGACGAGATTGCCTCGGCGATCCTGATGCTGCTCGAACGCGAGAAGACACTTGCCGAGGGCGCAGGTGCGGCGGCGCTGGCGGCCCTGCTGCAGCATCGGACGAGCCTCAAGGGAGCGCACACCGCGGTGCTGGTGGGCGGCGGCAACATCGACGTCACTCTGCTCTCGCGGATCATCGAGCGCGGCATGGTGCAGGACGGCCGCCTCATCCGCCTGCGCATTGTTCTGCTGGATAAGCCCGGCGCGCTGCACGAACTGACCCGGCTGATTGCGAGCCACCGCGCCAACATCGTCGACACGCTTCACAATCGCGCCTACTACGGCGTCAATCTCGGCGACACGGTGATCGACATCACCATGGAGACGCGCGGCCCGGAGCAGGTCGCGGAACTTGCTTCGAAGCGCTAACGGCCGAGGGCTACACGCACAGCCGTGGTGCTATAGGCCGACTCCCTCCTTGCGCTGTTGAACGAACTTAGAGCCTTTCTAAGGCTGCGGCTTTGGTGCGGCTGAGCCGGGAGCCGGCGCTGGGATCGGGACTAGCGCAGGTGCGGTGCCTTTGGGGTCAGATGGCGAGATCGGCTTCGTGGGTTCGGCACGAGGCATCCTTAGGCGTGGGTTGGGGATCTGGTGCCTTGGCTCGTCGGGTTCAGGCAGGAAGGCGCTGTCGGGATAGGCCGCCTTGGTGGAGATGGTCCGGAGGATCGGCAAATCAGCCTGAACCTGCGCGAGCATGCGGTTCTGGTTCAGGTAGGTGACCTTATCCAGGTCGGCGAAGTAGGCGAGCAGGTCGCGCTTGATGCCAAAGGGAATGGGGCTCGCGGGATCGCGGGTCGTCTCGGTGCAGCAGATCGGCATAAGTTAGATCTTCCAGCGAGTAGCTGCCGGGACGGGCGTCCCGCCGGTGTCAAGGTCCTTGTTCGGTAGGCCGTCGGAGGTGGTGGCTTTAGCAAGGGTCTGGCGAAGGACGTCGGCGGTGTGCATCAGCGAGTTGACGTAGTCCTGTTCCGCCGAAGGCGTGGGACCGCGCAGCGAGAGGTCGGAGAGCGCGCCAACCTTGGGAAGGATGAAGATAAAGCCTGCGAGCAGGTGAGTTCCGATGCCGGCGTGACCGCGGTAGGAGTCCCAGTGGTCCGCGGCGGAGAGGAGCGGCGATCTGCTGCTTGAACTCGTCGAGCGCGGGGCTGGGGACGTCGGGCGGCATGTGGCTGCGGTGGAGAAGGGTTTCGGCGTAGGCAACACGGGGCAGCAGAGTGCGGACGGAATAGCGATATCCGTGGAGCTTGGGATGGCTGTGGCCGAGGATCTTCGCGAGATCGAGGCCGTAGGTATCGTAGAAGGCGCGAGTGAGCAGCGGAATGGGGACCGCGAAGCCGATGTGATTGAGGTAGCGCTCGGGTGCCAGGCGGTGCTTGGTGATGTCGTTGATGTCGAAGGCAAACTCGGCGCGAACGTGCTGGTGCCTGCCTTCCGCGTAGTTGACGTTGGGTCCGTACTTTGCGGCCAGCGCGGGGAACGATTTGCCGACCGCGAGGTTGACGGCTTCGGGATGGCCGATGGTGTCGCCCAGATAGTGGGAGAGCGCGCCGATGGCGAAGGCAACGTCGTTGGCGTCTTTGGAGTCGCGGAAGAGCGAGCGAATGAAGTCGCCCGTGCGGACGTAGTGCAGCAGGTCGGAGAACAGCGGCTTGCCGAAGGGATAGTAGCCAAGGTCCTGGATGACGCATCCGCCGTATGCGTACGCGTGGGCCTCGCGGAGTTGAGCTGGAGTGAGTCCGGGAAAGCGCTTGAGCAGCAACGGCTGGATCGAATCGGACCAGGTGAGGTCGATCAATTCTTCGTGAGTGAGGACGGAGTAAGCTCCCAGCGGCCGCGGCGACGCCAGCAGAAAGATCAGAACCGTGACCAGCGAAAGTGACCATTTACGCAGCAGAGCCATAGACCTACGTCATTGGATGCCGGAAAGCGCCTAAGTAGCGGGGCGCAGGGCTTTGCTTAAGGTTGCCGCCAGCGCTGGCGAGGCGTTCTTCGGCGGCGGCGCGTGGCAGGCCAAGCTTGTGCATCGCGATCGCGGTCTTCACGCTGCCCGCCTCGATCAGCAGGCGGGTCGCCGCGGGGCGGTCGATGGGGCGGTCGGAATCTGCCGCCGCAGCCATGATGATGCGCTGCGCGCGGTCGATCAGCTTGTCGTTGGTCGGTTTCACATTGACCATCAGGTTGCCGTAGACTGCGCCGGTGCGGATCATCACGCCAGTCGAGAGCATGTTCAGGACCAGCTTGGTCGCGGTGCCGGCCTTCATGCGGGTCGAACCGGTGATGACTTCGGGACCGGTGACCGGCGCGATGGTCGAGGTCGGCGACTTTGGAGATGGGCGAGTCGGCGACGCAGGCGAGGCCAATGGTGAAGGCCTTGATGGACTTCGCGTGCAGCAGTGCGCCGAGCACGTAAGGCGTGCGTCCGCTGGCCGCGATGCCGACCAGAACGTCGGGCGTGGGCGCGGCTGGATCGGCGGCGTTCTCGATGCCGAAGCCGGCGGCGGCGAGGTCGCGCGCGCCTTCCTCCGGGGAATCTTCCGAGTGCTCGGAGGAGTTGCGCAGGGCGGAGTCGCCGCCGGCGATCAGGCCCTGCACCAGCGCGGGCGGAACGGAAAATGTGGGCGGACACTCGGAGGCGTCGAGGACGCCGAGCCGGCCGCTGGTTCCGGCGCCGATGTAGAAGAGGCGGCCGCCCTGGGTGAAGCGGGCTCGCGATCTCGTCGACCGCCTGGGCGATGTGCGGGGAGTTGGGACGCGACTGCCGCGGCGACAGTCGCGTCTTCCTGGTTGATGACGGTGAGCATCTCCAGCGTGGAGAGCTCGTCGATGTGTTCCGAATGCGAATTGCGTGATTCGGTGATGAGGGACCCCAAACTTTCCATGTCCCCTTAGTTTACTTGCCTACAACGACGATGGAGAACGAACCGGGAATCATTGGAGCACGGGGACCGCGGAAGCCACCGGGTCCGCCGGGACGTCCACCGCCGCGGGAGCTCCGGCGGGCCGGGCGCAGGCGCGGCTGCGGGTGCGGCAGCAGGAGTGGGTGCGGGGCCATATTCCGCGGTGATCAGCAGGATGTGGCCGGTCTTGGTGTCGAGGGTGAGGGTCTTGGCGCGCACCGGCGTGGTGACGGTCTGCTCAACCACAAAGTCGGTCGGCGACTTTTCCTTGATAACGGTGAGGGTGCCGTCGCCCTGGGAGCTGAAGGCCTCCATGGTTTCGGGGTTGAAGGTGGCGCCGTCGCAGCCCTGACCGGTGGGCAGGTCGGTGATGATGTGGCCGTCGGTGGCGGAGAGGATGACCATGTCGTTCTTGTCGCGGCAGGCGGCGAAGAGGATGTTGTTCTTGGCGTCGAGGGCGAGGCCGGCGCAACCGCCGCTCTTGGACGAGAGGTCATATTTGCCGATCATCTTCATGGTGCTGGCGTCGATGACGGCGATGGCGGACTTGTCCTCGATGTCGACGTAGATGCGGTTCTTGCCGTCGAACTGGCCCTGCTCGGGCGCGCCGCCGATGTCGATGGTGGCGAGGATGGTGCCGTCCTTATCGTCGATGACGGTGATGTTGGGCGCGGCGTGGGAGAGATCGTAGAAGCGGTGGTTGACCCAGTCGTTGAGGTAGCCGTCGGGATTGCCCTGAACGTCGATGGTCTTGATGACGGCGAAGGTCTTGGCGTCGAACATGGTGATGGCTTGGAGGTGGCGAAGCCGTGGCCGGTGGCGTCGTCGACGAGCGCGCCGTGGGCGCTGACGCCGGGGATGTCGCCGACCTGGGCGAGGGTGTCCAGGTTGAAGACGCCGATGTGGGCGCCCTGGCCGGAGCGCGCGACGTAGAGGTTGCGGTTGGCGGAGTCGGCGGTGACGTAATCGAATCCGCCTTCGCCGCCGCCGACTTTGACGGTCTGGAGGACTTTGTAGGGGCCGGCTTGGGCGAGCACGGCGAGGGGAGCAGGGCGGCGAGAGCGGCGATAGCGGCGAGTGCGAGCGGCTTAGGTGACATGGGGTGGGTCTCCTGGCGATGGGTGCCGTGGTGATCATATCCTTAGGGTGAACCCCCGCGGCGACGCGAGTTGGCGCGCGGTCGGGGAGCGGTTCATGGTAGCCCGGCGAGGATAGACATACAACCTTAAGGCTGTGTGAAGCGGTGCGACTGCCTGCCTGGGCCAACCCCCACCCCCCCCATCGATTCCGCATGATCCAGATAACATTGGAGTTGCGTTGGGGATATCGAAGTAGTCAACATCTGGGCGGCCGCGGCGGTGTGTCGAGCGGGGGCGCAGTCGGGTGGCAGCGCGGGCCCAGCGGGCCTTGGAATGGGTCGATGTTTCCACGTTGTTCCCCCCTGAGCTCTCGATGGCTCCAAGTCCGGTCCAGGTGATCTGGTGCTCTCCGGACACGAACCTCAGGCAAGCTAAGGTCGGGTCACTGTGCTTTTTAGCTCTTCTTTAATTTTATATGGGGTGTCA
Source organism: uncultured Gemmatimonadales bacterium (assembly GCA_963757855.1). GTDB lineage: Bacteria > Gemmatimonadota > Gemmatimonadetes > Gemmatimonadales > Gemmatimonadaceae > Palsa-1248. The sequence goes on from CAVWTI010000042.1 coordinate 35,904, forward strand.
AGCGATTTGCCGGTGGATATCAGGGCAAGTCATGGTACGAGAGGGAGATACGGAAACTTAAGACGAGGGACTCTGTACCCATCGGGGCACCTGAAGCGCTCGATTGGAATTCCAAGTTACCGAGATTCCCCGTTTGCGGGAGCTGCGACTGAGCGGCTTTAGAATTCAACTCTGCCCTGGAACGCGATCATGCGCGGCGAACTGTCGCCACCAAGTCCGACCCCGAGCAGTCCGGTGGGCGGAGAGATGGTGCTGGTCAGCGCGCCAAAGCCCGTCTGCGTCGCCGGCTCGCCAGGCGTTCCGGCCTGGTTCGTGGGAAGGGCGAAGTTCGGGTGGTTGAAGAGATTGAATATCTGCGTGTCAAAGCGGAAGGTCACATGTTCGCTGATCGGAATCTTCTTGGTCACGTAGACCTCGGAGTAAGTGAAGTGCGGTCCGCGATAGTTGTTGCGGCCGGAGTTGCCAAACTGGCAGTTGGCGGGCGAATCGCCGCCCGCACAAGCCCCGGTGGCAGGATCGACCACCGAGGCAAACGCGTCGGGGTTGAGCCATTGCAGGCTGCCGGGTTGGGTCACGCCGGAGACGGCGGTCTTGCGGTACAGCGGCACGCCCGGCACCCGGTTCGCATATTGCGGCCCGCTGCCCTGAAAGATGCCATGGTTGTTCGCGGTGTAGGGCGCGCTAAGAACGCTGAACGGCAATCCGCTATGCAGAATGGCGGTCCCTGACACCTGCCATCCGCCCAGCGCCCGGCGGAGCAGTGCGTGGCTGGAGTGGAACGGGATCTCATAGAGGGCGAACGCGGTCAGGTTGTGGCGAACGTCGTAATCGCAGTTGCCATACTCTTTGCGCAGATCGCCAGGCAGCGGAGAAAGTATGCCAAGCGAGGAATACGCAAGCAAGCCGCCATTCGATACCTCGTCGAGGCAATGGCTGAAGGAGTAGTTGACGCGCAGAGTCAGGCCGGAAATCTGTTTCGTCGCACTGGTCTGTAGCCCCGTGTAGTTGCTGCCGGCGCCGGTGCGGAATTCGTTGACGTTGCTAAAGCGCGAATCGAGCGGCTGATTGTAGGCGAACGGTGCAAAGCAGCCATTGCAAACCGTCTGGTAGCCGTTCAACTGGACCTGGTACGGCTCCTGAACAGCGCGCGTCCCAACGTAATCGACGCGGAGCGAGCCGCGCGCGCCGAGTTCGCGCTCGAGCCCCAGGCTCCATTCGAGGAAGTACGGCGTCTTCAGCGTGCCGCTGGGAAACGTGTTGAGATTGACGGCGAAATGGTGACGGTGCGTTGGAGCGAAAGGCGGCCTGGAAGGACTGGTTCGCCTGCGCGGTCGCATCCACGGCGCTGTTCGCGACCCCTGGCGCAATCCCAACGCCGCCAACCTGTCCGTTGATTCCACCCACGAACACCGGAGCATAAGGGGGATTCGTTGCGCCAAGGTCCGCCACCTGCGCCGGGATGATGTCGTTGAAGATGCCGCCGCCCGCGTGCAGGGCCATCGTGTTCGACAGCTTGTAGGCCAGGGACGCGCGCGGCTGCCAACTGAACAGCGGAGTGCCGGGAAACAAGCTGCGCACATTGGTCTGGATCGCCTGGCTCAAAGGCTGCGCGGCGTCGTGCGCCATGTCCATAAACGATCCCGCCGGACGCGCAAACAGGCCATGCTGGTTCACCGGATTCGTGTTCCAGGTCGCGCGCAGCCCCGCAATCAAGGTCCATCGCTGGCTCAGCTTGTACGTGTCCATCGCGTAGAGATCGAGGTTGCCAACCGTGACGCTCTCCTTCTGCGTGATCGGAAACGCCGCCGTCGCAGTGGACGCAGCGCCATACGTGAACTGCGCCAGGTCGTTGTAGACCACGTCGGGCACCACGCCTTCGCCCAGGTCGTAGTCGCTGACGTCCAGCCTGCGCGAGTTCACGCCAAACTTGAAGCTGTGGCGTCCGCGCGTCCAGATCAGGTTGTCGTTGATCTGCCACTGCGTGACCTTGCGGCCCTGCGGTGTAGGTCTGATCGTTGCCGCCAAGGGTCGTGAACGGCGCGTTGGAACTGCCCCCGGCGAGCACGATGGGAAAGGTCGCGAGCACCTGCGCGTAGTTGTTCGGCAGAAAGAGGCTCGAATACCAACTGCCCCAGGGTTGAACTGATTCACCAGATTCGGCGTGAACAAGTGCGTGTAGCCCACCACCAGCGTCCGCTGCGGCTGCGGCGAGTACGAGTTGAAGATTGGGTTGATCGGATCGGTGTACGCGGCCTGCAATCCAGTGTCCTGCTGGAACCGGTACCAGACGCTGTCGTTTGCGTCGATCGTGTGATCGATCTTCAGCACGATCAGATTCTCGCTGTCGGAGTTGTTCAGCGACTGCGTCCGCTTGTTCGCGCAGCCCGAGCCGTTAAACAGGTTTGCCGGGGTCTGCATGCCGTTCAACAGAGCCCCATTCGCATCCAGCGGACAGGAGAGCACGGGCGTCGGTGTGCCTGCAGTATCGCTGTATAGCGCGAACATATTCCGGTAAAACGCCGCTTCCTGCGGCTGTGCGGGCAGGACAGTGCCATTGATCGGATCGGTGCCTCCCAGCGGCAGCTGCTGCAACACATATTGCTGATAGGCCGCCGACGGCACCGTTGTTCGCGCTACCAGCGGCAGCGCCATGCGGATCCCTTCATAGTGCGCGAAGAAGAAAAGCCTGTTCCTTCGTATCGGTCCGCCAACACTGACGCCGAACTCATTCACGGTCGACCGCGGCTTCTTCGCAATATTCCCCGGCGTGTCGTTGGCGTGGAGGAAGTAATTTGTCCCGTTCAGCAAGCGAGCCGTTCCATATCTCGTACACATCGCCATGAAACTGGTTCGTCCCCGACTTGGTAAAGTAGTTCACCTGCGACGCGCCGTAGCGCCCCTGATCGACGGCGTAGGAGTTGGTGTTGACCGTCGCCTCCTGCAAGGCGTCCAGTCCGATTACGAGATTGGTCGAGAGTCCGATGTTCAGCCCGAGGAACGGATCGTTCGCATCGAAGCCGTCCAGCACATAGCCGTTCGAGGTCGCAGGCAGGCCGTTGAACTCCACGTTGCCGTAGCCACCCGCCGCCTTGGCGTCGTTCGAAGAGCCCGCGGTATTCATCAGCGCGCCCTCGGCAAACTGGGCCACATACGTCAGGTCCTGGCCGGGATTCGGCAGGCTCTTGATCGCCTTCGCCTCCAGCGTCGTGGACGTGTTCGCGTTTTCCAGGCTCATCAGCCCGGATTCCTCGATCACTTCAATCGACTGCGAGGTCGCTGCGGGCACAGCGTGAAGTTCACCGTGGCAGTCTGGCCCACCGAGACGCTGGTTGGCTGTGACACGCCGGACCGAATCCCGTAACGTGGACTTCAATCCGGTATGTCCCCGGATTCACCTGGGAGAAGAGGAAGCGTCCCTCGCCATTGCTCTTGACCACGCGGACCGCGCCCGTATTCACCTCGGTCGCCTTCACCTCCGCGCCCGCAATCGCAGCGTCGCTCTGGTCTGCCAGGGTGCCCGCAATGGCGCTGCTGGTGCCGCTCTGCGCGCTAAGCAATCGACCCTGCATCGCAACCAGGATCACAGACAGTGCCTCGGCTGCCCGGCGGTTCGGAGGAAACACAAACATTTAGGTATACCTAACTATTAGGTAAACCTAATTTGGCGAAGCTGTCAAACGCTGGGGACGCCATCAATCCATTTGCCGCGCACGCTTCACAAGACCCAGGCAACCCGCATTCCTGATCACGATACCCTTGCACTCCCGCGATGGGGCTGCGATGAATGGGGCACCCAGTGTTTGGCTCGGACGGCAAGCCGAGGAGGGTCTGATAGTGTTGTCGAATGGCAAAAAAGATCAAGCGCATCGGCATCCTGACCGCGGGCGGCGACAGTCCGGGCTTGAATGTCGCGATTCGCGGCGTGGGCAAGGCTGCGCACGGCTACTACGGCATGGAAGTCATCGGGTTTCGCGATGGTTTTCGCGGCCTGGTGGAGAATAAGCGGGTGAACCTGGACCACACTGGTCTCTCCGGCATTCTGACCATTGGCGGCACCATTCTGGGCACCAGCCGCGACAAGCCGCATCGCATGGTGATTGACGGACGCACCAAGGACATGACGGGCGTCATCAAGGACAACCTGAAGAAGTGGGGGATCGATTGCCTGGTCTGCCTGGGAGGCGGCGGCACGCAGAAGAACGCCTACCGTTTGCATAAGGCCGGCATCAACGTGATCACGCTGCCGAAGACCATCGACAACGACGTGGCGATGACGGATGCGACGTTTGGTTATTCCACGGCGTTGAGTATTGCTACCGACGCCATCGACCGGCTGCACAGCACCGCGCACAGCCATCACCGCATTATCGTTGCGGAGATTATGGGACATCGCGCCGGCTGGCTGACGCTGGGCGCGGGACTGGCGGGTGGGGCGGACGTGATTCTGATTCCCGAAATCCCCTACAACGTGGAGAGCATCGCCGCAGCCATTGGCCGCCGCAGCAAGAAGGGAAGCAACTTCAGCATCGTGGCTGTGGCCGAGGGCGCGTTGAGCCAGAACGATGCGCGGGTCTTCAGCATTGCCGAAAAGGCGCTGAAGCGCGCCAAAACTCTGAATGAGAAACTGGAGTGCAAGCGCGAGATCACGGCGCTGGAAGTCCGGCATCAGGGCAACACGCTGCGTCTGGCTCACCAGCTGGAAGAACTGACCCATCTTGAGTCGCGCGTGACCATCCTTGGTTATGTGCAGCGCGGAGGTGCGCCCTGCGCCGAGGACCGAATTCTGGCGACGCGGTTAGGCAGCGCTTGCGCCGATCTGATCAACGCGGGCAAGTTTGGCGTGATGGTGGCGTCACGTGGCGATGGCACCGAGGCTGTGCCGCTGGATCAAGTGGCGGGCAAGCTGAAATTGGTCCCCCCGGACCACTCGTGGGTGGAGACTGCTCGCAGGGTGGCGACGTGCCTCGGCGATTAGGAGGGCGTGGGTAAGAAGGGCCGGACTTAGGAAGACCAGCCCCATGTTCGACGCGATCGGGCTGCGCCGAACATGGGCACCGAGTTATTCGATGGAGATGATCTGGTCCTGCGTCTTTGGGGTGACGGCCACCAGCAGATCTCCGGCGCGGTGCTTGATGCCCGCGGTGACGGAATAGACTTCGGTCCCGCTGGAGGCTTTGATGTCGAGCGAGCCGTGGGGCACGATGGTGTAGACGCGGCCATCCACCTTGACCTGCTGGACGAATCCATCCTGGTTGGTGAGATGGAAGAAAATGCGGGTATCTTCCGGTTGAGCAGCGTGGGGATGCATGTGGAACAGCTTGCCCAGCGGCCATGCATTGGCTGAAGCCGGGGCGATGGCTCCGGCGAACAGAAGGGCAGCGAGTGAACGTGCGAGAATGCGGGAATTCTGCGACATTGAAATACCCTCCGAGTGATGCGTGCGCGAGGTGATTTACCTGGCGGTCAGACCCTGGATCTCATAGGAAGCAGTGTAGGTAGGCATATATGACAATCGATGTCATGATTGGCAAAAGAACTTTGACGCCTGCCTTGAGAATCCGGTCCGTGCATCATTATGCGTATGAGACTCGGAAATATGGGACGAATCTACAATAAAAATGTGTCATGATATGGTGAAGCCGAATGTAATTCGGTTGGTGCCTTCAGGGAGGGGGTTTTATGGACCTGGACAGAAAAGATTTCGCTCTTCTGGAAGCGCTTCAGGAAAACGCCTCACAACGGCTGGAAGACCTGGCTCGGTTGGTCGGACTGGCGCCGTCGTCGGTGCATGATCGACTGCGCCGGCTGGAGCGCGACGGCATCATTAAGAACTGGACTGTGAAGCTGGATGCCCCTCGGCTGGGACTGGGAGTGCTGGCGTTTATTGGAGCGACTCTGAGCCGGCCCTGCTCGGAGCTTTCCCCGGCCCTATGTGCCATACCCGCCATTGAAGAGTGCCACTCCGTGGCGGGCGAAAAGTGTTTGTTTCTGAAGGTCAGGTCGGCAGACACGGCGGGGCTACTCGTTCTGATTGAACAGTTGCTAAAGATCCCGGGAATTGAGAGGACGGAGACGACCGTGGTTCTGAAGACGCAGTTCGATCGGCCCATTGCCTTGAAGACGTTAGCTGGGGCAAAGAAGGCGGGGTAGCGCGGGCAAAGGTCAGCCGGTGGTGGTTCCTCTGGCCAGACCCAGGATCTTCTGGACGAAGGGCGAGATGTGGGCGCTGGAGATTTGCCGGGTGGGGCGATTGACGCCGGTCGTTCTGGGTTCCTTACGCAATTGAATGACGTTGCTCAATAGCTTGGACCTCCGGACGGGGATGGTGGATCGAGCTGACGCGCCGTGGTGATGGCCACGTGGGGCGAGACCACTGGCACGTAGGCTTTGTAGACGCTGATGTGGAAGCAGGCTTGTTGGAATTCCTCTTCGACGTCGATCTTGCCCTGGTCGATGAGGGGCTGGAGGTAGGCGCGCATCCAGGCGATCTGGAGGCGTGAGAGGCCGCTTTGGCAATGTCGACGGCCTGACCGGTGAGGTGCGGGGAAGCGGTGTCGCCAGTGATGGGCGCGGCGTTGCCGTTGGTGCGGACCAGGCGCTCCTGGACGGCGACGGTGCGGACGGCGGAATCGACCTGGAGGGGCGCGTGGAAGGCGGTGTAGAAGTCGCGGCTGAGGACCGTGAGAAAGGCGGCGGTCCAGGGGCGGGAGTAGCGGCGGTCTTCCGGCAGGCGATAGTCGACGGTGAGGGCCTCGGTTTCCGGGAGGGCTACGAGCTTCTTTTCGCGGCGGAGGTCGAGCAGGTCGGCGTCATCGCGGACACGGTCAAGGCCATCACGGTCGGCCATTTCGTTCTGGTGGAGCAGGATTTCGCGGGTGCCGCGCAGAGGTGCAGGCACGACCAGGCGACCGCGGCTGTCATACAGCGAGGCGACACGGAGCGGCGGCAGGATGACGGGCGTGGAGGCTTCTTCTTCGATACTTTTGAGCGGCAGAGTTCCGGGCAGCGCGGGTCGGAGGATGCCGCCAGCGTTGACGAGCGCGGTGGATTCCCTGGAATCCGGTTGCAGGGTCGATGCTTCGTCCAACTGGGCGCGCGGTACGGGACGCGATCTGTGATGGTCCGCGGCGAGGATGGCGGAGTGGGCGGCGAGGATGGCCTGGGCCTGGATGGCGCGGTCGCGGCGGGATCGCGGTGTGCGCGTAGCGGCTGTGCGTACCGGGGCGGCGGCGTGGCGCGCGGAGGCAGGTGCTGCGGCGTGGGCACGAGTATGAAGGGACGAGCGAGCGTCGCGGTCGCGGTGGCCGGCCCTGGTTTCAGTCCGGGCTTCGGCGTGTTCGCGGGTGGAACGCAGGCTGAGAGGAGGGGTATTCCAACGGCCCGCGCGGGGGAGGGTCCGCGTGGGCTTGGCCAGCAGGGAAGTGGTGCAGAGCAGCAGACAGGCCAGCGAGCTTAGGGCAGCCGTGGCGATGTTTCGGCGCATGTCGATTTTTTGGAGGTGCGGAGGCACCAGAGCAACTTTAAGACTAGTTGCAACGTAGACTGGCGGTAAGTGTTCAAACAGGTTCTGTGTACCGATCGGTTAATGTGGTGACGGTCGGTGGAGGTCCTCTGGATTGTGGAGCAGGCGCCGGGGGAGAATCGTAAACTCAAAATTTCTATTGCCAGGAGGCTGGATGCGTCGAGTGTTGGCGGCAGTTGGAGTCGGTGTGGTGACGGCGGCGGTGATTGGCCGGAGCGGGATTACGTGGTGTTTCGGCGCAGGATGATGCATCCAAGCCCGCGTTTTACAAGGAAAAGGTACGGCCGATTCTGCAGACGAATTGCGGCAAATGCCACATGAGCATGGACCACAAGGGCGGGTTGAGCCTGCAGACGAAGGCGTCGACACTGAAGGGCGGCCGCGACGGCGTGGTGATCGTGCCGGGCGATCCCGCGAGCAGCCTGCTGGTGAAGCTGATTCGGCATGAAGGGCCGGCGGACGATCCGAAGCCGATGCCGCCGAAGAGTCCGAAGATGAGCGACGCGGACATTGCGGTGATTACACAGTGGGTGAAGGCGGGCGCAGTGATGCCGGACGATTCCGCGCAGTAGTTGCCCGCAAGACAAGGCGGCCCACTCTTCGCGGCGGCGCGGCGAAGGGTGGGCCGCTTATTGTTTGGGGCGAATGGGGATGCGCGGGAGGTATACCGGCGGATGCAGGGCGAGATTGTGAGGTTCCTGTAACACGGGGGGCTAGCCTTGGGGTATATGCGCCTGAGCTTTGTGGTGCCTGCGTACAACGAAGAGGCGTATTTGCCGGCGTGTCTGGAGTCGATCCTGGCGCAGACGCGGGAACTGGGCGACGACGTTGAGATCATCGTGGTCAACAATGCCAGCACCGACCGGACGCGCGAAGTGGCGCTGGGCTATCCCGGTGTGCGCGTGGTGGACGAGCCACCAAGGGGCTGACGTTTGCGCGGCAGGCGGGCTTTGCGGCCAGTTCGGGCGAGCTGATTGCCAACGTCGATTCGGATTCGCGGCTGACGCCGGGATGGGTGGAGACGGTGCTGACGACGTTTGCTCGCGAGCCAAAGATGGTGTCGTTGAGCGG
>CAVWTI010000043.1:0-18585 GCA_963757855.1 uncultured Gemmatimonadales bacterium
TTTGCGCGAACTCCTCCGACTGCTTGTCTTCGGCGGCCGAGATCTGCTCGTAGCGCGCGGTGCTGGCGTCGCCTTGCGCCTGTTGCATGCCGGCCCGGATCCTGGCCCGGTCGGCGGCACCTTTCCGCTCGATGTTGCCCGTATTCTGCAGCACCTGCGTCATCTTCGCCTGCCACTGCGGATTGGAGCGGATCGATCCCAGCATGGTCGAGAACAACGCAGGCTCCGAATCGAGTTTTCCCGCTGGCGTGCGATACGCGAAGATCCGGCTGGCAGTGGCATTGTACCAGTTGCCCCGGCCCGCCCCGAGTCCTGGTTTGGCGATCGCTTGGACGGTGGCCATGATCCATTCCTCGACGGGGTGGCCGTTGATCTCGTACGCGATCTTCACCCGTCCCGCATCGACGCGGACCCAGTTGTACATGCGGTTCTGGAGCATACCAGCCGCGGCGCTCTGCGCCTGCTCCGTCAGCGCCTGCGCGAGCTTTGGCATGGGCTCGGTGGCCACGACTCGGGCGTTCGGTCGCCACTTGGGAAGGATCGCGCGCCGGATGTAGTCCACCGCGCCGACCAGCGGCTCGACCGCACATCCCCGCTGGATCGACGGTTGCGAAGCGCCGCGGCCCGCCATCTGCTGCTGCGGGTCATCGAACCATTGCCACGTGTGGACCGGGAAGAACGCGAACCCCGAGAGCGTGTCCTTGCTCATCGCGCTGCCGGCGGTCTTGACCATCTCGGGCGGGCATCCGTTGGCTGCGCCCCAGGCCACGACGCCCTCGAACTTCCAGTCGACCGGCGTGAGAATCCGCGCCGCTTCCATCGGCTGCGCGAACCCGTACTGGTCAATGAGCTGGCCCCAGTGCAGGACGTAGTGCGCATGATCGAGCGGCTGCTGAGTGGCCTGCTGCGCCGGCTGCTGCGCGCTTTGGTGGGCGGCCTGCTGGGCGCGCGCGGGCGCCACGGAGGCCAGGAGTGCGAGCGCCGCTACCGAGTGCGACCGAATCAGGAGCCGGCGCAGGGGCCGAAACAGGGACCGAGACATATTGGTGACCTCACGGGATCCGGTGGGCAGTCCGGACCAAGGTGTACGGAGAGCGGAACGAGTGTGATCCGGCGAACGGGTGCCGCTGGGGCGGCCGAGCCGAAGGTCGTCGCCCTACCTCGTAGAGCGGATTTCATCGCTGGGTGGCTCACTCCGTTCCGAGTCGCGGGCCGGCCCCGGGCCGCCCTCGGGCCGTTCCGGGGTCATGCCATCCGCGCCCCGCGCGGGGAACGGCCTAACGGCAGATGGTAGGGAGGCCTGCTAGCCAAAGGCGCGCCGCGAGAGTACAAAGGATACGCCAACTGGCAGGTCTCGGCGCAATGACATGGCCCGGAGGGCTGGACATCGTGACTGCGACGCGGAGTTGGGTGAGGGCTACGGCCGGTGCGGCTCATGGCGGCGGCGTGGAAGTCGTATCTGGAGCCATTTCTGGCCTCGCTGCCCGCCCGGTAGTGCGCCGCTCCCCGCGTCTTGTGACGAGTCCACGGTGCGGACCGTGGAGAGCCGTCCTCATGAAGCAATGGATCGCATTCGCGTGGCGCGCAGGCAAGAGACTGCTCGGGCTGTCGCCGGTCGTACTCCTCGCGATGGCGACCGGCGCGCAGGTTCAGGGTCAGGCAATGTCCCATCCCGGTTTCGCCGTACCAATCGCCCCCGGCGATACGGTGGAGGTCAATGCGCCGCCCGGCGTTCCGACCATTAGCGTGGGGCGGATCGTCGAGCTTCGGCCCGCGTCGATGCTGTTCCATGGCGACACGATGCTGGTCGAACGTGTCGTACCATTTGGGGACATCAAGTGGCTGGCCGTGCGCCGGGGATCGCGAGGCCACAGCGTCGCAGGACTGCTGGTGGGTCTGGCGGCCGGTGCGGTGATTAGCGGGGCCATCTACTCGGGACATGACAAGAGCCACCCCGTGAACGGTTCGATATCGGAATACACGGTCATCGGCGGTGTGTCCGGTGGTGTTGCGGGTGCCATCGTTGGCACCACGTTGAGAACGGATCATTGGGTACCGGTCATTCAGGGACGGGGGATCGAGGATTTCGGGCAGCGGGAGGTTGCCCACGAACCGTCGGTGGATTGACAGTGTCCAGGGGTACCGTGCGCATTGGGAACGAGTTGTGAGGCGATTCGATTTCAATCTCGAGACTGGCGAGGGTCAATGAGGCGTGTCGTGGAAGAGTCGTTTTGGCGGCCGCGGATTCAGGACACCCGTTCTGGCACCGCTCAGTGCATCGGTGGAGCGTTCCGGCAATGGTGGCGACTCGCGCCCGGCGTCGCGTTTGCCGTGGCGAGCGGTGTGATGCCTCTGGGTGCCCAGGCCAATCCGTACACGGATTCACTTCTGGCCACGGTGCGACTGCTCGCTCACGCCGTTCCCGGCGAGCTGCCTTCCGCGGTCGGCTATCTGAGTGTGGTCGACGATTCGACACCGGAATCCGACGCCGTCGAGGGCGCTCCCAATACCCGGACGTTCGAGATTACCCCTGTTTTTCAGGTCCGCTTTCGCACGGGCTGGGTGATGGTGGACGCGGGCATGAGCCACCAGGCCGCTGGAAAGGGCGGCACCTACCGCCAGGACAACTACGACAAGGCCGAATCAGCGCTGCGCCGTGCACGGCTCATCGTCGCGACGCATGAGCATTACGACCATGTCGACGGCGTGATCAACTCCCCGTACTTCGGCGACGTGGCGCCCAGGACGATGCTGACCGAGGCCCAGTTGCATACGCTTCTCGGTAAACCCGGCAGAGGATCCGGCGGGCTGGATTCCGCGCGTGCGCGCCGCTTCATCGTCGTCGACTACGAGCGGGCGCTGCCGATCGCGCCGGGCATGGTGTTGATCCGCGCGCCCGGGCACACCCCGGGGTCGCAGATCGTGTATGTCAAACTCGCGTCTGGGCGTGAGCTGATGTTGATCGGCGACATCGTATGGCACCGCGCCGGACTCGACCTGCAGCGCCAGAAGCCGGATTCGACCAGCAGGCAAATGGGCGAGGACCGCACCATGCTCGGCCACGAGATGGCGTGGCTGAAGAACACCGTGGCGCCGGCAGGGGTCTCGCTGGTCGTGAGCCACGACGGTACGGCGCTACAGGCGCTCGCGCGTCAGGGTGTCGTCTCCGAAGGGTTCGACGTAAGCGCGCCCTGACAACGCGTGATGCCCCGGCGGCGCCACATCGGGCTGCCGGGCACTCACGTCGCGCCCGTCAGGCTCGCGCCTTCAGCTTGCGATAGGCCCAGGTCAGGACCACGGCGCCAAAGACGGCGACGATGACGTTGTACACCAGGCCGCCTGTATAGCTGAAGCCCAACAGGTTCATAATGAATCCGCCGACGAACGCGCCCGCGATTCCGGTGATGATCGTCATCAGCACGTCCCCTGACTGTGCGCCCATCAGCTTGCCCGTGACGAAGCCTGCGATCAGGCCGATGATGATCCAATACAGAATGCCACCCATACGACGTCTACCTCCGGTTGGAGATGTGTGACATGACGAGGGCGAGTGCGCCGACGCCAAGTCCTTTCACCAGGGTCGGGTGTTGCGCGTAGAACGCGCTCAACTGATTCACGACGGAACCATCAGCAGCCTGCGCGCGGTCCGCGAGTTGGGTGATCGTGGCCGGAGACACCTGCTGCGCTTGTTGAGGCGAGACAGTCGTGCCTGGCTCCCGCGCCCAGCGCCCCACCCGTGGCTGCCGCCACGGCTGCGGGGCCGAGAACGGTCATGAGCTGATTGAGGACCGCCGCCTTCTGCGCCGGATTGGCCTGGTTGAATAGCGCGCTCACGATCTGGCCGAGCGGTGGCGTCTGGCTCGACGTCATCGCGTGGGCGAGTCCATCGGCGAGCACGTTGGCCGGCACCGCGCTGGCGACCTGATCGAAGTGCGCGTTCACGGCGGCGGGCGCTGGTGTCGCGCCCGTCTGGTATTGCTTGAGAATACCGGCGATTTCGTCTGCAATGCTCATCAATCCTCCACGATGTGACGCTCCGGATCGGGCTGCCCTGAACGGGCGCCCCGCAACCTGTTAACACGCCCTACGGATATTGTGCGGCGTGGGTTGCGGCGCGGATGTGTCCGCTGGCCCATTATGACGGCAACTGCTGGGCGCCGCGAGTATTGCGGAACCGCCACACCGGAGACACGGTGCGGCGCCGTGGCCGGGTCACACGATGCTAAGCCGCTGGCCCGTATCGTGTTGGGACGCCTGCCGAGCTACTAACTCGACCGGATCGCCGCCAGCGGTGCGACCGAGGAGGCCCGCAGCGCCGGGAGATACGCGGCGACCGCGGCACTGATCGAGAGGATGACCACGGCGATTCCGATCGACGGAGGATCGAAGACGCCAATGTGAAACAGGCGGCCTCGGATCAACTGCGATGCGCCGAGCGCGACCGGTAGTCCAACCACAATGCCCGAACCGGCCAGTGCCATCGCTTCAGCCAGCACCATCCGGATCACCGCGCCCGGTTCGGCGCCGAGCGCCATGCGGAGGCCGAACTCCGTGGTCCGGCGGGCAGTGGCGTACGCCATGACTCCGTAGAGACCGAGGGCGGACAGGAGGAGTGCGATCGCCCCGAAAAAGCTCACGACGTTGGCCACGAGTTGGTCTTCGACGAGCGAACTCCGGATGAGGTCGGACAGCGGCGATACGTCGGTCACCAACAACGACGGGTCCGATGCCAACAGGGCTTGCCTGGCCCGGTGGACGAGGCGCGCCGGCTCGCCTGAGGTACGCAGCTCGACGCGGAACCCGTCCGGCGAGTGTGGCATTTGGAATATCGGTACGAACGCCCGGCGGCTGGGCGTCTCACGCACGTCGGCATTGCGCGCGTCCGCCACAATGCCCACGATCTCCCAGCTCACGCTGTCCGCCGTGAAATGCCGGCCGAGGGCATCCCCATGCGGGAAGAAGAACCGGGCCATCGATGCGTTGATCACGGCGACCTTGGGTGAGGTCTCGTTGTCGCGCACGTCGAAGTCACGGCCGCGGAGGAGATGCGCCCCGACGGCGCGGAAGTATCCGGGACCGACATCGTCGTACGCGACCGCCGTGTCGCTGTCGACGCGCGCCGTAAACCCTTCGACCTGCACGTTCGTCTCCGACTCGGTTCCGCTGAAGATGCCGTTCTCCGACACGGTCGCGGCGGCGACGCCGGGAATCACGGAGGCTCGGGCGATCAGATCCCGAACCAGCGCATTCATGCGTGCATCGGAGTACCCGCTCTGCTTGGCCGCGACATCGGCGACGATCAGCTGATCGCGCGCGACGCCGACATCGGCGCGCTCCAGCCGCTCCGTGCTGCGCACCAGCATTCCCGTCCCCACCAGCAGGAGCATCGACAGCGCGACCTGCGCCACGACGAGTCCCTTCCCCAGTGGCAGGCGGCCCGGGTGTGATGTCGCGGCGCCGCTGTCGCGGCCTTGCGTGCGGAGTGTCGAGGCAACATCCGCCCGCGTTGCGCGCAGGGCGGGTACCAGCCCAATCAGCAAGGTGGTTCCGACGGACAGCGCAATGGTGAAGGTGACGACTGGCCAGTCGAGGCGCACGCCGACCGGGATCGGGTTGGGCCCACCCGCTGCGAGCCGCAGGATCGCCGTGCTTCCCCACCAGGCGACCACGAGGCCGGCCGCGGCGCCGGCGAGGGCGAGCACGGCACTCTCAGTTAGGAGCTGCTGCACGAGCCGCATGCGTCCCGCGCCGAGTGCGATCCGAACGCTGATCTCACGGCCGCGAGCGGCGGCGCGGGCCAGCATCAGATTGGCGACGTTCGCGCACACGACCAGCAGGACGAGCGCCACGGCCGCCGTGAGCGTGAACATCGCGGACGCGAACGCCGAGCGGTAGTACGAGAATCCTCGCGCGCCGGATGCGACTTCGGGGGGCGACTCGTGCAGCCGTGTCTCGAGGTAGCGGCGTTCGGATGTGGCGTGATCGAGAACGCTCCGCGTCTCCATCGCCACGAGTTGAGCGCGCGCCGTCTCCAGTGACACGCCCGGCGCGAGCCTGCCCATGAGCATCAGCCAGCTCACGTCGCGCCGGGTCAGCCAGGGGGAGTTCGGCATCACGACCGGCTGCATCATGACGGGAATCCAGACGTCGGTGGGCTGGCCCACGATGTCGCCGGTGAAGTCGCGGTCCGCGATCCCGACGATCACAAACCCCGCGCCGTCGATCGTGATCGTCCGGCCGACCGTGGCAAGGTCGCTGGCAAAGCGTTTCTTCCAGTAGCCGTAGCTGATCACGACAACGGGATCGGCGCCCGTTGCGCGATCCTCTGCCGCGGTGAACGTGCGACCCGCGAAGGCGCGGACTCCGAGCACGGAGAAGAAATTGCCGGATACGAAACGGCCGTGCGGGTGCTCCGCCTCATCCGGCGTCGCGTGTCCCGCCGCCGGTGTCCGGTCGATCACGACGTCGAGCCGGTTGGTGCGTCCGTTGGCGTACAAACCAGTGAGGACGTGATTGCTGTCGCGGAGGTCCGTGTACAGCGGATAGGAGACGACGTCGGTTTCCGGGGTGCCCAGCGAGAGGTGGCCAGTGGCCTTCGGATTGCCGAGCGTGACGAGTGCCTCCGGATGCTGGACGGGCAGCGGCCGCAGCATCAATGCGTCAATGACGCTGAACGTCGCCGTGTTGGCGCCGATACCCACAGCGAGTATCAGGATCACGATGGCCGCGAACGCCGGGTGTTGGCGCAGCGTTCTGATCGCGTACGCGCCGTCTTGCCGGAGATTGCCGAATCGCTCGGCCGTCGTCACGGCTCTCGACCGCCGGGTATCGATGGTCACGCATTCCTCGCGGACGGCGGCCGAGTCCCCGAACTGGGCGATGGCCTGGGCGCGCGCGCTGCCGGCGTCGAGGCCCTGGGCGACGAGGGCTTGCGTGCGCATGGTGATGTGGAACTCGATTTCCTGATCCACATCACGCTTGAGGTGGCGGGCGCCGAGGGCGAGGCGGAACGGGCGCCGGGCTCGGTCATCGGTCATGTCGCCGGCGCGGCGGCCGTCGCGCGCAGGGCGCCAGCCGCTGCCTCCACGAACCGGTGCCACGAGGAAACACCGGTCTGGAGCCGGCGGCGACCCGCGGCACTCAGCCGGTAGAACTTCGCATGCCGATTGTTCTCGGACAGTCCCCACTCGGCCACCACGAGCTCCTGCCGTTCCAGACGGTGGAGCGCGGGGTAGAGTGTGCCTTCGCCGAGTTGGAGCGCCGAACCCGTCGCGTGGCCGATCCAATCAGAGACGGCGTATCCGTGGCGCGGGCCCCAGCTCAGGGCCTTGAGGATCAGGAGATCGAGCGTGCCGCGAGTGAGATTGACGTCGAGATCGTCCACGAGGGCCGTCGGGAAGGAGGTACCTGCACGGTACCATCGCTCCCATCGGCACGCAAGGGGAAGGTGGCGGGGCCGGGTTACCGCTGCAGGGGCAGGCCAGTGGTTTGGGGGTCGAATGCCAGGCCGGAGGCGCCGGTGATCGCGCTGCCCGTGATCGTGATCGCCGGTGCCGGCGCGCCGGTGGCGGCCAACTGATTGGGTGTGAACTCGACGATCGAGTTGATCGTGGAGACCCAGAGATCGCCGCTGCCATCAAACGCCAGTCCGGCGGGTGCGTCACTGTTGGTGAAACTGGAGAGGGCGATCGCTGGGACGGGGCTCCCCGATCCCGCGGCGATCTGCGCCGGCGTGTAGGCGGCGACCGTGAACGTCGTGAGGCCTTCGCCATTGGCGACCCAGAGATTGCCGCCGCCGTCGAACGCCAGAAACTGCGGTGCACTAAGGGACATCGCGACACTGGAGATCTTCACCGCCGGTGCGGGGTCGCCCGTGCCGACGAGTTGCGCCGGCGTGTATTCCACCACGGTGCTCGGTGTGGAGTTCGCGACCCACAGGTCACCGCTGGCGTCGAACGCCAGTCCCACGGGGCGAGTGAGTCCGCTGCCCGGCGCGCTGATGACGATGGGCGGTGTCGGGGTTCCACTCGTGGCGAGCTGCGCCGACGCCAGCTCGATGACCGTACTGTTGCCGGAGCACGCGACCCACAGATTGCCGCCGGCATCAAAAGCGAGTCCTTCCGGCGACACAATCGAGCCGCCGGAGAGGGTGACAGTCGGGGTGGGAGACCCGCTGGATTTCAATTGGCTGGCCGAGTACTCGACGACGGCGCCGTTGCTTGCGACCCAGAGATCGCCGCTGGCGTCGAACGCCACGCCAATGTCACTGCCGGTCGAGCCGGCGCCGATCGTGATGGTCGGGGCCAATGTGGCGCTCGTGAGCTGCGCCGCGGTGAACTCGACGACAGTGGGCGGGGCGATGGCGTTCGCGACCCAGAGGTTCCCGGCGGTCGCGCGGGTCTGCCCGGAGGTGCCCGGGGAGGTGGTACTACTGGAGCTGCACCCGATCGCGAGGACTCCGGTGAGCGCGACGAGCAATCCTGCAGAGGGCCTGCTGATGGTGGAACGCCAGCGCAGCATGGTCATGCTCCTCGTTGAGATCGAGATCACGGAGGATGCACGGCCGGGGGGTCTGGCGGAAGGGTGCCACCAGCGGTGCCATCCAGATTGCGGGCTCTGCGAGGAATAAGAAGAAACCGCGCGATCCGTTGGGTATGGATCGCGCGGTTGCCGATCGGAGCCAAGCTGCGGGAGCGGATCCGCTAGGGCTTGATGGGGAGGGCCGAGGAGTGCGGGTTGAACGCCAGTCCCCATGGCTTCGACAGCGAGTTGCTCAGAGATTCCCGTTCTTATCGAATGCCATTGGTCCCGCCTCGCTGACCGCTGGTCCGATGATGATCACCAATGGCGCCGGGGATCTGCGGTCACCGAGGGGGAGGCGGTTACAGCGTCGCTGCCCGGTGCAAGACCTCTCAGCGTGGTGCTTGCACTGATGGTCTTGGAATAGCTGGAGGGACCGGTGACGGTGACGTGGCCGGTCACCCCTGGGGGCGCCGCGATCTCGCTGAGATTCAGGCGTTCGATCCGAGGACGACAGACCGCGTTGCTCGGGCACAGCGGCCGTTGTGCCGCGTCAGGGTTTGAGCGGGAAACCGGTGGCGTGAGGATTGAAGGCGAGCCCAAACGGCTGGGTGGCCGAACTGCTCGCAATGGTGATCGTGGGCACGGGGTTGCCGCTCGAGCTGATCTGGCTGGCAGCGAATTCGACAAGCGTGCCGCCTCCCACGTTCGCGACCCACATGTTGCCGCTGGCGTCGAACGCGATGCCAGCGGGGACCATCATGGATGAGCCGTTGGGCGTCAGCGTCACCGCAGGAGCGGGATTGCCGAATGTGGTGAGCTGGCTCGCTGAATAGCCGACTATGCTGTACGGGTGCGCGATTCCATTCGCGATCCAGATCCCGCCAGCGGCGTCGATCGCCATCCCGAGCGCGGCGGGGGCGTATGACTCGTTGGCCGTGATCGTAATCGCCGGTGTCGGCGAGCCGCTCACCATCAACTGGCTTGGGGTGTACTCGACCAGCACACCGGTGCTGGCGACCCACATGTCCCCGCTGGCGTCAAAGGCCACGCCATACGGGCGACTCATCGATCCACCGGTCGCGCTGAGAACGACCGCGGGGGCTGAGCTTCCGCCCGCGGCTAATTGGCTGGAGGTGAACTCTATGGCGGTGTTGCCCGTGGTGCTCGTCACCCACAGGTTGCCGTTTGCATCGAATGCCATCGCGCCTGGCCTGTTGATGGCGCTACCGGTCAAAACCACGCTCGGAGACGCGGCCCCGCTCGACCCCAGTTCCGCGGCCGAGTACTCGACAATGGAGTCACCCGGTGATTTGGCAGTCCACAGATTTCCGTTCCCGTCGAACGCCATGCCCACACCGTTTGACGAGGGGACGGTGAGGGCGATCGCGGCGGCCGTGGGTGTGCCGGCGGCGAGTTGCGCGGCCGACATCTCGGCGATGACACCACTGGCGAAGCTGCCGACCCACAGTCCGCCGGTCCCCGCGCGTGGTGTGTACGTCACCGTCGCGGTTTCGGTGTCCGTACTCGCCGTGACCATGACAGGGCTTCCCGAGACGGTCGCCGATTCCGCGGTTCCAACGATTGGATCGGCGGTGACGACGGGCGCGGCGGCGACGGTGTAGCTGCCGGGCGCGAGTCCGGTCAGGGTGGTCGTCGCGCTCACCGATTTCGAGTCAGCCGGCGGGTCCCGTCACGGTGACGCTGCCCGTGACGCCCGTGGGTGCCACAACGCTCACGCCGAGACTCCCCGTCGTGGGTGTATGGGTCTTCGGCGCGCTGGCCGAGTTGCACCCGGCGGCGGCAATGATTGCGGCGATGATGCGGCTCCGCGTGGCATAGTATGAGGAGTGCAACCGCATCGAGACCTCGAGTTGTGTACTTGAATCGCCGGCCGCCGCGGCGGAAGTCGCCGTCACACGCATCGTGCCGCAGCACCAAGCGGGATGAGCACCATCATCGACTGATACCGGCGCCTACCTGCGGGACGATCGGTGATGGGGCGTGCAACTGTGGCGCGAGCCAATGCATCGCGTCTGTCATCCTCGTGCCCAATGGCGCCCCGTTCGAGGCTCCGAGCTTAGAGGATTCTCATCCGAACCGAGTTGTTCGCCGTGACAGTTCCCGCGCTGCAGGCATCGACCATTGTCGTACTTCGCGATGCGATACGACGCGGCAGCACAATGCTACCCCAAACGGATTTCTTGCGCACTGCAGCGATGAGGCCCGCGGTTTCTTGCCAATCGCCAATCGATGATCCTATGAACGACCCATTGTCACCCGGCCCGGCCGGTCCCGCAGCGACATACCCGCGACCCGATCGATCGGGATATCGCCCGAACCTCGTGCAGGAAGCGGAGGGCGAATGGATGGACCTCGGCTGGAACGAGGGCGTGCTCAGCGACGGGCGTCCGTTCCGGATGGAGGTATGGAGGCTGACTGGGATGACGGGTGCCCATTACTTCTTCTCGACGCGCGATCTCGACGACCTCACGAGCGACACCTGCTGCGACCTCCTGGAACGCGAGAATCTGGTCCAATTCTCGCCGACGAGCCGCCGGGTCAAGGTGGTTCGCGGATTCGATACCATCGGGCAGCCGATCTGGGCGGTCATGGTGCTGTTCGGCAATGGGAATGGCCGGTACGCGAATCCGAAAATAGGCATGCTCCCTTACCCGCAGCCGGAATGACCATCGTCTGGCGATCGGTCTGCGGAACGAATCGGGTATCGTGCGGATATGTCCGGTGCTATGACAGTGCTCCCATTCCAGCGACGCATCGCGGATGACGGACCCGCGCGTGACTCGGTCGCCCGCGAGGGGCCTGCGCCCCTCTCCGACGCACAGCTCCTCGACGCGTACTCGGCTGCCGTCATCGACGCCGTCGAGGCCATCAGCCCGAGTGTCGTCCATCTCCGCGCCACGCTTCCCGCCGCCCGCCGCCGCGGCGAGCAGTCGGGGAGCGGCTCGGGATTCCTCTTTACACCCGACGGGTTCATCCTCACGAACAGCCACGTCGTCCGGGGGGCGGTCGCGCTGGTCGCGACGTTTGCGGATGGCGCGGAGATGCCCGCCGAGCTCGTGGGCGATGACCCGGAGACCGATCTCGCCGTCGTCCGGGTCGCCCAACGATTGTCCGTCGCATCGGCCGCCCTGGGCGACTCCGGCGGGCTGCGCCCCGGACAGCTCGTAATCGCGATCGGGAATCCGCTCGGATTCCAGGCCACCGTCACAACTGGCGTCGTGAGCGCGCTCGGCCGCTCAATGCGTGCGGAGTCCGGCCGGCTCATCGAGGGCGTGATCCAGACCGATGCCGCGCTCAACCCGGGGAACTCCGGTGGCCCGCTGGTCAGCTCGCGGGGCCATGTCATCGGGGTGAATACCGCCATCATCGCGGGCGCACAGGGTATCTGCTTCGCGATCCCGATCAACACCGCGCACTTCGTGATTCCGCGCCTCTTGCGCGACGGGCGCGTTCGGCGCAGCTACATCGGTGTGGCCGGCCAGTCGGTGCGGCTCTCGCGGCGCCGCGTACAGCTCAGCCACCTGGACAGCACTGGCGGCGTGCTCGTCACTGAAATTACGCCGCACAGCCCTGCGGCGCGCGGCGGACTGCGGACGCGGGACATCATCACCAAGTTCGCGCAGCGTCCGGTCGGTAGCGTCGATGACTTGCAGCGACTTCTGACCAATGAACGCATCGGCGTGACCACGCCGGTGCGGCTACTCCGCGACGGGCAGTCCCACGAGCGCGCGGTCGTGCCGAGCGAGAGCCCCTTCTCCTCGCGGTAAGCGTCCGGCGCGTCTCGTCGCCGGCGCCAACGCTGCAGTCTACAGGCGAGACGTACCTCGCCGCCGGGCGCACCGTTGCCGCGATGCGGCGGGCGGCAGGCGCGACGTCCTTCTTGATGTCGCTCTCCCAGAACCGGAGCACCTTCCAGCCGGATGCGCGCAACTCAGTCGTGACGCGATCGTCGCGGGCGACGTTGCGGGTGAGCTTGGCGACCCAATAGGTCTGCTGCTTGCGCGTGTAGTAGCTCTCGAGGGCCGCGACGCCGCCCTCGTGCACCATGCGGCCGTGCCAGTAGTCCCCGTCGACGAAGACCGCGACCTTTTCCTTCCGGAAGACGATGTCCGGGCGTCCGATCAGCTCAGGCACGTACTTCCGATAGCGAAGTCCCATCGCGTGGAGGGCGCGCCGCAGCCGGCTTTCCGTCTGATTGTCGTGCGACCGGATCGCCGACATGTTGCGCGCGATCTCGCCGGGGTCCTTGGGCCGGCGTCTTTGTGCGGGGGTCATGCGGACTGCGCGGCGCGCTCGGGGTCCGTGTTCGCCACGCGGTGCGCGCCGGTCATTGCCGTTCGGATCGCGGCGGCGACGGCGTGCGCGACGGGTGGAGGAAAGGCGTTGCCGATCTGCCGGTATGCGGCGGTCTTCTTCCCTGAAAAGGTCCACGTGTCCGGGAAGCCCTGAATGCGGGCGGCCATGCGAGTCGTCAGGCGGGGAAGCCCTTCTATAGTAAAGGTGGAGTCCGGCGGCGCGTCGGCCAGGCTTCGCGCCTCGACCCTCAGCTCGCGCCAGGCGACACGCGCCCGGGTAGGGCCGAGGTCGGGGCCACCGTGGCGCTTCGAGCCACCCACGAGGGTGGGCGCGATAGCGCTTGCGTGAGCCGCCCACGCTGACGCACCGCGCCAGCCGCGCGACGCCATCAGGTCGCACAGCGTGTCTCCGACCGTCGGCGGAGTGCCTGTGGGCTGCGGCCAGCGGAATCGCCGCGCCGCGGCTCCTTTGATCGCGACGAGGACGAACCGTGGGCGGAGCTGTGGGACGCCGAAGTTGCAGGCATTGAGGACCTGCCACGCGACCGTGTAACCGGATCGAGCAAGATCGGCGAGGAGGGTCGCGCGGTAGTCAGAGAACTTCGTGGTCGCGAACCCGGGGACATTCTCCAGCAGCACGGCCGCGGGTGTCGATTCGCGCACCAAGCGGAGTGCGGTGGGAAAGAGATCCCGTTCGTCGTCCTGGCCGAGTCGCTTGCCGGCGATCGAAAACGGAGGGCACGGGACGCCACCGGCGAGGAGGTCGATACCGCGGTAGTCCCGGCCGTTCAGCTCCCGGACGTCGTGCTGCACGACGTTCCACTCGGGGCGGTTCAGATGGAGGGTGTCGCAAGCGGCCGTATCGATCTCGCACGCCGCGGCGTGGAGGAACCCGGCCATCTCGATGCCGAGGGCCTGGCCGCCGGCTCCGGCGCAGATCTCGAGGGCGGTGAGGTCGGTTGGCATGCAGACAGAAGATGGCGGGGGATGGGGCGGCCGCCCAACCCCCACCGTATGTTTGACGCCCCCGGGTGAGGCGATGGCCCCGGGCCACCAGGATCCATCACCAGCGGCGGGATGATGGAGGACACCGACGGAGGATCACGGATGAGCGAGCACACACTTGCACCGGCATCCGGCTCCGAGAACCGCTCATCTCGCATGCTGTCCAAATCGGACTTCAAGCTCGCCCGCACGTGTGACGCAAAGCTGTTTTTTCGAGAGAATCGCTTCACGGACAACCGCGCGGGCAATCCGTACCTCGCCCTGCTCGCCGAAGGGGGCTACATGGTCGAGGCGCTTGCCAAGGCGAGATACCCGTATGGCATACACCCGGAATACAATCTGGACCCTCGGGCGGCCTGTGCCCGGACGACGGAGTACCTGCAACGCGATGACGTCGTGCTGTTCGAGGCGACGCTCGTGGTGGGGCGCCAACAGGCTCGCGCCGACATTCTCGTCAAGAAGGGGAACGTCATCCGGCTGCTCGAAGTGAAGTCGAAAAGCTTCGACGGGGCGAAACACGCCGCATTGTTGGCCGGCGGTAAGGCTGGGGCGTTGTGCGGCGTCAAATCGCCGTTCGCCATTCTCAAGGACTGGGTGGAGAAGGTGGAGGACGTCACATTCCAGGTGCTGCTGCTCGAGAAGCTGTTGCCTGGTGTCGTCGTCCAGCCATATCTGGTACTCGTGGATACGAGCAAGACCGCCACGATCGACAATATCCCGTCACTCTTCGCGATCGAGCGCCGCACAGCCGCAGACGGGACCACGCGCATCGATACCGCGACATATGTTGGGTCGCCGGACCAGCTCGCCGCGCTAGATCTGATCACGGAGGTCGACATATCCGCGCAGGTCGCGCGTCTCCACGATGATGTGGAAGCAGCGGCCGCCAGATTCGAGTCGCTTCTCGACGCACCGCTGGCGTCGTACGCCGCTGAGGGGCAGCGCGGTGCAAAATGCGCGAAATGTGAATTCCGGGGAGAGCCCGCCACGCTCAGCAGCGGCTTTGCCACGTGTTGGGGAGCGCTCGCCATCCCGGCGCCGCACATGTTGGAACTGTTTTCTGTCGGATTGGCGAAGTCGCCAGACAAGACGCCTTTGGCTACGTGGATGATCGGCCGGGGCGAGGCATCGTTGCTGGAGATTCCCGAAGAGGGACTGGTCAACGCTGATGGCACGATCGGCCCGACGCCCCAGAGACAACGGCGACAGATCGAGTACACGCGGCGCAATGAGGTCTTTGTCGGACCTCAACTGCGAGCCAACGTCGACGCGCTCCAGGCGCCGTTGCATTTCATTGATTTTGAGACCTCGCGTCTTGCGCTTCCCTACCATCAGAGGAATGCGGCCCTACGGTCTCGTGACCTTTCAGTGGAGCTGCCACAGCGTGGACGGGCCTGGCGTGGCGCCGCGACACACCGAATGGCTCAACAACTCGGACCTGTGGCCGAACCTGCTGTTCGCCCAGGCACTCAGAGACACCCTCGGCGACGAGGGCACCGTACTGACGTGGAGCCACTTCGAGGAAACCACACTCAGGCAGATCGTCGAGGACCTGGGCCGCTTCGGCCGCAATGAGCCCGAACTGGCCGATTGGATCCGGGATGTGTTCGAGCGGCGCCGGGTGGACCTGCACGAGTGGGCGCGCTCCGAGTACTACCATCCCGGCATGCGCGGCCGCACGTCCATCAAGGTGGTCCTCGACGCTCTCTGGAAATCCGATGAGGCGATGCGCCAGCAATTCGAGAGCTGGACGGGACGGCACGTGGACGCCTCTCAGGATCCTTACGCGTCGTTGCCGCCCATCGAGATCAATGGGGTTGTGCAGGAGGTACACGAAGGCACGGGCGCGATGCGGGCGTACCAGGAGATGATGTACGGCGTGCACAAGCACGACCGCACGGCCCGCGACAACTGGGGCTCGCTGCTCAAGCAGTATTGTGCGCTCGACACGTTGAGCATGGTCCTGATCCTCGAATACTGGCGTCGCGCCACCGCCTAGAATCCCGCGGGACGCTCCTGGGCGACGGCAAACTGGTGCTCCAGCGCCGCGCCCACCCGCCCGATCGTTCCTTCGTCGAACAGCTTGCCGATCAGCGTGACACCATGCGGCACGCGTCGCGGAGGATTGAACGTCGGAGCGGATGCTGCGGATCCGGCGCCCAGTCGCTGCGGGCCTGCGAGACCTCGACGAACCCGGCCCGCATGGTCAGTGAGGGATGGCCCGTGAAGTTCGTGATCGTCAGCATCTCATCGCGCAGCGACGGCACGAGGAGCAGATCGACCTGCGAGAAGATCCGCGCCATCTCGCCGGCCACCCGCCGGCGCATCCGGTCGGCCTGGACGAAATCCACCGCCGACAGAAACCGCGCCTCGCGGAATTGATTGGGCCACGCGTCCGGTACCTGTGCCTTGAGCTGATCGATCTGGTGGCTGAGGGTCAGATCCTCGAACGCCGCCGCTCCCTCGCTGAACAGGACGACGTTGAGCGAGTCGAATGGCCAATCCGGCAGCGTCACCTCGACGGGCACCATCCCCACCTTGCGCACCGTTTCCAGGGCCGCGCGGTCCACATCCGTGGCGGGACTCTCCTGCATCCACGAGGGGAAATACCCCACGCGAAGTCCGGCCACCTGCCCCCCGGCGTCGTAGTCGAGATGACTGGGCACACTCGCGAGATCGCCGGCATCCGGCCCCGTGATGGCCTGCAACACCAGCATCGTGTCTTCGACGCTCCGCGCCATGGGGCCAAGCTTGTCGAGCGACCAGCACAGCGTCATCGCGCCGGTCCGCGGCACGCGGCCGTAGGCCGGACGCAGTCCGTTCACGCCACACCGCATGCTTGGGCTCACGATACTGCCACCCGTCTCGCTGCCGATCGCGAACCCCACTAATCCCGCCGCGGTCGCGGCCCCCGGCCCGGCGCTCGATCCGGATGCCCCTTCCTCCAGCAGCCATGGGTTCATGGTCTGGCCGCCGAACCAGATGTCGTTGAGCGCGAGCGCGCCCAAGCTCAGCTTCGCGACGAGGACGGCCCCGGCGTCGTGCAGCCGCCTTACCACCGCGGCATTCGTCGCGGGCACGCGGTTTCGATACGGCTCGGCCCCGTACGTCGTCGGGATGCCCGCCGTATCCAGCAGATCCTTGCCGCCCCAGGGGATCCCGTGCAGTGGTCCGCGGCGTTTGCCCGCGGCGATCTCCTGATCCGCCTGGCGGGCCTGCGTCATCGCCAGGTCGCGGGTCAGCGTGATCACGCAGCGGAGCTTGGGATCGAATCGCTGCAGCCGGTCGAGATAGATGCCGGTGAGCCGCTCCGAGGTCAGCGTCCGCCGTTCGATCCATCGTGAGAGCTGCGTCACAGACGCAAACGCGATGTCCTCATCGCGCTCCGGCAGCGGACCTGCATCGATCGTGCTCCGCACGAAGCGGTCGCGCGCGGGACCGGCGTCCGCCGGGGTGAGGACGGGGTTCCAGCGCGTCCCGGGCGCGTCGGTGGATTCCAGTGTCATTTTCCGTGGGCCAGTACGGCGCTCGAGCAGGGGAGCCATCGACTGCCGCCAGCTGGCGGCCGCCATCCGCCGCTCCGCATCCGTGAGCCGGACCTGCACGAGCTTCTCCGCCGCCTCGAATGTCGACGGCGAGACCTCGGCCCGGCGGCGGGAGCGCCATCGAAGGTCGTGGGTGATCCTGGCGGTGGGGCGCCGGGCGCGTCCGGTGCGCCCTGCTGCGTCTCCCCACGGCATGCGGCGACGGCCGCGATCACGCCCAGCGGTGCACGAGCGAGGAACTGTCTGCGCGAGCTCACAGCGGCCCTCCTTGAAGTGACGCGGATCCCCGGCGCGGGGCGGTGAGAACCTGCACCACGAGCGCATTTGTCCGCAACCGGAGGACCGCTCGCCACATGGTCTTGACAGGAGGTAAGTAACTACTTACCGTAAGTAATGGCTTACGCAACGCGTGCGCTCGGAGCCCTTGGGGATCCCACCCGGCGCATTATTTTCGAACGTCTCGCGAAGCGGCCGCGTGCCGTCGGCGAGTTGGCGCGCGGGCTCCCGATCTCGCGCCCGGCGGTGTCCCAGCACCTCGCGATCCTCAAGGCGGCAGGCCTGGTGACGGCTCGCGCCGACGGTGCCCGGCGATTGTACTGCGTCGATCCCGCCGGGGTCGATGCGATCCGCGCGTGGCTCGATCAGTTCTGGGACCGCACTCTCGAAGCGTTCAAGGCAGCAGCTGAATCCCACTAGGAGACTCACGTATGCCGGCCACCGCCAAGACGCCCCCGATTCGCAAGTCCATTCGCGTCGCAGTCCCCGCCACCCGCGCGTTCGACGTCTTCACCGCCCGCATGCACCGCTGGTGGCCCGCCGTGCACTCGATCCTCAAGGGGCCGCGTGCGGCGATCGCGGTCGAGCCACGCGTGGGGGCAGGTGGTATGAACGGGGCCTCGACGGCAGCGAGTGCACGTGGGGGCGGGTCGTCTCGTGGGATCCGCCGGAGCGCGTGATCCTGACCTGGCAACTCAACGCCGATTTCACCTACGACCCTGATTTCGAGACGGAGCTCGAATCCGGTTCACCCCCGAGGGACCGAACGCCACGCGCGTCGACCTCGAACACCGGCATTCGGAGCGCTACGGCGACAAGGCCGGTATGATCCGGCCGATGCTGGATGCTCCAGAGGGGTGGACGTCCGCGCTCGCCAGCTTCGCCGCAACAACCGAAGCGGCATCATAGCGGCCGGGTGT
>CAVWTI010000044.1:0-13235 GCA_963757855.1 uncultured Gemmatimonadales bacterium
TGCGGTGTAGCGCAGGAGTCATAGCGCGAGAAGTCGCAGCGCGAGCGGTCGCAGCGCGGCGCGTTCGCTCGAATGCCGACGCCATGAAATGATGGCGCGTCCGGGGCGGTTCGGTGCAACCGTGCTGTCGCTCACGCCGCCCGCACACTTCCGGATCCTGTCTCGATCGAGCACTCACGTGGATCATCGCACGACACCATTGATTCCCGCGGCTGGCACCCGCGCCAGCGCGATCGCGCCTGCCACCCGGCCCGCGTTGCTCCCCGACTGGTGGCGTGAGGAGACGATCGTGCGCCTCGTAGCGGCGCTGTACCGGTATGTCCGCCAGTACGCGGACCCCTATGCGTTGTCGTCGCCCCACGAACCACCGATCGAGGGCCGGACGCGACGCGGTGCGATGGCTACCCGGACATCTATGTCATCGCTCCTCAACCCGCGCTCGACGGACGGCGGTCGGCGATCACGTCGCTGCGGCTGGCGATCAATGTGCTACCTGTCACCGCGCCCGCTCGGGCGCTACCGGGACCAGCGGCGCGGTTGCCGGATGTGGCGATCGAAGAGCAGTGGGTCGTCGACCCGTTCACGCATCGCGTCACCGTGAGGCGCGGGTCCGGGTCTACGATCCGTCATCACCGGCGGGAGATCTGTGGCGGATCACGCCGTACGCCCGGCCCGTGAGCGTGTTCGTGCGGCCGCTCTTCATGCCGGCGCTGGCGTGGCCAATCGTGCTGGAGCCGACACCTTTTCGGGGGCTCGCGGAAGCCGCCGCCGAGGTCCTCGGCTGACGCTTCGAGACGAGGCCCGCGGTGTCCGCCGGTCGCTATCCGAGGGTAGCGCGCCCCGCTGGAGCCGCGGGCTCGCTGGCTGCACGCCGCATTTTGGCGGCGAGGGCGCGGACGCGCACGGGCGACACCTGGCCGGTGCGTCCGCCGTCGCAGGCCGCGCCCCGCACCCCGACAATGTCTGCGCCGGTGTCGCGTGCCAGCGCGATCTCATCCGCACCGATCGATCCGGCGAGCGCGGCAAACAGCCGCTCGCCGTGAGCGGCCGCGACCCACTCCGCTACGGCCTCCGGGCCGGCCAGCGCGAACAGCGGGCGGCTGTCGCGTTTGTCGAGAGTGTCCAGCAAGACTCCTGCGGCGCCGCAGGCCATGGCGATCTCGAGGACTGCATTGCGGTCCGGGTGGTCGGGCCCGGCATCGGCATACGCCGCGAGCACCATCGCCGTCCCCGTACCTGCAAGAGCAGCGGCCAGCAAATGCGCGTACGTCAGCCCCTGATGGCGGCTGACGCCCGCGGCAAAGCCCAGCTTGACGAAGGACACCTCCCCGGGCCGCAGAGCCGCCACGCGGATCGGTACTGATGAGTCCGGTGCCTCGCCGAGGGCGGCACTGACCGGACGGCGTCCCCCCGTGGCCGCAATGATGGCGTCAAGCATCGCGGGCGCGACCGCGCCGAGCGCTCCCTGCGTCGCGTCCTTCGCGTCGATGATGTCGGCGCCGCCCTCGAGGGCCGCCGCCGCATCGGCGGCGCCGCTCACACTCACCAGCAGTCGCATGCGCCAATAACTTACTGGCTCCGCTCGCCCTTCTC
Source organism: uncultured Gemmatimonadales bacterium (assembly GCA_963757855.1). Taxonomy (GTDB): domain Bacteria; phylum Gemmatimonadota; class Gemmatimonadetes; order Gemmatimonadales; family Gemmatimonadaceae; genus Palsa-1248. The sequence continues at coordinate 1,594 of CAVWTI010000044.1, forward strand.
CCCTCGCCTCTCCATTTCATTGACACTCGGCGGCCTGGTTGTGCTCGTCACCGGAGGGTCGAGCGGCATCGGCCGCGCCATCGCAGGCGCGTGCGCACGTGCCGGCGCGGACGTCGCCCTGACCTATGCGCACAACGAGCAGGGGGCGAGAGAGACCGCCGGCGAGGTCACGGCCGCGGGCCGGCGCGCCTCGGTTTTTCGGCTCGATCTGGCCTCCCGTGAGGGACTCGAAGAAACACTCGCCTCCCTCGCCCGAGACGCCGCCGCATCACTCGGCCGCATCGACGCCTGGATCAACAACGCGGGTGCCGACATTCTGACTGGCGACGGTGCCCACCTCCCGGCCGCCTACAAGCTCGATCTCCTGCTGTCAGTCGACCTCCGCGGCACCATCCTGGCCTCGTGGGCCGCTGTGGAGCATATGCGAGAGCACGAGCGTGGCGGGGTCATCATCAACATGAGCTGGGACCACGCCGTCACGGGAATGGCCGGGCGCAATCCGCAGATGTTCGCCGCGGCCAAAGGCGGCGTCCTGGCGTTCAGTAAGTCGCTTGCCCGATCCGTGTCGCCACTCGTACGTGTCAACATCCTCGCGCCGGGATGGATCGAAACCGCGTTCGGCGACGGCCTCGATGCGGGGCGCCCGGCGCGAGGTCGCGCAATCAACGCCGCTGCAGCGGTGGGGTACACCGGCGGACGTCGCAGCGGCCGCCGTCTACCTTGCCTCGCCTGCCGCGGCCTTTCTCACCGGCCAGACTATCTTTGTGAATGGCGGCGTTGTGATGGGTTAACCACCGACCACCGACCATGCCCAAAGACGAGCGCACGTACACGGACGAGGAGATCGCGGACAAGCTCGCCGCGCTTCCGGGGTGGTACTACGAAGACGGCTGGGTTCGCCGATACTACAAGACCAATGGCTGGCCGGTCACGCTCATGCTCGTCAACGCCATCGCGTTCGTCGCCGAAGCCGCGAACCATCATCCTGACTTGAGCGTCACATGGGCGCGGGTCGGCGTGAAGCTCCAGACGCACAGCGCAGGCGGCATTACAGACAAGGATTTCTCCCTCGCCCGCCAGATCGAGGACACCGTCCTCTGGCGCCCCGCTCCGGGTGCGGCGCTCGAAGGCAACCCGAAGAAGTTCGTGCAGAGCGGCGATCGGCGCTGATCAGCAGGTGCCAGAGTTCGTGCCAGAGCCGGTGACACAGCCGCCCCCGCACGTACCGCAGCATGTGCAATTCGTGACGGGCCGGCTGGCCGAGCCGGCGCTGCGCGCCACGCTCGCCGGGATGTCGCCGGAGTTCGCGTACACGGTCACGCCACTCAAGATCACGGTCGCGGCGCTCATGACCGCGCCCTGGATCGCGCGGTTTCTCGAGATTCCAGCGGACGTGGACCTGGTGATGATCCCGGGCCTGTGCGAAGGCGACCTCGCTCCGCTTCGCGACAAGGCCAGCCCTGGCGCCGGCATCGTGCGCGGCCCCAAGGATCTTCGCGAGATCCCCGAGTTTTTCGGGCGCGCGGCCCGTGCGCCCGACTATGGCGCGTGGAACATCGAGATCGTCGCCGAGATCAACAACGCCCCGAAGATGCCGCGCGCGGAGATACGGAGTGTCGCAGACGCGTTCCACGCGGCGGGCGCGGATGTCATCGACATCGGCTGCACGCCTGGCGTGGAGTTTCCCGAGCTCGCTAGTGTCGTGCAGGAGCTCACCGGGGCCGGCTACCGCGTGAGTATCGATTCGTTCGACCCGGTGGAGATCCGCACCGCGGTCGCGGCCGGCGCGCGCCTCGTCCTAAGCATCAATAGTGGCAACCTCAATGCGGCCCGCGACTTGGCGGGGACGGGCGCCCGGGTGGTCGCCATCCCCGATTTCGGTGCCGGGGTCGAGACGCTCACGCCGACGATCGCCGCGCTCGAATCGTGGGGCGTCCCGTACTACATCGATCCCGTAATCGAGCCGATAGGCTACGGATTCGCTGCGTCGCTCGAGCGATACATGGTCGTGCATCGCCAGTATCCGGCGGCCGAGCTGTTCATGGGGATCGGTAACATCACGGAGCTGACCGCCGCCGATTCGACCGGTGTAAACGCGGTGCTGATCGCCATCTGCCAGGAGTTGGGCGTGCGCGCGGTCCTCACGACCGAGGTGATCCCGTGGGCTCACGGGTCGATTCGTGAGATCGGCATCGCCCGCCGCCTCATGCACTACGCGGTCACGCAGCGGCAGTTGCCCAAGCATGTGGACGATCGGCTTGTGACGATCAAGGATCCGCGCATTCTCTCCTACACGGAAGCGGAGCTGCGCGCACTGCAGGCGTCGATCACCGACGCGAATTTTCGCATCTTCACCGATCGCGACACCATCACGGTGCTCAACAGCGAGCGCTTCGTCCGTGGCACCGACATCCAGGCGATCTTCGGCGAGCTCGAGGTCACCGAGGCCACGCACGCGTTCTATCTCGGCAAGGAACTCGCCAAGGCCAAGCTGGCGATCACGCTGGGAAAGACCTACCGGCAGGAAGGATCGCTCTCATGGGGCTATCTCACGCCGCCTGACGACGTCCGCTCCGAGCATCTCCGGGTGACGGCGCGCCGCGCACGATCCGCGGAGCGCCCGGCACCCGGCGACGACGTCGCGGCGACTCCCGAGGCGGGCGGCCGCAAGGCGCCGTAGGTGGGTCGCGAGTGAGTCCGCCGCGCGTTCCGCCCCACGTGGAAGAGCTGGTCCCTGCGCCGGACCCGGTCACGGCCGTCGCACAGCTCCGCGGTCTTCCCCACCTGCTTTTTCTCGATAGCGCCACCGATCCGCAACGGCTCGGCCGTTATTCGTTCGTGACCGCTGACCCGCCACTCGTCGTCACCGCGAAGGACGGCACCGTCGTGCTGCGTCGCGACTGGGATGGGGCGCCGTCCGCGTTGGCGGACGACCCGCTCCTCGCGGTGCGTGATCTCCTCGCGCCGTTCGCGGCCGATCCGGTTCCGGGGCTGCCGCCATTTCAGGGCGGCGCTGCCGGATACATCGGCTACGACTACGGCGCGATGCTCGAGCGCCTGCCGCGGCCTTTGTACGACGATCTCGGCATTCCGGATGTCGTGCTCGGCATCTACGACTGGGTCATCGCATGGGATCACCAGCTCGACCGCGCATGGATCGTCAGTACCGGGCTCCCCGCTACCGATCCACACGCCCGTGCGTCGCGTGCGCGCGAGCGCGCGGCCACCGTCCGTGGACGCCTCCGTACTCCTGGCCTGGCCGCACCGCGTGACCAAGCGGTCGCAGCTACACGTTCCGCCAGCGCAAGCGAGACCGGCAGGCGTCCCGCGCCACCCACCTTTCCTGTGGCGGGCCACCCCGGCATCCGGTCGTCCTATCCGCACGACGGATATCTCGCGGCGGTCGCGCGCGTTCGCGACTACATCGTCGCGGGCGACATTTTCCAGGCGAATCTCTCGCAGCGGTTGGAAGCGGATTACGCTGGCGACCCCTGGACCCTGTATCACCGGTTGCGGTCGATCAATCCCGCGCCATTTGCCGCCTACCTCGAGGCACCCGGATTCGCGGTGGTGAGTGCGTCCCCCGAACGCTTCATCCAGGTTGGCGCCGGCGGTGCGGTCGAGACACGGCCGATAAAGGGTACGAGCCCGCGCGGCATTGGACCCGAACACGATGCACACCTCGGACGCGCGCTCACCGAGAGTGAGAAGGATCGCGCCGAAAATCTCATGATCGTCGATCTGCTCCGGAACGACTTGTCCCGGGTCTGCATCCCTGGATCGGTCCGCGTGCCGGAGTTGTTCGCGCTGGAGCACTACTCGACGGTCCACCACCTGGTCTCAACAGTCGTCGGCCACCTCGGCCCGGGCGTGGATGCCATCGGGCTGCTTCGGGCCGCATTCCCTGGCGGGTCGATCACGGGCGCCCCCAAGGTTCGCGCTATGGAGATCATCGCGGAGCTCGAACCGTCGCGCCGGGGGGTGTACTGCGGAACGGTCGCCTACGTCAGTCTGACCGGGGCCGCTGACAGCAGCATCGTGATTCGCACGTATCTCGCCCGGGGTGGCCGCGTGTATTTTTCGGCGGGTGGCGGTATCGTCGCCGATTCGGATCCTGAAGCCGAATATCGGGAAACGCTCGATAAGGCTCGAGCGCTCATCACGGCGCTCCCATGATTCTCCTGATCGACAACTACGACTCGTTCGTCTACAACCTCGCGCGATACGTCCGCGAGCTCGGTCACGACGCCATCGTCCGGCGCCACGACGCCGTCACGCTCAATGACATCGCGCTGCTCGCGCCGTCGCATATCATTCTGTCCCCCGGGCCATGCACGCCGGCCGAAGCAGGCATCTCGACCAATGTTGTTCGTCGTTTCGGACCGTCGATTCCAATCCTCGGAGTGTGTCTCGGACATCAGTGCATCGGCGCCGCCTACGGCGCGCGCATCGTGCGCGCGGGGCGCCCAATGCACGGCAAGGTGTCAGCAGTGACGCATGATGGCCTCGGTATTTTCACCGGCCTGCCATCACCGTTTCACGCGACGCGGTACCACTCTCTCGTCATCGCGCCCGAGGCCGTGCCGGATGTTCTCCATGGTGACCGCGCGCAGCGAAGACGGCGAGATCATGGCGGTCAGGCATCGAGTGCACCCCACGATCGGGGTGCAGTTCCATCCCGAGTCGGCGCTGACGGAATACGGATATTTCCTGCTCGGTGCGTTCCTGAATGGGCCGGCCGCGCAGTACGGCGAAGGCGCATCACTCCCCGATCGGGCCGACGGACGCCGGGCGTCATACGACGCGGCGGCCGGTGTTCTTCGCGATCCGCCGTATGGCGGAGACGAGGGGCCGCCGCTCGAATGCCGCCCCGCCGCCCGTGTCCGTGGTCCGGTGATGGCGCCCGGACAGCCGGCGCTGGATCATCCGCCCCCCGGGGCGGCGCTCGAACGCCCGCTGTGCTGGGTGAACGGCCTCCCTGCCGATCCCGATTCGCCCGCGCTGCCGGTGTCGGATCGTGGGTTCACGCTCGCGGATGGGTGCTTCGAGACGATGCGGGCATACCGGGGCGTGATCTTTCATCTCGGCGCCCATCTCGCCCGGATGGCCACCACGCTGGCTCGCCTGCGCATCGCGCCACCGCCGCACCTGGAACAGACCGTGAGCGCCGCGGCGCACGCGCTCCGCGCCGCGCGCGCCAATGCGTCGGTGCGATTGACCATCAGCCGCGGCATCGGCGCGGGCATCGCCGTCCCGTCCGGCGCCGTCCCCACCTCGGTGCTGCTCATTGCGCGGCTTCCGGCTTTCCCGCCGGCGCTCTACACCGCTGGCCTCACGATTCGCATCGCCACGGGCCGCCGCAACGAGTACGCTGCGACAGCTGGCCTCAAGACGTTGTCCTACACGGACACGGTGATGGCGCTCATCGAGGCGAGAGCGGGTGGTGCCGACGACGCGTTGCTGCTCGACACCGCCGGGCATCTCTGCGAAGGCACGTCGAGCAATCTGTTCGTGGTTGCCAACGGCGTCGTGCACACCCCGCCTCGGTCATGCGGTGTCCTTCTCGGTGTCACCCGGCAGGCCGTGCTCGGAATCCTCGAGGCATCTCAGATTCCCGCGAGCGAGGCACCCTTGTCCCCCGACGTGCTCGGGACAGCGGACGAGGTCTTTCTTACCAGCTCACTCCGGGAGATTGTCCCCGTCACGCGTGTCGGCGACCGGCCCGTCGGATCCGGGCAGCCGGGGCCGATCACGCGTCAGGTGTGGGCGGCCTATCAGCTGGCGGTGGCCGGCGCCATCGCCGATGACATGGGCGGCGCCGCATGATCATTGAATCGATCATCACGACGCTCGACGGTCAGGGCGCCATCAACGTCGCGCCGATGGGCGTCGAGTGGGGTGACGACGTCATCGTCGTCAAGCCGTTCCTCGAAGACGACGACGTTTCGCAACATTCAGGCGACGGGCGCGGCGGTCATCAATCTCACCGACGACGTGTTGCTGTTCGCGCAGGCGGCGATCTCCAACCCGCAATATCCCACCGGTTCCGCCACGGTGATCCGCGGTGTCGTTCTCGAATGCCGCGTGCTCCTGGCGCGAGCTCGAAGTGCGGTCCATCGACGCGACACCGCCCCGGTCGAGAATCGAAACACGCGTCGTCCACCACGGCAAGCGCCGGGAGTTCCTCGGTTTCAATCGCGCCCGGAATGCGGTGCTCGAGACCGCGATCCTGTCGACGCGGCTCCATCTGATCCCTCGTGCCGAGATCGAGGCGGATCTTGCGAAGTTGCAGATCATTGTGAACAAGACCGCCGGGCCGCGGGAATTCGAAGCAATGGAGCTGCTCACGGATTTCATCCGCACCTCGCGCGTGCATCCGCCGGAGCCGCGCGCCGGGTGAACCGAGCGAGACAGGTCTTCGTGGAGGCCCCTGCCCGCCTCCACTTCGGCATGCTCGACCTCGGCGGGTCGTTCGGGCGCCGGTTCGGCGGCATTGGCGCGTCAGTTCCTGTCCCGTCGGTCCTCGTGTCTGCTGTGCACGCACCGGTGCTCAGCGTGCACGCCGGTGCGCAGATCGAGCTCAATGACGCGGTGCAAGAGCTGATCGGCGCGGCTCACGACGCGGCGCGGCGCGTCCTGATCCGGTACGGGATCGCCGGCGGGGCGGCACGCGTGACCGTGCACCGCACGATCCCTCCGCATCGTGGCCTGGGGTCAGGGACGCAGATCGCCCTGGCTGTGGCGCGCGCCATCGCCGAGCTGTACGACCTGCCGCGCGATTCGGCCGAGCTGGCACGGGCAACTGGCAGGGCGCGCCGATCCGCGATCGGCACCTATGTGTTCGCCCACGGCGGGTTCATCGTCGAAGGCGGCCGGCGCCCGGGCAACGACCAGCCCGCGCCGTTGCTCGCTCGTATCCCGATCCCGCACGAATGGCGCTGTGTGCTCATTATCCCCGCCGCGCCTCCCGGTGTCAGCGGCGACGCCGAGACCATAGCGTTCTCGTCACTGCCGGCACCGCCTGCTGCCGAGGCGGCGCACGTTTCGCACCTGACGCTGATGGCGTTGCTGCCGGCGCTGGCGGAACACGACTTCGGCGGATTCGCCCCCGCCCTCACTGAAATCCAGCGGATCAACGGGAGCTGGTTTGCGTCCGCCCAGGGAGGCCCCTTCTCGGCCGGGGCTCCGGCGGCACTCATCGCGGCGCTCATCGCCGCAGGCGCAACCGGTGTCGGACAGAGCTCCTGGGGGCCCGCGGTGTATGCGCTAACCCCCGACGAGGCCTCGGCGGCGGCCCTGGCCTCCACGATGCGCGACCGGCCGGAGCTACAGCCACAGCGCGCCGCGGCGCCGGGCGCTCTGCCGGGGGTCGTCTACGAGGGCCCCTTCAGCAATTCGGGAGCGCGGGTCTGGGACGAGAGCTAGGCAACCGCCCGCCCTCAGGTGCTCGCTCCGGGCAGGGTCGCTCCCAGGCGTAGCATGGCATGTGACGGGGCCAACTGTTCCCCGGTTCGGCGGTCAGTCGTCCTGTAATGCGGACCCGTCCGTCCCATGCCCACTCAAACTCGCCACCCTCGCGCGCCAACGACGAATGGTGCGGCTCATGGCCACAAGCCGAGCCGCGCGCCGGCCGTCGACGTCGCATCGCCCCAGTCTCTGCTGCCATTGCTGGTCGTGGACGACGAAGAGGGTGTACGCCGGGCGTTCGCGGGCATTCTCACCCACGCCCACTATTCGGTCGATACCGCGGCGTCTGGTGAGGACGCGATCGCGGCGTTGAGCCGTGAGCAATTCTCTGTCGTGCTCTGCGATGTGCGGATGCCGGGCCTCGACGGGTTCGCCGTCATGCGTCACGCCCGTGAGGTCGATCCTGAAGTCGCGCTGATCGTGGTCTCGGCCGTAGACGACGCGGCCACTGCGACGACGGCGCTGCGGGCCGGGGCATCGGACTACCTCACCAAGCCGGTCGACCGGGCCGTCCTCGAAGCCGCCGTCGCGCGGGCGCTCTCCGAGCGCGAAGCGGCGCAGCAACGCACGACCGTCGCGATTCGCGAGGCCGTTGCGGCGCGAACCGCGGCACTCGAGCATGAGAAGACGGCGCTCCGCGCGATGAACGTGAGCATGGCCGAGGCGCTGGTGCGGGCCATGGAGGCGAAGGACACGTTCCTGCGCGGGCACTCGCAGCGCATGGCGGCATTGGCCGCCGACATCGCGACGACCATGGGCCTCGAGCCCGATATCGTGGATGCGGTGCGACTCGCGGCGCGGCTCGCGGACGTGGGGAAGATCGGTACCAGGGAAACCGTCCTGCACAAGCCGGGCGCCCTGACCCCGGACGAATACGACCACGTCCAGGACCACGTACGGATCGGCCTCGAGATTCTGAGTCCATTGGAGCATCTCGGCCCGGTGCTCGAATATGTTCGCGATCACCATGAGCACTTTGACGGCACGGGATACCCGCGCGCGGTCGAAGGGAACTCGATCTCGATCGGCGGCCGTATTCTGTCAGCGGCCGACGCCTTTGTCGCCCTGACCTCCCGGCGCTCGTATCGCGACCCGCTGAGCACCAACGAGGCCCTGCGCCACCTGCGCCTCTACGTCGGCAGGCTGCTCGATCCCGCGGTCTTCGCCGCGCTCAAGGTCGTCGCGGGCCGCCAGGACAAAGGGGAGAGCAAGCAGTAAGCTGCGGTCTCCCCTTGTTCGTGTTGGACGTGCCGGCGTGCCGCGCCCTACCCGCCCACGATCGCTACGCCGTACGGCCGCTCGCCGACCTTGATGGTCCGGACGACGCGCTTGTGGATGACATCCACGACTGACAGCTGATTGGACCTGCCGTCGGCGGTGTACAGGACGTTGCCGTCAGACGTGAGTGCAACGCCCCAGGGGCGCTGGCCGACGGGAATGGTATCGGTCACCATCATGGCCGCGATACTGAAGATCGAGACCCGGTTCGCGCGTCCGTTGGCGAAATACGCGGTCAGCCCGTCGTGCGAGATGGCGACGCCGGTCGGCTTGGTGCTGTCGCCGACTGGTACGGTCTTGAGCGGCACATCTTTGGGGAGGTCGACGACCGTGACGGAACCGCCCTGCTCCGACGTCACCACCGCCTTTGAGCCGTCGCGGGCGAACACCACGAAGCGCGGACGCGCGCCGACCGGGAACTGTGCGCGTTGCTTACCGCTCTTCGCGTCGATCACGGTGACGGTGCTGGAACTCTCGTTCGTCACGTAGACTTTCTGGCCATCCGGCGTGACAAGCACACCCTCCGGCTCCTTGCCGACCGGTACGGTGAAAATCGTTTTCTTGTTCGCCACGTCGATCGCGGTCGCCATTGCGATCTCTTCATTCGACACGTAGAGGGTGCTGCCGTCGGGCGATACGGCGACCTGTTCGGGATCGGTCCCACAGGGAATCTTGTCCGTCATCGTGCGTGTGGCGACATCCACGACGCCTACGGCGTTGTCGCGGCCCAGCGCCACGTAGAGCGTCTTGCCATCGGGACTCACCGCCATCCCTCGTGGCCGGTTCCCGGCCTGCACTATGCCAACGACGCTGTCAGTTGCCGCATCGATGACACTCAGCGTGTTGTCACCCTCGTTGCTGGCGAACAGCGTGCCATGCTCCACCGGAGTACTGGCCGTAGTACTCGCGGCCGCAGGTGATGAATCGGCGGCGGACGTCGCCGCCGAGTTGCCGGAGTGATCCGAGGTGCACGCCGCCGCGATCATCAGGAGTGCGGCTACGACAGGACATCGCATTTACGAGCTCCGAATCAGGATGTAGGGCCGGGCCATGTCGTGTCCTGCCCGACCTTCGGTGGCAGCACCGTCGAGTCCCGCCGGGCACCCGGTTTCAGATGCGGCCGCCCGTTGCCGAGACCACCGACCGCAAGCGCCCGAAGGTAGTTCCAGATATCCTCTTTCTGCTCCGGCGACAGCAGATTCCCCCAGGTCGGCATGCCTTTCCCCGGACGGCCGTTCGTCACTGTCTGGAAGAACGCCTTGTGATCGATCGTCCCCGATGGGCCCACAGATTTCCTCAACGCGGGCGCGAAACTGCTGCCCACGGCGTCTTCGCCGTGACACCGGGTGCAGTAGACTTCGAACATCTTCCAGCCTTGATAGACCACGTTGTTGACCGCCAGATGGTCGGTGTCCGCGGCAATGGCTTCCACACCTGGTGAGCGTGACGCCGGCGGACGTGGCGCGGCAGCAGCGGCGAACACCGCGACAGCTACAACGGCGCCGCCCGCTATGACAATGCGGGGAAGTCCAGGGGTCCGGCGCGCCGGCGAATTCGACTGTTGCATACGGATTCTCGCGTCTCCTGGTTGCTCGCCCGGCCGCGAGCTCTCGCGCCGGCGATTCGTGAGCGGCATTTCAGTACAACACTGATGAGGACCCGCGGCCCAACGGCCTATCGAACTCTCCTTCCTGCCTCAACCCTCGGCCCATCGCGTGCGACGGCCAGCCGCCTACTGGGACGCCGGCTCCGTCGTGAGCGGCAGTAACGGTACCGCGTAATCCCGGAGAATGGCCTCAATGTCCGCGCGGTGGCGGTCGATCAGAGCATTCAGGGTGTCTCTCAAGCCATGATCCGCGTGGCGCACGCCAAGCGTCAGCTCATACGCAAAGGGGAAGCCAGTCGCTCGGTCGGTGTCGGGCAACACCGTCACGTCCAGCGGCACCGCGGAATGCTTCGCGTAATATCCGGCGAGCGGACCCCACGCGAGCGCCACATCGATCGTTCCCTTTGCCACGGCATCGATGATGTCGCTTGGGCGATGGTCCGCGTCGTAGAACGACGTGAAGCCGATGACATTCTGGTTCATGCCGCGAGAGCCGAGCGCCTGGGCCGGTGGGGTGTTGGTGTAGTTGTCGCCGATCTGCGTGACGCCGATCTTGAGCGACTTGAGCACGGTGTCATCGAGTGACGTAATCTTGAGGTGGCGGTCCCGCCGGGTCACCGCGACGTACGCCGACCGATAGTACGATTTCGTCGGCAAAACCAGATCGTATCCTTTGGGCACGCCGAACACGACGTCGCAGTCCGACGCGGACAGCGTGTTGCGGATGAAGCCGCGGCGGGTCGGCCACCAGCTGTACGTGACCGAATCCCCGAGATCCTTCGCCATGAGCGCGGCGATCTTGTCGTCGAAACCCTCAAGCTTGTCGTCCGTGGCCGGCATGTTGTCCGGATCGGCGCAAACCCGAAATGTGTGCGGAGGCCGCGTATGCGCCGCCGCGCCCGCCGCCGGCTGCGCGTCCAGCCGGCCCACGGAGACGACCACGATCGCGGCGGCCATGCCTGCCGCCAGCAGACCAACTCTGCTGATCGCGGCCGCGGCGCGGACGGTTGCCCGCAAAGTCACGCGGGCTCGGTGCGATACGTGATCATCCATGATCCGGCCTCCTGCAACGAAATCTAGTTGCACCACCTACAGCCGACCGGGTGCCGCGGGATGGTCTCCGCGACACCCGGCCGTAATGTGCTCGCTGTGAATGAACGAGTTCCGGGGTCGCGCGACTAGCGACCCCGGCAAATCGTGTGCTACTTACCTGCGGCGCCGCCGGCCTTGTCCATGGCGAACACAGTGAGTACGCCGCCCTGCGTCGTGAAGCTGCCCGCGTCGCCAAACG
>CAVWTI010000045.1:0-11855 GCA_963757855.1 uncultured Gemmatimonadales bacterium
TCGGTATCCCGAGCTCGCAGCCCCACAGCTCGCTGAGCTCCGCACACTAGGCGACCGTTTCGTGCAGCCGCCCAAGCGCGGCGAAGGCGCGGAAGCCAGTAGCGCGACCGCAGCGTAAGCACAGGGTCAGCAGCAGGAAGTGCAGTCCGCGACGCGTCGCTTAGCGACGGGTCGCCATCCCGCGGCGGAGCACGACACCGGCACGCACTCCGCCGCCGAATCCCAGTTCGACCGCTGGGACAATCGGGTGCGATGCAGGCCCCTCGGCCCCCACCGCCGCAAGGGCGTACAACCGGCCACGGGTTCCCGCATCGGCGCGGAAACTGCCCCCCGCCACCAAATACGGCGCCCACCGCGATTCGGCACGTGGGTCGAGATGGAAGCGCCCATAGAAATCGGCACGCGAGCTCAGGAAAGGACCATGCCCGCCGCCCGCGAGTCCCGCGCCAATGTCGCCACCCAGACGCAGATACTCCCCCGCCGGTCCCGGCCACGCCCACACCCACCTGCATCGCCCCCACTCGCGCGCCAAGGAAATCCGCACGCAGTTCCGGCTGCATCGCTGATCGGCTCTCCGATCCGGTCGCCGGCCCGGCCGGCTGCGACCACGCCCGTTCCGGCCCGAGACACGCCGCAAGAGTGGCGACGATGAGCGTCGCGCGCGCGCCGGCACGCCGCGTCCCACCCGGTAATGCGATGCTCATCGTCGCGAAGCTACCCGGACCGCCACATGCTTGCCAGCGCGCACGGCCCGGTCTAGCTTCGGCCGCCCCGGGTCGTTGTGCCCCGTTACCAACGACCGCTCACGATCTTCCCTGGTTGCGGTGATCGTCCTCGGCGTGCTCGCGACGGTCGTCCTGGCATGGGACGTTTTCCTCGCCGGACACATCGCGCAACAGCGCGGCGTTCCGCGCGAGATAGCTGCGCTATCCGGTCTGGCCGCGCTCCTGATCGCCCCCGCACTGGTCATCGCGGTAGCCACGAGTTCGACCCTCACCAGCCGGTCGGTCTCCGGCGTCGCGTGGATCTGGCCCGCCACCGTCGCGATCTTCGTGCTCCAGTCGCTCTACGCCACCATGCGCCGCCTCGTGTCGCCATGGATCGGCGTGCCCATCGCCGCATACGATCTGCTGCTCATGGCCGTCGCCGCCACGCGCTACATGGGCGGAGGCGGTGGATCGCCGCCGGCGTGGGCCCTCGCGCTGGCCGCGGCGCACACAACAGCACTCGGCGCCTTGGTGGGTCCCTGGGTGCTGGCCTCGCCGTACGCGCTCCTCGTTCCACTCGTCGCCCCCGCGTTCCCGCCCCGCTGGCGCGTGAGCCGCCCCGTACGTCTCGTGCTCGCCGGCCAGGCATGCGCCTGGGTCATCGCGACCGCGCTCTGGCTCCCCTATGCGACGGCCGCGGTTCACAGCTACAGTCGCTACACGACGGGGACGCTGCCGGCGCGATCGGGTGGCGATTTCTCAATCGGTCTCCGGCTGCTGCCAGCGCTCGATGCCCCGCCCGCGCCGCCGGATCTGCGGAATGACCTCGCACTCCTGGATACGACCGGTGCCGAAATCGTCAGCGTCGTCGTGAATCCCGAGGGCGCACACCGCCAGACCCTGGACTCGCTGGCCCGTGTCTTCGATCCGCTGCGCCGCGATAGCACGATCCTCATCGTGACCCTCGGGTACCCGGACAACGCCGAGGCCGCCTACCACCTGGATCCACCCGCCTACCGCGCCGCACGCGTCGCCAATGCCGAACGCATCGCACACGAGCTGCATCCCGACTACCTCGTCCTCGCCGACGAGCCGTACGGACGCGGCGCGCGCGCACTCGGCAGGCTTCCCGTGTCGGCGTGGGTCAAGTATCTCACCGCCGCGGCGCGCGCCGTCCACGCCGTGGACCCGCGGATCAAGACCGGCATCGCGGTGGCAGCGTTCGACGCGCGCGACAGCGCCCTCTATCAGTGGGCTGCGGCTCCCGTCTCACCGATCGACGCCGTCGGCTTCACCCTCTTTCCGACGTTCGGCGGGGCGGAGTCCCTCGACGCCCGCATGCGGATCGCCGACCAATGGATGCAGCGCCAACCATCGCCACAGAAGGAGCAGTGGATCTTCGCGGCCGGCGGCAACCCCGCCGCGCACGGCGAGGACGCGCAGGCGCAGGCTGTCTGGGGCGAGGTGACGTGGGCCGCCAATCACCCGGCGATCAAAGGCGTGATCGTCGCCGGCGCTGCCGACTACGACATGATCACCGGCCTCCGCGCCGCCAGCGGACGGCTCCGTCCCGCCACCGACATGGTAATCCGCGCGACCCGCGAAGCGAAGACGAGCGACTAGGACGGGGCCTACGCCCCCGCTCCCCGCACCACGCCTTCCGCCACCCGCCCTGGATCGAAATACGCACGCGACACGCGCAGCACATCCGCGGTCGTCACCGCCCGAATCCGCCGCTCGTACAAATCCAGGTCCTCGAGCCCCTTGCCGAAGATCCAGGCGTCAATGACTTCGCCCAGCACCGCGGCGCCGCTCTGGCGCGAGATCGCATGCGTGCCAACCGCGTACGTCTGCGCCTGTGCCAGCTCCTCCGCGGTAACGCCGGATTCACGCAGCTTCGCGAACTCGGCCAGTAGCCCCGCTCGGGCCACCGCCTCCTTGGCCGGAGAGGTCGCGATGTACCCGGTGAACATGCCAGCAGTAGTCCACTCGAGCGCGAACGCCCGAACAGTGTAGGCCAGCGACTGGCGGTCGCAGAGAGCGTCGAAGAACGTCCGCCAAGCCCGCTCGCCACGGTTCCGATAAGCCCGCGCCGTCCGGTCACTGTCGCCGCGCGCGCAGGTCCCGGGAACACCAGCGCCAGCGCCGTCTGGGCCTTGGCCCGCTGCTGGGATGCGCGCCTCGGGGCAGGCCAGGGCCACGTTGGCGGTGCAATGGCGGCGACGCCCCCGGGAGCGCGCGCAGGCGAAGGCGCCGATGATGTCGCCGGCCACCGCGTCGGGATCCTGCACAACACCACGCCGATCACCGTCGCCCCGCGAAGCGCCCGCTCGGCATGCCAGCCGCGGACGTCCGCGTGCGTAATAGCTACAGCGACGCGTCGGTGCCCAGTACACCCCCGCCGTACGGATGCATGCCGAACGCCGGATTGCGTCACCAGCCGCAGCGGATACCGGTACATGTCATCACGCAGCAGTGCATACTCAGCCAGCGCCAGCGTCCGGCTCGGTTTCCAGCACAGCTTCCTCGAGCGACAGGCCACTCGACAACATCACCCAGCAATTGCGAGAGCCTCCGTCGTGAACCGGGCCGGAACCAGGATGGACCAGCCGGTGTTCTCGCTGCCGGTGCTCAAGGCCGATGTTGCCACCCAGCATCTCGACGGGCGTCCACAAGTTGTGTGCGATGTCCAGGGGCCCGCCCCTTTGACCGCGGTGCGCGCCATGAGCGTTGTCTCGCCGGCACGCGCTGTGGCCTCGTCGGCGCGCTCCTCCGAGCGCGAGGACGCCGGCATGCGTCGATCTGCGCGCCAGGCTTGTGAGTGACCAGGATCGGACACCGGCCACATCCGGTCACCGCGCGCACCCTCGACTTCGCCCGTCCCGGCCTCACGCGCACGCGGGCGGTGTCTGCACACCCGCCGCATCCGCACCGCCCGCCGCATCCGCGCCGCCCACAGGCGGCGGCTGCGCGGAGAGGATCCGGGGGACGGAGCCTGCGGGGCGAGCAGCGTGCCGGACGTCGCTGGCTACGACGGGACTCGCCAACAGACAGTCTTACACGATCGCGAACGCCCGAGAGATCGAGGTACCGGCGGACCGCATCCGTGACCTCACCCGGCGTCGCTGCCAGCGCACGCTCGAGGTAGCCGATCGCCGAGGCTGCATCGCCCAGCGCCTGCCAGTCCGCCAGGTACGACGCCTGGCCCTCCATGGATTCGCTCCGGCGCACCCAGCGCGCCTCGAGCAGCCGCTGCGCGCGCAACAGCTCCCGCTCCCCCACGCCGTGCTCACGAAGTCAGCGAGCTCGGCCCAGATCGCGCGCGCCGCCCCGCACGGTCCGCGGGGGCACTCGGCGTGCACAACGAACACGCCGAGCTCGGTCGGCGTGTAGTTGGACAAGCAGCGCTTGATGCCAGTCGCCGTTCGCGCACGCCGCGATAGAGGCGCGACCCTCGACCCGCACCCAGGACCATTGCCGCGAGATCGAGCAACGGCGTATCCGTATGCAGGGTCGGTACCGTGCGCCACCCGAGCACGACCTGCGTCTCCGACGATATCACCGCTCCACTCGCGGTACCGTGGGTAGATCGAGACGCCCGATGCGAGTCTACCCGCGAGGGGCCCGGGCGAGCGAGAGACAGGTCCATTGGACAGCCCACCGTACTCCGCCTCGAACGAGCGGTGGACCTCATCGAGATCGACGTCGCCCACGATGCTGAGCATAGTGTTGCCGGGCTGGTAGAAGTTGCGGTAGAAGCCGACGACCCGGGCGCGTAAACGTGCGCAGGCATCGGCCGCCCCATCCGCCACCGCCGCATGCGGTGCTGGTCATACAGCAGCGCGTAGAGGACTCCGCCGCGAGCGCCGACGGCGCATCCTCCTTGCGGCGCACCTCCTGCGACGATGACTTCGATCTCTTTCGCGAGCTCGTCAGCATCGATCGCCGAGTTCGCATAGGCATCGGCCTGGATGGCCAGGGCCTCGGCGAAACCCGCCGACGGGACAACCGTGTAGTAGCTCGTGTGATCGTAGATCGTGTGCGCGTTGAGATAGCCGCCCGTCGCTTTGGTGGCACGCGCGATCTCGCCGACGCCGCGCGTCGGCGTACCCTTGAAGTACATGTGTTCGAGCACGTGCGCGATGCCGACCACGTCGTCGGTCTCATCGAAATAGCCGGCCCGGACATGCGTCACGATCGCCACCGCGGGCGCGGTGCGATCGCGCCGCACCAGGACGGTGAGGCCGTTCGGGTGGACGGCGCGGAGAACTCCTCGCTGGCGGGCGAGCCTACTCGTCAGCACCGTGCGGCCAAGGACACAGACTCGGTGGCAGGAGCGCGCGACGCGCCGCCCACCGCGGTCACCGCACGATGCGCAACAATCCGGCGTCGGCGCTGCCGCGGATGAAGCTCTCGGCGTCGTGCGTCGGGATCTGCACCCCCGTGACCGACAACCCGCGCCGCGCCTCGGTCAGCATGAACTCGCTCGAACGAACTGCCGGCAAACGTCGGCGTTCGCATCGCGCATCGTCGGGCACGATGTCCTCCCAGGTGCCGTCGATATTCCCGACCGTCGCGCACGACGCGGTGCGAGTCCGTGTCCCGCTTCGCTCGCCAGATCGGTGAGCAGCGCGCCGAACAGCTCGAGCTGGCTGCGGGCCTCGCTCTGCGCCTCGTCGGCCGCCTTCTGCTCGATCTCCGCCAGCATGTCGTCGATGTCGTCCGTCTCGCCCGCAAGCTCCGCCAGTCGGTCGTCCCACGGGCGAGCTCCGGATCGTCGTCGCCAGCCGGTAGACGCTTTTCTTCAGCTCGACCAGCCGCCAGATCCCCAGCTCGTCCCAGTGATCGTCGGGCGCCGTGCGATCGAGATGGTACAACGCCGCTTCGTACTCGCCGCGATCGTAGAGGATGTTGCCGAGATAGATGCGCGCCTCGGCGTGATCGGTATCGAGCTGCAGCGCCCGGCGCAGCGTCGCGATCGCCGCGTCATCGTCGCCCATGCGATGCTGGGCGTACCCGACGCACGCCACCGCCTCCGCGGAATCCGGCACCTGTTGCACGGCGATGTCGAAGAACTCCCGCGCCGCCTCGATCAGCCCCTCGCGAAACAGCGCCCGCCCCGCCTGCAGCATCAGCTCGACGTCGTCGCGGTAGCCGAGCTCGAGAATCCGGCGGAAGTTCTTGAGGCCGCCGGATGCTGGCCGAACTTGAGCAGCGTCTCGCCGAGCCCCGCGAGCGCGTCCTCGTGCTCGGGATCGAGGACCAGCGCCTCCTCGAAGCTCTGCGCGCCCACGCATACTCCTCGCGCGCCAGCCGAGCATAGCCGACGCCGACATGCAGCTCCACCGCGTTCGGATAGAGCGCGAGTCCCTCGCGCAGGACATCGAGCGCCTCGTCGTATGCCCCTCGTTGTACAGCTGGTGCGCGCGCTCGTCATACTCTTCGGAACTCAGGAATGGGGTTGGCATATCTCTGGATCCTCCAGCGCATGAGGGGACATCCTATTGTACTATTCCAGCGTGCCTGAGTTCAACAGGCCGCGACGTCGCCGCCGGCTCCGACCCTCCTGGTGGAACGTGTACGAATGTTTTGATGCCCGCGCGCCGGGGCCCTCATATGTATTCTAGACGCTGCGCGCGTCACACGGGGAATGTGTTCACCGCGGTCGACACGGAGCGGCGCCCCTCGCGCAGATTATCCCATGGGCGAGCAGAAGCGACGTATGCGTCGCCCACGAGGTCACGGCACGGGCGGCGCTGAACGCGTCCGGTGAAATTCGGCGCTGGCGTTCCAAGTTGGAAGACCGGGCGCGTTCGCAAGCACTGTCCCAAATCCTAGGACGAAATCCGAGAGCTGGGCCGCGCCGCGCAGGTCGAAGTCAGGCCGATACTCGTCGGACGGTTGGTGGTATCGACGGGCCACGTACTCGTCCTGTTGTTGCATCCCCCAGTCCGCGGGGCGACCCACGAAATCGGTACCCGCGCCGATCGACAGGGCGGGCACGCCCGCCTTCGCAAACGAGAAGTGGTCTGATCGATAGAAATGACCCTGCTCCGGATGCTGCCCCTCCCGTCCAATGCGTAGTCCACGCCCCGCCGCATAACGGGTGAGTGCCGGGCCGAGCGAGCTCTTGTTCATTCCAAGGACATCGAGGTCGCGGAACCGTCCGAGCAGATCGCCACCATCGATGTTGAGGTTCGCGATCAGATCGGCCACGGAGTGGGGCGGGTGGCTCGCGAAATAGGCGGAGCCAAGGAGGCCGGATTCCTCCGCCGTGACGAACAGGAACATGAGGGACCGTCGCGCGCGCGGCGCAGCGGCGGCCACTCTCGCCATCGCGAGCACGTCGGCGACACCCGACGCGTTGTCTTCCGCGCCATTGTAGCTCGAGTCGCCGTTCACCGCGGGTCCGATTCCGAGGTGATCCCAGTGCGCTGAGAACACCACCGCCTCGTGCGCAACCGACGGATCCCGGCCGGGCACGAAACCCACGACGTTCATCGACTGGAGATGATCGACGCGGTTCGAGAACGCGATATCCACCGCGATCCCCGTCGACACTCGATGGAACGATCGCGTCGATGCCTGCGCGCGGAGCATGCCCAGATCCAGGCCAGCTTGAGCGAGGAGGGCTGTGGCAGCACCTTCGGTGATCCAGCCTCGCACGCCGAGCGGCGGCGGCAACGTCGGATCGCGCGGGAGCGCACGTTGTTCCTTGTCCCACGAGCCAACGACGGTGTGCCACGGGTACCCTGCCCGCTCGGTCGTGTGGATGACCAGCGCACCGGCCGCGCCCCGACGCTCCGCCTCTTCGAACTTGTAGGTCCATCGACCGTAGTAGGCCATCGCGCCGCCACCAAACAGAGCCGGTTCGGCTGCCGTCGGCGGTGGATCGTTGACGAGAGGAGGAGGATCTTGCCGCGAACATCCACACCTTTGAAATCATCCCCAGTGGTATTCGGCGCCGCGACTCCGTACCCCACGAATACCAGCTCGCCGGCCGCGTGACTCTCTGGCGTCGCCGATCCAGCCCACACGACAATTCGTCAGGATCACGGAGTGTCGCCGTCGCCTTCCCGGTGGCGACAGCCCGGAGGTGCTGACGATCTGCCGCGATGACATTGATCGGCACTGGTTGGAAGTAGGAGCCGCCCATGCCTGGGCTGCCACTCCTTCACTCTGCAGCGTGCTCGCGATGTATTCGGCCGCCAACTCGCCCCCCTCGTGTCGCTGGGGCGCGGCCTTCGAGAAGGTCAGAAGACAAAAAGCGCAGATGCGAGTCGATCTCTCCCACCGTAAAAAACTCCCGAAAAAGAGGGGCTAAAAGGGCTAAAAAAAAAAAAAAAAAAAAAAGGGCCTGGGCTAAAATTAGCCGCGGCAGCACCGCAACCACCGACAAACGCGAGGAGCGGCATTGCACCAAACAACGACCAGGGCCGCTGGATTCCGACTGGACGTCATGCGGCCTATCTTAGCATCCAAAAAGGCAAAAAAAAACGACAAAAAACGGCCGCCCGCTGGCACAGGGCACAATCTTGCATTGAGAATTTATAGCGCGGTCCTTGCTCTTGGCGGTGACGCTGCTGACGTGGCCGCATGGCCCCAGCCCGATTTCGTGAGTTCCCGCAACGCCTGAGGAGTCGCCAAATGCGCGTCTTGTCCCGTCTCATCCTCACCACAGCATTCGCCGCGCTCCCCCGCCTGCTCGTCGCGCAGGGCACCTCGCCTGTCGCGGCGTTTCAGATCGAGCCCGCGTCGCCCGCCACCCAACCCGCGCCAGCCGCCGTGCCCGCGGCATCGGATGCGGCGGCTCCAGCCGCCGTCCCGGCCGGCCCAAGCATGGTCGCGGCGACGGCCGGCATCCACGCCAATGTCGCCACCACCAATGCAACCCGCGCTGCCGATCATCACGGTGGCCTGGGCACCGGCGGTGCACTCATGATCGTCGGCGGGGCCGCATTGATCGTGGGGTTGATCATCGGCGGAAGCGCCGGTCTCATCATCGCCATTGCCGGCGCGGCGCTAGGCCTCTACGGTCTGTTTCTCTTCCTGCAGTCGCCGGCCTGGCAGGGCCAAAATGATAATCAGATGAACGGTCATTTATTATCGTTTCCCTGGCCGGGATTGTCGCGCCGCCCTAGTCCCAACAGCCGGCCGGTTCCGCGCCTCACAGGGCCGGCTGGCGGGGTTGCTATGCCCTTCCACTGGGCGTCTGCTCTCGTATGCGGCGGACCACTGCGGCACGACCCACGCGGGTGCATCACGTGTTCAGTCTGGGCGCCAAAATCGCCACCGGTCTGGCCGCATTGGCGACGGTACTCGGATACGTGCATACCGTTGGCCTGGACGGATCTACGACCCGCCGGACGGTGGGAACATTTGGCGCCACCTGGATGGGCCTCGCGCCCCTCACCGACACCGCGACGTCGATCGGCGACACTGTCCACCTGGCCGCCACTGTCACCGACCGGCACGGCACCGCCCTGGTTGGCGCCACGATTGCCTGGACGTCAAGTGACTCCAGCGTTGCCACGGTCACCGAGGGCATCGCTATCGCCAGAAGCCGCGGCGTGGCGACGATCGTCGCCTCCGTTGGCGACCTCGTCGCCCGATCGCGCATTGTCGTACTGCCTCGCGTCGCCGCCGCCCACCTCGCCAACGACAGCAGCATCGTGGTGCCGGAAAATGCGGCCCGCACAATCTCTCTCCGGACTACCGACGCCGCGGCTACGTGATCCCGGCGCCACCAGGCGCCTGGCGCAGTCTCGACTCCGCGGTCGTCGCCGTCGACGAGCACGGCCGCATCACCGGACTCGCGGCCAGCCAGCGCCGAACGGTCTCGTGGAGCGTTGGCACTGCGACGGCGCAGGTACCGGTCACCATCGTGCCGGTTCCGGGCGCGCTCGCCGTCGCAGCACCAGGCAATGCTCAGGACGGCGCGGCCGGGTCGGTGCTGCCCTCCCCCGTGATGGTCCGGCTCACATGGCCGCGCGGGCGGGCGCTCGCGGGCCAGCTTGTCCGCTTCCGGAAGATCGAGCACCAGCAGCACGCGGCAACACCGGCGCCGCCGCCGCGGATACCGACGGGCGAGCCCGCATCACCTGGCGGCTCGGCGACTTCCCCGGACGACAGCACCTCATCGCCCGCATCAATGGCCTCGACAGCGCCGCCGTCCTCGTCGCGGAAGCGGAACCCGTCGCCGCCAACACGCGGGCCACGACTGGCTCCGACGGACAGACCGCTCCCGTCGCCACGCGGCTGGCCGATCGCGTTGTCGTGCATCTGGCCGACACCAGCGGAAGGCCGCTCGCCAATGTACCGGTGGCGTGGACAACGCGAGACAGCGGGACGATCTCGCCTGCTGGCCCGCGTACCAATGCGTCGGGCGATGCCACTGCGTCGTGGGTGCTCGGTCCGTCCGCACAGGTGCAGCGGCTCCGCGCCACGATCGGGAATGGGCGGCTCGTCAAACCCGTCTTCTTCCGCGCGACTGCCCTCCCCGGCCCCGCCGCCGCCGTCGCCGCGATCAGCGGATCCGGGCAGCAGGGCGTAGCTGGAAAAGAACTCGCCAAACCAGTCGTGCTCCGCGTCACTGATGCCGCGGGCAACGCGGTCCCGAACGTGCGCATCATGCTGAAACCCAGTGCGGGCGCGCTCTCCGACGGCACACGGCCACCGACGCCGCCGGTGCCGTCCGGACGCGGTGGACACTACCGGCCGGCGCCAACGGCGCCGCTTTCACCTCTCGGCGCACGTGAATGGCATCGTGCACCCGGTCGAGATCCTCGCGACGTCGGTGCCCGTGCCCGCACCTGCCAACCCCCGCCGCCACCATCCCACCACGTGACTCCTCGCATAGCCCTGGTCCTCGGCGGCGGTGGCCTCAAAGGCTTCGCGCATATCGGTGTGTTGCAGGCCCTGGACGAAGCAGGGATCCGGGCCACCCCTACGCCGGACGAGCATCGGCGCACTCGTCGCGGCCGCCCGCGCATCCGGCGCGTCCACATGGGCGATGGCCGAGCGTGCCACGCTCCTGCAGCGGCGGGATCTGTTTCGGCTGAATCACGTCGGCATGCTGCTCGAGCGGCGCCGCGCCTCGTCCATCTACGCCGGCGAGCCGCTGCGCGCGCTGTGCGACGCCAATGTCCCGGCCTGCACGTTCGACAAGCTGCCAGTGCGGGTTCGTCAACACGGTCAATGTCGAACGCGCCACGCAGACGGTATGGGGACTACCCGGCTCCGCAATGTCCCGGGGTCGGATGCGGTGTACGCCTCGTGCGCCCTGCCCGGATTCTTCCCGCCCGGAGCCGTGGGCGCCCGTCTCTGCATGGACGGCGGGACCATCGACAATTTCCCGGTCCAGATCGCGGGACTGAACGCCGACGCCGTCATCGCGGTCGATGTCGGCAGCACCGACCTCTCGCACTCGGGAAATGTCCTGTCGCAGGGGTTCGCCGCCATCTACATGCGGGCCGCCACGGCGATGATGCACGCGCTGCAGCTCGTGCCACTGACGGAATGGGAAGGTCCCGCCGATGCTCCTCATCCGCCCCCGCATCGGACACGTCGGGTGGCTCAGTTTCTCCGACACCGAGGCGCTGATCGCCGAGGGCTACCGGGCCACCCGCGAGGCGCTCTCCAATTGGGAGACGGTGATCCGCTCTCCGCGCGGCCGCATCTTCCCCAATTTCCGGCAGGTGCGCATCGAAGTGGATCGCGCGAAGTGCACCGGCTGCGGGAATGCGTCGCGCTGGCCCCGGAGGTGATGCTGCTCGATGCCTCGAACAAGGCGCGGCCCCTGGGAGACGTGCAGTGGTCGCCCGCCGACGGCGACTTCATCTCACCAGTGCCCGGTGAACGCCCTCTCGGCGCAAACCCTCGCGGCCGCTGAACACGGCCGCCGCAGCTCAGCGGAACGCCGCCGCGAACACAAACGCCGCAGCAGCGGCGGCACAATCATCGACGAGGCCGAAGAAGTCGCGTGAATGTTCGGCGACCCGCCGCTGGTCCCAGTCCCTAGCCCGTAAATCCCGAGGCCCACCGCCCAGCGCGGCAGGGGCCGTTTGAAAGCGGCCCCGCCGCTTGATGCACGTTAACGCGCTACGCTTTCTCCCCCACCAGCTGCCTCAATACGTAGGGCAAGATCCC
>CAVWTI010000046.1:0-10209 GCA_963757855.1 uncultured Gemmatimonadales bacterium
GCGACCGGCCCAGTAAGAGGCAGTGGACGACAGCAACCGTCGCTGATCTGACGGCGCCTGTCTTTTTCCAATACACCCGCGTTCATTTGATGACACCCGGTCGGCGCACACGGGGCATTCTTCGGTGATGCTCACAAGTCAGAGCCCGCCGTGCTTTTCGCCAAGGACCATCCTGGCGCGGTCAGTCAGTTTGGCCTTGGCATTTCGCAGCGACCAGTCACTGAAGGGGGTCCTTGCTCCCATACGGTTGGCGCCGATCGGCGCAGGACCGGTCACCGATTGCACCTCGCTTATCGACTTCGCTTCAACACCTTGCGTCGTCGATACTTAACGACGATCATGAGGGTAGGGCTGTGATTCTGATTCTTGAGCGGAGTTCTCCATGGTGAATGAGGCCAAAAAGTCGGGCTTCAAACTCTATGGCGATGTGGATCCGGCAGAAATGCCGAGGTACACGCGCATTGACGCAAGTCGCGCGACCGGAGTGCCTGCGTCCACGGTCGGCGTTTGGGTTCACGGTATGCCCTTTACTAGCAAGAAAGGGATTCCCGGTCGTTACGAACCCGTTGTCACGCTCCCGGACCCAAAAGACCCGCGTCTTTCGTTCAACAACATCTTGGAGGTTAACGTCCTTCGCGCATTGCGTGAGGTGCACGAAGTGAAGCTGCAGTCCGTACGTGTGGCGATGGAAAACGCCAAACAGGACCAGAACATAGATCGCTTGCTACTCCATCCCAACCTAACGGCGTCAGGTGGCAAGCTATTCCTTGATTACTACTTTCAACTCGTTGATCTGTCCAATTCGAAACAATTGGCGATGCGATCCATCTTGGAGCATTCGTTGCGCCGTGTTGAATTGGGTCAAGACCTCCGGCTGAAGTTTTTCCCCGTGCCTCGGTACATGTCCCGAGACGCGCGGCCCATACTCGTCTCTCCCTACATCTCTTTCGGCAACGCAATGATCGAACGGCGCGGTGTGTCGACATTGGTTATTCGGTCACGGTTTGATGCCGGCGAGGAGAAGACCGCAATCATCGCGGACTACGAACTAGGGGAAGACGAGTTTGAAGAGGCAATCTTCTACGAAGCCGCCGCTTAGCGACGCCGCAGAGCCCATCTTCTTTACAGACCGCGACCTAGGGAAGAGCATCCCGGACGCATTGCGTGCAGCGGGCTTCAGGGTCGAACGCCACGATGACCATTTCGGACCGACCACTCCAGACGAAGTCTGGCTACCGGATGTGGCGTCGCGCGGTTGGACCGCAATTTCCCACGACAAACGAATTCGCCGGGTTGTTCTGCAGCGTGACGCGGCGATGCGTAGTGGGCTCGCCTTGTTCATGCTGATCGGTAGACGCCATGACGAGTTGCAGCGGAACCTTATCCCGACAATGCCACTACTCGTGGCGTTCCTGGCATTGCACACACCACCATTCATCGCGCATGTAACTCGGCCCGAGACGAAATTCCCGGTCGGCAGCCGACCTGGTCACGTCAGACTGGTGCTTTCTCTCGAGGAATGGCAAACAAGGGCAGACGCAGAACGTTGAAAGAACCGACCCTGCGCGCCCTTCGGTGTTCCTGAGCTCCAATAGAGGGCCATGCCCTCAAGTAGACGTGGTGAGAGAACATGTGTGAAGCCACACGTGCTCGTTGCTTGTTTGTGCTCCACCTCGCGTGCCACTGAGAGTAAAGCCGGCGCTCGTTGGTGCGGGGAAGGATCGGCCGCTCACCCGCGTCTGGAGGTGTCGTGCAGATGGCATCTCGTCAACGCCACTGCCGTGCACCTGAATCTCTAGCTACGGTCGGTGAGACGGTACGATATCGGCCGACGTCGGATGTTTTTCGCCACGCCCCGCGTTGATCTGATGACGCCGCCCCGACGCTGGCCCGGCATCCTCGGGCCATGCTCACGCTCCACGCGGCCGCCACGCTGTTGGCAGCGGACGACCCCGACGCCCTTGGCCGCCTCGCCGCCGCCTGCGGATGCGACGGTCCACCGCACGCTCTCAGTCCGCTAGACCAGGAACGGCTGGGCCTCGGGATCCTCGGCAATGACCCCGACGGGCTCACCGTTCGGGTAGCACGCGGCGCGGGGTGTCTCCGCGCTCTACTGATCGATTGTGCCTCCGGCATTCGATGCGGGCCATTCCGCGACGTCCTGCCGCGACTCGCCGCTCGGATGGCGCGTCGCACTCCGCATATCGCGTGGCTCTGCATCGCGTCGAGTCACGACACCGGTCGTCCACTCGCCCTGGCCTCGTGGTCGGGCGATCGCATCCCGCCGCGAGTCGCGGCCCTATCACTCGACCGCGACGATATCGTCGACAGCGACGCCGAAACGCTGTGCGCTCTGGCCGCCGCCGCCAGCTCGGACGACACCCTCACCCATTCGCGATGGCTCTCCATACTGGGCCGTGACGCCCTGACGCAGCGCTTCTATCACGCACTCGTTCACGCCGTCGGCCGCCTCGGCGACACGATGGTCGTGCCCGCGGGCCGCCGCATCACGGACGCAAACCGGCGCTCGCTCGCGCTGGTCTGCACATCTCGCCTGCTATTCCTCGCCTTCCTGGAAGCCAAAGGCTGGCTCGATGGCGACCGCGGCTTCCTCGGTCGCACCTACACCGAATGCGTCGGCGGAGCGGGGCGCTATTACGTCCGGGTATTGCGCCCACTCTTCTTCGGCACGCTGAACACCCCGATCCGCCGGCGTGCACCCCGGGCCAAGGCGTTCGGCCGGATCCCGTTCCTGAACGGTGGCCTCTTCGCCCCGACTCCGCTGGAGCAACGCGCACGCGCGGAACTCTCCAATGAAGCGATCGGCGCGCTGTTCGGCGAGGTGCTGGAACGGTACCGGTTCA
The DNA here is from genome assembly GCA_963757855.1 of uncultured Gemmatimonadales bacterium. Taxonomy (GTDB): domain Bacteria; phylum Gemmatimonadota; class Gemmatimonadetes; order Gemmatimonadales; family Gemmatimonadaceae; genus Palsa-1248. The sequence goes on from CAVWTI010000046.1 coordinate 2,865, forward strand.
CGGCCCACGAGGACCGGCGGACATGGTCGGAGGCGGCCGTCGATCCTGAGATGCTTGGCAAAGCCTTTGAATCGCTCATGGAACCGCGCGAGCGCCAGGTCACCGGCGCGTTCTACACGCCGCAGCCCCTGGTCGAACGAGTCGGCCGAGAAGCGCTCGCGCACATGCTGGCATCGCCAGTCCTCTCACCAGCCGACGCCGACGCGCTCCTACGCGGTGGGCCCGGCACCGCACTCCCCTCCACGGCGCTCAATGCCGTCCGCGCTCGCATCCGCCGGGTGCGCGTGATCGACCCCGCATGCGGATCGGGCGCCTTCCTCGTGTACTCACTCGAGGCATTGGCCACAATCGCTGCACACGCCGGGGATATGAGACCGGTGAGCGATCGGCGCCGCGCAGTCCTGACGCGCTCGATCTTCGGCGTGGACATCAATCCGATCGCCGTATGGCTCTGCGAGTTGCGGCTCTGGCTCTCGGTGGTGATCGAGACATCGGAGTGTGACCCCTCCAACATCTCGCCGCTACCAAACCTCGACCACAACGTACGGGTCGGGGACGCGTTGGCCGGAGGTGGATTCCGCGATCGCGGAGGATCAGCGCGATCTGCGGATCCAGCCGCGACGAGCCGTGCCGGACGCCGCCTCGCGTCGCTGCGCGAGCGTTACGCACACTCCACCGGGCCGCGCAAGCGCCAGTTGGTCGCAGTGCTCGATCGCACCGAGCGCCTGCGGGCGATCGCCGCGGTCGAGCGAGAGTTGGTCTCCACGGTCCACGCACGGCGCGAGGCGCTGGCGATCGCCCGAAGTCGCGATCTCTTCGGTGCGCCCACCAGTCGCGGCGCAGGCGACCGCGCCCAGAGATGTCAGCTCCGAGTGAAGGTCAGGCTGCTCCGCGCCCGACTGCGTGCTTTGCGCGATGGCGCGGCACTGCCGTTCATGTTCGCGGCGCATTTTGCCGACGCGGACGCCGCCGGAGGCTTCGATGTGGTATTGGGCAACCCGCCATGGGTTCGGCCCCACGCCGTCCCCATAGCCGACCGGACTCGGCTCGCCCGCGAGTTCCGGGTCTCTCGCCATGCGGCCTGGATACCGCGATGCGTGCCTCGGCCCCGAAGTGCCGCCTTCGGCGCCCAGGTCGATCTCGCTGCGCTGTTCGTAGAGCGAGCGGTGTCGTTGGCGTCTGATGGCGGCACGATCGCACTGCTCCTGCCTGCAAAACTCTGGCGGTGCTTGGCCGGTGGCGGTGTGCGGCGCCTCCTCGCAGGTGAGACGTCCCTCCGATCGATCGAAGATTGGTCGGCGGCTCGGCCGGCGTTTGACGCGGCCGTCTACCCGTCGCTCCTCGTGGCGAGCAAAGGATCTACGCAACCGGAGCGGGACGCGACCATGACGCCTGCACCGGGAGCACGCCAATGATTCGCCGCATCGGTGAGCGGCCTCCGATTGCGGCAGCAGTCCATTCGCGTGGCGGAGTCCGCCGGTGGAAATTGCGACCGGCCGCCCTTCCCTTCGACGCATCCGCGGGCAGCCCGTGGCTGTTGGTCCCGCCCGATGTTCGGAAGGCATTCGACGCCGTCGCCGCAGCCGGCGTTCCGCTGTCAGAGACTGAGTTCGGGCCGCCACTGCTGGGCGTCAAATGCGGATGCAATGCAGCATTTCTCGTGTCACTCGATTCCCACGATTCGCCGGATGACGACGTCGCGCGGGTTCGGTCGATTGGCCCGCCCGCTGCGGTACGCACCGGCACCGTTGAGCAATGGATGCTACGGCCGGTTGTGCGCGGCCGGACCATACCGGGCTGGTACACACCGAGATCGCAGCGGCCCGCCCACGCACCGCAGTGGATCCTGTGGACGCACGAGGCCGCGGATGGCGTCCCGGATCTGCCCATCCGCACGCTACCACCCGCCGCCGCGCAATGGCTCGCTCCGTGGCGCCATCGCCTCGCTGCTCGAAGCGACACGCACGGTCGTGGCTTCTGGTGGGCACTGTTCCGCACCGATAGTGCCAGCACCAGATCGCCACGCGTGGTCTGGTCAGACCTCGGTCAGGTGTCTCGCGCCACGGTCCTTCCTGCCGGCGACCGGAGCGTCCCTCTCAATAGTTGCTACGCAGTCCGTGCCCCGAGCGAGACCAATGCGCACGCGCTCTGCGCCATCATCAATAGTCCGATCGCCGCGGCCTGGCTGAATGTGCTGGCCGAGCCGGCACGCGGTGGATTCCACCGCTACTTGGCGTGGACGGTCGGCCTGTTGCCACTCCCGGCCAAATGGGCCCGCGCGCGCGCAGTACTGGGAGCCATCGGCGAACGCGTCGCGGGTGGAAGCGCTCCTGACCGGCATGAACTGTCCGAGGCCGTAGCGGCTGCCTATGACCTTTCAGCCGCGGCGCTCGCGCCCCTGTTGTCGTGGCCAGAGGTATGACGCTGCAGGTGGTCGATGCGGCCGCGGCTCGCGCCGCAGTCGCTGGATGCTGGCTCGAAGGCCCCGATCAGACACAGGCGCAGTTGGGTGCCATTTCCCTCGAGCCGCACCAGCTAGTGGCCGTACGCGAGATTCGCACCCTGCTCACGGAATTCGGCGGCGCGCTGCTCGCGGATGAGGTCGGCCTCGGGAAGACTTTCGTCGCTCTCGCCCTCGCCAGTGAAGCACGCCGTCCACTCGTTGTCGCGCCAATGGGTCTCCGCAGCATGTGGATGCAAGCCGCCGCCCGCGCGGGCGTGCGTGTGACGATGTGGTCCGTCGAAGCCCTGAGTCGCGGCGAGTCCGCACCGAGAGTCGAAGGGGGATGGGATCTCATCATTGTCAATGAGGCCCATCACTTCCGAAATCCCGCAACACGACGCTACCGCGCGCTCGCGCGGCTCTCCGCGGGTGTGCGGATTCTGCTGCTCTCGGCCACACCAATTCACAACCGCGCCGAAGACCTCATAGCCATTCTGGAATTGTTCCTCGGCGCACGGGCGCGATCGCTCACCGATGACGAGCGCGCGCGGTGCGTAGTCCGGCGACAATCCGCGATGGTCGCCACGTCCGAGGCGGCCAGACCATCCGGCTCACGCGTACCCGCAATCGACGGCCCGCATCCCCTCACATTGCGAGACGACCGCGACACGCTGGATGCGCTGCTCGCGCTACCGGACGCCGTCCCACCACGCGATGGCGGCAACGCCGGCGCCTTGGTGAGCTTCGCGCTCATTCGCCAATGGGCGTCGAGCGCCGGTGCTCTGCGCGGAGCGCTCCGCCGGCGACTCGCACGCGCGACCGCGATGACCGCCGCCCTGGCTGCAGGCCGGGCATCCCTCCTACCGGGACCTGCGAGCCTGGTGCCTCGGCCAAGGCGCCGTGCAGTTGGCATTTCCCGAGTTCCTCGTGCCACCCTCGGCTGACGGTGCGCCGTTACTCGAATCCGTCCGCATCCACGAAGCGGCGGTCCGTGCCCTACTCACCCGCCTGAACGCAACGCCGGATCCGGACACCGAGCGCGCGGATCATATCCGACGAGTGATGCGCGCACACCCCCAGACAAAGGTGGTGGCGTTCGCGGCATTCGAAGACACCGTGCGCGCCCTATACCGGCATCTCGCCCCCCACGAACGTGCGTGCGTCCTGAGCGCAGGCGGAGCCGTCATCGCCAACGGACGCATGAGTCGCGGCGCGGTGATGGCCCAATTCGCGCCTGCCGCGTCGAGACCGGTGTGCGCTCCAACGCGCGAGGCCGAGCGTATCGACTGCTGCTCACGACGGATCTGCTGAGCGAGGGTGTGAACCTGCAGGAGGCGTCCGTCGTGATCCATCTGGATATGCCGTGGACGCCAGCCCGGCTCGCACAGCGCGTCGGTCGCATCGCCAGACTCGGCTCGATCCATCACCGCGTCCATGTGTACGCATTCGCCCCGCCTGTATCGGCAGAGACCATGCTTGGCGTCGAACGCCGCCTGCGGGCGAAGCTCGACGCCGCGGGTCGCGCGATCGGCGTGACAGGGTCGATCCTGCCAGGTGACGTCGCCCCCGGAAATCCTGCCGCAGCGGACGTCAGGCCGGGTCCGCCGGAGCACATCGCGGCCGCCCGCGCGGTCGTGCGCCGATGGCGACTCGAGAGCGGCGACAGCTTGAACTCGGTTCGCGAATCCACCGGCGTCGTCTGTGCCGCGGTGCGAGCGGACTCGCCTGGATGGCTGGCGGCGTGCGTCCGTGATGGACGTCCCTTGCTGCTCACGTCCGCGAGTGAAGCGGTCACCGACTCGCCTGAGGCGGTCGCGCGCGCGGTGTCGCTGGCGGAGGGTCGCCCGGTGCCGATGGACGAATCGGCGTGCCGCGCCGCGATTCTCGCAATCAGTGAATGGTCGGGCAGGCGGCGAGCCGCAGACGATGCGGGATTGCTCGTTGGTGGCACCAGCGCCAGGCGCCGGGTGCTCGCACGGATCGCCACGATCGCGCGCCAGGCGCCCCCTCATCTCCGCCCTCGGCTCTCGGCACTCATCCGCCGTGCGCGCCATGCCGCGATCACGCGCTGCGGCGCAGGAGCGGAGTGGGTATTGGGCGAGCTCGCGGACGGCCAGATGTCGGATCGCGCATGGCTGTTGGCAGTCGCCGCATTCGGAGAAAGCTACGGACCTCTTGATACCGGCGGTTCACATCCAGCTCCGGCCTCGCATGGCGACATCCATAACAGCTCAGCAAGCATCGTCGTGACCGCACTCATTCTCTTTCAGCGCGAAGACATAGCGCGGGACGGCGTGCGCGTTAGTTTCTGATCCCGATGCCCGTCTCCCCGCCGCACGCCATACTCTTCGATCTCGACGGGACCCTCGTCGACACGATCACGCTGCTGCTGGAATCGGTGCGCCACGCATTCAAGGGCCGCACCGGCCGCGTTCCCACCGACGAGGAATGGATCTCCGGCATCGGCACCCCACTCGCGTCGCAGCTCCGCCCCTACGCGACCGATGAAGCGGACGTCACGGCACTGGAGCAATCCTACCGTAGCTACCAGCGGGCCAATTTGGACCGCCTGACGCATGCCTACTCGGGCGTCGTCGATACCCTGCGCACTCTCCACGAACGCGGCCACCCGATGGCGGTCGTCACGTCCAAGTCCAACGAGATGGCGATCCGCACGGTCGACTATGTCGGCCTCGCCCCGTATTTCGCTTCCATCGTCGGACAGGAATCAACGACCAAGCACAAGCCCGCACCGGAGCCGGTGCTATTCGCACTGGAGCAGCTCCACGCCCCAGTCGCAGGCGCGGTGTTTGTCGGCGACTCCCCCTACGACATCCGCTCCGGCAACGCCGCGGGCGTCATCTCGGTCGCCGCAGTCTGGGGCTTCTACTCGCGCCAGGTCCTGGAGGCAGCCCACCCAGCCCACCTCCTCGAACACATTGAGCAGCCTGCCACACCTGCTGGACTCGCTCCTGACCCAAACCGCGTGATGCCCACACCCAGGTCGTTCGCCGAGCGCATCCTCGTCTGGCTCCGCTGCCGCGGCCTCTCAGTGCGGCGTCACAACGAGCCGAGGATCGGGCTAGCTCCCTGGTTGTGAACCTCCTTCTCGGCGCGCTCCTCGGCGCCGCGCTGGGTGCGGTCATTACCGCCGCAGGACTCGGCACCGCGCTGGCTAAGAACGTCCTCGGACGGCACGTCACGATGCCCAACACCGGTGACATCCGCGCCATCGAGTTCTACATTGGCGGATTCGCCGTCGCCGGAGCATTCCTCGGCGGCACCAAACCGCTGCGCCGCACCCCGGTCGGCACCTACGTGACGTTCGCGATCGCCGGCGCGGCCCAGGCATGATCATCCTGGATGTCGGCGCAACCGGCAGTATCGCGGTGGTCCCAATGTCCGATTTCCCCGCCATGGCCGCCATTGGCGCGCTCTTCGGCTGCGCCGCCGCACGAGGCTCGCTCCGCACCTCGACTAATCGCTAGTCCCTAATTCGCCGCCAACGCCTCCACCGGATTCACCCGCGTCGTCCGCCACGCCGGCACGCTCGCCGCCGCCAACGCCACCACCGCAAACGCGCCCGCCGCCCCAACGAAAATGATGGGATCGTGCGGGCTCACGCCGACGAACAAACTCGCGAGCGCCCGCGTCACCCCCCACGCCACCACCGCACCAATCGCGATCCCCGTCCCCGCCAGCGACAACGCCCGCCACAACACATCCCGCATAACTCTTCCCCTCCCCGCCCCCAACGCCAGCCGCACCCCAATCTCCCGCTGGCGCTGGCTCACCGCATACATCATCACGCTGTAGATCCCGATCGCCCCCAACACCAGCGCGACGACCGCAAACAGCGACGCCAGAAACGTCGAGAACCGCGGCGTCCCCACCTGCTCTGCCACTCGCGCCTCCATTGTCCGCACGTCATAGAACGGCACCGACGCATCAACGCCCTGAATCACCCGCCGCACGCCCGCCGTCACCGCCTCCGGATCGCCCACCGCCCGCACCACCACCGCCATCCCCTGCCCGAAATCGAACGTCGTCGGCGCCTGCGCCAACGGGAAATAAATCCACGGAATGTCGTCCGCGATCAGCCCGCCCTGCTTCACCTGCGCCACCACCCCCACGATCTCCACCATCCCGCTGTCCGGCCCGATGATCAGGAGCTGCCGGCCTATCGGATCCCGGCTCCCGAAGTACTCCCGCACGAACCGCTCATCCACCACCACCACGTTCCGCCCCCGGCGATCGTCCGATGGCTGCAATGTCCGGCCGCGCTTGAGCGCGATCCCCATCGTCCGCAAAAAATCAGGCGTCACGTAGCCGGCCGCGCGTCCGGCTCCTCGGTCGGATCCGGCACAGGATCGCCAATCACGTGGAACGGGAACCGCAGCATGCCCGCCACACCACCCCCACTCGGCAGCAACGAGGTGATCGCCGCGCTCCGCACCTCCGGCAACGCCGCCAGCTTCGCCACCGCATTGGTCGCATACGCGGTCGCCTTCTCCGGCGTCGAGTACCGATCGTCCGGCAACGAGATGCGCGCCGTCAGCACGCCCTCCGCCCGAAACCCCGCGTCCGTCAGCCGGAACCGCTCGAAGCTCTCCGCCATGAGCCCCGCGCCGGTGAGCAGCACCAGCGCCACCACCACCTGCAGAATCACCAGCCCGCTCTGCATCCGGCGATGCCGCGCCGAACCGCTAGTGCGACCGCCCGCCTTGAGCGCGTCCGCCAGACTGCCACCCGAGGTATACCACGCCGGCAGCACCCCGAAAATGAGCACGGTCGCAAGCGAGCTCACTACGCAGAACGCCACCACCCGCCCATCCACGCACACCTGATCGAGCCTCGGCAATGTCGCCGGCGCCAGCGCGCTCAACACACGCGTCCCCACCA